>NZ_OY780939.1:1200000-2400000 GCF_963675975.1 Halarcobacter sp. | reverse complement strand
GTTACTGTTGAGGGTATGCTTGAAGCTGCAAAAGATATGGAATTTAACGATTTTACAAATTGGGTTTCTTTACTTAAAGATTATAGAGAAAAAGAGCCTTTAAGGTATAACGATTCAGATTCTACAATCAAACCACAATGGGTTATTGAAAGAGTAGGGCAAACACTAGGAGAAAAAGCTATTATCTCTACAGATGTTGGTCAGCACCAAATGTGGACAGCACAATTTTATCCATTTTCTTACCCAAGACAGTTTAATACTTCAGGTGGTTTAGGAACTATGGGATTTGGACTTCCAGGAGCTATGGGAGTTGCTAGAGGAAATAAAGATAAAGTTTCTATCAACTTCACTGGAGATGGTTCAATTTTAATGAACATCCAAGAGTTAATGACTTGTGTTGAAGCTGACTTACCAGTAATTAATATTATTTTAAATAACAACTATTTAGGTATGGTAAGACAGTGGCAAACACTATTTTATGAAAATAGATTATCAGAAACTGACCTTTCTATGCAACCAGATTTTAAAATGCTTGTTGAAGCTTTTGGTGGTGTTGGATATAGAGTTACAACTAAAAAAGAGTTTGATGAAGCATTAAAAGATGCAATTGAGAAGAAAAAACCAGCAATGATTGATGTTGTTGTTTCAAGAGATGAAATCGTATTACCGATGGTACCAAATGGACACGCATTAAATGAAATGACACTTATAGGAGATAGCAATGAATAATTTTAACCACTATTATGATACTGAAATTACAAGACAGGTTATCTCTGTAATTGTGATAAATGAACATAACGTATTATCAAGAATTGTAGGTTTATTTTCTGCTAGAGGATACAATATTGACTCTTTAACTGTTGCGCCAATTTCTGGAAGTGATTATTCAAGAATGACTATAGTTACAACTGGTGATAAAAGAATTATTGATCAAATTGTTAAACAATTGAATAAGTTAATACCTGTATTAAAAGTAAACGAACATCAAAATGTAATAGAAAAAGAGACAGTATTGATTAAAATACCAATTGATCAACCTCTTAGTGATATTGATGTAATTGCAAGGGCATATAATGGACATATCCAAAATGTTACAGATGATGCAATTGTCATTTCAGCAACAGATGCTCCAAGTAGAATAGCAAATTTTACAAATATTATGAGCAAATTTAAACCACTTGAAGTAGTAAAAAGTGGTGTAGTAGCGATGGAAAGATAAGAGTAATCTTATCTTTTTGTCTTTATAAGGATATATAAATTGAAACTTAATGAAATAGTAAAGGTTTTAAATTTAGACTCTTCAAGTGAAGTTGAAATAACTGGCTTAAACACTCTACTTGACTCAAATGAAAATGAATTAACTTTTTTAGAAAACAAAAAATATATAAATGATTTAGAAAACACAAAAGCAGCAGCTGTTTTAGTTAAAAAAGAGTTTGCTTCAAAAGTACCTAAAACTTCAATTGCTTTAGTATGTGAAGAGCCTTATCTTAATTTAGCATATGCATCAAAACTTTTTGCTCCTAAGATTATTGAAGAGCAAGGAGATGATTGTATTGTAGGTTCTAATACAATTATTATGCCAAATGTATATTTAGGTAAAAATAGTAAAATTGGGTCTAATTGTAAGATTATGCCAGGTGTATTTATAGGGGATAACGTAACAATAGGTGATAATACTATTTTACATCCAAATGTATCTATCTACAGAGATTGTATTGTTGGTAATGATTGTATTATTCATTCTGGAACTGTTATTGGTAGTGATGGTTTTGGTTTTGCAAATACTAAAGATGGAAAATATATAAAGATTTATCAAAATGGAAATGTTGTTATTGGAAATGATGTAGAGATTGGTTCTAATACATCAATAGATAGAGCAGTTTTTAAATCTACAATAATATCTGATGGTGTTAGATTAGATAACTTAATCCATATCGCACATAACTGTAAAATTGGAACAGGTTCAATTCTTACTGGTCAAGTTGGTTTATCAGGTTCAACTACTTTACATGAATATGTAATAATGGGTGGACAAAGTGCAACTGCAGGTCATCTTGAAATTGCTCCATTTACAACAATAGCTGCTAGAGGAGGGGTTACAAAATCAATCACAACTCCTAAAAAGCAGTGGGCTGGTTTCCCTTTGTTTGAACACAGACAATGGTTAAAACTTCAAGGAAGAATAGCAAAACTATTAAAATAAGGGTCTATCATAGTTAAGAAAATTTTATCATCAGTCTTTTTATTTATTATTGTTTATTTTGAATATGCCACTTTTGTAAGTGATAAGATTAGTGTAGGGAAGATTGGTTTCCTTTTTGCTTCATTCTCACACCAATATTTTGGTTTCTTATCATATATCTATTTGATTTTATTTTTATACCCATTGTATATAATAAATTTTAATAAAGACTTTGATTTAAAAGATTTTAGTATTAAAAGTTCTTCTGTAATTTTACTTTTAATCTCTTTATTGATTTTTCAATCTTTAGTTGTAGAAAAAGGTATTTTCTCAGGGGAAATTGGAAACTACATAATCTCTTCAATGTTTCCCTTTGTTGGAAATGTAGGTTTATGGATATTTGTAGTTATAGGGCTTATTATATCTTTAATGATTCTTTTTGAAGATACAAATTTTAATTTTAATGCAAAAAAAATTGTTCCAAACTTTAAAAAGGTTAATACAGCAGTTAAACCTAAAAGAATTGAAAATAAAAGAAAAGATAAAAGAGAAAAAAGAGTATCTTCTTCATCTGAAGATAAGGTAAAAGTGAAAAATGATGGAGATGTTGCTGAGATTATAATTGAAGAGGTTGATGAGAGTCAAATAGCTGATATTGAAGTTGATGATTTAAATATTATCACTCTTTCTCAAGAAGAATCAGAGATTGATTCTATAAAAGAGAAAGAACTAATTGAAGAAGATAATGAGATTGAAGATGTAATTGATGTAGAACAACCACATGCATTAATTGTAGATGAATTAGAAGAAAATAAGAAACTACAAGATGAAATTGAATTAGGAAATACAGAAAAACCTAAAGACTTTGAATTACCATCAACTAAATTTTTCCAAAGTGCACCTAAAGAGAAAAAATCTAAAGTATCAGAAGCTCAAATTGATAAAAAAATTGAAGATTTATTAGAAAAACTACTTATGTTTAAAATTGAAGGTGATGTAGTTAGAACTTATACAGGTCCTGTTGTAACAACTTTTGAGTTTAAACCAGCACCAAATGTAAAGGTATCAAAAATACTTAATCTTCAAGATGATTTAGCAATGGCTTTAAAAGCTCAAACTATAAGAATCCAAGCTCCAATTCCTGGTAAAGATGTAGTTGGTATTGAAGTTCCTAATGATGATACTCAAACAATCTATATAAGAGAGCTTTTAGAGAGTGAAATTTTTCAAAATGCAAAATCACCTTTAACTATGATTTTAGGAAAAGATATTGTTGGAAAACCTTTTATTACTGACTTGAAGAAGCTTCCTCATTTACTTATTGCAGGAACTACAGGTTCAGGTAAATCAGTAGGTATTAACTCAATGATTTTATCTTTATTATATAAAAACTCACCAGATAATTTAAAACTTGTGATGATTGATCCTAAGATGTTAGAGTTTTCTATGTATAATGAGATTCCTCACCTTCTAACACCTGTTATTACAAAACCAACAGATGCAATTAATGCTTTATCAAATATGGTTGCAGAGATGGAAAGAAGATACACATTAATGTCTAAAACAAAGACAAAAAATATAGAAAGCTATAATGAAAAAGCAAAAAGGGACGGATTTGAAGCTATTCCATATATTGTGGTAGTAATCGATGAGTTAGCAGATTTAATGATGACAAGTGGAAAAGATGTTGAGTTATCAATTGCTAGACTTGCACAAATGGCAAGAGCTTCAGGTATTCACTTGATTGTTGCAACACAAAGACCATCAGTAGATGTTGTTACAGGTTTAATTAAAGCAAACCTACCTAGTAGACTATCATACAAAGTTGGTCAAAAAGTAGACTCAAAAATTATCCTTGATTCTTTAGGTGCTGAATCATTATTAGGAAGAGGGGATATGTTATTTACTCCTCCTGGAACTTCAGGACTTGTGAGACTTCATGCTCCATGGTCAATGGAAACAGAGATTGAAAGTGTAGTTGATTTCTTAAAAGACCAAAGAGAAGTTGAATATGATATGAATTTTGTCAAAGATAAAACTGATTCTGCATTAAGTGGTTCTTCTGGTAGTTTAGAAATGGGAGAACTTGATGAACTATATGAAGATGCTAAAGATGTTGTTTTAAATGATAAAAAAACATCTATCTCTTATATTCAAAGAAAGCTAAGAATTGGTTATAATAGAGCTGCAACAATTGTAGAACAGTTAGAACAAACTGGTGTTTTATCTGAAGCAAATGCAAAAGGAAATAGAGAAATACTTATTTAAAGTATAGTTTGTTACTTTATATTTACTCTTATTTACTAAAATTATTTCTATAAAAGGATAAGAATTGATAGAAATATTAATGATAGAAGATGATTTAGAATTAGCTGATATTTTAGTAGATTATTTAAAAGAATATAATATAAATGTAACTAACTATGACTCCCCAGAACTAGCAATCTCTGCACTTAGATTAAAAAAATATGATTTGATTATTTTAGATCTTTCTTTACCTGAAATTGATGGTATAGATGTATGTAGAATGATACGAGAACATTATACTACTCCAATAATTATTTCTAGTGCACGTTCAAATATTAGTGATAAAGCAGCATGTTTTAGTTTAGGTGCTGATGATTATATGCCAAAGCCTTATGATACTCAAGAATTAATATTCAGAATAAAATCTATACTTAGAAGATGTTCTCTTGATGAACAAGATGAAAATAAAAAAGAGAATAGTGCTATATTTATCGTAAATGAAGATAAAATGGAGATTCAAAAAGAAAATGAGGTTTTAGATCTTACCAATGCAGAATATCATATCTTAGCATATTTAATAAAAAAAGCAGGTTTTGTTGTATCTCGTGAAGAGTTATTATCAAATGTAGATTCGATTAAATATGAAAGTAGTTATAAAAGTATAGATGTTCTAATAGGTAGGGTTAGAAATAAAATAGAAGAAAACTCTAAAAAACCAAAACATATACTTTCAATAAGAGGAGTTGGATATAAATTGGTTAATGGATAAAAAAAACTCTATTTTTTTTAAAATAACACTATTTTTCTTTGTAATTTTTCTAATAATAAATTCATTGATTTATCTGCAATTCTCATTGGATTATAAAAACTATCAAGCTTTGATATTTAAAAAATATATATCTGTTATTAAAACTGTGGAAAAAGATATTAGATTAGGTCTATCTTCTGAAATTATAAATGAAAAGATTTCTGCTGTTAATATGCAATTAGCCCAAATTACATATAATGAATTAAAAAAGAAGAATCCAGAAAAACTAGAATTTGATGATGAAGAGGATATGATTCATTTGTATAAATACAACAATGAAACTTTTGTTTATTTTGATCCTAAACCTCCTATTATGAATGAAGAGTTTAAACCCCCTAGATTTGACAAAAAATTCCTACCTAAGCCACCTGAGATTTTGTTAATTGATAAATCTTTTTCATCTAAGGATAGATTTTTTTGGTTAATTGTTTTGCTTTTTATTGATATTTTATTGGTGTGGTTTTATTATTTTTTATTTAAAAAATTAAAACCATTAATCAAATTAAAAAATGAAATAAATAAGTTTTCAGAAGGTAATTTAGAGATTGATACAACATTAGAAGGTGATGATGAGATTGCACAAGTATCAAATGAGTTTAATAATGCAATTGAAAAGATTAGAGATTTAAATAGTTCTAGAAAACTATTTTTGCGTAATATTCTACACGAGCTTAAAACTCCAATAACAAAAGGGAAACTAGTCTCAGATACTCTAGAAGAGGGTAAAAAGAGGGATGTCTTACAAAGAGCTTTTTCAAGACTAGAGTATTTATTAGAAGAGTTTGTTAAGTTAGAAGAGTTAACCTCAGGTCAAATTACTTTAGAAAGAAAAGAGTACAGAATTATTGATTTACTTGATCAATCTTTAGATATTTTGTTAATCGATAAATCACAAGTTGATATATACACAAATTTAACAACTATATATGTAGATTATGAACTTTTTGCAATTTCCTTAAAAAATCTTATTGATAATGCTATGAAATATAATACTGAAGGAAAACCTGAAATAGTCATAAATAGTGATTCATTGATTATAAAAAACCATGGAAAAGCTTTAAAAAAACCCTTTGATGAATATTTAAAACCCTTTAACAGAGATTATGAATCTATTGATAAAGGTTTAGGTTTAGGACTTTATATTACAAATAGCATTATAAAACGTCACGGATATAACTTATACTATTACTTTAATAACAATTATCACATTTTTAAAATACAATTTTAGCCCATTTTGTTACTTTTTATTTACTTTTAGGTAATATAATTAACAGTAGAGTTATATTTTCTACTGTGATTACAGTAAACATTAAGGAGTTAGCCATGGCAACTACAACAACTGATGGTGTTACAACAACGAGTGCAACAGATGCTTATGGGAATTCATATACTACTGGAGTATCAAAAGAGGGTTTAAAAAGTGAAGATTTTATTAATCTTATGTTAACAGAACTTAAGATGCAAGATCCAACTAAACCTGTTGATGCTGCTTCAATGATGGATTCACAATTACAATTATCAACTTTAGAAGCAAATACTTCAATTGTAAATGCTATGGAAAGTATTACAGCTGGATTTAGTCAAAGTGCTTTATCTGATGCAACATCATTAATTGGACACTTAGTTGAAACAGGAACCACAAATAGTTCTGGCGAACCAAAACAGTATAAGGTTTCATCTGTTGAGAGTAACGATGGTACAGTAACTTTAACAGCATATGAGATTACAGGTTATTATGATGAATACACTTTAGGATCTGCGGATAGTAAAACTGATTCTTTAGGTTCTACAAGTGAAGATGATGTTTTTACACTTGTTGATGGTAATGGAAATGAACATACTATCAGTACAAAAGATAAAACCTATGAAGAATTTGCTGAAGAATTAAATGCAATAAGTGGTGTAAGTGCGACTGTTGCAGAAAATAGTGATGGTACATATTCTGTAAAAATGTATGTTGAAAATGGTGGAAGTAATATAGGTTCTACAGGAGTAGACTTAGCATACTCTCAAAATAATATTACAACTTATGCTGATGAAGCAGATATGTTGCAATATTCGAGTGTATCAAAGATATATTAATGAAAAAAGTAGCTATTTATGGATATTTTAGATATAATAGTTACATATTTAAAAAAAATTGAATTTTAAGAAAAAGGATTTACAATGATTGGTGCATTATGGACTGGTATTTCAGGATTAAAAACGGCTCAATCTGCAATTGATAATGAATCAAACAATGTAGCGAATGTTAATACAATAGGTTATAAAGCCTCTAGGGTTTCATTTGCAGATATGATGTATCAAGATAGTATTGGTAAGGGTTCAAGAGTAACCAATGCAGAAAAACAATACACTCAAGGAAGTATGAAAGGAACAGAATCTTCATATGACTTAGCATTATATGGAGATGGTTTCTTTGTTGTAAGGAATGTTGATTCCACAGGTACTTCTGAAACTTTATATACTAGAGCAGGAAATATGAGAATGGGTGATAACGGAACCCTTCAAGATGCAAATGGTTATGAGGTTCAAGGATGGGCTATGAGTCCAGTTGATCCATCAAGTGATATAATATCTACAAATAATAACTGGACATCATTTAATCAATTTTTTACTGAAATTGCAGGTAATCAAATTGTAAAATTTCCTTCAAGAGTTGAAACTTATGCTGCTAAAATGACTGACTATGCAGAGAGTGCTAGAAGTGACTCTACTGTATTATCAGGTTCAGGTATTAAAAACTATGCTTCAAAGGTTTCTGATATTGAAGCTTTAGTAACAAACTATAACGATGCCTTAAGTAGATATGCTGAGAATCCAGAAGCAACTTCTTCTCCTTCTCAAGCACAAAGATCTGTAATAGATTTTCCCGATGGAGCTAGCAGTTCATTAAATGCAGAGGGTGAACAAATCTATGTATTTATCAATGGAGATAAATATACACAAGATTATGTTCAAGAGATTGCGACACCAGAATTTATTACTGCAATTGTTGGACCTATTGCGGATTTAGATGGAGATGGAACTGCAGATGCACAAGGGGATTATGATGTTTTAGCAAGTAGAGCAGCAACATATAAAGCTATGGCTGATAGAATTTCAAATATTACAGGCCTAAATGCTTATACTATTGATGTATCAGCTGCAAATAATCCTTCAACTGCTTTTTCAGATGTAATAAATGGTCGAATAATGATTGAATCAATTATCCCTGGTGAAGAGTTTGTAATAGGTGATATTGCAGAATCATCGGATAATATAGAGATTCAAGGTACAACTACTACAATTACAGAATCAGTTCAAGGTACAGGACAAGGTGCTGTTGATTCTGCAATGAGAGCTTTAAGATCAGCAGTTGCAGGTAATCAATACGATGTATACCAACAGTCAGATGTACTTACAGATGATAATGGAATTTCTGTTCCTTGGGATGGTACAAATAGTGTATTAACTTATACTATGTCAATTGATGGTACTGATTATACTATTACTACTACTCCTGGTCAAAGTTATGATGCTTCTATAGCTGAGTTGATTACTAGTATTGAAACAGCTGCACCTCATCCTGAAATAACAGACAAAGTTTCTGCTAAATTAGTAAATGGTGAACTGGTTATAAAATCAAATACTACAGGTGAAGAGTTTACAGGAATTATGAGATATGATCCTACAGGTACCGGAACACCAGTATATAGAAAAGAGAAAAACTTAGAATTAAGTGGTAATACTGGTGCTGGTGCTGAGTTTATGCAAATAATCTCTACAGTTGACCAAGAAACTTCAAGAACATCTTTACAATTAAAACTTGATTCTTTAGGTTTAACAGATGAATCATTTGGAGAAATATCTGTTGATGAAACAGGTTTAGTAACTATGACACAAGATGGTGTTGATTTTGTAATTGGACAAATTGCAATTGCACAATTCTCAAATAATATTGGATTAGAATCTATTGGTGATAATCTATTAAAAGAGACAACAAAAAGTGGTACAGCAATTTATACAATTAATAATGATAATTCAACAACGGTAAATGAAAAGAACTTAGAGCTTAGTACAGCCGATCTAAGTGAGAGTTTAGTCAATTTAATGGTTTTTCAAAGAGCATTTGAAGCGAACTCAAAATCGATTACAACTTCAGATGAACTTTTAACAACGTTAATTCAACTTAAAAGATAATAAATAGGAGTTAGCCATGATTAAGTCACTTTCATCAATAAGCTATAATCTTTCGCTTTTAGATAAATTGAATCATAAAGTTAATACTGCACTTAGTACTCAAGAAGCCTTAGAGTATGGAAGTGATGATTCTGTTTTATATAGTAAAATTTTAGGTATCAGAGGTGATATTAATAGTTATGATTCAATTAGTCAACATATTGACTTAAGTAAAGCTTTTAATACTACAAGTGATGATACCATGGCTCAAGTAAAAAATATTACTCAATCAACAATTGCAGAATTAATTGAAGCAAATACAGATACAACAGGTCAAAACCAAAGAGAAATTATTGCAACACAATTAGAAGATTTTAGAGAATCACTTTTAGCTTTATCTAATACTGAAGTTGACGGGCAATATCTTTTTTCTGGAGTAAATACAAATGTTATGTCATTTACAAAAGACCCTAATACTGGAGTGATTTCTTATCAAAGTGATAATTCAACAAAAAAAATAAATGTTGAAGATGCTACTTATACTGCACAAGGAATAAATGGAATAGAAGCATTTTATTATGTGGATACAGAAGTGAGTAGTGGTCAAAAATTTGGACAGGGAGATACATTTACTTTTGATTCTACTGAAACAGTTATGGATGATGATGGAAATGTATGGCAATTAGTTGATACAAATGGTGATACTTCTTTTGATGGTTTATATATAAATGGAGATACATCAACAACTCCAATTCCTGTTACTGATAATGGTGATGGTACAGTTACCATGACAAATAATACTTCAAATGTTGTTTTAAATATTTCAAGTGATGGGGATAGTTTTACTTTTACTTCAAATAATATTATATTGGATAAAGAGGGTAATGAGTGGGAACTAACAGATATAAACAATGATGGAACTTTTGATAATTTGTTTATAAATGGAGATACAACTACAACTCCAATAAGTGTTGTTGATAATGGAGATGGTACATTTACTGCATCAAATACTTCAGTAGCTGAATTAGAAGTACATCGTTCTGTTTTTGATGATTTAGATACTGTTATCACGGCTTTAAGATTAAAAGATAAAGATGATAATACAATTACAGTAGGTGATCAAAAAGATGTTATCTCAGATGTATTAGATAGAATGAACAGAGCTTTTGAATCTCAAAATATCTCCCATTCTTTAGTAGGTACAAGAACAAGTACTATTGAATCATATGGAAGTATTGTTTCAACAAAATTAACAAATTTAAAAATTTTAGAAAAAGAGTATGCTACAGCAGATTTAACTGAATTAGGTATTCAAGCAAAAGCTTTAGAAATAACATATACAGCTTTATATTCTACAATTAGTAGAGTAAATGAGTTGTCTTTAGTTAATTATATGAGATAGGCTAAAAAATGAAAAAATTATTTAACTTCAAATTTTTAAATATTGAAGATAAATTATTTAAAAATATAATAAAAAAGGATTCATTATGATGGATTCATTGTATATAGCACAAAGTGGTCTTAAAACTTCTAGATATGCTATTGATGTTACTTCAAATAACCTTGCAAATGAAAATACTGAGGGTTATAAAAAAAGAATTGTTCAGACAAGTGAAGTTGCGAGTATTCATCACAACATAGGAAATGGTGTATCTTTTGATGGTGTAAATAGAACTACAAGTCCTTATTTATACACTCAGATTTTAAGCCAAAATAGTTATTCAAACTATTATACTCAACAAAATAGTACATTAAGTAGTGCTGAACAGATATTTCAAGAAACTGATAAAAGTGGTTTTTCAATAACTTTGACAGATTTTTTTACTGCTGCAGAAACTTTAAGGGGAGATCCAACCTCTTCAACTTATAAAGCAGAGCTTAACAGCCAGTCAACTATGCTTGTAAACAGTATAAAAGGTGTTTATTCAGATTTAGAAGAGCTTCAAGACGATAATTTATCTTTATTAAAAGATCAAGCAGAAGAAGTGAATTCAATATTAGCAAAAATATCTCATATTAATGAAAAAATTATTAATTCTGGTGAAACTAATGAGCTTCTTGATAAAAGAGATCAGTATGAAAAACAATTATCAGGTTATGGAAATATTGAAGTAAGTACTGAACATGACAATTATGTATTAAAAATGGGTGGACAAAATGTAATCTTTAATACAACAAGTTTCCATGAACTTAGTGTAAAAGAAGAGTATATAAGTCAAAAAGATATATATACAACAACAGACTTAAATGATACAAACTTTAGTGATGGAGATGTTGTAACTTTAACTTTAAATAACGATGTATCTATTGATATTGTTGCAAGTGTATCTGGTGGAACAAATTTTGATTTAAAACAACAAATAGTAGATAGAATAAATAACAATTCAGAATTTGGAAAGTTACAAGCTCGTTTAGATACAGCAAATAACTTAATTATTGAATCAATTGAGGGTGGAGAAGATAATATCTTCGATTTAAAAATTGACGTAGCAGGCTCAGTTGTAGGAAAAGATACTAATGTTTCTGTTGATGCTGCTGACCATGTTAGCGTTGCTGTTTATAACAATGAATTAGAATTATCAGGTGGTACATTAAAATCATTATCTGAAAACTTAACATCTGAAACATCTGAATTATTATCTTATAAAAGAGCCTTAAATGATTTTACTAAAGCTCTTGTAGAAGCTTATGCTCAAAATAGTGATACTACAATGTTTAAAGGTGCAAGTGTAAATACATTTGAATATGTAAAAGATAGTGCTTTTTTCCTTTCAGGTACTGATTTAGAGGGTATAGCACAATTACAATGGGCAGAAGATATAAATATCGATTCAAGAAGTAGTGAAGTAACTTCATTTAAAGAATTTTATAAGAATTTACTTGAGAATGTTTCTATTGATACTGAAGATAATGCATCTTTAATGGAATCGCAAGATGCCGTATTAAATTCAATGACAGTAACTTATGAGAATTTAACAAAAGTTGATCCCGATGAAGAGATGATTAACTTAATGCAGTATCAAGCAGCATACGAAGCAAATGCAAAAATTATTACAGCAGTTGATGAGATGTTGCAAACTATTTTAAATATGTAGTAAAGGATAAAAGATGGCTGATGGAATATTAGGACTTGGAAGTTCAGGAAGTGTGGATTTAAGTCAGGATTTACTTGATAAGCTTAAAGAAGCTGAATCTAAAGCTTATATTACTCCTATTGAAAATAATCAAGAAGATTTACAAGCAACAATGGATGCAGTAGATGAAGTAACAACAAAACTTGATGAATTTTTATCTATTATGGAAGAGTTTGATTTATATACAACAGGAACTAATGCTTTTAATCAAGTTTCTGCTACTACAACAGGAACTGCAGCTACATTTAATGCAGCAGATACTAGTAATATAAATCCAGGTTCAATTGCTGTTACAATAACAGAGTTGGCTCAAAAAGATGTTTATCAATCTATTGAAATAGCAGATAAAACTGCAATAATGCCTTCAGGATCACTTGGCATTACTATTGGTGGAGAAACTACTACTTATGAAACCAATGGAAAAACTTATGAAGAATTAGTTACAGAATTGAATTATAACGCAGGACTTGAAGCTTCTTTAGAACAAGTTGGTGATAATTCTTATAGACTAATTTTAAAAAGTTCTAATACAGGATTGGAGAACTCTATATCTATCTCTCAAAGTGGTTTAGATTTAGGTTATGAAGAGCCAGAGAGTCACACTGTAAGTGCACGAAATATGGAAGCAACTATTGATGGAATTAATTATAATCTGTCTTCAAATAAATTAACTCTAGATAATGGATTAATGATAGCAGCTGTTGAAAAAGGTGATGCTTCAATCTCTATTGAAAGAGATGATAGTTATGTTATTGAACAAATAAATAACATGGCAACTTCTTATAATGAGTTAGTTCAATTAGTTGATTCTTACACTATTGGAGATGAAGACAATCCTGCTGTTATTTCTGATTCAAGTACATTAAGATCTGTAATGAATGATATCAAATCTATGTTTTATGGTTCTTATGGATTATCTGATGAAGAAAATGCATTTTCTTATGGTATTACCTTTAATGAAGATGGGCTTATGGAGATTGATAATTCAGAACTATCTGAAGCAGTTACAAATAATTATGATGATTTAAAAGAGCTATTCGTTGGATATGCAGAAAAAGAGGGTCTAGGTACTAGACTTAGTAATTATTTGGATGACTTAGATAGTTTAGATGGAATTATGACAAGTTATGAAGATAGATTATCTCAAAGACTTGAAGATTTAAATGATGATTTAGAGAGTGAAACAGAAAGACTTGATACAAAATATGCTCAAATGGCTCAACAATTTGCACAATATACTGTAATAATTACAGAGATGGAAAACTCTTTTAATTCATTAAAAATGATTATGGATATGGAAACAAGCGATAGCTAATAATTTGTTACCCATTATTTACTAAAAAGTTATAGAATTTCATAATAAGGAGAATATTATGAATACTATAACTTCAACTAACAGTATAGGAATGTTACCTTCCATTACAAGTCAAATCTCTACAGATATAATCAGTCAAAATGATAGTGATTCTAATGAATCTTTAAGTATTGAAGAATTAGATATAAGTGAAGATTTATTTAGTTCTTTAGACAATGATTCTGATGGATTAGTTACACAAAATGAGATTGCAAGTGCAATAGATAGTGAACTTTCAAGTTATGATCAAATGCCAAATCCTGAAGAGTTTGCAACTTTGCTTTCAAATTTAGGTTTAGAAATGCCTGAACTTCCAGAAAAACCACAAAATAATCAATTAGCTACAGAATTAATGTCTACATATGATACCGATGGCGATTCTTTATTAAGTTCAGATGAAGTCTCAATTTTAAATGAAGAGGAGTTTAGTGCCTTGGATTCAGATGGTGATGGTTCAATAACAACAGATGAATTAAGTGCAGCTATTGATGAAGTGACAAATGGAAATGCAAGTAGTACTGAAGTTTCTGCCGCATCAGAAGATTCTAAAACCTCTTCAGGTACTCCCCCGCCTGGTGGTTCAGCATCTAGTTCTGAAGAGGAGGATTATGATGAATTAGATACAAATGAAGATGGAATTGTATCTTTTGAGGAAAAAATGGCAGGATTAGGTATTGATGTAAATGAAACATCTGATTCTTCAGATATAGCATCAAACCCACAAGAGAGTATCAAAATGCTTTTTGAAGCTATTAAATACAATTCAAGTGATAATGAAAATGGATTAGATTTAAGTAGTTTTGGAAATATTATGAAAATGGTTAATAATGAAAATAACAATCAAGAGATAAATACCTATGTTAATAACCTTTCTAATAGCACTTCTTCTTTATTTGGATATGCCTAATTATATAAATAATATAGAGTAGCTACACTTAAAAGTGTAGCTCTTTTGCTAGTTAGTAATATTTCATTAATTTTAATTTGATATAGTTTCACTGCAAATTGAAAAAAAGAATCTGAATGAACAAAATAATTGAATATTTTTTAAAAAACTCTAGGCTAAACCACACACTTTTACTTTTTATTTTAGTTATGGGAATTTTTGCTTATCATAAAATTCCTAAAGAGATGTTTCCCACTGTTACTTTAGATAGTATTTATGTTAGTGGTAGTTATACAGGGGCTAGTGCTGATAGTTTAAATAATTTTGCTGTTGTTGAAATAGAAAATCAAATAGATACAATTTCTGATGTAAAAGAGGTTAATTCAACTATTACAAATGGAAGTTTTTCTATTAGTGTAGAGCTACAAGATGGTGCAGATAAGAAAAAAGTTCAAGATGATATAGAAGATGCTGTAACTTCAGCTAAAAAATATTTACCAAGTGATATGACTGAACCTACTGTTTCAAGTGCCGAGCACCAAATGTCACTATTAAATATCTCTATTTTGTCAAAAAATAGAACTAAAGCTGAGCTTTTAGATATTTCAAAAAAATTAAAAACAAAACTTTTACAAATTTCAAATATAAATGAAGTTCAAATTTTTGGCGATAGTAGTTTAGAAATTGATATTTTACTAGACCATAAAAAAATTGATATGTATGGTTTAGAATCTAGCTCTGTAATAAATGCAATAAAAAACTTCTCTTATATTTATCCTGTTGCACAAGTTGAACAAACAGGGAATCATGTATATATGAGTGCAAATAATAATAAATTTGACCAAGAAGTTTGGGCAAATACTATTATAAAAGTTGATAACAAAAGAGTATACCTAAAAGATATTGCAACTATAACTATTGATTATCCTGTGGATGAAACAATCTCAAGATTAAATGGGAAAAATACTATTTCTTTGAATGTTTATAAAGATGATTCAGGTGATTCCATTGCAGTTGCTAATGAAATAAAAAAGATGTTAACAACATTTTCAAATTCTACTGATGATATAGAAACAATAATTACAAGAGATAGTAGTGAACCTGTAAATGATAGAATTAAAACAATCATTGCAAATATAACCTTAGGTTTAATATTAGTAGGACTTTCTATGCACTTATTAATTAGTCCAAGATTATCTTTAGTTATTGTAATGGGTATACCATTTTCTTTTATTTTAGGTCTTTTGGTTATAGAACAAGCAGGTTATAGTTTAAATATGATCTCTTTAATGGCTATGCTTATATCCTTAGGTATTGTTGTTGATGATGCAATTATTGTAAGTGAAAATATCCAAAGGCATTTGGATGATGGTGAGGATTTAGATAAAGCTGTACTTATTGGTGCAAAAGAGATGATTGCACCTGTTTTAATAGCTGCATTTACAACTATTTTTGCATTTTTACCAATGTTACTAATAAGTGGAGAGTTAGGTAATCTCATGAGAATGATTCCAATTGTAATTGCTGTATTAATATTCTCTTCACTTATAGAATCATTTCTATTTCTTCCTTTGCATGCCAAACATATTTTAAAAAGAAAAGAAAAAATGCTTGATTGGACAAAAGCATATAATTTTTATGAATCAATACTTCATAAGGTTATACACTATAAAAGAACTTTTCTTTTATTGTTTTTTGTATCAGTTCCTGTTTTAACTTTTATATTGATTCAAAATAGTAGATTTCAAATGATGCCTGATATGGATTCAAGAAGTGTAACTGTATCTGTAAAACTTAACGAATCTATATCTTTAAAAGATACAAATGAAATAGTGAAAAAATATGAAGATATATTGTTAGAAAATTCAAAAAAACTATTTATAAAAAATATAGATACCACAGTTGGTAGATTCACAAATATTGTTAGTGAGAGTGAAACAATTGAAAATGGGTTTCAATTATCATTAGAATTAGAAGATTTAAAACAAGATAATTTTTTACAAAAATATATAAATCCTATATTAAGTCTTAGTTTTGATTTTGAACAAAAAGATAAAATCAGAACAGTAGATACCCAAACAGCAATGAAAAACATAAGAGAAATAGTAACACCATTAACTAAACAAGATAATGCAGTTGCTTTTAATATAATAACCAGAAGAATAGGGATTGTAAAATCTGATATTGAATTAAAATTAAGTAATGAAAATAAATCATTGTTGCTAAAAAATATAGATAAAATCAAAGAAGAATTATCAAAAATCAACGGTGTTAAAGATGTTACAGATAATACAGAATTAGGGGAAAGTGAATACAAATACTCTTTAAATGCCTATGCCCAATCTTTAGGTTTAACAGACAGTGAAATTGCCCTGCAAGTTGCAAACTATTTTATGGAAAAAGAACAAGCAAATACTTTTAATGAAGATGGGGTTATAGAGATTGTAACCCAGTCAATTTATAAAGATAATCTAGATGATTTAAAACATTTTTTAATAAATATAGATGATAAAAAGATTGAACTTCAAGAGTTGGTAGATTTTAAAATAGAAAGAAATTTCCAAAAAATAGAAAAAGAGAATGGACAAATACAAAAAAATATTTTTGCAAATATAGAAAAATCACAAACTAGTGCAAATGAAGTATTAGAAAAACTTGAACCTATTTTAAAAGAATCACGAGAAAAAGGAATCATAATAAATTATGGTGGAGAAAGGGAAAAAAGTGCTCAAATGGCTAGTGATATGCTAAAATCATTTTTAGTAGGATTATTTTTGATATTTATAACTTTACTTATCAATTTTCCATCATTTAAAAGCGCCTTTATTATTCTATCTGTTATCCCTTTTACAGCTGTTGGTGCAATTATAGGGCACTTTATCATGGGCGTAAACATAAACTCTCAATCATTAATTGGTATGTTAGGATTAGCAGGTGTTGTAATTAATGATGGAATTATTATGTTAGATTTTTTACATAATACAAAAAATAGAAAAGAGTTTTTTATAAAAGCAAAACAAAGAGTAAGACCAATTCTAATTACTTCAATCACAACAATTCTTGGTCTTTCAACACTTATATTCTTCCCTACAGGTGAATCAATTATGCTTCAACCAATTGCAATATCACTTGGATTTGGAATAGCTTGGGGAACAATACTAAATCTAATTTATGTACCTGCATTATATGCAACATTATTTAAAATTAAGGATTAAATATGAAAAAATATTTACTAATAATAGCTTTGCCAGTTTTTTTATTTTCTCAAACTTATATGACTAAAATTGAACCTTATGAAGAGTATACAATTTACTCTCAAACATCAGGACAAATAGTAAATTTAGATAAAAATGATGAAACAAAAATTGTAAATAAAGTTTTAATAAAACTTGATGATTCACTAGAACAAAAACAATTAAAAATTTATAAAAACCAATTAGACTTAAACAAGCAAAAATTAAAAATTTATGAAACAAGCTATGGAAAATTTATTAAAATTAGAGGGAAAAGTCAATCTGATAAAGATGATAAATATAGTGAACTTTTAGATATAAGATTATCGATTGATTCTTTAAAATTATCAATAGAAGAATTACGGGATATTATAAGTAAAAAAACTATTAAAATAGATAACTTATATGTAAAAAACTTCTTAGTTGATAAAGGAGATTATGTATCTACAGGGGCACAATTAGCAACAGTTCAAGATATATCAAAATCTAAGCTTATTGTATATGTTAGTGCTAGTGATTATAAAGACATAAAAACTAAGAAGATCTATTTGGATGATAAAATCTCTTCTGCTTATATAGAAAAAATTGATAAAACTCTAGATGAAACATATGTTTCTGCACATAAAGTAACTATTGTATTGGATAATAAAAATTTTGGTAAAGTAACAAAAGTGGAGTTTAAATATGAATAAAAAAATATCAATTCTTTTATTGTTTATTTCTATTCCTCTATTTTCAAGTGAAGGAATAAATCTTTTTACTAACACTAAAAAAGAGATATTAGAGTTAGAAAAAAAGATTATAAATGAAGATAAAAAAGTTGATGAAAAAGATTGGTTATCTAATATAAATGTAAATACTGATATTTCAAAAGATAAAGATAATACCACTACTAAAACTTTTTCATTATCTTATAATCAAGATATATTTAGATTTGGTGCAATTTCAAATATTATTGATATGGCACAGATTCAAGAAGAGTATAGTCTTTTAGATTTAGATATCACTTTTGATAATTATATTAATGAAATTTATACAAATGTTTTAAATGCAAAATTAACTGATTTAAATATAGAAAAACAAAAGTTTTCCCTTAAAAATGAAGAGATAAATTTAAATATATTAAAAGAAGAGTATAAAGCGGGTGAAACTGATGTTACAACATTAAATGATGCAATTATGGATAAAAATGCCTTAGAAGAGGAGATTATTTCTCAAGAAAATAGTAAATATCAATATCTAAGAGACTTAAGAAAATATACAAATTTAGATTATGATAAAATAGATATACCAAATCTTAAAATAAAAGATTTAGATACATATTTGAAAGAATCAAAAGATGTAAAACTTGCATCTTTAAATCAAGAACTTAAAAAATACATCCATAAAATAAATAAAAGTGATTATTTGCCAAAAGTTTCATTTAATACAAATTACTCTTATGATTTTTCAGAAGAAACAATTTCTGATGAAAAGAGTTATAATTATGGTTTAAGTGTTAGTATACCTTTTAGTTTTTCATCTTTAAATAGTATAGAATCAAGCCAGGTAAATTATCTTTTAGCAAAAAAAGAATTAGAACAAACAAAAATTGATGAAACAAATGATTATGAAAAATCAATAAAAAATATTGAAAAATATAAAAAACTAAATAATATTGTCAAAAAAGATATAGCTTTATATGATGAGTTACTATCTTCTGTGGAAGATGAATATAAAGCAGGGTTTAAAGCTATCGAAGATGTGGAGATTTTATCCAATACTAAATCTATGAGAGAACTTGATATTAGGATTAATAATTTAAACATTATTCTTGAATTAATTTCTATATATTATTGATGATTTTCAATATTAATCTTATTATTTCTTACACCATGACTATTAATTAATCAATTGTATGTTAGAATTAATTTATTATATAAGCAAAAGGAGTATGTTATGAATACAAGTATTGTAGGAAGACACATAGAATTAACTGAACCTATTAAAGATTATGTTAATAGTTCAATAGAAATTTTTAAAAAATATAATTTAGATATTATATCTGTTGGTGCAATTATATCTCAAGAAGAAAAAAACGGAAGAAAAGCATTTACTTTTGAATTTACTTTAAATATTGCACATTTAGATACGGTTGTTGTTAAACAAAAAGATAAAGACTTATACGCTGCTATTGACATTGCTGTTGATAGAGTTTCAAAAGTTTTAAGAAGACATCATGACAAAATTACAGGACACAAAGCTACTAAGCTTTCTGAAGTTGAAGCTATTGAAGTTCAAGACGAAGTAGCTGCTCAGTTAGAAAAGTATGAAAACGAAATTATTCCTGTAAAATTAGCTTCTTATAAACCAATTGATATTGAAGAAGCTGTAGAAAGCTTAAAAGCTAGTGAGGATTTATTTAAAGTATTCTATGACAAAGATGATAACTTAAGAGTATTATACAAAGCAAAAGAAGAAGGGAAATTTGGATTATATTAATAATATATTCAAATTACCTAAAGGTATTAGTCTTTTTAGGCTAATGCCTTTTTTAATTTTAGAAGGATTTTAATTTAAATGAATAACGAGCTTAAAAAAATTGCATTAATAGGACAGCCAAATGTTGGTAAGTCATCTCTATTTAATAGAATTGCAAAAAAAAGAATTGCTATTGTTTCTGATATGGCTGGTACTACAAGAGATATTAGAAAACATGAAGTAGAAATATTAGAAAGAGATGCAATAATGCTTGATACTGGTGGTATTGATGACACCAATGATGAGATATTTTCAAATGTTAAGAAAAAAGCTGTAGAGTGTGCAAAAGAGGCTGATATAATACTTTTTATGGTTGATGGAAAGAAAATACCAGATGAAAAAGATAAAGAACTATTTTATGAGCTTCAAGCTCTTGACAAAAAACTTGCATTGATTGTAAATAAAATTGATAATGATAAAGAGCTAGAAAGACTTTGGTCTTTTTATGAATTTGGTATTGATGAAGAGAATCTTTTTGGTATTTCAGTATCTCATAATAGAGGTACAAAAAGACTTTTTGAGTGGATCTCATACCAATTACCTCCAAGAAAAGAGGAACCTGAAGTTGTTATTGAAGAGGATGGAGATGATTTCCTAGAAGATTTTTTAGACCCTATTGAAGATATAAATAATCAAAGAGTAGAAGATGATGGTGAAATTAGAGTCGCAATTATTGGAAGAGTTAATGTTGGAAAATCTTCTATTTTAAATGCACTTGTTGGAGAAGAAAGATCAGTTGTTTCATCAATTGCAGGTACAACAATTGATCCAGTTGATGAATCGTTTGAATATAAAGGTAAAAACATTACTTTTGTTGATACAGCAGGTTTAAGAAGAAGAGGGCGAATTGAAGGTATTGAAAAATTTGCTTTAATGAGAACAAAAGAGATGTTAGAAAAAGCTAACTTAGCTCTTGTTGTATTGGATGCTTCTAAAGAATTAGTTGATTTAGATGAAAAAATTGCAGGTTTAGTTGATGAATATGGTTTAGGAACTATTATTGTTTTAAATAAATGGGATGAAAATGCAGATGAGTTTAAAAAACTAGAAGAAAAAGTAAGAAGTAAATTTAAATTTCTTTATTATGCACCTATTATTGCTGTTTCTGCAAAAACAGGAAGAAGTATCGATAGATTAAAAGACAAATTAGTTGAGATATATGATAATTATTCACAAAGAGTTCCAACTTCTGTTCTTAATAAAGTGATTGAAACAGCAACTATAAGGCATGCACTTCCTAGTCCTGCTGGTAATTATCTTAGAATATATTATGCAACTCAATTTGAAACAAAACCCCCTAGAATTGCCCTTATTATGAATAAGCCAAAATTTTTACACTTCTCATATAAAAGATATTTGATTAATTTTTTAAGAGATAATATAAACTTTGAAGGTACACCAATTCATGTTGTTGCTAGAAAAAAAGGTCAAAGAGAAATTGATGAGGAAGATATAGAGGAGTTTTAATTTTTAAGGAGGGATTTAGTCCTTGATAAATATAAATAGTATTAAAAATGATTTTTTTGGTGGAGTAACAGCAGCTGTTGTTGCTTTACCTTTAGCTCTTGCATTTGGAGTAGCAAGTGATGCAGGGGCAACTGCTGGTCTTTATGGTGCAATTATTTTAGGTTTTTTTGCATCACTTTTTGGAGGAACCCCAACTCAAATCTCAGGTCCAACAGGACCAATGACTGTTGTTACAGCAACTGCTATAGCAACATTTCAAAACGATTTTGAGTCTGTAATAACCGTTATATTTTTAGCTGGAATTATACAAATTTCTTTTGGAATTATTAAAATTGGTAAATGGATAAAATATATTCCATATCCTGTTATTTCTGGTTTTATGTGTGGAATTGGTGTGATTATTATAATTTTACAGATAAATCCATTTATTGGTGTTGATTCTTATGGTTCAGTTATTAAAACCATAGTAGAGATTCCCAATAGTTTTAAATTAGCAAGTAGTGATTCCATTATATTAGCTACTATAACTTTAGTTATAATGTTTTTTACCCCTAAATCTATTAGCAAATATGTTCCTTCAGCCTTAATTGCTTTAGTTATTGTTACTTATTTGGCTATATTTATGAATTATAGTGTTCCAACTATTGGTGAAATTCCTATGGGCTTACCAGATTTTAAAATACCAACAAGTTTTGATCTTTTAAATTTAAGTACTATAATTACTTTAGCAATTACTTTAGCTTTATTGGGCTCTATAGATACCTTGTTAACCTCTTTAGTTGCCGATTCTATGATCAAAACTAACCATAAGCCAAATCAAGAATTAATAGCTCAAGGTATAGGTAATAGTTTATGTTCATTGGTTGGAGCGATTCCAGGAGCAGGTGCTACTATGAGAACAGTAATAAATATAAAAAGTGGTGGAAAGTCTAGACTTTCTGGAATGATTCATGCCTTAACTTTATTAGTTATAGTACTTTTTTTAGCTCCACTTGCATCAAAAATACCCTTATCAGTTTTATCAGGTGTTTTAATAAAAGTTGGTTTTGACATTTTAGATTATAAATTTTTAAAAATTATAAATAAAGTTTCAAGGGTTGATTTACTTATAATGCTTACTGTATTTTTACTTACAATTTTCGTAGATTTAATTATGGCTGTTGGAGTAGGTATCACTTTTGCATCAATTGTTGCAGTTTATAAAGTTTCAAAAAGAACAAGAATGCAAACATCCCATGTAAATAAAAAATTTGATTTTGATATTAATTTAGATAATAGAGATATTGAGATATTAGAGATTGATGGTTCTTTATTTTTTGGAACAGCATCAATATTAGATAGAAAAATTGATAAAATAAAACCCCAAACAAAGTTTGTTATATTAAATTGTTTAAAAGTTCATTTTTTAGATATTTCAGCTATATTTATGATTGAAGAGATTATAAAAAAACTAAAAGAAAATGGTATTGAAGTTGTACTTTTATTAAAACATTCCCAAAAAAGAAAAGTTTTAAAAGTAGATAGTAGTAAGGTTTTTAATAATAGTAAAATATTTAGTAATATTGATGATGCTGTAAACTCAATACAAAAAAATGAATACGAAAGATAAAAATGTCAAAAATATATCTACTTAGTAATCAAAAATATGATAGTGTTGAAAATATTGAAGTTTTTAAAATAGAATATATTAAATCTAATGTAGATTTAAAAGAATATGATGCTTTAATTTTTACTTCAAAAAACGCTGTATACTCTTTAGATTCTTTTAATAATGATTGGAAAAGTATCCCTTCTTATGCAATAGCTCAAAAAACTGCAGATGTTATTAGTAAAGAGGGTGGAGATGTTAAGTTTACAGGAAATAGCGGACATGGAAATGACTTTGCTAAAGAACTTATTCCTTTATTAAAAGATAAAAAAGTTTTGTATATTAGAGCTTTAAGAGTTGTATCTAATTTAGTTGAAACTTTAAAAAAATCAGGTATAGATATTGATGAATTGATCACATATAAAACTATTTGTAATGATAATATAAATAAAAAAATAGAAAAGAATTCTACTATTATATTTACTTCACCTTCTAGTATAGAATGTTTTTTTAAAACTTATACTTGGGACAGTAGTTTAAAAGCAATTGTAATAGGAAAAACCACAGCTAAATATTTACCAGATTATGTTGATTTTAAGATTAGTGATAAAACTTCCATTGAAGAGTGTATAAAACTTGCGATGGTGGATAGTTTTTAATGTTTAATTTAAAGATAATTAGTTAAAATAATATATATCTAAGTAGCACGGGATTTCCATTGTTGAGGGTCCGATACTTTTATTTTGTGGGTAATTGTAAGTTACGCGGTGTGTAGCGTTTACTTTTTAGTATTTCAGCTCCTAATGCATAGTTCTTACCTGCTAACGTTGGCTTTTAGGGCCATTTGATGGTTAACGACTACTTGGATATATATTTTTTATTACTTTTTTTAAGGAAAATCTGTGAACATTTTAATACTTGGTAGTGGTGGAAGAGAATACTCAATAGGGTTAGCTATATCAAAAGAAGAAGAGAATCATAATATCTTTTTTATGCCTGGAAATGGTGCAACTGACAATTTAGGTACAAATATAAATATAAAAGATTATAATGAATTAGCAATTTGGGCAAAAGATAATAATATAGATTTAACAATTGTAGGACCTGAAGCTCCTTTAGTAGATGGTGTTGTTGATATTTTTAAAGCGAATGATTTAACTATTTTTGGACCTAGTGCAAAAGCTGCACAATTAGAGGGATCAAAAGTTTATATGAAAAATATTTTAAAGAAATATAATATACCAACAGCAGCGTTTATAGAAACTACAAATGAAAAAGAAGCACATGATTTTATTGATACTATGAGTGAACCAATAGTTGTAAAAGCAGATGGTTTATGTGCAGGAAAAGGTGTAATTATTGCACAAACAAAAGCAGAAGCAAAAGAAGCAGCTTCTGATATGCTAAGTGGTGAATCATTTGGTGATGCTGGAACTTCAATTGTAGTTGAAGAGTATTTAGATGGATATGAGTTATCTATTTTTGCAATTTGTGATGGAGATAATTATAAAGTATTACCAGCTGCACAAGATCATAAAAGAGTAGGTGATGGTGATACTGGACCAAATACAGGTGGAATGGGTGCATATGCGCCAACACCTTTAGTAAATGATGATATTTATAAAAAAGTTGAAGAAAGAGTTATTAAACCTACACTTGAGGGTATGAAAAAAGAGGGAGCACCTTTTGAAGGAGTTCTTTTTATAGGTGTTATGGTTGTAAATGGTGAACCAATTATTTTAGAATATAATGTAAGATTTGGTGATCCTGAGTGTGAAATTTTAATGCCTTTATTAGAAACTCCTGTTTCTGAACTTTTTTATAAAGGTGCTACAAAACAATTAGATAAATTAGATATAAAAATTAAAAATCAATTTGGAGTTGCTGTTGTTATGGCAAGTGCAAATTATCCTTATGGCTCTTCAGAACCAGCAGAAATCATTGTAGATGAAATAGTTGATGAGGAGATTTTAGATAATACTCATATTTCATATGCAGGTGTTGAAAAAGAGGATGATAAACTTTTTGCAACAGGTGGAAGAGTTTTATTATGTGTAGGATTTGGTGAGTCTATAAAAGAAGCTAGAGATAGAGCTTACAAATTATGTGGTCAAGTACATTTTGCTGGTAAGAAATGTAGAACTGATATTGCATATCAAGCTTTAAAATAAAAGAATATTTTAGAATATGAATAACGAAAATCTTGAATTAGCTTCATTAACAAAACGTATTTTTGCCTTTTTAATAGATGAATTAATTATAACAATTCTAGTTTACGTAATTTTCTGGGATTCTTTAGTTACTAACAGTGCAAATGTTGACCAATTAGCAAATGTATTGGCAAGTTTGATTTTCCCTGTATTTTTTGTAAAATTTATTTATCAAAGTTTTTTTGTGTGGTACTATGGAGCAACAGTTGGAAAACTTGTTCTTAAAATTAGAGTAATTGATTATTATAATTTTGGTAGAGTATCTTTAAGTTCATCGATAATTAGATCTATATCAAGAATAGCAAGTGAATATTTTGTTTATATTGGTTTTATTTTTGCATTTTTTACAGAAGGTAGACAAGCATTTCATGATAAAACAGGAAGGACACTAGTAGTTAATGCTTAAAAAAATAATTGCGACCGCAATATTAGTAGTATCTTTACATGCTGATGTGGAAAAGTTTCAAATTTTAGCAAATGATTTAGTAACAAAAAATGACATAATTATTGCTAGTGGTAATGTTGTTGCTTTTTCCCCTTCTTACTATATAACTGCACAAAAAGCAATTTATGATAAAAATAAAGGTACTTTTGAGTTGTTTGATGATGTTATTGTATTGAAAAATAATAATGTTCAAACAAAAAGTAATTATACATTTTTGGATATAAATACAGATGATATGTATCAAAAACCTAGTTTGTATTTTGAAGAATCAAATTCAATATGGATAAGCTCAAAAGATTCTGAAAAAAAAGATGATACAATCTTTTTAGAAGATGCTACTTTATCAAGTTGTGATTGTGTTGATCCAGATTGGAGTATTAGATTTAGTAGTGCTGATTATGATACAGAAGATAAATGGATAAATATCTATAATCCAAGAATATATCTAAAAGAGATGCCTTTAATATATGCACCTTATTTAGGGTTTTCAACAGATACAAGAAGAAGAACTGGGTTATTGTACCCAACTTTTGGTTACTCTAAAGATGAAGGTGGCTTCTACTCTCAACCTATATATATTGCCCCAGCTGATAATTATGATTTTGAATTTATTCCTGATTATAGATTTAAAAGAGGTAGAGGTATCTTTGGATATTTTAGATATGCTGATTCTATTGATTCTATGTTAAAACTTAGTGCAGGGTATTTTAAAGAGTATGAAGATTATCAAGCAGAAAATGGTTTAACAAACCAGAGTCATTATGGTATTGGTTTAAATTATGTAAGAAACAATATATTATCTCCTAATAAATTAGGGTATTCTGATGGTTTATATATGGATATAAATTATTTGAATGATATTGAGTATGATGTATTGGAAAATAATACTGAAGATGATTCTATTGTTCAAAAAGTTGAATCAAAAATAAATTATGTATATAATACACCAAATTATTTTTTAGGTTCATATTTTAGATACTATATTGATACATCTAAAACCTCAAATGGTAATACTCTTCAAGAGTTACCAAAACTTCAAGCTCACACCTATACCAGACCTGTTTTTTTAGATAAATTATTAGTTTCATCAGATTTAAAATATACAAATCATAAAAGAAATGAAGAGATAAATGCTGAACAATACGAATTAAGTGTTCCTTTATCTTATTCGTACTCTTTATTTGATGATTATTTGAAAATTATTTTTAAACAAGAATTTAACTTTAATAAGTTTATTTACTCTAATGCTGACAGTAATTATGAAGATGGTACTTATGCTGAATCAAAAACAACAATTTCACTTAATTCTGATTTAGTAAAACCTTATGAAGATTATGTTCATACAGTTAATTTATTTGCAGACTATAATAATGTACATACAATTACTGAAAAGGGTGATTTGTACGATATTACAAATAGTGATGTTGTATTAAGTCCTTTTCCTGTTAATAGAAATGAAGATACTATAGAGTTTGGTATTAATCAATCTTTATATGATAAAGATACTAATGAACAAATTATCAACCATAAATTAACACAATCTTTAATTTATGATGATTATGATGAGTTTAAATTAGATAATACTGAAAATGAAATTACTTATAATTATTTTTTAGGTGCAATTAGTAATAAATTGTTATATAATCATCAAGATAAAAAAATTATTGAAAGCTCTTCAAATTTTTCATTAAATTATGATAATGTGTATTTAAAACTTGGACATTATATGTCTAAAGAAACACAAAATTCTGGAAAAGAGAATTTAGAATCTTATTCATTAACAGCTAGATATACTTTTTCAGATCAATATAAACTATCATATTATACTAATTATAATATAGAAGAGGATATTAGAACTAAACAAGGATTAAAATTCACTATTGTGGATAGTTGCTGGGATTTAGATTTAAAATATGAAAGAGCAATTGTTGCGACTTCTAGTAATTATACAGACTCAAGAACACAAGATATTTTATATATAGAATTATTCTTAAAACCATTAGGTGGAGTAAAACAGCAATATAAAATAAAAGAAGATACAAATAATACAGAAGAGGGTAGTTAAAATGACACCTGATAAAATTTATTTTAAAAATAGAGAAGTTGCAGCTTATAGACTTATAGATATTTTGCCTATAAATAAGATGAAGCTTGAAGAGTGGATTGTTATCTCTACATCTTATAATGGTTTACCTGTAGCAAAAATTGTTGCAAGTGAATTAAATGCAAAACTTGATATTATGTTCTCTAGAAAAATATATTCACCAAATAATGATGAGTGTGAAATTGCAATTGTTACAGAAAGTGAAGAGGTTGTAATACATGAAGAATTAGTAAAGGCATTTGATATTAGTTTAGATTTTGTATTTTCAAAATCTAGGTATATATATGATAATGAACTTTCAAATTGTGTAAATAAATTTAGAAGGGGTAAAAAACTAGAAGACTTAGAAAATAAAAATGTTCTTTTAGTTGATGAGGGGTTAAATACAAGTTTAACAATGATGGCTTGTATTAAAACAGCAATACATTTAGGTGCAAAATCTGTATCAGTAGCAATACCGATACTTCCAACAGCGAGTATTCAAACTATTGAATCTATTGCAGATGATTTATATTATGTTAAAAATTTAGATCATTTCATTTCAATAGATTTTTATTATGATGAATTAGATGAAGTAACTTATGAAGAAATTAAAGATTATAAAGGATAAATTATATGTCAACAGTATGTGAATTTGAATTAAATGGAAAACAAGAAATATTTGAGTTTGGTAAAGTAGCCAAACAAGCTAATGGTTCTGTATTAGCGAAATTAGGAAATGCTGTTGTATTAGCAACTGTAGTTAGTGAATTTGACAACCCTGTTGAAGAAGATTTTACACCTTTAACAGTTCAATATGTGGAAAAAACTTATGCAGCAGCAAAACTACCTGGTGGTTTTATTAAAAGAGAAGCAAAACCAAGTGAGTTTGAAACTTTAACTGCTAGAGTTATTGATAGAAGTTTAAGACCATTATTCCCAAAAGGTTACGTTTATCCTACAACAATCACAGTAATTGTATTAAGTGCAGATCAAAATGTAGATTTACAAGTATTAGCTTTAAATGCTGCAAGTGCTGCATTATATAGCTCAGATTTACCAATTAAAAAATCTGTATCGGGTGTTAGAGTTGGAAGAATTGAGGGAGAATATGTAGTAAATCCTACTACTGAACAACTTGAAGAATCAACTCTTGATTTATATGTAGCTGGAACAAAAGAAGAGTTATTAATGATTGAGATGAAATCAATCTCTAGTGAAGAGATGATTGAAGTTGATATTGAGGCATTTAGTAAACTACATAAAACAAATGAGATGACTGAAGATGAACTTGTAAATGCAATCTCTGTTGCTCAAAATGCATTAAAAGAATCAAATGAAACTTATGAAATTGGATTTGAATCAATCTCAAAAGAGATTAAAGATGTAGAATTAGTAGAGTTTACAATTGATACAAAAGTTATTGATTATGTAAAAGAGAAATATTTTGAAGATATTAAATTCGCTTTACAAAAATTAGCAAAAAGTGAAAGAGCTACAGAATTAAAAGATTTAGCTAAGAAAATCTCTAAAGATGAGTTTTGTACTGAAAATGAGATTGAATTCTCAACTATTTATGAAGCTGTATCTATAGTAAAAAGAGATGTAGTAAGATCTATGATTGTAAATGATAAAGTAAGAGCAGATGGAAGAGGTTTAAAAGATGTTAGACCTATTACAATAGATACAAATATTTTACCTTCTACTCACTCTTCTTGTTTATTTACTAGAGGTGAAACACAAGCCTTAGTTGTTGGTACATTAGCTGGTTCAAAAGATGGACAAATGTATGAAGTTTTAACGGAAAAGTCTACAAGAACTGAAAACTTTATGGTTCATTATAATTTCCCTGGTTTCTCTGTTGGTGAAGCAAAACCTATGTTTGGTGTGGGAAGAAGAGAACTTGGACACGGTAACTTAGCTAAAAAAGCTTTAGAGGCTACAATTGATAAAGATTTTGATGAAACAGTTAGATTAGTTTCTGAAATTTTAGAATCAAATGGATCATCGTCTATGGCAACTGTTTGTGGTGGTTCTCTAGCGTTAAAAGCAGCAGGTGTTCCTGTTTCAAATCTAGTAGCTGGTGTAGCTATGGGGATGGTTGTTGAAGGTGACAATTATTCTGTATTAACAGATATTATGGGATTAGAAGATCATGATGGTGATATGGATTTTAAAGTTGCAGGTACAAAAGAGGGTATTACTGCTTTACAAATGGATATAAAACTTGGTGGAATTGAATTATCAGTTTTAAAAGAAGCTTTATATCAAGCAAAAGAGGGTAGAGAACATATCTTAGGAATAATGGAAGAAGCAGCAAGCGAAATCATCCCTAGTGAAGCTTTACCATTAGTTGAACAATTTGCAATTGACCCAAGTAAAATTATGGTTGTTATTGGAAAAGCTGGGTCAACTATTAAAGAGATAATTGAAAAATTCTCAGTATCAATTGATTTAGATAGAGATAGTGGTAATGTAAAAGTAAGTGGTGAAAATAAACAAAATGTATTAGATGCTTGTGAACATATCAAATCTATTTCAAATAATGCAAACTCAAGAAGAGATAATAAAAAGAATATAGATTTTGAAAAGCTTTATGAAATTGATGAAGTATTAACAGGAAAAGTTGTAAGAATTGCTGACTTTGGTGCGTTTATAGAATTACCAAAGGGTGGAGAAGGTTTATTACATATTTCAAAAATTTCAAAAGAGAGAGTGAAAAAAGTTGAAGATGTATTAAAAGTAGATGATAATATAGAAGTTAAAGTACTAAAAGTTAAAAAAGACCGTATAGAGTTGGCTTCAAGTGGGATTTAAATATTAAAGTTAATTTAATATTTGTTTGGTTAATATAGTTAAAATAATATTTTTTTATTAAAAACAAGGGGTTTTTTATGGCTAAGCTTTTAATCGTGGATGATTCAACAATGTTAAGAGATATGTTGAATTATGCATTAAACGAAGGTGGTTATAACGATGTAACTGAGGCTATTGATGGAGTTGATGGTTTAGAAAAGGCTAAGTCTACTACATTTGATTTAATTATTACAGATGTAAATATGCCAAATATGGATGGTTTAACTCTTATTGGTGAATTAAGAAAATTACCAACATATGCAAGTAGACCTATTCTAGTATTAACTACTGAGAGAAGTGATGAGATGAAAGCAAAAGGTAAAGCTGCAGGTGCAACTGGTTGGATTGTAAAACCATTTGTTCCAGAACAATTATTAAAAGCAGTTAACATAGTATTAAGTAGATAAAGAAAAGGTTGTTATCATGTCTGGTTTTGATATATCTAAATATAGAGAAATGTTCCTAGAGGAAGCTGAAGAATTATTTGAATCTGCGGATAATGTTCTTCTTGAAGCTGAAACAAATGGAACATTAACTGATGAAGAAATGGGTCAATTATTTAGAGATGTACATACTTTAAAAGGTAGTGGTGCATCTGTTGAATTGGCACTTTTTGCTGAGTTTACACATAGTGTTGAAAATATGATGGACAAACTTAGAAATCATGAAATTGAATTCATACCAGAGATGGCGGGTACTTTAATTGATGGTTTGGATGTTATGAAAGAACTTCTTGAAATGGAAGTTGCAGAAGAACTTACTAGAGAAACTTTTGAAGAGATGACAGCTGAATTATTAACTATCATTAAAGCATACATTAATGGTGAAACTCCTGATACTGCTGCCGAAACACCAGCTTTAGAAGAAGAAAATAGTATAGAAGTAGATGAAAATAGTAACACTCCAACAGTATCTACTTCTGATGATAGTATTGGCTTGTATGATTCAGATATAAATGATAGTAAATTTAATGTTTCTTATGGGTTCTTCAAAGATGATGAGATAGGAAATGAATCTGAAAATAATAATTATGGTTTCTTTGATGAGGAACTAGATAAATTAATAGCAACAGAAGATACTCCTGTACTTACTCATGATGAAAATGATGATTTTGGTTTCTTTGATGATATGCCAAGCATTACACCAGATGCAGAATTAAAAGCTAATAACTCCGATCAAAAACAAGAAATAAAAAAAGAAGAAGTTAAGAAAGAGGAGCCTAAAAAAGCTGAAGCTCCTAAAGCAGCTGCACCTAGTAAACCTACACCAGCATCTGCAGCTGCAAAAAAACCTGTGGCATCAAAAAGACCTCCTAGAGAAGAGAAGAAAACTTCAGCATCTAATAATATTAGAGTAAATCTAGATAAAATTGATTTACTAATGAATAATGTTGGGGATTTAGTTATTACTAATGCAATGCTTACTCAGTTTTCATCTACGATTGAAGAGACTAAAACAAGAAATGCTGTTCTAGAAAGATTAGAATTACTAGAAAGACATATTAGAGATATGCAAGATTCTATTATGAGTATTAGAATGGTACCAATGGAATCAATTTATTCAAAATTCCCTAAAGTAGTTAGAGATATTTCTAAAAAACTTAGCAAAAAAGTTGAATTTAAACACTATGGTGATGGTGTTGAAATTGATAAAGCTATGATTGAAGGTTTAACAGATCCTTTAATGCATATTATTAGAAACTCATTAGATCATGGTTTAGAAACACCTGATGTAAGAAAAGCTAGCGGAAAAGAAGAGGTTGGTTCAATAACAATATCAGCTGAACAAGCTAATGGTCAAATGATTATTACAATTGCAGATGATGGTAAAGGTATTGATGCAGAAAGAGTTGCGCAAAAAGCTTTAGACCAAGGTCAAATTGATGAAAATCAATATAATACAATGAGTACAAATGAAAAAGCAATGCTTGTATTTGGAGCAGGGGTTTCAACAGCAGATCAAATTACTGATATCTCTGGTAGAGGTGTTGGAATGGATGTTGTTAAAACAAATATTCAAAAACTTGGTGGTGCAATTAAACTTGATACAGAATTAGGAAAAGGTACAATTATTACAATTATGCTTCCTCTTACTCTTGCAATACTTGATGGATTAGATATTGCTGTTGGTGATCAAAAATATATTTTACCTTTAAGTTCAATTGTAGAATCTTTACAACCAACTCCTGATATGATTAAAAAAATTGGTGATGGTTCACAAGACTTATTAATGTTAAGAGAAGAATTTATTCCTGTTGTAAGATTACATCAACTGTTTGGAGTAGAACCAACATTTGATAACTTAGAAGAGGGTATGCTAATTGTTGTTAAATCAGGTACTCAAAAAGTTGCAATTTCAATTGATGAATTCTTAAATCAACACCAAGTAGTTGTAAAACCACTTGACAAAAACTTTAGAAGTGTAGAGGGTATTGGTGCTGCTACAGTTAGAGGTGATGGTAGTATTGGTCTTATTCTTGATGTTTTAGGTATTATTAATGCACAAACAAAAATAGAAAAAGATATAAATATGATGCAACAAAGAGCATCTTGAGGCTGAATGAGCGATAATAAACATTTACACGATAGAGTAAAGTCGATACTTTACTCTTTAACTGGAATCACGCTATCAGAAAATAAAGATATAATGATAGCAAATAGGCTGCATAAATTAAAAAGAGACACAAAATACGCTGGTGACATTGAAGAGTTACTAGATGCAGTAGAAGAGGGTGAACATACTATTGAGTTTATCAACTCTTTTACTACTAACAAAACACATTTTTTCAGAGAAGATTTTCATTTTACAGATTTAAAAAATAGAGTTCTTCCTGAATTTGCTAAAAGTGGTAATCAAATTAAATTGTATTGTTCTGCTTCTTCAACAGGAGAAGAACCTTATTCTATGGCAATGACTATACTTGAAGCAGCAGAAGAGTGTGGAAGAAATATAAATGCTACAATATTAGCTACAGATATTGATACAAATGTTCTACAATATGCAGCAAATGGAGTTTATAGATACTCTAAGTCTTCTAAAGAGTTTCCTTCTTGGATTAAACCTCAAAAATATTTTAAAAAAAGGGTACAAAAAACTTTAGCTAGTGAAGAGATACTTATAAAAGTAAAACCAGAATTACAAAAAATGGTGACTTTTAAAGTAATGAATTTAAATGATAAATCTTATCCTTATAACAAAAACTATTTTGATGTAATATTTTGCAGAAATGTGCTTATTTATTTTTCAAATGAAGATCAAAATAAGATACTTAAAAAACTATTTTCACATCTTAAAATAGGTGGGACATTATATCTTGGACATTCAGAAAATCCACAAGACTTAATAAGTTATGTGGATAGAATAGGGCAAAATATTTTCATAAAAACAAAGGATTTTTATTGATTATTATTGGACATAAAGATGGAAGTATCGAAAAAGCATCTATATCAAGATTTACACAAAAAACTAAGGGTTATAATACCCATACCATAATTGGTGGAGAGTTTGCTGTTGGAAAAGATATAGAGCAAGTTGCATTTAAAACTCTACTTGGTTCTTATGTTGCTATTATGTTTTATGATTCAGTTACAAAAATCAAAGCAATGAATCATTTTTTATTACCAACAACTAATAGTACTAATGATGACATGAAGTATGGTTTATATTCAGTTGAAGCAATGCTAAATGAGATGTATAAATTAGGTTGTGACAAAAGAAATATGAGTGCAAAGATTTCAGGTGGTGCTGATATCATGCAGTTAAATATAAGCAAAATAAATTCAATAGGGCACAGAAATGTTGAATTTGCAAAAGATTTTTGTAAATCTGAAGGTTTTAAATTAGTAAGTGAACATACAAGGGGAGAACATGGTAGATTGATTCTTCTTGCAGATGATTTTCAAACTTTTATTAAAGTAACTCAAAAATCTGAAACTGATAATAAAATTCTTAAAGAAGAAAAAGCCTTACAAACAGAGATTACAAAAGCTCCAGTTATCAAAGAATATGTTGGTGGTGTTGATTTATTTGGTGCTGAAAAAGTTGATACTGGTCAAGAGATGGAAATTGAATTATTTTAATAGGGTATTTGTATGTATACAGTTTTAGTTATAGATGATTCAGCATCAATGAGAAGAATTATTAAAGATATGATTAATGGAATTGATGAGTTTGAAGTTATTGCAGAAGCAAAAGATGCCTATGATGCAAGAGAAAAAATCAAAGAATACGAACCAGATTTAGTAACAATTGATATTAATATGCCAAAAATGAACGGTGTAACATTTTTAAGAAACCTTATGCGTTTACATCCTATGCCAGCTGTTGTAATTTCAGGTGAGGGCGTTAGGGGAAATGACATTTTTGATGATGGCGCAGTTGGATTTATAAATAAGCCAGAAAATGGTGAGTCGATGATTAAATTTGCGTCAAGAATAAAAGACAATTTATTAAATCTAACATTTCTTTTAAAAAGATACACATTAAAAAAACCAAAACCTATCAAAAAAGTTGCAAGTACAAAAGCAAAAGAGGTTGATAGAAAAGTTCATCCTGATGAAGTAATAAAATCGATGCCAGCAAGGCTAGGTGGGCCAAAAGTAATTGCAATTGGTTCCTCAACTGGTGGTGTTGAATCATTGTTAAAGGTCTTTAAGACTTTAACAAGTGACCTTCCTCCTATTGTTATAACACAACATATTCCATATGGGTTTTCAAAATCTTTTGCGGAAAGATTAAATTCAAACTCAAAACTTACAGTTCATGAGGCAACAGATGGTATGACATTAGAAAAAGGTCATGCTTACTTAGCACCAGGAAACATGCATTTAACTATAGAAAAAGGTGCAGCTGGATCTTATAAAACCAAACTATTGGATACAATTAAAGTAAGTCACCACAGACCAAGTGTTGATGTATTGTTTAGATCTGTAAATAATGTTGTTGGTAGTAGTGCTATGGCTGTAATGATGACAGGTATGGGTGATGATGGTAGTATTGCTATGAAAGAGTTACATGATAATGGTGCATATACAGTAGCTCAAAATGAAGAAAGCTGTGTGGTTTTTGGAATGCCTGCAAAAGCGATTCAAAAAGGAGCAATTAAAGATATTGTTCATTTAGATGATATTGCTGAATATATCATTGATTATTCAAAAGGTAGAAAGAGATAATAGAGTTCTATTATCTTTATATATGAATTAGTTTGAAAATTATAGTTTTCAATACTAATATAATAAAATTATGCTATAATCATCACTATATATACTAAAGGGATTTTATGAGATATGATTTAGACTTTTGTGATACATTTGATAAAACGTTACTTTTTTGGATAGAAAGATTTATTAGAAATAAATTAACTACCTTATCAAACTCAAATGTATTGGACAAAGAAAAATTAGCTTCTATAATACAAAATCTTGTAAAAGGAACAGATTCTATAGATGAATTAAAACTACTTGTAAAAAGTGCAAGAAATATAGGTTTGTCTGGTGTTAACACATATTTTAATCCTTTAGTAAAATTATATGAGTTTTTAAACAATTTAGGTTTAGCATCTATGAAAGAGATTGATGAAGAGCTTTTAAGTGATTTTCTTGCAAGTTGTACAAGTGGATTATCTGATGCTTCAAAAAAGAACCATAGAATTGCCCTGCTTTCATTTTTTTCTTATATTGATAAACAAAATGAAACAAATGAAGGAAACTCTTATTTATTTAAAATAGAACTAAAAAACTGGGGTGGATTGAGAGGACAATCTGGAAGTAAATTACCTGCATTTATGAATAAAGAAGAAATCAATAGATTTCTAGATGCTATAGATAGTTATGAGTTTTCAATTGAAACTGCATATAGAAACCGATTAATACTAAAAATCATAATATATACAGGCATCAGGGTTTCCGAAATGCTAAACTTAAGAACAAAAGATATCTTTAGAGAAGATGATGTATATATTTTACAAGTAAGAGGTAAAGGAAATAAACCTAGAGTTGTAATGATAAAAGCAAAAATTATAGAAAACGATTTACAAAATTGGCTTAGTATTAGAACTTGTGAAGATCTTTTAGTTTGTAATAAAAAAGGAAATAGGTTAACTCAAGCATATGTAAGTAGAATTGTTGAAAACATACTAATTAGTGCAGGGATTAGAAAAGAAAAAAATGGAGCACATATGTTAAGACATAGTTTTGCTACCCTACTTTATCAAAAACATCATGATTTAATTCTAGTTCAAGAAGCATTAGGACATGCTGATATCAATACTTCAAGAATTTATACCCATTTTGATAAAGAAAGATTAAAGGCTACAACAAATCTTTTAGATTAAATTCTACCAGAGTGAACCTGTCTCATAGTCATCTTCACTTTTTGTATCTTCAATTTCTAAATATACTTCATCATCATAATCTAAATATATAGAGTATTCTCCAATATTTATACTATTTTGTATATTTCTTTTATTTAAATAAGCATCATCATTGCCATCTGACAAGTCAGATAAGTAATATTCTACCATAGATGGTGCCATGTTGTTTATGGCATCATCTAAAGTATGAAATGAATCTACTCCAAAAGTTGAATATAAGGAGCTAGAATTTAAATGTAAAACCATCTACTAATTATTGAAACCGTTTAATAAAGATGCCATCCTATTTAAATCAATTTTATTTTCAGAGGAGGAAGAATTTGAGTTTTCCTCCTTGCTTTCAACGACTATCTCTTCTAAGCTTTGCCTCACATCTTTTATTTCCTCATCATCTGCTTGTTGTGAGTTAGTTTTTTTCTCATTATCTGCATTATCCTTTCCTTTTGGATAAGTTGGTGCAGCTGGATGTGTTTTTTTACTTAATAAACCTTCAATTTTACTAAGCATTGAGTTTATGTTACTTGAATCTTTTTCTGTACTATCTTGTAATACATTTACATTATCTTCAAGTTCTCTTTTGTCTGTTTCTAAAACTGATATCTTTTCTTTTAAATTTGAAATTTCATTATTTAGTTTGTCATTTTCATTTTCTAGTGCATCATAAGAGTTTTGTAGCTCTTCATAACCTTTTATTAATTTTTCTAGTGCTTCATTTAGTTTTGCGATAGTTTCAGCATTTGTCATGAATCTAATCCTTATATTTTATCATATTTATTAAAGACAATATTATTACAAAAATTAGCTAATAATTCCATCAATTTTTAATAAAGAATCAACACTTGGCTCTCTATTTGCAAATTCGAAGAACAATTCATCCATATTTTTTGATCCACCATTTTTTAAAACTATATCTTTATATCTAACAGCTATCTCTTTATTTAATACTTTTCCCGAATCAATAAACATATAAAATGCATCTGCACTTAATACTTCAGCCCATTTGTATGAGTAATAACCTGCTGCATATCCACCTGCAAATATGTGAGAGAATCCATTTTGAAACTTGTTATATTTTGGTGGCTTAACAACGGCATATTTCTCTCTTATAGAATCCAATAAAGCTTGAACTTCATCTTCTGATTTATAAAGTTTTTGATGCAATTCAAAATCAAATAGCGCAAATTCCACTTGTCTTAACATTGCTAAAGAAGATTGGAAGTTTTTAGCTTTGATAATTCTATCAATAGCCTCATCACTTAATATTTCCCCTGTTTCATAGTGTTTTGCAAATAGTTTTAATACTTCTTTGTCGTAAGAAAAATACTCCAAAAATTGTGATGGAAACTCAACAACATCCCATGCAACACCAGAAATACCACTTACCATTGCTTCTGGAACTTTACTTAATAGGTGGTGTAGGGCATGACCCATTTCATGGAAAAGTGTAACAACATCAGAGTGTCTTAAAAGTGATACTGTGTTTTCACTTGAAGGTGGGAAATTGCATACAATATAAGCTGTGGGTAACTGTTCTTCCCCCTTATCATTTATATAATAAGAGTGCCAGTTGTTCATCCAAGCTCCACCTCTTTTGTCTTTTCTAGCTTCTAAGTCGATAAATATTCTTGCAATAGTTTTGTCATTTTCACTTATATTATATACTTGAACCTTGTCATCCCAAGCTTTTGCATCTGTTTTTGTGAATTTAATATTAAATACTTCATATAAAAAGTTAAAAAATCCATTTAATACAGAATTTTGCTCAAAAAATGGTCTATAATACTCTTCATCTAAATCGTATTTCTCTTTTTTAAGTTTCTCACTATAATAAGATAGGTCATAACTTTTTAGGTCTTCTAAACCATCTTTTTTAGCAAACTCTTTTATCTCATCAAGTTCTTCAAGTGCCCTATTTTTACCTTTTTTAGCAAGTTCTTCTAAAAATGTAACAACCTCTGATTCATCTTTTGCCATTTTTGTAGCTAATGAATATGAAGCATAGTTATCAAAACCTAAGATTTTTACTTTTTCATCTTTTAAAGTAAGAATCTCTTCTATAATTTTTCCATTTTCAGGTGCTCTTGTACAATATGCTTTGTATATCTCTTCTCTTTTTTCTCTGTTTGAACCATAAGTAATATATGCAATATATGAAGGCATTTGTAAAGTAAACTTATATTTTGTTTTTCCATCCTCTTCAAATTTTGCTAATTCTAAATCAGATTTTGGTATCTCTTTTACATCTTCATAATCATTAACTATCATTTCAAAAGAGTTTGTAGCGTTTAAAAGATTTTGAGAAAACTTATGAGAAAGCTCACTTAGTTTTAAATTTAACTCTTTTAGTCTTTTCTTATTTTTTTCATCAAGATGACAACCACTTAATTTAAAGTCTCTAATTTCATTTTCTAATACTTTTTTTTGTATATCATTTAAAGTTGTATAACTCTTATCTTGTATATCTTTTAAAGATCTATAAATATTATCATTTTGACTTATCTCAGTTTCATAGTCTGAGATCAAAGGAAGACACTCTTCGTAAACTTTTTGCGTTATTTCTGAATTTTTTACAGAATCAATATGAAAGATTGGAGTTAAGAAATCATTTATCCCCTCCCCTATCATTTCATATGGTTTTACAAAATTTTCGTATGTTTTATTTTCTATATTTAATAGTTCGTCAATTTTCTTTTTACTATCATTTAAAAGTTGTTCTAATTCAACTTTACTATTTTCTAAATTTTCTAAATTAAATTCATTAAACATTTTTACTCCTTAATTAAATTGTATTGTAAATCCTCTATCAAACTTTTCATAATCCTTATAAAACTCGTAGTTTTTAATATCAAAAGATTTAAAGTAGTTTTCTAAAGGTTGTTTTTGATCATAACCCATTTCACATAAAAGGTATTTAATATCTCTTTTATATGTAGTGTCTATTATATCTTTTAAAAGTTCATCACCAACATTTCCACCAAACAATGCATTTGAAGGTTCAAACTTAACATTATCTGGAAGTTTGTAATCATTTGCAACATATGGAGGATTTGAAATAGTCATAAATATATCATCTTCATTTACATTTTCATATAAGTTACTATATCTAAACTCTATTTTTTCGCTTACATTATGTTTTATCGCATTTTGTTTTGCTAATTCTAGAGCTTTTTCATTGATATCAACTGCAATTATCTCAATATCTTCAATCAATAAAGCCAACATCACTGATATAATCCCTGAACCTGTACCAATCTCTAGCACTTTTGTTTTGCAATTTCTATTCTTTAAAATTTCAATTGCATTATCAACTAAAAGTTCAGTTTCTGGTCTAGGTATCAAAACCCCCTCTTTTGTAATAAAAGACTCTCCATAAAATGAAGCCTTATTAATAATGTATTCAAGGGGATAATTTGTTGCTCTTTTATTAACTAATTTTTCTAACTCTTTTTCTTTTTCAAAAGCTGAGTTATAGTTAATATGTAGCCAGATGTTGTTTTTTTCTAGTAAATGGCAGATTAAAATCTCTACCTCTTTTGCAGGAATATGTGTAACATATTTTAATTTTTGTGAATATTTTCTAACTGTTTCTTTTATTGTCATATATGATTTTACCTTTTAATAGTACATTATATTTAAATTTATCTTTACTCTAATATATAAAGAGCAAGTTCATCTGCTAATAAATAGTTGTTGTTGTAGATTTTGTTGCCATTTTTTGTTAGTTTTTTTAGTTCAACTAACTCATCAACTTTTTTATTTTGTAGTTCATTTAATATAGTAGAATCAAAACCATTTTTACATCTCAATCCTAGTAAAACTTTCTCTACTATAATATCTTCTTGGTTTAACTCTTCAATATCTTCATACTCAATAGGGTTTTGTATATACTCTTCTAAACCTTTTTTTGTATAAAATCTTTTATTTGTTACAAAACCAACCGCACCAGCTCCAACACCTAAATAGTTTTTATGTTGCCAATATCCATAGTTATGTTTTGACTCAAACTTGTCATCTAAAGCAAAATTTGATATCTCATATTGCTTAAATCCAATCTTGTTTAAGTATTCAAAAAACTTATAAGACAACTCTTCATCATCAATTTTAACTTCACTTTTATTAAAGAATTTTGTACCCTCTTCAAGTGTTAAAGAGTAAGCACTTATATGTTGTATATCTAAGCTTTTTAGTGTATTAAAATCATCTTTTATTGACTCAAAGCTATCACCCTCTACACCGTAAATTATATCACAGTTAATACTATTAAAACCTATACATTTTGCATTTTGTATAGCTTTTATAGCCCCTTTACTATTATGTGCCCGATTTAAGAATCTTAACTTTTTGTCATCAAAACTTTGTACTCCAAAACTAACTCTATTTACACCTAAATCTTTCATACCTTGTAGCCATTTAGTTGTTCCAGAATTGGGATTACACTCAGTTGTGATTTCTGTATTTTTATCTATAAATTTTTCTAATATTTGAAAAACATCTACATACTCTTCTACTTTTACTGTGCTTGGAGTTCCACCTCCAATAAATATGGTTTCTAGTTTTTCATTATTGTTTAATTTTTGATTTAATTCAAATTTTAATTGTTTTTTTAATGCATTCATATACTCTTTTTTTAAATGAAATCTATCTGTATATGAGTTAAATGCGCAATAATGGCATTTACTATCACAAAATGGAATATGTATATATAAAAGCAATTTTTAATCCTAATTTTATTATAATTTTTGGCTAATTATAAGGGAATTATTATTTATGACTGATAAAAAAAATGAAGAACTAGAAAAAGATAAGAAGAATTATCGACCAAATGTTGCAGCAATTGTATTATCAGCTAAATATCCTGAAAAATGTGAAGTTTTTATTGCATCAAGAACTGATGTGGAAAATGCTTGGCAATTTCCACAAGGTGGAATAGATGAAGGAGAAAACTCTAGACAAGCTCTTTTTAGAGAATTAGAAGAAGAGATTGGAACTAGAGAGATAGAGATTATTGCTGAATATCCTAAATGGGTTAGTTATGACTTTCCTCCATCTATTGCAAAAAAAATGTATCCATTTGATGGACAGATACAAAAGTATTATTTGGTTAAGTTAAAAAAAGGTGCAAAGATAAATATTAACACTGAAATACCTGAATTTAGTGAATATAAATTTGTTCCAACTAACAAGATATATGATTATATTACTTTTTTTAAAAGAACAGTATATAAACAGGTATTAAAATATTTTAAAAAAGAAGGTTATATTTAAGAAAATGTTAAAAGTTTTAAAATTTGGAGGAACAAGTGTTGGTACACTTGAAAGAATACAAAATGTTGCGGAAATCATTAAAAAAATAAAAAATGAAGGACATGATGTAATTGCAGTTGTTTCTGCTATGAGTGGTGAAACAAACAAACTTATAGAATATGCAGAGAGTTTTTCAAAAAATCCAAAACCATGTGAAATAGATATGTTATTAAGTTCAGGTGAGAGAGTTACATCTGCTTTACTTTCTATTGCTTTAAATGAACAAGGTTATAAAGCTACTTCAATGAGTGGAAGAGAAGCTGGAATAGTAACTGATAGTGCACACACAAAAGCAAGAATTGAATTAATAGATACTACAAACATGAAAAATGCAATAGCTGAAGGTAAAATTATTATTGTTGCAGGTTTTCAAGGTGTGACAGAAAATACAAATAGAGTTTCAACATTAGGTAGAGGTGGTTCTGATCTAACAGCAGTTGCAATTGCAGGAGCAATAGAAGCTGATGTTTGTGAAATATATACAGATGTTGACGGTATTTATACTACAGATCCAAGAATTGAACCAAAAGCAAAAAAACTTGATAAAATTTCATATGATGAGATGTTAGAACTTGCTAGTTTAGGTGCAAAAGTTTTACAAAACAGATCTGTTGAAATGGCGAAAAAATTAAATGTAAATTTAGTATCAAGAAGCAGCTTTACGCCAGAAGTTGAAGGTACGCTAATAACTAAGGAAGAGAATATTATGGAAAAACCAGTTGTAAGTGGTATTGCATTAGATAGAAACCAAATTAGAGTTGGAATGTATGGAGTTATTGATAGACCAGGAATTGCTTCAACAATTTTTACTGCCCTTGCAGATGCAAATATAAATGTTGACATGATTGTGCAAACAAGAGGTGCAGATGGAAAAACAGATTTAGACTTCACAATCCCTAGAACAGATTGGGAAATTTGTAAAGATGTAATGGCTACTTTTAAAGAAGAAGCTGAAAAAATAGATTACAATGATACTATTTGTAAAGTTTCAATTGTTGGTGTTGGAATGAAGTCTCATACTGGTGTTGCTTCAAAAGCTTTTAGTGCTTTAGCTAAAGAAAACATCAATATAAGAATAATCTCAACTAGTGAAATAAAAATCTCTATGATTATAGAAGAAAAGTATGCAGAGTTAGCAGTTAGATCTCTTCACGATGCATATAATCTAGATAAGTAGGTATCCCTAGTGCAAGAGTTTTTAAACTGGACTGTTGATACTATAAGGGAAGATAGACTTATCTCCCCTTGGCTTGAAGAAAAAAAATATGAATGGGTACCTTTAGTTTCTAAATCAATAATTAATATTTTTGAAAAAGGTTGTTCAGTATTAATTATAACTGATAGTGAGAGAGATTGGTTTTTAAAATATATTTTGACTAATTTAAATTCTAATAAGCAAAATAGACCTTTTTTGCCATTTTATAATTTTAAATCTTTTTATAAAGATTTAGATGATTTAAAAACTGAAGATGATATTAGTTTTATAAAAGATATGTTAAATATCTCTTTTCCTAATGGGTATTGTTTTTGGTATATAGGAAAAAGTAATGATGTAAGAGCAACATTGCCTAAATTCACAAAAAACTCTTTTCTTTGGATGTTTGATGAAGAGATTCAAGATGCCTTTAATTTAAGAACAAAAGATGAAGCTCTTGATATGAAACTTTTGCAAATGTATAGACTTTATGATAAAACTTTAAGTGCAGCACTATTTGCAGAAATCAATGTTGAAAATTAAAAAGTAAAAGAACTATTTTATGATTGATAAAAAGATCGAAGCCTCTCAAATTTTAGTAGTTAGTGATTTAGATGAAACTTTAAATACTCTTTTACCTCACTATTCCAAGCATAATGTTAGAATAATTAGAAATGAACAAAAAGATGAATTTCTTTTAGCTCAGGCTCATACAGCAGTAAAAGAGGCTTATATCTCATCTAATGAAAAAAAATATATTTTTTTAGTTGGAAAAACATTTAGAAGTGAAGCACAAAATTCATTATTAAAAGTTTTAGAAGAACCACCAAGAAATATTGTATTTATTATAATTACTAATTCTAAATCTTCAATCTTGCCAACAATCTTTTCAAGAATTCCTCATAAGTTTTATAAATCAAAATCTACTAGAAGTGAGATAGATTTAGATATTGTTAATCTTGATTTAAAAGATGTATATAGTTTCTTAAAAGAGAATCAAAGAATTACTAAAAATGATGCTAAAATCTTAATTGAATCAATAATGTTTAAAATAAACTCAAAAAAGATTGAATTAAATCATAAAGAGCTTGAACTTTTTTCAAAATCAATAAAACTATTAGAATTAAACTCTAGACCAATTAACATCTTAACTTCAATACTATTAATGTTGTTAAACAGGAAAAAAAGGTTATAGATGCAGACTTTTAAAACAAAAATTATGGGTGTTGTAAATGCAAATGAAGACTCATTTTTTTATAAAAGTAGATTTCAAGACAAAAGTGCAATTGAACATATAGAAAAACTTATTAATGATGGTGCTGACATTATTGATTTAGGCGGTGTTTCAAGCAGGCCTGGAAGTGAAGCTGTAAGTGTAGAAGAGGAATTAAGACGATTAAAACCGATTTTAGATTTAATCTATCAACAAAAACTTTTTGAAAAAGCAACTTTTTCTTTAGATTCTTATGAACCAGAAGTTTTAAGATACGCATTAGATTGTGGTTTTAAAATTGTAAATGATATTACAGGTTTAGCAAATGACGAAGTTTGTAAAGTAAGTGCCGAATATAATGCCCAAGTTGTGATAATGCATATGCAAAGTAACCCACAAGATATGCAGCTAAATCCTACTTATGAAGATGTTGTTAAAGAAGTAGATTCTTTTTTTAAACAAAGAGTAGAAAAAGCAAAAAGCTTTGGTATTGATGATATTGTTTTAGACGTTGGAATTGGTTTTGGTAAAAACCTTGAACACAACCTACTTTTATTAAAAAACTTAGAATATTTTAAACATTTTGGCTATGAGTTACTAATTGGAGCTAGTAGAAAATCTATGATTGATATGGTTGTTTCTTCAACTATAGAAGAAAGATTACCTGGGACTTTAGCTATTCATTCAGAATCTATTACTAATGGTGCTTCAATTATCAGGTGTCATGATGTAAAAGAGCATTATCAAGCAATAAAAGTTCAAGAAGCTATAAAAAATATAAATAGCTAAGAGATACTTTAAAGTATCTCATGTAAGCTATTTGCTTTTTTCATCCACTCTTTCATATCTGAGTAATTATCTTCTTCTATCATATCTCTAACTTTTTTCATTTGTGCTGCAAACTCATCCATTGAATCTAAAAGATTCTTTTTATTTTGTTTAAAAATATCTGTCCACATATCAGGACTTGATTTAGCCACCCTACTCATATCTTTAAATCCCCCAGCTGCAAGAGCAATAATAGATTTTGGATCTTCAGAGTTCATTACTGTATTTGCCAAAGAAAAAGATATTGCATGGGGTAAGTGAGACATATAACAAGCATGAATATCATGTTCATTTGCATCCATTACTACAATTCTCATACCAATTTCTTGGAATATTCTAAATGCTCTATTTACATGAAGATTTTCATTATCTTCTAAGTTACAAAGAACAACAGTTTTACCCTCATATAAATCATCAATGGCTGCTTTTGGTCCAGATTTTTCAGTTCCTGTCATAGGGTGTGCTGCAATAAAATTTTTTCTAATAGATGCAGGGATATTTTCAATAATAAACTCTTTAGTTGAGCCTAAATCCATAATAGTTGTATTTTTGTTTATATCCTCTAATTCAGGAAGAACAGAGATTATATTATCTACTGGAATTGCTAAAATAATCAAATCACACTTTTCTTTTAATGTTTTTATATCTACTAATTCATCTACTAAATTTAATTCTTCAATCTCTTTTTTTGATTTTTCACTTCTTGCATAACCATAGATTTTTTTTGCAATAAAATATTTTTTTAATGCTTTTGCTAATGAACCTCCCATTAGACCTAATCCAATAATACCTATATTCAATTTTATAACCTTTACAATTTTGTTTTGAAAGGTGATTATATCTTAACCATCCTATAAAGTTTATTTAGATATATTCTACGTTTGAAATAATAAGTTTAAGGATTACTGTGAAAAAGAAGAGTATCTTATTATCAATAGCCTTCGCAACAATTTTGAATGCTGAAGGAATTAAGTCTGTAGAGTATATTAATTTAACAAAGATATCTCCTACTGTTGCAAAAGAAACTTTTAATCTTAACGAAGATGAAGAGATTAGTTTAGCAAAAATAAATCAAGCTGTAAAAGATTTTTATAAATATGGATATTTTGAAGATATTTCAGTAAGTAATGATAATGGTGTATTAAAGTTTTTTTTTAAAGAAAAACCTTCTGTAGCAAATGTTGATATTTTTGGATACAAGTCAAGAGAAACTGATCTTGAAATTTTAAAAAAACAAATTGGCCTTAGTAAAGGTACGATGTATTCGACTGAAAAAATTAAAAAAGCTAAAGAAGAGTTGTTAAGAGAGTTAGAAAAAGAAGGTTATATCAACTCTGTAGTAGAAGTTGAAATTGAAAATTTAAATGAAAATGCTGTTTCTATAACTTTTAATGTAAATAAAGGTGATGAAATAGTTATAAAAAAAGTTAACTATTTTGGTGCAAAAAGTTTAAGTACAGGAAAGTTTGAAAAAGTAACTGCAAATAAAGAAGAAGAGTTCGCTTCATGGTTTTTTACTCAAAATGATGGTGAGTTAAAAGCAGATCAATTACAATATGATGGAAAAAGAATTCAAGAATTATATTTAGAAAATGGGTATATTGATGCAAAAGTTGAAGATCCTTTTTTAGAAGTAGATTTTGCTTCAAATCAAGCAGATTTAGATTTTTATATTGATGAAGGTATACAATATACTGTTAATAAGATTAAGATATATATTAAATCTGACATAGTAAAAGCAAAATTTTTATATTCAGATTTAAAATTAAAAGAAGATAGAGTTTTTAATATAAAAAAACTTAGAAGAGACTCAGATTTTATACGAACTAAAATTGCAGACTTAGGTTATGCTTTTGCAAAAATTAATTATGATGTAAAAAAAGATGAAAAAAATGGTACTGTTGATATTGTTTTTAATGTTGTTCCTGGTGAAAAAGTATATGTTAGGGATGTTAAAATTACAGGAAATAGTAGAACTTTAGATAGAGTTATTAGAAGAAATGTATATTTAGCTCCAGGGGATCTTTTTTCTCAAACAGATTTTACTGATACTCAAAATAAACTAAAAAGAGTTGGTTATTTTGAAGATGTTAGGATTGAACAAAAAAGAGTTTCAAAAGATCAAATGGATTTAGTTGTAAAAGTAAAAGAAGCTCCTACAGGAAATATTATTTTAGGTGGGGGATATGGTTCTTACGATGGAATAATGATTAATGCATCTTTAAATGAAAGAAATATTTTTGGTTCAGGATTAGGATTATCTATTTCAGCTGAATTATCAGATAAAGAATCAGATTTAGCTGTTAAGTTAATAAATCCAGCAATTAGAGATAGTGAGTATAATGGTGATATCGATATTCATAATAAAACAGATGAGATTAATAATGATGCTTATGACTTGGATAAAGATGTAAAAGGTTTCTCTATTGGTTTAGGTAAAGAGGTAATTAGAAACTTAAAAGTTGGTGCAAGATATAGATTAGATTTTATTAAAGAGAATTATGAATATTCTTATTTATATAACCATATACCTGTAAGTCAAAGATATAAAGATACAGATTATGTTACAAGTTCTATTACACCTTACTTGAGTTTTGATAATACAAATGACTACTATTTCCCTACTTCTGGTTTTAGAGCAAATACATCACTTGAGATTGCTGGACTTGGTGGGGATTCAGAATATATTAAGAGTTCATCATCTTTTAAATATTTCTATTCTCTTGAAGATAGATTTAATTGGGATGTTGTATTAAGATATAAAGCACAAGTAAACTTATTAGTAGATAATGGTCAAATAAATCAAGGTGACTCTTTATATTTAGGTGGTACAAAATCATTAAGAGGATTTAAATCATATGCATTTGGTCCAGATAATGATAATGGTATAGCAGAGGAACCTTATAAAAGAATGGCAGCAACTTCAGTTGAATTTAGTATGCCTTTAATCCCTGACGCAAACATGAGATGGGGATTGTTTTATGATTATGGTATGATTGGTGAAGACAGTTTTACTGATATAAAAAGATCAAGTACAGGAGCACTATTTGAATGGGTTTCTCCTTTTGGTCCTTTACAGTTAATTTTTGCTCAACCAATTGATGATGAACCAGGTGATGATACTTCATCATTTGAATTTGCATTGGGGTCAACTTTCTAATGGTAAAAAAAATAGATATAGTTAATAGAAGAATAACAAATGAAGAAGCCCTTGATTTAATCAAAAATGCTTCTTTAGTTGAGTTAGGTAAATATGCAACTGCGAAGAAAAAACAGTTGCATCCAAAAGGTGTAACAACGTTCGTTGTAGATAGAAATATCAATTATACAAATGTATGTTGGGTTGATTGTAAGTTTTGTGCATTTTATCGTCATGGAAAAGATGGTGATGCTTATGTATTAACTTATGAAGAGATTGATAAAAAAATAGAAGAACTTCTTGCAATAGGTGGAACTCAAATTCTTATGCAAGGTGGAGTTCATCCAAAACTTAAAATAGACTATTATGAAGATTTAGTTGAACATATTCACACTAAATTTCCACAAATCACCCTACACTCTTTTTCTGCAATTGAGATTTGTTATATTGCAAAAGTTTCAAAAATCTCTAAACTTGAAGTTTTACAAAGATTACAAGCAAAAGGTTTAAGTTCAATTCCAGGAGCTGGAGCTGAAATTTTATCTGATAGAGTAAGAGATGTAATTGCACCAAGAAAAATTGATAGTGATGAATGGATTGAGGTTCATAAATTAGCTCATTCAATTGGAATGAAAACAACTGCAACAATGATGTTTGGTACAGTTGAAACTGATGAAGAGATAGTTGAACATTGGGAAAGAATAAGAAAACTACAAGATGAAACAGGTGGATTTAGAGCCTTTATTATGTGGTCATTTCAAAGTGCAAACACAAAACTAAAAGAAGAGATTCCAGATTTAAAACCACAATCTTCAAATAGATATTTAAGATTGCTTGCAGTATCAAGATTATATTTAGATAATTTTCCTAATATACAAAGTTCTTGGGTGACTCAAGGAAGTTATATTGGTCAAATGGCACTTAAATTTGGTGCAAACGATTTAGGAAGTACAATGATGGAAGAGAATGTTGTAGCAGCAGCTGGCGCAACTAATTGTATGAATCAAGATGAGATGATACAATTGATTAAAGATGTAGATGAAAATCCTGCAAAAAGAAATACTGCTTATGAAATCTTAGAGAGGTTCTAATTTTCTCATGAAAAATAGAATCTCTAAACTAATACTAATACTTTTATTTTTACAAGGAATTATGATGGGTGCTATAATAAAGCATATAAATATAAAAGGTATTGATGTTCCTGTTGTTTTTGAACAAGAAAAATCATTACCAATATTAAATTTACAATTAGTTTTTACAAACTCAGGGTATATGCAAGATAAAAAACATAGTGGACTTACTTCAATTAGTGCAAAACTACTTAATGAAGGTACAAAAAAATTAGGAAGTATTAAATTTGCAGAAAAATTGGAAAATTCTGCAATCTCTTTACATACGAGTAATGGTTTTGAGACATTTGTTATTGAGTTATCTTCTTTAAAAGATGTACACGAAAAAGGTTTAAATCTATTAAGTGATTTATTAAAAGATCCAAATTATAGTAATGATGTTTTAGAAAAGATTAAAACTATTCAAACAGGTTCATTAAAAAGAAAAGAAAATGATTTTGATTATGTTGCATCTAACAATTTAAATAAAATTATATTTAAAAACACACCTTTAGAAAACCCTTCTTCTGGTACTATTGAGACTATTTCAAAAATAAAACTTGAAGATGTTAAAAAGCAACTAAAAAGCAATTTAGATTTAAATAATCTAATAATTGTAGTTGGTGGTGATTTTGAATATGAAGAGATTATTGCAAAAATCAAAAAAAGTATTAAAGTTTTAAATGCTGAAAATAAAAATAAAGATATTGAGATTAAAACTTCAGCAAAACCTCTTACAAAAGAGATTCTAAAAGACACTCAACAAGCATATATCTATTTTGGTAGCCCTTTTGAGGTTAATGTAAAAGATAAAGATACTTATATGGCAAAAGTTGCATCTTTTATATTAGGTGGAAGTGGTTTTGGGTCTAGACTAATGGAAGAGATTAGAGTAAAAAGAGGATTAGCTTATTCTGCTTATGGTTATGTTTCTATTAATAAATCTTATTCTTATTTTACTGGATACTTACAAACAAAACTTGAAAGTGCAGATGAAGCAAAAAATTTAGTTCAATCTTTAGTTGAAGAGTTTGTTAAAAATGGTGTAACGCAAGAAGAGTTAGATTCTGCTAAAAAGTTTTTATTAGGTAGTGAACCTTTAAGAACAGAAACTCTTTCTCAAAGACTAAATAGAGCTTTTACACTTTTTTATAAAGGCTTAGATCAAAACCATAATAAAAAAGAGTTGGAAAAGATTGAAAAACTTAAATTAGAAGATTTAAATACATATATTAAATCGCATAAAGAGATAAATAAATTATCATTCTCGATAGTAAGGAAATAGATTGTTAAGATTTGCTGTAAGTACAACAAAAGATTTAAGTGTTTCTAACCTAAGAATTGCTTTATACAACTATATGTTATCAAAAAAAACTGGTGAAGAGCTGATTCTTAGAATTGAAGATATTGATAAAGAAAATAGTATTGAAGGGAAAGATAAAGAGCTTATTGATTTAATCAATCTTTTTTCAATTGAATATGCAAGTATAATTTATCAAAGTGAAAATTTGAAATATTATCAGAAACTTGCAATGCAATTAATGTCTCAAAAAAAAGCTTTTGCATGTTTTTGTTCAGATGAAAAAATAGAAGAATTAAAACAAAAAGCAAAAGAGAAAGGTAAAATATACAGTTATGATGGGTTTTGTGAAACTTTATCTGACGAAACAGTATTAAATTGTAATGCTGCTTTTACCGTTAGAATTAAAAAACCAGAAGAGAGTATAAGTTTTAATGATGAATTAAAGGGTGAAATCAAATTTAAACCTTTTGAAGTAGATTATTTTAGAATTTTAACACATGACAAAATGCCTACATATAATTATGCTTGTGCCATTGATGATATGCTTTATGATATCTCTACAATTATAAGAGATGAAAAATTTGTCCCTGATACACCAAGACAAATATATTTAAGAGAATCTTTAAATTATGATAAAGAGATTAAATATATACATCTACCAAAAATTGAAAATGATGTTTTAGTAAAAGATTTGATTGCAGATGGTTTTTTACCAAGTGCAATAGCAAATTATCTTTTATCTCTTGGAACTAAGCCTTCAAAAGAGGTATTTGAGTTAGAAGAGGCTTTAGAGTGGTTTGGTATAAATACTTTTCCAACACAAAGTGTTACTTTTGATTTAGAAGAATTAAAGCTTTTAAATAAAAAACATCTTGAACTTATAGATGAGATGAGACTTTCAAAAATATTAGGTTTTGCAGATACAGATATTGGTAAACTTGCTAAACTTTTTTTATCAGAAGTAAGTACAATAAATGAGATTAAAACAAATATCGAAAAAATATTTTCATCTAAAACTACATATGACAAAAATCAAGAGAAGTTTGATAAATTAAAAGCTTGTATTAAAAAAGCCCCTTATTTTGATACTTTAGATTCTTTTGAAGCTTATATATCTCAAGAAACTAATTTATCAAAAGATGAATATATTAATCCATTAATATATATTTTAACAGGAAGAGAAAATGGACCAGATATTTCTGATATTTATCCATTAATAAAAAATTATTTAGGAGAAATCGTAAAATGATAGATGCATTTTTAGGTTCGGTTTTTACAGTTATTTTAGCTGTAATCTCACTTTACAAGTGGGTGATTATTATTTCAGCTTTATTATCTTGGGTTAGACCAGATCCTTATAATCCAATTGTTCAAATGTTATATAGATTAACAGAACCAGCATATGCTTTTGTGAGAAGATTTATTCCTACAGTTGTTGGAGGAATGGATTTAGCACCTTTAATAGTTATTTTTGCATTAATTTTCCTAGAAACATTTTTAGGAAGACTTTTTATGGGAATGTAATTAGTTTAAAAAATGAAAAAAACTCTATTATCATTATTTTTAGCACATTTTTTATGTGCTAATGATGTTACTCAACCTTCATCTTTACAAGAAACAGCTATTAATGAGCTTCCAACTAACGAATTAAGTTTTAATTATATATCTAATATGAAAAAAGGTTTAAAAAGAGATTTTTATATTAATGAGTATTTAAAAACTGATATTTCTAGTAATGAAGCTTTTGGGGTATTGAGTTTAATTGATAATATGAATAATAAATTATTTTTTAATTTTTCTGATAAATTTAATCATGATGAGACAAGGGCTGTTGCCCAATGTATGAAAATGGATTACAAGTTACTTGTAGATAGTTATTCTGATTGTATAGTAAATGGTTTAACACTAGAAAAAGCATCAAAACTTAACTCTTTAGAGCTTAATACAGTTATTAAAAAAGTAGAAGATAAATATCCACTATTTACAAAAAAAATTAAAGTGTTAGCTTCTCCAATCCCTTTTACTAAGTTGATTGTACAAAATGAAAACCTTTTTTATGATATATTTTTAGGTGTTGATACTAAATTTAGAGAAAATTATTTTAATTATAAAATACCAAAAAGAACATTGAAAAAAATAGATAAGAATACTAAATTTAAAGAGTTAATAAAAATTTCATTAACAAATCCAAATTTAAATTTTTTACAAACAACATTTAATGATTTAGAAGATATTGATAGGTTAGATAATGAGTCATTGTTTTATTTTGCATTTAACTCAATTGTTTTAAAAGATTATAATAAGGCTTATGAATATCTTTTAAAGGCTAGAGCTAAAACAGAAATTAAATTTTTTATTGATAAAATAGATTTTTGGATATATCTAATTACAAAAGATAAAAATATATTAAAAAATTTATCAATAAGTAAGGATTTTAATTTTTATTCATATTATTCAAATGAATTACTTAAAAATGAAATAGATTTTTCAACTTTAGATATTATAAAAATTGATCAATTTGATAAGCTTAAAAGTAAATATTCACTTGAAAGAATAGCCCTACTTTATACCTTTGCAAAAGTTGAATCAAACTTTGATGAAGATAAAATTTCAAAGCAATATGATGTTGGAATATTTCAATTAAATCCAGATTTAATTAAAAAGATTACTATACAAAACAGTTTATCTTATGATATTAATAGTTTTTTTACACTAGAAAAAAATATTGATTATATGAATATATATCTAGATAGTTTAAATTTTGATAAGGATAAAATATTCAAAAGTTTCCTTACTTATAATAATATGAATGATCAAGTAGCTAAAATTAAATCTTACAATTTAAATCATCCTTTGAGTTCTTATCTAAATTTTGAACTATTGGATATAAAAAATAAAGAGAGTTTTATTCTTTGGTATGTGCTATATTATAATAAACTATCAGAAGAAAAAAAGAAAGTAACTATAAATACTATTTTAGAAACTTTATAGTTGTACTTCCCCACACTGGATGGGTTAATTTTAAATTTAATTTTTTTGTTTTATCTTCAATATTTTTAAAATGTACTAGATAATAAGATGCCCATCTATTTTTTAAAGATATATATTCTAAAAATTCAGAATCTTTTTTTAGTTTAACTAAACTTAATGGTCTCTTTTCGTTTAATGTAAGTAAAAAACGATTTTCTATTAAATCATTATTATCAACATCTGCATAATGAATTCCAATAATAAAACTATTTAGTTTTTCACTTTTATATTTTGCAGATATTTTATTTAAGTATGTAGCAAATATCATTGCTTTTACTTCGTTTTTGTGGAGAATATCTCTTTTTTTTGTATATTGTACAGATAATGCATTTTCTGGATTTTCTGTAAAATATTCAAGGGATGTTTTTTCACTACAACCTGATAATATTATTAATAAAAAAACAGGTAAAAGTAAATAATATTTATTCATTATAATGACTCCAAATAATTGATAAATGAAATTCTACACTAAAGTTACTTTAACCATGGTTTGGATAAAATCACCCTTATGAAGAAGGAATATAAAAAGTTAGCAATTGCATTTAGTGGACCATCTAATAGTGGAAAAACAACTTTAGTAGTAAAAGTATCGGAAATTTTACAAAAAAGTGGATTTAAGGTATCTATTGTTAAACATGACCCAAAAGATAAAGCAACTTTTGATGTACCAGGAAAAGATAGTGATAAGTTTTCTAAAACTGGTGCAGATGTTGCAATAGTAAGTCCTACAAGAACAACACTATTTAAGCAAGATAGTTCTTCTATTGATGAAATAATTGAGCTTTTAGGAGAATTTGATTATTTACTTGTTGAAGGGTTAAAAAATCTACCACTTCCTCGAATTTCTGTATTTAGAAATCAATTAGATGAAAACTATTTTTCTGTTACAAATGCTATTGCATTTGATGAAACAATTGATGAGAACCAAATACCATCAAATATTGATAAATTAAACTTAAATAATCCAGAAGAGATCATTACTTGGATTGAAAATAATGCAAAGAGAGTATAATGAAAGAGATTTTAGAAGCAATTAAAACAGCTAGTATTGAGATAAAAAAAGTTATTGATAAAGGTGACACAAGTAAAAGTGAAAATGAAAATTCAACTGGTGACACTCAGTTAAAGCTTGATATTGCTAGTGATGTTATTATAGAAAAGATATTTTCAGAAATCCCTACAATAAAAGAGATTGTAAGTGAAGAACAAGAATCTATTGTTTCTTTACATAAAAATGGTGAATATTTAATAGCTTATGATCCTTTAGATGGTTCTTCTTTAGTAGATGTTAACCTTTCAGTTGGCTCAATTTATGGTATTTATAAAAATGAATTTAATGCACAAAATATCATTGCAGCAGTTTATGTTGTATTTGGACCTAGAATTGAGATGGTTGTTGCAGCAGATAATTGCGTTAAAATGTACAGACTACATGATGGTGAGTTTAAATATATTCAAGATATAACATTAAATGAAAAAGGAACATTAAATGCTACAGGTTCTACACAAATGTGTTGGCCTAGTCATCATAGAAAACTATTAAATGATATGTTTGATGAAGGATATTATTTAAGATACTCAGGTGGTATGGTTCCAGACTTACATCAAATTTTATTAAAAGGTGGTGGACTTTTCTCTTATCCTGGAACTACAGATAAACCAAATGGAAAATTAAGACAACTTTTTGAAGTTTTCCCTTTTGCTTTAACATACGAATTCGCAGGTGGAGCTGCTACTGATGGTTTTAAAAGAGTTTTAGAAGTTAAAACTTCACATATTCATGATACAACACCTTGTTTCTTTGGTTCAAAAGAAGAGATTACAAAAGTAGAAGAAGTATATAAAGAATATGCAAACTAATCAAGAATTAGATGAATGGGAACAAAAATTAGAAGTTGTTCTTGAAGAGTTAAAAGGGTGTCAACAATCAAATAGTTTAAGTTCATGCACTCCATGCGAAAAGTTTTTTGAATGTGAACTTAGAAAAAAATATATTTTAGCCGTTTATGAATCTATGAACAAAGGTTCTGGCGGTGGATTTGAATTTTAATTAAAAGGTAATTATATGGAAAATAGTTCTAAAAATGTTTATATCACAACTCCAATTTATTATGTAAATGATGTTGCACATATTGGGCACGCTTATACAACGATTATTGCTGATATGTTAGCTAGATATTCAAGACTAACAGGAGAGAAAACATTTTTTTTAACAGGTACTGATGAACATGGTCAAAAGATTGCACAAAGTGCTGAAGCTAGAGGAAAAACTGCTAAAGAGTATGCAGATGAAGTTTCAGGTAAGTTTAGACAGCTTTGGGATGATTTTGATATTACTTATGATAAATTTATTAGAACTACAGATGAAGAACATAAATTAGGTGTTCAAAAAGCATTTGAAACTATGTACAACAAAGGTGATATTTATAAAGGTGAATATGAAGGGTATTATTGTGTATCTTGTGAGACTTTTTTTACTGAAAAACAATTAGTTGATGAAGAGTTTTGCCCAGACTGTGGTAAACCAACTAATATTGTAAAAGAAGAGAGTTTCTTTTTTAAATTATCAGCTTATGAAGATAAACTTTTAAAATGGTATGAAGAGAACGAAGACTGTATATTACCAAGATCAAAGAAAAATGAGATAGTTAATTTTGTAAAAGGTGGACTAAGAGATTTATCTATATCTAGAACATCTTTTGACTGGGGTGTAAAATTACCAGATTCTATTAATGAACCAAACCATGTAATGTATGTTTGGCTTGATGCTTTATTAAACTATATCACAGCTCTTGGTTATGGAAAAGATGAAGAGAATATGGAGTTTTGGCCTGCAAAAATTCAGTTAGTTGGAAAAGATATTTTAAGATTCCACTCTATTTATTGGCCAGCGTTTTTAATGTCTTTAGATTTACCTTTACCACAACATATTGCAGCTCACGGTTGGTGGACAAGAGATGGTGAAAAGATGTCTAAATCAAAAGGAAATGTTGTTAATCCTAAAGAGGTTGCAGATGCTTATGGTTTAGATGCATTTAGATACTTTATGTTAAGAGAGGTTCCATTTGGACAAGATGGTGACTTTTCTCAAAAAGCTCTTATAGATAGAATAAACTCAGACCTTGGAAATGATTTAGGTAACTTACTTAATAGAATTTCAGGAATGAGTGGAAAATATTTTGATTATAAAATAGATTCTAAAGATGTAGAAAAATTCCATAAAAAAGAACTTGATGAAGTTAATGAAATATTAGCTGATGTAGAAAAATATATTTACAATATGCAATTAAATAGATATTTAGAAGATATTTGGAAAGTTTTAACAATTGCAAATAAAGCTATTGGTGATTATGAGCCTTGGGCAAAAATGAAAGAAGGTAAAGAAGATGAAGCTATGGCATTAGTTGCTTTAATCACTAATATTATGGCTAAAGTTGCCCTACTTTTAGATTCAGTTATGCCAGAAAAAATAGGAAAAATTGCAAATTCTCTTGGAATAAATATTGATACTCAAACATATAATAAACTTATTTTAAATAAAGAGTTAATCTCTGAAACAGTTATTACAAAAGTTGAGCAATTGTTCCCAAGAATTGAAGATATATTATTAGAGCAAGCTAAACCTACTGATGTTTCAAAAACCGAAGCAGAAACTAAATCTTCTAAAAAAGTTGAAAAAGAGGAAGAGCCTGATAATCTAATTACTATTGATCAATTTTTCGAAACAACACTAAAAGTTGGAACTATAGTTGAAGCAGAAGAAGTACCAAAATCAAAAAAACTTCTAAAACTACAAGTTGATTTAGGTGAAGAAAGAAATAGACAAATATTAGCAGGTATAAAAGAGTTTTATTCTCCTGAAGATTTAATAGGAACACAAGCTTGTGTTGTAGCAAACTTAAAACCTGCAAAACTAATGGGAATGCTTAGTGAAGGTATGTTAATGGCTGCAAAAGATGAAGATGGTTTATGTTTAATTAGACCAGAAAAATCGAAAAAATCTGGAACAAAAATAAGCTAGTGCAAATTTCATCTATTATTGATATTATTGATGGGAGATTATTAAATCGACCATCAATCTCATTTATTTATTCTATCAAGACTAATGCAAAAAAAGTAAAAGAGGGAGACCTTTTTATTGTACAAAATGATGAGGACATCACATTTGCTGTAAAAAATGGTGCATTTGCAATAATCGTTGATGAAGAATATGAGATTATAGATAATGAAATAGCTTGGATTCAAGTTAAATCTATAGAAGATACTATAAAAAAACTAATAAGATATCAACTTTCAACAAAAAGGCTTACTGCCTTTTATTGTAATGATGTATCTTTTGAGTTATTTAAAATACTTAAAAAACCAACAGTACATACTAATATAAAATTAGTACCAAAAAATTTATCAAAGTTTTTTAAAATATTAGATGACTTAGAAGAAAATGATACATTAATATGTTCAAGTCAAAAAACCTTAGAGGATATATATCCTGTAAATTTTAAATTTAATACAAAAGATTATGAGATTAACAACTTAATAGAACATTCAATTTTTGAAACAACTTTTAGTTACAAAGAAAGATATTTTTCAAAAGTAAAACTCTCAAGCTTATATATAAAAGAGTTTTTAGACGTATATAGTTTTTTAGGATTTGACGGGGATTTAAACAAATTAAAAAAATTTAATTGCTTAAAACCAATTTTTGTTGATAAATTGATTAATCATACAGATTATGGTAGAACAGATAAGTTTTTAATTGCTCAAGACAATGAAGAGCTAATTGAAAAAGAGGTTAAGTATTTAAAAAACAAATATAAATATGCAAAAATTTTATACCTTACAACAAATGAGATTGATGATAATAAAGATATTGATTACACTTTTATTAATTCATTAGATGAGATTAAAGAGTATTTAAAGAAGGTTTCATTTAATGCTGTATATTTTATTGGTGTAAGTTATGATGAACTAAATGACCAAGTATCTAAACAAAATATTGAACCCTCTTTAATATAAAGACTTTTAATAAATCATACCAAAAGAGCTAACAACTTTACCCACTACATAAATTTCATTTTTATCTAATATTTGTATTGGGTAATCTCTATTATCAGATATTACATCATATTTTCCATCTATTCTTCTTTGAATTCTTTTTACAAATAATCCGTGTGTTGTTGTAAAGGCATAGATTCCATCTCTTGCTAAGTCATTTTTAGTTTTATCAATAAATATTATATTATCACTATTTAATGTGGGCTCCATAGAATCTCCAACAACATTAATAGCATCTATGTTTTTAAGATTTTCTTTTCCACCTAACATATTTATAAAATATGGTGGTACTTCTAAACTTTCATATGAATCTTCAGCTTCATAAGCACCCCCACCTGCACTAACATTAACTTCTGGATAATATCTAATCCAATATTTATCAGTTGAATCAACAAGTGAACCAGGATTTTGATTATACAGCAGCCAATTAATTGATATTTTCTTTTTTGCACAGAAATCTAAAATATTTGAATAAGGAATCTTGCCTCTGTTTTTCATAGTTGCGAAATTCACTTGACTTAAATCTAATGCAGTGGCAACATCTTTATCAAAAACTTTTCCTAATTTGCCATCTTTACTTAAAATATCTTTTAGCTTCTCAATTATTTCATTTACAACAAGCATTTTATCTCCTTTTTGTAATTATATTACAATTTGCAATATTTTTCAATAGTTTTTAAAAAAAAGTATAAAATTTTCAAAAATTAGTTATAAGGAACTAAAAATGTCACAAAAAATTGAAAAAGCAGCAAATGGTTTAATGAAAATTTTGTATAAAATGGATAACTTTTTGTTATTATGTGGTAACAAAATATTATAATTATTATTTTGACATTATTTTTACATTAAATTATTAAATTTACTGAAAATTAATTAACATATAAATTTTACTAAAGCTTATTTAATATACAATACGATTACAAATTCACGGTGGTAACCACGGGGAGTAATATGGAAACAAACTTAATTGCTGAAGCATTCAAGTTTATGGTCTTAGGTATGGGAATTGTATTCACTTTTCTTATAGTCATGGTCTACGCTCTTAAATTACAAGCTAAGATAATCGGAAAGTATTTTCCTGAAAAGAAAGTAGAACCAAAAAAACCACAAACTACAACAACTTCAACTAACAACAACACTGCAAAAATGGCCGCTATTGTAGCTGCTGTACAACATCACAAAAATCTAAAAGGTTAATTTATATGGCTAAAAAATATATTGACGTCATGGATACTACATTTAGAGATGGATTTCAATCTGTCTTTGGAGGTAGAGTTTTAATGAATGATTTCTTTCCAGCAGTAGAAGCTGCGAAAGATGCTGGTATTACACATTTCGAATTTGGTGGGGGAGCTAGATTTCAATCTTTATTCTTTTATTTACAAGAGAATGCTTTCGAAATGATGGATAAGTTCAGAGAGATTGTTGGTCCAGAAGCTAACTTACAAACTCTTGCAAGAGGTATCAATACTGTTATGTTAGATACTGGTTCAAGAGAATTGGTTGAGATGCATGCAAAAATGTTTGCAAAACATGGTGTATCAACTATTAGAAATTTTGATGCATTAAATGATGTACAAAATTTAGAATATTCTGCTGAGTGTATTAAAAAATATGGTTTAAATCACGAAGTTGTAATAACTTTAATGGATTTACCTCCAGGTTGTGAAGGTGCGCATGATGTACCTTTTTATGAAAAAACATTAAGAAACATTCTTGATGCTGGTGTACCTTATGATTCAATCTGTTTTAAAGATGCATCAGGTACTTCATCTCCACAAAAAGTTTTTGATACAATTAAAATGGCTAGAAAATTAGTTGGTGAAGATACTCACATTAGACTTCATACTCATGAAACTGCTGGTGTATCTGTTGCTTGTTATTTAGCAGCATTAGAAGCTGGTGCAGATGGTATTGATTTAGCTGCATCTCCTGTATCTGGTGGAACTTCACAACCAGATATTCTAACAATGATGCATGCTGTTAAAGGTAAAGATTATGATTTAGGTGGTTTAGAGCTTGATAAAGTATTAAAATATCAAGAGGTTTTAAATGATTGTTTAAAAGATTATTTTATGCCTCCTGAAGCTACTCAAGTTTCACCATTAATTCCATTTTCACCAATGCCAGGTGGTGCTTTAACAGCAAATACTCAAATGATGAGAGATAATGGCACATTGGATAAATTTCCAGAAGTAATTAAAGCTATGAGAGAAGTTGTTGAAAAAGGTGGTTATGGAACTTCTGTAACTCCTGTTTCTCAATTTTATTGGCAACAAGCTTATGCAAATGTAATGTTTGGACCTTGGAAACAAATAGCTCCTGGTTATGGAAAAATGGTATTAGGTTATTTTGGTAAAACTCCAGTAAAACCTGATGCAGAGATTGTTAAACTTGCATCTGAAAAATTAAAACTTGAACCAACATCTGAAAATCCTTTAGATATTGCAGATAGAGATGAAAAGAAAACTTTTGCTTATTGGGAAAATAGGCTAAAAGAAGAAAGTATTGAAGCAACAGAAGAAAATATTTTTATTGCTGCTGCTTGTGACGAAAAAGGGATTGCTTTCTTAAAAGGAAATGGTCCATTAAGTGTAAGAAAAAATGATGATTCAACATGTGAAAACGATAAAGAATGTGTAGTAGGAGAAAATAAAGGTATGAGTAACGCAACTGGAAATTATACTGTAGTAGTAGATGGACAAAAATTTAATGTAACTGTAGCAGAAGGAAATGCTGATATTCAAGTAACACCTGCAGCTGAAGCGCCAGCAGCAGCATCAAGTACACCTGCACCAGCAGGAGGAACTGAAATTCCTGCAACTGTAGCTGGAAATGTTTGGAAAATGAACATTAAAGTTGGTGATACGGTTAAAAAAGGTGATGTTGTAGCAATTCTTGAAGCAATGAAAATGGAGATTGATGTAGAAGCTCCTTGTGATGGAACTATATCTGCTATTTTAGCAAATCCAAGTGATCCAGTAGAAGAAGGTCAAGCAATAGCTACTATTAGCTAATTGTTTGAACAACTATTGAAATTGGAGTATTTTAATGAATAAAAAAATTATGGCGTCAATGTTTTTGATTCTTTTTACTATTTTCTCAACTAGTCTTTTTGCTAGTGATACACATGTTGTTACTGAAGATAGTGCTACAGAAGTAAAACATGAATACAAGCCAAAATCAATTACAGATTTAATGGCATCATTTTATGAAACTACAGGTATAAATGCTATTTTAAACCCTAGTGATGATGTTATGACATCTGAGCCAAATCCAGCTGATGCTAGAATTATGACTACATTTGAGCAAACATGGGGAAGAATCATCATGTTTGGTATTGTAATTATATTATTTTATTTAGCAATTGCAAAAGGATTTGAACCATTACTATTATTACCTATTGCCTTTGGTGGATTACTTGCAAATATCCCATTAGCAAATATGGGTGGACCTCATGGAATGTTAGGAATTATCTATAACATGGGTATTGCAAATGAGTTCTTCCCTCTTCTTATTTTTATGGGAGTTGGGGCTATGACAGACTTTAGTCCATTATTAGCAAATCCAAAAGCAGCAATCTTAGGTGGTGCAGCACAATTTGGTATTTTTGGTTCACTTGTTGGTGCAGTTGCATTAGGATTTGATTTACAAACAGCTTCTGCTATTTCAATTATTGGTGGAGCTGATGGACCAACATCTATTTTTATTGCAAATAGACTAGCACCAGAAATGCTTGGAGCAATTGCAGTGGCGGCATATTCTTATATGGCCTTAGTTCCTGTAATTCAACCTCCAATTATGAAAGCGTTAACAACTGAAGCAGAAAGAAAAATTAAAATGCCTAAGTTAAGAAAAGTTCATAAACTAGAAAATCTTTTCTTACCAATTTTAATTTTATTCCTTGCAATAATGTTTTTACCGGAGTCTACTCCACTTATTGGAGCATTTGCATTTGGAAATTTCTTAAAACAATCAGGAGTTGTTGAGAGACTTTCTGATACAATGCAAAATTCATTGATAAATATTGTTACAATATTCTTAGGACTTGGAGTTGGTTCTAAACTTGCAGCAGATAAGTTTTTAGTTTTAGAAACTTTAGGAATTATGGTAATTGGTCTTATCGCATTTGCAGCAGGTACTGCAGCTGGTGTATTAATGGCAAAAATTATGAATAAATTCTCATCTGAAGAATCAAAAGTTAATCCACTTATTGGAGCTGCTGGAGTATCAGCTGTACCAATGGCCGCAAGAGTTGTAAGTAAAGTTGGACAAGAGTATGATAGATCAAATGTATTATTAATGCATGCTATGGGTCCTAATGTAGCTGGTGTTATCGGTTCTGCCGTTGCTGCTGGTGTACTTTTATCAATTTTTAAATAAAAAAGAAAAATAGGGAAAAAAATGTCAGAAATCAAAGATACACTTGGACTAGAAAACGTAGGAACAGTGTATAGAAATCTTGATGTTGATACATTAATTCAACATGCTGTTGAGAATGAAGGGGCTAAGGTCTCTTCAACTGGTGCTTTAATGATAGATACTGGTATATTTACTGGTAGAAGTCCAAGAGATAAATTTTTTGTTAATCAAGATCCATCAAACAAATATATTGCTTGGGGTGATATAAATTTTAAAGTATCAAAAGATGTTTATGAAGCTTTGGAAGTAATTTCTAAAAAACAATTAAGTAACAAAGATTTATATGTTACTGATGTATATTGTGGTTCTTCTTTAGATAGTAGAAAGTCTGTTAGATTTATTACTGAAGTAGCTTGGCAAGCACACTTTATTCAAAATATGTTTATTGTTCCTCCAAAAGAGGAATTAGAAAATTTTGAGCCTGAATTTACAATTTATAATTCATGCAAAACTATGGATATGGCATATGCTAGTCATGGTTTAAATTCTGAAGTTTTTGTAGTATTTAATGTAGAAGAAAATACTGCACTTATTGGTGGGACTTGGTATGCTGGAGAGATGAAAAAAGGTGTTTTCTCTATGATGAATTACTGGTTACCATTAGAGGGTAAACTATCAATGCACTGCTCAGCTAATATTGGTAAAGATGGTGATACTGCCCTATTCTTTGGATTAAGTGGTACAGGGAAAACTACTTTATCTACTGATCCAAATAGAGCTTTAATTGGTGATGATGAGCATGGATGGGATGATGAAGGTGTATTTAACTTCGAAGGTGGTTGTTACGCAAAAGTTATCAATCTTGATGCAGAGTCTGAGCCAGATATTTATAATGCTATTAAAAAAGGTGCAATATTAGAAAATGTTGTTGCTGATGAAAATGGTGTTGTAGATTATACTGATGGTTCAAAAACAGAAAATACAAGAGTTTCATATCCAATTAATCATATTCCAAATCATAAAAAAGATATGAGAGGTGGACATCCTCAAAATATTATTTTCTTATGTGCAGATGCATTTGGTGTATTACCTCCTGTAGCAAAACTTGACAAAAGACAAGCTATGTATTATTTCTTAAGTGGATATACTGCAAAAGTTGCAGGAACTGAAAGGGGAATTACAGAGCCTGTAGCTACGTTTAGTTCTTGTTTTGGTGAAGCTTTCTTACCTCTTAACCCAACTGTTTATGCTGAACTTCTTGGAGAAAAAATAGATAAACACAATGTAAATGTTTATTTAGTAAATACTGGATGGACTGGTGGTCCTTATGGTATTGGTTCAAGAATGAGTATTAAAAATACAAGAGCTTGTATTAATGGAATTTTAGATGGTTCTATTAATAATTCAGAATTTGAGACATTACCTATTTTTAATTTAGAAATTCCAAAAACATTGAATGGAGTTGAAACAAAAGTTTTAAATCCAAGAAATACTTGGGAAGATAAAGAGTCTTATGATGAAACTGCAATAAAACTTGCTGGTATGTATATTGAAAACTATTCTAAAAAATATTTAACTTTAGAAAGTGATTATGACTTTACAGCCGCAGGTCCTAAAATCTAATACTTAGTTAAAAAATTATCTAAAAAGGGAGTGAATCAATTTCACTCCCTTTTTTATTTTATAAAGGTTTTATTTATGTTTATTTTAAATTTCCTAGATGATTTAAAAAACAATACTAGTGAAATTGTTTATTTATGTGCTTCTCATATGTTAAAAAAACAATTTAATATAGAAAAAGATGAAATTGAGCGTTTTAAAATTGTTAATTTCTTTATTGATTATAACAATTATGATAAATATTTAAATGATTATGCAAATGTTATTTATAATAAATATGAATCATCTAATAATGAAGTTTTTGTATCTTTATGTAAGTATCTAAATGAAAATCCTGATAATAAATATCTTTATAAGTATAGATTGAAAAGAGTTATAAATCAAGATCCTAAAAAATATTTAGCCATTGAAGATTCTGAAATGAGAAATGGTGCAATCTCTAGAGTTGAAGATAAAATTAAAGTGATTGAAGAATCTGAGTATTATAAAAATAATTTAGAGGTTTTAGATTTAAGAGAGATTAATAGTTTAAAAAAAGATATAGATTTAGTTAAACGAGCAGTAGGCTTATAACCTACTACTTTTAACACTCTATTTGAATCTCTTCTACAATCTCTAAACCAAAACCATTTAGACCAACAAAAGAGTGTTTTCCTCCACTAGTCATTAGTTTGATTTTCTTTACATCAAGGCAATTTAGTATTTGTGCCCCTATTCCATAATCTTTTTGTGATTCTTTGTGTGCTGTATCATCATTTAAAAAAACTAATAATCCATTTTTTGCTTGTAAAAAATTAATTGTTTTAAGCATAGAATGTAGTTTCTCATCATTTAGGAAAAGTTCAATATCAGGTATAATTGTGTGAAACTTAACATGAGTTAAATCTTTTAAGTCTCCAAATTGAATAGCTGTATGAATTTGTCCTATATGATCTTTAAACTCTTTTTTTATCACATCTGTATTAAAAAACTTTGTTTCAACAGAAGATACCTCTTCTACAAGTTTTTCATGAGATAATCTATATTCAACTAAATCAGAGATATAAATTTGTTTTAAACCATGTTTATCAGCAAATATATCTAAATCATCACGTCTTGCCATTGTTCCATCTTCTTTCATGATCTCACAGATAACGGCTTCACCATTAAGACCTGCAAGCTTACATAAATCTACAGAACCTTCTGTATGACCTGTTCTAACTAAAACTCCACCATCTTTTGCTATAAGTGGAAATATATGACCAGGTCTTACAAGTTTTTCTGCTTGTGAGATAGGATTAGCTAATATCTTAATTGTATCATCTCTCTCCCCTGCACTAATCCCTGTTGCAGCATCTGCTGCATCTACTGATACAGTAAATGCTGTTTCATAAGATGATGTATTAGATGCTACCATAGGGTTTAATTCTAATCTGTTTGCAGTTTCTTTTGTAACAGATACACAAATTAATCCTTTTGCATGTGTAGCCATAAAGTTAACTTTTTCAGGAGAACTTAAAGGTGCAGCATAAACTAAATCACCTTCATTTTCCCTATCTTCATCGTCAAGCATAATAACCATATTACCTTTTTGAATCTCTTCAATTGCTTCTTTTACTCTTTGTATTGCATTCATAAATTCTTCTTTAATATTTTATTTTAAAAATTATATCAAAAATTTCAAAATTTAATCTAAAAACTCTTGACAAAAGAATAGATTTTTACTATAATTTCGGCACTTAAAAAGTTGGGGTATCGCCAAGTGGTAAGGCAACGGTTTTTGGTATCGTCATTCGCAGGTTCGAGTCCTGCTACCCCATCCACTTTTTTAAGTTAAGTCGCGGAATAGAGCAGTCCGGTAGCTCGTCGGGCTCATAACCCGAAGGTCGTTGGTTCAAATCCAGCTTCCGCAACCAAATCATTAATATGATGTCTTATGTCAAGGTAGCTCAGCTGGCTAGAGCGCTGGTCTCATAAGCCGGAGGTCGAGAGTTCAAGTCTCTCTCTTGACACCATAAAAAATCTGAAATCGTCAGATGGATAGACATCATTTTCCTTATCTTCTTTTGATTGTTAGATGAAATAAAATCTACTTAAATGAAGAGAATATGCTGGTGTAGCTCAGTTGGCTAGAGCAGCTGATTTGTAATCAGCAGGTCGGGGGTTCGACTCCCTTCACCAGCTCCATTTTAAGCTCATTTGCGAGAACCAAAGTTGAAGCAGAAACCTGAATAAAAACGAACTTTTATTTAATTGAATAAATCTAAATTGCTTTATATTCTGTTTCTACTTTGTAATAATTAATCACTTGTTGCTTCGTGTATTGCTTCTTTAGTGTCTTCATACACTTCTTTAGAAGTCTCTTTTGTTTTTTTCCAAACTTTTTTACTAGTTTTTTTAGTTGCTTTCCATGCATCAGAAGAGTCCTTTTTAGCACCCTTCCATGTTGCACAACCACTTAATATAAATATTATAATAGTAAAAGAAAATAAATATTTCATTTTATATCCTTATATTGTAATCTCTTTTATATCAGCAATTTTTTTAAATGCTTGGTATACTTTACCTATAATATTCTTTCTATTAGTTTTAATTAAAACATTATCATGATTTACAAAGACATTATCAAAAAATGCATCAAGACTTGGTTTTAAAGCAAATAATGCTTCCAACTCTTCATCATAAGTTGAATAATTTTTTGAGATAACATCATTGAAATTATCTACAAGCTCTTTTTCCTCTTTATCTTCTAATAGATTATTATCAATAATTAATTCCTGTTCTACATCAATATCTTTTATAATATTCGCAACTCTTTTAAACGTTGCAGTATATTCTTTAAAGTTATCACTAAGAACAATAGGGTTTAAAGCACAAAGTTTTTGAGATATTTTATATATATCACCCTCTTTACTTCCTAATACTGCTTTTAATACAGATGGGTTTACATCAAAGATTTTAAATAATCTTTCATTAAAGAATTCAAGAATTTGTTCTTTTTTTAGACCCTCATAATTATTAGATAATGAATCAATAATGTTTTCAAGATTTATAGGTAATTTATGTTCAATCGCTATTTTAACAATACCTGCTGCAGCACGTCTTAGTCCAAATGGGTCTTTTGAACCACTAGGAATTTTACCTACACTAAATAATCCTAATAGATTATCAAGTTTATATGATAAAGCTATAATTGCTGAGAAAACATTAGATGGTAAATCAGAATCTTCACCATCAGGAAGATATTGTTCTTTAAGTGCAGTACAAACTAAAGTATCCTCTTTTGCAATACTTGCATAGTAATATCCCATAAGTCCTTGAAGTTCTGTAAATTCATAAACCATTTCAGACATCAAGTCTGCTTTACTTAACATTACAGCTCTTTTAATAAGATCTTTTTCTTTTATATTAAAGATATCTGCTAAATAGTTAGCAATAACAGCTTCCCTTTCACATTTATCATACATTGAACCTAAACCTTCAACAAATACAAGTTTTTTTAGTCCTTCATTTGATAAACCATTTTTTATATCATTTTTCCAGAAAAACATTGCATCTGCAAGTCTAGGTCTTAATACTTTTTCATTACCAGCAATAATTTGTGAGAAATCATCAGTTTTTGAATTAGATACAACAATAAAGTTATTAGATAATTTTCCATCTTTATATACTGCAAAATATCTTTGATGTTCTTTCATTGATGTTACAATTACCTCTTCTGGTAATTCTAAGAACTCTTCATCAAAAGTTCCAATTAGTGCAGTAGGAAACTCTGTAATAGCAACTACTTCTTCTAATAAGTCTTCATCAATCTCAATTTTAATATTATTTGTATCTTCTATCTCTTTCATTTGAGAAAGAATAGCTTTTCTTCTTTCATCTGGATAAAGGATTACACCGTTTTTATCTAATTTGCAAAAATAGTCTCCTGCAAAATCAAAAGTAAATGGTTCGTAAGAAACCATTCTATGAGGATAAGAATTATTTGATGACTTTACTCCAAAAAGTTCTGCGTCAACTTTATCTTCTCCTAATAAAATTGCAAGATTTCTAATAGGTCTAATAAAACTATCACTTCTGTTTGCCCATCTCATTGATTTACCAAAGTTTAGTGAGTTAATAAACTCATTAATCATTTCATTTAATAAAAGATTAGATTGTGTTCCAATAACTTCTTTTTTAAAATATAAAACTTCCCCTCTTCCTTGGTCAATTTTTTCAAGTTCATCAACACTAACACCACATTTTTTAGCAAAACCAATTGCAGCTCCAGTTGGTTCACCATCTTTAAAAGCTATTTTAACAGGCGCACCAAACATCTCTTGTACAGAATCTTCTTGTTTAATTTGGAACTCTCTATGCCATAATACTAATCTTCTTGGTGTATAAAAAAATTCAAATTCACACAATAATCTATTTTTTTCTAATATTTCAGCCCATTTTTTTTCAATATTTGGAAGTTCTTTTAAAAATGGTATAGCTGGTAGTTCTTCAACACCAATCTCTATTAATAGTGGTTTATTCATTAATCTTATCCTTATCAGAGTTCTTCTTTTCTTCTATTTCTTCCATTTTTTTTGTATGTTTATCTATTTGTTGTTTATTAAAGCCTTTAATAAACATAAATATCATAAAAACAAATAAAATGAGTACAATTACATCTAAAATTTCTTTCACATTTATCCTAAATATTTATTATAAAAGGTAATTATATTATCGAATTTTTGCTTATTTTTAGATTAGTGGTTTTTAGATAAAAGGATTAGAAAAGCCCCAAAGCAAATACTTTGAGGCTTTTTAAAGATTTGAAAAAATAGTATTTAAAGAATATTTTTGAATAAAGTAACCATACCCCATCCAAAATATATTGCCATCCAAATAATCATAATATAAAGTGTATAGTTACCAAGTTTTGTAACTGCTTTGTCTTTTGTTCCATCAAATACACCTTGAATTTTTCCAACTTTCCAAGCCATAGTTAATAAATAAGCTACTCCTATAAATCCCATAATTACAAATGTTAATAAAAACATAACAATTGATGGTAATTCTAAGTTAACAGGGTAATCATAAATATTGTATCCTAAGTCTGTCATCAAATCAAACCTAATTAATTCTCTAATAGCAGATACTAAAAGAGCTACAACTACTAATACTCCAGTTGTAATATAACTATTACTATTTTTATATGAAAGATATAATAGTACTAAAACACCTAAAATTGTAATTAAAGTCAAAGGATGTAATAAATATTCAACTTTTAGCATCCAAATTACAAAGGTAATAGCACTAATAATTAGACCAACTACAGCTAGTTTCGTACCTAAAATAGAGGTGTAAGAGATAAACTCTTTAGAAAAATCCTCTCTAGTACTTAAAAACCTACTATAATTTTGAAGAAAGATACCAACAACAGGAATAGCTAAACTAACTAAGAATACTAACCTTGCCATATCCATATTAAATGTCCATCCACTGTTATCAACTATGCCATTTGGAGCATACATATTCATCCAATCATTTGGCATAATAGAAGTAACTGCAAAATTATGCATTAAAATACTAGCAAAAACTAAAATTAAAAAGGAAAGTGTACCAATAAGTTTTCCTCCACCCTCTTTTGCTTTGTTTGCATAATAGTACCAGTAGTATAATGTATAACCTACAAGTAAGGTATAAATAAAAATAAATACCCACATACCAGAAAGTGTATTCGCCACATACCAATTTGGATCATAAATTACTTGTGTAAATAGTAAAGGTGCAACCCCTAATACTATAAGTATAGAAACACTTATTTTTCCTGTTTGAATTAAATGTGGTGTTAAAATTTTCCAAGAAGAATCATTTTTTTGATAAAAAGTACCATATAGTGATAATCCCATTGAACCTAATGCTAATAAAACAAAAGCGGCATGTAATGCCCAAGTTAAAACATAAAGCGCTTGAAATACAACAGGATAAAAAGGTATACCTGCAGGATCTCTAAGAGCTAATAATACAGATGCGTCCATGAAACCTCCTTAATAGTTCAAAGATGCAATATATTCAGCAATTGCATCATATTCTTCATCTGGAAGCTTAAGTTTTGGCATATAAGGAAAGCCTCCGTCACCTATTGCATAAAGTATAGCTTTTACACCCTCTTTATCCATACCTGTTAATCTATCTTTTAAGGGTCTAAATACACCTGTTTTTTCCAAAGAGTGACAATTTGAGCATGACATCTTTGTAAGTAATTCTCCAACCTGAAGTTTATTTTCATCTGTAATCTCTCTTAGATTTTCAGGTATAAAAGGGTTTACTTTTAATAAACCATTTTGGGCAATAATTGGAAGTTCACTTTTTATATTTTTGCCAGGTACATCTCTACTAATAATTTGATTTGAATATATATATTGCCCTGCAACATAAGGTTTTCTCATAGATTCTCTAAGTTTTTCCCCTGGCCATAATCCAGCTATTAAAACAACTGCAATCATAATTGATGCAAGTGGTGTATTTATAATTTTTGGTTTAAAAATTGCAACTAAGAAATAAACTGAAAAAAGAATTGAAAGTATAATTCTATTTTGAATAACAGAATCTTTACTTACTTGGAAAACTGCATGGGCATTATCAGGAAGTGTACCCATATACCACATAAAGAAAAACATGGTAATAAAACCACCACCAAGACTCACAAGTCCCATTTTTTTAGTAAGTTCAGCTGAAACTTCAGGATTCTCTTTTTTCATGGCACTAGATATAACTAAACCAATTACCCCTGACATCATTATCATAAAACCGATTCTTAAGAACATATGTGGAAAGGTATTAATCCCGAAAAAGGCATCACTAGCACTTCCAGTTTCATAATAAGCATTAGTCCCAGGCCACATCATAAAACTTATAATACCAATAATTAATGCTAAAGTACCAACTGAAGCTAATGCAAAAGTATATGTTAGTTTTAAATGGGATTTTCTATCAATTCTATCTATAAAATAGACTAAAACAAATACACCTATTACTTCATATACAAAAAATACCCATTCTGTAGCCCAAACCCAAACAAAGTTATGTATAAGTGCACTAATCCCTCTTGGGCTTGCAGCAGTTGCTGTATACCAGATTCCAGGTCCAGTTATTGAACCAATTACATAAGAGAAAATTAGAAGAAACATTCCGTATTTTTTCATATACGGATACAAATCTGATCTATTTTCTTTATATGCTTTAAAAGCTAAAAATGCAAAAAGCATCGCAGCTCCAACAGAAGTGTGTGAAGCAAGTATATGTATTGTACCTGTAACACCCATCATCCAAGCACTTCCGTACTCAGGAAAATAAAACAATGGAAATTGCCCTATTATGTCCATAAAGCCTCCTTAATAAAAATTAGGAGAAATTATAAAAGTTATATGTTAATATTATGTTAGTTTTATTTTTTAAATATATTTTAAGTAAATAGCAAACAGTTATTTTGTTTACTATTTATTAAGTAAGTGAGAATAGATTGCACCATCAATTTCACTAAGTGCAATTTTTTCAATTTCATCATCTGATTCAATTATTGCTAAAATTTTTGAATCAAACATATAGTTTTCAGCTATCTTTTGTATACTCTTTGCAATTTTTTTATCGCAAATAATATATTTAGAATTTAATGCATTACAGTATATTGCTTCTTTGATACTTGTTACAACTACAGCACAACTTATATGATTTTTTCTACAATATAAAAGTAAATTTTCATCATAATTAAATATAAGTGTAGAGTTTGGTTCTGTATGTTCAATATCCATTATTGAATCTATAAAAAAGCAAGCTTTGTGTGGTATTAAATTATCTCCGATTAAAATCATTTTAGACTCCACTATTTATTTTGAAGACACTCTTTTGAACAAAAATAGTGTCCATTGCTTAAAATGCCTTCTTTTTTAGAAACAAAAGTTCCACAAGTAGGACACTCTACCATTTCATCTTCAATTTTTTCTTCTTTTCCTTTTACATTTACTTCTCTGTTCTTTTTAAAAAAAACTAAATATACAAGAAATAAAACTACTGCAACTGCAAGTATTTTAAAAATCATTAATTTCCTTTTTTAATATAAAGATAATTTCTATCTTTTCTATTCACAACATCATAATTGTTTATTTTAACTTGTTGAATCTCATCTTCTAATAAAGTTCCTTTATAAAAAAGATAAGCACTTTCATCTTTTTTAATATTTGTGGTTAAATCTAAAAGAAGTTTTGTGTTAGTTACTGCCCTTGAAGTTATTAAATCAACTTTTATATTATCGATTTTTTCTACTCTATTTGCAATCACTTCAACATTATTAAGACCTAAAGTATTTTTTACAAAATTTAAAAAAGAAACTCTTTTTAAACGAGGTTCAATTAAATATGCCTTTGCATTTGCATTAGCCATAGCTAATATAAGTCCAGGATAACCTGCTCCTGTTCCAATATCAGCAAAGCTTTCATAGTTTTCAATAAATTTTAGTGGATAAATAGAATCTTCAATGTTTTCAATTATATCTTCTGTTTCCAGTCTTCCACTAAGATTGTGAACTTTACCCCATTGTTGCAACAATGAAATAAAAGTTTCACATCTTTGTTCAAACTCATTATCTATATTTATATCTTTTAAAAGTTCTTTTAATGCCATTAAAACATATGTCCCATCTGTTCTTTTTTTGTATTAATATAATGTTCATTAAATTTATTTGATTTTGTAATAGCTGGTATTCTTTCTACAATATCAACACCAAGTGATTTTATATACTCTATTTTTTTAGGATTATTTGTTATTAATTTTAATTTTTTAATATTTAAATCTTTTAATATCTCTTCAACTACACTATAATCTCTATCATCTTCTCCAAAACCAAGTTCTAAATTTGCTTCAATTGTATTTCTACCTTGGTCTTGCAACGCATACGCATTTACTTTATTAAGAAGTCCAATATTTCTTCCTTCTTGTCTGTGATAAATTACTAATCCACCATGTTGTGCTATAAATTTTAATGCCAAATCTAATTGATTTTGGCAATCACATTTTAAACTTCCTAGTGTATCTCCTGTAAGACATTCTGAATGTACTCTTACAAATGGAGCCTCTAATTCTTCGAAATTTTGACTCATGATTGCTAAATGTTCTTGATTATTTTGTTTATAAGCTCTTATTTTAAATTTTCCATATTTTGTAGGTAAGTTAGCAATATTTGATTTTTCTATATTCATATCCTTTTAAACCTTAAATTGTTAAAATGTCGAGATTATAGCAAACAAAGGTAAATTTTATGTTTAAAAGATTTAGAAGATTAAGAATTAATGAGACTCTAAGAAATTTGGTACAAGAAACAACATTAACAAAAAATGATTTTATATATCCTCTATTTGTAAAAGAGGGAGAAAATATTAAGATTGAAGTAGAATCTATGCCAGGTGTATTTCAAATGAGTATTGATGAGATATTAAAAGAGTGTGAATATATTAGAACTATTGGATTAAAATCTATTATTTTATTTGGTATTCCTGATGTAAAAGATTCAGTTGGTAGTGAATGTTTATGTGAAGAGAGTATTATAGCTAGAACAATAAAAGCCATAAAAGCAAAATTTCCAGATATGTTTATTGTTACTGATTTATGTTTTTGTGAATATACTGATCATGGTCATTGTGGAATATTAGATCCAAAAACTCAAACTGTTGATAATGACAAAACTTTAGAAATATCAGCTCAACAAGCAATAGTTCACGCACGTGCTGGTGCAGATATGATTGCTCCTAGTGGAATGATGGACGGTATTATAGAAACACTAAGAACTGCATTAGATACAAATGGTTTTAAAGATCTGCCAATAATGGCATATTCAACTAAATTTGCAAGTGCTTATTATGGACCTTTTAGAGATGTAGCTGAATCTACACCATCATTTGGTGATAGAAGAACTTATCAAATGGATCCTTCAAATAGATTAGAAGCATTAGAAGAGTCATTAGAAGATGAAAGACAAGGTGCAGATATACTTATGGTTAAACCTGCATTAGCATTTATGGATGTAATTAGAGATTTAAGAAATAATACAAACCTTCCAGTTTGTGCATATAATGTAAGTGGTGAATATGCAATGATTAAACATGCAGGTGCAGCTGGACTTATAGATTATGAAAGAGTTATGATGGAAACATTAATTGGATTTAAAAGAGCTGGGGCTGATTTAATAATTACATATCATGCAAAAGAGGCTTGTGAATTATTAGATAAAAAGTAGATTTTATTATGGGACAAACCTACCAAGAAGCAATTGAAAATTCTAATATTGTTTCAAAAACAGATACAAATGGAGTTATAACTTTTGTAAATGATGAGTTTTGTAAAATTTCGGGTTATAGTAAAGATGAACTTCTTGGTAGTGACCATAATATAGTTAGACACCCTGATGTTCCCAAAGAAAACTTCACTTTACTTTGGGACACAATTCTTGAAAAGAAACCCTTTAAAACTACTGTAAAAAATATGTGTAAAGATGGTTCTACTGTATATTTAAATACAACAATAACTCCTATTTTGGATAAAAACAATGAAATTAAAGAGTTTATAGCTATTAGATATGATGTGACAAAAGAAGTAGAACTAAAGAAAACTCTTCAAAAAAAAGAGGAAGAGTTGGAAGTTTTAAATAAAACCCTTGAACAAAGAGTTTTAGAACAAACTGCACAGTTAATTGAACTAAATCAAACTTTGGAACAAAGAGTTGAAGAAGAGATTGCAAAAAATGAAGAGAAACAAAAAATGTTGTTTTGGCAATCTAGAATGGCAAGTTTAGGACAAATGTTAGCAAATATTGCTCATCAGTGGAGACAACCATTAACTGAGTTAAGTTTAACAATGTTTAATATAAAAAAAAGTGCAAAAACTTCAAATCTAGAAAAATTAAATGAATACTACAAAGATTCAATGGAGATAATTGATAATATGTCTCAAACTATTGAAGATTTTTCAAACTTTTTTAATCCTAATAAACCAAAAGAGAAGTTTTTATTGTGTGATTCTATTGAAGAAGCACTAATGATTACTAAAAAGCTTTTACAAAAAGAGAATATTGTTATAGATAAAGAGTTTGAGAAAATAGAACTTTTTGGTGTTTTAAATGAATTATCACAAGTTTTAATTAACTTAATTCAGAATTCAAGTGAAGCTTTTAAAATAAATAATATAAAAAATAGAAAAATTTTAATAAAAAGTTTAAAAGATAACACTGGTGTAACTCTTATATTTAAAGATAATGCAGGTGGTGTCAGTAATAAAAATCTAGAAAAAGTTTTTGAACCTTATTTTACAACTAAACATCAAAGTAATGGTACAGGTTTAGGGTTGTTTATGTCAAAAATGATTATCGAAAAAAGTTTAGATGGAACAATAGAAGCCAAAAATGAAGATAATGGCTTAGTATTTGTAATAAGAATTCCTATAGGAAGTGTAGTTTGAAAAATAATGAAAATATATTAAAAGAATTAAAAGTTTTATTTGTTGAGGATGAGGTAAATATCTCTAAGCTGCTAAAAGATGCCATTTCGGACTATTTTTTCTCTTTTACTATAGCAAATAATGGTGAAGAGGGTTTAGAAAAGTATAAAAAAATCAATCCTGATTTTATTATAACAGATATAATGATGCCTAAATTAGATGGTTTAGATATGACAAAAGAGATAAGAAAAGAAAATGAGACTATCCCAATTATAGTTCTTAGTGCTTTTTCTGATAAAGAAAAACTATTAAAAGCTATTGATATTGGTATAACAAAATATTTTATAAAACCTTTTGACCCTGATGAATTATTGGAATATCTAGTTACAATTGCATCTAAACTAAATAAAAGTAGAATTATTTGTTTAAATAAGCACTTTACTTTTGATAATAATACAAACAATCTTTTTGAAGATGAACAATTAATTAATATAACAAAAAGAGAAAAAAGTTTTATCAATTTATTAATAAAAAATAAAAACAATATTACAAGTTCTGATGAGTTAAAGGAAACCCTTTGGGAAAATGAAGAGGTAACAGATGAAAGAGTTAGAACTTTTATAAAAAGATTAAGAAAAAAAACTTCAAAAGAATTGATTAAAAATATTTCAGGACAAGGTTATTTAATTTCGGTAGATAATATTTAAATTATTATTTACTTTAGCCTTATCAAAAATATTTATAGATTTTTTCATATTAGTTAAGTTTTCAACTTCTAAAAAATTTTGAATAAAATAGTCATTTTTATATCCAATTTCTTGTAAGGTTTCTTGCATCTCATTTATATCGTTTTCATTTAATAAATCTTGATGAAGTGTTGTTCTAACTTCATATTTTATATTTGAATTAAGTAAAACATCCAAACTTTGTATAAATTTATCGTAAAAGTAAGATTTGGTAATCTTATTAAAATTTTTTTCATTTGATTTAAAATCTAAAGCAACAAAATCTAATAATTTATTTTTTATAAGGGTGTTTAGCAATTTAGGATTTGAACCATTTGTATCTAATTTTATTTTAAAGCCTAAGTCTTTAATTTTAGTACAAATATTTTCTAAATCATGAAGTGTTGCTTCCCCTCCACTTAATACAACTGAATCTAATAGCCCTACTCTTCTTTTTAAAAAATCTATTAAATCCTCAACAGTATATTCACCACTTTTTGAATTTACAATATCAGGATTATAGCAATATTTACATCTCATATTGCACGATATAAACCATGCAATACAAGATAAATGATCTTTAAAATCAACAGTTGTAAAAGGTGTTATATTATAGATTATTTTTTTCAATAAATTTTACCCTTTGACTATGTTCACCTTTTTTACCAATATTAAAACTTTCAACTGGACGATGATAACCCATAACTCTTGTATAAACTATACATCTTGTTCTTTTTTCTTTTAACTTGCTAGGCTCTAAGCTTTTCATTATTTAACTCCTCTTCTAAAATTTCTTCATCACATTTAGGACAATATTCATATTCCCCATCTATATATCCATGTTTTGGACAAATAGAAAATACAGGACTGATTGTTATATAAGGTAAAGTATAATTTGATATAACATTTTTAATCAATTTTCTACAAGCTTCTACTGAACTTATTCTTTCTCTCATATAAAGATGCAATACAGTTCCTCCTGTATATTTACCTTGAAGTTCATCTTGTAGGTTTAATGCTTCAAAGATATCATCTGTATAATCAACTGGTAGCTGAGATGAGTTTGTATAAAAAATATTATTTCCAAAACCTGCTTGGAAAATATCTGAATATCTTTTTTTATCTTCTTTTGCAAATCTATATGTAGTACCTTCAGCTGGTGTTGCTTCAAGATTGTATAGATTCCCTGTTTCTTCTTGATATTTAATCATTTTATTTCTCATAAAATCTAAAACTTCTATTGCTAAAGATATACCTTCATCTTTTGAAATGTCGTATCTTTTCTCTGTAAAATTAATAATCATTTCATTTATACCATTTACACCTATTGTTGAAAAATGATTATTAAAGCTTGGAAGATACCTTTTAGTATATGGAAACAATCCTCTTTCATATAAATCATTTATAAAAACTCTTTTTTTCTCTAAAGTTGATTGTGCTAAATCCATAAGCTCTTCAAGTCTATTTAAAAGAGCCTCTTTATCATCTTTATATAAATATCCTAGTCTTGCCATATTTATAGTAACAACACCAATACTTCCAGTCATCTCAGCACTACCAAATAAGCCACCACCTCTTTTTAATAGCTCTCTTAAATCTAATTGCAATCTACAACACATTGATCTTACATGACCTGGTTTATATGCTTCACTATTTGGTATTAGTTTTCCATTTTTATCTTTTATATATTGGCTACCAATAAAGTTTTGGAAATATGATGAACCTATTTTTGCAGTGTTTTCAAAAAGTAAGTCTGTATTCTCTCCATACCAATCAAAATCTTCAGTTATATTAACTGTAGGAATTGGAAAAGTAAAAGGTTGTCCGGTTTTATCACCTTCAGTCATAACCTCATAATAAGCTTTATTAATCATATTCATCTCTTTTTGAAAAGCTTTATAAGTCATATTAACTAAAGTATCAAAACCTCTCTCTTTTGCTTCTTGCAGTAGTTTTTCATTATCTATATTAGTAAATAGATGTTTTTGATTTTTTGTTGGCATTTGATTTTTTAAATCACTAGGTACGGTCCAATCTATAGTAATATTTGTAAAAGGACTTTGACCCCATCTTGCTGGGACATTTAAATTATAAATAAAACTTCTTATATTCTTTTTTATCTCATTAAAAGATAAACCATCTTTAAAAACATAAGGTGCTAAATATGTATCAAATGAAGAAAAAGCTTGAGCTCCTGCCCATTCACTTTGTAATATTCCTAAAAAGTTTGCCATCTGACCTAAAGCTTCTCTAAAATGGTTTGGTGCAGTACTCTCAACTCTACCTCTTACACCATTAAAACCCTCATCAAGTAATACTCTTAAGCTCCAACCAGCACAATATCCACTTAAACAATCTAAATCATGAATATGATAATCAGCATTTCTATGGGCATAGCCCTCCTCTTTTGAATAAATCTTATCTAGCCAATAATTAGCAATAATTTTCCCTGCACTATTATTGATTAATCCTGCATGGGAATAACCTGTATTAGAATTTGCATTTATTCTCCAATCTGTACCATTTATATACTCTTCTATAGTTTGTGTAGAGTTTATATATGTTGTATCTTCATTTAATCCTAATATTTGTTCTCTTTGCATCTTATGCATATGTCTATAAAGCATAAAAGATTTCATTACTTCAAAATATCTTGCTTTATATAATTCATTTTCAATTAAATCTTGTACATCTTCAACTGCAAACACTCTTTTTTTATTTAATTCTTCAATTACATTTAAATAAACAGCTGCATCATAAGTGGTGTGTACGCTTTTAAATGCCTTTTTTATTACATCTTTTATTTTATAAGCTTGAAATTTTTCATAAGTGCCATCTCTTTTGAGTATATTTTCTATCATATTCATCCTTTTAAAAGTGTATGATAGGAGTATTCATCTTAAAAAATAATAATATAAAAAGTCACTAAAGTGTCACTAAATGGGCTCTATATCGATAATAATAATTTTTTATGCTCCTTTTGAAAGATAATTCATAATTTTTAAGTTAATAGTAAAAGGTTTTTGGTTAAAATTGATTCTTTTTTAAAATGAAAGGTTAAATCATGAGACACTTTTTAACACTAAAAGACTATACAAAAGAAGAAATTTTAGAAATTTTAGACTTAGCAGCAAAAATCAAGAGAGAAACTAAAAATAGAGTTTACAAAGATTATTTACCAAGATATACTTTAGGTATGATATTTGAGAAAAGTAGTACTAGAACTAGAGTTAGTTTTGAAACAGGTATTTATCAATTGGGTGGAATAGGACTTTTCTTATCATCAAATGATATTCAGCTTGGACGTGGTGAACCTATGAGTGATACAGCTAGAGTTATTTCTAGAATGGTTGATATGGTTATGATTAGAACATTTGAACAAAGCAAATTAGAAGAGTTTGCTAAATATTCAAAAGTTCCTGTGATAAATGGTTTAACAAATGAGTATCATCCTGTACAACTTATGGCTGATTTTTTAACTATTCAAGAAAAAGGTTTAGATAAAAATCTTGTAGCTGCTTATGTTGGTGATGGTAATAATATGGCACACTCTTGGCTTATGCTTGCATCAAAACTTGGATTTGAGTTAAGAATTGCTACTCCAAAAGGTTATGAAGTAGATAAAAATATTTTAGATGATGCATACTCTTTTGCAAAAGAATCAGGTGCAAAAATTATTATCACTAATGATCCTAAAGAAGCTGTTAAAGGTGCAAGTGTTATTACAACTGATACTTGGGTTTCAATGGGACAAGAGGATGAAAAAGAGAAAAGAGTAAAAGACTTTGATGGTTATATTGTTGATGATGAGATGATGAAATTAGGAACATCTGATGCAATATTCTTACACTGTTTACCAGCTTACAGAGGATATGAAGTTAGTGAAAGTGTTATTGAGGGAGATCAAAGTTTAATTTTTGAAGAGGCTGAAAACAGACTACATGCACAAAAAGGTGTAATGGTTTGGTTAGATAGACAAAATACAAAATAAGAAGATATAATGATTGACTTTAAAAAATTTGAAAAGTATTCAAAACCTGGACCTAGATATACTTCGTATCCTACGGCACCAGAGTTTTCTGAAGAATTTACTGAACAAGATTTAAAAGAATACTATAAAAATCAAAGTGATGATAGAAATTTATCACTTTATATACATTTACCTTTCTGTAGAAGTGCCTGTTACTTCTGCGGATGTAATGTAATTTTTACTTCTAAAGAGGATAAAAAAGTTAAATACATTGAGTATTTAAAAAAAGAATTAAATTTATTAAAAAACTCTTTAAATACAAATAGAACTGTAACTCAAATGCACTTTGGTGGTGGAACACCTACTTATTTTTCACCTGAGCAATTAGATGAAGTTATAACTATGTTAAAAGAGACTTTCCCAAACTTTAGTGAAGATGCTGAGATATCATGTGAAGTTGATCCTAGATATTTTACTAAAGAACATATGGCAGTATTAAAAAAAGGTGGATGTAATAGATTAAGTTTTGGAGTTCAAGATTTAAATGAAGAGGTTCAAAAAACAATTCATAGAATTCAACCTTATGAAACTACACAAAATGTAATGAATATAGCAAGAGATGCTGGAATTCATTCTATAAATATAGATTTAATATATGGTCTTCCACATCAAAATAAAAAAACATTCCATGAAACAATTGAACAAATTATTAAATTAAATCCTGATAGATTAGCAGTATTTAATTATGCCCACGTACCATGGCTTATGAAAACAATGAGAAAATTTGATGAATCAACATTTGCTCCACCTACAGAAAAATTAGAGATTTTAAAAGATACTATTGACTTTTTTACAACAAACGGTTATAAAATGGTTGGAATGGATCACTTTGCAAAACCTGAAGATGAACTTTTTAAAGCAATAGAAAAAGGTGAGTTACATAGAAACTTCCAAGGTTATACAACTAAAGGTGGTGCTGATTTAATAGGTATTGGTGTTACATCTATTGGAAATGGTGTTGATTATTATGCACAAAATTTCAAAGATTTAAAACAATACGAAGCCTCTTTAGATGAAGGTAAATTACCAACATTTAAAGGTTATAAGCTAAGTGAAGATGATATTCTAAGACAATATGTAATTATGGAACTTATGAGTAATTTTAGTTTAAATATTAAAAGAGTAGAAGAGAAATTTAATATTAACTTTTATGATTACTTTAATGAAGATTTAGAAATGTTAACAGAGTTTATAGAAGCTGATTTAGTTTCTATTGCTGATGATAAGATACAAGTTTCTCCAACAGGAACAATGTTAATTAGAAATATTTGTATGCCATTTGATGCATACTTAAAAAGAGTACCAGAAAATAAAAGAAGGTTTAGTAAAACGATATAATGAGTGAAATTCAAAAATTTGATTATACAAATATAAGTGATGATTGTGTTAAATGTGGTAAATGTAAGCCTGTTTGTACAATTTTTAATATAAATCAAGATGAAACTACAAGTCCAAGGGGTTTTATTGACCTACTTGGTGCTTATAAAAGAGATGAATTAGAATTAGATAAAAATGCAAAAGATATTTTTGAATCATGTTTTCTTTGTACAAACTGTGTAGATGTTTGTCCAAATGATTTACCAACAGATATGATTATTGAACAAGTAAGATCAGATATTGCAAAAAAATATGGAATTGCTTGGTATAAAAGAGCATTCTTTTATCTTTTAAGACATAGAAAAACTATGGATTTTCTTGCTAAACTTGGTTGGGTATTTCAAACATGTGCTTTAAAAATAGATAAAGCTAAAGAGAGTGCCTTACCTAGATTCTCTTTACCAATAGTAAAAAAAGATAGAGCCCTACCTTTTGCAGATAAAACAACATTTTTAAAAAAGTATCCTGAAAATATTCCTGCAAAAAATCAAGTTGAATTAAATGATGGTAGAAAAAATAAAGTTGCAATATTTATAGGTTGTATGGGAAATTATTCATATACAAATATTGGTGATGCATTAGTTGAAGTATTACAAAAACTAGATGTTAATATTTTTATACCTAAAAAACAACTTTGTTGTGGAGCTCCTGCATATTTTACAGGAGATTTTGATACAGTTGATTATCTGGTTAAGAAAAATATCGAGTATTTTGAAACATGGATAGATGATGTTGATGCAATAATTATCCCTGAAGCTACCTGTAGTGCAATGATTAATCAAGATTGGGAACATTATTTACATAATCAACCAGAATGGAAAGAAAGAGCAGCAAAAATCTCTAAAAAAGTTTTATTAGCTACAAAATGGCTTGAAAACTCAACAGTATTAAAAGAAAAATTAGCAAAATCTAATAAACAAGTTACTGATGTAATTACATACCATGACCCATGTCATGCAAGAAAAATGCAAAATGTTTGGCAAGAACCAAGAGAACTTCTTAAACAAAACTATGTAATCAATGAGATGAGTGATCCAAATAGATGTTGTGGATTTGGTGGGGTTACAATGCAAACAGAAAAATATCATTTTGCAAAAGCTGCTGGAACACCAAAAGCTGCAATGATTAAAGAAACAAAAGCACAAGTTGTAAGTGCTGAATGTTCTGCATGTAGAATGCAAATAACTAACTCATTACACCAAGCTGATGTAGATGTAAAATTTAAAAACCCTATTGAACTTATAGCAGAAGCTTTAGATTAGGAAAACTATGGAGTTTTGGCAAAACATTTATTCTAATTTTGATCCAGTAGCTTTTAATATTGGCTCTATTGCCGTACACTGGTATGGAATAATGTATGCCTTAGCCCTAATCTCTGCAATATTTATTGCTAAATGGTTTATTAAACACGATAAATTACCAATTACTAATGACCTTTTTGACTCTTATATTTGGTGGGCTGAAATTGGTGTTATATTAGGTGCTAGGTTAGGATATGTACTTTTTTATGACCCTAACACAATATACTATTTAACACATCCTTGGCAAATCTTTAATCCTTTTATAAATGGCGAATATACTGGTATATCAGGAATGAGTTATCATGGGGCTTTTATAGGCTTTTTAATTGCATCATTGCTTTTTTGTAAAAAACATAAAGTCTCTTTTTGGTTTATTACAGATATTTCTGTTTTAGGTATCTCGGGCGCTTATGTATTTGGAAGAATTGGTAATTTTTTCAATCAAGAATTAGTAGGCCGTGCTACTGATGTACCTTGGGGAATATATGTAGATGGAGTTTTAAGACATCCATCTCAATTATATGAAGGGTTTTTAGAAGGTATTTTAATTTTTGCAATACTTTTTATATATAGAAAAAGAAAAAGTTTTGATGGTCAATTAGCAATTATGTATGGGATTCTTTACTCTATAGCTAGGATAATTGCAGAGTTTTATAGACAACCAGATGTACAACTTGGATTTTTATATGGGGGATGGTTAACTATGGGAATGTTAATCTCTGGAATATTTGCTATTTTATGTTTTGCAGTCCTGTTATTTATAAAAAAGAAAAAAATATCTAAATAGTAATTTTTCCATGTTCTTTTTCATAAGCAGCAATTACATCTTCTAAATCACTTATTTTCTTTCTATATTCATCAATATAACCTTGTAATGTTTTTATAGCTTCTTGTGATTTTTGAAGTTTTTCCGTAATTATATCATCTCTCTTTTTGATTTTTTGATACTCTTCTGCCGCAGTAATTGCTGTTGAATGAAGTTTTTCTATTCTTGTTTGATAAGCTTTTTGTAATTCATCATTTTTATCAAGTGCATTTTTTAAATTTTTTTCTAAACCTAATACTCTGCCCTTTTCATCTGCATTTTTTCCTCTTAACATTTTAATTTGTTCATTTAACTCATGAATAAATTTTGCTACTTGTTGATCTTTTTGCATTTTTGCATAATGTAGAGCATCATCAAATTCATCTTGGAGTTGTTTTTCATGTTTTACTTGTTGAGATTTTTGATGCATAATATATTTTTTTAATTTATGTTTTTCTTCTTCATCTTCAGTTATTAGAAATCTACTTGCAACATATTTTTCAATATTTCCATCTTCATCAAGTATAGGAAAAACTGTAGCTTTTACATAATAAGCAGTGCCATCTTTTGCTTTATTTTTAATTTTTCCTTTCCAAACTTTTTTATTTTGGATTATATTCCACATATTTTCATATATTTTAGGAGAAACATCAGGGTGTCTAACTATATTATGGTTAACACCAATTAACTCTTCTTTTGTATATCCTGAAACTTCACAGAAAATATCATTTGCATAAGTTATTATGCCATTTAGGTCTGTTTCACTAACTAAATTCTCTTTATCTAGAATATCTTTATAGATTTGAAGTTCATTTTTTTGTTTCATAACCATTTTTTGATTATGTTTATTAGTTAGTATTCTATTTAATACTTTTAAAGTAGAATTCATTTGCATCGGTTTAACAATATAGTCAGATACATTAAGTTTAATAACTTTGATTAGTAATGAGACATCATTAAATGCAGTTACAACAAGAATAGGCGTTTCATTGTCTTCTTTTCTAACTTCAGAAATAAATTCTATACCATCCATTACAGGCATATTTATATCTGTAAGGATTAAATCAATATCTGATTTGTTTTCATGATAAATATCAAGTGCTTCTTTACCATTTTCGGCTATGAATACTTTTTTGAAGAATTTTTTTAATATTGAAAATGTTTCATTTCTGATAAGCTCATCATCTTCAACATATAAAATTTGTGATTGATTTAATATACTATTATCAAATTCACTATTTGTGCTATTTTGTTTCAATGAATCCATACTCTACTGCTAATTCATCTATCTTTTTTTGCAGTAAATCAATTCTCCAACCATGTCTATTTGCAAAGTTTTCTATCTCTTTTTCTCTTTCTTCAGGAGTACTAAATATAAATATTCTTTTTAGAAATGGTTTTGGAACTTGTATTGCAATTAATTGAAAATAATTTTCTTTGCAACTACGTGAGCAAAACGCTTTACTCATAGCTATTTTTTTTCCACAGTATGGACAGTGTGACATTATTTATTTCCCCTCTTTTGGTGTTAACTTGTAGAACTTTGCATTTGTTATATCTTGTAAAAATTTTGGATCAACCTCATGCAGTGCAATAATTTGAACTTCACGGTCACCCATCATCCAACCCTTCCCAGTATCAAGTAATTTTTGATCCTCGAAAAGTTGAATAAGTTCCTCTTTTGACACAATTTTTTCTTCCATTAGTTTTCGTTAATATTAAATTTGCAATTGATTATTTTTTTGGGCTATCAATTGTATAGCCTTTGTTTGAATGATTTTTTATTATTTCATAATAAGTTTTTTGTCTAATTTTATTTACAATATTTCTCATTGTATAAATTGACATATTCTTACCTTTCCAAACTACATTCTTAATTGTATCATAATCTACAATATCACCTTTTTTACTGATAAGAAGTTTCATAAAACCTTTTTCAAGTCTTGTGAAATCAATAAGTACTCCACCAGGCTTAAAGAATTGATCTCTATATTCATCAAAATAGATTCCATCTTGGAACTCTATTTTATCTCCTCTTTTAGTTTGATTTAAACACATTATAACTGCTAGTTTAATATCTTTTGATTTTAAAGGTTTAGTTAAAAAAGTATATGCACTGCTATTGATTGCTGTAACAATATCTTCATTATTATCATTATTTGAAATTATAATTTTTGGTAATGATGGAGCTGCATTTGATATTGCAGAGCATGCTTCTTCAAAATCTTTAGCAGAAACATCAGTATCAATTATAATCATATCAAAATTTGTTTCTTCTAGCTTTTCAATTGCTTCATCTGAGCTTTCTACTAAAGATAGTTCTTTGAAGTATTCATCAAATTCATTTTCTATCGTTGTACTTAATGAGCTGTCATTACTTACAAATAGTAATTTTGCATTGTACAATTTTCTAATGTTTTTCAATGTTTTTATCATGTTTGACTCTTTTGTAAATATTTTAAAAACTTATTTTAACAAAATTGAATTCAAATGTCAAAAGAAAATTATTAAAAAATAAAAAAAAAGTAAATATTTTCATTTTATTTAAGTTCTTGCCAAGACATTCCTATACTCTTTGAGACCCTTAGAGGTACATTCAATTCATATATATTTTCCATAATATCTACTATATCTTTCGTTATTTTATCTACTTCTGATTCTTCTATTTCAAATATTAATTCATCATGAATTTGCAATAACATATTGATTTTATGGTCGTTTTTATATTTTTTATATATTTTTATCATTGCAAGTTTTATTAAATCAGCTGCACTTCCTTGGAAAAGTGTATTAACTGATTCTCTTAAAAAAGCTGCCTTCATCATAGCATTTGCAGAATCAAAATCAAAAACTCTTCTTCTTCCAATCAATGTTTCTACAAAACCATTTTCTAATGCTTTATCTTCTATAGATTTTAAATACTCTTTAACACTAACAAAGTTTTCAAAATAGGCATCAATATATTGTTTTGCTTCTTTTGCTGGAATTCCTAATGTATCTCCAAGTTTTCTACTTCCCATTCCATAAAGTAACCCAAAATTTATAGACTTTGCAATTGATCTTTTAGAATCTGCTAACTCTTCTCCAAAGATTTTAACTGCTGTTTGCCTATGAATATCTTTATTCTCTTTAAAGGCTTCAACTAAAGCTTTATCTTTAGAAAAATGAGCTAAAAGTCTTAATTCTATTTGTGAATAATCTATACCTACTAATTTATAACCATCTTTAGGTATAAAAGCACTTCTAATTAATCCACCAGCTTCACTTCTAACAGGAATATTTTGTAAGTTTGGATTTTTTGAACTTAATCTACCCGTTGCAGTTCCTGTTTGTAAAAAAGATGTATAGATTCGATTTTTATCATCTTTTATTGCTAAATTTAATAAAGGCTCAATATATGTAGATTGTAATTTATAAGATTCTCTATAATCTAATAATAAAGGGATAATTTCATGTTCATCTTTTAATTTTTGAAGAACAACCTCATTTGTACTGTAGCCACTTTTTGTTTTCTTTGATGGAGGAAGTTTTAACTCATCAAAAAGTAATGTACCTAATTGTTTAGGTGAATTAATATTAAACTCTCTTCCTGCTTTTTCATAAATATTTGATGTTAATTCTTGAATATATATATTACTTTTTTGTTTTAATTCTTTTAATTTTTCAATATCAAGTTTTATTCCATTTTCTTCCATGTTTTCTAAAACATAAATAAAGTCAAACTCATAGTTGTGTGCTATTTTTACTAGGTTTTCTGCTTGAATCTCTTTAAACTCTTCTAATAGTTTAAAATATATTTTAAAAGTAAAAAGTGCATCTTCAGCTGCATAATTACAAGCTTCATTTATATCTACATTAGAAAAGTTTTCACCTTTTTTTACAACATCTTTAAAAGCTATCATAGTATGATCAAAATATCTTGAAGCTAAAGCATCAAGCCCTACTCTTTCACTACTATTTAATAACCAAGCTAAAATCATTGTATCTGCATATAGTTTTAGTTCTATATTTAGTTCATTTTTAATAATTGAAAAATCATATTTGAAGTTCTGTAAAACTAATTTTTTTGTATTTAGTTTATTTATCGCTTTAGAAACAATATCTAAGGATATTTGTTCAGGAGCACCTAAATATTGGTGATTTATTGGAACATAATATGCTTTGTTTTCTTCAAAACAAAAAGAGAAACCAACCAGTGAAGCATTTTTTGTATCTATATCTGTTGTTTCTGTATCAAAAGCCACAATAGTATCTTCAGAAATAGAATCTATAACTTCAAATAGTTTTTTCTCATCATCTAAAAGTATATATTCATAATTTTCTACTTTTTTCTCAATTTTTATAGGAATATCTGTTTTATAATTTAAGCCCTCTTTATTAACTCTATCAATAATTCTATTTAAATCATACTCCATTAAAATATCAGCAATTTTTAGTATAGGGTTTTCTTTTGGTAATTGATATGTTTCTATCTCATCAATACAGTGACAATCTGTATTTAAAGTAACTAATTGTTTAGAGATATAAGCCATCTCTTTACCTTCAGTTAAAAGGTTTTTCCATCTAGTTTTTTCTATATTTTCAAGATTTTCATAAATTTTATCTAATGATCCATATTCTTTAATCAAAGCTTCGGCTGTTTTGGCACCAACTCCCTTTACTCCAGGAACATTATCGGCACTATCTCCTAAAAGTGATTGATAATCAATAAACTGTGAAGGTCTTACCCCATATTTTTCAAAACATTTATCTTCATTGACTATACTTTTTTTAATTGGATCAAATAGATAGATTTTATTATCATCAATCAATTGATATAAATCTTTATCATGGGATACAATTCTTACTTCTAAATCTTTTTCTCTTGCATCATGGGCTATTGAAGCGATAATATCATCGGCTTCAAAACCTGTTTTCATAGCTGTTTGAAATCCCATTTTTTCAATCCATTCAATTGCTACTGGTAATTGTTTTAATAAATCTTCTGGAACATCTGGTCTGTGAGCTTTGTACTGATCATAAATCTCATTTCTAAAGGTATTTCCTTTAGCATCAAGTGCAAAAACTAAGTAATCTGTTTGAAAATCTTTTCCTATATTTGAGACAAAATTCATAAATCCTGTTAAAAGTCCTGTAGGGAATCCACTCTTAGATTTTAATGGTGGTAAAGCAAAATAACTTCTAAATAAAAAGCCAAAAGTATCAATAATTGTAATAGTTTTTTTCATTAATATCTTCTTTCATATCGTTGTTTAAAGATTTTATAATATAATAATATCACTTAAAAACAAGGTTTTGTATTGTCTTTAGAAGATATAGAAAAATTAAAAAGAAATAACAAAGAGTTACAAGAAATCATCAATAATTCGTGGGATGGTATAGGAATAATTGATAAATCAACAAAATTGATTTATGTTAATAATGCCTTTATGCCAATACTTGGATTTAATAAAGATGAGTTGATAAATACAAAACTAATAAATTATATGAAAAGTGAATATATAAATCATTTTTTAGAACTATTAAATATTGAAACAAGTGAAAATAAAAAATACAAAGCAGAAATTGATTTAGTATGTATTAGAAAAGACAAAGAAAAGGTTTATCTTAAAATTACTATATCAACAATGTTAAATAAATCTTTATTTGTAATAAATACAAAAGATATCACTTCTCAAGTATCGGATGATGAAATTTTAGATGATTATGTCGCTTCAATGCATATTGACCTTCATGGATATATTACAAAAGTTAGTAATGCCTTTTTAAAACTGTTTGAATATAAAAAAGATGATATTATAAATACACCCTATAAGAAACTTTTTGATGAAAATACAAATAAAATCATATTTGAAAATATTGATAAAACCTTAGAGGCTCAACAAGAATTTAGTGGAAAAATAAAAGCAGTAAAAAACAATAATTATTTATTTTTTATTAATATAAAAATTAAACCAATGTACAACAAATATGGGGATGTTATTGGTTATACCTCTTTAATATTTGATATTTCAAATCAACTTGATTTAAAAGAGGAATCTACAATATTAGAAGAAGAGATTGATAATGCAAAAAAAGAGATTGTTGAAAAAAACAATCTTTTAAAAAATCAATCTAAAATGCTTATTATTACAGAAACTTTGCAAAAATTATCCCATGAGTGGAGACAACCTTTAAATCTAATTTCTGTTCAAGCACAAAAATTAGAACTTGATTATTCTATGGGTATTACACCTAGTGAAGAGGATGCTGTTAAATCTCTAGATAAAATAAAAAATGAAGCAGATAAATTATCAAAAACTATAGAAAGCTTTCAACATTTTATAAAAAACAATTCAAAAGAATCTAATACAAGTATCAAAAAAATAATTGATGCTGTAATAAGAAGAGTTGACTTAAATAACAATATAAATGTTAATATAAATATAGATGAAGAGTTTGTATTCACTACACTAGAAGAGGAATTAATCGAAGTTTTAACAAATATACTGATTAATTCAAATGAACAATATCAAAGAACTAATAAAAAAGATGCACAAATTGATATTTATCAATATCATAATGAAGATAAAATCGTATTTGAAATAAAAGATAATCTAGGTGGTATCTCAGAAGATATTTTACATAAAGTTTTTGAGCCATACTTTTCTACAAAAAAGAAAAAGCATGGAGTAGGATTAGGTTTATATATTAGTAAATTAATTATTAATTTACAACTACAAGGTGTTATTACAATGACTAACAAAGATGAAGGAATTTTAGTTAAAATTTCAATACCCACAAATTAAGGATTTATATGATTATTATACCAGCAAGGCTTAACTCTAGTAGATTTGAAAATAAAATATTAGTAGATATATTAGGTTTACCAATGGTGATTAGAACAGCTAAACAAGTTAGTAGTTTAGATGATGTAGTTATTGCAACAGATTCAAAAGATGTTATCGAGTTAGCAAAAGAACACGGATTTAAGGCTGTATTAACCTCTAGTGAGCACCAAAGTGGTACAGATAGAATAAATGAAGCTGCAAATATTTTAAATTTAGCAGAAGATGAAGTTATTATTAATGTTCAAGCAGATGAACCTTTTATAGAAACAAGTGTAATTGAAAAAGTAATAAATAGAGTTAAAAGTGTAAAAGATAATAATGAAGATATTATGATTGTAAGCTGTTACAAGACAATTAGTTCTGAATTAGCAGATGATTCAAATCATGTAAAAGTAATTTTAGATGAACACTCAAATGCAATATATTTTTCAAGGGCAAAAATACCATATCATAGAGATCATTATGAAACTTCAAATTATAGTGGACATTTGGGTATTTATGGATTTACTAAGAAGTCATTAAACGATTTTTGTAAATTATCTACATCTAAACTAGAACAAATTGAAAAGTTAGAACAATTAAGAGCCTTGGACAATGGGAAAAAAATAGCAATGGTAAAGGTTGAATCTAAATCATTTGGTATAGATACTGAGCAAGATTTAAGAAATGCTTTAAAAATATTTGTAAATTAATTTTTTTATGATACAATAAAAACTTGTATTTTTTTAAAGGTATATTATTGGTATGAATAAAGAAATTTTAAAAGAGATTAATGTTTTATATGTAGAAGATGAAGATGAAGTTCGTGAATTTACAAGTAAAACTATAAGTAGTATTGTAAATCAAGTTGTTGTTGCCAAAGATGGTAAAGAGGGACTTGAAAAGTATTATGAAAATAATCAATTAAATCTTATCTTAACAGATATTAATATGCCTAGAATGGGTGGACTTGAGATGTGTAATATTATTAGGGAGAAAGATAAAGAGATCCCTATAGTAATCACAAGTGCACATAGTGACCCAAATTTTTTAAAAGAAGCTATTGATGTAAATGTAAGTTCATATGCAATGAAACCAATAGATTTATACCATTTAATTGATAGTATGATAAAAGCTGTTGAACCAATTTTCTTAAAGAAAAGATTAGAAAATATAACAAAAAACTTAGAACATAAAGTAGAAGAAGTAACAAAACAAACAAAGCTTTTACTTGATGCACAGGCTAATATAGTTTTTTTAACAAATTTATCAAAAATTGTTGAAGTAAACAAAAAATTCTTAGATTTTTTTGCTGTATCATCATATGAAGAGTTTTTAGCAACAAAAAAATCAATAGTTAGTCAATTTAAAGAGGATAAAAGATTTTTTAATAAAGCTATTGTTGACACAGATAGTCACTGGATTCTAGAGATTCAAAAACTAACTGAAGCTGATAGAGTTGTTAAAATGGAAAATAAATATGGTGAAGATAGAATTTTTACTGTTACAATTGATGATTACGAAAATAAAAAAGAACACTTTGTTATCTCTTTAACAGATATAACAACACTTAAAGAAAAATCAAATCTTTTAGAGTATCAAGCAACACATGACCAATTAACAGGATTATTTAACAGACAAAAATTTAATGATATTTTTCTAAAAGAGATAAAAAGAGATAAAAGATATGACAATGCATTATCAATTATAGTTTTTAATATAGATAATTTTACAAATATAATTGATAAATCAGGTAGAGATGTTTGCAATAATCTACTTAAAGATGTGGCTCAAATAGTAATTAATAGTGTTAGAGAGCATGATATAGTTGTAAGATGGGCAGAAGAAGAGTTTTTAATATTATTACCACAAACAGAAGTAACTGGAGCAAGTAGAGTTGCACAGAAAATATTAGAAAATATCCAAGAACATAATTTTCCTTATATTCTAGAAGAGATAACAGCTAGTTTTGGGATATCAAAACTTCTAGAAGAAGATAATGATATCTCTATTTTAAAACGAGTTGAAGATGCTTTGGCAAAAGCAAAAGAGGAAGGTAAAAATAAAATTATTTGTAATTAAAAATTAAAACTTTCCCCTAAATAGTGTTCCCTTACACTTCCATCACTTTTGATTTCATCAGCATTTCCAGATGCAAGTAAAGCTCCATTTTTCATAACATATGCCCTATCACAAATTTCAAGAGTTTCTCTAACATTATGGTCTGTAATTAAAACACCTATTCCTATTTTTGTTAATTCATGTATAATCTCTTGAATATCTTTAACAGCAATTGGATCAACTCCTGCAAAAGGTTCATCTAGAAGTAAAAATTTTGGTTTAGAAACTAAAGCTCTTGCTATTTCTGTTCTTCTTCTTTCCCCGCCAGATAAAGATACACCTTTTCTTTGTCTAATCGGTTCAATATTAAAAACTTCAAGTAACTCTTCAACTCTTTTGTGTTGCTCTTTTTTATCTTTAGTAACTATTTGAGCTGCTAGCATTAAATTATCTTCAACTGATAAGTCTTTAAAAATAGATGATTCTTGGGGCAAATATCCTATTCCTTTTAAAGCCCTTTTATGTAAAGGTAAAGAAGTGATGTTCTCTTCATCAAAATAGATTTTTCCTGCACTTGGAATAATTAGTCCGCAAACTGTATAAAATGTAGTTGTTTTACCTGCACCATTTGGTCCTAATAATCCAACAATTTCCCCTGAATTAACCTCTAAAGATATTCCATGTAATATTTGTGTTTTTTTAATACTTTTTTTAATATCTTCTACTCTTAATTTACTCATTTATTGTATATAACCTCTTATTATCTTTTTTTTCAATATTTAAAACAAGGATATTAAAACCATATGAGTTTAATATCTCTTCAAGTTTTTCATCACCCCACTCTACAAAGTGAATACCCTCTTTTTCAAACTCTTCAAGTAAGCCTAATGATATAAAATCTTCTAGTGTTTTATTGTAAACATCATAATGAAATATATTCTCACCATATATAGATTGTAAAGAAAAAGTTGGGGATGTTACAAGTTCATCTATATTAAGTGATTTAACAAAATTTTTAACAAATGTAGTTTTACCACTAGCTAAATCTCCACGTAAAATTACTACACAATTAAAATCTAAAGCATTTAGCTTTTCTTTTAATTTATTTACAATTTTTTCAATTTCATTTAATTCTAATAAATAAGTCAAAATTTTAAACCAATTGTGATGATATTTTAACTAATTCTTCAAGTTTATCTTTTGCTTTTTTACTATCAATTGTAGCTTTAGCAATCTCGATTCCTTCTTTCATATCTCTAGCTTTATTATCAACAACTAAAGCAGCAGCCGTATTTAAAAGTACAATATCAAGTTTTGCACCTTTTGTTACACCTGTTAAAATATCATAAGTAATTTTTGCATTTTCTTTACCATCACCACCAACTATTTCATCTTTAGAAGCCAGTTTTAATCCATACTCTTGTGGATCAATAACAAAATCTTCAATTTTCCCATTATCAAGTAATGTTGCAAATGATACATCTGATATAGATATTTCATCCATTCCGTCATTTGATGAAACAACCATAGACTTTTTAGCTTCTAGCATATCTAAAGCTGTAGCTATCCTATTTATGTATGCTTTATCAAATACACCAATTAATTGTTTAGAAACTGATGCTGGATTTGATAAAGGACCTAAAATATTAAAAATTGTTCTATGTGGAATTGATTTTCTAATAGGCATAATATATTTCATAGCTGGATGATGGTTTTGAGCAAACATAAAACAAAAACCAGTTTCCTCAAGCATTGTAACTGAATTTTCAATAGAAAGATTTAAGTTAATCCCTAAAGCTTCAAGCATATCAGCACTTCCTGATTTACTTGTAATACTTCTATTTCCGTGTTTTGCTACATAACAACCAGCAGCAGCTAATAAAATTGATACTGTACTTGAAATATTAAAACTATAACTTTTATCTCCACCTGTTCCTACTACATCAATAGCTTTTGTTTTTAAATCATAATGAACAGGTAAAGGAATCATATGATCTCTCATGGCACTAGCAGCTGCAGCAATCTCAGCAGCTGTTTCACCTCTTTCATATAATTCTATTAAATATTCCCTAACCTCTTCTTTTGGTAATTTGTTTTCAAATATATCATCAAATTTTAATTTAGCCATATTAAACATTTTTTATCCTTATATTATTTCAACATATTCTGACATTTTAGATTTAGGTGTAGATTTAGTAACAGGTATTTGAAGAACTTTAAATTTGTCTGTTTTTTCAAGATATTTAATTTCAATAATATCCCCTACTTTAACCTCTTTTGCTTTTTTAACTGGAAGATTATTTATAAAAACAACTTTGTGTTCTAACATATCTTCAGCAACAGCCCTTCTTTTTGTAATATTTACTGCATTTAAAAATTTATCTATTCTCATAGTCAAGATTATATCTAATTTTTATTAAAAACTTTTTTGTTATTAAAATATTACTTACAATAAAAAATATTTATATTTAATTCATTTAATAGTTTATTTTTGATAAAATATCCGCTTAAAATCGATTATAATAGGAATTATATTATGAGTAAAAAAGAAGTAAAAAAAGTTGTATTAGCTTATAGTGGTGGGCTTGACACTTCAACTATTTTAAAATGGCTTCAAGATGAATATAACGCAGAAGTTATTACATTCACTGCTGATTTAGGACAAGGTGAAGAGGTTGAACCTGCACGTGAAAAAGCTTTAGCTTGTGGTATTAAACCAGAAAATATTTTTATACTAGATATTAGAGAAGAATTTGTTAAAGATTATGTATTCCCAATGTTCAGAGCAAATGCAATTTATGAAGGTGAATACCTATTAGGAACTTCAATTGCTAGACCATTAATTGCAAAAAAACAAATTGAAATTGCAAATAAAATGGGTGCAGATGCTGTTTCTCACGGTGCAACAGGAAAAGGGAATGACCAAGTTAGATTTGAACTTGGATATTTAGGATTAAAACCTGATATTACTGTTATTGCTCCATGGAGAGAGTGGGATTTAAATTCAAGAGAAAAATTACTTGCGTATGCTAAGAAAAATGGTATTGAAATTGATAAAAAACACTTTGATGCAGATGGAAATCCAGCTATTAGCCCATATTCTATGGATGCGAATCTTTTACATATTTCATATGAAGGGTTACACTTAGAAAATCCAAATAATGAACCAGAAGAGTCTATGTGGCTATGGACAAATTCTCCAGAAGAAGCACCAGATGAAGCTGAATATATCACTATTGGATATAAAAATGGTGACCCTATTTCAATTAATGGTGAAGAATTATCACCTGCAACACTTCTTAAAAAACTTAATGACTATGGGAACAAACATGGTATAGGTAGAGTTGATATTGTTGAAAACAGATATGTTGGTATGAAAGCTAGAGGTTGTTATGAAACTCCAGGTGGAACAATTATGTTAAAAGCTCACAGAGCTATTGAATCTATTTGTTTAGACAGAGAAGAAGCACACTTAAAAGATGAATTAATGCCAAGATATGCAAAACTGATTTATCAAGGATATTGGTTCTCTCCTGAAAGAGAAATGCTTCAAGCTGCAATCGATCAAACTCAAGAAAATGTAGAAGGTACAGTAAGATTAAAACTTTATAAAGGAAATGTTACTGTAGTAGGAAGAGAATCTTCTAAATCTCTTTACTCTGAAGCTCACTCAACATTTGAAGAAGATGAAGTATACAATCAAAAAGATGCAGAAGGATTTATTAGATTAAATGCTTTAAGATTTATTATTGCAGGTCAAAAACAAAAATAGATTACATTCTGTATAATTTTTATAGAAAATGGTTATTTAATGACCATTTTCTGTCTCCATTTTGTATCAAAAGCTTAGTATAATAACTTTAATCGATATATTAATGCTTTTGCTATCAAATTCTATTAAATATAAGATTTCTATATTCTATTGTTATGGAAAATTTTATGAACTACTTAAAAGACTTAGAAAAAATAATCAATATAAACTCATATACTCAAAATAAAAATGGTGTTGATGAAGTTGGAAATATTATGACTTCATGGTTAAAACCTTTAGGTTTTGAAAAAACTGTTTTTAAAAGAGAACTAATTGGTGATCATTTATTGTTTAAAACAGCCAAAAAAGAGGGAACAAAAATACTTCTTTTAGGACACAATGATACAGTATTTCCCCAAGGCTATTTTGAAAGCTTTAAAGAGGATGAAGAATGGGTTTATGGTCCTGGTGTTTGCGATATGAAAGGTGGCAATATAGTTGCCTTACAATCTTTAAGAAATATATTTGAAAAAAACAAAAAGATTTTTAATATAGATTTTCTATTAGTTTCAGATGAAGAAACAGGAAGTGATGATTCAAAAGAAGTTACCTCTTCAATAGCAAAAGATTATGATTATTGTTTTGTATTTGAAGCAGCTGGAGCTAATTTAGAGCTAGTAACAGCTAGAAAAGGTGTAGGAAAATATATTATAAAAGTTGAAGGAAAAGCCAGCCATGCAGGAACTTCTTATAAAAAAGGTATCAATGCTAATTTAGAGGGTGCAATTAAACTGCAAAAATATCATGAGTTAATAGATTTTGAAGAAGGCACTATTGTGAATGTTGGCAAAATGGAGGGTGGTATAGGAATAAATACTGTATCTCCACACTGTGAACTTATGATGGAGTTTAGGTTTGATAAAAAAGAGGAAGAGTTAAGAGTTGTTAAAGAAGTTGAAAGAATTACAGCTACTTCTTATGTTGAAGGTACAAAATCTCATGCAGATGGTATTATTCAAAGAGGAGTTATGGAAGAAAATGATAAGCAATTAAAATTAATAAGCTTTTTTGAGGAACTAACACAACAGAGTATATCAAGAGAGAAAAGAGGTGGAGTAAGTGATGCAAATATTGTTGCAAGTTGTGGAACAACAACTTTAGACGGATTTGGTCCATATGGGGATGGGGATCATACTGTAAATGAAAGAGCATTAAAAAGTTCTTTTGAGCAACGTATTTCTATGATGACAAAGATATTAGACTACTATCAAAAAAATTAAACTAATTTATATAGGGGATAAAATGGGAAGAAAAAAGATTGGTATGTGGTTATACCAAAATGGTGGAGGAGATATAATACAAGAGAAAATGATCTCTTTATTGGATAAAAAAGGTATTGATGTTATTCCAAATATCAACTTAAGAGATGCAATAGCAAAAAATGGTCATATAATTTGGAATGATATTAAATTAGATAAGTTAGATCTTTTCTTTTCTTACAATGCAGGGGAACAAACACAATATCAAATGTATTTGTATAAAGCACTAAATAAAGTGATTCCTATGATAAATACTTATGAATCATTTGAACTTACAGAAGATAAATTTCATACATCATTTTTACTAAGAAGAAATAAAATACAAACAGCAGACTATAAATTATGTCATAGAGATGATACTCATCAATTAAAAGCAATTATGAAAAAATGGGATAAAATGGTATATAAACCAACTGATGGTTGGGGTGGTGTTGGATTAACAAAAATTGAAAATGAAGAAACACTAGATGTATTATTGCCTTTTTTAAATCAAATGGATTTACGATATTTTTATGTAGAAAAATTTATTGATTATGATAATACTGATTTTAGAATTGATATTGTAGATGGAAAGTTTGTTGGTGGCTATGGAAGAAAAGCTGGAGGAAACGATTGGAGAACCAATATTACAAGTGGTGGTAGTGTTTTTCAAAGAGAGATTCCTGAAAGTGTAATCAAATTGGCACTTAATGCTGTTAAAGTTACAGGGCTTGATATTGGTGGAGTTGATATAATTTATGATAGAAAAAAAGAGGAATATATTGTACTTGAGGTAAATGGTATTCCAGCATTTATAACACCAGAACAAGAAAAAATTGGTATAGATTATAATGATAAGAAAATTGAATTAATTGTTGATTTAATAGATAGAAAAATAAATAAAAAATAAAGGACTATTTGTATGAAGAATTTACCAAAATTAGGTTTTTTGTATCTTGATTATGTTTTAAGATTTTTTGACCATTCTAATTTTAAAGGTTGGCCTGACAAAATTGAATCTGTAACCTATCATTGGAAAAATGATAAAGATAGATTTATAAAAGAGGTAAAAAAGAAAAAGATTGATATCTTAATTGGTAATATTCCTGCAACAGCATACGATACATTTGTTGAGATATCAAAAGAATTACCTAATGTTAGATTTGTTCCATCTTTAGAAACACAATTTTCAAATAAATCAAAAGAAAATGTTACCCTATTTTGTAAAAAATATGGTTTATCTATTCCAAAAACAAAAATCTTTTATGATAAGGAAAAAGGTTTTAATTATCTAAAAAATAAAGCTAAATATCCTCAGATAATTAAAAGATCATATGGTCCTTCAAATTATGGTGGATATTTTGTACATAAAGCTGATAATTATAAAGAAGCAAAAAAACTACTAGAAAAAGAGAAATATAATCCAATCTATACACAAGATGCGATTGATTTAAAATACTCAGGTGATATTAGAGTTATGCTAGTTGGGCATAAACCAGTTTGTGCATTTTGGAGATTTTCAGGAGAAGGTGAATGGATTACAAACACTTCACAAGGTGGTTCAATGTCATATGATAATATCCCAATGAATGCTTTAGAATTAGCTGTAGAAGCAAGTAAAGCTGCTAAGGCTGAGTATTGGGCTTGTGATATAGCAATAGATGCTAAAACTGATAAAGCATATATTTTAGAATGTGCAACTGCTTTTGCAGCATTTCCTTATATTAGAGATTGGATTTGTCAATATTTGATGTGGGATTTCTCAAATGGAAGATTTCCTCTGCCTCATATACCTCTTTTTTCTTGGGAAGAATTAGGTAAAATCGATTCATCACTATTAAGAACTATGAGACATATTGGATTTAGCAAATATAAACCATCTTGTGATGGAACTTGGTATTTAAATGATCCAAAAGATAGTTTTGATATGGAAAAAGCTGAGTTAAGTGATCCAAGTGATGTTCCTGACTCAATTGCACCTGAAAAGTTACCTATTAAAAAAGATTTAAATAAAACACCAAAAAAGAATGAGCTTATTATTGAAAAAATAAACTTTAATAGTGCATCATTAACAGATATTATGACACTTCATGGTATGGAAGAGAATCTTGCTTTAGAGATACATGAATATACAAAAGAAAATGTTATTACTGACTCAAGTGACTTATTAGAGTTAGAATCAATAGATGAACAAATGATAAAAATTTGGAATGAAAATCTTGATGATATGAGAGTTGATGTAAATGATGCTGATGAATCTGTTTTAAAGAAGATAAAAGGTATTGGTGCTAAACTTGCAAAAATTATTTTAGACTATAGAGAAAAAGTAAAAGGTTTTAAATCTATTGATCAATTAAAAGAGATAGAAGGCATTGGTAAAAATAAACTTGCCCAACTAAAATCGAGACTAAAAGTAGGAGAATAGCATTTGAAGCAATTATATCGCTCATATGAAGAATCAACTAATATTTTTAAAGAGTATCAAGAAAAATATCCTAACAATATAAAAATAGAATCTATTGGACATACTTGGGAAAAAAGAGAAATAAATCTTATCACTATCTCAGGAGATATAAAAAATGCAGATTCAAAACCTGCTTTATTTTATACAGGAACAATTCATGCTAGAGAGTGGATTGGCCATGAGTTGGCAATAGAGTTTACAAAATATATTTTAGATAACATTGAACATGATCCAACTTTACAAAAATATCTTAAAAAATCAACTATTTATATGGTTCCTTGTGCCAACCCTGATGGGTATGAGTATTCAAGAACTCATTTTTCTTTTTGGAGAAAAAATAGAAGAGTAAATGCTGATGGCTCATATGGAGTAGATTTAAACAGAAACTTTCCAATAGGATATGTAAAATCAACCTCTACCACATCAAATGTTTACGGAGGACCTGAGCCATTTAGTGAACCAGAAACAAGAGCTTTAAGAGATTTTGTCGAAGCCCATGAAAATATAACTATTGCTTTGGATTATCACTCTCAAGGTAATGTATTTTTCCCAGCTCACGATTTTAGGCATGAAGATACTATTGATACAACAGATATGAATGTTTTATGTGCAAATATGGCAGAAGAGATAAGAAAAATTTCTGGAAGAGAATATGGTATTCATCAAGGGAAACCACCTACAAAACTTATTTCAGGAAGTGGTAGAGAGTTTTACCATTCAAAAGATATTATCTCTACTGTTGTTGAAGTGGGAACTAGAAATATATCTGATTATATGAATGATATGGATGAAAATATAAGAGAACATATTCCAGCCTTATTGGTTGCATTAAGGGAAGCTCCAAATTATTCTAAAAACAATTCAGTAAAAAGGGTTAACTCTTTTGAAATTACAGAGATTGGATCAAACCATGTAAAGTTAAAATGGGATTATGAAAAGCATGAAGATATATTTTTTGAAATATATAGAGCAAAAAGAAATAAATATTTTTGTAAAACCTCAAATTTGATTGCTAGAACACAAGCCTTAGAGTTTACAGATATTAATCTAGAAACAAATAAAGACTATTTTTATAATATTAGAGTTGTAAATAAAAAAACCTTTGAAAAATCTCCATTTTATCCACAAATTAGTTTAAGAACAGATCCAGAGTATGATGAGTTTAGTAGAACTTATTATGCAATGGCAAAAGAAACAGGATATGTGGCTGAAAATTTAAATGACAATGCTAAACATTTTGGGGTAAATTCATTGTTTGTTGGAGTTGATGAAAACAAAGGTGTATCTTATGCTGTAGTTAGTGTTAGTTTACAATCCTTAGCTGAAAATACAATAATAAAAAATGCATCATTTAATCTATATCCCATAAATAGAGTTTCTACAACAATTGAAAAATATGGGGAATGGAATGTTGGTATTGTAAATCAAGATACAATGGGAGATATTACAAACTTTGATGATGTAGATAATATGGAGATTATTAAATATGTAGGAAGACCTACTCAATCTCACCAACTAACACAAGGTATATGGAGAAGCTGGGAATTTTCAGGTATTGAGTGCGAAGCTTTACAAAATGTATTTGAAAAATATGGAAAAGTTGTTTTTAGAGTAGAAGGTCCAAAAGAGTTAATAATTGGTCGAACAAGACAAATGATGCAATGGGATATTGGTTATGGTAAATTTGGTTATGGTTTACCTTTTAGACCAAGATTAGAAATCACATACACAGTTAAACCAAATATTATTGAACTTTTCCCAAAAGCTGTTTATACAGTATCAAAAGATAGTGTAGTGGAAAATGAAGTTAGTGCTGGCTTTGACAGTGAAGGTAAAAAGATCTATTCTACTTTTGAATTTAACCTTTCATCTCTTCCAACTTTTGATTATACGATGATTACAAAAGCCTATTTTGAATTAAACTCAACAAATATCTATATTAAAGATGATATTAGATTTCATTTAGAGTTTGTTGATGAGAATATTGATAAAGATTATAATGGTATTACAAATAGAGAGATTATCCAAACAATTGGATTTGATGTTAGTGCTGCTGAATTAAAAAACAATCAAACTCAATATTTTCCTTTCGATAGTTATTCAGAAATAAATTTAAATGAAAAACTAAAAGATAAATCGGATATTGCATTTGTTTTAAAACCAACCTCTTCTCAAAAATCTATAAAAAATAAAAAAGTATCATGGGAGATAAAAAATCAAAATTTATCTCCAAAATTAATTATTGAATATATTCCAAAAAGAAGATACCCAATTGAAAAAGTTACAAATGCAAAACTTACAAAAGAGAATGGAAAAATAAAACTTACTTGGGATAATCCAAAAAATTCAGACCTAAAAGGTGTAAAAGTTATAAAAAATGCCTTTAGAAAGCCCTACTCTACCCACGATGGACAAAAACTTTATGCGGGAATGGATAATTACACTTTTGATGATTTTGGAGCAAAAGATATAGATAAGTATTACGCATTATTTACCTATGATGAAGTACCAAATTACTCAGAACCTGTAATTATTGAATATAAAGCAAATTAAGAGTTTACTCTTTTTTTGCTCCTTGCAATTTTCAATTTCAAAAGCTATAATAATTTTTTTTAAATCAACAATAGGACTTAAAATGTTAATGAAATTTAAAGAATTTTACCCAAAAGTTGATCCAACTGCTTGGGTTGCACATAGTGCTGATGTTATAGGTGATGTAGAGATAGGAGAAAATTCATCAGTATGGTTTCAATGTGTTATAAGATCGGATGTTAATAGTGTTAGAATTGGAAAAAATTCAAACATTCAAGACCTATCAATGATTCACACAGATGTTGATACTCAGACAATTATAGGGGATAATGTTACTATTGGTCATAAGGTTATGCTTCATGGCTGTAAAATTGAAAATAATTGTTTAATTGGAATGAGTGCAACTATTTTAGATAATGCTGTTATTGGTGAAGGTTCAATTGTGGGAGCTAATTCTCTTGTTACTTCAGGAAAAGTATTTCCACCTAAAAGTTTAATTATGGGAAGTCCTGCAAAAGTTGTTAAGCAATTAACAGATGAGGATGTAGAAAAACTTATAAAACATGCCCAACACTATGTTGAATATAAAAATGAGTATACCTAAGCATAAAGATTTTCTTTGTGCTTATTTAGTACATACAAACTTATTTTCATATTCACCTGTTCTATAGTTAAGTACAGTCTTATATTTATAAGTCATACCTTTATTTAGACATTCTTCTTTAGATATTTCATTATTGCTACAAGCACAAAAAAATATAACACTAATAAATGAAAATAAGATTGACTTTTTCATCTTTTTTACCTCTACATTACCTCTAATGACTTAAGACAATTATTTAATAACTCTTTTATATCAAAAGGTTTACTAATATAATCACACGACTCAAATGCACAAGATTGATCAAATAGTTTAGGATCATAAGCTGATGTAACTATACAAGGAACACTTGGGTTGATCTCTTTAATATCTGATAACATAGTTATACCATCTTTTTCTGGCATATATACATCAGTAATAATCAAATCAACTTTATTGTTGTTAAAAAGTTCTAATCCCTCTTGTCCATCTTTTGCAACTAAAACATTAAACACATAGTTTAAACATTTTTCTACATTTGATCTAATAACACCTTCATCTTCTACATAAAGGACTGTAAAATCTTTAAAATCCATAATAGACTCCTTATATATTAGAAGTATATTAAGCAATAGTATCAAAATAGTATTATTTTTAAAGAAATAGTATTATTTTAGGTTAATTCTGTATCCAAAACCATAAACATTTTCAATATCGAGCTCAGGAATTTTTTTTCTTAATCTAGAAATTATGTTTTTTAAGTTTGAAATATCAGGTGCAGTATTTGAATCATCTGCCCAAATAAAATTTAATATTTCATCTACCGTATGGGTTTTTTCGCAATATTTAAATAGTATTTCTAAAAGTAGTAATTCTTTTCTTGTCAATTTAACAGGCTCATTCTCTTTTAATAGTTCATTTGATTCTTTATTCCAAGAAAGGTTTTCATTTATTCTCAAGATAGGTGAAAACTCTTTTTGTATTGTATTATGTGACTCATAATATTCTTTTAACTTTGTATATAAAACATGAACAAAACTATCATATATTAAAGGTTTTGTTATAAAATGAGAGATTCCAATATTTACTAATTCTAAAAGATATTTAGTTTCACTGTGCGCTGATAATACTATTAAAAGTTGTTCTTTATTCTCTTTGTATATTAATTTAGACATTTCAATACCATCCATATTTGGCATTTTAATATCAGTTATAACTAAATCATAATAAGAATCATTTTCTTGTCTAAATAGTAAATATTTTTCAATTCCTTCTTTTCCATCTCTTGCTATATCAACATGATTGAAAATTAAACCTAAAAGTTCAGAAGTCTCTTTTATAATATTTTCATCATCTTCAACAAAAAGAACTTTTATATCTTTAGCATATTTTTCAAACAATACATAATCAACCATTTTAGCTCCAAAAAAGAATTAATAAATTATACTATAATATAATTTATTTTATTAATAGGCAAAAAATGGAAAAGAGATTTTTTAAAGAGCTTTTAAACAATACCATTGAGGGTATATTAATTATAAAAGATGGTTTTATTGAAGATATAAACAATTCCATGTTAAATATTCTTGATTATAAAGATAAAAATGAAGTTGTAGGTAAACTTGCTACGGGGATACTAATACCAAATGTACAAAAAAAATATTTAGAATACAATAATGAGGTTTTTGAAGAGGTATCACTTGTCTCTAAAAATGCGAAAATTGTTCCTGCCATTATTAAAATAAAAGATATAGATTTTAAAGATGAAGTTTATAAATTAGTATTTATACAAAATTTAACTGAATTAAAAAAGAAAGAGATGTTGTTATTAGAACAATCAAGAATGGCAGCTATGGGTGAAATGATATCAATGATTGCCCATCAATGGAGGCAACCTTTATCATCAATTGCAGCAGCTACTTCAAATCTTAAATTTAGAGTAAATTTAGAAAAGTATGAAAAAGATGTTTTTAATAAGAAACTAACAGATATTGATAAATATCTAAATTATATGTCAACAACAATAGATGATTTTAGAAATTTTTTTAAAACAAAAAAAGAGAAAGAAGCAGTTAGTTTAGATGAAGTTATTGACAACAGCTTGGAGATGATAGAAAAAGCATTTGAAAACAATAATATTAAAATTATCAATAATAAAAAGAATTTGCCTAAAATATATATTTTTAAAAATGAGTTATTACAAGTTATTTTAAATGTATTTAATAATTCAAAAGATGCTTTTAAAGAACAAAAAATAAAATCTAATGCTTTTGTAACAGTAGATTATAAAGATGAAGATTATTATCAAATAATAGAGGTGTCTGATAATGCAGGTGGAATAAGAGAAGAGATTCTTGATAAGATTTTTGATCCATATTTTTCTACAAAAGACAAAAAAAATGGTACTGGTATTGGTCTTTATATGTGTAAAATAATTCTTGAAAAACATTGTGATGGACAAATAACTGCAAGTAATATTCCAAATGGTGCATGTTTTAGAATTAAAATTGCTAAATAGTTATATAAACAAATTCTAACCAAAAATTAGATATCCTACTTGCCTTTTAAAAAGAATAAAAATTAGGTAAATCGATGAAAGTAGTAACAGGAGTAGTAGGTAACGATATCCATGTCGTTGCTAATAGACTAATTGAACTATCACTACAAGCTAGAGGCTTTGAGGTATTTAACTTAGGAGTTAATACATATCTTGAAGAGTTTGTTGATGCAGTGATTGAAACAAATGCAGATATATTATTAATATCATCTTTAAATGGTGAGGCAGAGGGTTGGTGTAGAGAAGTAAAAGTTCTTAAAGCTAAATATGGTTCTCTTTTAGACAATGTAGTATTTATGATTGGTGGGAATCTAGTTGTTGGTACAGGGAATGCTGACGATATTGTTCCAAGATTTAAAAATTATGGTTTTGATTTAGTATTCCATCAAGTTGATTTAAATACTGGACTAGATGAATTAGAAAAATTTCTGAAAGAGAATAAAAAATGAGTTTATTACAAGAAGAAAGAAAAATCATATTAGGTAATGAATATGTAGATAATTTTGATTTTGCAGAAGTTGAAGAGTTTGTTAAAAACGCTTCAAAAGATCTTTTTATCTCTCATAATTTTAAAACAAAAAACAAAATGCTTGTACAACCTAGGGGTGGGTTTCCAACATATAATAAAATGTTTGCACTTTATGAATTTTTTGATAAAGCAAACGTAGACGTATTACCATGTACAATTGACTCAAATACAAGACTTAATGATTATGCAACTTCAGAAAAGATGTTAAGACTTAGTGAAGAGAGTGAAGTTGATATGCTAAATGGTTATCCATTGATTAATCATGGGTATAGAACAACAAGAAAAATGATGACTCATTTTAATAAACCTATATCTTTAAGACATGGAACTCCTGATGCTAGACTTTTAATTGAAACAGCAATTGCTTCGGGAATTTTTGAAATAGAAGGTGGTCCAATCACTTACCTTTTACCCTACTCTAAAAACTTTCCATTAGATAAAGCATTTTTATACTGGAAATATGTAGAAAGAGTATGTGCAAACTATTCAAAACTAAATGAACCAATAAACAGAGAATCTTTTGGTCCTTTAACAGCAACATTAGTTCCACCATGCATTACTATTGTAATACAACTTTTAGAGATGTTATTATCACTTGAAGAGGGAGTTAAATCTTTCTCTGTATCATTTTCTCAAAGTGGTTCAGTGAATCAAGATATTGTAATGGGTAATGTTATTAGAAAACTTGCAAAATATTATGCAAACGAGATTGATTGTGGTGATGCGCAAATCCATTTAGTATATCACCAATGGATGGGAGCATTTCCTGAAGATCAAAACTATGCTACTCAACTAATTAGTATGAGTACAGCTATTGCTTCAATGGTTGGAGCTGATAAGATTATTACAAAAACTAAACAAGAAGCATCAGGTATTCCAACAAAAGAAGCAAATGCTGAAACAGTTGCAAATACTCAATATCTACTTAGAATTTTAAGTGGTTTACCTAAAATTGTTGATGAAGAGGAAGAAGAGATATTAACAGCAGAAGTTATGGCAATAATGGAAGCTGTATTCAATGATAATGCAGATACATTATGGAGAAAAGTATTTAACTCTATTAAAAATGGAATTATAGATGTTCCTTTCTCTCCACATATTATTAACCACAACAATATGATTACAATTAGAGATAAAAATAAAAATATTAGAATCATAGATAGAGGAAAAGTTCCTATTCCTGACAAATGTTTTGAATATGAAAGATCTAAATGTGACTTAACAAAAGATACAACATCAATTGTTAATGATATTATCCATGATATAGGGATTATGCAATGAGTGAAATAAATGAAAAACTATTAATAGATGTGGGAAGTACATATTTTAAAGTGTGTACTCCTCAAAAAGTGGAACAACATTTTAGAGATTTCAATAAAGATATTTTTGATGATTTAACTTACAAATGTGGTGATACAATCCATAATTATAAAAAAGATGATGTTTTTATCTGTTCATCTGCTAATGGTGGATTAAGTACTTTAATTATAGGAATTACAAACTCTTTTTCATTAAAGTTTGCTACAAATATTGCTTTTAACTCTGGTATTAATATTATAGATACAGTTTTATACAAAGATATTGAAAACACATCTGTTCCTAGTGATATGATTGATGTTGTAATCCTTGTTGGTGGAATTGATTCAGTCTCAAATATATTTGATGAAAAACTTTTTTCTTATTTAGAAAAAATAAATTACTCAAATATAGTTTATGTTGGAAGTAAACAAGATAGTTCTTATTTACAGGAAAATATTGAGAATCTAGTTGTTTTACCAAATATTATAACTGATAGACTTCATGTTGAAGAGGAGCATTTAAAAGAGTATTTAACAAACCTTTATCAAGCTGATATTATGGGTAAAGAGGATATTAAACACCTTTATGAAATCACTTCAAACCAAATCTACTCTACTCCATATATTGTAAATAAAACTCTTCCAATTGTTGGTACTAAATTTGCTGTTGCAAATCCATTTATTTTAATAGATATTGGTGGAGCTACAACAGATATTCATTATTCAAAAGATTTAGTTGATGAAAATATGGTAACTGAGAATGAATATGATAGATTAGTATTTAAAAAACTTGGTGTTTATAAATCAAAAGAATCTTTAATTTTTGCAGCAAAAAACAATGAATTTGTATATGAGCTTTTGGCACATTTAAAAGTAACTGAAAATATTTTTGATGAAAATAGTGAAAAAGCAACAAGAATTTTAATGCAACTTGCGATATTCTTAGTACTATGTAAAGTTTCTAGTTTCAGAAAAGCTTATATAAATTTAAAACTTTTATCTTTAAATTCTATTGTTTTAACAGGTGGAATTACAAAAGTATTAAAAAAAGAAGAGATAGAAGATATTGTTTCATTCTTCTATAAAAAAATATTAAACTCAGGCCATAACCCAGCTGTTGTAATGGATTTAAATTACGATATCTGGACTTTGGGTATGAATAAAGGAGAGTAGATGTCAATTAATTGTATTAGAGCACTTATAGAAGATGCAAACTTATCACATCCTGATAAGATTGCAATTAAACATGATGATAAGAGTATTACATATAAAGAGCTTTTTACAAAGGTAAATCAAGTAGCCTTTTATCTAAATGAATTAGATCTTCCAAAAGGGAGTAGAATTGGAATTTATTCTAAAAAAAGTATTGACCAAGTTATAGCAATACTTGCCATTTTATCTACCAATTATGTACTTGTACCACTTACAAGACTCCTTAAAAGTGAACAAGTTGAGTATATTATTAATGATTGTGATATTAGATGTATTATAACTGATAGAATCAAACTTGAATCTATTGAAGAGATTGCTTTTGATGGACATATAATCTCTTATGAAACTACACATAAAGATATTGCATCTTTTGAAGAGATATTTAAATACTATAATAAACCTTATACATGTGAGGTAAATGGTCACGATAATGCTGTTATCACTTATTCATTTGGACTTACAGGAACCCCAAAAGGTATTGTTATATCACACAGAAATCTAATTGATAGTGCAAGAGTAGTTTCTCAATATCTAAAATTAGAAGAAGATGATGTATTATCAGGGATATTGATTTTTAATTTAGATTATGGATTAAATCAAATTTTTTGTTCTTTATACAAAAGAGCAACTTTAGCTTTACATAGGTTTATTTTACCAGGAGATTTTTTCAATCATTTAATTAATGATGAAGTTACAGTAGTTGCACTAATGCCTGTAACTATTACATCTATGTTTGATGAAGATGAACACAGGCTTCCAAGTCCTGAGTTATTATCAAATATTAAAACAATCACTTCTTCAGGTGGTAATGTAACATTAAAAATGGTACAAAAAGTGAAGAAATACTTTCAAAATGTTGAATTTTATTCTATGCATGGTTTAACAGAAGCCTTTAGATCAACATATTTAGAACCTTCTCAAATAAATATTAGACCAGAGTCTATTGGAAAAGCAATTCCAGGAGTAGAACTTTATGTGGTTAATGAAGAGGGGAAAGAGTGTAAACCAAGGGAAGTTGGAGAGCTTATCCATAGAGGTGGATATATCTACAAAGGTTTCTGGAATGCTCCTGAAGAGACTTCTCAAAGATTTAAATCTATACAAATTCTAAAAGATGTAATTAACCTAGAGGGACAATTAAGAGATGAGATAGTTGTTGCAACTGGTGATTATGTATATAAAGATGAAGAGGGATATTTTTATTTTGTTTCAAGACGTGATGATATGATTAAAACTAGAGGTTTTAGAGTTAGTCCACTTGAGATAGAATCTGTTGTAAGAAAAAATCTTCCAACTATAGAACAATGCGCAATATTCTCTATTCCAAATGCTGAAATAGAAGAAGAGATTGTGATGGTATATAGTTCAAGAAGTGAATTAGCTCCTAAAGAGATCACTTTTGAATTAAAAAAACACCTTGCTTCGTATATGATTCCAACAAAGATTATTTATAAAAAATCTCTACCTTTAGTTCCTAGTGATAGGAATAAAATCAACAAAGAAGATTTAAAAGCTGAACTTTTAGATACTTTAAATTAGTTTTTATGTACAGTATTTTTACTGTACATAAATTTTAAATTTTCTCTTTTTCTTGACCTAGGTCTATTTTTTTTCACTTTTTTTAATCTATAATTTTTTAAATAAAAAATAAAGGGATAAAATGAAAAGAGTAATTTTTCTAACAACAATCTTAGCTTCTGTTGCTTTTGCTAATCCTTATGCTAAATGTGTAGCATGTCATGGGGCAAATGGAGAGAAAGTTGCATTAGGCAAATCAAAAGTTATTAAAGATATGACAAAAGCAGAAATAATCGAATCATTACATGGATATAAAAATGGTACTTATGGAGGAGCTTTAAAAGGTATGATGAAAGGTCAGGTTAATAATTTAAGTGATGAAGATATAAAAGCTATAGCGAATCAAATAGGTAAGTAATAATTTATTATTTATGTATTAAATGTTACTAATTGAAAAGATTTCTTTAATTATTTAAATTTTTCATTTTTTTTAACTATTAATTGTAAATTAAATAAAAATATTAGTTAAGTTATATTAAAATAATTTCAATAAAAAAAGAAAAAAAGGAAATCTATGAAAAAATTAGTAATGGCAGCGGCGATTGTATCATGTTCTATCTCATTTGCAGGTGCAACTGAACTATATACAAAATGTGTACAATGTCATGGTGCAAATGGTGAAAAAGTAGCTTTAGGTAAATCTAAAATTATAAAAGATATGACAAAAGCTGATTTTGTTGCAGCAATGAAAGGTTACAAAGATGGTTCATACGGTGGACCAATGAAAGCAATTATGAAACCTCAAGCAGCAGGATTATCTGACGCTGATATTCAAGCTATTGCTGATTTTATTGTTAAATAATAAGAGTGGGTTCTCCTACTCTTAATTAGTCAAACTCTATTCTATCTCTACCATTAGCTTTTGCTTTATAAACATTATTATCTGCTTTTTTAATCATTTCATCTTTTGATTTACAATCTTTATAAAATGAAATACCCATACTAACAGTTATTGATATATCTTTTTTGAGATGATAAATTCTTTGTGATTTAATATCTTCTCTTAAATCGTTTAATTTATGAATTAAATTATCTTTATTTGTAAAACATAAAATAATAAACTCTTCTCCACCATACCTATATACTTGTCCATTTAGATTTATCGCATGTTTTTTTAGTTTTTCACCAAGTAAAGATAAAACCTTATCTCCAGTGTCATGACCAAAGTTATCATTTATCCCTTTAAATCTATCTGCATCAACAAATACAGCACAAAGATCCCTACTATTATTTTGATTAATATATATATTTAAATCTGCTTCCATTTTCCTTCTATTATAAACATCAGTTAAATGGTCTCTATGCATTTTATCTTCTAATAAAGCTTTTTCTCTCATCAATTGCTCTATTAAATTATCTTTATAATCTTCTTGAATATCAGTGTTTTTTTGTTCTAAAATTTTTCCAAAATGAAATTCAAATATATCATTTTTAAAAGAGTAATCTATTTTTTTACACTCAATAATAAGTTGTGGCTTATCTTCACCTAAACCATTTGTAATAGTTACCTTATCTAGCTGTTTTATAGTATATTTAATTCTATCTTCTTGAATAATAGGTTGTAATAACTCTTTTTTCCAGTATAGTGATGTTTCTTTTTCTAATATAGTTGCTTTTTTATATAAAATATCTTTGAAAAGTTCTTTGTTTACTGAAATCTTGTACATATGAAATAATATCAATAAATTACTATAATCAATATAAATATCAAAAATTTTTATTTTTAATTATAAGAATTATTTATAATATTACTTATCTATTTTTAATATTTATTTATGTATTATTCAACGAAATTTCTTCAAAATTAAAGGACAATTATGCAATTAAGAGAAAAATTTAACCCTATGTGTTTTTTAGCATCATTGGGTGCTGGTGGACTTTCTGTCTCATTTTTTATGTATCTTATGTTTTTAGTTCCACATAAAGATGCACCTATGGCAACATACAACCATATATTTCCTGAGCTTATAAAAGGAACATGGTTATCTTTTGTTATAGTCTTTGCTTTAGTTTTTATTATAGTTTTTGCTTTTTTTCATTTTAAAATACTTATTTGGAATGTAAAGCAGTTTAATATGTATAAAAAAACAGATTCTTATCAAAATTTATTAAATTCAAATGCAGAAATTACACTTATGACTATTCCTCTAACATTTGCGATGACTATTAATGTTTGTTTTGTTTTAGGCGCTGTATTTGTACCTAATCTTTGGTCTATTGTTGAATATATGTTTCCTTTTGCACTTTTAGGATTTATAATTACAGGTTTCTATGCCCTTAAAATATCTTTTAATTACTTTTCAAGATTATTAACTACAGGAGAGTTTGATTTTACAAAAAACAATAATTTATCACAAATGATATCAATATTTTCTTTATCTATGATAGCTGTTGGTTTTGCTGCTCCTGGAGCAATGAGTCATAATTTAACAGTTAATGCAATTGGTATATTTGGTGCCCTATTCTTTGCTTCTTATGCAATTTTACTTGTAATTATTAAGATTACAATGGGATTTAAAAATATGTTTGAACAAGGAATCTCTTTAGAAGCTTCACCTTCACTTTGGATCCTTTTACCAATTTTAACACTTTTAGGAATTATGATGATTAGAGTATCTTTTGGTTTAGATCATAATTTCAATTCTCCAATTGATAGATCATCTTTATTTACTTTAACAACATCTATTCTTTCTTTAGAGATTATATTTGGAGTGTTAGGTTATAAGGTAATGAAATCGAATGGTTATTTTGATAAATATATATATTCTGATGAAGTTAAATCATCAATATCTTTTGCTTTAATTTGTCCAGGTGTTGCTTTTTTTGTTTTTGGAATGTTTTTTCTAAACTTTGGATTGGCATTTAATGGAGTTGTAGATAAGTATTCAATTGCCTTTTTAATACTTATGTTACCATTTATGTTTATTCAATTTAAAACAGCAAAAGTGTTTTTTGTATTAAAATCTAAATTCAAATTTTAAATAAATAGAACCTTTATGGTTCTATTTATCCTGGGTAATTACTCTCTAATTTTTCGTATAAATCTTTAAAACTTACATCTTCCATTTTTTCTAAAATTGAAACCATAACAACGTTGTCTTCGTCACCATTCCAGATTTTAGTATAAGTTCCCTCTTTATATCCATGGTCTTGTCTAAATTTATTTAAACAGTTTTTACCAATATATAGTTTTTGAAGCCAGTTAAATGATAATCCAGAGATTTTACAACATCTAAAGAATTGATCAATAAATCTCTCAACTCCACTAAATGTAGGCATATTACCTGTTTCTATAGCTAAAGAGATATAAGATAACTTCTCTGCTTCTTTAACCATTGATTTAACATCAATCTCTTCTAAAGCTTCATAAATACAATGAGTATTTACTAAAGATACAGCTTTAGGTACATTTGTTTCTTGTAAAATATATGACATTAAGAAATGCCAGATATCTACTAATTCCACATGAATATTGTTCATATCTGGTTCTGCATTGATATTTTTCCAGTGCTTCCATGGTGTAGAGTCAATTAATTCTGCAACTTCCATATGGATACATCTTAGCCAATTAATCTCTTTACCAAATTTATTAACACCTAATTCCCAGTTTTTACCGTTTGTCGAATCGTTTAACTCTTTTTGTAGTAGAAACATCTCTTCTAATTTATGAGGAAATGATGAAGCCTCTTCTAAAAGTTCAGCTAAAGGTAAACACTCCTCTACTAAATTATCTAAAGTTTTATTATTTGGTAGATTTTTATCCCCTTTTAACAAATGAATAATTAATGAAACTGTATAAGGGACATCATCTTTTTCTTCCCATTCTAATATATCTGATGGTGTAACTCCAATATAATGTACAAAATCCTCTATTGATGGGAATCCTAAAGCTTTTATACTATCTTTTAATTCTTTATATAACAAATTTCTACTCCTAAATTAAGTAAATAAGGTTAATATTTTACTGTAAAATCACTTTATTTATGATATTGGCAGTTTTATTATAAATTTTGCTCCTAAATCACTGTTCTCAACACTTAAAGAACCTAAACTTTGTTTTTCAATTATAGTTTTACACATGTATAAGCCCAATCCTGTACCATTTTTATTATCTTTTGTAGAAAAATATGGTTCAAAAATTTTGTTAATAATCTCTTTTTGTATTCCACCTGCATTGTCTTCTATAGATATATTTAAATATGAATTATCTTTATGAGCCTCAATTATAATTTGACTATTTTTTATCGATTTTTCAACCAAAATATCTCGAGCATTTTTTATAATACTAATAAACACTTGTATAATTTCATTTACATATATTTCTAAATATATATTATCTTTTATTTTAGTTTCTATTTTTATTCCATCATTTTTTAACATAAAACCTAAAAAGTCCATAGTTTTTTCAATTAAATCTCTAATAGATATTTTCTCTTTAGGTTTATCAGGTAGAAAGTAATCTCTAAAATCATCAATAGTTTTGCTCATATATTCTAACTGTGAACCAACATCTTCAACTACTTGTGAAAGAAGTTCATCAGATATAACTCCATCTTGCATTTTTGTTAAAGGTAATTTTTGAATTAAGATTGAAACAGCTTGTAAAGGTTGTCTCCATTGGTGAGCTATCATAGAGATCATCTCTCCAATCGCTGCAGATTTGGATTGTTCAATTAATATTGATTGCTGCTCCTCTAACTCTTTTTTTATAGTTATATCTTGTCTAATTGAATCTATATATAAAACATTTCCATTATTATCAAATACTGGTGTAATAGTAGCTTCTACCCAATATGTTTTTCCATATTTGTCTATATTTTTTATTTCACCATGCCAAGTTTTTCCATCTATCATTGATTTTTCAATATCTTGAAGTATTTTTTCATCTAAATCAGGATGTTTGACCTCTCTGAAAGATTTACCAAGTATTTCATCTTTTGTATAACCTGAAATATCGCAAAATGCTTGAGATACATCTATTATATTTCCATCTAGATCATATTTAGTCATTATTATAAATTTATCTATAATATCATCATTTTTATTTAGCTTTTTAACAATTTTTTCACTTGTATGGGTGTATTTAGTTAATATTTTAGAAAAACTATATTCAGATATATCATTTAACTCTTTTATTATCTCTAGTTTCATCATATTATTATCATTAAAATATTCAATGAAGCTATCTCTTAAACCATTACAAACACAATATAAATCAACAAGTGATATATCATGCTCTTTTAAATAATTAACAAAATCATCTACTTCATTTAAGTTATCTAAATTTGAATCTTTTACAGCAATTAAAAAATGATTAATTATATTAAGAGCATAATTTTTTATAAAAGGCTCAAAATCTACATTATGAGCTTTTAAAATTTTAAAAACTTTTTCTTTTGTTAACCAAGTTTTTAATAGTTTAATTTTTACATTTTTATTATTTAAAGAATCATAGTAAGTTGTTAAATGAACGATTCTCATTAACTATTATTCTTTAATTCAAAAAATGAACAATCAATTCCACTACTTCTTTTTACAACTACTGAGGGAATGGTTTGAGATTTAAAGCCATATGCATTACAACCATGGGGTTTACTTGGTTGCCAAGTTACAAAATAGTGTTTACATTTTTGACAAACTATTCTTTTTTCCATTAGATATCCACTTTACTTTGTATAGCTTTAGCTAAAGATAAAATATCAACATTTTCTAAACTAACACCAGTTGGAACCCCTTGTGCTATTTTTGTAAAAGTTATATTTTTATCTTTTAATTTATCTTCAATATATAATATAAAAGCATCGTTTGATAGAGATGGAGTTATTGCAAAAAGTATATCCTTTGTCTCATTTTCATCTATAAACTTAAGTAATCTATCCAAAGAATCATGGTCTAACTCTTCTATTACAAAATATAATCCATCAAATTGTTTTGATTCTTCTATTATAAAAATATCTTTTGCACTTTGTACAATACAAACTTTGTCTCTTTGTCTTGTTTCATCCAAACAAACTTCACAAATCTCATGTTCACTCATAGAACCACATTTAACACATCTTTTTATGCTATTTAATGCATTTTCAATACTGTGAGCTATTTTTATTCCGCAATAATTGTCATTCATAATTATATGATATGCAAGTCTTAATGCTGATTTTTTACCTATAGTTGGTAAGCTTTCAAAAGCATCAACCAAATCATAAAACTTTTCTAAACCTTTTTTCATAAAGATATTATATCAAATCTTAATGGGATTTTAGATAAAATCGCCCAAAATATTGATTTAGGAGTTAGTAATTGACTGAATTAGACTATTATGAATTATTAGAAGTTACTAAAGATAGTGATAAGGGTACTATCAAAAAAGCTTATAGAAAAATGGCTATGAAATATCACCCTGATAAAAACCCTGGTGATACAGAAGCAGAAGAGAAGTTTAAAGCTGTAAATGAAGCTTACCAAGTGTTAAGTGATGATGAAAAAAGAGCTATTTATGACAGATATGGTAAAGCTGGATTAGAAGGTCATGGACAAGGTGGTGGTTTCTCTGGTGGTTTTGATGACATAAGTTCTATTTTTGAAGAGATGTTTGGAGGCGGAGGCTTTGGAGGCTTCGGTGGTTCAAGCAGAAGAGAAAGAAAAACTTATAATTACAATTTAGATATTGCTGTAGAAGTTAGTGTAGAGTTTAATGAAGCTGTTTTTGGAACAAAAAAAGAGATTAAATATACATATAAAGATGCTTGTCCAGATTGTAAAGGTACTGGGGCAAAAGATGGTAAATTAAGCACTTGTCCACATTGTCAAGGTCAAGGTCAAATTCATATGAGACAAGGTTTTATGACTTTTGCTCAAACATGTCCTCATTGTCAAGGTTCTGGGCAAACTGCAACAGATAAATGTAATACATGTAATGGTCTTGGATATAAAGAAAAAGAGGATAAATTTGAAGTTTCAATTCCTGAAGGTGTAAACGATGGAAATAGAATCAGAGTTTCAAATAGAGGAAATATTGCTCCAAATGGTCAAAGAGGAGACCTTTATTTACAAATAAAAGTAAAAGAGGATTCTCACTTTATTAGACATGGAGACGATATCTATTTAGAAGTTCCTATTTTCTTTACACAAGTTGCCCTTGGTGCAAAAATCAAGATTCCTGGTTTAAGAGGAGAATTACAACTAAAAATTCCAGCAGGAACAAAAGATAAAGAGCAATTTAAATTTGAAGGTGAAGGTGTAAAATCTGTTCAAGGTTATGGAAAAGGTGATTTAATTGTACAAATCAAAATAACTTATCCTAAAACACTAAACAACGAACAAAAAGAGCTTTTAGAAAAACTACAAGAGAGTTTTGGACTTGAAAGTAAACCTCATGAATCTAACTTTGAAAATATGTTTGATAAAGTAAAAGGTTGGTTTAAATAATATTTGTAAAGATTTTCACATAAGTGAAATCTTTACTCTTTCCAGATTAAATTTTATCTTTTATTACCATTTTTAATTATTTTATTAAATTCATTATTGTATAAATAAAATAAAAAAGGTTAGTTTTGTTATACAATTCTCAAAGAATGGTTATGTATCCCCATTTAAACGCTGCTGGAATACTTTTTGGTGGACAAGCAATCTCTTGGATTGATGAAGAAGTTATTATTTTTGCAGCACAGCTTTTAGACACACAAAGATTAGCAACAGTAAAAATGAGTGAAGTATACTTTAAAAGTCCTGCCAACATAGGTGATATAGTAGTAATTGGAACAGAGCTTATAAGTACTGGCCAAACATCAATTACAGTTAAATGTGAAATAAAAAATAAAACTACAAATAAAATAATTGTTTCTGTTGATGAAATTGTAGTTGTTGCTTTGGATTTCAATAAAAGACCAACTAAACATATTTTGGCTGATAGAGATAAAATATTTCCAAAAACTAAAGAGAAGTAGCATTCTCTTTCTAGTTAATTACAACCTTTTCCTTTCTTAAGTAAAATCTCAAAATTTAAATTATTAGATTTTTTAGAATTAAATTTAAAATAGTTAAAGATTTAACTTCTACACTAAAATTAAAAATTAGTATATATTTTAACAAATTTATAAATTTATATACAAATAAAAATTAAATAATCTTTAAAACTTAATATTTTTATACAACTATTGTATTTTATAATCTAAATAAGTTAAATATTTATTGATTATATTTAATTATTTAGTATTTTCTTCCAATAATTATATTTTTTATTAATATTTGTAAAAAATAATTAATTAAAGCTTAATAAATATAATTATATGTATAATATTTAAAATTTTTAATAAATAGGAAAATTATGAAACAAACATTAATGGGAAATGACGCAATTGCATTAGGTATGATTCATTCAAATATTGATATGGTTTCAGGATATCCAGGTACACCTTCAAGCGAAATTCTGACTAATATTCAAAAGCTTAAAGCTAAATATAATTTAGATTTGTACGCTCAATGGGCAACAAATGAAAAAGTAGGTTTTGAAGTTGCATATGCAGGAGCTATGACAGGAAAAAGAACAGCAGCTACAATGAAACAAGTTGGCTTAAATGTGGCTAGTGATGCACTTATGAGTGCTGCATATATAGGAAATTTAGGTGCATTTGTATTGATTGTTGCAGATGATCCAGGATTTCACTCATCTCAAACAGAACAAGATAGTAGAGTTTTTGCTAAATTTGCAAAAATTCCAGTACTAGACCCTGCAACACCACAAGATGCATATGATTTTGTTAGTTTAGCAGCAGAAATATCTGAAAAGTTTCAGACACCTACAATGCTTAGACCAGTAATGAGAGTATGTCATGCAAGACAGATTGTTGAAGTTGAAGATAATATTAATTTTATTCCACAAAAAGGTAATTTTAATAGAGAAATCACTAGATGGGCAGCAGTTCCCCGTACAGGAAGATTAAGACAAGGTTATGAAATGATTGATAGAATTAATTCTATCAAAGAATACAATTGGGAAAAACTAATAAAACCTGAATTTGAGGCTTGTAAAGGTGGTAAATTATTAATACTTAGTTCAGGTACAGGTTATGGATTTGCAAAAGAAGCCTTAGAAGATTTGTCAATTGACGCAGATATAATAAAATTTAAAATGCCTTATCCTCTTCCAGAAAATAAAATTAGAGAGCAATTTAAAAACTATGAACACATATTAGTTGTTGAAGAACCTATGGCATGTATTGAAGAACAAATTATGGCACCAAATGTTCATGGAAGATTAGATTCAACAATGAATATTATAGATGAATTACAAAAAGTATATATACAAGATGCATTAAAAAAGCTTGAAATCTATAAAGGTGAAAATTTATATCCAACAATTCCATATAAAGAAGAGATACCATCTCGTCCACCAAATTTATGCCCAGGATGTCCACATAGAGATATTTATTATTCGATAATGAAGGTTTTTAAAAAGAAAAAATCTATTTTCCCATCTGATATAGGATGTTATACTCTAGGTATAAATCAAGGTGCAATAGATACTGTCTTATGTATGGGTGCTTCTGTGTCAATGGCTAGTGGGTTTTCAATTTCTGATCCTGATAAATACACAGTAGCAACAATTGGTGACAGTACATTTTTTCACGGGGGTATACCACCTTTGATTAATGCTGTTTACCAAAAACACAAATTTTTACTTGTTGTATTAGATAATTCGGTTGTTGCAATGACAGGAAGACAAAAACCACCACAAAGACAAAGTGGGGAAGTTGATATTGTAAAAGTTGCTCAAGGTTGTGGAGCTGAAACCTATGAGTATGAATATACAAATGATTTAAATGAAACAATTAAATTCTTTAAAAATATGAAAGAGAAATATGATAATGCCTCTGGACCAATTGTAGCTGTAATTAGAGAATTTTGTGTATTAGATAAAGAGATTGTAAATCTACACCTGCCCCAAGAGTTTTCAAAAGTTAATCCTGAAGATTGTGTTGCCTGTAATCAGTGTACAACAGTTTATAAGTGTCCACCTATGTCTTATAACGATGAAGGAAAAGTAGAAATAGATCCATTTTTATGTATTGGCTGTGGTTCATGTCTAAATATTGTATGTCCAACAGAGGCTTTTGTTTTAGATGAAAAAAGGAGTTTAAAAAAATGAAATATCAAATAGTAATAGCAGGATTTGGTGGTCAAGGCTCAGTTTTTTTAGTAAAAATATTAGCACTTTGTGCGGGTAATAAAAATGTAGCATGTTTAGGTACAGAAAACCACGGAATGTCTCAAAGGGGAGGTGCCGTTTCTTGCACAATAAAATTAGGAGATTATACTAATCCTTTAATAGATTCTGCACAAGCAGATTTATTAATTGGCTTAGAAAAGAATGAAGCTTTAAGAAATATAAGTTTTTTAAAAAAAGGAGCATCTTTAGTTGTAAATGCTGAAGATGATTTTTATAAAGATGATTTAAATGGAAAAGTATTTCAAATAGATGCTTTTGCTAAAGCAAAAAATAATGAATTCCCTATTCAGGGACTAAATGTGTATATGTTAGGTGTAGTATTAGCAAAATGTGAAAATTTTCCATTTTCTTTAGATGATGTAAAAGAGGCTTTAATTCAGTTTAACCCAAAAGTAGCTGAACAAAATATTGAAGTGCTAGAAAAAGCAATAATTGATACAAAGGGAAAATAATGATTTGGAATGAAATTGAATGTGCCCCAAAAGAAGAATTAAAAAAACTGCAATCTAGCAGATTAATTGAAACAGTTGAAAGAGTATATAATTTAACTCCTTTTTATAAGGAGAAATTCGATGAATTAAATATAACCCCTTCTGATATTAAAACAATAAATGATATAAATAAATTACCTTTTACAAAGAAACAAGATCTACGTAATCACTATCCTTTTGGATTATTTACTGTACCTATGAGTCAAATAGTTAGAGTTCATTCTTCATCAGGAACAACAGGAAAACCTACAGTAGTTGGCTATACAAAAAAAGATATGGATGTTTGGGATGAAGTGATGGCTAGAGTTTTTACTTTGGTAGGTGCAAATCAAGATGATATTGTCCATAATGCTTATGGTTATGGACTTTTTACAGGAGGTTTAGGACTACACAATGGTGCTGAAAAGATTGGTGCTACAATAATCCCTAGTTCTGGCGGTTTTACAGATAGACAAGTGATGCTTATGAAAGATTTTGGTGCTACAATTCTAGCTTCTACTCCTTCATTTGCCCTACATATCGCTGAAATAGCTTCAAAATCTGGTGCATGTTTTAAAAAAGATTTTAAATTAAAAGCTGGAATTTTTGGAGCAGAACCTACATCAAAGGGATTAAAAGAAGAGGTTTCTAAAGTTTGGGGTATAGATTATCATGAAGTTTATGGTTTATCTGAAATTATTGGACCAGGAGTTAGCTGCTCATGTAAAGATTCAGAACATTTACATGTTTTTGAAGACCATTTTTACCCAGAAATTATTAATCCAAAAACAGGAGAACAACTTCCTGATGGAGAAAGGGGAGAATTAGTAATTACTTCTTTAACAAAACAAGCTTTACCAATAATAAGATATAGAACAGGAGATATAACATCTTTAATAAGAACACCTTGTAAATGTGGACGGACAATTGTTAGAATGGAAAGTGTGGTTGGTAGAGTTGATGATATGATAATAATAAATGGGGTAAATGTTTATCCTTCACAAGTAGAACACGTGATTTCACAAACTGAGGGACTAACATTAAACTATCAAATAATTATAGAAAAAAAGGGTCATTTAGATAAATTAGATATACTAATTGAAATAAGTGATGAGATAATGATTGATTCAATTGGTGAAATGGAAAAAATCAAAAAAGATATTCAACACAATTTATTAACCAATCTTTATATAAAAACTGATGTAAAACTTGTTGAGCCAAGAAGTATTGAAAGAAGTGTTGGTAAAGCAATAAGAATAGTAGATAAAAGGAAATAGTATGAAAAATGCAATAAAACAATTATCAATTTTTTTAGAAAATAAAAGAGGTGAATTAACTGACATAACAAATATCTTATCTGCAAATAAAATATCTATCAAAGCATTAAATTTAGTAGATGGTAGTGAATTTGGAATATTAAGATTATTAGTAGATGATTTGGAAAGTGCAAAAAGGATAATGGATGATAATGGCTTTTCATCAACTACAACAGAAGTTTTTGCTGTTTTGATTGATGATCATATTGGTTCTTTTAATGAGGTTCTAACAGTATTAACAGAAAATGATATTAATATAGAATATACATATACTATTAATTCTTCAAATAGTGGAGCCTTTATTTTTAAAGTATCTATTGAAGATTTTGAAAAAGCTACAAAAGTATTATCAAAATCTAAAGTAAAGCTTTTAAAAAATATATAGTGTAAAGACTTATTAAAAACTATTAGAATATAATCTATGACTATTTTTAAGAGGATATTTAATGTTAACTCCAAAAGAGATAAGTGAACTTTTTGAAGTACAAATAAATACACTATATAATTGGAGAAAAAGTAAGCCAAAGCTTTACTCTTATCTTCAAAATGCAGATTATAACTCAAAAATAAATAATGAGATTAATGCATTACTAAAGTATTTTTCAAATACTATACAAAAAGATTTTACATTAAAAGAGATTGACTTTCTTATTATTAATGATTTTGAATTAAACTCTATTGAAGAAGTTAATGAGTTTCAAGATTATTTTATAAAAGCCAATTATAAAATACTTACAACTAGACACAAGTTTGTATTAAATATTTATAATAAAATAAAAGAGCTAAACATTGTAGAAAAATACCTTCTATATAAAAAAATATTTAAAATAAGAAAATTTGGAGATAGAGACAGAGCAGTCTATTTCAAAGAATTTTTAGGTAAGGAGAAAACCTAATGTCTAATTATTTAGATAATTATCCAGATGAAAATGGATATTTTGGTAAATTTGGAGGTTCTTTTATTCCTCCTGTTTTAGAAGAACCTTTTGCAAAAATAAATAAAGAATACAAAAAATTAAAAAATGACCCACAATTTATTGAAGAGTTAAAATATGTAAGAAAGCATTATCAAGGTAGACCAACTCCTATCTCTTTTGCAAAAAATTTAACTAAATTTTGTGGGGGAGCAAAAATCTACTTGAAAAGAGAAGATTTAAACCATTCTGGGGCACATAAATTAAACCATTGTATGGCTGAAGTTATTTTAGCAAAACATATGGGATTTAAAAAAGTGATTGCAGAAACAGGAGCAGGACAACATGGTGTTGCACTAGCAACTGCAGCAGCTTATTTTGGTTTAGAGTGTGAAATACATATGGGTGAAGTTGATATAAAAAAAGAGCATCCAAATGTAGTTAGAATGAAGATTCTTGGTGCAAAAGTTATCCCTGCAACACATGGTCTTAAAACTTTAAAAGAAGCTGTTGATTCAGCTTTTGAAAGTTATGTATCGCAAGCTGATACTGCTATTTATTGTATAGGTTCTGTTGTAGGTCCCCACCCTTTTCCTATGATGGTTAGAGATTTTCAAAGTGTTATTGGTTTTGAATCAAAAGAGCAGTTTTTAGAACATGAAGATAAGTTACCTGATAATATAGTTGCTTGTGTTGGTGGCGGTTCAAATGCAATGGGAATATTTTCTGCTTTTATTGATGAAAAAGAGGTAAATCTTTATGGTGTAGAACCTATGGGAATTGGAGAAAAAATAGGAGAGCATGCTGCAACTCTAACTTATGGACAAGAGGGTGTAATGCATGGGTTTAATTCTATTATGCTAAAAGATGAAAATGGTGAACCTGCACCTGTTTATTCTATTGGTTCAGGAATTGATTATCCTTCAGTTGGCCCAGAACATGCTTATTTAAAAGAGATAGGCCGAACAAAAGTTGGATTATCTAATGATAAAGAAGCTGTTGATGCTTTTTATAAACTGTCTCAACTTGAAGGGATTATTCCGGCTTTAGAATCAGCTCATGCTGTAGCATTTGCAATGAAACTAGCAAAAACTCTTCCAAAAGATAAAACTATTTTAGTTAGTTTAAGTGGTAGAGGGGATAAAGATATTGATTTCGTGGTTGAGAACCACCCTATTCCAAACGCTAAATTTTAAATATATTACAAAGGGTTTTCCCTTTGTAAATCTTTTTATACACCAGCTGCTAAAAGTTTATCTCTAAACTCATTTCTAACTGTTACAAACCAAGTTGGCTCTTCTGGATACCACCATAGATTTTTAATTGCATCGCCAGGATAAGCCTCTTCAAAATTTGCTTTAGCTTGAGCTGATAAGTATTTTGCTGCTCCTGCTGCACAAGAGTTATATCCTGAAGCATTTGCATGCATTGCTCCTGATTTTCCGCCATTATAATACCAATTTATCCAAGCATAAGCAGCAGATACATTTTTTGCACCCTTTGGAATAGCCATTCCATCCATCCAAGTAATAGCACCCTCTTTTGGAGCCATAAACTTGATTTTCCCATTAGTTTCACTCATCATTCTCATAGCAGGACCATCCCAAGTTTGTCCTATAACACAACCATTTTGCATAAAAGCATTAGTTGTTTCTTGTGCATTTGACCAAAATTGTCTAATATTGTTTTTGTGCTCAATTACATAATCAGTTATCTTAGAGTAAACATCTCTCATAGTTTGTTCATCTTTATAGGTATCTAACATTCTATTTGATTTCACTTTTCCGATTCTATCAAGATATAATCCAACACCAATTAAAGATGAATGAGCTCTAACTGTTACTTTTGAATCTAAATTATCTTTCCATAAATCTCCATATGAAATCTTATTTGCTTTTGCATCAAGCTTTTCAGTATTTACAGCAATAGCTTCAGTTCCCCAGTTAAATGGAACAATATATCTTTTTCCTCTAAACTCTCCACCAAATGAAGCAGATGAATCCCACATTGATTTTTCACAACCTGCAACATTTAATTTTGTTAAATCTAATGGTTGTAAAAGTCTGTGTTTATACCATTGTTGACCATATGTTACAGATGGCATAACAATATCAAATCCATTTCCTTTTGAGGCTCTTAATTTATTTAACACTTCATCATTTGAACCATAAGTTGTTAGATTAACTTTAATACCTGTCTCTTTTTCAAAAGCTTTAATCATATCTTCTGAAATATAATCAGACCATGCATAAAGGTTTAATTCCATTGATGATGCCATAGTATTTGAAACAATTGCAGGAGCAATAAGTGCAGCACTTCCTAAACCTAAACCCTTTTTTAGAAAATTTCTTCTATTCATAAACACACCTTTAAATAATTTATAATGAAATTTTAAATCTGTGTGATTACCAAATGGTTACAAGTATTGTAACTGTTCTGTAATATACTCAACGTAAGGTTTCATAAGAAAAAATAGTAAAAGGTATAGAATGGGTGTAAAAATTGAAGATATTACAATGGAATTTGAAAAACTTCACGCACTTAAAAACGTAAACTTAAATATAGAAAAAGGAGAATTTTTCTCTATTCTTGGTCCATCTGGTTGTGGAAAAACAACATTATTAAAGATTATATCTGGATTTTTAGAACCAACAAAAGGGAAAGTTTTTATAGCAGATCAAAATATGAAAAATGTTAGTGCAAATAAAAGACCAACATCCCTTGTTTTTCAAAATCTTGCTTTATTTCTAAATATTAGTGTAAAAGAGAATATTGCTTTTGGACTAAGAGTTAAAAAAGTAGATAATAAACAAATAGACAAAAAAGTAAATGAATTATTAAAAATGGTATCCCTAGAAGAGTATGAGAATAGTTCAATAGAAGATTTGTCAGGTGGACAAAAACAAAGAGTAGCAATAGCTAGAGCTCTTGCTGTTGAACCAAAAGTATTGCTTTTAGATGAGCCTTTATCAGCTTTAGATTTAAAACTTAGACAACATATGAGAAAAGAGCTTAGAGCTTTACAAAAACTTACAGGTATTACGTTTATATATATTACCCATGACCAAGGTGAAGCTTTATCTATGTCTGATAAAGTTGCTGTTATGTCAAAAGGAAGAGTTGAACAAGTTTCTACCCCTCAAGAGTTGTATAATAACCCAAAAACTACATTTGTAGCAAATTTTGTGGGTGAGAATAATGAGTTTAATGGAAAGATTATTCGAAATTTAGATGAAAATGTTATTGTTAAAACTATATATGGAAATTTTAATGTGATAAAAAAAGCTAAATTAAAAGTTGGAGATAGTGTAAAACTATTTATTAGACCAGAAAGATTTTCATTAAAACAAAAAATAAATTCTATCTCATTAAATATCAACACAAGCTCTTTTGAAGGCTCTTTACTAAATATTTATCTAAAAAGATATGAAGAGGATTTAATAAAAAACGATATTGTATTACATAAAAAGAATAACAATGAATTACAATTAAAAGTTAGTAAAGAGAAGATGACAATATATTTTGATGAAAATGATGTTGTACTTTTAAAGGCTTTTTAATGTCAAAATTAATTAATAGATATGGAAAAGCTTTAAGTGCTTATATCTTATTTTCTGTGATTTTATGGTTAAGTATATTTATTATCTTTCCCCAAGCTTTAATGGTAGAGTATTCATTTTGGAAATATGATGAAACAGCACAACAAAAACTGTGGGAAGAGACAGATAAATTAGATGCTAAAAGATATGAGTTAGAAAAACAGTTAGATAAGAATCCACAAAATAAAAAACTTGAAGAGAAAATAAACAAACTAAGTGAGCAAATTGAAAAAAATGATTTATTATCCCAAGAACCTCCTAAAATATACACTAATGAAAATTATGAGTATTTATTAACAAATAACTTACATAGATCTATATTTTTTAAAACAATTTGGTCCTCTATACTTGTTACAATACTTGCATTTTTAGTATGTTATCCTATCGCATACTATTTAGCCCATATGGCAAGCAGTAAGGGTAAGATATTTATCTTTTTGGGATTGATTATTCCATATTGGATAGATGAACTTCTAAGAACATTTGCTTGGTTTATGATTTTATCTTTTAATGGGATTATAAATAATATATTAATCTCTTTAGGTTTTATTGATACACCTATTGATTTTTTTCAAAATAATTCAGCAGCACTAATAGGAATGGTTTATGCTTATATTCTTTTTATGCTTTTCCCTATTTACAATACCCTAGAAACTTTAGATAAAAATCAAATCCTAGCAGCAAGGGATTTAGGGGCTTCTTGGATAACAATACATAAAAAAATCATCATTCCTTATGCGAAACCAGGAATTGCTGTTGGTTCAATCTTTGTTTTTATGTTAACAGCCGGAACCTATGCAGTACCTTCAATATTAGGTGGAACTAAAGGTTTATGGTTTACTCAGATTATATATAGTTGGTTTTTTGATGGTGGAAATTGGAATCAAGGTTCTGCATATGGAATTGCATTATTAGTTTTATGTATATTATTTATAGTGTTGATGTTAAAACTCTTTAAAGTAAAACTAGAGGATATGTCAAAATGAAAAATATTGATTCAAAAAAAATTGCAGATATTGCAATAAAGTTTTATTTTTTTAGCTTTTTTATATATCTGTTTTTACCCTTAGTAGTTGTTTCATTAGCAGCGTTCAATGAAAGTTCAATCCCTACAATTTACCCATGGAAAGGGTTTTCTTTACATTGGATAAGTGAGTTTTTCCAAGATTATAAACTTTTTGAAGCAATATTAAACTCACTAATAATTGGTCTTGGAGTTGTAATATTGTCTATTCCTCTTGGTTTAGCAGGTGCTTTGTTTTTACTAAATATAAATAAAAAAGCAAGAGATGTTTTTTATGCAATTTTAGTCTCTCCCATATTAACCCCCGGAGTTATTATAGGTATAGCAACACTAGTGATGTGGAATAATCTTTTTGAGGTTTCAGGAGGTATTATTTTGACAATTGTTGGGCAAACTACATTTATCTCATCTATGGCAATGTTGCTGTTTATGTCTAGACTTCAAAAGTTTGATAAAAACTTAGAACTTGCAGCTTTAGATTTGGGAGCTTCACCTACACAATTGTTTTTTAAAATAACAGTTCCTTTTTTAAAGCCTGCTATTTTTTCAGCAACAGCATTAGCTTTTTTACAATCAATACAAAACTATAACACAACACTGTTTTTAATAGGTACACAAAGTACAATCACTATTCATATTGGAAGTATGGTAAAACTTGGACTTACTCCTGTACTAAATGTACTTGCCTTAATTATTATCCTAGTAACCATAGGATTATCTACACTTTATGTTTTAAAAAAAAGAAAGGAAAATAAATGAAACTATTCCCACGGGTAACCCCTTTAGATAAAAAAATATCGTTTAAATTAAATCTTATAAATCCAAACAATATAAAAAATATTGAATCAATAAATATATTCTCAAAAAATGACTATTTTCATAATGAAAAAATTAAATTTGAAATACAAAAACAAGATATAGTTTTTGAATATAAAATGCAAACTTATGGTGAATATATTTTAAAAGTAAATTTTAATTATAAAGAATCAAAATCTATAAATCTATTTGCAGTTGAAAAAAAGATTTTAGAGCTAACAGCTTTAAAAGGTGACTTACACATGCATACTACATATTCAGATGGTAAAAGAACACCAATGGCTATGATTCTAGAATCTTTAGAGTTTGGTATGGATTTTATTTCAATTACAGACCATGATAATTATAAAGGAAGCAAAGAAGCTATAAAAAAGAAAGATGAAAATAAAATTGATATTACTATACTTCCAGGAGAAGAGGTAAGTGTAGGAAAAGGGGATACTTCTTTTTCAAAAGGAAATGGACATATGCTGAGTATAAACACAGATTGTTCTATTGACGAATTAAGAGATGATGAAGAGATATACAAATGTGAGTTAGAAGAGATAGAAAATAAGATAAAGGGTAAAATAGCTAAAGATATTAATCCTAAACATTATGCTAGAAATTTATGGACAATAAAAAAAATACAAGAGAACAATGGTCTTGCAATATTGTGTCATCCCCATTGGATATATTATGACCAAAAATATCATCTACACCAAGCAATATATAAAGAGTTATTGGAAAAATCAACAGTTGATGCAGTTGAAGTATTTGGAGATATTGACCAAATTGAAGAGTGTAATAATTTAACTTATCTTAATTATTATCAATATAAGCAAAAACATATTGCAGCTTTGGGAAATAGTGATGCCCATGATATAAAAGTAGGTATTGGAGATAGATTTTCTATAATATATTCAAAAACAAAAAAAGAGACAGATATAGTAGGTGCAATAAAAGGTTTATTATCTGTAGCTATATTTAAAAGGTCAAATAACGAGTATCAAGCAGTTGGAGATGAAAAACTTGTTTCATATACACTGTTTTTATTAAAAGAGTATTACCCTACCCATGATAAGTTTAAATCAAAAGAGGCTAGACTTATAGTTGATGGCTTAATAAATAAAGAAGACTTTAGCCATAAAATTGATATTGTGAAATCAAAACTATTAAGATACAGAAAAAATTTCTTTTATAAAGGCTAAAAATGAAAGTTGATTTACATAACCATACTTATCTTTGTAAGCACGCTGTTGGAATTATGGATGATTATATAAAAAAAGCCATAAAAGAGAAAATAGATGTATTGGGTTTTTCAGACCATAACCCAATGAAATATGATAAAAAGCATAGAATGGAAAACAAATATAAAAAAGACTATATTCAAATGTTTGAAGATGCAAAAATGGAATATAACAATAAAATTAAACTTCTTTTTGCCTATGAATTTGATTATTTAGATTATGGGATGAATAAAAAACTTTTAAAAGATGAAGTTGATTATCTAATAGGTTCAGTTCATTTTTTAGATCAATATTTAGTTGATGATCCCAAAATGATAAAAGAGTATAAAAAAGGGAAAAATCTATTTAAAAATGTAGATGCAACTACTTTATGGAATAATTATTTTGAACAAATAAAAAAAATGGCTAAAACTGAATATTTTAATATTGTAGGACATATTGATTTGGTTAAAATTTTAACTAATGACGAACCTAAAAAAGATATTCGACTTATTGCAAAAGATGCTCTAAAACAGATAAAAAAATCAGGTATGGCAGTTGAGATAAATGCTTCAGGCTTAAGAAAAAGTGTTAAAGATACATATCCTTCTAAAAAACTTCTTGAAGAGATTTACGCATATGATATACCAATTACCTTTGGAAGTGACTCCCATGCAGTTGAACATGTGGGGTACAAAAAAGATTATTGTGAAAAATTAGCCAAAAATATTGGTTTTACTAACTGCGTATATTTTGAAAAGAAAGAGATGATAAAAGTTAAGTTTTAAACTACACTTTTAAAATGAGTACATAAATCTTCAAGATTTTTATACTCATAGGCATCTAGTTTTAAAGTATTATAACTATCATCATTTGTAGTTTGTAAGTGTATTGGTATTAAACCCCAATCATGGGCACCTTTTATATCTGTTTCATAAGTATCTCCAACCATTGCAATATATTCTCTAGGAATATTTAGTTTTTTTATTGCAAAATCAAAGGCATATTTTGATGGTTTACCTATTATTTCTGGTTGCTCTTGAAGGTGTGGTTTAAATAACTCAACCATAACACCACATTCAAAATCATAGCCACTTGATGTGGGAGAATAGTAATCAGGATTTGTAAAAATCACTTTTTTATTATCTTGAATATGTTTTCTTATTTTTGATAAATCATCAATAGAGATTTTAGGGTCCATTCCTATTACTATTACATCTACATCAGTAACACCAATTTTATATTCTTGATAAATTACACTTTTTAAGGCTTTACTTCCATAAACCTTTACATTTGCATCTGGATAGTTTTCTTTTAAATAGTTTCTAGCAAGTAATGATGAGGTAATTATTTGATTTTTATCTATATATATTCCCACACGAAATAAAAGTTCATGTAACTCTTCAGGTGTTTTAGTTGTAAGATTGCTTAAAAAGACAAAGGGTATCTCTTTGTTCTTTAATGTTTCAATAAAGTCTTTTCCTCCAGGTAAGATATGAAAGTCTTTAAAAAAAGCACCATCAAAATCTATAATAAAACCACCTATATTATCAAACATTTATCCCCACCCTAAAATTATTTTTGTGATTATATCTAATGATAAATGAGAGAAAGTAGATTTTTATGTAATCAAATTGTAACTATAAATTAAACTCTTCATCATCTAAAACATATCTATATTTTAGTTTGATTTTATTATTTCTAATATATTCCATTGTAGTATGTGAAATATGCATTAAAAAGCCTTTTTTGGCATTTATCTCATCAAGGATAGAACTTGCTTGTAAGTAGTTTAGATGATTGCCTTTTGATTTTGTTTCATCATAACAAGCATCTATAAAAGCATAATCTATTTTTTTTGATTTTAAAAAATCTAAACTATCTTTTGCTACAGAATAACAATCGGTTAGATAAGCAATATTTACCTCTTTTGTTTCAATAAAGTATCCAAAAGTATTTTTTGAATGCTTTAAAGGTATTGCAGTTATTTTTATATCATCAATATAAATTGATTTAAAAGGCTCTAATATTTCATAAGTAATTGAATGTTTATGTTTAAAAAGGTCAGAAAATCCCAACTCATCTTTTGGATGAAAACATTTAATATTTTTAGCTGAATGTCTAAGCCTTAAAAGTCCTAAACAATGGTCGGCATGGAAGTGTGTTAGAAAAATTGCTTTAATATCTTTCATATCAAATATATTTGATATCATTTCATTTCCAGCATCTAAAAGTATATACTTATCATCAAATTCAAGATATGCACAGGTTGATAGATTGATTTTTTTATTTGTTCTGTATTCATTACAAATATTACAATTACAATTAGCTACAGGTATACCTGCACTATCAGAAGAACCTAAAAATTTAAATCTCAAAATAAACCCTTATAGAAAATTGATTATGTTTAACAAACAGTGATGATCACTAAACCCTTTTAATAATACTTTAGATTCTATAGAGATATCTCTTTTAGATTTATTTAAAATATAGTCTAAAATCACCTTGTCTTCATGGGTAAATTCACTGTTTTTATCCCTAAAACCGTACTCTTTTAATAGTTTTACCTCCGTATAACTAGGAAGGGCATTTAAATCTCCACAAAATATGATTGTATTAAAATTTTTATATTCATTGATTTTTTTTAGTATAACTCTAATTTGTTCTATTCTATTTTTACTACTTAAATGACAAAGATGAGTATTGATTAATAAAATCTCTTTACCTTTAAAGCTTAATTGGGAAAAAACAGCTGCTCTTTCAATATCCTCTTTACCTTTGTTAAAAAAAATTTTATCCAAAAGTTTTATAGGATATTTAGAAAGAATAGTTAAATTAGAACTACTGTTAATTCCATTTCTTATTTTTTCTCTTGTTTTTATTGAAACATAATTATAGTTTAATTCTACATTTAAAAATTTTCCACTTGAAAATCTTTTTGAGTTATAATCCTCTTGTAAACATAAAATATCAAATCTATTTTTATAAATTATATTAGAAAGATTGTATATTCTATCAGGGAAAATTCCATTGTCTTTATCTAGATTAAATGTAGCAATTTTTAAGTTACTCATTTTCTATACTTTTTAAAAGTTCTAAAAATTTTTCCTTTGATTCTTCAAGAGAGCTTGAATTATCAAATTCAATCAATTTATTGCATTCAATCTTTTCATAACTTCTATTTAGTCTTTGTTCAATCTCTTCACTAGATTCTCTACCTCTAGCTAGAAGCCTTTGCCTTAGTTTATCTTTAGGTAATGTTATATTTAAGGTATAAACATCTTCATAAAGATTTTCAAAATCTTTTATTCTAGACCTTGAAATAGAGATGATATTAACACCATTTTTTATAAATCTTTTGGGTATTCCGTAAAAATTCCCATGGGCATTCCAATTTGATGCGAAATATCCATTATGTCTTAATATCTCAAAAGCATACTCATCAATAAAATAATTACTTTCATTAACATCAGCTTCTCTAGTGATATATCTTTTTACAAAATTAAACCTATCATTTAGTTTCTCTTTTGCATATCTAAGAAGAGTATCTTTCCCCGCACCACTTGGTCCCACAACAAGTATTATTTTACTGTTCATTATATACTCCTACTTTGAATATTTATAGATAAATGCCCTAATATCTTTTAAATCATCGATTCTATCTCTTATCTCTTCATGGCTCCAATTCCACCAAGAAATCTCTTCAAGTTTTTTTATTATATCTTTTGAAAACCTATATTTCAATACTTTAGCACTCACTCCTGCAACTATAGCATAAGATGGTACATCTTTAGTTACAACAGCATTTGAACCAATAATTGCACCATTTCCTACTTTAACACCTGGCATAATAACTGCTCCATGACCTATCCAAGTATCATGTCCTATCTCAACCTTTTGTACTTTTCTATAGTTAAAAAATGCTTTATCATCTTCACCAAAACTATACATCTCTTTTCTATATAAAAAATGGTGCTGACAAGGCATCTCATAGGGATGAAAACCAGGATTTATCCTAACTTGTGCTGCTATATTTGAAAATTTTCCAATAATAGTATTATATATTTGTGTATACTCACTAATATATGAATAATCATCCAAAGTAGAATCCAAAATATTTGAAAACTCTCCAACTTCAGTGTATTTACCAAAATAAGAGTTTTCTATTATGGCATTATTAGGAATATATGGTTTTATTCCTAATTTTACTTTTTGTTTTTTATTTATAGACTCTATTTTTGTCATTATATTTAACTTTCAAGTCTAAAATACTTCTATATATTGTAACCATAACTACTCCTTAAAGTCTAAATCCTCTAATACCATTGTAGATTGATTCTCCATCTTTTATAGTTAAAATAACTTTTGGAATATTTGAATCATCAATTACTATAATATCAGCTTTTTTACCCTCTTTTATTTCTCCTCTATCTTCTAAGTTTGCATACTTTGCAGGTGTAGAAGTTATCATAGAAAAACCTTTTGCCAAATCTAAGTTTGCATCTTTTTCCATTCTATAAATTGCTTGTAACATAGAAGTTGGATGGTAATCAGAGCATAAGTATTTACAAACGCCCTCTTTTACCAAATCAATTGCAGCTATATTTCCACTTTGACTTCCACCTCTTACTATATTTGGAGCCCCCATTCCTGTAGCTATACCTTTATCAACTGCATATTTCGCAACCTCTAAACTAAGTGGAAATTCTGATATTTTTACCCCTAACTTTAAAAGACTATCAAGTTTTTCAACACAATCATCATCATGACTTAGAAGTGTGATATTTTTTTCCCTTACAAAAGAGATTAATTCATTTATTTTCTCTTCATTTTTATTCATTTTCTTATCAATTACAGCTTTTATATCTTCATCATCTAAGCCATAATGTTTTCCATAATAGGTTTTAAAAGTCTCTAAAGTTTTAAATTGCCCTTGCCCTGGTGAATGGTCCATTAAAGATACTAACTTAACCATCCCTTTGTTTATCACCTCTTTTATAGGCTCAACTGCTTCACTAGAACTAAGCTCAAATCTTGCATGCACAAAATTATCTACACCTAAGTGTTTTTCATTTGCATGGTAAATCTCTTCTATTTGTTCAATTGCTAAATCAACAGACCTTCTTTTTTTAGGATTTTCTTCAAAACCAATAGCATGAAACATAGTAGTAACCCCTGCCATTGAAAGTTTTTTATCTAATTCTGTTATTGCTAACTCTACAGGAAAAGTTGCATGGGGTCTTGGTTCAATCTCTTTTTCTATAGCATCAGAGTGTAAATCAACTATTCCTGGAGCAATTTTTTTATCTCCTAAATCAATTGCAATTTCATTTTTTCCATATTCATCTACTCTTTTGATTTTATCTTCAAAGATAACTAAATCAGCAGGAATAAACTCTTCATTTATTAATACATTTTTACTTCTTAATATAGTTTCCATTAATTAACTCTCTTTAACTTATATATTTCATCACTAATCATATCCATAGCTTCCAAATCATGAAAAATACCTACCATAGCTACACCTTGTTGTTTAAGTTCTTTTAGTTTTTCTACAACTTTCATAGTATTTGTTTTATCTAAAGATGCTGTTGGCTCATCAAGTAATAACAAAGATTTGGGTGCAATAATCCCTTTTGCTATATTTACTCTTTGTTGCTCCCCTCCACTAAAGGTTAAAGGAGATAAATCAAACAACTCTTCTCTAATAGATAAATAATCCAACATCTCTCTAGCTTTCTGTCTAGAGACTTTTTCCTCTTCACCTTTAAAAATTAGTTGTTGGGCAACTACGTCGACTGCACTAACTCTTGGTAATACTTGTAAAAACTGTGACACATAACCAATTTCAGAGTGTCTAAGCTCTAAAATCTGGCTCTCACTTGCTTTTGCTATATCAATTACTTCTCCACTATCTCTATAAAATAAAATCTCACCACTTGTTGTGGTATAAGTTCTAAATAAAGTTTTTAAAATAGATGATTTCCCTGCACCACTTGGTCCAAAAAGGGAAATAAACTCCCCATTCTTTACATTAAAACCTATATTTTCAAAACCTTTTACTTCTATTCCACCTTGTGTATATAGTTTAAAACTCTTATTCAAATTATTAACTTTTAATCTAACCATTTTTTTTCCTATAAAACTGAAGATACTAAAAGTTGTGTATAGGGATGTTGTGGGTCTTCTAGTATCTGATCAGTAAGTCCCCTTTCAACTATTTGTCCATTTTTCATAACAACTGTAATATCAGTTAAGTGTTTTATTACACCTAAATCATGAGAAACAACCACCATTGCAAAACCAATTTCATGTTGTAACTCTTTTATCAAATCTAAAATTTTTGCCTGAACCGATAAATCAAGCCCTGTTGTTGGTTCATCAAGTAATAAAATCTTAGGATTAGAAGACAAAGCTTTTGAGATTTGCACTCTTTGTTGTTGTCCACCTGAGAAATATTCTGGATAATCATCTATTCTACTTGTTGGAATCTCTGTTTTATCTAGAAAATATAAAGCTTTTTCTCTTATCTCTTTATAGTTTTTATTTCCACTCATTATCACCTTTTGTGCAATATTTCCCCCTGCACTAAAGTTATAATTTAATCCCAATCTAGGGTTTTGATAAATCATTGACATTAAAGAGTTTCTTAAATATGACAGCTCATTTAAATTTGCATCTAAAATATTCTTTTTATTTCCATTTTTATCAATAAAATCTTTAATAAAAATCTCACCCTTTGATGCTTTCTGGTCTTGATATATTAATTGTAATAAAGTAGATTTACCAGAACCACTCTCTCCTACAATTCCAAGAACTTCACCTTTTTTTAAACTAAGGTTGACACTATTTACACCAACTACACTATTACAAGTTGGACAAATAGAACTATTATATTTCGAGCCTGTTTTATCTAAACAATCTTCACAAAAACTTCCAAATACTTTTGAGACATTTTGTATATCTAATATCATCTATATCTCCTTCTTATCAAGATTGCTATCACAAAAGTCTGTATCATTACAATAATAATGAACACTTCCCTTGTCATCATAAACTTCATCTAAAAAGCTGTTATTACTTCCACATCTCTCACATACTTTACTCTCAAAGTTTTCCACTTTAAACTCTTTATCTTCAAATTTAAGTGGTACAACCTTTGTATAAGGTGGTATTGCATAAATCTTTTTTTCTCTACCTGCACCAAAAAGCTGTAAAGCTTTTGAATTGTTCAATCTAGGAGTATCATATTTGGGTATTGGACTTGGATCCATTGCAAACCTATCATGAACCATCACTGGGTATCTATTTGAGATTCTTGAATCTCCAAATTGTGAAGTATCTTCATATAATAAAACCCATAACTTCGAATAATCAGCATTTGCATGCATGATTTTTGCTTTTGCAGTATTTGGTTCTACTGTTTCTAAAATATCTGGCATAGGAACTTGAAACACTAAAGTTTGTTTTTCATCTAATTCTATTTCAGGTATTCTATGTCTTGTTTGAATAATAGTTGCTTCTTTTGTACTTGTTGTTGTTTCTACATTTGTAACAGATTTTATAAAATTTCTAATATTTACTGCATTTACACTTCCATCACAACCTTGGTCAATAACTTTTAGAGTATCTTCTTCATTTATGATTGATAAAGTTACTTGAAGACCACCTGTACCCCATCCTCTAGCAACTGGCATCTCTCTACTTGCAAAAGAAACAATATATCCAGGTATTGCTATAGCTTTTAAAGTTGCTCTTCTTATCTCTTTTTTTGCTTCTTCATCTAAAAATGCATATCTCATACTATTTTTTACCCTCTTTTTCTTCCACATACTTTTGTGCAGATTTAAATATTTGATAATCTGTTTGGAAAGTAACATAATGTGGTAGTTTATAATGATTACAAAATCCAAATGACTCTATACCATCCACATGATGCATCATCATTTCAAAATCTGCAGCAACTATTTGTTCAGTTCCAACGCTATATGAGCTGTTATATAAAGTTAAATCTATAATAGACATAGAGATTGCTTTTGTCTCATTTTTTCCAAAACAAAAACCAAATCCAGTTGTAAGTTTTGTGTCCCCGTTTTCATCTTTATTAAAAGTTCCCACACACTCAACAGCTGTTGCTTCAATAGAACCTATTTTTACCTCTTTTTTTGAAAAAGGATGGGTAAATTTTATATCTAAAGTTCCAACTCTTAAGTCTCCAATTGTAGGATGAACATCCCCATAACCTCTCATTGAAGTGTATGAAAAACCTAACAAACTCCCACTTTCACCCCTACTCATTACTTGAAGTATTGAACTTCTAGGATATGGTGAAGTTGGAAAGGTTCTTGTAATATCCCAAGGTTTTTCCTCTTTAGGAAGTTTTTTTATTAAATTGTCATTTCGAAGTGGTGTTAATGCTGATTTTATGATATTTTCTTTTTTTGAAAACTCTTCAAAGTCTAACTCTTTCTCTTTTGTTTCAATTAATAGTTTAATCTCATAATCATTTGATGCTCCAAGTAATTGACCACCTTCAATATCTTTAAAAGCTGAAGAAACTCTTCTAGTAAGTTTCATCTCATTGGTATCCAAAGTTTTACTCTCCCCAACTCTTTGACAAGAACTTCTATGAGCTCTTATGAAAAATGAGGCATTTAACAAATCCCCTGCACTTCTTTTTATGGCTTTACTAGCTAATTTTTTAGAATACAAAGAACCTTCACTAATAACCTTATCTATTGAAAAAGTTAAACCTTCTATTAATTGTTCGTCATCTAATTGTTTTGCTTTTTGTGTAATTTGTGCATAAAAATCCAAAGAGTTTTCAATAGCTTTTTCTCCACCTTTTACTGCATAATAAGCCATTATAAAACCTCCACTTTAGTAGTTCTAGAAAGGGCTAAAACCTGTGCTTTTTCATTTATAAAAAACACTTCATTTCCCATAGGAAAAGTAGAATTCTTATTATTAAATTTTTCTATAAAATCTTTTGAAATGGGAAGAGTATGATTACTGCTTCCATTTATACCTGGACCACTTAACTTTACTTCTATTCCATCAAAATCTTTACATTTGAATATATATGTTGATGAAAACTCTGGGTCTTTCATAGTTCCTACTTTGCCTACTTCAAACAATTTTTCATCTAAAGTGTCACAAAATACATAATCAGCTTCATCCTCTTTTAATTCTTTTGAATTAGTTATTGCATTTATTAGTTCAAAATCTTCATTTCCCTTATAAAAGTATGAAACCTCTGCATATAAAAGAGTATTTGCCACAGCCAATAAGTTTGATTTAAAAAGTGGTTTAATCTCTTCAACATTTCCCGGTCTTGATAAAGCATTCATCATTGATCTAAAATTTTCTCTATTTAATTTTTCAATATCAATTTTATCCATAAACTAATCCTTACATTAAATCAAATGAAACTCTTGTTGAGTTGATTTTTTGATTGTTAATTGCATTTTTATTATTAATCTCATTTTTTGTTTTTTTAAGTAAATTTAAAATCTCTTCTTTAAATATATTTGCTTCAAAAGAAGCATCTAAAACGGCTGTTTTTAAAGATAAATCTTCATTTGTATCTAAAACCATAGACCAGCCTTTAATTCCGTCTATTTCAACTATTGTTGAAGTTACTAAAACTTCACCTGCATAAAATTCCCCATCAGATATGGGATCTTTTACAGGAACCAAAAGTGTTTGTTCTGTTGGATTTGTTAAAACTTTTATTTCATAATTCTTTTCTATTTTTTTATATAATTCTTCAAACTTATCTTTTTGTATAAATTGTGATAAAAAATTAATATCTTCTCTATTCATTTTTATATAAACCTTTTTCTAATAAGTGCACTAATTTTATCAAGTGACCAAACTGTTAGAATAATAACTATAATAATTGTACAAACATCCCCGTTTTCAAACCCTCTCATCTTGTCAAAAAGATAAAAACCAATACCACCTGCACCAACAAAACCAAGTATTGAGGCACTTCTTACATCTGATTCAAATCTATATAAAGCCATAGATACAAAATGTGGCATTGTTTGAGGAATAACAGCATATATTAAAACTTTAATAAACCCTGCGCCTGTTGTAGTAAGGGCTTCAACTGGTCCTGGATCAATTGCTTCATTTCCTTCACTTAAAAGTTTTGATAAAACACCTGCTGTATGTACTCCTAGTGCTAAAATCCCTGCCATAGGTCCAAGACCAACGGCACTTACAAAAATAAGTGCCCAGATAATCTCATTTATTGACCTAAATATATTTGCTACTAATGTAGCACTTCCATATATCACTCTTTTAAAAAAATTATGAATTGGTGTTTTTCCGGGGATCAAAATATCTAAAATATTTCTTGAACTTAAGTATGATAATGGAACTGCTACAACTACTGATAAAACCAAAGCAATTATTGCCATCTCTATAGTTTCAAGCATTGATAAGGCATAAGTTATTAAATCATCTTTATTTAAATTTGGTGGGAAAAATCCACTATTTTTTATCTCTGGATTACCCGATATATATTCAACCATATAATCCCATCCACTAATAAGCGAAGAGAAACTCATTTCCGTATCTTGCCAACTCTTTAAAAAAATCACTAGAAAAACAATTACTACAATTGATTTTGATAGAGAAAAGGGATTAGTTTTTTGCTTTAATTCTTCAATATTCATAAATATATCCTTAGATTAAAGTAGGCAAAAGCCTACTTTGATTATTGTTTTTTCTTTAATTCATTTTTTAATTTAATTAACTCTCTAACAGGGTCATATACAGAATCATCACCTTTAATAAAACCTTTGTTTTTAAGTCTTTTTAAACCTTCTGGGTCATTGTAAGAGATAAATGCACCTTTAATAGCCATTTTTAATGAAGTTGGTAAATCTTTTCTTGCAGCCATCGGAGCACCTGGAATTAAATCTGAAGTCCAAAGAACATTGAAATCATCTTTTTCCCAATGTTTTCCTAAACCTCTGTTAAAATCTAAGTTATTTGTAGAAGCAGCATCAACTTTTCCAGCTTTAACTGAAAGAATAGAAGCTTCATGTCCACCTGAGTAAAGTACTTTTGAGAAATATTTAGCTGGAACAATACCTTTTTTAGAAAACATTACAGTTGGAACTAATGTACCAGAAGTAGATTGAGAAGAAGTAAATGCCCAAGTTTTACCTTTGATATCTTCTAAAGTTTTTAAACCACTACCTTTTTTAGTAATGATAATACCGTTATATCCAGGTAATCCAGATTCTCCATCAACTTCCACAACTAAAGCTTCAGCATTTGCTCTTTTTGCTGCTTCCACATAAGATTTTGGTCCAAAATACGCCACATCAATATGATTATGTTGCATACCTGTGATAATACCTGTATAATCACCAGCTAATTTTAGTTCAACTTTAATCCCTAAAGATTTTGCTAAATAATCAGCCAATGGTCCAAAGTTTTCTTTCATAGAAGTTGAACCAGCAACTGGAATTACACCAAAAGTGATTTTATCTGGCCATTTATCTTGTCCTAACATAGAAGTTACACCTAAAGTTAATGCTAAAGCACCTACTGCAAGTTTCTTTACGATTTTCATTTTTATATTCCTTTTTAGTTTGCTACTAATTTGTAGCGTAAATTTTTTCAACTGATTTATCAGTTAAATTCTCACTTTTATCATCAAAGACTACTGTACCATTGTTTACACCAATGATTCTGATACAGTACTCTTTGGCGTACTCCAAGTGATGAAGATTTGTAACAACAGTTACCCCATAAACCTCATTTACTTTTTTTAATATTCCCATTACCTTTTTTGCACTCTTTGGATCCAATGCTGACACAGGTTCATCTGCTAATATTATCTTCGGTTCAGCGGCCAAGGCTCGAGCTATTGCAACCCTTTGTCTTTGACCTCCCGAAAGTTCATCACACCTTTTTAATGAATGTTTTGTAATATCTACAATATCCATATACTCTTTTGCTTTTTCCAACTCCTTTTCTTTATATAATTTAAGTATAGCCCTTGATAAAGGTATATCTTTTAACATTCCACTAACTACATTATCTAATACACTTAATCTATCAACTAAGTTATAACCTTGAAAAATAACCCCAATTTGTTCTCTTAGTTTAACTAGGTTTTTTTTCTTTATATTTTCTAAATCAAAGTCCAATACCTCAAATTTTCCATCAAATACTTTTATTCCACCAGTTATAGCCATAAGCATTGTAGATTTACCTGCACCACTAGGGCCAATGATTCCTACAAACTCACCTTTTTTTACTCTTATATTTACATCTGTTAATATTTTTTCTTTTTTATAACCCAAAGTTAGGTTTTTCATCTTTATCAATATATTCTCCTATTAAACTAAATCAACTTTTATTTTTACTGCGTCTGCTCTTGAATAAGCACTTCCATATTCAACAAAATCGCCAAATTGATTTTTTGATATTGTACTTGCTATTAATACAGGGGTATTTGCTGGCATTTTTAAATAATCACTTATTTCAGTATTTGGAATTTGAGCTTCAAAAACAGTTGAAATTTTTGTAATTTCCATTTGGGGATAACACTTATTTAAAATATTATAAATTGAAAAAGGCTCAATATCTAAGTTATCAATAATATCCCTATAAACAAAAGCATCAAAATATGAGTAAGAAACTGAAATAGGAAGATCATTTGCATATCTTAAAAGCTTTAATTCAATCACTTTAAGCTTTTTATTAAGTCCTAATTGTTGTGCAATATCCGCATTTGGTTCTATAATATCTGCGCTAAGAAGTTTTGTTTTTGGTTCATAACCTAAGTCTATAATCTTTTGTGAAAAGGAACTTTTATCAGAGATAGAATAAGGTACTTGTATATTTGAAATATAATTACCTTTTCCTCTTATAGTATAAATATATCCTTCATCTTTTAGTAAAGATAAAGCCTGTCTTACAGTATGTCTATTTACATCAAACTCTTTGGCAAATAGATTCTCTGATGGTAGTTTGTCACAACAATTATATTTTTTATTATTAATATTTTCTAAAATTTTTTCATAAATCACCACATAAAGTGGTTTTGAAATATTTTTCACAATAATACCTTTGCTTGTCTATACAAGTTTTATTGCGAAAGTATAAAAAAGGATAATTACAGCTAAGTTACAAGTTGTCTATACAAGTAAATATAGCTGTATAGTTAAGTATTAAATTTTTATCTAATTACAATCTTTAGATTTGGAAAGAAATTTTAATTCATCACAAGAAAATCCTGCTTTCTTTCTTGCTTCAAAATTCAAATGATATTTTTTACTAGTACTCCCTGGAAACACTTTTTCTAACATATCTATATATGTTTTTTCAGGTTCCAAATTTTCAAGCTTACATACATATTTAAACCACTTGTCACCCTTATAAACATGGGTTATCTCTTCATCAAGTATTATGTTTAGAGCATCAAGAATCTTTTTATTAAAACTATCTGGATTTGATTTTAATTTTTCCATAATTTTTGGATTTTGTTCAAGTCCATTTGCTTCTAAATATCTAGGCACTACAGCCATTCTAGAAACTATATCCGGAGTATTTTTCATAGCTTCAAATAAATTTGTATGAACTTCTAAATCCCCATAAAAAGATCCTAACTCTTTTAATAGTTTTTCTATCATCAAAAAATGTCTAATCTCATCATCTGCAACTTCTAACCAATCTTTGTAATAATCTTCTGGCATATTTTGAAATCTTAGTGCTGCATCTAAAGCTAAATCAATTGCGGAATACTCAATATGTGCAATTGTATGAAGAAGATTGATTTTGCCCTCTTTTGTATTTACATATTTTCTTTGTTTTGATTTTTGGGGTAATACAATTTTTAATATATTTGCATATGATGGTTTTTCCATTTTATATGGTAAATAATTTTTTTCCATATATAATTTATTGCCTTTAAAATGTTCATAAAACTCTTTGAATTTAGCAATCTTATCCTCTGGTTTTGAGGTTAAAACAATATTTTCTAATAATTTATAATAATTCATAATCTACCTTACAGCTTCAATTATATATACTATAATAACTAATTACAAATTAAATATAGTAGGGAAATATGAGCATTAAAATTCAACCAATGGGTGATTATCAAACAAATTGTTACATTATTACAGTTGATGGGAAAGATTTTATTATAGACCCAGGTGTCGGAGCTACAAATTGGGTGAAAAAAAATGTTTCAAATCCTGTTGCAATTTTAAATACGCATGGGCATTTTGATCATGTATGGTCAAATGATGAATTAAGTAAACTGTTAAACATAAAAATCTATACACCAAAACAAGATGAATTTATGTTAAAGCAAGATCCTTATGGTCTTGGTATGCCACCTTCAACACCTGATTATCTAGTTGAAGAGGATGAAGAATTAGATTTTGATGGAACAAAAATAAAATACCATTTTTTCCCAGGTCATACCCCTGGTTGCTCTGCAATAGAAATAGACAACAACCTATTTTCAGGAGATTTTATATTTTATAATTCTATAGGAAGAACAGATTTTCCTTTTTCAAATCCAAATGATATGAAAAATAGTATTGATAAAGTTTTAAGTTGGAATAAAAATATCAGAATATACCCAGGTCATGGACAAGCTACTTCTTTAAATCAAGAAAGAGCTTCTTTAGAAAACTGGAAGAATTATTTATAGGAATTAGTTATGAATATGGATAAATATAATTTTCAAACTGCAATTGCTTTAAATGACCATTTAATTACTATAAAAAAATTAGAAGATGTGCTTGAATATATATCTTCTTATTTAAAAAATGATTTATCAATTGATTTTTTAGAAGTTAAATTAAAAGAAACTCTAATCTATAAAAATTTTGAAGAAGAAAAAAATTTAGAAAAAAAGAGTTTTGATATTAACTTAAATGGAAAAGATAATTTAACTATTTCAATTTACTATGACGACTTATCAAAAAATAACATAATTGAGTCTATAGAATTTGTAGAAATCATATTTAAAATAATTTCTCAAACCTTATATAATAGGTATCTTGAATTTAAACTAGTTGAATCAAATTTAAAGGATAATTTAACAGGTTTATATAATAGACAATATGTTAATGAATACCTTAAAACTGTACTTCCTCTGTCAAAAAGAGAACATAAAAAAATTGCATTTTTAAAAGTTGGGATTGACCATTTTAAAGCAGTAATTGATGAATTTAATTATGAAGTTGGAGATAAGGTTTTAAAAGAGTTAGCAAAAAGTTTAGAGAATTCAGTAAGAAAATCAGATATAATTGCTAGAATAGAGTCAGATGAGTTTTTAATTGTACTACACAACATTACAAATGAAAACAATGCTATAATGATTGCAAATAAAATTATAGAAAATTTTAGAGATGTTAAAGTTGTTGTAGATGATGATACAAATCAGACATTGATGAAAACTATTTGTACAGGTATTTCTATCTATCCAGATGATGCAGAAAAAGTTGAAGAGATTTTCAGGTCATCAGATATAGCTTTATATGAAGCTAGGAATAGAGGAAGAAGTCAATTTTTCAAGTTTGAAAAAGACAATGGAAAAATAGAATTATTTTAAGGTAAATTATGAAAAACAGTATTTTAGAACTGATTAAAAAGTCTGCGAATGATGAAAAAGCTTTCAAAGCATTAGAAAAAATATATCATTTATATGATCAGCTTCAATACTCATCAAATATTAAACAAATGGCTGAAGATATCTATTTGTGGTTGCATACAAATTTTGATATAGATAATGTAACTTTTGCCCTATTTGATATAGAAAGAAATAATAGGGAAAATATATTTATAGAGGGTGAAGAGTTTTATTTAGATGATTCTTTATCATTCTTTTTTATAGTAAATACTCATACAAATTTAAATGCTATTGTTTCATTTTCTGCAACATCAAAAGAACACTTCAATGAGATAGATAGTCAATACAATATTATAGAAGCTGCATTATTTCAAATATCTCCAATATTACAAAATGGAATTATTAAGAAAAACTTTATTGAAACTTTATCTTTAGATTCTGTAACAAAAGTTTATAATAGACACTATTTAATAGAAAATTTAAATAAACAAATGGCTTTATCAAAAAAAGATTATAAAACAATCTATTTCTTAATGGTTGGTGTTGATCATTTTAAAGCTGTAATTGATGAATTTGACCATGATATAGCTGACCAAGTTTTAGTTGAACTTGCAAAAATCATACATACTAATATCTCTGAATTTGATATGGTAGCTAGACTTAGTGGAGATGAGTTTTTAATCTCTATGCTAAGCTCAAATAGTGAAGATGAGATATTAAAAATCTCTCAAAATATTATTGAGAGTTTTGCAAAAGTTGAAGTACCTGTAACTGAAGATGGACAAGTACTTAAAAAAACTGTTTGTGTAGGTATTGATATTTTTGAAACACATAATCCAGATGATTCAATAGATAAAACAATAAAAAATGCAGATATAGCTTTATATGAAGCTAAAAACAGAGGGAGAAGTCAACTTTTTAACTACAAAGAGTTAAAAGTTGAAGATACAATAGAACTTTTCTAGTTTATTGTATCTTTCTTGCTTTCATATAAACTCTTTTTGGTGCAGGATACCCTTCAACAGTCTTAGTTCTATCATTTGGGTCTAAAAAGTCTTCTAAACTTTGATCAAAAGACCAATCAGTTTTTCTTTGTTCTTCACTTGTAGTTGTTGTTACAGCAAGAACCTCAATATTTTCAAATCCTGCCCTACTTAACCAGTTTTTCAATGCGGGAATTGTTGGTATAAAATATATATTTGGTATCTTTGAATATCTTTTATTTGGTGTTAAACAAATTTCATCTTCACCGTCTATCATAAAAGTATCAATTAAAATCTCACCCTTACTATTTAATCCTCTAGCCAATGATTTTAAAGTTCCAACTGGATCTGGTCTATGGTACAAAACACCCAACATAAATATAAAATCAAAAGTATGGTTGTAAAACTCTAAGTGTTCAACTCCAAGCATCTCATAGATTATATCTGATTTAACAAAATGGTTTATAAACTCAAATTGATGTAATGTTAAAGGTGAAGGATCAAAACCAATCAATCTTTTTGGTTTGTCTTCCAACATTCTAAACATATAATAACCGTTGTTACACCCTATATCAGCAACTACTTTATCTTTTAAATTAAAATAAGGTCTAATAAGATTATATTTTATATTGCTTTGCCATTCACTATCAATTTCAAGTCCAAAGATATTAAAAGGACCCTTTCTCCATGGAATTAATTTTTTAGCTGTTTCTTCTATAAGAGCAAACTCTTGATCTGTTAGATTCTCTTTTCGTCCAACACTAAACCAATCTCCATAATCAACTTTTAAATTACCTTTTTTTAGCTCAAAAACTTTTTGTAATTGTTCAAACCAAGGGTTAACATTTTTCCAATATCGACATTCGTCTTTTTTCTTTTTTAATTCTTCTAAATCCATGTGTAATTATATTGTTAATTTATTAAATAGATGATTACAATCAAGGTTTTAGGAACCTCTTTTTAGTTATAATTACAAAATTTTTCAAATATGACTAACTCTCCACGTTAAGTTCATATTGTAAATGTATAATTTAGCATTATTTAGAAAAGGATTTATATTGAAGAAACTTTGGCAACTATTGTTTTCATTTAAGTTAACCATATCCCTATTTGCGATTTTAGCATTAGGTGCAGGTATCGCAACTTTTATTGAAAATGATTTTGGAACATCAACAGCAAGAGTACTTGTATATAATAATATCTGGTATGAAGCAGCATTAGTTCTTACCACAATAAACCTAATTGGTATTATTATTAAATTTAAAATGTGGAAAAATCCAGGTAGATTTATATTTCACCTTTCATTCGTTGTAATACTTTTAGGTGCAGGAGCAACTAGATATATTGGATATGAAGGTATTATTCATATACGTGAAGGTGCAGTGGAAAACAGAATGATATCTCTAGAACCTTACTTACAAATTAAAATTAAACAAGAAAATGGAAGTTTTTATAAAGAATACCAAAAAGAGTTTGCAGCTGCAGCTTTAAGAAAAGGTATGGAGGGTGAAACTTCAACTGGAATTGTTGAACTTTTAAGTGAATACCAAAACAGATTTGAACATGATATTAAATTTAATGATAAAACATTAAATGTAAAATATGTAAATTACCTAGTAAGTAAAAAAGGTAAAGCTGAAATGGGTATCTTAACAGTAGACTTAACTCTTAATGGTCAAACAAAAACTGTAAGACTACCAGGTAAAAGAGGTCAAACAGGAATTCCAAAAATTGAAGACTTTGGAGATACAGTTGTAACGTTAGAATATGGTTCAAAAATACTTGAATTACCTTTTTCTATTGCACTTAATGATTTTCAACTAGATAGATATCCTGGAAGTATGGCTCCATCATCTTATGCTTCTGAAGTAACTGTAATAAAAAAAGATGGCAAAAAATATGATTATAGAATTTTTATGAATAGAACTTTACATGAAGGAAACTTCTTATTTTTCCAAAGTTCTTATGACCAAGATGAAAAAGGAACAATATTGTCTGTAAACAATGACCCAGGTAAATGGCCGACATATTTAGGATACTTTTTATTAACATTAGGATTAATTTGGAATCTATTTGATAAAAAATCAAGATTCTGGAAAATGACAAAATATGTAAGTACTAGAAATTCCGCTGCTGCAATTATTACAGTATTAGCATTATCTTTTTCACCAAACTCTTTATATGCCGAAGAGCAAAACAACCATGGCTTAGATTTTGAAAAAACTAAAAATGATATGACAGCTTATTTAGAAAATTTCCAAACTACTTCAAAAGAGACTGCTGAGAAATTTTCTAAAATTGTAGTACAAAGTAATGGTGGAAGAATGAAACCATTAAACACACTAAACCATGAGATTGTAAGTAAATTAACTGGAAAAAGCTCAATGTTTGGTATGAATGCGGATCAGATTGTATTAGGTATGCTAACACGTCCTGAAGTTTGGAGAAATGTTAAAATGCTTAAAATCAAAACTCCAAAACTAAAAAAAGTTTTAGGGATTGAGCAATCTAGAAAATACTTAGCATTTGGTGAAGTTTTTGACAAAGATGGAAAATATATCCTTACGCAAGAAGCACAAACTGCCTCAATGGCAAAACCAAATGAAAGAGGAACTTTTGAAAGAGAGATTATTAAACTTGATGAGAAATTAAATATCTCATATTTGGTTTATAATGGTAATCTATTTAGAATGTTCCCTCAACAAAATGGTAATGATAATAACAGATGGTATAATCCTTTAGAAGCTATGAATACATTTACAGGTGATAATCAAATAGCTATTGAATCATTAATTAGAGGATTTATAAACTCAGTTATCAGTGAAAACTGGGAGTTATCAAATAAATTTATTGATATGATTATTCAATATCAAACAAAAGTTGGTTCTGATATTATGCCTCCTCAATCTCAAATAGACAATGAGATTATGTTTAACAAACTATCAATATTTCCTAAACTAACAGTTGCATATATGATTCTTGGTTTAATTATGTTGATTGTTGCATTTATTGTTGTATTTAATCCTAAAATCAAACCTAAAAAAACAACATTTGTATTTTTTATTATATTAGCACTTCTTTTTGCACTTCATACTTTTGGTATGGGATTCAGATGGATTATTTCTGGACATGCACCTTGGTCTGATACTTATGAGTCATTGTTATATATCTCATGGTCAGCAGTGTTTGCAGCTGTTATTTTCTTTAGAAAATCATTACTTGCATTAAGTGCAGGAGTTATTGTTGCAGGTATTTTTATGTTTACAGCACACTTAACAAGTATTGACCCTCAAATTACAAACTTAGTACCTGTACTTAAATCTTATTGGCTTACAATCCACGTTTCAGTATTAACAGCTTCTTATGGTTTCTTTGGACTTGGAGCAATTCTTGGATTTATGTCACTTATAATGTTTATATTTAGAAAAGGAAGACCACACTTAGATGAAAATATAAAATATATTACAGCTATAAATGAAATTGCTTTAATTATTGGTTTAAGTGCAATTACTATTGGTAACTTCTTAGGTGGTGTTTGGGCAAATGAATCTTGGGGTAGATATTGGGGATGGGATCCTAAAGAGACTTGGGCTTATGTTTCAATTGTAGTATATGCTTTAGTTGTACACTTAAGATTTGTAAAAGTGTTTAATAATCAATTTACATTTTCAGTTGCATCACTTTTAGCTTTTGCAACAATATTAATGACATATTTTGGAGTTAACTTCTACCTATCAGGAATGCACTCATATGCAACAGGTGACCCTGTTCCAATTCCAATGTGGGTTTATTATGTGACAGCAACTGTATTTGTTACAATTGCATTAGCATATAAAAACAGAGATCTAACTGCCAAATAGTTGTTACTTTCTACCACAAAATAATAATTTAGGCGATTATTCGCCTAAGTTAACTTACTTTAAATCTTTTTTTTAATATTATATGAAGTTAGTTTCCTAACATAATTAATTAAGCTTAATATAACTCGAAGGTTAAAATGAATCAAGAAAAATTAAAGAAGATTATCAATATTACAAAAAAATTAAATGTATTATATCTAGAAGATAATATTGATGTTAGAGAACAAACTCTAAAAATGCTAAATCTTTTTTTTGATAATATTCTTGTTGGAGTCAATGGAAACGAAGGTTTGTCTATATTTAAAGAAAAAAACAAATATGAATCTTCTTCATTGGATTTAATTATTACAGATATAGAGATGCCTGAGATTGATGGTATTTCAATGATTAACAAAATTAGAGAAATAGATAAAAAAATTCCAATACTTATATTTTCAGCTCACAGTAGAACAGATTATTTTTTAAAAACTATTGATGCTGGTATTGTAGGGTATGTTTTAAAACCTTACAATGCAGAGCAGATTTCAAATTCTTTGATGAATTTGATTGAAAAAGAGGATTTATCAAGTTTAAATGAACATGTCTTACCCTTAGAAAATGGTTTTGTTTGGAATGATGAAGAGAATGCTCTTTTTAAAAATGAAGAGATAATAAAATTAACAAAATCAGAAATAAAACTTTTTAAACTTTTTTCCAATTCAAAAGGTTCACTTAAAACTTATGAAGAAATTGAATCTTATGTTTTTGATGATTTGACTTCAAATAGTAAAAGAGTTCGAAACCTAATGTCAAGATTAAAAACAAAACTAGGTTATGAACTATTTGAATCAATCTATGGTCATGGATATAAACTAAACTTTAAAAACGATTAATATATTTTGAGACAATTGTGAGACACTCTTTAGATAAAATTCTAAAAAACTAATAATGAGAGTATTATGAAACTAATCAATCTAAGCTTTTTACTAATCATAATATTAACTACAAATTTATTTTCCCATACAAATTTAAATCTTACTCAAGAAGAAAAAGATTTTTTAGATAATAAAACTCCTTTGAAACTACACAATGAATTAAACTGGCCCCCTTTTAATTATAATGAAAATGGTGTAGCAAAAGGTTTTTCTATAGATTATATGAATCTTTTAGCAAAAAAACTTAATATAGATGTTGAGTATATTTCAGGTCCTTCATGGGATCAATTTATGAATATGCTACAAACTGGTGATATTGATGCTATGATTAATATCTCAAAAAACAGTGAAAGATCAAAAACAATTGAATTTACCTCAATATTCCATACCGCTGTAAATGCAATATATGTAAAAGAAGGCCATGAAAATATTGATTCCCTTGAAAAACTAAAAAATAAAACTATTATTATGCCAAAAGGATTTTTTGCTCAAAAAGCCATTGAAAAATATTATCCAGAGATAAAACAAATTTTAGTAAAAGACTCATTAGAAGCTTTAAAAGAGTTATCTCTTGGAAAAGCTGATGCTACAATTGGAAAGAAAAATGTAATTGATTACATAATTGCCCAAAACAATATTTCTGGAATAATTCCTACAAATTATGTTGATGATAATAGAATGGTTAGTTTAATACGTATAGGTGTTGCTAAAAAAAACAAAATATTAAAAGAGATACTAGAGAAAGCACAAAAAAGTGTTACAGATACTGAATTATTGAATCTAAAAAGAAAATGGTTCGGAACAAAAGATATAACACCAATAGCAAAAAACTTTTTCAACAAAGATGAACTTAATTATATAGCTAATAGAAAAGTTTTTAGAGTGTGTACAAGGGATGATATAAAACCTATAGAGTTTAAAGAAAATGATGATTATAAAGGTATTGTTATAGATATTCTTGAGAAAATAAAAGATTTAACTAATATGAGACTAGATCATATAGATACTCTATCTTGGTATGATGCTAAACAATATTTAAAATCAGGAAAATGTGACTTTATCTCTACAGTTACAAATAGCAGTGATCTTATAGATTTTGCAAATACAACAAAAACTTTTCTTAACTATAAATTAGCAATTATTACCCAAAACAATAAACCTGTAGTTTCAAGTTTAAACAATATTTTAGATAAAACAATTGCTTTAAAACAAAACTCAGAACTAATACCTTTTATTAAATCCCTTAACCCAGATATAAAAGTGATATATGCAAGTTCCCATAGAAAAGCATTAGAAGCAGTAAGTTCTGGGCAAGCTTATTTTGCTTTAGAGCCACTTCCTATTGCTTCATACTATATATCTAAGTATGCTATGAAAAATCTTTATATCTCAAGATATACAAATATGTCATATAGTGTAAATATGGCTGTAAATAAAGATAATACAAGATTATTAAATATATTAAATAAATCATTAAATCTAATTACAGAGAATCAATACAAAGAGATTTCAGATAAATGGACAACTATCTCTTTTGGAACTATTTTTGATTTTAAATATTTTTGGGAAACTGTAACTATTTTATTTTTATTAATATCTATAGTTGCTTATAGACACTATATTTTAGATAAATTAAATAAAGAATTAACCCAAGCAAATGAAGAGATTGAAAATAAAACAATAGAATTGGCAAAACAAAAACTGCTTTTTGAAAATATATATAATAAATCTGCAGATGGAGTTATTTTACTTAATAATGGGATTTTATCAAGTTGCAATGAGTCTGCCATAAGAATATTACAATACAAAGAAAATGAACTTCTAAATAAAACTATAGATGAATTATCTCCACCAAAACAACCCTGTGGAGTAAGCTCAAAACAAAGAGCAGAAGAATATATCAATAAATCCCTAAAAGATGGGGTTGTAAATTTTGAATGGGTTTTTACAAATGGTTCAAATGAAAACCTTTGGGCTGAAATAGTTTTTACAGCTATAGAGATTGAAGAAAGAAAAGTTATTCATGGCGTAATTAGAGATATTACCAATAGAAAATTTCTAGAACAAAAACTTGAAGATTTAAATACAAATCTAGAAAAAAAAGTTAAAGAAGAGATAGAAAAAAACGAGATAAATACACAACAACTAATACAACAAAGCAGACTAGCACAAATGGGTGAAATGATCTCTATGATTGCACACCAATGGAGACAACCCCTTTCTGCCATATCAGCAACAACAAATAATCTTGTATTAAAAATGATTATAGAAGATGAGATAGATAAAAAATATTTTGACACAGAGCTAAAACTTATAACAGATTATTCACAATATCTTTCTTCTACTATTGATGATTTCAGAAACTTTTTTAAATCAGATAAAGAAAAAGTTGTATTTGAACTAAATGATATAATTGAGAAATCATTATCTATAATTAAAACCTCTTTAGATGCAAGATCAATATCATTAATAAAAAATTTAGACAATAACTATAATCTTTATACCTACCCTAGTGAATTACAACAAGTGATATTAAACCTTCTAAAAAATGCTGAAGATGCCTTAATAGATAAAAAAGACTTTGATAGAAAAATTTATATAAATACTTATAAAAAAGATGAAAAAACTGTTGTAATTAATATAGCAGATAATGGTGGTGGAATAAAAGAATCTATAATCGAAAAAATATTTGACCCCTATTTTTCAACTAAAAATAAAAAAGATGGTACAGGGCTAGGACTATATATGAGTAAAATAATTATTAATGAACACTGTAATGGAAATCTAAAAGTTACAAATAAAGACAATGGTGCTGTTTTTTCAATAGAATTACCAGTTTTACAAAGAAAAGAGAAAAGAAATGTTGAATAATATAAAAGATCTATTAATTTTTAGTAAAAATCTTAATGTCTTATTTGTTGAAGATAATAAAGATGTACAAGTTCAATTATTTAAATTGTTTAATAACTTTTTCCCTAATATTGATGAAGCCAGTGATGGGGAAATTGCTTTAGAAAAATATAATAACTTCAAAAAAGAGAACAATAAGTACTATGATTTAGTTATTACAGATATAAGTATGCCAAAACTTAATGGTATTGACTTATCGAAATGTTTAATAGAAAAAAATCCAAATCAACTTATCTTGGTTATCTCTGCACATACAGAATCAGATAAACTTTTGGAATTATTAAATATAGGTATTTATAAGTTTATTCAAAAGCCAATAGAGTATGAAATTCTAGTAAATACCCTATCTTCTGTTATAAGTAAAATTAAAAGAGAAACATCATATATAGAATTAGAAAACAAATATAAAGAGATAAAAAACGATAATATTATCTTAAATAAACTAGCCACTACAGATAAACTTACATCAATATACAATAGAAGATATATAGACAATAAACTTTTTGAATCTTTTCAAAAGATAGATAGTTATAATTTACAACATTTATCAATTATATTTTTAGATATAGATAATTTTAAAAGTATCAATGACACTTATGGACATATAATTGGAGATAAGGTTCTTACAACTATAGCAACCTTGCTTAAATCGAATGTAGAAAAAGAAAATATCGTTGGAAGATGGGGAGGAGAAGAGTTTATCATAATATGTGAAAATTATGACACACAAAAAAGTTGTATTTTAGCAAATAAAATAAAAGATAAAATTGCCAATAATTTTTTTGAAGAGGTAGAAAAAGTTACAGCAAGCTTTGGTGTTGCTTCATATGAAAAAGGTGAAAATATCACAAGCTTAATACAAAAAGCTGATTACAATCTTTACCAAGCAAAAGAACAAGGTAAAAATAGAGTTTGTTGTTAAAAAAGAAGAGTTTATAACTCTTCTAACTTTTTATCATACTCTTCCATTATCTCATCTAGTTCTAGTTGGTTTTCTTCTAACTTTTCAAACAACTCTTCAACTTTTTTCTCACTTGTAGTTACATTTTTTGAAAGCTCAATTACTTTACTGTTATCTCCAGCATTAGAAGCTTGTATAAGTTCTGCTTGCTCTTTTTCTATATAATCTTCAAGTTCGATAATCTCTGCTTCGTATTTCTCAACAGCTTTTTTAAGAGGATTTGTTATTTTGTTTCTTTCTTGAATTATTGATGCTCTTAGTTTTTTGTTCTCTTTTTTGTTTACTTTAGGGTTTTTTTTAGTCTTCTCTTCAATCTCTTCTTCATCCCAACCAATTTTTTCTAAAAACTCATCATAAGTTCCATCAAAACAATCAGCACCCTCTTTTGAGAACACAATCAATCTATCACAAACCTCTCTTAATAGTTTTTCACTGTGTGTAACAACTATAGTTGAGCCAGAAAAGTTTTTTATAGCTTCAGTAAGGGAATCAATCGATTGCATGTCTAAATGGTTTGTAGGCTCATCTAGAAACAACAGATTTACATCTTTTGCAATAATCTGTCCTAACATCACCCTACTTTTCTCGCCACCTGATAAAAGTGAGATTTTTTTCTTTACATCATCTCCACTAAACATCATCGAACCACAAATACCCCGTACAGTTGCTTCAGGAAGTTTTGGTTGAGCAACATAAATCTCATCCATAATAGTATTGTTTGGGTTTAGATGAGAAATATTCGTTTGACCAAAATGCCCATAAGAAGTACTTACATGGTAATCAATACTCCCAGATAAAGGTGTAAGTTCTCTAGCAATATTATTTAATAAAGTAGATTTACCCTTACCATTTTTACCAATAATCCCTAAAGTCTCACCTTTTTTAAGGTTAAAAGAGATATTTTTGAAAAGAATATTATCTTCAATATAACCAAAAGACAAATTTCTAACATCAAGTAAAACTTTCGCCGGCGTATCTTTGTAGTTAAAATCAAACTTTAAATTTGCTTCTTCAACAATATCATCCATCTCATCCATTTTTTCAAGTAGTTTTACTTTTGATTGGGCTTGTGCAGCAGTTGAGGCTCTGGCTTTATTTTTAGCAATAAAATCCTCTAACTCTTTTCTTTTTTTATCTTGTGCTTCTTTTTGTTTTTCGTAGTGTTCGTCATTAGCTTCTAATTGAGAATAAAACTTATAAGTATCGCCTTCAAGTATAGATAAAGACTTTCTAACGATTCCCATAGTATGAGTTGAAACTGCATCCATAAAATCTCTATCGTGAGTAATAATTATAACTTCTCCATCAAAACTCTTTAAAAAGTTTTTTAACCATCTTAAAGACAAGATATCCAAGTAGTTTGTAGGCTCATCTAGAAGTAATAGATTTGGCTCTGTAATCAAAAGCTTAGCAAGGTTTATACGAATCTGATACCCACCAGAAAAAGATAAAGGATCTTTTTCTAAATCCTCGTGTGTAAAACCAAGACCAAAAAGTATCTTCTCAACTTTGTAAATAGAATACTTATCATCTTCACTTAAAGCTAATGCTGTTTCTTCTCTAAGAGTTTTTTCTGTAAAAACAAGATGCTGTTTAAGTGCACCTATTTTATAACCTTTAGGAATAGAAATTTCGCCATCATCAGCTGATTCTTCCCCAAGTATTAGTTTAAATAGTGTAGATTTACCAGTACCATTTCTACCTACTAGCCCTACTCTTTGGCCTTGTCCTAATATAAGATTTAAATCTGTAAAAAGTGTTTTTTCACCATAATGTTTTGAAAGGTTTTTTAGTTGTATCATAATGCTCTTTGTTTTTTAAAAATTTAATTGTTTTTTTGAATATGGGATTATATGATAATGTGGGTTATAAAATAGTTTAATATCATTTTCCAAAAATCCTAATAAGAGAATAAATAGAGCTAAATTTATATAAGAATATAATATTTATTACATTTAATGACAGTTAAAGTAATTTTTTATATTATATATTAAAAGGATTAAAAAATGGTTGTGAATTTAAGTAAATTGATTTATTTATTTATTTTTATTACAATTTCTCTAAACGCATCAGATATTAACTCACAAAAAACATTAGAAAAATTTGAGATAAATTATAAAAAATCATTAGAGATAGCATTAAATAGAACTGAATACTGTACTAAAAAAGCAAATAAAAACTCAATAAATGAATTAATGTTAAAAAATATTAACTTACAAAAAAAAGTGCTTCAAAATGCTTTATTTTATTTAAGTGTGAAAAATAATCTAATTTGTGAAGAAAAAACTCTTGATAACTTAGTTATTGATACATCAAATTATTTATTTGCGTTAAAAAGGTATGATGAAAAAAATATTGATTTACAAAATAAAATTGAAGGAGAATTGAAAAGTTATCAACTTTCTGTATATTCAAGCAAGCGATTAATGTATGAATCAAAAGAAAATTATGAAAAAATTAGTGATTTAGAAAAAAATAAATTGAATCAAATAAAAGAATTAAAATCTGTATTCAATTTTGATGATATAATGTAATATTTAATTTTCCCTTTTATTTTTATCAGTATAAGTAGATATTTTAGACTGAATTCATCTTTTTACAATATCCTTTTATTTTTTATTTGACAATTATTCTTAAAAGGTATATATTTGTTTATTAAAGGAGTTATTATGGATAACTATTTTGATAAAGAGTTTGAATTAAGATTTTTTGAGATGAATAGATTGGGTGAAGCCTCAGCTATTTCTATATTAACTTTACTTCAAGAAACTGCTGCGGAGCATTGTTATTATGCAGGTCATGATTTACTATCTTTAATGTCTGAAAACCTTGGATGGGTACTTCTTGCAGGTGTAATGGAAATGAAAAGATATCCTCTTTATAAAGAAAAGATAATTATAAGAACATGGATATCAAAATACCATTCTATTAGAGGTTTTAGAGAAAATATTATATATGATAAAAACTACAATATTATAGGAAGAGCCAGAGGTTTGTGGGTATTTTACGATATAAAAAAGAGAAGACCTAAAAAGATACACCCTAATTTTATAGAAAAATGGTCATCTTATGAAAAAATATCCCTTGAACATAATATAAGCAATAAGATTGAACCCCTTAATTCTTTTGAGTACAAAAAAGAGTTTAAAGTAAATATGTATGATACTGATACAAATAAACATGTAAATAATCTAAGATACCTACAATGGCTTATGGAATCAATTCCTGATGAGATATTGGACAATTACTATTTATACTTTATTGATGGACGTTTTATTTCAGAGGCTCATTATGGGGATTTGATTTTGTCTTTAACAAAAAGGGATGAGGAAGAGAACTCTTTTGTACATACTATTAAGATAAAAGAGAGTGGTGTAGTTTGTGCTACTGGTAAATCTGTTTGGAAAAAGATAGAAAAATAGGGTTTTTAGAGTTTGCACTCCTAATATCTCTTGAACTCACGGGGTGAGTCCACTTTCTTACTTTTTAGTTGTAAAAAGTACATAAAGCACAGAAAAAGGTTTTTGAGAATGATTTGTTAATTAAAATGCATTACACATAAGGATTAGAACATTATTTTTCTAAAGAAGTATAAGTGTACTCTTCTATTTCTTTATACTCTTCACTAGATAACTCATATCCCATGTCAAATGCTCCACAAATATTTTCTAGTAATAAAAAAAGATATTCAATAGTATTTGTAGCTAAAAAACTATATTCACTATTTGGATTCATCTGTTTTATCTCTTCTAAATATAAGCTTTTTAATTCTTCTTTATCATTTATATTAGATACTGTTTCAAACAATGCAATAATTTTGTCTTTTTTTAATCTTGTTCTAGTAAAAATATCAGGTTCTTTATGTAATGCTACTGCAATATCAAATAAATCCCTTGTATTACCTTTATCTGCTCGATAATATATCTTTTTAGCAATAATCTCTTCTATAGTTTCAATTAAGATATTATTTTCCCATAAAGTAACTTTTTTATATGGTATTTTAGATTTCTTAATTACATCAAAAAATTGTATTTTTGAATCTTTATCAATACTAATTTCTGAATATATAGGATGATTTATGAAGTTTCCTGAATATCCAATATTTTCCATAGAAGCTTTAACTCTTTCACTCCAATTAGTATCTTTCAATAAATGTTTTTTATCATCTCTATCATAAATAAAAATATCAATATCTGTTGAATATCTATGATTCCAATAATAAGAAGATAATGCTGTTCCACCACCAAGAGCAGAAATATCTACTAAATTATTCTCTCTTAGAAGTAAAAGTGTCGCTTCAAGCATAGCTTTTTGTTTTGAGAAATCATACATGTGTTAGTTTTTTTCTATTTAAAATATTTTGTAATACAATTGGTACAGCTTTTTTATTCTCACTATTTAAATCAATGTGTTTTAATCTAAATCTTTTATCCCAAGCCTTTGCTACACCTTTTAGATTTCTAAAAGGAGAAGAAATATATATACTTTTTATATCTCTTTTTGACACATTAAAAGCTTTTGTGAACTCTTCTAACTCACCTACTTCAAGCTCTTTGAAAAATTTAGAATAAATAGTTTGTTCTTTGATAGTTGCATCATGATAATCTTTTTTAGAAAAAGCTTTTTTGATATCGCTTTGGGTAAATTTTGAATCTTCATTAATGTTTCTATTTAGGATATGAAAAAATCTATGATTAGTTTTTTTATGACATAGTTTTTCTACTTCTTTTTCATCAAGATTAATTAGAAGTTGATATAATTTGTTTCTATTACTATTCTCTTTTTTCCAATCATTTAGTGTAGCTATTGGTATGTCTAAATATTTACTAATCTGTTTTTGTGTCATTTTATATCCTTTAAATAGTACATTATATATGAATATCGTTAGAATGTCAATTTTTTATTCATTAAGGAACTTGCATTCCTTTTGCTCTTGTACTCACAAAGTGAGTACGCTTTCTTCCTTTTTGGTGGCAAAAAGTAAGGTAAAAAGCCACCAGACGCGTTGTTAAAGCTAAAGTTCCCTACAGTTTTCTAATTATTTCCTGCCTTGCGGAACTTATATAATACATTTAAGGGAATATAGTTAATATATTTCCAAAGAGTTTGAAAGATAATATATCGTTGCGGAACTAAAGCAATTATAAAAAATAATTTATAATTAGCTTGATGGCGAGTTTGATAGTTATACTTTAAATTTGAGTGGCAACAAGAACAGTTTTATAACTAGTTCGTATTTTATAAGTCTAAAGTTTGTATAATAATTATCAGGTAGGAGAAATCCTACCCTAACGAACTCTTTATACTAAAATAAAGGTTCAAGAAATGTATTCTATCGGATTAGACGTAAGTAAGTCAACAATTAATGTTTATATTCCAATAAATGATTTAGATTTAATTTCTGGACTAAAATACACTAGCCATGAACTTTTAAAATACTTATTGAGTATTACACCAATTCAAATAAAATGGTATTAAAAAATGCAAAGGTGAATATCCCACTTTCCCACATTTGAGAAGCCGAGTGTTTATTTATTGTTTTACAAAACAGAAACAATAAATAATAAACGAGGGAACCTTCGGCTTCGAAACTTTGAGGGATGGCTTCTTTGCAACTTTCTTTTCCACAAAAGAAAGTTGAGAAAGCCAAGAGGTACAGTAAAAGTTTATTTATACTCAAATATTTTGATAATAGTTCAACCCAAGCACAACATATATATTTATCACTTTATTAAACTATCAAATTTTCATCCAATAGTCATACAAAATGACAAGATATTAAAATATACCTTAACAACTAACATAGATAATTGCATATCTTTTGATATTATTTAATACTTAATTGAGTTAATATCTTTACGTTTTAATGTTAAGATATTAGATGTTTTTATATATTATTTATATATAATGTATTATTAATAATAATTAGTTATATATAAAATTGAAGGGAACATATGAGATTAAAAGAAATTGAAAAGATTTTAGAAGATATTGAATTAAATAATGTAAGACTTGATATACAAAACCTACACTTATCTAGTCCTGAATTAATAAATATTGATTCATTTAAATTTTTTTTGGAAACTATAGAAATTATAGATATTTATAAAGATGAAATCGACTATATAAAACAATCAAAACTCTATCAAACAACTCACCGTCAATTAACGTTACCTAAAAAAGAAGCACTTGATATCTATAATAAAGCAAAGTATCTTATCGATAGTGCTCAGTCACTACAATTAGTTTTTAAAAAATTACTACCAAAATCTAATGAACAATCAATTAGTATAAAGCTTCCAGAGCCACTTGATTTTGATTCATTAATTAAAACAATGGCAACTTTTCAAAAATCAATTTCACAAGTTATTATAAATGAAGATATTAATGGAACTTTAAAAATAAATCATTGGGAATTTGGTTCTTTTTGGCTTGAACTTTTTTTAGGTACTCAAGCAGCTGTAGCATTAATTTCAAGTATAGCATGGTCTGCAGCTGTTATTTCAAAAAAATTTAATGAAAATAAATTATTAGAGCAAACTGTTAAAAGTATGGAAATTAAGAATGAGAGTTTAGAAGATATACTTGATAGTCAAAAGAAAATGACAAATATGCTGATAGAAAATGAAGCTCAAGCTATATTAGACAAACATTTTGATAGTATAGAACATGAACAACTTGAAAGACTGAAATCAACAATAAAAACCTTTGCGAAATTAATACAAGATGGTGCTGAAGTGCATCCATCTCTAATGGCTCCAGAAAAAATTAAAAATCTATTTCCTGATTACAAGAATTTAGATGTTATTACTTCTCAAATTAAACAAATTGAAAACAAATCAGAGTAAAATGAAGATAAATTGTCTAATAAATCAGTGGAGCCAATAAATTACCCTGCAGGCAATTCATTGGCCATTTTAAACGTTACCCACCTTCTAAAAAAGAAGATGGGTTTCATTTATTTCCAAAACAGTTTAAAAAACTATTTCTTCTTAACAGCCTTCGCATTAGGCAAGTCAGTAATACTCCCGTGGAATATCTCTGCACACATACCTACAGACTCATGTAATGTTGGGTGAGCGTGAATTGTTAATCCAATATCTTCTGCATCACAATCCATCTCTAGCGCTAGTGAGATTTCTCCTAGTAGTTCTCCAGCGTTATCTCCTACGATTGCTCCACCAATTAGTTGGTGTGTATCTTTATCGAAGATAAGTTTAGTCATACCTGCACCTGATACATCAGAAGCGATTGCTCTACCTGAAGCAGACCAAGGGAATGAAGAAACTTCATAGTTGATTCCAGCTTCTTTTGCATCAATTTCACTCATACCAGCAGTTGCAATTTCTGGGAATGTATATGCAATTCCTGGAATTTGTTTTGGTTCAAAGAATACTTTGTGACCTGCAATAACTTCTGCTGCCACATGTCCTTCATGTACTGCTTTGTGTGCTAACATTGGTCCACCAATGATATCACCAATAGCGAAGATATGAGGAACTTTTGTTCTCATTTGATTATCAACTGAGATAAATCCTTTTTCATCAACTTCAATACCAGTATTTTCAAGACCTATTTTAAGACCATTTGGAGATCTTCCCATAGCAACTAAAACTGCATCATAAGTTTTTGGTGCTGGTGCGTTATCACCTTTGAACTCAACATAGATACCATCTTCTTTAGGGATAATAGCTTGAGTTTGAGTTTTAAACATAAAGTTAAATCTCTCTTCATTTGCTTTTGTATATACCTTAACGATATCTTTATCAGTTCCAGTCATAACTTGAGGTCCTCTGATTACAACATCAACTTCAGAACCTAATTTTTGGTAAACAGTACCCATCTCAAGTCCGATGATACCACCACCCATGATAAGCATTTTCTTAGGTACTTCTTTTACCTCTAATGCATTTGTAGAATCCCAAATTCTTGGGTCTTCATGAGGGATAAATGACATTTTAGAACTTTGAGACCCAGCAGCAATAATACAACTATCAAATTTAACAACTGTTTTTCCATCATCTTTTGTATGATTTACAACAACAGAGTTTTCATCAATAAAACTTGCAGTACCTTGGATAACTTTTACATTTCTCATTTTCGCCATACCAGCAAGTCCATCAGTAAGTCTTTTTACAACTCCACTTTTGTATGCTGCAACACCTGGTAAATCAATCTCAGGTTTAGCAAATTTGATACCAGCATGGTTAATATGCTCAGCTTCTTCTATAACTTTAGCTACGTGTAAAAGTGCTTTTGATGGAATACATCCAACATTTAAACAAACCCCACCTAAAGTATCGTGTCTCTCAACTAAAACAGTATCAAGACCTAAGTCAGCACATCTAAATGCAGCAGAATATCCACCAGGACCTGCACCTATAACTAGTACTTGACCTTTAACTTCCCCTGCTCCACTAGTATCAGTAGAAGTAGGAGCTGGTTTAGCTGGTGCTGCTTTTGGAGCTTCTGTTTTAGGAGCAGGAGCTTCCGCTGCTGCTTCCTCTTCAACTTCAACTCTAGCAATTAAATCACCAGAGTTTACTTTATCTCCAACTTTCACAAGAATCTCTTTAATAACTCCACCATGTGTAGTTGGTACGTCCATAGATGCTTTTTCTGTTTCAAGAGTGATAAGTCCATCTTCCTCTTCAACTGTATCTCCAACAGCAACCATAACATCGATTAAATCTACATCTTTATCTGCGCCTAAATCAGGAATAACAATATCTACAATTTTTCCCATTCTAACTCCTTATAGACTTAACAATCTAATATCACTTAATAATTGTGATAATGTAGTTGTAAATCTTGCTCCATCTGCACCATCAATAACTTTGTGGTCATAAGATAATGATAATGGTAACATAAGTCTTGGTGCAAACTCTTCACCGTTCCATACTGGTTTCATTTGTGATTTAGATAATCCTAAAATTGCAACTTCAGGTGCATTGATAATTGGAGTAAAGTATGTACCACCAATTCCACCTAAAGATGAGATAGTGAAACTTGCACCTTGCATATCAGTTGCTTTTAGTTTTCCATCTCTTGCTTTTTGAGATAAATCAGCTAACTCAAGAGCAATCTCTTTAAATCCTTTTTTATCTGCATCTTTGATAACAGGAACTACAAGACCATTTGGAGTATCAACAGCAACACCAATATGGAAATATTTTTTCATAACTAATGATTGACCATCAGGAGTTAATGATGCGTTAAATTTAGGATGAATTGCAAGTGCTTTTGCAACAGCTTTAACAACAAATACAAGTGGAGATAATTTAAATCCATCTGCAATTGCATTTTGAGCTTTTCTAAACTCTTCCATTTCTGTAATATCTGTTTCATCAAATTGAGTAACGTGAGGCATAGAAACCCAGTTTCTGTGTAATGATGGTCCAGAGATTTTTTGAATTCTGCTAAGTTCAACAGTTTCAATCTCACCAAATTGTGAGAAATCAACCTCTTTAAGCTCAGGGAAGGCAAATCCAAGACCAGTTCCACCAGCTGCAACTGCAGGTTTATTTAATTGCTCTTTTACATAAGCTTTAACATCATCTTTAAGGATTCTTCCTTTTCTACCACTACCTTTTACAAAACCTAAATCAACACCAAACTCACGTGCAAGTCTTCTAACTGATGGAGAAGCATATACTTTTTTAGATTTTTCTTGAAGTACAGTTGAACTCTCAGCTGTTACACTAGCAGCTGCTGCTTGAACAGTTGCAGGTGCTTTTTCCTCTTTTTTCTCAGGTGCTGGAGCTGGTGCTGCTTTTGCTGGAGTTGGAACTTTACTTTCCATAACAACAGTTTTAACCATCTTAGCGATTAAATCACCTGAATTTACTTTATCTCCTGCTTTTACAAACAGTTCTAAAATTTCACCAGCAAATGGTGCAGGAACATCCATAGATGCTTTTTCTGTTTCAAGTGTGATTAATCCATCATCTAGTTCTACTGTATCACCAACAGAAACCATAACATCGATTAAATCAACATCTTTGTCAGCACCTAAATCAGGAATATAAACCTCTTCAACTACTGAACAAATAGTTTGCTCATTTACAAACTGACAAGAGATTTCAGCACCAGATGCTGAAATAGCTTTTAATTCATCTTCTGCTGATTTTAAATCCATTGGTGCTGAAGAATCAGTAGATTCAGTTGCAGGTGCAGAAGTTGTAGGAGCTGGAGTTTCCGCTTTTGCAGGTTCTGCAGCTGGTGCTTCAGATACACCCTCTTCTTCAACTTCAACTTTAGCGATTAAATCACCAGAATTTACTTTATCACCAACTTTTACAAGAATCTCTTTAATAACTCCACCATGTGTTGTTGGTACATCCATAGATGCTTTTTCAGTCTCAAGAGTTATAAGTCCATCTTCCTCTTCAACTGTATCTCCAACATTAACCATAATGTCAATTAAATCAACGTCTTTATCAGCCCCTAAATCAGGAATAAAAATATCTACAATTTTACTCATCAATTACCCCTTACGCTTTTAATGGATTGATTTTTTCTGGATCAATGTTGTATTTTTTCATTGCATCAACTAATACAGATTTTTCAATCTTACCTTTTTTAGCCAGTTGAGCTAAAGTAGTAAATACAATAAAGTCTGTATCAACTTCAAAGAACGATCTTAAGTTTGCTCTAGAATCAGATCTTCCGAAACCATCAGTACCAAGAGCTTTAAAAGTTCCTTTTACAAATGGAGCCAATTGCTCAGAGTATGCTTTAATATAATCTGTTGCAGAGATAATAACTGTATCATCATCACTATCAAGAGCAGTTTGTACGAAAGGAACTTTATCCTCTTCATCAATATGTAATAAGTTATATCTTTCTACATCTTGTGCTTCTCTTGCTAATTCATTGTATGAAGTTACAGAATAAAGCTCTGAAGCAATACCATACTCACTAGCTAAAACTTCAGAAGCAACTCTAACTTGCTCTAAAATAGAACCTGAACCAAGTAGTTTAACTTTATAGTTGTTTTTAGCTTCTACATCTTTTAATTTATAAATACCTTTTAAGATACCTTCAACAGCACCCTCTGGCATAGCTGGTTGTTTATAGTTTTCGTTTAATGTAGTTAAGTAATAGAATACATTCTCTTGCTTTTCACCATACATTCTTTCAATACCATTTTGTACAATAACAGCAACTTCATAACCATAAGTTGGGTCATAAGTAACACAATTTGGAATTGTATTTGCAATAACATGAGAGTGCCCATCTTCGTGTTGTAAACCTTCTCCGTTAAGAGTAGTTCTACCTGAAGTACCACCAACTAGGAAACCTCTAGCCATTTGGTCACCTGCTGCCCAGCAGATATCACCAGTTCTTTGGAATCCAAACATAGAATAGAATACATAAAATGGAATCATTGGACAATCATTGATTGAGTAAGAAGTAGCCGCTGCTACCCAAGAACCCATTGCACCTAACTCATTAATACCCTCTTGAAGCACTTGTCCTTTTTTATCCTCTTTATAGTATGCAACTTGATCTTTATCTTGAGGGATATATTTTTGTCCTTCTGAAGAGTAGATACCAAGTTGTCTAAACATACCTTCCATACCAAATGTTCTAGCTTCATCAGGTACGATTGGAACGATACTTTTTCCAATTTTTTTATCTTTTACAAGAATATTTAATACTCTTACAAATGCCATAGTTGTAGAGATTTCTCTATCACCACTTCCTTGTAATACAGCATCAAATTTGTCTAAAGCAGGAATCTCTAAAGCAGTTGAGAATTGTTCTCTTCTTTGAGGAACAACACCACCAAGCTCAGCTCTTCTTTCTTTCATATATTTCATTTCAGCAGAATCATCAGCTGGTCTGTAGTATTTTAAGTTTTCAACATCTTCATCAGAAATAGGAATGTCAAATCTATCTCTAAATTGTCTTAATACTGTAGTATCAACTTTTTTAACACCATGAGCAATATTTTTACCCTCAGCAGCTTCACCCATACCATAACCTTTTACAGTTTTAGCTAGGATTACAGATGGTTTACCTTTAGTTTCATTTGCTTTTTTATATGCAGCATAAACTTTAATAGGATCGTGTCCACCTCTATTTAATCTCCAAATCTCATCATCACTCATATTTTCTACAAGTTTTGCAGTTTCAGGATGTTTGTTAAAGAAGTGCTCTCTCGTGTAAGCTCCACCTTTTTGTTTAAAGTTTTGATATTCACCATCAACAGTTTCATCCATAAGTTCTTTTAACTTACCAGATTTATCTTTATCAAGTAAGGCATCCCAGTGTCTACCCCAGATAACTTTGATAACTTCCCATCCAGCACCTCTGAATTGTCCTTCAAGTTCTTGAATAATTTTACCATTACCTCTTACCGGACCATCAAGTCTCTGTAAGTTACAGTTAATAACAAATACTAAGTTATCTAAACCTTCTCTACCTGCAAGCCCAATTGCTCCAAGAGATTCTGGCTCATCACACTCACCATCTCCCATATAACAATATACTTTTTGCTCACTACAATCTTTAATTCCTCTATCAGTTAAGTATTTTAAAAATCTTGCTTGATAAATAGCTTGTATTGGTCCAAGACCCATAGATACAGTTGGGAATTGCCAATAATTAGGCATAAGTTTTGGGTGTGGATATGAAGATAAACCATCAGCAAATGCTTCTTGTCTAAAATTATCCATTTGTTCTTCTGTAAATCTTCCCTCTACAAAAGATCTTGCATATATACCTGGAGATATATGTCCTTGATAAAACACTAAGTCTCCACCATCTTTTTCATTTGGTGCTTTAAAAAAGTGGTTAAATGCAACATCATATAAAGTAGCAGAAGATTGGAAAGATGCAATATGTCCTCCAAGTTCTAAATTCTTTTTAGAAGCTCTTAAAACCATTGCTTGTGCATTCCATCTGATAATAGATCTGATTTTTCGCTCAAGATCTCTATCACCTGGCATTTTTGGTTCTTGGTCAACAGGGATAGTATTAAGATATGAAGTATTTGCACTATGTGGTATATCTGCTCCATTTCTTCTAGCATTATCAATTAGTTGATCTAATAAGAAATGAGCTCTCTCGCTCCCTTCCTCTTTAATAACTGCCTCTAAAGCATCAAGCCACTCCTGCGTTTCCTGTGGGTCGATGTCGTTTAAGTTTAATTCTGACATTCACAATTCCTTATAAAAGATTTTAATAAAATTCGCATCTTATTTTTAACATAATGAGTGAACATATGTTCATTATGTAAAAATTATGTATCTTTAGATACCATTTTATCGAATTATGAACATATGATACTTTCTTTAACTTAATTTTTTTTTAGTTTTAAAATTACGCCTTTTTTATAAGTTTTATTCTATAAAAATGAAATTATAATGAAAAAATAGTGACAAAATTCAGTTATTTTATTTATATGATACACTTCATACGAATAAGATTTTTTTATAATTATAAGGTACAAAGCATTGATTAATGAACACACTAAATTTAGAGTAATTATATCAGAAAAAAGTTCATCTGCAAAAAATATGGCAACAGATGAAGCTTTATTATTATCTTTAAAAGATAATGATTTACCAATACTCCGACTTTACACTTGGGATAAAAATAGCGTAACTATAGGTATTTCACAGAAAGTTGAGAATTATGATTTTAATAATATTGCAAAAAGAATAACAGGTGGTGGTATACTATTTCATGGTCATGATGTATCATATTCTTTGGTTCTTCCTGTAAACCTTTTAAAGGGCTTTAATATAAAAGAATCTTATGAAAAAATATGTTTATTTATTCTTGATTTTTATAAAAAACTAGGTTTAGAAGTGTGTTATGCCAAAGATAACTTGAATATACAACTATCTAAAAGTGAGTATTGTCAAGTTGGATTTGAAGCATATGATATCTTAGTAAATGGCCAAAAAATTGGTGGAAATGCACAAAGAAGAACAAAAAAAGCTATATTCCAACATGGTTCAATTCCTGTTACTAGTGTGAAAAAAGGTAACACAATAGATAGTAGGATTGGAATATCACTTGAAGATATTGGAATAAATATTGATTTTGAAACAGTACAAAACAAATTAACTCAATCTTTTGAAGATACATTTGATGTAGAATTAGAGTTTACACAATTAACAAAAGAGGAAGAGGAATTAAAAAACAACTTATTAAAGGAAAAATATGACAATGGCAGTAAATGAAACAAAAAAAACAGTTAATTTCAAAAAACCAGAATGGCTAAGAAAAAAACTTGTTCCAACTGCACAAAAAGAGATGGAAAACTTATTAGGTGAGCATGGATTGCATACTATTTGCCAAGAAGCAAAATGTCCAAACATTAGTGAGTGTTACTCAAAAAGAAATGCAACATTTTTAATACTTGGAAATATCTGTACAAGAAGATGTACATATTGTAATGTTCATACAGGGAAACCAACAGAAGTAGATTTAGCAGAGATTGATGGTGTTACTACTTCAGTATTAAAACTAGGACTTAGATTTGTAGTTATTACAAGTCCAGCTAGGGATGATTTAGCTGATGGCGGAGCTGAACAATTTTATAGAGTTACACAAAATATTTTAGAAAAATCTCCAGGAACTCAAGTTGAGATTTTAATTCCTGATTTTAAAGGAAAAGAGGAATCTTTACAAAGAGTTGTAGACAGTGGTGCAGTTATTATTGGACACAATGTGGAAACAGTTCCATCTTTATATCATATTAGAAGAAACTCAACCTATAAAAGAAGTTTAGAAGTTCTTAGAAAACTAAAAGAGTTAGGTGGAGATAAAGTAAAAACAAAATCTGCACTAATGGTTGGACTTGGCGAAACAGAAGAAGAGATGGTTCAAGTATTTAAAGATTTACTTGAAGTTGGATGTAAATTTTTAAGTATTGGTCAATATCTTGCACCTTCAGGTGATTATGAAAAAGTAAAAGAGTTTGTAAAACCTGAACAATTTGAAAGATATAAAAAAATAGCTTTAGATATGGGATTTGATTTTGTTCACTCTACTCCATATGCAAGAAGTTCATACATGGCTCATGAATATTTAGCTAATCAAAAAGGAAGTCTTTAAGACTTTCTTTATACTTTATGATACCCTTTTGATATTTTAAGCATTTCATTTCCGTATTTGTGAAGTTTTTCTTCATCTAATCTAACTGATAAACCCGATATACCAACAGCTCCAATAAATTTATTTTGCTTGTTGAAATAAGGAACTGCAACAGATTTTAAACCAAATTCATGCTCTTCATCGCCAATTGCATAACCTTTTTCTTTTACCTCTTCTAATTGTTTTTCTAACTTTTCTATATTTGTTATAGTGTTTGAAGTAAATTTTGTCAAACTAAGAGAAGAGATATTAATATCATTGGAAAAAGCCATAAGTACTTTTCCAAAAGCATTTGAGTGTAAAGGTGCATGTAAACCTATAGAATCTCTTGTTTTTATAACTCTGTTTGATTTATCAATTTGATTTAAATATAAAGTTGCATTGTTATCTAAAATTCCTAAATATGAAGCTTCATCAGTTAAGTAAAAAATTTCATCTAAAAGTGCACTTGTTTTTTCAACAATCTTTTCTCTATCATCTTTATATACTATTTTTCTAAGAATATCACTTAATACAATCTCTTTTGAATCGCCCTTATATTCTATAAAATCTTCTTTCATTAAAGTAGTTACCAATCTAGACATTGTACTTTTATCTATTTCTAATTTTTGACATAATACATTAGCAGTTAGAGGTTTGTTGCTACTCATTATCTCTTTTAATACTTGTAAACCTTTTGAGAAGGATTTATTTTTATTTGCTTGCACGTAAAATATACTCTTTTTCTAAATTTTACACAATTTTAACATTATTTAAATAAATCTAATTCATACAAAATTGTAAACTTTTATTTACCAAATGGAAAAAAATTGAAAAAAACGACACAAATTTCAAAATATTTTTTTTATATTCTAAGATTATTTAAATAATTTTTCTCACATTGTGAAACTATCATATTCTCACTTTAAAAAAGTACTATTTTATGGTATCTAGAGATAGTTATTAATTTTAACTTAATTTTTTTATTAATATTAGAATTTTTGTTTCAATATATTTTGAGTATGGATTAATTTCGTCATCAGAAGCTAAAAACTGAATTATAAAAATAAAATTTGAGCGAAAAGAGGGAAAGATTATGACTACATCTTTTGTTGACTTATCAAAATTAACAGCTAAGGATGACTTAAGTCCAGTACTTGGAGGAAAGTGGCCAGGGATTCAAATCTATTATCCACCAATCAAGTTTAATCCACTTGATGGAACATATGAGACTATGGAGCAAGCAAAATATAGATTACAAAAACATGCATATAAAACTAAAGCTCACACAGTCCTATTTGACTTAGAAGACGGATGTAGAATGAAAGAGATGTCTAGAAAACTTTTAATTGAGGAATTACCAAAATTCCCAGAAAGAGATTTCCAGATTGCTGTTAGAATAAATCCATTTAGAACAGCAGAGTATGAAGAAGATTTAAAAATGTTAAAAAAGATTCATAAACATATTGATGCAATCGTTTTAGCAAAAGCTGGAGAGGTTTATGGAGCAGCTGAGATTAGAGATTTATCTTCTTGGTTAGTTTCAATAGGTAGTAATTTACAAATTCAACCAATTATTGAACATCCAAAATCTTTACAAATAGCAGATAAATTAATGCAATATAATACAGTTCAACATGTGGTATTTGGTATCCATGACTTCTCAAAAGCTATGGCATACAAAATTACACCAGAGGGTTGGATAGATGAATTAGAAACTTTCTTTAACATGCTTACTATGGAAGCAAGAGTTAAAGGTAAAGGGGTAATTGGTGGAGTTGAAGTTCTTTTAACACCAAACTCATTACCAGATTCATGTGTAGAGAAAAAAGATATTAGAAGATGGTTAGATTTACATGGTGATGATGCTTCAAGACATGTTTATGCCCATGCACAAAGAGAAACTGCAATGGGACTTACAGGTAAACAAGTAATTACACCAAACCATATAAATGTTTGTAAAGTTGCTTTCACACCAAGTCCTAATGCAATTGCTAAAGATGTTGCAATCTTAAAAGCTGCAATTGAAGCGGATGCATTATTAAGTGGTGCAATTAGATACGAAGGTGAGATGTTAGATCCACCAATGTTTGGTAAATCTCTACAAAACATATTAAGAGCAAATGCACTTAATAGTTTAAATAAAGAGGATTATGAGTTTGCAATCTCTGTTTTAAATAGAATGCCTCTTCAAACATTTAAAGAAAACTGGCCTTATGGTCAAATATAATAGGAGTTAAATATGACTACAAATTTAAAAATCGAAGTACCTGAATTTTTAAACATTGGTGTTGCTTGTACATCTGCTCATGTAGGAACAGATAAAGAAAACAACACAGCAATGATTATAGAAGATGATAAACTTGGTACAGATGAGATTACATATAAAGAGTTAGCAAAAAAGTCAGACCAATTATGTAACTTTTTAACTTCTATTGGTATTGTTCCTAGAGATAGAGTTTTAGTTTGTTTAAAAAACTCACTTGCTTACCCTATTTCATTTTTTGGAAGTATTAAAGCTGGAGTTACAGCTGTTCCAACTTCTACACTATTAAGTGGTTCAGAAGTTAAATACTTAGCTGAAGATTCACAAGCAAGTGCAATTGTATTATCAGCTTCTATGTATGAGAACTTAGTTCCATATTTAGAAAATGTTGATAATTTAAAAACAATTATTGTTGCAGCAATTGATAGTGTAGATGAGTTAAAAAAACCTAAGGGTATGAATGTATATTCTTTAAATGAAATTCTTGAAGAAACAGATGCTACACCAAACCATTATAATTCAAAAGCTGGTGAGCCTGCTTATTTAGTATATACTTCAGGAACAACTGGTTATCCAAAAGGTGTTTTACACTCACATAGATCATTAGTTGGAAGAACACCTGCTACTGAGTATTGGTTTAATTTTAAAGAGAATGATAGAATCATGCACTCAGGTAAATTCAACTGGACTTATGTATTAGGTTCAGCACTTATGGATCCATTATTTAATGGACATACTGTAATTGCTTATGAAGGTGCAAATGATGCATCAACTTGGGTTGATTTAATCAAAAAACACAAATGTACAATCTTTATTGGAGTTCCTACTATTTATAGACAGATTATCCAAAAAACTGATTTTACAATTGAAGATTGTCCAAGTTTAAGATACTGCATGAGTGCTGGTGAACACTTATCTGATGAGATGATTGGTTTATGGAGAGATAGATTCAAACAAGATATTTTTGAAGCTATTGGTATGAGTGAGTGTTCTTACTATATTTCACACTCTGTAAACAATCCAATTAGACCTGGAAGTGCTGGATTTGTTCAACCTGGACATATTGTAAAACTTCTTAACCCTGAAACTCTAGAAGAAGTTGGAGTTGAAGAGGAAGGTATGATTTGTATTGGTATGGATGACCCAGGATTATTTATTGAGTACTGGCAACTTGAAGAGGAAACTTCAAAAGCTAAGCATGATGGATACTTTTTTACAGGAGATTATGCTAAAAAAGACAAAGATGGTTATATCTGGTTTATAGGTAGAAAAGATGACATCATCAATACTTTTGGATTTAGAGTTTCTCCTCATGAAATAGAAAGAGTGGTAAAAACCCATGAAGCAGTTGCTGATTGTGTTGCATTTGGACTTGAGATTGGAAAAGACAAAACTTTAGTAGCTATTGCAGTTATTGGACACAAAGAGTTAACAAAAGAACAAGAAGAGGAAGTATTAGCTTACTCTCAAAACAATTTAGCAAAATACAAAGCTCCAAAACTAATCTTTGGAATGAAAGATTACCCAAGAACAAAAAATGGGAAGGTTCTTAGAAAACAACTTGTTAAACAATTACATGAACAATATCATGCAAAAGAAACAGGTGAAGAGATTGTAGAGTATAAAGCTAGAAGATCTATGATGTATGTACCTTCTTATAATAAGAAATATGTATTAAAATCTAAATCTATTTTGGCAGATTGTGTTGTTTTTGATTTGGAAGCAATTTTACAAGAGCAAAGAGAGATTGGAAGAAATATATTAAGAGAAGTTTATAAAGAAGATGGTGCTAAATTTGGAGAGTCTGAAAGAATTTTAAGAGTTAATGTTCTTGGAAGTGAAGATTTCAAAAAAGATATGGAACTAGCAAGTGAACTTGAAATTGATGCAATTTTATTTTCACAAATAGAGACTCCAGAGCAAGTATTAGAAGCAGAAAAAGCTTTAATGGCATTAAATCCAAACCTAACTATGATGGTTATGATTGAAACTCCATTGGCTATTTTAAACTCTCCAGAGATTTGTAGAGTTAGTTCTAAAGTTGAAGTTATTGTTGTTGGTTCAAATAAATTAGCAAATAGACTTCAAATAGATATAAAAAGAGGTTCAAAAGCTATGTTTAACTATCTAGCTAGAATTGCACTATCTGCAAAAGCTTATGGTAAAACAGTTATTGATGGACCACATTATGATGTACACGATGAGTTTGCTTGTGAAGATTCAACAAAAGATGCCTTTAATATTGGATTTGATGGTAAAGCTTTAGTTCACCCAGTACAAGTTGAATATATAAATGATATTTTTACTCCAAAACACTCAGAGGTTTTAGAGTATGAAGAGATGATTGAACAATATGAAAAAGCTGAAAAAGAAGGTAAAGAGGTAATTCTTTACAAAGATAAGCTTGTAGATGAATGTAAAATCAAATGGGCAAAAAAGATGATTACACTTTATGAAACATATAAAGCTTTAGGTCAAAATCTATTTGGTAAATAAGGAGAATAAAGTGTCAAAAATAAATATAGGTAATTTTTTTGAAGACTTTTCAATTGGTCAAGAGATTATTCACCCACTTCCTAGAACAATAAGTGAAGGAGATGTGTCTTTATACATCGCTTTCACTGGTTCTAGATTTGCCCTACACTCTTCAGATGTAGTAGCAACACAAATGGGTTATGATAAAAGACCAATTGATGATGTATTAATGTTTCATTTGACATTTGGTAAATCTGTACAAGATATATCTTTAAATGCTATTGCAAACTTAGGATATGCAGAGATTAGTTTTCCAAATCCAGTATATGTTGGTGACACAGTTTCTATGACATCAACAGTTATTGGATTAAAAGAGAACTCAAATGGTAAAAGTGGAGTTGTATATGTACACTCTATTGGTTTGAACCAAAATGGAGCTGAAGTTTTAAACTTCAAAAGATGGGTTATGGTTCATAAAAAAGATAAAACAACATTAACAGGTATTAAAGAGATTCCAACATTCAAAGAATCTACACCTATTAGTGATAATATCAATATACCAATAATAAACATGGTTGATACAGATGCAACAGGTGGTAAATACTTTTTTGAAGATTATGAAAAAGGTGAGAGACTAAATCACCCTGAAGGTATTACTATAGATAACAGTGATCATACTTTAGCAACAAAATTGTATCAAAACAATGCAAAAGTACACTTCAATGACCATATGATGAAATCTACACCTATGGGTGAAAGATTGATGTATGGTGGGATTATTATCTCAATTGCAAGAGCAATCTCATTTAATGGCTTACAAAATGCCCAATGGATGTATGCAATAAACAGTGGAGCTCACTGTAATCCTACATATGCAGGAGATACAATTTATGCTTATACTGAAGTGATTGATACAATTGATCATAAAAGAGATGATATTGGATTATTAAGATTAAGAACAGTAGCTGTTAAAAATCAAAAATCTGAAGAGATAAGTAATCCAAAAGATGAAGATGGTAAGTACTTAAAAAATGTAGTACTTGATTTAGATTACACTGTAATCATTCCAAAAAATAAAACTAAAAAGTAAGTTATAAGGTAAGAGTAACTCGTTACTCTCTTTAGGTTTTGCTACTTTTAGCAATTTTTTACAAATTGCGTTAAAAAGTAGACAAAGAACAAAAAAAGGTTCCCTTTTAAAATTTGGGAACCAAAATTTTAAGAAGGATATATTATGACACACCCAAATGAAGCACTATTTGAATCTGGTAAAAGTTTACCAATTATACCAACTTGTGAGCACTTTGCAGGAAGTGAAAAACTTATCAAAAAAGGTTTTGATATGCAAAGAAAGCTTGGTCCTGTTTTTGATATTACTTGTGACTGCGAAGATGGAGCAGAAACTGGTAAAGAGGTTGAACATGCTGAAATGATTGTAAGAGTTGTAAATTCTGAAGATAATCCATATGGTATGGCTGGAACTAGAATTCACGATTTCTCACATCCTGATTGGAAACAAGATGTTGATATTTTAGTTCCAGGTGCTGGTGAAAAATTAGCATATATAACTTTACCTAAATCAACTTCTTATGAAGATGTAAAAACTCAAATTGAATATATTCAAGAGGTTGCTAAAAAAGCAGGTATTAGTAGAGAGATTCCAATTCATATCTTAATTGAAACGCATGGAGCATTACAAGATGTAGAAAAAATTGCTACTTTACCTTGGTTACAAGTTTTAGATTTTGGTCTTATGGACTTTGTATCAGGTTACCAAGGTGCAATTCCAGCGATTAATATGAGAAGTCCAGGACAGTTTGAACACAGATTAATTGGAGCAGCTAAAGCAAAAGTTTGTCAAGCAGCAATCCAAAATCATGTTATTCCTTGTCATAATGTTACATTGGATTTAAAAAATCCTTACCAAACATATAAAGATGCGGAAAGAGCTAGAAATGAGTTTGGATTTATGAGAATGTGGTCAATTTACCCAACACAAGTACAAGCAATCGTTGATGCAATGAAACCAGACTTTACAGAATTAGAAGCTGCACAAAATATCCTACTTGCAGCTCAAGATGCAGAATGGGGACCAATCCAATATGATGGTGAGTTACATGACAGAGCTACATATAGATATTTTTGGGAGTTAGTTCAAAGAGGAAAATTCTCAGGGGCTAAACTATTAGATGAAACAGAAAAAAGATTTTTTTCTTAGTTTAAAATCTTAAGTTTTATTTTTGCAAGAGAGGAGTATGCTTCTCTCTTGAAAAAAAGTAAAAGGAAAAATGATGAAAAACACACTATTTATGCTCGTCGCCAACTACAGTGAGAAGAGTTTATACCGCGGTAGATTTTTATAGACAATAGAGCTTAACTACACAATAAACTTCAAACAAATTCTCACTCAAATAAATAATCACACTAAAATTAAAAAAACTTATTGTCAAAATTATTTATAATTAAAGGCAAATAAAATGGAAAAATATAATATAAAAACAGATGAATTAAAAGATTATTTAGGATTTGGTGTTGCAGGAAATTTTGCAGGACACCTTGGTGAAGCGGGAGAAGCAGACGAATTTTCAGTTATTCAAACAAAAGAACAAAATGCGCCAAAAGGTTTATTCCCTTTTTATATTCCAGAAGATGAATCTCATTTAGGAAACTTACCCTACTCTACAGATAAAATAAACTATAACAATTTAGAAAAATTACAAGTTGAAGCAGAAGTTGCACTACTTTGTGATTTTGTATATGATGATGGAAAACTAATAGATTTAATACCAAAGTATTTTGGAGCATTTAATGATTGTTCTAGTAGAGTTCAAGATGGAAGAAAACTAAGTACTAAAAAGAACTGGGGCAAAAACTCAAAAGGTATTTCACCAGATTTTATTAAAATTGATGATTTTACAGAAAAAGGTATCTTGAATAAGTACCATATAGCTTCATTTATTAGAAGAGATGGTGTACTTAAAAACTATGGAACAATTAGTGCAGTAAAATCGTATTCTTACTTTTTTGAGCAATTAAAAAATTGGATGATTGATCAATTTAATAATCAACCAGAGATGGGACCACTTGAAGGGTTACCTCAATATTTAGAAAAATTAAATAACTATAAGGGATTATTAATTGCAGCAGGGGCAACAGCTTATGCTGATTTTGGAAAACACAATTTTCTAAAACAAGGAGATGAAATCTTTGTTTATGTGTATGATGCACACTTTCACTCTTTTGAAGATATTAAAAAAGATATGTCAGGAATTGATATTCATCTTTCAAGATGTAGTAAATTACATCAAACTGTTGAATAATTAAACATAAAAAAGATATAAAAGTATTAAAAAAACTAATAATTGAAACTTTTCTGATACCATTTTAAGATATGATGATACTATCTAAATTGGGAGATGGTGATGAAAAGTTCAAGTTTTGGAAATAAACTACTTGTAAGAATATTAGGGGCTACTACTATAGTATTTATTGTTACTATATTTTTTATCTCAAAATATTCTTATGAAACTGCACAATCTGGGGCGCAGGCTTATGTAAAAGAGATGGCTAATAGTTATGCTACAAGAATACAAGGAAACTTGGATTTATCTGTAACTGTTGTAAAAACATTGTGGTCTAAATATCAAGAAGCTATAAATCATGAAAAGAAACTTGATGAAAAAGAGACAATCGCTTTATTAACATCTATCTTAAAAGATAATGATCAAATACTTGGTCTTTGGTGGTCTATGAGAGATGGAACACTTCTTTTTAATAAGAAAACTGAAAATAACACTAATCCTGATAGTTGGTATGATAAAGCAGGTGTCTTTAGCCCATATGTAACACGGTCTAAAGATGGTATTATTATTCAAACTGGAGCAGAATACAATGAAGAAAACGGTTGGATAAAAGGACCAAAAGAAGCAAATAAGGAGTTTATTACGGCACCTTACGTGTACCCTATAGCAGGAGTTGATACACTAATGAATACTGTTGCTATACCATTATATAAAGATGGAAAGTATGCTGGTGTAATTGGTGCTGAAATTGCATTAGATACATTTGGAGAACTTGCAAAATCTATTAAAGTTTATGATAATGGATATGCTTTTATTGTAGATAATTATGGAACTATTGTTGGACACCCTGACAAAAAGTTAATTTCTAAGAAAGTATCAGAAGTAACTAAAAATGATAAAGAGTATAAGAATGCTTTAGAGAGTGTTAAAAAGTCAAAAGATTATACTTTTGTAAAAAAATCATATACTACAGGATTAGAAACATATAACTATGTTAAACCATTTAAAATTAGTAAAGCAGATGTTAACTGGTCTATATTTATCAATGCACCTGTTGATGAATATTTATCACTTGCAAATTTCATTAGAAACTTTTCAATTATAGCTGCAATTCTTGGTATTTTAATTGTAGGAATTACGATTTTTATAAGTGTTAAGCAACTTAAATCAAACCTTACAGTTATAACAGATGGTCTTAAATCATTCTTTTTATATTTAAATAAAGAAGCCTCTACAACAAAACAAATTGATTTAATCTCAAATGATGAATTTGGACAAATGGCAAAAAACATCAATGATAATATTATAAAAATATCAAAAAGTATTGATGAAGATAACCATCTTATTGAAAATGTAAAAAATGTTGTAAATAATGTGAGTAAAGGTTATTTAGATAAAAGAATTATGGAAAATACATCTACTGATTCATTAAATGAATTAAAAAAACTTTTAAATGATATGCTTGAAAACTTAGAATCTTTAGTAGGAAAAGATATCAATAAAATTAGTGATGTATTAAGTAAATATACACAAAGAGACTTTACTGCTAAACTAAACAAAGAAACATCAGGAAAAATTGGTCAAGAATTAATTGAGATGAATAACATGATGACTCAAATGTTACAAGATAGTCAAAGAGATGGTATAAATCTTCAAAAAAGTTCTGATGAGTTAACACAAAATGTTCAAACATTAAGTAAAAATGCAACGTCACAAGCTGCTTCTTTAGAAGAAACTGCCGCTTCAATTGATGAGATCACAGGTAATATTCAACATACAAGTGTAAAAGCTCAAGAGATGCAAAATATCTCTAATGAAACTAAAGATTCTGCAATCACAGGTAAAAATCTTGCAAACGATACAGTTAAAGCTATGGATGAGATAAATGAAACAGTAATTAATATCAATGAAGCTATCTCTGTTATTGATCAAATTGCATTCCAAACAAATATTCTATCACTAAATGCAGCTGTTGAAGCAGCAACTGCTGGTGAAGCTGGAAAAGGATTTGCTGTTGTTGCACAAGAAGTAAGAAATCTTGCAGCTAGATCAGCTGAAGCTGCTAAAGAGATTAAAGACTTAGTTGAAAATGCTACAACTAGAGCAAACAACGGTAAAATAATTAGTACTAAAATGATTGAAGGTTTTAGTAGTTTAGAAGAAAAAATCTCTACAACAAATAATCTAATTGAAGATGTATCAAATGCTGCTAAAGAGCAAAATTTAGGTATGACACAAATTGCTGATGCAATGAATCAATTAGATAAATTTACTCAAGAAAATGCTGCAATTGCAGATCAAACAAATGATATTGCAAAAGGAACTAACAATATTGCATTAGATGTTGTAAAAAATGTTAATATCAATGAATTTGATGGGAAAAATAGTTAATATGAGTAGAAGCTTTAAAGCTTCTGCTTATTTTAAGAAGCTTTTTGTGCTAATATAAATTCTTTATATTTTTTTGCTGTGTTATAACTTATTTCTGCTGTTTTAGCCACACTATAAACTGTAATATCTTTATTCTCTAATCTTAATACATTTACTGCATTAACAACCGCATTTTTACTTTTTTTTCTTTTTACATTGTTTGCTTTAACTGTTGCTTTTACTTTCTTTTTTGTACAAGATAATACTGATTTTTTAAACTCTTCATTTATTCGATTATATAAAGTTATATCATTTTGAAGTAATATTTTTTGTATTGCATTAAATTCATTATCTGTAATTGTTATTCTCATAAATCCCCTATTTTTCGTTTTCAAGACCGTAATTATATAGTAAAAACCTTAAAATAACTTTCAATTTGTTATAACATTTTGAAATCGTTTAAAGATAAAAAAAGTCTTGCAAAAATGCAAGACTTTTTTTATAAATATTTAGATTATAAATCAACCATTGCTTTAAAAAAGGCTCCACTTCTACCAACATTATCCACATGAACATGAGATCTTTCATCTAATCTACCATCTTCAATAAACTGCTTTTTAATCTCTAAAATTATTGGTGTAGTTTTACCTGGCAATTCTACCTCTTTATAAAACTCACAAAATAAAGCAGTTTGTGTTGAAGCAATCATTGCAGGAAAATCATCTAAAGGCTTTTGAACATCAATCTCATAAGTTTTAATCTCACTTTCATCTTTTCCTAAAGGCATAGCACAGTTTTTAACATCATCACAGTTATCTTTGTTTACAAAACAGATAGTTGCTTTTTTATGTTTTCTAATATTAAAAAGAGTATCTTTTGCACTTCCATCCTCCTTTTTACCAATTGATACAATAACAACAGGGGGATTTGAAGATAAAGGTACAAAATAAGAAAATGGCGCAGCATTAATAACTCCATCATCTTCTGTTACAATCCAAGCAATAGGTCTAGGAACAACTGTATCAGACATAATTTTATATCTATTTAAATCATTTACATCAGCATAATCAAGTATCATAAATTTCCCTTTTTTTAGTGAATATATTATAAAAAACTATTAAATAAAAGCTTAAAATGTAACCCTTAGGAAATATAAATTTAAATAAAATTAGTTATAATTTTTATAAAAAGGTTATTTGTGAATAAAATAATAGAGATTTTTAAAGAGATTACTACTATTCCTAGATGTAGTGGAACTCATCAACCATTTATAGAATATATCCAAAATTATGCTAAAAAATATGATTACAACTGCTTTGTAGATAACTACAACAATATATTATGTAAAAAAGATAATTCAAAAGCAAAACTATGTATTCAAAACCACTACGATATAGTATGCTTAAAAGATAATTGTGTTCCAACTATAGTTGAAGAAGATGGCTTTTTTAAAGCAGCTGAATCAACTTTAGGAGCAGACAATGGAATTGGTTGTTCTTATATGCTTTGGTTAATGTCTGAAGGTTATGATTGTGAGTATCTATTTACCTCAGATGAAGAGATAGGTCTTATAGGTGCAAACAATTTAGAGTTAGAACTAAAAGCTTCATATATGCTAAATATTGATAGTGAAGAGGAAGGTGAAATCTGTATAGGTTGTGCAGGGGGAGTTGATATTTTTGCAAAAAATAGCTCTAAAAAAATCATTGAAAATACAGAAAACTATGAACTTTATGAAGTAGAAATTTCAAAATTACCAGGTGGTCACAGTGGTGTTGATATTCATAAAAATGTTCCAAATGGTATAAAATTAATTGGAGAATTTGTAACTGAAAACAAGGGTTTATTGTTAGACATAAATGGAGGTGAAAGAATCAATTCTATTCCTGTAAATGTAAAAGCCATAATAGCCTTTAAAGATTATCCATCAATAAAAGTACATGATAATATTTGTATAAGTAAAATTGAGACAAAAAGCGAACATTTAAATATTTGGAATAGTGATATTACTAATTTTATTTATACATTTGCAAATGGAGTTAGAGGTTTTGACAAAGAATTAAATGTTGTTCTAAACTCAATAAATTTAGCAAAAATCTCTACAAATATTGATGAAATTGAGATAGAATTAAGTGCAAGATCTATGTCAAATATTGAACTAGAAAAAATCAAAAAAGAAACAAAACTTTTATTAGAATCTTTTGGTTTTGAAGTTAAAACAGCAGGTAAATATCCAGCATGGAAACCAGATGTAAATGAGTTTACAAATCAAGTTTTAGAGATATATAAAAAGTATGATGAAAATGCAAGTTTAGAAGCAATACATGCTGGACTTGAATGTGCAATTTTTAAAGATAAATTTCCAAATATGAAAATAGCTTCAATAGGACCAAATATTTTTAATCCCCACTCTACTAGAGAAAAAGTTGAAATAGAATCAATAAACAAACTTTCTAAAATAGTAATAGAGATTGTAGATTCTATATAGGTAAAAAATGAATATATTTAAAATCACTGATAACTGGGAATATTTTAATTTAGATAATAAAATAAAAGAGATAAATCTTTTTTATGAAGAAAATAAAAGTAAAAAAAGTGTTATCTTTGATTTTAAAGAATTAAAAAATATAGACTCTTCTGGAATTATTCTATTAATAAAATATCTAGTACTTTTTGAAAAAAACAATATAGAAACAATAATAGAAAATATTAGTGATAAGCATAAAAAAATGTTAGAGTTGTACAAAGGCAACTATGTACATAAAGATTCTATTATAAAAAAAGAGCCCTCTTTTATCCAAAGTATTGGAAAAGAGATTTTTGACGCTTCTAATACTTTTAAAAAATTTCTTTATTTTATTGGCAAGCTTTGTGTTTATTTTTTCTATCTTTTACTTCATCCTTCAAAAATTAGATTTAAATCTATTATAAATCAAATTGAAATAGCTGCAATACCAATATTACCAATTATAGGATTAGCACTATTTTTAGTTGGTTTTGTAACTGCATATCAAGGTGCTGATCAGTTAAATAGATTTGGAGCTGCTATTATAGTTATTGAGATGTCAACAATGTCCATGTTTAGAGAAATAGCACCTTTTTTAGCAGCTGTAGTTATAGCAGGTAGAAGTGCTTCTTCATACACAGCACAAATTGGTACTATGAAAATTACTGAAGAGATAAGTGCTATGAGAACTATGGGCTTTGATATTGATATATTTCTAATCATTCCTAGAATTATTGCTTTAATTATAGTACTACCTCTAATAGTATTTTTTGCTGATATGGCATCATTACTGGGTGAAATGATAATTGTAAAATACCATCTTGGTATTTCATATACACAATTTATTAATAGAATTTATGAATATGTTGAGATTAGACACATTATGTTGGGTATTTTAAAAGCTCCACTTTTTGGAATATTAATTGCAGTTATTGGTTGCTATAGAGGATTACAAGTTAAAAGTGGTACAGATATAGGTAAATATACAACTAAAGCTGTTGTTGATTCAATTTTTTGGTTAATTATTATTAATGCTCTTATATCTTTATTATCTATAGAGTTAGGATTTTAAGTGGTAAAAGTAAGAAATATCTCAACAGCATTTGATGAAAAAATTGTTCATGATAATATCTCTTTTGATATTAAAAAAGGTGAAATCTTTGGTATCTTAGGTGGTAGTGGTAGTGGAAAGAGCGTACTACTTCGTCAAATTATCATGCTAGATGAAATCCAAAAAGGAACAATTGAAGTATTTGATAAAAATATAAATAACTTAAATATGAAACAAAGAAATGAAATAAAAAGAAACTGGGGAGTCTTGTTTCAATTTGGTGCCCTATTCTCATCTTTAAGTGTTATAGAAAATATAGGAATAATGTTAAAAGAAAATACAAACTTTTCACAAGATTTAATTGAAGACATTGCCTACACCAAGTTGAATATGGTTGGTCTTGATCCTAGTGTAGGAAAACTTTATCCAGAAGAGTTAAGTGGAGGGATGAAAAAAAGAGTTGCACTAGCAAGAGCTTTAGCACTTGACCCTAAAATACTTTTTTTAGATGAACCAACTTCTGGCTTAGATCCAGCTAGTGCAAAAGCATTTGATACTTTAATTGCACAACTAAGAGATATGTTAGGACTAACAGTTGTAATAATTACCCATGAATTAAATACAATAAAAAATGTTTTAGATAGATTTTTAATAATTTCAAATACCAAACTAGCAATAACTGGTACCTATGAAGATGCAAAGAATGCAAATAATCCAGTTATCAATAAGTTTTTAAAACTCTAAAAAGGAAAACCTTGGAAAATAAAGCTAAATACACTACCGTCGGACTTTTTGTTTTAATATTTACTATAGGAATGGTTGCATTTATACTTTGGCTTGCCAGATATAATGTGGATGATATTACAGCAAGAGAATATAGAGTTTATAGTACAAACTCTGTAGCAGGATTGAACAAAAACTCTATAGTTCAATACAAGGGTTTAAATATTGGTACAGTAAAAGATATTAGAGTAAATCCAAAAAATCTTGAAGAGATAGAGATTATATTAAAAGTAACTCAACCACAATTAATAAAAACTGACAGTTTTGCAATTATTGAATCACAAGGTGTTACAGGAAATAAACTTGTAGAGATAAGTGGTGGAAGTCAAGATGCCAAAATTTTAGAACAAAATAAAGATGCCACTTATACAAAAATACCTTTAAAAAAATCCTTCATAGATAAGATAACATCAAGTGCAGGAAATATAACTACAAATATTGAAACTCTTTTAAAAAGAATAGAACTATTACTAAATGATAAAAATATAAAAAATATTGAAAATATTTTAAGTAATAGCAGTGATTCAACAAAAAATCTAAATATTTTGCTAAAAAAAGCTAATACTTTAGTTGAAACATCATTACCAAATACTTTAAATAATATTGATAAAATGACTAATAGTATTGATGAAGTTGTAAGAGATGATATATCAAATGTTGCAAAAGAGGTTAATACTTTAGCTAAAAACTTTAATTCAGTTAGTTCAGATATCAAAATAATTATAAATGAAGATGTTAAACATCTACTTGAAGATTTAAGAAAAACAGCTAAATCGTCTCAAAATATTGATGGTGTTTTAGATAAATTAGAGAATACTATTGAAAAAATTGATTCAACAATTGAAGACTTTAATGAAAACGGAGGGAATATGATATTTAATACAAGAGAGATTCCATATGGTCCAGGAGAAAAAAATGATTAAATCAAGTACATTAGCACTACTTTCTATTATCTTATTTAGTGGTTGTATCTCAGTAACAAATGAACTACCTTCATATAATACATACAATCTGAATATTTATGAGCAAAATATTAAATCTACAAAGTATTTAGAAAAAAGTATAAATGTTCTAGAACCAAAAACTATCACAAGTTATAACAGCAAAAATATTTTATATTCAAAAGACAATTTAGAATATGATAAATATGCTTTAAATAAATGGATGGATAGACCAACAAAAATGTTACAAAAACAAATGGCAAAATATCTAACTTTTACTAAAGACTATAAATATATTAGTACCTCAAATTTAAAAATTGAAAGTGATTATAATTTAGTTAGTCAATTAGTAGATTTTAATCATTTATTTGAGGAAGATAAATCATATGCAAAATTTACAATCAGAGTTTATTTAGTAAATAATAAAAATGAAAAAGTGTATTTTAAAAACTTTACATATAAGAAAATATGTATGACAAATGATGCTTTAGGTTTTGTAAAAACTATTGAAATGCTTACTAATAAATTTTATGTTGACTTAAATAATTTTATTATTTCATCTATACAGTAATATTTATAGATTTTTTTAATAAAATAACTAAAATCAAAAACACAATAGTTTATTTAGGAAGTTAATGAAAAACTCAAATGAAAGAATTATTCTTTTAATAATTAAATATACCCCACCATTTTTTATAATACTTTTATCTATTGTAATAACTTTTATTTTATTTCAAAATACTAAAAATGTTTTCTTTAAAGAAAAAGAAATAACACAAAATCAATTCATAAACAATAACAAAGATAAAATAAAAACAGATGTTAATCACCTATATGAATTTATTAGAAAAGAACAAGCACTAACAGAAAAGACTTTAAAAGAAAACCTTAAAGAAAGGGTAAATGAAGCTTATTCTATCGCAATGAATATTTATAATGAAAATAAACACTTGGGAAAAGAGAAAGTAAAAAAACTTATAAAAGATGCTCTTAGAAAAATAAGATTCAACAATGGTAGAGGATATTATTTTATTTACTCGTTTGATTATGAATGTATTTTATTACCAATAAACAAAAGTTTAGAAGGAAAAAACTTTTATAACTACCAAGATTCAAAGGGGCTTTTTCTAACAAGAGAGATTGTAAATAGAATACAAAATCAAAATGAAGTATTTTTAACTTGGTGGTACCATAAACCTAATGATATGCAAAAACAATATAAAAAATTAGGATTTAATAAACATTTTGAACCATATAATTGGTTTATCGGAACAGGTGAATATTTCAATGATTTTGAAGATGATGTGAAAAAAAATGTAATTAAGTATATTAAAAATTATAATTTTACAAATAGTGAATACTTTTTTGTTTTAAATTATGATGGGAAATACTTAAACCATGCAGATGAAGAACTAATTGGTACAAATGCCTTTGAAGTGGGAAATACAAAACCTGAAGATATTGAAAAAATAATAGATGCAGGAAAAAACAACTCTTCAAATTTTGTCTCTTATGTACAATTGAGAAAACCAAATACTGATATGTCTGCAAAAAAGACAAGTTATGTAAAAGGTATTGATAATTGGCAATGGATAATAGGAAAAGGTTTTTACGAAAATGAAGTAAATGAAATAATAAAAAAAGAAGAAAAATTAATCAATCAACGATTAAGAGACAATCTAAAACAACTTATTTTATTTACTATTGTTTTAACAATAATACTATTACTAATCTCTTTTTATATGTCAAAATTCTTAAAGAAAAAATTTAGAAACTATCAACGACAAATTGAAAAGAAACAAAATGAATTAGTAAGACAGCAAGAGATGTTAGCCCAACAATCAAAACTTGCTGCTATAGGTACAATGATAGGAAATATCGCCCATCAGTGGAGACAACCTTTATCTTTAATATCAACTATTGCAACTGGTACAAAATTAAAAAAAGAGATGGGTTCTCTTGAGGATAAAGAGTTGATTGATGGCTTAGATAATATAAATCAAACAACTCAATATCTATCAAAAACAATTGATGATTTTAGAAACTTTTTTAATACAAATAAAGTAAAAAAAGAGTTTTCAGTAGAAGAAGCATTTAATAATTGTTTTAATCTTATAAATGTTCAATTTAAAAACCATAACATTGATATTATCAAAAATATAAATGATTCAATCATATATGGAATTCAAACAGAATTAGTTCAAGTTTTAATTAATCTATTAAATAATTCAAGGGATGAATTATTAAAATTGGAAAATCAAAAAAAGCTTATTTTTATTGATACAAAAGAGAAAAATGATGAATTAATAATCCAAATAAAAGATAATGCCGGTGGAATAGATGAAAAAATAATCAAACACCTTTTTGAACCATATTTTACTACAAAACATCAATCTCAAGGTACTGGTATTGGATTGTATATGAGTGAAGAGATAATTGTAAAACATATGAGAGGAACAATTACTATAGAAAATACTGAATTTACTTATGAAAATATCCATTACAAAGGTGCGTTAGCTACTATTAAATTAAAACTTCACAATTAATTGTGAATTAGAGTAACTTGATTGGATTTATAGTTACTCTTCTATCTTTTTTATTTCTTTTAATAATCTCAAATTAGTTATAATATTCTAAATTTTATAAAAGGCGTTTTAATGGGAAAAATCACAGAAAATGATATAAAACAAAGTATAGCAGATGCAGTACAATATATTTCGTACTACCATCCAGAAGATTTCGTAAAAGGGATGGTAGAAGCATATGAAAAAGAGAAAAGTGAATCAGCAAAAAATGCAATCGGACAAATATTAATAAACTCAAAAATGTGTGCAATGGGACATAGACCTTTATGTCAAGATACAGGAAGTGTAAATGTATTTATAAAAGTTGGTACAAAAGCACAGCTTGATATTCAAAATGAATTAGAAGATATTATCAACGCAGGTGTGGCACAAGGATATACACACCCTGATAACACTTTAAGATATTCAATTGTAAGTGACCCAGCAGGTGAAAGAAAAAATACTAAAAATAATACTCCAGCAGTAATTCATTATAGTATTGATAACTCAGATAAAATAGAAATCACAGTTGCAGCTAAAGGTGGAGGAAGTGAAAATAAATCTAAATTCACTGTTTTAAATCCATCAGATGATATCTATACTTGGGTTATGGATAATGTAGCTCAAATGGGAGCTGGATGGTGTCCTCCAGGAATCTTAGGTATTGGTATTGGTGGAAACCCAGAAAAAGCAATGCTTATGGCTAAAGAATCTTTAATGGGTCATGTTGATATTCATGAACTAAAAGAAAGAGGACCTAAGAATGCAGTTGAAGAGTTAAGACTAAGATTATATGAAGATATTAATAAAATTGGTATTGGTGCACAAGGACTTGGTGGTATCACAACTGTATTAGATGTAAAAATCTTAGATTACCCATGTCACGCCGCTTCATTACCAGTAGCTATGATTCCAAACTGTGCAGCTACTAGACATATTCATTTTGAATTAGATGGTAATGGAGCAGCTAAATTTGAGAAACCAGATTTAGACCTATGGCCAGATATTGAATTACCAATGGATACTATTAAAAAAGTAAATATTGAAGATTTAACAAAAGAGAAACTACAAGAGTTTAAATCAGGTGATACGTTACTATTATCTGGAAAAATCTTAACTGCAAGAGATGCAGCACATAAGAAAATTGTTGAATACAAAAATGCTGGTAAACCACTTCCAAATGGAGTAGATTTAAAAGATAGATTTATCTACTATGTTGGACCAGTTGATCCAGTAAGAGATGAGAAAGTTGGACCTGCTGGACCTACTACATCTACAAGAATGGATAAATTTACAAAAGACATGATGGAAATTGGAATCATGGGAATGATTGGTAAAGCTGAAAGAAAGCAACCTACAATTGATTTAATTAAAGAGTACAAATCAATGTATTTAATTGCAACAGGTGGAGCAGCTTATTTAATTTCACAATCTATTAAAGATGCAAAAGTATTAGCATTTGAAGAGATGGGAATGGAAGCTATCTATGAATTTGAGGTAAAAGACATGCCTGTTACTGTTGCTGTTGACACAGAGGGTAACTCTATTCATACTACTGGGCCTGCTAAGTGGAGAGCTATTTAGTATTCTTTTTTAGACAATAAGAGGAAAACCTCTTATTGTTTCTATCTAACACAATCTTTATTTTTTGAACTTTCCTTTATGATAACAATTATTATAATTAAATGATAATGTGTTATACTGACCATTATATACAAAAGGATTTATAATGGATTTTAGAATTGAAAAAGATACTATGGGAGAGATGAAAGTCCCAAATGATAAATACTGGGCTGCCCAAACACAAAGAAGTGTTGAAAACTTTCCAATTGGTAATGAAAAAATGCCATCAGAAGTTGTAGAGGGTTTTGCCTACCTTAAAAAAGCTTGCGCAATAGTAAACAATAAATTAGAAAGATTAGATGATATAAAATGTAATGCTATTGTAAGTGCTTGTAAAGAGGTTATTGAAGGTAAACTTGAAGGAAACTTTCCTTTAGTTGTTTGGCAAACAGGTTCAGGAACACAATCAAATATGAATATGAATGAAGTTGTAGCAAATAGAGCAACTGAGATTTTAGGAAAAGATTTTAGAGAAGAGAAACTTGTACATCCAAATGATGATGTAAACAAAGGTCAAAGTTCAAATGATACTTACCCTACTGCTATGAGAATCTCATTTGTTTTAGAGTTACAAAAACAACTAATTCCTGCAATTAAAAAACTAAAAGATACACTTCAAGCAAAAAGTGAAGAGTTTAAATCAATAGTAAAAATAGGAAGAACACATTTACAAGATGCTACACCTTTAACTCTTGGTCAAGAGTTATCAGGATATGTTGATATGCTTGAAAAAGCTTTAATGCAAGTTGATGATAGTTTAAAATATCTTGTAGAACTTGCAATTGGTGGAACTGCTGTTGGAACTGGTCTTAACTCACACCCAGAGTTTTCTCAAATGGTTTGCGAAGTTTTAAATGAACAAACAAATACTCAATACAAATTTAAATCTCATCCAAATAAATTCCATGCATTAACCTCTCATGATGGAGAAGTATTTTTAAGTGGTGCATTAAATGCTCTTGCAGCAAACCTAATGAAAATAGCAAATGATGTTAGATGGTTAGCATCAGGTCCTAGATGTGGAATTGGTGAACTTAATATTCCTGAAAATGAACCAGGAAGTTCTATTATGCCAGGAAAAGTTAACCCAACACAAAGTGAAGCTATGACGATGGTTGCTGTACAAGTTATGGGAAATCATACAACTGTATCAGTTGCAGCTAGTCAGGGTAACTTTGAACTAAATGTATTTAAACCAGTTATTGCATATAACATTTTACAATCAATCAAATTGCTAAGTGATACTATGCACGCATTTAATGACAAATGTGCAGTTGGTATTGAACCAAACAATGAAAATATAGAAAAATACTTAAACGATTCACTTATGCTTGTAACTGCTTTAAACCCATATATTGGTTACGAAAATGCAGCAAAAATTGCAAAAACTGCCCATAAAAATGGTACAACATTAAAAGATGAAGCTATTGCTTTGGGATTATTAAGTTCTGAAGAGTTTGATAAATATGTCAAACCAGAAGAGATGACTTATCCAAAAAAATAAAAGTACAAAGCAAAAGCTTTGTACTTAATTATTTAAAAATATAGGGATTTTGTGCTCTAATTTTTTTATGACAAACTTTTTTATCATCATGCTCGTGGTCATGATTATGTTCATGGGTATGACTTCCACAAGAAGAACTTTTTTTATTTGCTTCATGCTCTTTAATTATATTTTTTAATTCATCTACTGAAAGTTCATTTAATAGATTTTCATCAAAACCTTTTATAACATCACTTGTTGTTACTCTACCTTCTCCTGCAAATAAAACTTTAATATTAGTTTGAATAACTTTATTAAAAGGTTTTGAACCCATCTCTTTAATAACTATTTTATCTACACCTTTTTCTAAAAACCAATTTACAAGTTGTGAACCTTTTTCATAAGGGTTTTTTTCAACTCTTAATTCTTTCCCATCATAAAAAGCAAAATATTTTGCTTTACCAAACAGTGGTGAAACTGCCGCATTTTCTTTATCCGTTTTTACTGGAAATGTAATCATCTGTTTTCTCCTTATTGTGATAATGATTGTATATATTTACTGACATATTTATTATTAACATTAAAAAAAAGAAATATATAAATGTTCTTTTCATTAACTTAATCATAATATTAAACCTTCTTAATACTTTTTACTATAATCTTATAGGAAAGATATATAATAACAGGCCAAGAAAGTAACCATATAAATGAACTTAAATACTCCATGTTATTCTCCTAATAGTTGTGAGAAGAGTTTTCCATCTCTTCTTTTGTAATTTTTACTCTATCCATTTGATACCAAACATAAATAATATAGGCTAAAACAAAAGGTACCATCAACGAAACATAAGACATTGTTGTTAAAGTATAATGGCTTCCTGAACTATTTACTATAGTTAAAGAACTTTGTAAACTAGAAAGGGATGGATAATATGAGGTATTGTTTAATCCTACATTTAAAAATAGTGCCATCACTGTTAAAACTACACCTACACCACCTGTTTTTATGCAACATGTTTTATTAAAATGTATTGTTAAAAATACTGCAATCACAACAAATAAAACACCCAATATAAACATACAAAAAACAATTGGCATCTCAATAAAATTTATAAGATATTTATACTCTTGAATATAAACTATTCCATTTGAATCATAAGCAAAGCCCTCTTTTGTAAAAAGAAAAAACAAGAATATTAGAAAGAAACCTAAAAATATTGGCATATCAATTTTTATACTTTTTATTGCTCTTTGTCTAATAGTTTCATTATCTATATTATTTATAAAATATAAAGCTCCTGTAATTCTAACCAAAAAGAAAAGAGCAAAACCTAAAGATAGATTAAAAAGACTAAATGCAGCTTCTAAACCTCGTAAAGAGCTTTGCCAGTGGGAAAAATTATTTTCATCAATAATAAAATTTGAACCTGAAAAAAATGTTGCTATTGCAGTACCTAAAAGAATAACACCTAAACTTCCATTTATATATAAAAATACTTCATAAGTTTTTTGTCCTAAAAAATTATCTGCTTTCTTTCTATACTCATAACTAACTGCTTGGATAATAAAACAAAATAAAATTGCCATCCAAACCCAATATGCTCCACCAAAACTTGTAGAGTAAAATAGAGGAAAAGCTGCAAATAATGCTCCACCAAAAAGAACCAGTGTTGTAAACCCTAATTCCCATTTTCTACCAAGTGAATTTATAAGCATTGTTTTTAAAACTTCATCACCTTTTGAGATTCGTCCCAATAATGTTTGTCCACCTTGAACAAACATTATAAAAGCAAAAAGACCACCAAGTAAAGAGATTATTATCCACCAATATTGTTGTAATTGTAATAGTGTAAGTTCTTCAAACATCTTAGTGCCCTCCTTCTATTCCAAGTTTAATCTGTTTTAACATGATTTTTATCTCAGCAATTAAAAGTGCTGTGAAAAGAAAAGCAAACATAAAAAAGGTAATTTGTACATTAGAAGATGCAATATCAGTTACGGCAATTCCAACTGGCATTAAATCTTGTATTGCCCAAGGTTGTCTTCCAACTTCTGCAACTATCCATCCTGCTTCACTTGCAATATAACCTAAAGGTATAGAAGCAACTGCACTAATAAGTAGTTTTTTTCTTAATAAAATATCTCTTTTCAAAGTAAAATATAAAATCAAACTAAAAAGAACTAAAAACCAAGACCCTAAAGCAACCATTATATGAAATGAATAAAAAGTTATAGCTACAGGTGGTACAACATCTTCAGGTTTTTTCAAATGTCCATATCCAAAATATTTAATATTTTCTTCTAAAGTTTTTTCATATTTTTGCATAGTTAAAATATCATTCTCTTTTTTAGCATCTTTATAATTCTTTAATGCCTCAATTGCTATTTTCCCTTTTTGTATTTTTGATTCTACAGATTCAATTTCATATTCTTTATTTCCATAAACTAAATCTTTTAGTCCAGGAACAAAAGCATTTATATCATGATAGGCTAAAAAGGATAAGGCATAAGGTGCCTCTAGTTCAAAAAGATATGTTTCTTCATCATTATTTACACTCTTTTTAGGATTTAATACCCCTATTCCTACTAATCCAGCTTTTTCTTTCCCTTCATATAAACCTTCCATTGCTGCTAATTTTACTGGTTGTTTAAGTGCAACTTGGTGAGCCGATTCATCACCTGTTAGAATTACAAATATTGAAGTTATTACTCCAAATACAGCTCCTACAACAATTGACCTTTTTGCAAACGTAATTTCTCTTCTTTTTAGTAAAAACCAAGCAGAGATACCAACAACAAATAAAGAAGCAACTATATAACCACTTGATATGGTATGTAAAAACTTAATAATTGCAACAGGAGAAAGAATAACATCCCAAAAATTAGACATCTCATTTCTTACCGTGTCAGGATTAAACTTCATTCCCACAGGATACTGCATCCAACCATTAGCAACTAAAATCCAAAGTGCACTCAAGTTTGAACCAATTGCAACTAACCAAGTAGATAAAAGGTGAAACCCTTTACTAACTTTGTCCCAACCAAAAAACATTACAGCAAAAAATGTTGATTCCATAAAAAAGGCTAATATACCTTCAACAGCTAAAGGTGCTCCAAAAATATCACCAACAAACCAAGAGTAATTTGCCCAGTTTGTACCAAACTCAAACTCCATTATAATACCTGTTGCAACACCTATTGCAAAATTAATAGCAAATAATCCCATCCAAAATTTTGTAATCTTCTTCCAAAACTCGTCGCCTGTTTTAACATATATTGTTTCCATAAAAGCAACAATAAAACCTAATCCAAGAGTTAATGGAACAAAAAGCCAATGGTATATTGCAGTTAAAGCAAATTGAGCCCTAGACCAATCTATTAAATGCTCTTCCATATCTATTCCTTTGTCAAATTCTTATAAACAAATTCAATTTTTTGATCATTAGATTTATATTCTGTATTTATAGATTTATCATATATAAAGAGATTAAGAATAGTAAATATTATAAGTAATTTAATAATTACTATTTTCCATAAAGTTTTTCCTAAAGTGAGGTTTTTAAAACCATCAATATATAAATTTAATATTTTATTGTATTTGTTCATCTTATAATTCTTTTATAATTATTACTTATTGGAATTATACAACTTTAATATTAAGCAAAAGTTAATTTTATTATAATAAAAAATTATAATAAAAGATATATAAGTAAGAATATTATGTATAAATATTCTTACTTAATTTTAAAAAGTTACGAAAATTAGGCTTTTCTTATTAGTTTAGTATTAACAACTGCAATATCATTTAAGCAATTAAAAATTTCTGAAGTTAATTCTTCAATATATTTAGCTTTTTCTTTTAATTCATTATTATTTGCTTTTTTAGCATTTAAATCCATAAATATTTGTACAGCATTGTGTACTGCTTCATGCTTTTCTTTTAAAATATTCCATTCAGAAGAGTTAGTAAACTCTTTTTGGTTTTCTTGTGTATCAACTATCCATTTTCCTAAATTACAATTTGTAGATTTTGTAACATCTATATCTCTAAACTCATTTAAAAAAGAAAAATGCTTTTTCTTAAAGTTTATATGATCATTTTTATATTTTGAAATATTTTGGATTAAATCTACATCATCAACCATAAAATAGTATTTTTCATTTATTTGTGCTTTTTGAGTAATACCTAATAATCTTGAAGACAACTCTTCTACTTCCCTTGATAAATTATCAATATTTGAAGATGTTGTAGCATTTTTTTGTGTCATCATATCTAAAGTAGTTATTGCATCATTTATTTGAACCATTCCATCTTCTTGCTCTTTTATAGCTGTAGATACATTGTCAATTATACTTTTAGTATCTTCAATTTTTGATGAAAGCTTTCCATAACCTTTAATCATATTATTAGTAATCTCTTTACCTTCAAAGGATTTATTTGAAGCTTCTTCAACTAAAGTTTTAATAATTTTTGCAGCTTCAGCACTTCGTCCTGCAAGATTTCTAACCTCTTGGGCAACAACAGCAAAGCCTTTTCCTGCTTCACCTGCTGTTGCAGCTTCAACTGCTGCATTAAGAGAAAGAATATTTGTTTGAAATGATATTTGATCAATTACAGATATAGCTTCACTAATTGCACTAACTTTTTCATTTATCTCATCCATTGAAGAAACAGTTTTTAAAGCTTGTTCATTACCTATTTTTGCTGTTTGATTTAATTCATCAGAGATAGTAAGCATTTTTGATACATCATTACTACTAGATTTCATATTACTTGTGATTTGTTCTATTGATGCTGCTGTTTCTTCCAAAGAACTAGCTTGTTCATTTGCACTATTTGATAAACTATTTGATGAAGCGGTTAAAACTTTTGTATTACTTTGTAACTCTTTTCCAGCATTTGTAATCATAGCAATAAGTTGAGAGATAGATTGTCCTAAAAGAACAGAACCAGCAGACAAACTACCAAAATCTCCGTACATACCAATTTTTTGTTTTTCTGATAATCTAAAATCGTATTTACCAACAGCATAATTATCTAATACTAGATTTATATTATCAACTTTTTGTTTTGTATAAGTTATCATTTGATTTATTATAACTCTTAAAGATTCAACCTCATTTGTTGCACCTTTTTGATTGATATTATATTCTAAAAATCCATTTGAAACTTTTTCAACAACATCTGAAATCTCAGCTACTACATTTCTATCTTGCTCAATTATTGATTTAACTTTTTGCATTTGCTCATTCATATGTTGATTCATTTTTGAAAACTCATCTTTACCATTAACTTCAATAGGTTTTAAATAATCTTTTTCTCTAATTACATACTGAAAAGAATATTCTAATCCTTTTTCAAACTCTTTAAGTGCGCTAACAATTTTTCTTGTAATATAACTAGTTACAATAAATACTAGTAAAATTAAAACTAAAACTATTATAGAAGTTGAAGTAAAGCTACTTGATAATTGATTTGTTTTATTTTCAATATACTCCTCTATTTCATTTGAAATATCTTCCCCTTTTTTAGAAAAAAACTCTATTCGTTTTGTTGAAGTTTCAAACCATTTATTATAATCAACTCCATAAATATTGTTATTTAGTTGTTTTAAAGCATTAATAGCTTCCAAATCGTTAATTTGTATAGAATCATTAATTTCACTTGTTGTTTTTCCGTTTGTTATAGCTTCTTGTATATCAAGTGTATATCCCATATATTCATCAAATATATTTTTTAAAGTTTTAACTAATCTTTTTTCCTCTTTTGTTATACCTTTTATTCTTCTATATTTGTTTAATTCTCTTGAGATACTAGAGTGGTATCTTTGTAATTTATTTAAACTTTTTGAATCTTTATTTAATAAATAATCTTTAAAAGTTTGAATAAAACCTCCAAAACCTGCCAAACTTGTAACTCTTGAGATTATTTCATCTTTAATAGCTTTATTTTCTATTATCTCTCTAAAGTTATCTGTTTGCTTACAACTTTCGCAATTTTCTAAATCTTTTAATAACTCTTTTTGCTCTTTTTGACTTAATACTTCTAAATACAAAGAAAAATACAAATTTTGAGATGAAACAGTTGTTACATATTCTTCATAATCCTTATATTGAAGTACACCTTTTTCAAATATATCTCTTAATACCCTTCTTTCAACAGATGCAAACTCTGTAATATTTACAATAGCTAAATATGCTTGTAATTTTTTTGATAAAATACCATCATTATTGTATGTTTGAGAATCATCAATAAAAAACAAAACTTTATTATTTAAAAGTCTATAAAAATCTAGTAATTCACTATCACTTAAAGAGATTTTATCAATTTTTTCCCTTATAATTTTGAGTTTATTAAAATCTTTTTTTATATCAATAATCTTTTTTTCAATCTCATTTGAATAGTTTCTAAAATCAAAAGTAGTTAAGAAATTTTCAATTTTTTTAATCTTTTCATCAGAGCTTTTTCTAATAGTATCTAATTCGTTAGAAAACTCTTTTCCATAACTATTAATAAATATTAAACTATATTCTCTTTCCTCTTGTAATGATTTTAATAAATGACTTGAAAGTAGTGATAATTCTATATATTCTTTTGATTTTTCGAGAGCTTTTTTTTCTTTAATTTTTTCATATACATTTTGACCAGATAAAAAAATTATTGCTAAAATTGGTAAAGCCAAAATAAGTATTATTTTATTTTTTAAAGATAGATTATTCATATAAACTCCCAGTAAATTTTAATTGGAGTTTATCTTTTTCTTATTACATTTCAGTTACAAATAATTTTTTAAAATCAACCTAAGTAAATAATTTATCAATAAAAGAAAAACCATTTTTACAATCATTTAAATAGGACAAGCCAAATAAATTATAATGATTTAAATAGTGATATGTATTATAAATAATTTTTTTATTATTATACTCTTTAGATAAAGGCAAAGTGTCAGAATATATTTTATAAAACTCACTAGAAAAACCACCAAACAACTGGGTCATTGCAATATCCACTTCCCTATCTGCAAAATATACTGCTGGATCTATTAGATATATTTTATTTGAAAATAAAACATTACCTGACCATAAATCCCCATGAACAATAGAAGCATAATCGGTATTTGTATTTAGAAAATTGATAATCTTTTCTTTTTGTTTGTAAAGTATTGTTAAAAAGTCCTCTCTTATTATCTTGTTTTCAATTTTTTCAACTTGAAACAAGAGCCTATATTCAAAGAAAAAATCACCCCAATTATTTGAAATAATATTTTTTTGTTCCGATAAACCTATAAAGTTATCATAATCTAAACCATAAGAATTAAATTTTAATTGATGTAGTTTTGCTAAAGAATATCCAAAAACTTCCATTTGAGTTTTATTAGAATAGTTATGAATAATTTTTTCTAGTGTTAGTTCTTGTTTTGTAACACTATAAATATGAGGTATATTTAAATGACAATTTTTGGCAGTTGTAATATACTTATCTAATAATTCCAATCCTCTTGATTCTTTAATTAAAGAATCATTATCATAAGGATTAGTTTTAATAAACATTTTAATCTAGTTTATTTTTGGCAATATTAATGTCATTTTCATATTTAAAAATCATATAATCAAAAAGTGTAGCTTCCATATTTTTACTAAAAAACATTTTCATCTCTAGTAATCTATAACTAACTCTAAAAAAAGCAGTAAAAGGCATCAAGTAGCTAATAATTGTTTCATATTTTCTGTAGGGATAGTATTTGTCAAATTCAAACTTTAAACGACTTAAAACTTGGTTTTCTTCTAAAAGTTGTTCTTTTGTTTTTGAATTCATTGATTTAATCCCAATAATTAAATTTACAAAAAACATTAATAAGTTTAAACTCCATCCATAAATAAAAATATCTGCGTAACTCATTAAGTTTCCTTATTAATAAAAAGTGATAATAAAATTCTATCAAATTATTATTTAATTTTCTGAAGAAATTTTATATGATATTTTTGTATAATACGAACTTTAAAGGAAACAAATGAAACTTCTTGAAGAGAATATTACTTTAACAGTGGATGAAAATTATATTATTGAAACACTAAGTTTAAATGATAAAAAAATCCTTGAACTTGGCTGTGGCGCAGCTACAATGACTCAAAAAATTGCATCATCTGGTTTTAGTAGAGATATTATAGCTTGTGAAGTTGATGAAATTCAACATAAAAAAAATCTAAAACTTAATATTCCAAATATAAAATTTCTACTTAATGGTGCTGAAAATATAAAATTAAAAGATGCTAGTATAGATATTATTTTTATGTTTAAATCTTTTCATCATATACCAAAAGAGTTAATGAAAAAATCATTACAAGAGATTAAAAGAGTATTAAAACCTAATGGCTTAGTATATATTTCTGAACCACTTTTTTTAGGGAAACAAAATGAACTAGTATCTATTTTTCATAATGAAGAAGAGGTAAGAATTGATGCTTTTAATGCCATAAAAGAGTTTGTAGATAACGATGAGATAAAACTATTTAAAGAGTTTTTCTTCCAAACAGAAGTTGTGTATAAAAATTTTGAAGATTTTAAAAAAAGACAAATGCACGTAACATACAATGATAATAATATTACAAAAGAGATAGAAGAAGAAGTTAAAAAAAGATATGAAGAGCTTAGCAAAGATGAGCTATCTTTATTAAAACCTTTTAGAGTAGATATCTTACAAAAAGTATAGAAGAGAGAATAATGACACAAAACGAATATAATGAAAAAATTGAAACTTTAATAAACTGGGCAAAGGCATACTATGTTTACGATAACCCTATAGCAACAGATGAAGAGTATGATAAACTAGCTAGAGTTTGTTTAGCCTATGAACAAGAAAACCCAGATAAGAGTCATCCAAACTCACCAAATAAAAGAGTTGGTGGTTTTGTTTTAGAAGGTTTTGAGAAAGCTTCACATCTTTCAAGAATGTGGTCACAAGAAGATGTTTTTAATACAAAAGAGTTAGAAGATTGGATTAATAGAGCAAAAAAAGTAAATACTAATCTGGAATTTTATTGTGAACCAAAATTTGATGGGGCTAGTTTAAATCTAATTTATGAAAATGGTGTATTAAAACAAGCTATTACAAGAGGTGATGGGAGTATTGGCGAAGATGTTACAAACAATGTTAAAACAATTCACTCTATCCCTCTTCAAATAAAAGAGAAATCTTTAATCGAAATTCGTGGTGAGATTGTAATTAGAAAAAAAGATTTTGAACAAATAAACCAAGAAAGACTTCAAAACAATGAAGCACTTTTTGCAAACCCAAGAAATGCTGCTTCAGGAAGCTTAAGACAATTGGACCCAAGTATTACAGCAAAAAGAAAACTATTTTTTAACGTATGGGGTGTAGGGCAAAACTCTTTAGAAAGTAAAAATTATAGTCAAATGATGGAATATATCTACTCTTTAGGATTTGTAAAACCACCAATGCAAACAATAGCAAAAGATGTTGAAGAGATAGAAAAAATATACCATGAAATAATCAAAGCTAGAGATAGTATAGAGATGATGCTAGATGGTATGGTAATTAAAATAGATGATATAGAAACACAAGAAGAGTTAGGATATACAGTAAAATTTCCAAAATGGTCTTGTGCATATAAATTCCCAGCAGTAGAAAAAACAACAAAAATAAAAGATATCGCACTACAAGTTGGAAGAACTGGTGTTATAACTCCTGTTGCTATTGTTGAGCCAACATTGATTGATGGTTCAACTGTAAGTCGTGCAACTTTACATAATTTTGATGAGATTGAAAGATTAGATTTAAAAATAAATGATGAAGTGATCATTATAAAAAGTGGTGATATCATCCCAAAAATCACTAAAGTATTTTATGATAGAAGAGATGATACACAAATTGATATTTCTAGACCTACATCATGCCCTACTTGTGAAAGTGAAGTTTTAGATGAAGGGACAATGATAAAATGTCAAAACTTAGATTGTCCAAGTAAAGTTGTAAACTCTATAATCTATTTTGCTTCTAAAAACTGTATGAATATTGATGGTTTAGGAAATAAAATAGTTGAATTATTAGTAAAAAAGAAAAAGATATTTGATATTTTAGATCTTTACTCTTTAAAATATGAAGATTTGGAAAACTTGGAAGGCTTCAAAGAGAAAAAAATCAATAATCTTTTAAATGCTATAGAAAATACAAAAGGAAGTGAACTTCATAGAGTAATAAATGCCTTAGGTATTGAACATATAGGTGAAGTTGCTTCTAAACAAATCTGCTTAGAATTTGGACTTAATGTTATAAATATAGATTATGATTCTTTAGTAGAATTAGATGGAATTGGTGAGCAAATGGCAAACTCTTTTTGTGAATTTATAAGAGTAAATAAAGACCTTGTTGAAAAACTAATCTCTATAATTAACCCAAAAGTTGAAGAAAAAGTTGAAGTTCAAGAAAATGCTTTTAAAGGCAAAACTGTAGTATTAACAGGTACTATGAGTAGAAGTAGAGGTATCATAAAAAAAGAACTTGAAGCCTTAGGGGCAAAAGTTAGCTCTTCTGTATCTAAAAAAACTGATTATTTAATTTTTGGTGAAGATGCAGGTAGTAAATATGATAAAGCAGTTGAACTTGGTGTTACAACTTTAACTGAAGATCAAATGCAAGAGATGATTTAAATCATCCTTGCAAATAATTTTTAAAATAATTTTATCTTTTAATTCTATACACCTTCACTTGTTACTTTTTTCTATAGTTTTCCCAATATATAAGGAAAATTTATAAATTTTTCTTAAATTCTTCAATTAATGTTCTATAATAAATTATAACAATTTGAAGGCTGTGAAAATGAGTGAAAATTATAGAAGGGAAAAATCGTTAACAATGACAATGTTAATGACACCAGAAAAAGCTAATTTTACTGGTAACAATGTCCATGGTGGGGAAATCCTTAAAATGCTAGACCACGTTGCATATGCCTGTGCTGCAAGATATACAGGTATGTATGCAGTAACCTTATCAGTTGATATGGTTTTATTTAAAAATCCTATTAAAATAGGTTCTTTAGTGACATTTCATGCATCTGTAAATTATACAGGAAGAACATCTATGGAGATAGGTATTAAAGTTATTTCTGAAGATATAAAAGACCACACAATAAAAAATACAAATGTTTGTTACTTTACAATGATTGCAATGGATGAAAATGGAAATCCAACATCAGTACCAAAACTAGAACCTGAAACAGAAGATGAAAAAAGAAGATACAATGATGCTATAAAAAGAAGGGAAATTAGAATGGCATCAAGACACTCTAAATAATTATAAAAGAAGAGAATTAATTCTCTTCTTTACTTTCAATAAATTCTTCGTAAGAACCTTTAAAGTCTACAATAGAACCATCAGGTTGAATCTCAATAATTCTATTTGCATAAGCATCTAATAATTCCCTATCGTGTGATACACAAATTACAGAACCAGGATACTCTAATAATCCCTCTCCAAGAGCAATAATTGCTTCAAGATCAAGGTGGTTTGTAGGTTCATCAAGAACCATAAAGTTTGGTTGTTCAAGCATAATTTTTGATAACATCATTCTATGCTTTTCTCCCCCTGAACAAGATTTTACTTTTTTCTCTTGCTCTTGACCGTTGAATAGCATTCTTCCTAAACAGTTTCTAATCTCTGCAATATCAGCATCTCTATCAAAATCTCTTAACCAATCATATAAAGTCATATCTCCATCAATAATATCAGTTGCATTTTGAGGGAAATAACCATTTTGAATAGTTGCACCCCAGTGAACTTCACCAGCATCTTGCTTTACATTTCCTACTAAAATCTCACAAAGAGTTGTTTTACCAATACCATTTGGACCAATTAATGCTATTTTATCACCCTTTTCAAGTGTAAATGAGATATCATTTAATACAACTTCTCCATCATAAGATTTAGAGATATTATTAACCATTAAAATCTCTTTACCAACTTCTCTTTTTTGTCTAAAGATAATTGAAGGATCCCTTCTACTTGAGATTTGAATTGCTCCAATATCTAATTTATCAAGTTGTTTTTGTCTTGATGTTGCTTGTTTTGCTTTAGAAGCATTTGCAGAGAATCTAGCGATGAATTTTTCTAACTCTTCTTTCTCTTTTTGTTTTTTATTCATATCTGCTTGTTGTTGTTTTGCCAATACAGTTGATGCAATATACCAATCATCATAGTTACCAGTAAACTCTCTGATTTGTTTATAATCAACATCTAAAATATGTGTACATACAGCATTTAAGAAGTGTCTATCGTGAGAGATTACAACCATTGTTCCATCATGGTGTTGTAATTGATTCTCTAACCAACCAATTGTTTTAATATCAAGGTTATTCGTAGGCTCATCCAGGAATAAAATATCTGGTTTTGGGAAAAGCACTTGAGCTAATAAAACTTTGAATTTATCTCCACCTGTAATAGAACTCATTAAATCTTGATGCATTTCAGCAGGAAAACCTAAATCTTCTAAGATTTTAGTAATCTTAATATCATATTCATAAGTTGGGTCTTCTTCAACACTAACTATCTCTAACTCAGCTAGTCTATTGTTGATTTCATCAGTGAACTCTTCACTCATGTAAAGTTTTTCTTTCTCTTTTATTGCATCATATAATCTTTTATTTCCTAAAAGAACAGTATCAAAAAGTGTGTAATTTTCATATGCAAATTGGTTTTGTCCCAATGTCCCAATTTTTTTACCACTTTGAACTTGAATTTCACCTTCTGTTGCATCTTCAATCCCAGAAAGAATTTTTAGAAAAGTTGTTTTACCAGCACCATTTGCACCAATTAAACCATATCTTTTCCCTGTATCAAATTTTAAGTTTATATCTTGAAACAGCACTCTAGGACCAAATGCTTTTTTTAAGTTAACTACTTGTAACATCTATTAATACTCCATTTCTTTGTTATTCGCGGATTATATCGTAAAGTAACTATAAGTAATGTTATCTATATTTAAAAAAGTTAAAGAATTCTTTCTACTGACATTTTTTTACTACTAATTATAGCTTATGGTGTTACAATACAAATCTGACAACAAAACACAAGGATTGATTATGAACGTTGTTTTAACTATTGCAGGAAGTGATAGTAGTGGTGGTGCTGGTATACAAGCAGATTTAAAAACTTTTGAAGCTTTTGGAGTATTTGGATGTAGTGCACTTACAGTTTTGACTGCACAGAATACTACTGGTGTAACAAGTATTTCAGAAATCTCATTCTCTTTTGTAAAAGAACAAATTGAAGCTGTTTTAAAGGATTTTGATGTAAAAGCTATAAAAATTGGAATGCTTTTTTCAAATGAAATAATCGACACAGTTAGAGAAATCATTAAAGATTTAGATATTCCTATTATTTTTGACCCTGTTTTCATATCAAAAGCAGGCTCTAAACTTTTAAATGATGATGCAGTGGAAAATCTAAAAACACTTTTTGAATACTCTACAATAATAACACCAAATCTTTTTGAAGCAAAAGCTTTATTTGATTATGACACTTTAAATGAAGAATCTATAAAAAAAATACAAGAATTACCTTGTAGAGTTGTAATCAAAAACGATAAAGTTACTAAAGATGAAGAGGTATTGAGTTTAGATACTCTTTTTGAAAACAAAGAAAAAAGAGTTTTTTATACAAAACTTATTGATACAACAAATACACATGGAACTGGATGTAGTTTCTCAAGTGCTATTACTGCAAATATTGCACTTGGTAAAAGTATTGAAGAATCAATAAAAATATCAAAAGATTTTATATACAATGCTGTAAAAAATGCACCTAATATTGGTCATGGAATGGGACCTATTGCACATAAAAAAGGATTATAAATGTTAAATAAATTAAATGGATTATATGTAATTACAGACAACACATTAACACCAGAAAATACAATTTTAGAACAAGTAGAAAAAGCACTAATTGGTGGTGCAAAAATAGTACAATATAGAGATAAAGTAAACAAAGATGAAGATATAGAAAAGCTTGTATTAACTTTACAAAGTCTTTGTAGAAGATATAGAGCACTTTTTGTTTTAAACGACAGAATAGATTTAGCAATCAAACTACAATGTGATGGTTTACATGTAGGAAAAAGTGATTACCATAGAATAAAAGATATAAGAATACCGTTTTTAGGATACTTAGGAGTTTCTTGTTATGGGGATATTGAAACTGCTAAAAAAATGCAAGATTTAAGAGTTGATTATGTTGCATTTGGAGCATTTTTTTCCTCTTCTACTAAACCAAATGCAGATGTAGTAGATACAGATATTATAAAAAAAGCAAAAGAGCAACTTGATATTCCTGTATGTGCAATTGGTGGGATAACTACAGAAAATGTAGCAGATTTAACAAAAAACAATATTGATATGGTTGCAGTTATAAGTGATATCTGGAATAGTGAAGATATAACAAAAAAATGTGAAGAGTTTAAAAAACTATTAGGATAAAAGAATGAAAGCTTTGATTATGATTGCCCATGGAAGTAAAAAAGAGTTATCAAACAATGAATTTACTTCAATGGTAGATAATATTAAAAAAAGGGACAAAAACTACGATTTTGTTGAAGCATCTTTTTTAGAATTAGCTAATCCAAGTATTGAAGAGGTAACAAATAGTTTAATAAAAGAAGGTGTAAAAGAACTAAACTATTACCCTTTTTTCTTAAACTCTGGAAGACATGTGATTAGCGATATACCAGATATAATTGAAAAGTTAAAAAATGAAAATCCAAATTTAAAATTTAATCTGTTAAATCATTTTGGTAAATCTGATTTTATAGAAGATATTATATTAAAAGATATTGATCTTAAGTGATAAAGTTACATATTTTTAGTACAAAAAAGTGTTTTAAAGATATAAAATAAGAAATAAAATTAAAAAGGAGAAATCATGTTAAGAGAATTAATTCTTACAACAGTTGGTGCAGGTTCTTTATTGAGGGAAAAAATTGAGGATGAAGTAAAGATTCTTGAGAAAAAAGGCAAAATAAAAAAATCAGATGCCAAAGATTTCTTAAAAAGATTAGAAAAAAAAGGGAAACTTGAAGATAAAAAAATCAAAAAAGAGCTTCGAGGACATCTAAAAGAACTAATTAATGAATTAGGTTTAGTTACAAAGAAAGATTTGAAAAAGTTTAAAGAAGAGTTAGAAAAATAGTGGAGAATAATATGGCAGATTTGTCAAAAATGAGGCAAGAATACACTTCAAAGGGTTTGGAAATAGAGGATTTAGATAAAAATCCTTTCAAACAATTTGAAACTTGGTTTAATAATGCTTTAGAAGCAAAACTAATAGAACCAAATGCCTTTACACTAAGTACAGTTGGACTTGATTTGAAACCATCTCAAAGAACTGTTCTTCTTAAAATGTATGATAATACAGGATTTAGATTTTTTTCAAACTATAATAGTAAGAAATCAGAGCAAATAGAACAAAACCCTTATGTTTCAGCCCACTTTGCTTGGCTTGGTTTAGAAAGGCAAGTAAGAATAGAAGGGACTATAAAAAAAATCTCAAAGGGTGAGTCTTTGAAATATTTTTTATCTAGACCTAGGGGTAGTCAAATTGGAGCTTGGGTTTCCCACCAAAGTCAAGTGGTAAACTCAAGAACAGTTCTTGAAACAAAATTTGATGAGATGAGAAAAAAATTTGCAAAAGGGGAAGTTCCTTTTCCTTCTTTTTGGGGTGGATATGAGATTGTCCCAACATATTTTGAATTTTGGCAAGGTGGTTTAAACAGACTACATGATAGATTTGTTTATGAACTTATTGACAATAATTGGGAAATATATCGTTTAGAACCATAGGAGTAAATTATGGCTTGCAATAAATGTAATCAAAAATTTGGATTTTCAAATCTACCATCAAAAATCTATTTTATTAGTGAATATGATGAACTAATGTCTAAAAGTAGAATCTTTTTAATGAAACTAGGATTAGATGTTTATAAAGTGCACGATTTACACTATATAAAAACTGATAATACAAAAGATTTTTTTTATTCAAATATAGATGCCATAAAATCAAACTTTAATCAACTAGAAACAGAAGATATCAAACTTTTTATAGAATATGAAGATGTTGGTTTTTCTTATAAAACAGTTTTAAATGCAAAACCAATGCAAAGATTTTTAAATCTAATAGATGATAAAGATTTCTTTGATGTAATAAACAATGAATCCTTAACTTCACACTTTCAACCAATCATTGAATCTAAAAGTGATTCAATCTATGGTTATGAATGTTTAATTAGAGGTGTAAATCCTGATGGTTCGTTGATGTATCCAGATAAACTTTTTAAAAAATCAACAAGAAATGATATGAACTTTAATCTAGACAGACTTTGCAGAGAGAGTGCCTTAAAAACTGCTGCCACAAAGAAAATAGACAAAAAGATATTTATCAACTTTATACCAACAACAATATATGACCCAGAATTTTGTTTAAAATCAACAGTAAAGTGGGCAAAACAACTAGAGTTTGATCCATCAAATATAATCTTTGAAGTTGTTGAAACAGAAAATGTTAGAGATCAAAAGCATTTAAAAACCATATTAGAATATTATAGAAATGAGGGATTTAAAATCGCTTTAGATGATGTGGGAGAAGGTTATTCTGGCTTAAATAGAATTATTGATTTAAAACCTGATATTATCAAAATAGATAGAAATATTATACAAAATATAGATAGTGACGAACTAAAACTTTCGGTTTATAAAGCTTTATATAACTTATCAAAAGAGAATGGTATTGAGATATTAGCTGAAGGTATTGAAACAGCTTATGAGTTAGAAACAATAAAAGATATTGGTGTTGATTATATGCAAGGTTACTACTTCTCTAAACCAATGCCAGAGCCAATACGAAAGATAAAAGGATAAATTATCAAAAATTATTCACCATTTAGGGTATACAAAGTCTTTTTATTTTTATTAACAATCTATATGGTTATAAAAAAGAAAAATAGATTTTTAATTTTTAAACCTTTATCACCTAAAAGATTGAGAAAATATATCCTTGATTTGGGTGCAAGTTTTATCAAACTAGCCCAAGTATTAGCAACTAGAGCTGACTTTTTTTCAAAAGAGTATTTAGAAGAGTTAAAATCTTTGCATGACCAAATTCCTCCTATGAAAGAGAAAAGATTTAATGAAGTTTTTAATACAGCTTTTAAAGACAAAGATATATTTAAAGAGTTTGATAAAGAACCAATAGCTTCTGCTTCTATAGGACAAGTACATATTGCCTACTTACAAAATGATAAAAAAGTTGCAGTTAAATTAAGACGATATGGGATAAAAAAACAAGTATTAGCAGATATCAAAATAATCAATTTTTTTAATAAATTATTTAATCCCCTATTCTCTTCATATACCAAAAACTCCATTGATGCAGTTATCTCTGAGTTTTCTAAAATGATTGTTCAAGAGGTTAGTTTAAATCAAGAGTTACAAAACTTGAAAAATTTTAAAAAAGTGTATAAAAAAGAGAAAATTAGATTTCCAAAAGCTTACAGAAAATACTCTTGTGATGATGCTTTAGTTATGAGTTTTGAAGAGGGATTTAGATTTGATGATAAAGAAAATATCCTAAAACACAATATTGATTTTAAAAAAATCATCTCAAATTTAGTAAACTTTTACACAACACAAATGCTTATAAATGGATACTTTCATGCAGACCCACACCCTGGTAATCTTTTGGTTAATACTAAAGGGGAATTGATACTTTTAGATTTTGGTATGGTAAAAACAGTTCCAAATGAAAAAAGAGTTGCAATTATTGAACTTATAAAAGCAGCAAATGAACAAGACTATGAAACATATATTAGTGCAAGTAAAAGATTAGGAACAATAGCTTATGAAGCTCCAACTGCACAATTAGCAGAGTTCACTTCAAAAATGTTTGATATTTTTTCAAATGATAGTCTTGACAGTCAATCTATGCAAACCTTAGCTTTTGATGTTTTAGAAGGTACTAGAGATTTACCATTTAAACTTCCAAGTGATGCTATATATATTTTAAGAGTTAGTGCTATTATTGAAGGCTTGGGAACTACATATATTGAAAACTTTAATGGTGTAAAAGATATTTTGCCTTTACTTATTAAAAATATTCCAAAAGCAATTGGAGCAAAAGAATCTATAACTGAAACTATAATTGAAGAGTTTAAAGAGTTACCTTTTATTACAAAAGATTTTAAAACTATGATAAAAAAAGCTAGTGAAGGTACACTTGAAGTTGAAGTTTCAAAAAACCAAATGGAGTATATATTTAAAATCTCTAAAGAGTATATGAAAAGTAGTTTTATCTCTTTTGGTTTTATATTTGCTTCAATTTTTTATCTTCTTTATGGATTTGAGCCTAAAGAGGTTTCAATAGTTTTATTCCTTTTTGGATTTATAAGGTTGTTTTACAAATGAAAAATTTACATTTAACAAATGAAGAAAAATACAGAATAGTTGAGATGGCTTGGCAAGACAGAACAACTTTTGATGTAATAAAAACTCAATTTGATTTATCTGAAAATCAGATAAAAAATTTGATGAGAGAGTTTATATCTCCTAAAGCATATAAAAGATGGAGAAAAAGAGTACAAGGACGAATTACAAAACATAAAAAAAGGGTTGATTTTAAACCAATTAGATTTCAAGGACCATGGTAATGTATAGATTTGGATTATTTTGCTCATTAAGTGATAACTCTTTATCAACAAATAGAACAATAAATTTAAAAAATCTAAAATATGAAAATATTGAAAAAAAACTTCTTCAAAATGCTGAAGAGTTGGTTAAATTATTAGATTATTGTGAAGCTAAAGATTATAAGGTTTTTAGATTAGGAAATAGTTTTATCCCTTTTTTATCTCACAATCTTTTTGAAGATTCTTGGCTGGAAAGTATTAAATATATTTTAGAAGAAACAAAAGAAAAAATATTTAAATATAGTACAAGAATAACTATACATCCAGGACAATATACAGTTTTAAACTCACCAAATGAGATGGTTGTACAAAACTCTTTAAGGGAGTTAGAAAGAGTGTTTTGGCTTTTTGATCAATTAGGTATAAATAATGAAGGAACAGTTTTAATCCATGGTGGTGGAGTATATGGAGATAAAGCTTCAGCAATAGAAAGATTAATAAAAACAATAGAAGAAAACTCATGGCTAAAAAAACGATTGGCCTTAGAAAATGACGAGAAAATATATACTGCAAATGAGATATTAAATATTTGTAATTTTTGCTCTATTCCTATGGTTTTTGATATCTATCATCATAGTCTAAACCCAAGCAGTTTTGAAGCAAAAGATATATTAAAAACATGGGGAGAGAAAAGACCTAAAATTCATTTATCTTCTAAAGGTGAAGGAAGATTTGGGAAACATGGAGATGAGATATTCTTAAAAGATTTTATTGAACTAAAAAATATGTTTAAAGAAGATACTAAAGATATAGATATTATGGTTGAAGCAAAAAATAAAGAGTTTGCAATTGAAAAATTAAGAAATGAGATTTTAGAAAACAATGAATAATCAAAATAAAACTCTTTATGATATAAAAGAGGTAACAAAAGCTTGTGCTAGAGGTGAAACAGTAAGTTTTGCAATAACAAGTAAAAACAAATATTCCTTGTTTTTATTTACCTATTATCAGTATAAATACAACACCAACAAAGAGTTTAAACATATCTCTTACCAAAAACCAAAAGATTTACTTTTTTATTTTCTAAAACTAGTTTCTAAAATCTCTTTTGGATACTACAAACTAACGTATGATTATAAAATACATTAATTTAATCTATTTTTCTAAATGCTTTTCATGAATTAAATTATTCAACAATGACAAATCGTACCATACTTCTTCTTTTTGAGTAGGCTCTAATCTAGCGATTTTATCTGCAACTAAATTTATTTCTCTTGGTATCCAAGAGATTTGAATACTTAAATAAGTAGCAAGTTTTTTTAACTTTTTATCATTAACACTAGATAAACTATCATTCAAGATATGTGCATTTTCTAATTGATTTCTGTTAATATAATATAATGCATATAAAATTCCATATTTTTCTGCTTCATTAACATTATTAACATTCTCTTTTAATAATAGAGTGTATGTTAAATTAATTTCGGGATCATATAACCCAACTTTAAACTGATTTTCTTTACTTTTTGTAGCATCAGTATAAATTATTCTTCTTTTAGTATTTGCCATTAAAACTATTCCTTATATTTAATAATATTATACAAAATTTATTATAATATTGCAAACTGCAATAAAAACTAAAATACTAAAAATAAAAAGTTAAAATATCTGTATGAAAAAAGATATTTTTGAGAAGATGGAAATACTAGCAGACAGTGCTAAATATGATGTATCATGTAGTTCAAGTGGTAGCGATAACAACTATAAAACAGGACAAATTGGTGCAACACATAAAAGCGGTATCTGTCATACCTTTACAGCGGATGGAAGATGTGTATCGCTACTAAAAGTACTTTTGACAAATTTTTGCATTTATGATTGCGCTTATTGTATAAATAAAAAATCAAACGATATACCAAGAGCTGCATTTGCACCAAGGGAACTTGCTGATATTACTATTAATTTTTATAAAAGAAATTATATAGAAGGTTTATTTTTAAGTAGTGGTATTATAGATAGTGAAGACCACACTTCAAACTTGATTTTAAGAGCTTTGAAAATATTAAGACATGAATACCATTTTAATGGCTACATTCATGTAAAACTAATACCTGGAACTGATGAAAAGATTATAGAGCAAATAGTTGCTTTAGCAAATAGAGTTAGCTCAAATATTGAACTTCCTAGTGATAAATCTTTGAAACTTTTAGCTCCAAATAAATCAAGAGAAAGTGTCCTACAACCTTTAAAATATGCCAGAGATATTAGTTTAGAAAAAGATACAAAACCTATAGGAATGAGTACGCAACTAATAGTTGGAGCAACACCTGAGAGTGATAAAGATATCTTAAAACTAAGTTCTGTCTTATATGATAAAGCTCTTTTAAAAAGAGTTTATTATAGTGCTTATATTCCTATAAATGATGACAAAAATCTACCAGCTATAGTTACAAAACCTCCACTACTTAGAGAGCATAGACTTTATCAAGCTGATTGGCTTTTAAGATTTTATGATTTTTCTTGGGATGAGATAGTTGATGATAGAAATCCAAATCTTGATGAAGATGTAGACCCAAAAACATTTTGGGCTTTAAACAACTTACAATACTTTCCTATGGAGATAAACAAAGCTTCAAAAGATGAACTTCTTAGAATCCCTGGCATTGGAGTTAGAGGAGTGTTTAAAATACTTAAAGCTAGAAGATTTAAATCTTTAGATTTTGATGACTTAATAAAATTAAAAATCTCCCTAAAAAGAGCTAGGTATTTTATAACTTGTAAAGGCAAATACCAAAGAGAAGTTCCCTTAGAACAAGATAGAATAAAAACCGCCCTTTTAACATCTAAAATCAATACAAAAGTAAAGCAACCCTCACTTTTTGATTTACAATACTCTTCAATAACAGGTGAATTATGATACTAGTTTATGATGGAACTTTTGAAGGATTTTTAACTCTTGTTTATGAAGTATATTACCAAAAACTAAAACCACAAAATATACTAAAAGAGTTTCCAAATACTCTACTTCTTGATGAAATACTTGAGATAAAAACAGATATTGAAAAATCAAATAAAGTATTAACTGCTATAAAACAAAAGTTTGACAAAAAGAACTTTGATTTAATCTTTAATATCTTTATGTGTGATACAAAAGAGTTTGAGTTAACTCTTTTGCACTATATTATTATAGGTTTCAAGGACAAAAATGAACTTTTTAATATAAACAATAAAGAAGTTTTTTATTTACAAAACCTTGAAAAAGAACTATTTAGAAGTGTTCATAAAATGTATGGATTTACAAGGTTTGAAGAGTTAGAAGATAATACTTTATATGCAAAAATAGATACAAAACATAACCTTGTTTATTTTCTTGGTAAACACTTTTTTAAAAGACTAAACAATCAAAACTTTATAATACACGATTTAAAAAGAGAACTTGCATTTGTAAAATATGAGCAAAAAACTTCAATAGAAAAAGTAGTTGATTTTGAGCAACCTACACTTTCACTAAATGAAGAAAAATTTACAAAACTATGGAATAGATTTTTTAATGCAGTTACAATAGAATCAAGAGAAAATAAAAGATGCCAACAAAATTTTGTTCCTTTTATATATAGAACATATATGACAGAATTTTTATAAATAGACATTAAAATGATACTAAAAATCTTAAAAAAACTATAAAATAAAATAAAAAGGCAAAATATGAAATATATACTCCCTTTACTATTTGTTTTACTATTTTTAACAGGCTGTGCGAATAAAGACCCAAGAATACAAAGTGTTGATAACTTAGACCTACAAGAATATCTTGGTAAATGGTACGAAATAGCTAGATATGAACACTTTTTTGAAAAAAACTGTAAAAACGTAAGTGCCACATACTCTATCAATGAAAATAAAAATATCAAAGTTATAAATAGATGTGAAGATATAACAACAAATGAGAAAAAAGAAGCAATTGGTGAAGCTATAAAAGTTGATAATAAAAACTCAAAACTAAAGGTGACTTTCTTTTGGCCTTTTTATGGAGATTATTGGGTTATTATGTTAGCTAATGATTACTCTTATGCAGTTGTTAGTGAACCAACAAAAGAGTATTTATGGATACTTTCACGAACAAAATCTCTTCCAAAAAGTACCAAAGATATGATTTTAAAAAAATTAAAAGATTTAGACTTTGATACGTCTAAACTTATTTGGACAATTCAAGAGTAGTAATATTAGAGTGTTAAAATGTTGTGTCAATCTGATAAAATTTATTCTGAAAGATTAAGCAATTAATTAAACACTTGATTTAGTAGATACAATTGAACAAATAATAGCTGGTCCAAAAATAGATATTAAAGATGGAGTTTTAGCTCCTTTTAAAACTTATGACTTAAAGATTGATTTTTGTTGTTCAAAAAGTACTAAGGATTTGAGAGAATCTCTAAATTCTACTTCTTGAACACTTTTTGAACAAATTATATCTCTAAATAAAGGTTATAAAGCCAATAAGTTAGATTTTCTAATTGTTCCAAAAATTAGAAGTATTTGAACTAACGTTTGAATACACAGATAAGGTATCTTATTCGGTGCTAAGATTTGTTATCCAATTTACTCAGCATATCATTGATAGCTTTCTCAAATTCTTCAAAATCTTCATCTAATGTGTCCCATAAAACCTTATCATCTACTCCAAAATAGTGATGTGTTAAAACATCTCTCATTTTGGATATTTCACTCCATGGGATTTCAGGATATTCTTGCGTAAGTTCTTTTGGTATATTTTTTACAGCTTCTCCGATATTTTCAAAAGCTTTTGCTACGGCATATACTTTTTCAAGATTTTCCGTAAATTCATTGTATGTTATATTTTCAACAAATTTTTTAATATTTTTACATTCATTAGCTATATCTTCAACATATAGTTTATAGTCTCTATTGCTTTTAAACATAGCTTATATCCTTTTGGATATAACTTTTTACTTGTGGTTTTAATGTCTCATCTCTTACTAAATCAATTTTTTTATGAAAGAAATCTTCAAGTTGTTTAGTTAATTTGAGATATTTAAACATTGAGAGTTTTTTATCTTTTTCGATTTTATATAAAATATCTATATCGCTATTATCATTCGCCTCATCTCTCGCAAATGATCCAAATAGACCGATAAATTGTATTCCAAATTGATTATGATAGTATTCTTGATTTAATTTTAAATAATTTAAAATATCTTGTTTGTGCATTATTCTATCTCCTCAAGAGTTTCCAAAGCTACTTTTTTATTTTCATGCTATTTTAATTTTTATATTGTATCGAATTTAATTTCAGTAAATACTTTAGTGATTTTTTGGATAACGTTTGAGTTGAGAAATATTTGAGCCGCAGGGTCAAATATTTCTCTCCAAGGTTTTGTTATATGATCATACTGCAATATTAACCTTTATATCTGTTAGAAAACTAAATATATCTATTTTGATTAATGACTTAGCAATATTTGAGTTAATATTCTTTGGTATCATTTCTTCTTGCATCATATAGTATTGTTCTTGTAAATTTTGTATCTCATTGATTGTATTGTCAACTGTTTCGCTTAGAGTTAGTAAATATTCTCTATTATCATTATTCTGATTACTAGTTTTTTTTCTAAACATTTGAATCTGTTCTTGTATATTTATACCATCTATTTTTTCAGGTTTAGAATGTGCAATACCATATGTACCACCATTTTGAAAAGTATATTTTAAATGATTATGTAAAAATTTTGGTTGACAGAAGTTTGAGTTTTGTATAAAACTTTTATTTTTTACTGCATTCCAAAATTCTTGTTTTGTATGAAAAGTAGGACAAGCATATGTAACAATACCATTATTATTGACTTTATTTTCAAGTGTCATTAGTGTTTGTTGCTGATGTTCCATTATTGAATATCTATAATATGGGCTATTCCAAGATGACCATTCTGCTGAATTTTCTTTACTCATATATTCTGGTCTTTTATGTTGTATAAATATGTTAAATTTAAATGGTGGTAAATCTTGAACTTCATATTCTAAATCTTTCCACAATTCAATAGGCAGTTTAATTCCATTTGGTGCTTGTCTAAAATATTTATGATACCACTTATACATATGAGGATAATGTTTCCAGAATTTTGGATGTTTAGAAAATAATGCAGCATCAAAACCAAAAGTATTTTCAAGAACTTGTCCAGGTGGTAAAATTAGATTTTCACCCTGTAATAATTCTAGGTTAAGGTGTTGCTCATATTGCTTTTCTTCAAATTCTGCTTTCACTATTTTTCCTTATCATATAACGTTGGACTTGAGAAACAAGTGAATGAAACGACTTGAAACTCTTGTCTTTATATTTTATTTAATCGACACTTAAAAGCTCAAAAAACCGCAGTATTCACTTGTTTCTCTCCAAAGTTTTGTTAGGATAATTTAATCAAATTGTTGGTTTTGTGAAAACATTATATTAAAATCTTTACCTCTTGTAGTCGTTACCTTCATAACAAATATTTGCTGTTTTCCTTGTTCTATATTTGTTGGATATTCAATTATTTCTCCACCGCCTGTAAATACTGTTCGTTTAACTTTATTTCCATAGTAATCAATACCTTTACTAAATAAGTATGATTCTATTTTATGTGATAATACTTCTGTACCTATAGGATATTTATCTTTAATGTGGTTATAAATATCTGGAGTCAAAAAAATTGTAGTAAAGTATTTCATAGCTTTTGCTTCACCTGGTTGTAATGTCAAAGGAGTTGGAATACTTTTATCTTGATTATCTATAAAACTTGAAGAAACTTTTGAGTGCTCAAGTGGAAAATCTGGTGAAATTTGCATTGTTTTAATTTTTGATATAGTTACAGGTATTTTACCATTATTAACAATAAGACAATTCCATTTAAATGGAATTAATGCTGGATAAACATTTCCATAACCCTTTAGTATAGGAACTTTGTATCCAGAGTGATGACTAGAAAATTTGATTAATAAGTCTTCTTTGCTGTCATTCATATAAATGAGAGCTGATAATATCAAGGACAAACACGCTACTACAAATGCTCCAAGAGAAATCCAAATGCTTATTTTATCTTTTAATTCCATATTATTGCTATCCTAACTATTTATTAAACATACATTATGTACATTTATCATCTAAAATCCTTAATAAACCAACATCTATTATAATATGTTAAAAAGTACCAATTTTTGGTATATTCTATAAAATATTACAAAATATAATATTTTTAAATACTAAGTTTATTTTTTATTATAATTAATATGTATATTTTATATCTGAATATAGTTGATAATCATATAAAATGTATGGTTATTACATACAAACTTTAATAAATATACATTTTTTAAGGAGTGTATTATGGCTAAAAAACTACTAGAAATAATGAGAGATAGAATTAGATTTAAACATTACAGTATAAGTACAGAGAAAGTATATATTTATTGGTCTAAAAAATATATTCTTTACCACAATAAAAGGCATCCTAAAGATATGGGCAAAAATGAAATAGAGCACTTTTTGACTTATCTTGCCACTGAACTCAATGTCTCTCCTACAACCCAGAATCAAGCCTTTAATGCACTATTATTTTTATATGAACAAGTCTTAAATATATCATTAAAAGAACAAAATATTCAAGCGTTAAGAGCTAAAGAGAGAAAACATATTCCAGTAGTTTTAACTATAAATGAAGTCAAAAGTATCATATTAAATATGACGGGTATTTATCAACTAATGGTAAAACTTATGTACGGTTGTGGGTTGAGGATGAAAGAAGCACAAAATATCCGCATAAAAGATATTGACTTTGGATTTGATAAAATTTATATTTGGGATAGTAAATCACTTAAAGATAGAACTTTACCATTACCTTTAAAAATCAAAGAAGAGCTTAAAATTCAAGTACAAAAAGTAAAAGAAATACACCAAAAAGATTTAGAAAATGGATATGGAAGTGTATGTATACCTTACGCACTTGAGAGAAAATTTCCTAAAGCAAAATATGAAATCAAATGGCAATATATTTTTTCTATGAATAAAATATCAAAAGACCCAAGAACGGGTGAACAAAGACGTCATCATATTTTAGATGTGACTTTAAGTAGAAATATAAAAAATGCAGTAGAAAAATCAAATATAGATAAAAGAGTAACCTCTCATATTTTTAGACACTCTTACGCAACTCATTTACTTCAGAATGGTACAGATATAAGAAGTATTCAAGAACTTTTAGGACATAAATCTATAGAAACAACAATGATATATACTCATGTGGTAAAAGAATTAAATAAAGGTGATATTAAATCACCATTGGATTTTTAAATTTTATGAATAAATATTGATTGTTAAATTCTGATTCAAAACCTGTAGATTTTGGGTCAAATTAAAATTAGTAAGATTACTATGCTAAAATCCTAGAAACTACCAATTTTGACACAAAAAACTAAACAATCTCAGCAATATCTATTTTAAGATATTTGCTATCTCTTTAATAGCCTCTTCATTTTTAATATTTAATTTAATCTCTATTCTTCTTGAGGCTTCTTTATCCTCTTTTCCATCTTTGTCATAGATTAAATCTAAATATGACCTTCCACTTGCAACTACTAATTGTCTTAGTTTCTCTTTATTTTTAAAATCTAGTGAAAGTAGATAATCCATTACAGAAAAGGCTCTTTTTTGTGAAAGATCTAGATTATACAAAAAACCTCCAACAGAGTTTGTATGACCTTCTATTGCTATTGTATCAATATATTTATTTATCTCATCATTTTCTAAAATAGTTTGAAAGTAGTCATATATAGCATTTTTTAGAAACTTTTGAGAAGTTGGTTTTAGCTCTGATTTTCCTTCATCAAATAATACATTTGAAGATAAACTCAAGTTTCCACTCTTTGGGTCTATATTTATGTTTTTGCCTAATTTATCTTTTAATAGTGTTATTACTTTGATTTTTATACCAGTTAGGTTTTTGATTTTAGTTTTCGTTGTTTCTAACTCTTTTGCCAATATATCATGCTCTTCTTTTGTATTATCAAGTTTTGTTTGTATCACTATCATCTCATCTTCTAACTCTTGATTTTTCTTTTTAAACAACTCAACTAATTTACTAATCTCCAAGTTTTTAGAAACCATCTGTTCTAACTCTTCTTTTGATTTTGTTGAAAGTTTTTCAAACTCTTCATCTTTTAAAACTAAGGTTTGTTTTAAATCATTAAGTTTTAGTAACAACTCTTTTTTCTCTTTATCTAAACTATTTAATTTTTCTTCAATCTCTTTTTTTGATAATATTGATAACTCTAGTTTGTCTTTATTTTCTTCTAATAACTTTTGCTTCTCTTGTACTGTTAATTTTAATTGCTCGTTTTCTAATATTCTATCTTGTAATCTCTTCTCTAAATCATCTTTAGACTCTTTTGTATCTTTTAACTCCGAGATTATGTTTTTTAGTTTCATCTCTTTTTGTTCTAACTCTTTTTTGTTCTTTTCTAATGCAATTTTCTCTTTTTGTAAAGTTTTTTCTAGAAGATTACTTTCACTTTGAAGTAATGTATATTTAACAATAATAGCTCCAATCAAAAGAATAAATACAAATAGTAATCCTGCCATCAAATCAGCATAAGATATCCAAAAGTTTGTATTATTGTTGTTTTTATTTAGCATTTATTAAATCTTTACCTAATTCTTTTAAATCCTTTGATACAAGCTCAAAAGATGATAATACAGAATAAATCTCCGCTTTTGCAGCTTTATCATTTAGATTTTGTTTTTCTAAACTCTTTTCATATTCATCACTTATTTTTTTAATACTCTCTTCTATTTGTTCAAAACTTTCTAAAATATTTTCTTGCTTTTGTGAAGTTTTTTCAAACATTGATGAAAGATTTATATAGTTTGTTGATATTTTGTTTTCAATAGATAAAAAAGCTCTGTTTATTTCATCTAGATATTCTAATTTCTTTTTAACCAATTCATCCATTTTATATAAATAATCTGGTGTTAAAATCTCTTGAACTTTTTCTAACATTGTATTTTGATTACCTTGAGATAGTTTTAATAACTCAATCTCATCTTTACTCCAAATTTTATCTTTATATGAACTTTTTATACTATTAATCTCTGATTCTATTTTTGTTAAACCTCTTTTTTCAAAAAAGATCCACCAAATAGATAAAAATATCCCATAAATTGAAGCATAAAAAGCTGTACCAACACCACTTAAAAGTAGCGTAATCTCATTTTCTAAAGCTTGTTTTGAATCTACTGTAAAATCTGGCATTGAAATAGCAATTGCTGTAAAAGTTCCCAATATACCTAAAGTTGGGAAAATAGATGAAGCAACATTAGCAAAATTATCATTTCGTAAACCTACTAAAAACTTTTCAAAATAATCATCTAAAGATGCATATGATTTAGTTTGTCCATTAAATGTTATCTCTCTTTGGTTTAAATAAGAATCCAAATCATCATTAGTTTCTAATATTTTATTTCTAAAAAGAGCAAAAGAATACCAAGCATTGTGTGAGATAAAAAACATGAAAATAAAAAAGATTAAAAAAATTATTACAAGTGAGTGAATCTCAACTTTTAAAGGTATTATTTGTAAAAAACCTAAAAGAACAAATATAAATAAAAAAATAGGTAAAGACAAAATCACCATAAATCTAGGTGAATTATTCATTTTCTGATTGTTTAAAGTGGGCATATTTTCCTCCATAAATTATTAATAAAAATACTCTAAAAAGGAAAATAAAGCAGTTTAATAGATTATGGTCTATAAACCCTTATATTTTTGTACCCTTTAGAGTCTATAAGATATTGTGCATGTAATTGACTTAAAATCCCTTTATCACAGTAAAAAAGATACTCTTTATCTTGTGGAAGTTTTTCAAACTCTGATTTTAGTTTATAAAATGGAATCTTTAAGGTTTCACAAGATGTTTCAATACAATCATCATTTTGCCGAATATCTATTACTGTATAGTTACCATTTGAGATATCATTTATAACTTCTACTTCACCAATATCATTTACATCAGCAACTATCTCATCTACATTGATTTGTACAGCATTTTCTACTGCTTTATCTAAAACTTCATAATTAAACTTTTTAGCTTCTTTTTCCATTCTGTCAAAAGAACCATGAGTTACAGGATTTTGTGAAATAACACCACAATATTCAGGCATAGCTTCAGCAAATTTTCTTGTACCAATCTCATTTGCTATGTCTATAATCTGTGGTTTATTCATAGTAGAAAGTGGTCTTAATACAAGTTTATTTGTAACTTGGTCAATTAAAGCAAGATTTCTTAATGTTTGACTTGAAACTTGAGCAACACTCTCCCCTGTTAATAATGCATCGATACCTAAATTGTTTGCAACTTTTTCAGAAGCCATAAGCATTAATCTTTTTAAGGTAACTCCCATATATGATTGTGAAGTTGAATTAAATATCTCTGTAACAACATCCTCAAAAGGAACAGAAGTAAAAGTAACTCTATGTGAAGAACCAAATTTATTCCAAAGATAAAAAGCTACTTGTTTTACACCTATCTCATGGGCAACACCACCAAGATTAAAAAATATAAAGTGTGTTTTAACTCCCCTTTTCATAGTAAGGTAACTAGCAACTGTAGAATCAAAACCACCAGACATCAAAGATAAAATATCTCCTTGTGTTCCTAAAGGAAAACCTGAAGTACCTTGATATTTATTTGTGATAATGTTTAATTGTTTATGTACCAACTCAACATTTATTTTAACTTCTGGATTTCTTAACTCAACTTTACTTGAAGGATTGTTTGCAAGCATATAACCACCAACTGTTCTTTCTATATCAGTTGATTTAAACTCTTGTTGTCCTGTTCTTTTTGCTCTTACAACAAATGTTTTATTTTGAATAACATGAGACATCTTTTCATTTATAATTACTTTCATCTCATCTAATGTTGTTACATTATCAATTTGTATTGCTTCAAGAACAACCTCTATACCTGATGTTTCTAATAACTTTTGTCTAACTTCAACAACAACCTCTATAGGACAAACAACTTCTATTTTGTCAAAAAGTTTTTTATACTCAATCTCTTCTGATATTCTTCCTAAAATCTTTTTTAAATTTCCAAAAAGCTGGTCAATCATTTGTCTTTTTGCTTTTGTTCCTTTAATCATAATTTCTGGAAAATATTTAACAATAAATTTTTGAGTTTTAACTTCTGATTCAATCATATAACGCACATACCTTTTCATAAATAAGGCGAATTATAGCATAAGAAATAAAATAACTTATAAAAGATATTCAGGTAAAATAAAATTTACAAAGCTCTAAGGAATTAATATCAAAAAAAGTGCCATAATCACATTACTATTTTTATCTATGACAACTATGATGTCAAATGTTGCTATTATTACAGCTTTACCTAGACTACAAAACTATTTTTCAAATGTTGAAAATATCGAGTTTTATTCAAGACTAATTTTAACTTTACCTTCACTTGTAATTGCCTTTTTAGCACCCTTTATAGGACATCTAATTTTTAAATTTGGTAAAAAGAGATCTGCAATTATTGCATTACTTATTTTTGCTATTGCTGGAAGTGCTGGTTTATATTTAGAAACAATAAAAGAGTTTCTTATATCAAGGGCAGTTTTTGGTATAGCCGTATCTACACTAATGATAGTTTCAACTTCACTAGTTGGAGACTATTTCAAAGATGAACAAAGACATAAATTTATGGGTTATCAAAGTGCATTTATTGCAATTGGTGGTGTGTTTTTTGTTTTTGGAGGTGGATTTTTATCAGATATAAATTGGAGATTACCTTTTGGTATTTATTTAATAGGTTTAATTCTTTTACCAATGGCTTTGTTTTTTCTTTATGAAGTTCCTAAAAAAATTGAGACCCAAACAGATATACAAATCACTTTTCCTAAAAAACTCTTAGGTATATATATTCTAGGATTTTTTTATATGTTAATATTTTTTATTTTGCCAACACAAATGCCTTTTTTAATAATTGATCATTTTGGTGGCAATGGTAAAATGGCTGGTTCTATAATATCTCTTGCATTTTTATCAAATGCTTTAGGTGCAATTACCTTTTCAAAATTAAAGAAAAAATATAATTTTTCAACCATCTATCTTATAGGTTTAAGTATTGTTGCTTGTGGATTTACAGGAGTTGGATTTGTAAATAATATTTATCTTTTTTATATAACTGCACCAATTTTAGGATTTGGTGGTGGTGTTATGATGACAAATATCACTGCATGGATGTTAAGTTGTACTACTTTTGAAAAAAGGGTAAAAGCCTCAGGATATCTTACTGGTTCTTTATTTTTAGGTCAGTTCTTTTCACCAATTGCTTTTCATCCTTTTGTTGTATATTTAGGAGTTCAACATTTTTTTATGTTTATTGGATGTTGTTTGGTAACGATTATACTTTTTAGTTTACTATTTTTAAAATATAAAGCTAACAATACATAATTTATACATATTTGTTTATTATAATCGATACTTAGGAGTATATATGACAGTTTTTTTAACACTTTTAGGAAAAATAATCCCTTTATATCTTAGTATTATTTTAGGTACTTTTAGTACTGCAATTTTAAAGTGTGATAAAGAAACAGTTGCAAAAATTTTACTTTTTTTACTTGCTCCACTAATTATATTTAATGCAACGGTAAATGTTAAACTAGATTTATCTGTTATATTTTTGCCCACATATTTTTTCTTGCTTAGTACTGTTTTAGCCTTTACTATTTTATATTTTGCAAAAAAAATATATAAAGATAATACAGCAAATCTATTAGCCTTTAGTACAGCTACAGGAAACACAGGAAACCTTGGAATTCCATTAGCAATCATCTTTTTAGAGCCACACCTTGTGGATGTTTTTATTTTTACAGTTTTAGCTTCACTTTTATATCAAAACTCTGTTGGATATTATATAACAGCAAAAGGAAACTTTTCTACAATGCAAAGTATAAAGAAAGTTCTTAAATTGCCTGTTTTACACGCTTTTATTTTAGGACTTATTGTAAACCTAAATGATATACAAATACCTCAAATGTTTGCAGATTATTCTGCATATCTAAAGGGGGCCTATGCAATTTTAGGGATGATGCTTTTAGGAATGGGTTTAGAGAAAGTTAAAAGTGATAATAGTATTGATGTAAAATTTATCTCTTTATCTTTGTTTATTAAATTTATTATTTGGCCACTTACAACTATTATATTTATGATTATAGATAAAACATTTTTTAACTTTTTAAATGATGGATTTTATTTAGTTATGTTTATCTTTTCAATAGTTCCATTAGCAGGAAATACAGTAACAGTGGCAACTATTTTGGATGTCAAACCACAAAAGATGTCTATTACTGTATTTATTTCAACATTGGTATCTTTATTTTACATACCTTTTATGTTGTATCTATTTCAATAAGCTCTTTGGTAAGATTTATCTATTAGATAACTTTCATTGAACTCTTTTGCACCTTCAAAGATAAGATTAGGATTTCTAAGTAAAGCCCTACCATATGCAATAAAATCGCATGAATTCTCTTCTAATAACAATTCGCCCTGCTTTGGTGTTGTGATTAATCCCACAGCAATTACAGGTATGTTTATATTAGATTTAATCTTTTTTGCGTACTCACATTGATATAAAGGAACAAGTTTTGGCATTAAATCTGGTTCTTTTTGATTTCCACCTGCTGAAACATGGATTGAATCAACTCCTACTTTTTCTAATTCTTTAGATAAATAGATTGAATCTTCAATATCCCAACCGCCTGTTTGCCATTCGCTAGCAGAGATTCTAACTATTAAAGGCAAAGATAGTTTTTCTTTTAACAACTTGGCAATTTCAAGAGTAAGTCTACATCTATTTTTTAAACTTCCACCATAGATATCATCTCTTTTATTTGTTAAAGGTGATAGAAATTCACAAAGCAAATATCCATGAGCAGCATGAAGTTCTAAAACATCATAACCTACTTCTTTTGCTCTTTTTCCTGCTTTTAAAAAACTATTTTTTATTTGATTTATCTCTTCTATAGTAAGTGTTTGAGGTATTTTAAAAGGTTCACTTATATCAAAAGCGATAGATGAAGGAGCAACGGGAATTGAAGATTTTACTATACTTTTTCTTCCTGCATGGGCTAGTTGAATTCCTATTTTTGAATCAAAACTATGTACACTATCAACTAAATTTTTATGACTTTGTTTTTGAGAATCATCCCAAATCCCCAAGTCATTACTAGAGATTCTTCCTTTAGGTTCAACGGCAGTTGCTTCAACAATAATTAGTCCAACACCACCAATTGCCCTAGCTGTATAATGAAAAGAGTGAAAAGGCTTAAGCTCTCCACTCTCATCACTTTTATACATACACATAGGAGCCATTATAACTTTATTTTTTAGTTGGCAAGTTCCAATATTGCCACTACTTAAAAGTTTACTCATATAAACTCCTTATTTGATATATTCTACAACACCCTCTAGTTTTTCTCTTTGTTGTTCAGATTGAGGATTAATTCTATATCCAAAAGGAAGTACTAATGATAATTGATATTTTGTTGTATCTAATCCTAAAATCTCTTCAACTTTTTCTTTTTCAAAACCTTCAATAGGACAAGAATCTATACCTTTTACAGCAGCAGCTGTCATCATATTTCCTGCTGCAATATATGTTTGTCTTGCAGTCCATGAATAAACATTTTCATCACTACTTAAAGTATCAGCTAAATGATTTGCATATAAATTTAAATAAAAATCATATTTTTCTTCTGGCATTTCACGTCTTCCAAATTTTTTTCTAGGAACACCAGATTCAGGTTTAACAGCATCAATTGCAGCTAAAATAATCACTAAGTGAGAGCATGAAGTCATTTGTACTTGATCCCAACAAGCTGGTCTTAGTTTTGCTTTTAATTCTTCATTTGTAATAACTAAAAACTTCCAAGGTTCCATACCAAAAGATGAAGGAGACTTTCTACCTGCTTCTAAAATATATGTAATATCTTCTTCTGAAATCTTTTTTGTTTCATCAAATACTTTACAAGCATGTCTAAAATCCATTGCTTCCATAAATGTTTTTTCCATGTTTATCCTTTTTATTTATTTAACTTGTTCTAACTTTTGAACATTCATACTTTCAATTTTACCCTCAATAAAGTCAGTAAATTTTTTAAAGTGCTCTTTTTGTGAATGAAGTTTTAAAAACTCAATATTTTCCCAAACTTCAATAAAAGTAAAAGAGTTATCTTTTTCTAAATCTTTATGAAATTTGTAAGATATACACCCCTCATCTAATTCATTTGTTTTTTTATGAAGCTCAACTAATACCTCATAAACTTCTGAAACAAACTCTTTTTTGATTTGAATATTCGCAACTACTGTTATATTATCCAATAATTATCCTTTAATATATTATTATGAAAAGTTTTTAGTTAAAATTGACTCAAGTCTATCTAACTCTTTATTTAAATCTAAATCACCTTTAAAAATATCATGAACAGAAAATGTTTCTGTTGGTTTTAATCCACAAAACTGGAAGATTTTATGATCAGCAATATTTGCTTCATCTAAAGATAAACCATCAAAATATCCATCTTTATTGTCAAATTCTGTTGTTGGGCAGTTATATGTTAAAGAGATCATATATTTACCATCTAGTAATCCACCGCTACCATATTTTTTTGAGGCATCATCTCTACTTCGTCCATCACTAGCATAATGTGCACCTTGTGTTAATACTTCATCTAAATATTTTTTAGCTTTCCAAGGCATACCCATCCAATAAACAGGATGTTGAAAAAATACCACATCAGCTTCTTGAAGTTTTTTACTCTCTTCTTCTATATTATACTCTTTATCAACAGTAGCTTCTAAAACTTCATATCCATTTTTTATAAAAAACTCTTTTGCTCTATTAATAATACTTTGAGTTAAATTACCCACTGCAACATTATCATAGTATTGATGTCCATTTAAAATTAAAGCTTTTTTCATAATTTTTCCTTTTTATTTTTGTAATTTATATCCAATTGTAATCAAAATCAATGATAAAGATACAATTATTGCAGATATCCATGTTGTTTGAAGCAAACCTATGTTTGCAACTACAGCACCACCAACAGATGACCATAAAGCAATACCAACATTAAAAGCACTGATATTAAACCCAGAAGCCACATCCACTGCATGGGGTTCATTTGTTGTTGCTATTTTCACAACATTTGCCTGTAAAGCTGGACTTGTTGCAAATGCAAAAATCCTCCACAAAAAAAGTATAAATATAGTTATCCTTTGATTATGAGCAAAAAAACTAAGTGAAAGAAGTGTTAAACTTAAAGCTGCAAAAAAAGCAAATAATACTTTATCTACTCCAAACTTGTCAGCAAATTTACCACCAAAATAGTTACCAACTATTGTTGCTGCTCCAAAAGCTAATAAAATTAATGAAATAATAGTTGATTTAAAATTTGTAATATTTTCTAAAATAGGTACTAAAAAAGTAAATGCAATAAAGGGACCACCGAAACCAAATATTGTAATTAAATAAGCAATAAGAAGTTTAGGGTTTGCCAAGATTTTCATTTGATTAAAGAATTTGTCAGGGGTTGTTACTTTTATATTATTAGGCAATAAAAAAATTATACTAATAAATGCAATTGTACCTAAAAGGGAAATAATAAAAAAAGTATTTCTCCAACCAAATTCTTGGCCAATATATGTTCCTAGTGGAACCCCTAATACCATTGCTACAGTTAAACCTCCAAACATAACAGCAATTGCACTTGCTGCTTTCTCTTTAGAAACTAAACCTGTAGCAATAGTTGCTCCAATAGAAAAGAATAATCCATGTGTTAGACCTGTTATAGTTCTTGCTAATAATAATGTTGTAAAATTAGGAGAAAGTGCAGAAACTATGTGACCTAAAGAAAAAACAACCATTGCCATTATTAAAACTGCTTTCTTATTATATTTACTAGACAAGGCTGTTAAAATTGGGGCTCCAATAGCTACTCCAACTGCATACATTGTAACTAACAATCCTGTTGAGGGAACAGAGATTAAGAGGTCGTTAGAAATTGTTGGTACTAATCCAACTGTTACAAATTCAGTTGTTCCTATTGCAAATGCACTAAGAGTAAGAGCAATTAAAGCTATTGGCATAATTATCCTTTTCATATCTTGAGAGAAATTATAACACTATAAACTTAAAATACTCTTACTTTACTTTAGGTAAGTAAGGGTATTTAATTTTTTTTAATATTTGCTCTAAATCTTTTTTTAGTATTAAATAAAATAACTGCTACAAATGACAATAAACACCCAATTATTGTCGATAACATAATCCTCTCATCATATACAATCCAACTAGATACAATTGCCCCAATTGGAACAATAAACATAAATACACCAGCTTGATGTGCCCCTAAATGACTTGCAGAAATAAAAAATAAAGTCATACTAAAAGTACCTGAGAAAAGTCCAATAAAAAGTATATTCCACCAAAATATAGAGTCTAAACTTGCAAAATCAAAAGGATGATATGGCATTGCAAAAATCATATTTACAAAACTAGTTATTCCAAATACTATTAAAGTATATAACATAGGGTTTGCTCTTGAAGATGCTTTTTGAGCTAAAATTGTAACAACAGCCCATACAAGTGCACATAATAAAAAATATGAACTATTTATATTTAGAAAACCTAATCCATCCATTGGAATTCGTAATAGTATAATAGCTCCAAAAAATCCAACCGATAAAGCAACAACTTGTCTGCTATTTACTTTTGTTCCTAAAATTAATATTGACATTACATAAGTTAGTAGTGGAACCAATGAAGTTACTATTGTTCCTCCATATCCTGCTTCACCATGTGATAAACCAACAAAAAACAGATAATTAAATGCTGCACTTAAAAGTCCAGCTAATATCATATATATAATTCCTACTTTATCTGTTTTAAGAGAGGTTTTTAAATAAAATACAACAGGAATAATACTAATAAATGAGATGAAATATCTCCAAAAAGCTGCAACTTGAGGGCTTGAGTGTTCCATTGTGACTTTTCCTGAAGTCCATGCTATTCCCCAAAAAATCATAGCTATAATCATTCCTATAAAATATTTTGTTTTATTTTCTGTTTTGTTCAAACTCTTCCTTTTAAAATTTTGTGAATTATATATCTTACAAACTTAAAATACTCTTGCTTTACTTTTGGTAAGTTATGGAATTTTATAGTATTTATGTTATAATCAAATTTGAAAAGGATTTATTATGTATTATGTAAATGATAAAGAGTATAAATGTTCAGTTGCAATTACTCTTGATATCTTTAATGACAGATGGAAACTATCAATTATTTGGCAACTACTTGCAGGAGAAAAAAGATTTAAAGAACTGCATGAAAACATTTCAGAAATTACTCAAAAAACTTTAACAGTTAAATTAAAAGAATTAGAAGAAAAAAATATTATAAACAGGGAAGTTTTTCCTGAAGTTCCACCAAAAGTTGTATATTCTTTAACAAAAAGTGGTGAAAAATTAAAACCAGTTTTAAAAGAGATGTACGAATGGGGAATCTCTTATGCAAACGAACATGGTAAAATGACTGACGAAAAAGAGTGTTGTGAATTAAAAATCTCAGAAAAAGCAGGATTTCACTCTTAATGGAAAACTTTATACTTATTCTATTGTGTATAGCAATAGGATATGGGATTAGAAGATTACATATTTTTTCAAAAGATGCTGCTACAACCCTAAATCAATTTGCTATTTATATCTCGCTTCCAGCAATGATTTTGCTTCAAATTCCAAAACTTAGTTTTTCTATGGATGCTTTAATACCTATAATTATAGCTTGGTTAGTTATGACTATTACAGCTATACTGATATTATACTTATGTAAGTTTTTTAGTTTTTCTAAAGAGATTACTGGATCATTATTATTAGTAGCAATTTTAACAAACTCTTCATTTATGGGTATTCCAATTATAAATGCTTATATAGGTGAAAGTGCTTTACCTTATGTCCTTATATATGATCAATTGGGAACTTTTATTGCTTTAGCAATATATGGAACCTTTATTGCTTCATATTATTCTAGTAAAACTGAAATTAGTTTTAAAATTATTGTTTATAAAGTATTAACATTCCCACCATTTTTATCATTAGTTGTCGCCCTATTTTTAATGGGTGTAGAATTTAATGAAACTATTACAAAAGTTTTAAGCTCTCTTGCTTCAACTATAGTACCAATTGCTTTAGTTGCAGTTGGACTACAACTTCAATTTAAACTTCCAAGAAGTGAAATCAAGCCTTTTAGTGTTGCTTTAATTGTAAAACTTGTAATTGCTCCATTAATTGCATTTGGAATATGTATACTTTTTTCTTGGGATAATCAAGCTTCAATTGTTTCTATACTTGAAGCAGGAATGGCTCCAATGATTACAGCTGGTGCTATTGCTTCTATGGCAGGATTAGCTCCAAGACTTAGTTCTGCAATTGTTGGTTATGGAATTTTAATCTCTTTTCCAACAACTTATATAATATTTAAAATGTTAAGTTTTTAATTGTTTTTTGAATAATAATTAAAAACTTCACGTTTTCTAAACATTAACATTGTATTATGTTGCAAAATCTATATATAGGAATAAAAATGTTTAAACTTTTAAAGACGGCCTTAATTGCATTAGCAATGATAAGTGCTGCAAATGCAGCAAACCTTTTACCAAAAGAAAAAATCAATGAATTTCAAGATTTAACACTTTTTAAAAATGCTGGAATTACAATTGATAGAGGATTTGATGAAGGAAATGTTTATTTATTAAATATTACAGTTAGAGGAAAAGCACATAAAATTTATTTAACTAAAGACAAAAAATATTTAATTCAAGGTGAAATGGTAGATACAAATACAGGAATGCCTTTAATGATTCCAGATATGCCAGTTGATTTAAAACCAACAATTGGTAAAGAAGCTTTAACATTTGGTACAGGAAAAGATGAATATGTATTATTTACAGACCCAGAGTGTCCATATTGTAAAAAATTTGAGTCTTATTTCCATCAAATAGAAGATAAAGTTAAAATGAGAGTTTTCTTTTATCCATTACCTTTCCATAAAAATGCTAAAGATATCTCTTTATATATTATGAGTAAAAATGATTATAAAAGTCAAACAAAAGCTATGACGGAAACTACAAAAGATACAGCAGATTTTAAAAACAGAAAATACAAAGATGGTGAACTTGAAAAATTACAAAAAAATCTTGATGAACAAATGGCAATAGCTGCTAAACTTGGGATTTCAGGAACTCCATCAATATTTAATAAAGATGGTGAAAAAGTTTCATGGGTTAAATTACTTCAAAAATATGGAGTTGAGATAAAATAGATTGTTTTTACAATCTATTTTAGCAACTCTAAAATCTTTTTAATATCCTCTTTTTCTAAAGAAAACTCAAATATCTTTAAATCCTCAATCATATGCTCTTTTGTTGTTGTACCATTTAAAGGTATTATTCCAATTTGATTTAAAAATCTATAAAAAACTGATACATTCGTTCTTTTATATTTTCTTGATAAAGTAAAAATTAACTCACTATTTAAAATCTCAGGATTTGCAGTTAGAGACCAAAAACTTTCATATATAATCCCTTTTTCATCACACCATTGTCTAATTGTTTTATCATAAGATGTTTGGGCATAAAATCTGTTTTGAACTATAGCAGGTTTAATCTCTACTTTTTCATATAAATATTTTAATACATCTAAATCGTAACAATTACTAATCCCTAACTGCCCTACTTCTTTGTTTTTTTGAAAACTACTCATTGTATTCCATACATTTAGTAATTTGCTTCCAGGAAAAACTGGTGAATGTAAGATATAAGTATCTATGTAGTCTGTTTTTAGATTTTTCTTTGAAGTTTCAAATGACTTTTCAACTTGTAAAGAAATAGAATCGCTTTCTAAATAAGGCATATTATTCTTATCTTGCCCATCAATAGGAGTAAATTTTGTTTGAATATATAAGTCTTCTCTTTTTATCCCTTCTTTGTAAGCCTCTTGAATACCGTCACCAACTAAATCTTCTTGATAATGTCTTGGTTGACACGCAGTATCAATTCCTCTAAAACCACTTAATATTGCCTCTTTAACCAATGAAGCAGTTTTTTCTTTTTTCCAAGCTGTACCATAAATCATTTTAGGTACTTTTATATTATTAGTAGATAATGTATATTCCATTTTAAAACCTGTTTTATTTAATTATACAAAAAAATTCTCATAAGAAAATAGTATGAAGAATAAAAAATAATCTTTTTAGATTATATTTATATTAAATTAATACTTTAATTATAAAAAGTAAAATATTTTTTACTTTTTTAACTTTTTTCTTAAGATTATTTGATAAAATACAAAAATTAAGATCTCAGGCTGAGATTCCACCATAATTTTATATATTTTATCGGATGGCCAAAATTAAATCGATTTTGGAGATTCTTTTTGAATAATCTAAACCATTGTATATCAATTTTTACAGGTAACACTCCCCCATCAAAAGAACTTTTTCTAAAACTTGAAAATGCTTTTTTAGTTGCTGAACAACATTCAATTATAGAGATTGTCTCTATGAAAGCAAATATTGAAATTGAATTAAGAGGTTGGGCAAAACTACGAGGACATTTATATTTAGGTAGAGAAAGCCTTAAAGAACAATTCTCATATAAAATCCAGAAAATTGGGAAAAATAATTTTACTGGTAAGCCTTCATGGGGAAATAAAATGAAAGGCATAGAGAGTTCTAATCCTAAATTAAAAGATTTAAATCTAAGTGAAGAGATACTAAAAAAAGCTCCTGAAGACAATGGTCTTTTAACAAGAGGTATAGTTACACAAGAAGGAACTCCCTTTTATGATTTTGAATTATCTCACAAAGAACTTGTTTGGTCTGAACCTGTGTCAGTTTTATATGAAGAGGGTAAAAATCTTCAGTGGAATGCTACAACTGATATAGCTTGGAATGAGATTCCAAATCTTGATCCAGTTTTAGAAAAAGCTATATGCCAAATAATGACATATCTAGTAGAAAATGAATTTTCAGCTCTTTATATCCCTGGAAAATTTATTAGTAAAATAAACCCTTATTACATGGAAGTTCCCTTATTTCTGTCATCTTTAATGAATGATGAAGCAAGACATATAGAAGTTTTTACAAAAAGAGCAAATGCAAATGGAGGAGGATTTCAATACTCAAGTGAAGTTACTCAACGTTCATTGTATTCACTTTTTAAAGAAGAAGACTATATAAAAAGTTCTTTTTTACTCCATGTAATGGGCGAAGGAACGTTTGTTGACTTATTAAACTTCTTAGAAAAACATATGCCAGATGAGGCTACAAGAAAAATAATAAAACTAGCAAAAAGAGATGAGATGAGACATGTAGCTTATGGGATGGAACATGTAAAATCTGCAATTGAACAAAATCCAAAAAGGATAAATGCTCTAAAAAATACAGCATTTAAAAGAAAAGAGTTTATGGATGAGATTAATAGTGAATCCTCTATATTACTTGAATCTTTAGCAGTATTAGCAGGAGGAAGTGATCAGCCTGCTGATTATAAAAAAGGATTTGATTTAGTTGAAGAGTTAAAAGAAAAAATGAACTCTAACAGAATTAAAAGATTAATTGATATTGGTATGGATGAAGACTTAGCGAATGAAATCTCTAAAGTTCATACACCAAATTTTATGTAGGAAAACAAATGAACAATTTATATAATCAAATGATTGAGTTTGCAAAAGAAAATATTGCACCGTATACGGACTCTGTAGATAAATCTGCAAGTTTCCCAGTTGATGCTTTTGAAGCAATTAAAAAGAAAAAAATTACAGGACTAATGGTTCCTAAAGAGTATGGGGGAATGGGTCTAGGTTTTGAAGAGCATACACAAACAGTACTTGCATTTGCAAGTTATTGTGCAACAACTGCTTTATGTTATATGATGCATAATGTTGCAACAAATTGTGTAGTAACTCATGGTAGTGAAGAGATGAAACAAAAATACCTTCCAAAAATTGCAAATGGTGAGATAATGTTAGCATTAGCTTATAGTGAAAGTGGTACAGGAACTCACTTTTATAATCCAGAGATTAAAGTTACAAAAGAAAATGACCTATTTGTTATGAATGGAAGAAAAAGTTTTGTAACATCTGCTGAATATGCTGATTTATACCTTGTTGATGCTGCTAATCCAAATAGTGAAGACTTAGATAACTGGCTTGTTCCAAAAGATGCAGCTGGTGTTGTTTTCCAAGAATCAGCTTGGGATGGATTAGGTATGAGAGGAAATGCTTCTTGTCCAATGTTACTTGAAAATGTAAAACTTGACGAAAGTTATAGAATTGGGGAAGAAAAATCTGGACTTGATCAAATATTTAATACTGTTGGTCCATTTTTTATTATGGGTCTAGCAGCTGTTTATAGTGGAGTTGCAGTAAATGCGGCTAATACTATCACTGAATATTCAATGAGTAGAAAATATAGTGATGACACTTCTTTATGTAATATACCAACTGTACAAAATCATATTTCAGATATATATACAGATGCAGCTAGTGCAAAACACTTTACACTTTCAGCAGCAAGAAGTGTTACAAATGGGGATGCAGATGCACAAGCAAATGTATTAGCAGCAAGATTACACGCTTCTAAAGTAGCAGTTGATGTTTGTACAAAAGCTATGAAAATAGGTGGTGGAACTGCTTATGCAAAAAGAATTACTATTGAAAGATTATTAAGAGACTCTTTAGCTGCACAAGTTATGGCTCCTAGTACAGATGTAATTACAACATGGCTTGGAAAAGCTTTAACAAATCAACCACTAATGTAAGGAATAAAAATGAATAAACCTATAGTAGTAGGATCTGTTGCATATGATCCAAAAATCGTTACAATCTGGGATATTATTAGAGACTATTTTAATGATAATGGTGTAAGACTAGATTATATATTGTTTTCAAATTATGAAGCACAAATTGAGTATTTGTTATCAGGGAAAATTGATATTGCTTGGAATACTAATGTTGCTTGGGTTAGAACAAAAGAGTTAAGCCAAGGGAAAGCCCAAGCTTTACTTATGAGAGATACTGATATAGATTTTAAATCTGTATTTATCACAAAAGCATCTAGTGGAATTAAAACTATTCAAGACCTAAAGGGTAAAAAATTTGGTCTTGGAAGTGCAGATTCTGCTCAAGCTGCTATTTTACCACTTAAATATCTTGAAACTGAATTAAAAGATGAAATAAATGATGTAGATATCGTAAGATACAATTCTGACTTAGGGAAACATGGAGACACAGGAAGAAGTGAATTTGATATTTTAGATTCTATTCTAAATGATGATATTGATGCAGGAGCTATTGGGATTAGCTCTTGGATTAGAATGTTAGAAGATGGCATGTTTCCAAGTGGAGAAGTTGAATCTTTTTATGTAAGTGAAGGTTATTGTCATTGTAACTTTACTACATTAGATACACTAGATGAAAATGTAAAAAATACATTTATTGATATGATGTTAAAACAAGATCCAAATGATCCTATTATTAAAAAAATGATGGAGATGGAAGGATTAAACAAATGGGTTTTAACAAAAGAAGAAGAGTTAAAAGGTTATAAAATTTTAACCCAAGCAATGAGAGAACAAGATCTTATGAAAAATAACTGGTAGGAAAATCCTACTAGTTATTTATTATATTCTACTTTTTTAATATTTATTATCAATATTATAAAACTTTAAATAAAAAATAACTACACTTTTATAAAAAAGATTTATAAATGCACTATAGAATAATTGATAAAAATATAAAAGTATATTTAACAACTACCCTATTTACAGATGAATTATTTCATCTAACAAATAAAAATCGTAATTTTCTAAGTAAATGGCTTCCTTGGATAGACTCAATAAAAGAGCCAAACGATACTAATAGTTTTATCTTATCCCAATTAGAAAATCTTAAAAATATGAAATCACTACATCAAACAATATTTTACAAAGAAAGGATTGTTGGGGTATTAGCATATAACTCAATGGAAAATAAAACAGGTATTATTGGTTACTGGTTAGCAGAAGAGTTTAATGGAAAAGGTATAATGACAAAATGTGTAGAGGATTTGATTGAACAAGGATTTTCTTACTATAAACTTGAAAAAGTTGAAATAAGATGTGCAAAAGAAAATACAAAAAGCCAAGCAATACCTAAAAAACTTAATATGAAAATGGAAAGAACTATAAAAGATGCAGAAAAACTAAATGGAAAACTTTATGACCATTTAGTTTATTCTATAGATAAAAATAGCTTTTATCTATTAAAGAGCTAAAATATTTTCTTTATTTAAAATAGTCCATTCTTTTAATGTTAAAGGTTTTTTACCTGTTAATTTTTCAAAATCTTCACTTGTAAAATCTGAAAGATTTGTTCTATTATGCTCTTCAAAACCTGCTAACATATCTACAATCTCAGAAGGTACACCAAATGAAAGTAGTTGCTCTTTATAAGTTTTATTATCTACATGTATAACTTCAATATTTTTTCCTAATACTTCATTGAAAATTGCTGCACTTTCATCAACTGTTAAAGACTCTTGTCCACTTAGAGTATAAACAGATTTTTCATCTTTAGCTTTAACTAAAGCACTTGCTGCTGCATATGCTAAGTCAACTCTACTTAGTTGTGCAACTTTCCCATTTGCAACTGCACTTAACCATTTTTGTGTTTTAAAAGTATCCCCATAAAACTCAATATAGTTTTCAAAATACCAGTTATTTCTTAAGATTGTCCAATTAGCAATTGTACTATTTTTTAAAGCCTCTTCTGTAGCTTCATGCTCGTAAGCAAAACCAATAGGAGAAGTCTCAGGGTGTGGCATAGATGTATAAACAAGATGTTTAACCCCTACTTCTTGAGCTGCATTAATTGCATTTGTATGATACTCTTTTCTTTTTCCAATTTGGTCAATACTAATTAATAATAAATTTTCTACATCTTTAAATGCCTCTTTTAATGAGTTTACATCTTGAAAATCTGCTTGTCTAACTTCAACACCTTTATTTGCTAAATCTGATAATTTACTTACATCTCTTGTTGTAGTTACTAAATCACTTGGATTAACTTTTAAATCGTTTAATAATGCCTCAATTACTTTACTTGATAATTTACCTGCTCCACCAGTTACTAAATATTTTTTCATAATAATTCCTTTAAAAAGTCCCTTTTTAAAGGGACCAAAATTTAATGATTTCTTTTATCGATAGAAATAAATTCTATCTAAAGAAACAAATTCTAAAGAGAACAACGAGTTGTTCTTTTTTTCTATAATACATTACTAGGTAAAACTCTGAATTCTCCAGGAGGTTTACCCCAAAATTTTTTAAATGCCCTATTAAATGATACAACTGAATCATATCCAACAGTATTTGCAATCTCTGTTATTGTTTTTATTCCATTTTTCAAATCATCTGCTGCTAGATTCATTCTTAAAAAATTTAAATAGCTAATAGGACTAGAACCAACTTTTTTTGAAAAATGCTCACTAAAAGATGTTCTTGACATATCTGCTTGTCTTGCTAACTCTTCAACAGTCCAAGAGATTTCTGGGTTAGTGTGCATTTTTACAAGTGCATTCCCAATATTTTTATCCTGTAAAGCTAAAGCCCAACCAAGGTTTTCATCTTTTTTATCTATCCATTTTCTAATAGTTTCGATAACTAAAACCTCACAAAGCCTTGTAATAATAGCTTCACTTCCAGATAAACCTAATTCAACTTCAATATTCATCAGTTCAATCAATTTGTCTAACCAAGCTGTACAAACTTGCTCTTCTCTTTTTAAGTAAATAAAAGTTGGTAAAGCTTTAAACAATGGATGCCAAGATGGATTTAAACTCATCCCTCCACATATTAATACTGTTTTTTTACCAGAACTTCCTGCTTTTACTTGTAAGATATTTGTTTCATCTTTTGTTAAACTCAATTCTTCTAATTGTTTGATTTGAACACCATCATGACTTTGAAGGAAATGCCCTTTACCATTTACTGTCAAAACCAAATCGCCTTGTTTAAACTTATAAATTTCACCCTCTAAGGTTTTAAGTTCAAACTCCCCTTCAACCACATAATGAAATATCGCACCATTTGATGCTGGATTTTCAAACCCCCATGAACCATAGAGCTCTGAACGTGCATAAAAACTATTATTTATTCTTATTTCATTTAATATTGTTGAAAGGGTTGCTTTCATTTTTTGCCTTTGATTAATCATAAATTTTCTATAGAAACATACACTAAACTTTTCATTTGTTAAATGTATAGGGAAATTATATAAGATTATTTTTGTACTGTCAATGTCATATAGTACAACTTTATTAACATATCGTACGAATAGTGTAGAGTTTATACTTTTTAGATATTAACTCTATTTGAAGATTAAAGATTTAAATCAGATAAAGAAGGGAACTTTTCAGGTCTACTATTACCTTCCCAGTTAAGTTTCCTATCTTTGGCATCGATTTTCAAGTCATTGATACAAGCAAATCTTTTTTGCATTAAGCCATTTTTGGCAAACTCCCAATTTTCGTTCCCATAACTTCTATACCATTGATTGTTTTCATCTTTCCACTCATATGCAAATCTAACTGCAATTTTATTTTCTGTGTATGCCCATAACTCTTTACATAATCTATACTCTTTTTCTTTTGCAAATTTATTTTCTAAAAACTCAACTATCTCATCTCTACCATTTATAAATAAATCTCTATTTCTCCATTGTGAATCTTTTGTATATGCAAATGATATTTTATTTGCATCTTTTGAATTCCATGCATTTTCTGCCATTCTTACTTTTTGTACAGCTTCTTCATAACTAAATGGTGGAACTGGCGCTTTTATCTCTTCTTTCATCTCTTTTCCTTTTATATTTTATTTAACCAAACGATTGTTTGAATAGATAGGCAAAAAAATTTTAGACTAAATTTTTTAATTTTTTTCCAACATCTAAATAGATATCTTTATTGTCATATAGGTTCATCATCATAATAGCCCCTTGAGTCAATGATACATATTCTTTTGCTAGGTTTTTAGCATCTTCACTATAATGTCTATCTTTCAATATCTCATAAAGAGCATTTTCCCAAGCTGTAAAATATGTACGAATAACCTCTTTAAAGTTCTCATTTTCATGGGCAACCTCTAAAGCTAAATTTCCTAATAAACATCCACCTTCACTATTTAAAAAATAGTTATCAGTTTTTTTTACAAAATTATCCATTCTATCTTTAGGAGATGTGTTAGTTTCATATGCTACAGAAAAAATATTTTTTACAAAATACTCATGGATATACTTCAAAGACTCAATACCTATTTCATCTTTGCTTTTAAAGTGATGATAAATACTCCCTTTTATAAGACCACAAGCTTCTGCTATGTTTGCCATTGAAGTATTATAATACCCTCTTCTCTTAAAAAGACTTATTGATTCTGTAAGTATCTGCTCTGCTGATGTTTTCTTGATTGCCATTTATTTATCCAAACGATTGTTTGGTAAAATTGTAGTAGAAAAAATTATAAATGTCAAATTGATAAAATAATTTGACATAAAAAGGGCGAGAGCCCTAATTATTATTGTTTTTTTACAAACTCTTGTTTAAGTTTGATAGCCCCTACTCCAGGAACTTTACAGTCAATGTTATGACCATCATTACCCTCAACAAGTCTAATACCTTTGATTTTTGTACCAACTTTGATTCCAGATGAACTACCTTTTACTTTTAAATCTTTGATAACTGTTACATCATCACCATCATTTAAAATTGTTCCATTTGCATCTTTTACAACTAAAGTATCTTCATCTTCAGTATTATCTGCATCTTTTGACCACTCATGTGCACACTCTGGACAAATTAATAAACTTCCATCTTCATAAGTATATTCACTATTACATTTTGGACAATTTGGTAGTTGCTCCATTAATTTCCTTTAAATTTATTTTAGCTTGCAATTATAACATAAGTTAAATTACTAAAGCATAGTTAAAAAATCTATCAAAAAATAGATTTTTTCATTTTATAAGGTTTTATTAGTTAAGATTTCACAAATTTATTTCTCAGGGCAAGGTGAAATTCCTTACTGGTGGTAACTATACTTAATAGAAGTCCACGAGCGCTTTACATTGTGTGAAGGTCAAGCAGATTTGGTGAGAATCCAAAACCAACAGTTAAAGTCTGGATGAAAGAGAATATAAAAAGTTTTACTACTGTCAAACAAGTTAGGTTTGTATTACTTAAATATATCAGCCCTGATTCAATAAGTTAAATTCAATAAAAAGGATTAGCTAATGAATCAAAAAATCTTAAATTGGGATTTTAAAACAAATATTCAAAACGCTATAGAAGCACTTCAAAATGGAAAAGGTGTTGTAGTAACTGACGACAAAAATAGAGAAAATGAAGCAGATTTAATTTTTTATGCACATACTATAACAGAAGAACAAATGGCAATATTAATAAGAGAATGCAGTGGTATAGTTTGTTTATGCCTAACATCTCAAAAAGTTGAAGAGTTAGAGTTACCTATGATGGTAAAAGCAAATAATTCAAAATTTCAAACTCCTTTTACAATAACAATTGAAGCAAAAGAAAATGTAACAACAGGTGTTAGTGCTAAAGATAGAGTCACTACAATCAAAGCAGCTATAAAAGAAGATGGAATCAACCATATTGTTTCACCAGGTCATATATTTCCACTAAAAGCTAGAGATGGTGGAGTTCTTGAAAGACAAGGACATACAGAAGCTAGTATTGATTTGATGAAGTTAGCAAAGCTTGAACCTGTTGCTGTTTTATGTGAACTTACAAATCCAGATGGAACAATGGCAAAAAATGAAGATATAACAAATTTTGCAAAAAAATTTGATATGCCACTTTTAAGTGTAGAAGATATTATTAACTATAGAAGATATGTTGAATGATTATTAATAAACTATAGAATTATAAGATAAATAATAATCATTTTCAAAGAGAAAATAAAGTATTATTTTGACTATTACTTTATAGGAGGATTTATGAGGACGTTTGAAAACTTCTTAGGTAGAGTTTTAAGTGATAGCTTTGGAAAACTTGTATTAAGATTGACACTTGGTATTTTAATGCTTTTTCATGGTTATAATAAATATGTATCAGGAATAAATGGGATTCAAGGACTAGTTTCGAAAAATGGATTCCCAGAGTTTTTAGCTTATGGTGTTTATATTGGTGAGATTATTGCACCTATACTTATAATTATCGGTTTATACACAAGACTTAGTAGCTTTATTTTTGCATCTACTATGGGTGTTGCAATCTATTTAGCTCACTCATCTGAAATATTTGATTTAGGAAGATCTGGTGGTCTAGCAATAGAAACTCCATTGTTATTTATGTTTGGAGCAATTGCTTTAATGTGCTTAGGTGCAGGAAGATACAGCGTAGACCAAAAATAAAGAGAAGAGAAATCTTTTCTTTATTTTTCATATTTTTTCATTGGTTGAAATTTTAATTCTAGATAAAACTTTTCTTTATCACAAATTTTAAATCCTAAAGATTCATAAGCTTTTATCGCATATAAAGAAGCATTTACTTCCATATTGTTTGTATCAATATTTTCACAAACACAATTCCACAATCTCCTTGCAATACCTTGTTTATGGAAGTTTTTATCAACAAATAGATGAAATAGATGATTTTTATTTTTTATTGATATAAATCCTACGAGTTTTTTATCTTTTATATATACATAGTGAACAAAATTTTCACTATTGATTCTTTCTTCAAAACTTTTTACAGACAACTCATTTTTAAACCATTTTGGCATCTTTTCATCAAATAAATAGGCTTCCAAACTACTAGAAAGTTTACTTAAATCTAAAGCATCTTCTATTTTTGCCTCTTTTATATATTCATTTTCATTTATTGAAAAAAGTATTGACATTTTAGTTTTCTAAACTCATTTTAAAAAAGCCTGTAAAACCTGCATTGTCTTTAGTTAGTGTTTTATTTGCCTCTTTTTTTAAACTATCCAAAAACTTTTTATATCCTTTATAAAACTCAAATGTAGGTGTTGGTTTATATATAAGATTTTCTGTTTCAAAATAGTTTAATATATTTTTTGTGGTTGTTGGTTTTATAAAATACTCTTTTTTTCTATTAAAATAGTATGGAATAAGCGTTATTATAGTCCATTTTGCTAATCTATACTTTGATAAAATCTCAACCATTGTTTCTATTGCATTTTTTTTACTTCCATATAAAAAATCATAAATAGAGATAGAAAGCATATCTTTTTCATACATACCCATTTGATTTATTGCATCTCTTAATTTAGGTTTTTCAAATAATGATATTAAAGGAGATTTTGAAACAATTTTTAAAAAATTTGTACATACTAAATCTGGATTTGTAAAGTTACTTTTATCAAATAAAACTCTTACTTCTTCTTCAAATTTTTCTGATTTAAATCTTTTTATTATTTTTAAAATCTCTTCATCCTCAAAACCTTTTGGATAACTTTCTAAAAACTCGGCTTCTAAATCTTTTAACTTTTCAATATTTTTATTCAAAATCTTTCCTAAACTAATTCTTTTAATGATTTTTTTACAAGTATTTTATGCAAAGATTTAATTATATTCATATAAACTTTACCAAAAAAATTGTTGTATTTTACATAAGTAGATAAATAAATTTTTTTATTCTCTTTTTTCAAAACAATACAAAAATCAAGATGCTTATCTTTTTCTCCTGATACTATATAGTTGTCACTAATCTCATAGATTGTAAAAAGCCCTACTTTTTTCCCAACACTTATAGTATTTTCTTGATTAGTTGACTCAACACTTTTTATCTTAAAAAATGAAACTATTTTATTTCTTATTGACATTAAAACTACTACTAATTTTGATTTTTTAGATACAAGTTTTAAATATAACTCTTCAATATTTTTCTCCTCTTTTATTTGAGTAGAAAAAGTATCACTATAATCTATCTTTGATAAATAGTTTTTAATTATATATTCATTCATGAAATATTATAACGAAATTAGATTATTTTCTAAGTAAAAAATATGTAGCCAAAGAGGAGATTAAACAACCTAAAACAACATAAATATTACTAATTTCTTTATCATAGAAAAGATTCATTACTAAAACTATTACAGGATTTATATATACATATGCCATTACCTTATTTGGACCAATTACAACAGTAGCTTTTTGATATAAAAAAACAGTAAAAAGTGTAGCTGCAATACTAAGATATAACATATAATAAAAATATTCACCTTTTAGTTTTCCCCATTCTAAAGGAATATCTAAAACTAATAGTGTTAATCCCATCCAAAAGATTCCACCAAGTAGTGTTGTAAAAGTTAAAACTAAAGGTATATCATCACTTGTAGAAAAATATTTAACACTTATTGAATATAAAGCCATAGAAATAATTGCAATAAAAAACAGAGTATCACCTTTATTTAGACTAAACTCTAAAAATAACTGTAAATTGCCATTAAAAATAACTATTGAAGTACCAAAAATACCTATAATATATACAAATACTTTTTTTAATGGTAGCTTTTGTTTAAAAGCAAATATAGAGATAATAGCTGTTAATAAAGGCACCAAAGTAAAAAGTGTTGCCGTATTTAAAGCAGTTGTATCTTCCAAAGCTTTAAACAATAAAATAAAATATAATGAATAAAAAAGGCTTATTTTTAAACCTTTTGAAAAACTTCTTTTTATACTAGTTCTATATTTTGTTCTTAAAATAATTAGAGGTGATAATACCACAACAGCAATTACAAATCTACAAAGTGTTAAAGATATTGGATCAATAACTCCGGATAGCTTTCCTGAAATAATAAAAGATAAAGCTATTAAAAATGTTGCAATAAAAACCAATAAATGTGCTTTTATATTTTCGCTCATAATATTCCTTTTTCTGGAATAGTATTATATTTAATTTAATTTGTCATTTACATATGTTGATTTGAGCTTTTTTCGTATACGACTAAGCTGAGTAGGTGTAATTCCTAAATGGTTTGCAATATGGTGTTGAGGAATACGTTTTTCTATATTTGGATTATTTGTTATAAAATTTAAATATCTTGTACTAGCATCATCAAGGATTAGAGAAATCTCATTTTTTTCTTTTACTATCACCCAATTTTTTTCCAAATAGTTGATATAAAAATCTTTAAACTCTACATTACAATCAATTAGATTTCTATATTTTTCAAAATCAATATAAATCAAACAAGAGTCTTCTAAAGCCTCTATATTTAAATAAGAATCCTCTTTTGTGAGTAAAGAAACTTTTGAAGCAGAAAAGTAATTTTCACAAAAAAGATTTTTTGTATAGATTTGTCCATTTTCACCCAAATAAAAAGTTCGAAGTATCCCTTTACATATAAAGTAAATATATTTGGCCTTGGAGTAAGTATCTTGCAATATTTCACCCTTTTTTACTTCTTTAATAAAACTGATATTTATTAAAGCTTCAAAAGCCTCATCGCTAAACTTATGGTACTGATTACATACTTCTCTTAGTTGTTTGAAATACTCTTCATTTTTTTTCATAAAGAAATTATAATAAAATATTCTAAATTTATTGATAATTTAAATATCTATTAACAATAAGAAAGTACTTTTGATGTGTCATAACACAATTCATAATATTGATTATTGTTAAATTCAAACTCATTTACAACTTCAAGTCCTAGTTTTCTAGTATGAGCTTCATATGATCTTGGATTTATTTTATTTATAAAAGTTACTAAAATAGGATATCTTTTATTCATCTCTTTTCTTGCAAAATCAAAAATAAGCTTTAAAACATCAGTTCCTCTTACACTTTTATCAACACAAACTGGACCATATTGATATGAGTTATCTACACTTAAAGTCTCACCTTGAAACTTTATATTTGGTAAGTCTTTTATCATATGAACAAACATAGGCCAAGCAGACCAATATGCCCAAGATGCTGCCATAACATATGCTACTATTTCATCATCTTTTAAAGCTACAAATAAACCTTGCTCATCCTCAATTAGAGCTGTTAACTGCTCTTTTGAAAATGATGTAGTAATAAATCCATCTTTTTTGTCATCTTCATTTATTGTATCAACTTGATATCTTGCATGAAGTTTTAAAATTTGTTCAATATCTTCTAATTTTGCTAATCTACACTCAATCATCTATACTCCTTCATTTGTGTAATAGTTTCTTTATCTAAATCATAACCTCTATTTTCAAGATATTCTAATATCATATTAAATCTATCTTTTGGTAGGTTTTGACCTAATTTTAACTTTCCTTCAATATTATTTATTTTTAATTTAAATACCTCTGTGGCATTTATCATCTTTAAATATATTTTATCATCTAATGGAATATATTTCCCTTCAGGTTGCAATTTTTCCATTAATAAAGATAATGCTTTTACTTTTTCTTCATATTCATCAACAAATATAATCTCTCCATCACAAATAACTGATTTAAAAAAGTGTGTTGCTGGGCAAGCTAAATTATCTTTGCTACTAAAATAAGACTGAATAAGAGAAAATGGTTCAACTACTGAAAATGAAGCTAAACTATTTTCACTCATAAAATCTATTTTCTTACCTTTTTTAGCTCCATGAAAATATATATTATCTTCTGAATATACAAAATTTATAGGCAAACTATAAGGAACATTGTTTTTAGATAAAGCAAGTGTTCCGTATTCTACATCGGCTAATAATTTCTCAATTATATTTTTATCTTTTATTCTTACTTGAGCTTTCATTTCAACTCCTATTTGTTATTTTTAAAAAAGATGTGGTAGTATAACACTAAATTGTACTTGTTACAAGATACAAATTATAAAATTTTTATAGGGACAGTTTATGTATAAAATTGATCAAAATATTGAAAAACCCATTTATATTCAACTTTATGAAGCTATTAAAGAGGATATAAAAAATAATCTAAAAGCTGGAGAGAAACTACCATCTATTAGAAAAATGACTTTAGAATATAAGATTAGTAAAAATACAGTGCAAACTGCCTATAATCAATTGTATGCAGAAGGGTATATTGATAGTATTCCACAAAGTGGCTATTTTGTAAGTGAAGATTTATATGAAAACTTTGAAAAAGAGGAAAATGAAGAGTTAAATAATAACTTATGTGAAGAGTTAATTAAATATGACTTTTATCCAGCTTGCTTAAGTGATGATATTTTTCCTAAAAAAACTTGGTTAAGACTTTATAACAAAGTATTAAAAAGTGATTTAAATATGGGAATATACCATGACAGACAAGGTGATTTTGAGTTAAGAGAAGAGATATCTAAATATTTAGCAAACTCAAGAGATGTTAACTGTAATATTGAAAATATTGTATTAACTAGTGGTTTTGCTGATTCTATGTTTTTAATCTCAACTATCTTAAAAAACAAAATAAAAAGCATAGCTTTTGAAACACCAAGTTATAGGGTTGCAAGAAAAGTTTTTGAACAACACAGTTTTAAAATAGAAGAAATACCTGTAAACAAAAGTGGTATTAGTTTAAACAGTTTAAAAAAATCAAAAGCAGATTTACTTTACCTAACCCCTTCACACCAGTATTTTTTTGGAATAACTACGCCTATTGCAAAAAGAATTGAGATAATAAACTGGGCAAAAGAAAACAATGCTTATATAGTTGAAGATGATTATGATAGTGAGTTAAGTTACAATAATAGACCAATTCCTGCTATGCAAGGAATAAATAATAACCAACAAGTAATCTACACAGGTACTTTTTCAAAATCACTTTCCCCCTCAATTAGAGTTGCATATTTAGTTTTACCAAATAAACTACTAGAAATTTATAAAAAAGAGTTTGATTATCCTTTTTCAAATATTTCAATAGATATACAAAAAACTTTAGCTCTATTTATGAGAGAGGGATTTTGGGATAGGCATTTAAGAAAAGTAAGAACACAAAATAAAAAGAAACACGATATTTTAAAAGATAAGATAACTAGTTTATTAAAAAATGATGTAGAAATATTAAGAGATGGAAGTGGATTAAATATATTGATAAAACCTTTAGTAAATATTGATTTAAATAAATTAGAAAATGAATGCAAAAAAGAGTATCTAAAAATATACACAAGACAACTAACACAAAATGAACAAGTTTTATCAATGGGTTTTGGAGGTTTAAAAGAGGAGGAAATCAATGAAGCTATGAATATATTTAAGAAAATTTGGGATATTTGTAAATTTAATTAAAATATCTAATAAAAATTTGCTTTTTTTATTTTATTCAGATACACTGCGATTACTTAAAGAAAATTAGTACTTATACATTGTTTGCTTTTTTATTAACATTATACATTAATACATAACTCTCAAAATATTAAATCTGGTCAACTTTACTAAAACTTCACAATATGAAGTGATTACTTAAAAGGATTTCTATGTCAAATAGATACAACGGAACTGTAAAATGGTTCAATAGCGAAAAAGGTTTTGGATTTATCCAATTAGAAGATGGAACAAAAGATATTTTTGTTCATTATAGAGAAATTAATAACACAGGATATGGAAGAGTATCTTTAGATGAAAATCAAAAAGTTAGTTTTGTAATAGGTAACAATGCAAAAGGTGATTTTGCACAAAATGTAGAAGTTATATAACTTTTATTCACTTATCTTAAAATAAATATAAAGTTCAATAGATTATAAACATAATCTTATGAACTTTATCTACTCTATATTATCTAGATTCAATTTTTACAAAAATCTTTTCAATATTTAAATACGACACACTTTGACTATTATAATAAATAGTCTAACATACCAAAAAAAGGACAAGAATGTATATTCTAACAAACAAATATAAATATGAAGTATTTCAAAGACTTCTTACAGCAAGAGAAACTTTTGAAGTGGCATGCTCAAAATCAGGGCTTAGTAAACAAGAAGCAAAAAAACTATTAACTAAAGATTCATTTTAATAGATTCTATATCCATATGATTTGTAAGCTTATCTAATATAATTAAATTTATATTAGATCAACAATCTTATTTCTACCAGTATTTTTTGCTTCATATAAAGCACTATCTGCATTTTTATATAATTCTTCTTGTGTTTTTATATTATCTGTTAAATAACTTATTCCAAAACTTGCTGTAATTTTTATTTCATTTTTTTCATATTTTAATATACTATTTTCAATAATTTTTCTAAATCTTTCTATTGCATCTTTTACTGAATTTATATTTCCATATGTAAAAATTATACAAAACTCTTCTCCACCCATTCTTCCTACAAAATCTGTTTCTCTAAAATTTTCCATTGCAAGTTTTGAAACCATTTGAAGAACTTTATCTCCCGCATCATGTCCATATGTATCATTAACTTTTTTAAAAAAATCTATATCAAAAATACACATAGCTAAAAAACCATTATTGTTTTTTGATAAATTAAAAAAATAATTTATTCTTTCATCCATAAAACGTCTATTAAAAAGTTTTGTCAAAGGATCAATATTGGCTAGTTTTTTAAGTTTTTTATTCATATTAGATATATTATTTAAATGTTTATCGCTCTCATGTGTAAAGGTAGCAAACATTAAAATTGCTGTTAAAAATATCAAAAAAGTACTAAAATAAGTTATTACTTCAATATATTTTTCCATAGAAATAATAGGAGAATATAATACAAACCAGATTTCAAGAAAAATCCACAAAGGTATTCCCAAAAAAGTAAATATCCATTTTTTATTACCTATTTCGTCTCTGAAAAATATCAATGACATCCCAACACCAGGGATTAAATAGTATTGAAAGTTAAACTCTTTTCCAAATAGAATAGCTAAAGAACAAATAGATATATATGCAAATAGTAAAAAAACAACCCTAGAAGCAATATACTTTTTTTTGTAATTTAAATAATATGGAATAAGCATAACAAAACTGATAATTAAAAGAATAATAGATAAATTGTATGTTTTATTAAAAAATAAATCTAGAGAAATCATACTTAATATAAAAATAAAATTTACTAAAGAGATAATATTTACAAGTTTAATTTTGCCTGATAACCAAAGATCAGTATCTTTATTTATACCAATTTCAGTAATTGTTTTAATAATTTGTTTCATTAATTAGAGCCTAAAATATATTTGATCGGTATTCTATGCTATTTATTCTCATAATTAAATTAAGATTTTTTATATAAATAATTTATTTCATTAATAATTTATTTACTTTATAATTATAATATGATTATAAATCTAATTTTACAAGGAGGTTATTATGGCTGATTACAGAGTTTACAAAAATTATATAAATGGGGAATTTATCTCAAAAGATGAAACAATCCCAGTAATAAACCCTGCTGATAAGCAAGTTATCTCTTATATTCCAAAAGGAACAAAAGATGACGTAGAACAAGCGGTTAACGCAGCACATGAAGCACAAAAATCATGGGAAAAACTCCCAGCAATCGAGAGAGCTTCTTATCTTCGCAAAATCGCACAAAAGATTAGAGACAATGCAGATGTATTGGCTAAAACAATTACAGAAGAACAAGGAAAGCTTTTAGGTCTTGCTATGGTTGAAGTGAACTTTACAGCTGATTATATGGATTATATGGCTGAATGGGCTAGAAGATATGAAGGAGAAATCCTTCAAAGTGACAGACCGAATGAAAATATATTTTTATTTAAATTACCTATTGGAGTTGCTGCTGGTATTTTACCTTGGAACTTTCCATTTTTCCTAATAGCTAGAAAGCTAGCTCCTGCTCTTGTAACAGGAAATACAATAGTTATAAAACCAAGTAGTGATACTCCAAACAATGCATTTGAGTTTGCAAAACTAGTAGATGAAGTTGAACTTCCAAAAGGTGTATTCAATCTAGTATCTGGTTCTGGTTCAGAAGTTGGAGATTCTCTTGCAAGTAATGAAAAGGTTGGAATAGTAAGCTTCACAGGAAGTGTACCAACTGGTGTAAAAATCATGGAAGCTGCTGCTAAAAATGTAACAAAAGTTTCCCTAGAACTTGGAGGAAAAGCTCCTGCTATAGTTATGGGTGATGCAAATATTGATTTAGCAGTTGAAGCAATTAAGAACTCGAGGGTTATAAATAATGGTCAAGTTTGTAATTGTGCGGAAAGAGTTTATGTACATAAAAGTATAGAAAAAGAGTTTACAGAAAAGATGATAAAAGCTATGTCAGCAACTACTTATGGTGATCCACTAAAAGAAGAAGTTGATATGGGACCACTTATCAATGAAGCTGCTATAACTCATGTACAATCTTTAGTAGATGGAGCAAAAGCCCAAGGAGCTACAGTAGTAACAGGTGGAAATATTGCTTCTAGAACTGATGGTTTTTATTATGAGCCAACTGTTATTACAAATGTAAAACAAGATATGAAAATAATACATGAAGAGATATTTGGACCAGTTCTTCCTATAGTTACTTTTGAAACCTTTGATGAAGCTATAGAGATGGCAAATGACAGTGAATTTGGTCTTACCTCATCAATCTATACTCAAAATATTGATTTAGCTATGAGAGCTTGCAAAGAGATTAAATTTGGTGAAACATATATAAACAGAGAAAACTTTGAAGCTATGCAAGGATTCCACGCAGGTTGGAGAAAATCTGGTATTGGTGGAGCTGATGGTAAACATGGCCTTGAAGAATTCTTACAAACAAAAGTTGTGTATCTACAATACGATATGAATAAACAAGGTTAAGATAAATTAAGAGTTAGTGAATAGTTTACTAACTCTTGGTTTCCTTTACTAACTAAATTTTTTCTAAGCTCTTTAAAACCAAACTTTTCAAAAAATGGTTTGGCAGTTATACTTGCATCAACTCTTAAGGTTTTTATACCACTTTGTTTAGCAGTTTTAAAAATATGATTTAAAAGCTCTTTTCCTACACCTTTACCTTGATAGTTTGCATCAACATAAAAGCAATCAATATAATCCTCATAAAACTCTGTAAATCCTACATTATCTATAATGGCTAAATAAGGTTTTGTTTTACTTAGTCTATCATCCCAAGCCTTATAATCAATACTAGGATTTGCCCAAGCTTCTAGTTGCTCTTTATTGTAGTCTTTATTACAAGTCTTATGAATAGTATTTGTAAAAAGCTCTGGTATTTGTTTACTATAGTTTTTATTGTAGTTTATGATTAGTATATTCACTTTAAATCTCTTTACTAGTCCTTACAAATTTCTATTGCAATTTTTAAAAAACCTGTAAATGCTGCATTATCAAAATTTAAACTATCATCAACATTTACTTTCATCTCATCTAAATATTTTGAATACTTTTCATAAAACTCAAAACTAGGTTTTGGTTTATAAACTATATCTTTTATCTCTAAATAGTTTAAAATATTTTTTGTGGTTGTGGGTTTTATAAAATACTCTTTTTGTCTTTGCATACTATATGGAACAACACTTATAATAGTCCACTTTGCTAACTTATATTCTCCTAAGAACTCAACTAATCCTTCAAATCCCTCTTTTTTGTTTCCATGTAATAGTTCATATATCTCTATACTTAACATATCTTTCTCATAAGAGTTTAATGAAGCTATCATATCTCTTAGTTTCAATTTATCAAAGAGTGAAACCATAACAGACTTTTGAACAGTTTTAAAAAAAGATTCTACAACTAGATTTGGATTTGAGAAGTTTTCTTTTTTTAGGTTTTCTCTAGCAAACTCTTCAAGTTTTAGGGGATTAAACTTTTTCATAGTTGGAAAAAACTTTTCATCCTCAAAGCCTTTTGGGTATTGATATAAAAACTCCTCTTCTAGTTCTTTTAATCTTTTTAAATTCATTTACTATCCTATTTTAACTTTTCTTATAAAATCTGATTTTATCATATATTACTTATTTATTCTAAACCCCATAACTTTTTCTTCTGTCTCTTTTGTATCTTCAAGAATTTCACTTAAAATATTAAAAGCAGTTTTAATATGCTCAGTATTTTGATAAGTCTGTTCTCTTGTTAATCTTAAATCCTCTTTTAGATTTTTTAATTCTATTATTATATCCTTATAGGTAATAGCAAACTCTCTTAGCTTTGTAAATGTACGCATTATATTTATTGTAACTTCTGTAGCTACTTTACTTTTTAAAATAGTTGCTAACATATAAACACCTTGTTCTGTGAATACTTTGGGATTAGTTCTAGTTTTAGAAAATTTTGTGGTCGAAAATTTCGACCGCAAAAATTCAAACTCTTTTTCATTTAGTTCAAAATAAAAATCTTCTGGAAATTTCTCAGGATTGTTTTTAACAGCTTCATTTATTCTTTTTGTTTCTACTTCATATAGTAATGCTAAATCACTATCAAGCATAACTTTAAAACCTCTGATTTCATATATTTGGTTTTCTATTAATTGATTTGGTAAATTTTGCATAGAATCATTCCTTAGATTATTTGGAATAATTCTATCAATCTTTTTAAATAATAATCAAAAAGATTACATTTTGTAATCTATATTAAATTATTGTTCATTCTCTTTATTTTTTCTTTTTTCATTTATCTTATCTAATAAACTACTTGTAAAGATACTTCCAGGAATAGCATAAAAGGCAATCCCCAAGGCACTAACAAAGGTTGTTAGAATTCTGCCCACAGTTGTAATAGGATACATATCCCCATACCCTACAGTTGTAAAAGTAGTAACAGCCCACCATAATGTTGTAGACATACTAGTAAATACTTCAGGTTGTGCTTTTGATTCTACAAAATAAACTAAAGGTGTTAAGGTAAACAGTAATACAAATATAGCTATTACTATATATAGAAACTCCTCTTTCTTTTCTTTGAAGATATCTATTATAAGTTTATCAAACTCATTAAACTTTGCTAGTCTAAACAGTTTGAATATTCTTATTACTCTAAGACCTCTTAGGAAACCTAGGTCTATATTGAAGATTGTTAAATAAAAAGGCAATAATACAACCAAGTCTATAATCATAAAAGGAGTAAACATATATTTTATCTTGTTTCTCTTTCTTGAATATAGTCTTAGTATATACTCTATGGTAAATAAAAATATATTTACCATATTGATTTTTTCAAATAGTGTAAAATACTCACTTAGTGACTTCTCTGTCTCAAGAAACATCACTGTTATACTAACAAGTATATTCAAGTATATAAGAACTTGAAAGAATACACCATATTTATGTTTTGTTGGTTTTTCAAAAATCAGATATAAGTTACTTTGAAAATCCATCTTACTCTTTCTAGAAGTTCTTGATTAAATCTTCATATACAGCAGTTAAACCCTCTACTTCTTTTACAGTAGTTCTTTCCCCGACACTATGAATAGTATCGTTTATTACTCCAAACTCTATAGCTTCTATACCAAAGGCTCCAAAATATCTAGCATCACTTGTTCCACCAGCTGTTGAGTGTTTTGTTTTTACATTTAGTATTTTCTCTATTGAAGTTTCCATAGCCTTTACAACTTTTGATTCTTTGTTAGTTACAAAAGGAAATGAACCTTGTGTTGTTCTAAAGTCGTATTCTAAACCTTTTAGATTCTCATGTATAAACTCTTCTACACTCTCTCTTGTTGTATTTGTAGAGTTTCTTACATTGAACATAAGTTTTAATTCATTTGGTGTTACGTTTGTTACTTCCATACCACCTCTTATATCTGTTATAACCATTTTACTAGGAGCAAAGTATTCATCTCCATCATCTAAGTTATGTCCAGCTATTTTTGGTAAGATACTTGCAAAGTTGTGTACAGGGTTAATACACTTTTCTGGATACGCTGCGTGTCCTTGTTTACCTTTTATAGTTATATATCCGTTTATACTTCCTCTTCGCCCTACTTTTATAGCATCTCCAAATACCTCTTCACAAGTTGGTTCTGCTACTACTGCGTATTGAGGTATAAAGTCTATCTCTTTTAGGTGTTCAAGCATTTTGATAGTTCCGTATGTTCCTTCACCCTCTTCATCAGAAGTCATTAATATACTTAAAGTCCCATCAAAATTTTGGGCATGTTTACATGCATAAAGAAAAGCAGCATCTCCACTTTTCATATCTTGCGTTCCCCTTGCAGTTATAACTCCATCTATAATATCAGCAGCAAAAGGATCTACATCCCAACCTTGTCCAACTGGTACTACATCTATATGTCCTGCGAAACAAAGGTGTTGAGGGTTATCATTAAACTTTTTATAATAGAATCTGTTTTTTACACCCTCCATGTCTACTTTTATACATTGCCAAGTATCACCTAAGTATTCTTCTATAAAATCAAAAGCTCCATCATCATCAGGAGTAATAGATTTAAATCTTAATAATTTTTGAAATAGTTCTATAATTGTCATTTATATCCTTTTAATTACGCGATTGTATCTAAATAAAAGAAAAAAGCATTTTAAGACATAAAGATATTAATAATAATGCAAATATTTTTTTAACAATACCAGAAGGTAAAGTATGTGCTAGTTTTACTCCAATAGGTGCAGTAAAATAACTGCATATAGAAACAAAGAAAAAAGCTGGTAAAGATACATATCCTAAAGTATAGTGTGTTAAGTCTGTATTATCCCAACCATTTATGATAAATCCTATAGTTCCTGTAACTGCTATGGGAAAACCTACTGCTGCACTTGTACCTATTGCTTTTTTTACATCTACATTTTGCCATATTAGATAAGGAACTGTTAAAGAACCTCCACCTATTGAAACCATTGCAGAGATTGCTCCAATAATAGTCCCTGAAAAAAACTGCCCTTTAGAATTTAGCAATTTTCTACTTGGCTTTGGTTTTTTATTTATAATCATTTGACTAGAAACATATGCCATAAAAATAGAAAAGAATATAGCAAGATATAAAGAACTTAATATTGAAGCTATAAACGTGGCAAGAAAAGTTCCAATTATAATTCCTGGACTCATCATCTTTACAACATTCCACAAAACCCCATTTTTTTTATGATGTGCTTTTAAACTTGAAATAGAGGTTATAACAATTGTTGCCATTGATGTACCTAATGCCATATGCATTATATTTTCACTTTCCATCCCTTGCATTGTAAATATAACAACTAGTGTTGGAACAATAATTCCACCGCCACCAATACCAAGTAATCCTGCAGCTACACCAACAAACAACCCTAACAATATATAAAGAATAATTGATTCTAGTCCAAGCATTTTGTAATCCTAATAAAAAAGAAGTGTATAGTAACACTTCTCTTCTTAAAACTCTTCTAGAAAGTAACTACAAAACTTATTAAATAAAAACCTCCAAAGATTAACCATAAAAATAAAATAAATGCCAAATATACTGGTTTTGCTCCCACATTTTTAAACTTATCAATACTTGTTTCCATACCTAATGCACTCATTGCCATTGTTAATAAAAAAGTATCAATTGTATTTATAGTATCTATTGTGCTTAAAGACAAAAATTCAAATGAGTTAAAACCAACTACACCTATAAAAATAATTGCAAACCAAGGTATAGTTATACTGCCCTTTTTATTACTTGTTTTATTTTTTGCACTTTTAGCTAGCCAAATAGATAATACAATCAAAAATGGAGCAAGCATCATAACTCTAATCATCTTTACAACAATAGCATCAGTACTTGCAACACTTCCAACTGCATTTCCTGCTGCAACTACATGAGCAACTTCATGTATAGTTGCACCAATATAAACACCCATTGTTGATTCATCAAAATTGATTAATCCAGCTTTATATAAAAATGGATACAAAAACATAGCTATTGTTCCAAATAATACAACAGTAGATACAGCAATAGCACTTTTATATGGTTTTGCATTTATAACTGGTTCAGTTGCCAAAACTGCTGCTGCTCCACATATAGAACTTCCTGCACTTGTTAGTATTGTAATCTCTTTATCAAGCTTTAGAAACTTTACTCCAACTATATATCCAATAATAAAAGTTAAAGATACAATTAGAAAACTTATTAAAATGCCATTTATACCAACCTCTTGGATACTTTGAAAAGTTAATCTAAACCCATATAAAACAATCCCTGTTCTTAAGATAGTTTTTGTAGAAAAGACTATCCCTTTATGCCATTTTTCTGGAAGTTTATTTCTTAGAGTATTAGCATATATCATACCTAGAACAATACCTATAATAAGTGGACTAATACCTAAAGACTTAAATATATGAAATTGTGCTAAAAATGTAGCTGCACATGCAAATAATGCAACAAATAAAACCCCACTAATTGTATCTTTTCTATTCTCTTTACTAAACATAATAAATCCTTCAATTTTTTATAAACCAAAGTATATCACTAAGGATTTTATTTGTAAAATATATTATTTTTATTATAATAATAAATATTTTTAATAAGGAACTCCATATGACATTAAAAGAACTTAACTTTTTTTATAGATTGAGTGACAATCCAAATGTAAGTCAAATAGCAAATGAGATAAACATAAGTCAATCTGCAATCTCCCTTGCAATAAAATCATTAGAAAAGAAATTAGGAGAGAGTTTATTTGATAGAGTTGGGAAAAAACTTATTCTAAACGAGAGAGGAAAATATTTTAAAGAGCTTACATATGAACATTTTATTGCAATAACAGACTCAGAAAATATATTCAAAAAAAATAAATTAGCAGGAAAACTAAATATTGCTGCTAGTAAAACTATAGCAAACTATATGATGCCAAATATTTATTACACTTTTTTATCTAAATATAAAGATGTAAAACTAGATATAAACTCTCTTAATTCTTCTGCAATAGTAGAACAAATATTAAAAGGTAGTTTAGATATAGGTCTTATAGAAACCTCTTTTGATAATCCAAATATTATAAAAGAAAAGATAATAGATGATGAACTTATTATTGTAACTAGTGATAAAGATGCACCCAAAAAGAGTTTCATAGATACAATAGATAAAAAATGGATATTAAGAGAAAGTGGCTCGGGGACAAGAGATATTTTTATGAATAAGTTAGGTATTTTAGCAAAAGATATAAATATATTTATGGAATTATATGAATTTGATGAGATAAAGAAGATTTTGATAAAAAATAAAGATACTATTACTGCCATATCAAAAGTTGCCGTTGAAGAGGAATTAAAAAATAAACAACTATTTCAAATAAAACTAATAAATATAGATTTTAAAAGAGAATTTCATCTTATATATCATAAAGAAAAAAACAAAAATAAACTATTTGTTACTTTTAAAGATTTTATTGAATCTCAACTAATAAAAAATAAAAATATTTAAAAATATATAATATAGAAACTTTGTTATTTTTTATTAACCTTGATGTGTTATAATCGGTATGAATGAAAAGGATTACTTATGAAAAACAGTAAACTATTTATAACAATATTATCTATTTTTTTAATTTATACTATTATTGGTTTTATTGCTATTCCAAAGATTGCTAAACCACAAATAGAAAAAATAATAAATGAAAACATAACTCAAAAAGCCTCAATTGAGAAACTAAAATTCAACCCTTTTTTACTGAAACTTTCAGCTTTTAATTTAAAAATTTCAGATAAAAATACAACTACTTTTAGTCTCGATAAACTTGAAATAGATTTTTCACTTATTACTTCTTTAGATGAAAAACATATAAATTTTAAAAATTTAGAACTAGTAAACCCTTATATTAATGTTATAGAAAATGAAGATGGTAGTTTTAATTTTGAAAAAATTATTAAACCTACGGAAGAAGAAAAAAAAGAGAATGAAAAAGAAAACTCAAGTATAAAATTTCAAATTTTTAAAACTATAATAAAAGATGCAAAAATAGATTTTACTAAATTAGAAAAAAATAAAAAACCATATAAATTAAGTATAAATAATTTTAATTATACTTTTTATGATATGGGTACGTTTAAAAATACTCTTGCTTCGCACAGTTTACGATTAGATATAAATAATACTAGTAAAATTATTATAAATGGTGGACTTAGATTATCACCATTTGAAATGTACGGTAATGCACAAATTATAGATTTAAAACCAACTCAATTTTTAGCATATAAACCAAATTTGTTAAACTTCAAAATTAGTGATAATGCTAACATAAATCTAAAGTTTGGATATAAAATCAATGCTAAAGAAGATTTAAATCTTGAGATAGATAATGCAATATTTAATTTGGATAATCTAAATATTACAAAAGACAACAATAATCTAATAAGTTTAAAAAACCTAAATCTTGATAATCTAAATTTTAATTATCCACAAAATATTCTTGATATCAATACAATTAATCTAAATAATTTAAACTCAAATATCAAAATAAATAAAGATGGAAATATAAACTTTGATAAGCTTGTAAATACTTTTGAATCAGAAGATGAAGTTAACAAAAAAACAAATGAAAACAGTAAGCCTTTTTCAATAAGTTTAAAAAAGTTTTCTATAAAAGATTCAGATATTACTTATAGCGATTTAAAAAATAGTTTAAATCTTACTACAAATAATATTGATTTTGAACTTGACAATTTAAATTTTAAAGAAAATAAATTACTTCTAAAAAATGCAACATTAAGTAAAGCAAAAATTTTATTTAATCAAGAAGACAATGATATAAAAATAGAGAATATATCTTTAAATACAAATGATTTAGAACTAATTACCAATGATATTAAACTTGCCCTTGCAAAACTAACAATTTCTAAATTATCTATGAAAAATGAAAAAAATAAACTAAAACTAAATTCTTCAAAAACAGATATCTCTATACTTGATACTACATTTGTTCAAAATCAAATTGATATTAGGGAACTTCTAATAAAAGAGCCATTAATTGAAATGATAGATGAAAAAAACAATCAAACAATAAAAGCAAAAGATATAAATATCAATATCAATGAGATATCACAAAAAGACAAGCAATTAAAAATTGTAAAATCATCAATTGATGAACCTAAAATAAATATAACATTAGGTAAAAACACCAATAAAAAAGAGCAAATAAAAGAAACTATTTCAATAAAAAAAACAAACCCTACAAAAAAAAGTGATTTTAATTTTGATATTGGTCCAGTAAAAATCAATAACATGAAAATGAGTTTTGAAGATAAAAACCTTCCTATTGATTTTAAAACTGATGTAACTGAACTAAATGGTGAGTTTTCAAGATTAAACTCAAGTAATTCAAAACCAACAAAATTAAATTTAGAAGGTAAAGTTGATAAATATGGATATACAAAAATAACAGGTACTGTAGATATAAATGATATAAAACTTCTAACAAATACAAATATACTTTTTAAAAATATTGCAATTAAAAATTTTACTCCATATTCTGGTAAATTTATAGGAAGAGAGATAGATGAAGGTAAATTAAATCTAGATTTAAAATATAACATAAAAAATTCAGATTTAGATGCAACAAATTCTATTATCATTAGTGATATAAAACTTGGTAAAAATATTGAAAGTCCTGATGCTGTTAAATTACCTTTAGAATTAGCAATTGCTTTATTAGAAAACTCTAATGGAGTTATTGATATAGATTTACCAATAAAAGGAAATATTGATGATCCTGAATTTTCAATTGTACCAATAGTTTGGAAAGCCTTTAGAAATTTAATATTTAAAGCTGTTTCATCACCTTTTAGTCTATTAGGGTCGTTATTTAATATAGATGAAGAGAAACTAAAAACTGTACAATTTGAAGTAGGAAAAAGTGATATTATTGCCTCTGAAAGGGAATCTTTAGATGCTATTGCGAAAATATTAAAACAGAAAAATAAACTTGCAATAAATATTGAACCTATATATAATAAAGAAGAAGATACAAAAGCACTACAATATGCTAAAGTAACTCAATTAATAAGTAATGAGATGGATAAATATTCAAATGATGATGAATATAAACTTGCATTAGAAAATCTTTATAAAAATGATAAGTTTGAAAAAACTTTAGAAGAGTTAAAAGAATCGTTTATAATAAAAAATAAAGAGGGAAAAGAGTTATTCGACAATGAAAGTTATGTTGCAAAAATCAAAAGTTTATTAGCAAGTAAACAAGTTGTCACTAAAGAAGAACTAATTAAACTATCTCAAAATAGAATTGAGTCTTTAAAAGATTATTTAATAAATATTAAAAATGTAGAAGAAAGTTCACTAAAAATCCTTGAGACTACAGAAGGGAAAAGTTCAAAAAACAAATGGATCAATTTTAAACTTACAGTTACTACAAAATAGAACTATTATAACCTAAAATTATAATAGTTCTATTTAAATTTCTTATAATAAAACTTCTGCTAACATTTCATAAATTTATAATTTTAATAACTAAAACTAATAAGGAAATGGGATGAACAAAATTTATTATATTTTAATAGCTGCTGTATTAGTTTTTTTTGGATATGGTATTATCACAAAAAAAGATAATGATCCTTTAAAAAAAGAGAAAAGAGTTCCTTGCCAAAAAACTACTACAACTTTTGAAAAAATAGCAAATAAAAATCTTGCTAATAAAGCAATCAAACTTCTTGAGAGTGGAAATTTTATTATCAAATCTAGAATTGAACAAGCTCAATATATGGAATCAAAAATATTAAATTATATTGATATAAAAAAAGCTGATGAGATATTACTTTCTACACTTGAAAAATACCAAAAAAAGAAAATATCATATGATGAAAAACTTATTATTGACTATTATATTCTAGAAAATGATAAAGAAGATATAGGCAAAAAAGGTACTAAATGTAAACTATACGCAGGATATTTAGTATTTGAGTTTAAACTAGAAAATAAATTAATATACAAAATTCAAACCGATTATATGCAAATGGATACTTCAGATATACCTGAACGTATGGATTGCGTAATCAAATCATTTATAACATTGAAAGGATAATAATGAAACAAAAAATTTTTAAAGAAAAGTACCACATATTTGAAATTGAGTTTACAAAAAGTGAATTAACATACTCCTCTGTTGATGAGATAATTGAGGCTTTGAAAAAGAAAATAGATGTTAATGAAATTATTGCTTATATAGCAACTTTTAATCAGTATGACCATACAGTAAATATCAAAGGTGATATTAATCCAGCAATCAAAGAAGCAAAAAACATAGTATTTTGTTTTGGTAAAGAGATACCAACACCTGAAGTATTAGCTGTAAGACCAAGATCAATTGGTGTAGTAGAACTTGAAGATAGTTTTGTAGTAAATTTTCTTGAAGCACCAAATGAACAAGCAAATGTTGCAATGGAAAACATTGTTAAATCACTTAAAGACTAAAAGAGTTTTCTCTTTTAGTTCAATTTTATATACACTTAAAATATTGCAGGTTTATTACGATATTACCTTAATATACATACATTATGTACTGTTATCGTCTAAATATCCACATTAAACATACATAAAAAGCATATCATAAACTTAAAATTTATTTAAAACCCATCTCTATTTCTAATATTTTTTATACTAATATCTACAGAAATAGCTTATTTAAGGTATTTGTAGGCATTTTAATATACGACATTTTTTGTGCATGTTATTTGTTGATTTTTAGGGTGTTTTATATATAATGTATTGTTATTAAATAGTTATAATCACAAGGCATACAATATGGATAAAGAACTAATAAGTGGATATGATGGCTAAAATATTTCCAACATTAGAAAATATTGAAAGACTGAAAGTCAAGCCAACAGAAGGAGAATTATTTTTAATTAGATATTTAATTGATAATTTATCTGATGATATTGAAATATACTTTCAACCATTTTTAAATGGAGATATGCCTGATATAATTTTAATGCAAAAAAATGTTGGTGTATCTATTATTGAGGTTAAAGATTGGAATTTAGATTTATATAAAATTGATGAAAATAATAAATGGTATTTAAAACAAAATAATGCACTCCTTAAATCGCCATTTCAACAAGTTTTTAGCTATAAAGATAATCTTTTCAATTTGCATATTAATGGATTATTGAAAGAAAAAATTAAAAATAAACAATTTTATGGGAGAATACAGCCATATGTATATTTTCATAAAGCTACAAAAAAAGATATAGATATTTTTTATAGTACTATCTTAAATTATTATAGAAATTTAGAGCAAGGGTGTCATAATGATTTTAGATCAAAAAAGATTTCATTTGACAATTATGAAAAAAAACTTGAGTACTTAAAACAAAAAAAATCTAAAATTGATAGAGACATAAGATATTATGCAGTAGGTAATAATAATTTACAAAAAATAATATTACCAAAAGAAACTTCTAGCTTATTTACTGAAGCTATTTATAAAGAGTTTCATAGATATTTACAACCACCGTATCATACTCTTCAGCAAGGTATAGATATTCAGTATAGTAAAAAACAAGAAAAATTAATTGTAAGTGAGTCAATACATCAAAAAATAAAAGGTGTTGCAGGTTCAGGTAAAACTGTAGTTTTAGCTAAAAGAGCAGTAAATGCACACAAAAGACATAATGGAACTGTACTTGTATTAACATTTAATATAACTTTAAAAAGTTATATTCATGATAAAATAAGTAATGTTAGAGATAACTTTAGTTGGAAGTATTTTTACATAACTAACTATCATCAATTAATTACTCAATTATTAAATAATCTTAATATTGATTTTGAATTACCTGAAAATATAAATAACGATGAGATTTCAAATTACTTAGATAAAAATTATTTTTCAAATACAAAACTATTTGAAAAATATCATGAAAATATTCCTAAATTTAAATCTATATTTATTGATGAAATACAAGATTATAAACCTGAATGGATTAAAATAATAAGAGAGTATTTTTTAGAAAAAGATTCAGAAATGATTCTTTTTGGAGATGAAAAACAAAATATTTATAATAGAGAATTAGATAATGAACAAAAACCAAAAATTGTGCAAGGATTTGGAAGATGGGAATATTTAAATAAATCTATCAGACATCAAGGTGATGGTGGTAGAATATTAAACTTAGCAAAAAGATTTCAAAAATCTTTTTTTGATAAAAAATATGAAATTGATACTTATGATGACTCATCAAATACCCCATCATTAAATTTAGGTATATATAAAATTAAACATTATCAAAATGATAGATTAAATATACTGGTAAAATCAATTTATGAAGAAATTAGACAAAATAATATCCAACCAAATGATATTTCGATATTATCTTCAAATGTAAACTTACTAAGGGAAATTGATTATATTATAAGAACAAAGTATAATGAAAATACATTAACAACATTTGAAACAAAAGAAATGTTTGAAAGAATCAATAAAAAAGAAATTGAAAAAATTAGAAAAAATAAAAAGATTGGTTTTAACTTAAACAGTGGTGTAATGAAAATATCAACTATTCACAGTTTTAAAGGATACGAAACACCAACTTTATTTTTAATTATTGATGAAAATGATAATGAAGAGATGGTTTATGCTGGGATAACACGAAGTAAATTTGATATTATGGTTTTTACTAAAGAAGATAGTAAATATAATAACTTTTTTAATATAGACTTAGATAAGGGATTATAACAAAACAGAGGAGAGGAACGAGTAACCCATCGGCTTTTAAGTAGGTTCAACAAGCTATCGTTTTAAAGTGAGTGAGAAAGTAATTTAAAGTGTCATTAGGGGTTACATCGTCCCTCACTTCATGCGTTGTGTGTAAAACTAATATGAGACAAATTGGGGTCTAAATGGATAAGATTATAGATATACCTAAAATGAAAAAGCAACTTAATGAAATAAATAAAGTAAACAATAAACAATTATCATTAGAACATAAAAAACTGAAAGAAAAATATTTGGAGGTATTAATGTTACCAGATAAATTTAATACATATTTTTCTAATGATTGCTGGATAGCATTTGATTCTTTTGATGATAAAGTTATGAAAGATGCGATAGAAAGATATGAAAAACATAAATCTATTGAAATGATTGATGAGTTTTTTTCTGATATTTATAATGAAAATTTTATCAATACTTTTATAGATCAAATAACATGTTTTAAAAACTGTCATCTTGATAATTTACCTAATGTCGGAACCCTATTTATAAAATACTTTTTAGACAGAATTGAAATTATTGAGATTGCAAAAGAAGATTATTTAAATGAACGGTATTATTCTTGTATTCCGTTATTATTATCTGCAATAGATGGTATTACAAATGATATAGACCATGAGTTTGGTTTCTTTACAAAGCATGCTGATATGATTATTGAAGATTCAATAGTTGGTCATCAAACAGGATTACAGGTAATTCAGAAAATAGTAAACCAAGCTAGAAAAACAACTAGCCTAGAACCAATTACAATACCCTATAGAAATGGTATTTTACATGGAAGAGATGTAAATTATGGGAATAAAATTGTAGCAGCAAAGTGTTGGAATATTTTATGTGCATTAAGAGATTGGGCAAAAGACAACAATAAAAAGAACTTTACAGTTGAAAATAGGAATCCTATAACAAAAGAAGATATAGATAGTATTGTATCAAATGACTTTGATATATTCATTGACAATTTATTTGAAAAATTGAAAGACAGTAGAAATCATGAATTAATATTTTTTTGTAAATACCCAACAAATATTTATAGCAAATATCATAGAATGAAAGAGCTTAGCAGATTATTTAAAGATATTAAATTTTTAGATTTTAAAATCATACACAAAGAAGAGTATCAAAACAATTTAAAATCACTAAATATAGAGATAACATACAAGTATTTAGAAGAAGAGCTAAATAAACAAATTAATATCTCTGTGGAATATTCTGATATAGATAATAAGCTAGTTTCAACTAAAAATAAAAATGGTCATTGGAAACTTAACTTCTTAGAATCATTCAATACTTTGAGAATGTAAAGTTGGCAAAGCGATGAACACACAACAAAACTTTGGAGAGAAATATAAATGGCGATGATAGATACTTACAAAAATAATGTTCATAGAAAAAAACAAGAGATATTAAAGCTAAATGAAAATTATGCAAAAGAGCAAAAAAAGATTGCTGAGAATATGAATAAAATTATATCTGCAAAACAATCTATTTCTCGAACAAAATCTGAATCAACAATCAAATCTAAATTAAGAGAAATAGAAAGATATGAAAAATCCATTAGTGATATAGAAAAAAAGATAGCAACAAATCATCAAAAAATTTCTCAGAAACAAAAAGAACTTCATAATGAAGAAAACAAAGTTATAAAAGAAGAAGAAAAAATTTATAAAAAACAACAACAAGAAGAAAAAAAACGAATGTTGGAATCAAAAAAAAGAGAAAGTGAATTAAACTCTAGGCTACAAAAGCATGATTTTTTACATCAACAGACAAAAGCTGAGATATCAAAAATAAAAGAGTTACCAAAAAAAATCAACGTATTATTTTTGGCATCGAATCCAACTGATCAAACCCAATTACGTTTAGATGAAGAAGCTAGAGCTATTATGGAAAATATTCGTAAATCTGACTACAAAGAATCTATAGAGTTCAAATCAGTTTGGGCAGTAAGGCCTTTAGATATATTACAAGCTTTAAATGAATTTAGCCCAACTATAGTACATTTTAGTGGTCATGGTTCTAATCAAGATGAAATTGTTTTTCAGGATGAGGAAGGGAATACAAAACTTGTAACGAAAGAGGCTTTAGTCCAAACAATGACAGCTACATCGGATAATATTAGAGTCGTTTTTTTTAACACCTGCTATTCTAGAAATCAGGCTCAAGAAATTGTTAACCATATTGAGGCTGCAATAGGTATGAATGATTCAATTGGTGATAATGCAGCTAGAATTTTTGCGGCTCAATTTTATTCAGCTATTGGCTTTGGCAAATCAATAAAAACTGCTTTTGAACAAGCAAAAGCAGCATTAATGCTTGAAAATATACCTGAGGAGCATACACCAGAACTATTTATTCAAAATGGAGTATCTCAAGAAGAACTAGTATTAGTAAGTAAATAGTGCATTTATAGAGCTGTAATATATACGTTAAAAATATCAATATATTACAAATTGACATATTTTTACATTTGATAAATAAAATTTACTATACTTTGGAAAACAAATTATAAGGACTAGTTATGATAGGAATTTCATTTGAAATAAACGGTAAAAAAGTAAACCCAAATAATATTGGAGATGCTTTAGAAAATGCAATGTTACAACAAATTGGTGAATCAATTAAAAAATCAATAGGTTCACTTCGTTGTAATGAACATAATCAAACACCAAAAGTTTTAGTAAAAGGAAAAAGTTTAGATAAATTATCTATTGAGGTTTCAGGTTGCTGTGATGATATTATAAAAAAAGCAACTGATAAACTTAACTAAAGATATAACAAATTATTGGAGAGAAATATTAAGGAGGAAGCAGTATAAATGAAGGATTTTAATAATAATGGCAATATTGATAAAGTAGTAATAAATGATCACTCAAATACAAATATCCATAAACCATTATCACAGTGTAATGTAGATGAATTACAACATGAATATAAACATAGACAAAACCTACTAGATAGTGAGATAAAACAAAAGAAACGAAAGTCTAGGAATGCTTCCTTATTTATTGCCTTTATTGCAACAGCATTTGCAATTTGGAATTACTTTAATGGTCATGCAGAATTCTCAAAATTTATAATTGCTATTGGTGGGTTTATTGCTCCTATATTATTATATTTTCAGAGCCTTGAAAGACAGTCTGACTTTGAAGTAAGGCAAATAAAAGCACTAAATGAAATAACACATTTACTCAGAGAACGCGGTTTGTAAATATATAACAAATCAGAGGAGCCAATAAATTACCCTGCGGCTAATTCATCGGCTCATTTTAAACGTTATATGACAAAAGGAAAATGATGACAAATAGTTATTTATTACGGCTATTAGTGCTTTCAATATTTTTTTTAAGTAATGGATTTGCAGAAGAGTTGAGCAAAATTGAAAAAGACAAAAGACATATTGTTTCACGCATGTATCAAGCCACATACGGTATGTTGCAAATATGCCCAGATAAAGAAGTTGATTCTTTTAAGAGAATCATTGAAAACTTTGAAAAAACATATCCTGAATTTTCAAAACTGTTGAATGAATCACCATATCATCAATATGCAGTTGATAATATGGTAATAGACATAGCCCGAGAACGAAAAAAATCAGATGAATCTCGTATGCTTCAATGTTCATTTGGAAAATCTATAACACAATCTCTCATAAGTACTGCTGGTGGACAAAAGTCTGTGAGTGATATGTTAGAAAAGTTACAAAAATAATTTATATATAGATATCATATAACAAGTTCTAGGAGAGAAATAGTTAACCCTAACGGGCAAAACTATTTCTCAATTCAAACGTTGTATAAATAAAATTAGTACTAAATCAATCTTTAGGTAAAATTATATTATTAAGTTTTCAAGGAAAGTTACTCAATGAGAGAAATAAAAGATATAAAAACTGAAATCTATGATATTTTAACAGATCATGGTGCCATATCGGATTTTGAACTATCTGAAAAAAATGGACGAGAGATTTATAATTATTGTGAAAATAAAAATATTAATATATCAATACTTCATAATTATAATACTAGATATTCATACGAGCATTTTTTTGATGAAAATAAAAAACTTATAGACAATCTAACAACACATGAAAAATTTATAACTAAAGTTTGTGCACTGGATTCTTCTTACTCTTGTTGTGATTGTATAGAAAAGCAAGAGTGGGCTATATCATATGGTTTAACTCCTATATATAGGATTGATCTTCTTAATATTATAGCACTGAGTTCAGTTGATTTTGTAATTCCAAATAAACTAGAAATATTTGATTTTGAATATAAACTAATAGAAATTATTAATGAAAAGTTATCTGCATTATTTAGATATCAAGCACTTAACATAATGGAAAATGAACTAACAATAAATAAATCTACATTTAAAGATTTTTGTAGATAATTTAAAATAATATTTTCAAAAAATGGGAACAAAATGAATAACAATTTAACAATAAAAGATGAACTAACAGACTTCCTACTATATACAACACCAAACAATGATATAAAAGTAGAAACATATCTACACAATGAAACTCTATGGCTTCCTCAAAAAAGAATAGCTGAACTATTTGGTGTAGATAGAACAGTAGTTACAAAACATTTAAAAAATATATTTGAAAGTGGAGAATTAGAAGAGAATTCAGTTAGTGCAAAAATTGCACATACTGCCGAAGATGGGAAAAAGTATAATACAAAATTTTATAACCTAGATGCGATTCTTTCAGTTGGTTACCGTGTAAACTCTATTCAAGCTACACAGTTTAGGATATGGGCTACTAAGATACTAAAAGAGTTTATCATCAAAGGCTTTGCTATGGATGATGATAGGATGAAAAACGGTCGTTATTTTGGTAAAGACTATTTTAGAGAACTACTTGAACGAGTTCGCTCAATCCGTACAAGTGAGCGAAGAATATATCAACAAATCACAGATATATTTGCAGAGTGTAGCATAGATTACGATAAAAACTCTCAAACTACAAAAGACTTTTATGCCACAGTTCAAAATAAATTTCATTTTGCAATTACAGGGCAAACTTCCGCAGAAATAATCTATAAAAAAGCAGATAAAACAAAACCATTTATGGGCTTGCAAACTTGGAAAAATTCGCCTGAGGGAAGAGTGTTAAAATCTGATTCAGTTATTGCAAAAAATTATTTAACAGAGGAAGAGATAAAAGACTTAGAGAGTGCCATAAGTGGCTACTTTGATTATATAGAAAGAATCATAAAAAACCATACAACTTTTACTATGCAGAGTTTATCTAATTCAGTCAATAAATTTCTTGAATTTAATGAGTATAAAATACTTGAAGATAAAGGAAGTATCTCAAGAAGTCAAGCAGAACAAAAAGCATTTAGTGAATATGAAGAGTTTAATAAAATTCAAAAAATTGAATCAGATTTTGATAAAGAGATGAAAAAAGTTTTAAAGGGAACTAAGTAGTAATGGATATATATCCTGCTGTTCATACAACAAAACCTAGCACCGAACAGGTAACCTGTCGGTGAATTCAAACGTTAGAGATTAAAAAAATAAATATATTTAAAGCTTTTTATAAAGTTTTATGCTATAATACACTTATACATCACTATGTAAAGGAGTATTTATGCATAGATTAAATTTGACAATAGATGAAAAACTATATGAACAAGCTAGAGCAGTAAGTTTTATAGAAAAAAAATCAATTTCACAAATGATTAGAGAAAGCCTTAGTGAATACATTGCAAAAAATGCTAAAACAAAACAACAAGCTGACTTGATACTTGAAGCTGATGATGAAAAAGAGATTTTATCAATACTAGCAAATGATGAATTTACTTCAAATGAAGATTTTAAAAATAAATTCAACTTATGATTATTTCATATTCTAAAACATTTGAAAAGAAGTTTTCAAAATATGATAGAAAACTTCAAGAAAAAATCTTTCAAGCTATTCAAAACTTACCGGATGGGAATGTGAAAAAACTAACAGGTAATGATATACCTCCAATTTATAGAATCAGAGTATCAAAATACAGAATACTGTTTCACATGAATGAAGAAGAAATAAAAATATTAAAAGTTGATAGTAGAGGTGATATTTACAAATAGTAAATTGTCTAAAAATTCCATAAATCTTAAAGAAATATGAAACAAAAGATGTAGACTTTAAAATCATATGTTTAAAGCCTTATACAGTTTTTCCTCAAAAAATATTGACAACATTTCTATTTATTAAAAAAATAACCATTTTTTTCTTTACAATTTCTAATAAAAAAGTTAACATCTTTATCTATTTATAAAAAGGTACAAAATGAATAATATAATTGATTTAAGAAGTGATACAGTAACAAAACCATCAAAAAAGATGAGAGATATTATTAAAAATGCAAATGTTGGGGATGATGTTTATGGTGAAGATCCAAGTGTGATTGAACTAGAAAATAAAATAGCAAAAATGGCTAAAAAAGAAGCAGCTGTTTTTGTACCAAGTGGAACACAATCGAACCTTTTGGCTTTACTTAGTCATTGTCAACGGGGTGATGAATATATTTGTGGGCAAGAAGCTCATATATTTAAATATGAAGCAGGTGGTGGAGCGGTAGTTGGTTCTATTCAGCCACAACCAATAGAGTTTGAAAAAGATGCTTCTTTAGATTTACAAAAAGTAAAAAGTAAAATTAAACCAATTGATAACCATCATACTAGAACAAAACTTTTATGTCTTGAAAATACTCACAATGGAAAAGTTCTTGATTTAAAATATTTAGAAAAAGCATCTAAATTTGCAAAAGAAAACAATCTTTTACTTCATCTTGATGGGGCAAGAGTATTCAATGCAGTTGTTGATTTAGATATAAATCTAAGTGATATTACTAAATACTTTGATTCGGTATCTATTTGTTTATCAAAAGGCTTAGGTGCACCAGTTGGTTCAGTTTTAACAGGTTCAAAAGAGTTTATAAAAGAAGCTAGACATTATAGAAAAATGTTAGGTGGTGGTTTAAGACAATCTGGACTTTTAGCTTCAGCTGGACTTTATGCTTTAGAAAACAATATCAAAGATTTAAAAAAAGACCATAAATTAGCTAAAAAGCTAACAAAAAGTCTAAAAAAAATAGATGAAATAAAAATAGTATCAAATGATACAAATATGCTTTTTATAGAAGTTAAAGATTCAGAAAAATTAGTTAATTATCTAAAAGAAAAAAATATTCTAATCTCAGGATATGGAAAACTTAGAATTGTTTTACATAGAGACATCTCAAAAAAAGATATTGAAAAAGTTATAGAAGTATTTAAAAGTTATTACGCTAAGTAATAACTTTTAATCTTTTTTAATTAGGTTATATGTAGGGAATGGTATATTTATATTATTCTGTTTAAAAGCATCATAAATTGCCATATTCACTTTATATTGTGTTTCAAAAAAAAGTTTTGTAGGAGCCCAATACCTAACTTCTATATTTATAGAAAAATCTGCAAACTCTTTTATACCCATTTGTGCTTTTGGTTCTTGTGAGATTTCATCAAACTCTTTTAAAACATTTGAAATAACATCTATAGCAAGCTTAGGATCACTATGGTAATCTATACCAAATACAGTTTCTACAACCCTATTTTCAAAAGAATTAACTAAAACTTCACCAATAATATGTTTATTTGGTATTGTGATAATTTCCCCATCTTCTGTAGATAAAATAGTATATGCAAGTCTTATCTCTTCAACTACTCCACTTACACCTTCTACACTAATTGTATTTCCAACTATAAAAGGTCTTCCAATAATAATAGAAAGACCTGCTCCATAATTTGATAAAGTACCTTGTAGAGCTAAACCAGCTCCAAGTGATGCTGCACCAATACCTGCTATAAATGGAGTAAGAGTGATTCCTAGTTTTCCAACTGCTATAATTGTAACACCAATAATCAAACCAAATTTAACAGTATTTACTATAAATTTTGTTAGGGTTACATCTAATTCATTTCTTTTACAAAGTGCATCCACTGCACTAGCAATTTTATTAGCTAAAAACCAACCAATTATAAATACTATTATTGCACCAATAATTTGAAAACTATAATTAACAAAAAACTCAATAATAATGTCATAAAACTTTTGTAAATTTTGTAACTCTTGTTCCATTTTAGGCCTTTACAGTTGAATTACCTTTGCACCAAAACCACCTTGACTTGGATGAGCATCAGTGTATCTTTTGATTTTTGGATGTTTATCTAAAAACTGTTTTACAGCAAATGATAGTTTTCCAGTACCAATTCCATGATAAACTAAAACTTCATCAAAACCTGCTATTAATGCATCTGAAATAAATTTATCTAAATTTTCAATTGCTTCATCAGCTCTTTGGCCATGAAGATCTAATTTTACATGTCCAGTACTAGGTTTTTGAACAGTTACTGATGATTTTTGTTTTGGTTTAGGTATATTTCCACTTCTTTTTAAATCAGATAATAATACTTGCATTTTCATACCAGCATCATTTTCTATAAATGCTTTTTTACCCTTTATAGAAACAATCTCACCTTTTGAACTTCTGTATTTTACTCTATCCCCTACTTTTAAATCTTGCTCTATCTCTTGTACTTTTTGTGTTTTTATTGATTTTGCTTTTTCATGGGCGATATTTAGGTGTTGATGACCTTCGGCAATTTTTGCTTTAATAGCTTTTTTTGCTTCATTTCTTGCATCTTTGTACTCTTTATGAAGTTTAGATTTTTCTTCAAAAATCAATTCATCTAAAGACTCTTTTTGCTCTTTTATATTTCTATTTAGTCTTTCATATTCTGAAATTTCATGTTCAAGTTTTTCAATCTTTTTCTTATATTCAATCTCTAAAGCACTACTTCTTTCAATAAGTTCATTTAGTTTATCTTTATCTTCACCATAAACAACTTTAGCTTTTTTAATTACATTATGTGGAATACCATATCTACTTGCAGTTTCAAAAGCATAAGATTTACCAATAGTTCCTTGTAAAAAATCATATGTTGGTTTTTGGTTTTCTTCATCATAAAGTGCTGCTATTAACTCTACATCATCATTTGCTGCCATTAAAGAAGCCAATCTTTTGTGGTGAGTTGTTATGATGATTTTAATATCTTTTTGTATCAACTCTTCAATAATAACCTTAAATAATGAAGCTGCTTCATCAGAATCTGTTCCTAACTCAATCTCATCAACACCAACAATAGCACTTTTTGAAGAGAAAAGTTTAGAAAACTCAACCATACGTCCAGCAAAGGTTGAAATATCATTTTTAACACTTTGAGGGTCATCTAATACAGCTGTAATCTCTTTAAATGTACCAACTTCAGTATTTTTATTTGCATAATATGGAAGTAAGTATTTTGATAAAAGGGTTGCTGATAAAATAGATTTTAGCATCATAGTTTTACCACCTGCATTTACCCCTGTAATCATAACAACTGATTTAGAAAAATCAATTGTTATTGCTTTTGGATCATGTAATGCCGGATGCCTAAACTCTACAAGTTTATTTTTACCTTTTTTGTTTGGTAAAATAAAGTTCTTATCACCAATTTTAGCGAAAAACAATCTTGCTTGATAATGGTCAAACCTGTCAAACTCTTTATTTATAAATTTTAAAAACATTAAATTCTTTTCAAATAAAGAACTAACCTCTTTACAAACTTTTAATAAAATCTCTTCTTGCTTATTTATCAAATCACTTTGTTTTTGTTTTAAAGCACTAACACTATGAGGCACAACATAAAAGAATCCAGAGTTTGATCTGTTTATTACTGTTGCTTTTAGAATATGATTAAAACCACCTCTAACTAATATACACTCTTCTTGATTTATATAATGAACTTGTGAATCAACTAAATAACTTCTTAGTTTTGTTGAGTTTATGATTTTATATAAACTTTGTTTTATCTCTTGCTTATTTCTGTAGATTGCTTCACCAATAGCATCATAATCTTCGTTTATACCAGACTTCAAGTTTGATTTTTCATCAAAATAGTTACATATATTTAAAACTTCTGCTGGAATAATAATTCTATCAATCCATTCAGCAAGTTTTCCTTCAAAGTTAAATTTTTTTAAATAATTGAAATAATCAATAATCTTTATAAACTCATATATCTCATATATTTTAAGAACACCTTGTTTTTGTATATGTAATAAAGCATTATCTAAATTTGCTACTTTAGGTGGTTCTTTTAAATCAAAGTTTGATAACTCATTAATAAGTCTAAAATGAAGGTTTATATCACCTTCCATAATTATAGATTTTTCTCTAGCTAATAGTTTAGAAAAAGAATCTATATAATCTAATAAATCTAATTTTTTAAATATCTCTTGCATATAGATATTATATCTTAGAAATGATTAATATGTAACTAAATAAAAAATAACTATGTATTATAATAAATATTAATATTTTATATAATTATAGAGTTAAACTTAAATTATAATAAAAATAATCATATTAAAATTATTTTGTAACCATAATAATATTTTTTTAAGATATATTTCCAGCCTTAAAAATTATTTTCACAATAAAAAAGGTTTAAATTGAGCAAAGAAATATTATTAGATAAGAAAACAATGATTGTTTCAGAAACTAATAAAAAAGGAATAATCATCTACGCAAATGAAGATTTTTGTAAAATCTCTGGATATACAAAAGATGAACTAATAGGAAATCCACATAACATGGTAAGACATAATGATATGCCTAAAGAGGCATTTAAAGATTTATGGAGCACAGTAGAAAAAAACATGACTTGGAACGGTATAGTAAAAAATAAAACAAAAGATGGAGACTACTATTGGGTAAATGCTACAGTGTTTTCTTCAGAAGATGGATTGGGCAATAAAAGATATATCTCTGTTAGGGTAAGACCTACAGATGAAGAAAAGCTATTAGCACAAAACTTATATAATAAACTTCTTAAGGCAGAAAATGTTTTCAATTAAAAATAATGATCAAGATTCACTTTTAGAAGCCTTAGACAAAATAGAGATGTATATAAACGATGATTTAAATAAAATTAACGAACAAAATAATACTTGTAGAAAAAAAAATTATTTGTTAATGAACAAGATATTAAAAATTTCTGAACTTATTCAAGCTAAACAAAATGAAGACTTATTAATTTATGGTGAAATAATGCTTTGTACAGAAAAACTTTCAGATGGTTTTACAGAAGATAGAATAACAAAAACAACATCAAATAACAAATTAAACTATATAGCAAAATCAATTAACACAATGTCTGAAAAACTGCAAAAATCTTTACAAGTAGTAGATGAAAGATTAGAAGAGTATGCAAATCAAAACTTTTTAAACTCAATAGATGAAAATATGTTTAGAGGTGGTGATTTAAAAAAACTGACTTTAGGTATTAACTCACTAAAAGAAGAGATTACAGAGCAACTTAAAACAACTTATAGAACTAGTCTTGTTTTACAAAAAGAATCTGCAAGATTACTAGAAAACTCTACACAACTTTCAACATCAACTACTCAACAAGTTGCGTCATTGGAAGAGGTATCTGCTACTTCTGAAGAGATTAGTAATTCAACTTCAAGTAATACAGAATTAGTAATAAAAATGTCAAATTATGCCCATACTGTAAAAGAATCTATTGCAAAAGGGATGGATTTAGCTTCACAAACAGTAAAATCAATAGATGATATAAATGAATCCACTAAAGCAGTACAAGATGCCATAAGTATAATAGATCAAATTGCATTTCAAACAAACATTTTGTCATTAAATGCAGCAGTTGAAGCTGCAACAGCAGGTGAAGCAGGTAAAGGATTTTCTATTGTTGCACAAGAAGTAAGAAATTTAGCCAACAAAAGTGCACAAGCAGCAAAAGATATAAAAGTTTTAGTTGAAAACTCATCTCAAAAAGCTCATATGGGTAAAAATGCAGCAGCTGGAATGATAAATGAATACAATAATTTAAACACAAATATAAATGAAACAGATAAATTAATAACTCAAGTTGTAGAAGTTTCAAAAGAACAAAAAGATGAAATTATGTTAATTAGCAGCACTCTTTCTCAAATAGATTCGTTGACTCAAAAAAATGCCTCAATAGCAGATGATGTAAAAAATATATCAATGCAAATGAATAATATAGCAAATAAAAATGTTGACTTAATATCTAAATCTCAATTTGAAGGAAAAGAAACTCTTAAAATAAGAGATAATCCCAATAACACTAACTATCATGGAAAAGAAAAAAGAAGAGGTTAAATTATATTAATCTCAAATTTTATCCTTTTTTGATATTATTAAAAAACAAAATTAAACTAGGGAAGAAGATGTTAGAAAAAAAGGGTTCAATATTTACAGTAAGAGAAGACTTAAAAGTTTTCGACTGTACTATTAGAGACGGGGGTCTTGTTAATAATTACCACTTTAGCGATGAGTTTGTAAAAGCACAATATGAGATGTGTGTTGCTGCTGGAATTGATTATATGGAGATTGGGAAAAATGTTTCTCCAACTGTTATGAGTGAAGATGAATATGGTTGTTGGAATTTTTGTAAAGAAACAGATTTAAGAAGAATAGTTGGAGACAATGATACTGATTTAAAAATTGCTGTTATGGCTGATGTTGGAAGAACAATAAAAGAAGAGATTCCTCCTAGAAGTGAAAGTGTAGTTGATATGATTAGAGTTGCTACATATATTCATCAGTTACCTGAAGCACTTGAACTAATTGAAGATTTTCATGCAAAAGGTTATGAAACTACATGTAATATAATGGCTATTTCAAAATCTTTTGATGATGAATTAGACCAAGTATTAGCACAAGTTGAACAATCAAATGTTGATGTAATTTATATAGCAGATAGTTTTGGTTCATTTTATCCAGAGCAAATCAATAAATTAACAGAAAAATATCTTTCTTTTGCTGATAAATCAGGGAAAAAAGTTGGAATCCATGCACACAATAATCTACAACTGGCATATGCAAATACACTTGAAGCTATGATTTATGGTACAAGTTATTTAGATGTAACAGTATCAGGTTTAGGTAGAGGTGCAGGAAACTGTCCTATGGAACTTTTAGTTGGATTTCTTAAAAATCCAAAATATAAATTAACACCTGTATTAAAATTTATAGAAGAATATATTACTCCTCTTGAAAAAGAGCTTGATTGGGGATATTCAGTTCCTTATATGATTACAGGAAAATTAAATGAACACCCAAGACCAGCTATGAAAGCTAGAGATACAGGTGACACAAAATATGTTAATTTTTATAATAAATTAACAGAAGAGTATAGTTAAAAACTATACTCTCTAAAAACTTACAACCTCTTCATTTAAAAGAGTGTTTACAGTATCAATTGCATTTCCAGGAATACCAACTTTTAATTCATCTCTTAAATTATAGTAATCTAAACAAGTACCACAAGATAAAATCTGTACACCTTTTTGTTCAAGTATTTTTAAACTGTTTAATACTTCATTTTCATCATCTGCAGTTGTTAATAAAACTGCACTATTTACACAAATAATTTTTTCTGGTAGATTTTCTTGTTCTGTCATAGCTTTTAAAAAACCATTAATCAAAATTGAACCTAATTCACCCTCACCTATCTTATCTGATTTTAAAAAAACTGTTTTTTTATTTTTTGACATAACAATACTTTTATTTTATTTTTGAAATTAAATCTTCTAGCCAACTCTCAGCTTCTTCGATAGTTTTAAATCTTTTAGATTTAGCAACTTGGTCTTGACCTTCATAAAATCTTACTCTAATTCCATCTTCAACATGGTCAATTTTTGTTCTAGTAATTTTTGCCATATTAAGATAAACTCTTTCATTTAACTTTACAAACATATGTTCCCCTTTTAGGTTAAATTATTTTTACAATTGTACAGTTTTTTAAATAAATAACTAGTATAAAAAACTAAATCCATTTTATATTTTCTGTATCAATATTAACAAATATATCATCTCCAGGAAGAAATCTTTGTTCTTGCATCAATTCTCTTGTTACTCTACAATTAAAACTTATATCAGAAATATTAAGTTGTACTAGAAGATGTTCTTTTGAATTTTGTTGTTGTATTGAAGTTACAATCGCTTTTAAACTAGTGTTGTTTACCATATCTTCACAATTAACTCTACAAATATCAATATTATCTGAATCAATCATTGCAACAGAATCTCTTTTTTTAGATTTGCTATTTAAGATTTCTAATTTTTGTCCATCAGTAAAATATTTTACAAGATTACCTTCATCATTTTTATCCCAAGGTGCAAATAATAAATTTACACTTCCACTATCAATCAAATGTCCTTGAAATAGCGCAATCTTTTTATCACAAATATGATTTAACCAGTTATGATCATGGCTAGATATTAAAATAGTTGTATTCCATTTTTGTTTTGCACCAAGAATTGCTTCTTTTATAAGTTGGGCAGAGTTTGTATCAACTCCTGTTGTAGGCTCATCTAAAATCAATACTTTTGGTTTTAGTATTAATCTTGCAGCTAAAGCAACTCTTTGAGCTTCTCCACCTGAAAGCTGGCTCCATTTTCTTTTTAAAAAAGATTTATCTAATCCAACTAATGCCAAAGCCTCATTTACTTTGTCTTCTAAATTATTTTGCTCATTTCTAATTTTTAGACCATAAACAATATTATCAAAAACTGTTCTTTTTAATAAATATGGATTTTGAGGAACCATAACGATACTTTGCCTAATATCATGGCTAATATTTTTTTCATCTAAACCATTAAATAATATCTGCCCATTTGATTGTTTTTGCATAAAAGACAATAAAGAAAATAGTGTAGATTTACCACTTCCATTTGGACCAAAGAAACCTATGATTTGATTATCTTCCAATATAAGTTTATCAATACTTAGTACTTTTCTTCCATCATAATACTGTTGTACATTATTTAATTCATATAAAATACTCATTATTGATTCCATTTTCTTCTAAGTATTGATAAAGATATATTTATCATAAGTGCAATTGTAATTAAAACTAATCCTAAAGCAATTCCAGTAACAAATTCCCCTTTCCCTGTTTCAAGGGCAATTGCTGTTGTAATTGTTCTAGTATGATATTTGATATTTCCTCCAACCATCATTGAAATACCAATCTCTGTCATAATTCTTCCATAAGCAGTCATTGCTGCTGTCATAAGACCAAATCTTGCTTCAATTAAAGTTGCTGTTAATATTTGTTTTGAGCTTGCTCCTAAACCTTTTAAAGATATATAAAGTCTTTTATCTACTGATTCAACTTGTGTTGCTGTTAATGCAATAATAATAGGCAAACCTAAAACAATCTGACCTATTATTATTGCTTTTTGGGTAAAAAGTAAACCAAAACTACCAAAAGGTCCAACTTGCGATAACATTGTATAAGCTATTAGCCCAATTACAACAGTGGGCAATGCTAACAATGTATCTACTATAGTTCTTATTATAGATTTTCCAGGGAAATTATAATATCCCAGAAAAAATCCTAAAGGAAGCCCTATTAATAAACTAATTAACAATGACCAAGATGAAACTACAAGAGTTGTAGAAATAGCTGAATAAACACTATCATCACCTGATGCAAGTAATTTTATCGCTTCATTGAAACCATCGGTAAATAGATTCATACTTTTTTATATCCCTTATTTATCTGCGTTTGGAATAAATAATGCTTTATCTAATAATCTAAAATCAGCAATAAATTTTTGAGTCTCAGGACTTACAATCCAGTTTGTAAATTTTGTTGCTAATTCAGGTTTAACATTTGAACATTTTTCTTTATTGATTGTAATAACTGAGTATTGATTAAATAAAGATTTATCACCTTCAACTACAATTTTCATAGTATTCTCATCACCTTTTTGTGATTGGTATTTAATCCAAGTTCCTCTATCTGTCATAGTATAACCATCTTTTTCTGCTGCCATATTAATTGTTCTTAACATACCTTGACCAGTTTGAACATACCAAGCATCTTTTTCTGGAGCTTTTTCAATTGCACTTTTCCATAAAGAGATCTCTTTTTTGTTAGTTCCTGAGTTATCACCTCTTGAGAAGAAGTTAGCTTCTTTTTCTCCAATTTGTTTTAATGCTGCACTTGGAGTCATACCAGCTACACTTGCAGGATCTTTTTTAGGTCCAACAATAACAAAATCATTATACATAACTTGTTTTCTGTTTACACCATAACCAGTTCCTACAAACTTTTTCTCACTTGCTGGAGCGTGTACAAAAAGGATATCAACATCACAATTTCCACCCATTTTTAGTGCTTTTCCTGTTCCTGTTGCAACCCATTTTAAAGTTGTTCCAGTATCTTTTTGAAATTTTGGTGCTAAATAATCTAAAAGACCAGTGTTGTCTGTACTTGTTGTAGTTGCCATCATTAAATCATCTGCAAAAATACTTGATGCTAATACAGCACTTAATCCTAATGTTACTAATGTTTTTTTAATCATTTTTTTCTCCTAAATAAAATTATTTTTATACTTTAATAATTGCCAAAAGGCAACACCTTAACTATACTACTATACTTTCTAAATTATTTTCTCCTTTACAAAATATATTTATTTTAATTTTCCTGTAATAAATCTAACTATTAAAAATACAACTACAGAAAATGCTATTATTACAGCTGCAACTGGTGCTGAAAAGCTTAATCCATAAGAGTTAAATCTATCAAAAATAAGAACAGGTGTAGTCATTGGATGATAAACTAAAATAACAACCGCTCCAAACTCACCAAGTCCCCTACTCCACATCATTAAAGCACCATTTATAATGTCCTTTTTAGCATTTGGAATAGTTATTCTAAAAAATACAGATATTGGATTAGCTCCCAATGTTCTAGCTACTTTTTCTAACTTAACATCAACCTTTCTAAAGCCATCTTTTGCTGAATTAATTAAAAAAGGTGCAGATAAAAACATCATCGCTATCATAATTCCATATTCTGTTCCTACAAACTCAATACCAAAAAATTTAAAAAAATCTCCTAGCAAAGTATCATTAAATGTAGTTAACAAAGCAATACCAGCAGCAGTATGTGGAATCATAATAGGAATATCAACTAAAGCTTCTATAAAGCTTCTTCCATAAAAATCATATCTAGCTATTAAATATGCCAAAGGTAAACCAGTAAATAATACAAAAATCATTGCCCAAGCTGATACTTTCATAGTAAGCCAAATTGAATCTAAAACTTCCGCATCTTTTATAGTTTCCAAAAGCTTTTCACTTCCAACTCCCAAAAACATTTTTAAAATAGGAACACTTAGGAAAAAAACAATAATAAAACCTAATACAATCAAAGTTACATTAAACGATTTACTTCTCATATAAAACTTATATCCTTTTTATTGAATCCTATTTTAATTATTTTGCCACTATTTGAGTAGCAACCTTCATAATCTCTTTTTAAAATCTTTATAAAAAATTGATGACCAAGAACATTTACAAAAAGTTTATAATGATCAACAACTCCCATACACTCTTCAATTTCAGCATCAAATACATATTCAGTATTTAAATCTTTATCTTTTGAAACCAAAATTGTATTTGGATCTATACTGAAAAATCTTTTTTTCATTTCAGAATCAAGTATTGTTGTAGGAAAAATATTTTTAAACCCTAAAAATTTTGCAACATCTATATTATCAGGATGATTTAAAACATCTTCAGCATTACCTATTTGCTGAACTTTACCATCCATAATAATTGCAATTTTGTCTGCAAGATATGAAGCTTCTCTAAAATTATGAGTAACATGAATAGTTGTCAAATCATATCTTTTATGCATATCTTTCAAACTTTTCATAATAGAGTTTCTAAAAGTTGGATCAATAGCACTTAAAGGCTCATCTAGAAGTAAAATTTTTGGTCTAGAATATAAGGCCCTAGCTATTGCAACTCTTTGCTTTTCTCCACCACTTAAATCTCTTGTTTCTCTACTTAAAAGGTGTCCAAGTTTTAGAAAATCTACAATATCTTCAAAAAGCTCTTTTTCATTCTCTATTGTTTTATATTTTGATGAAAACTTTATATTTTTTTCTACATTCAAATTAGGAAATAATGCAAAATCTTGATATACAAAACCAATATCTCTTTTCTCTGATGCTAGATTTGATATCTCTTCATTTTTATATTTTATACTCCCTTCACAATCATTAAGTCCAGCAATAGTTTCTAAAAGTCTTGTTTTCCCACTACCACTTTGACCTAAAAGTACAAAATATTCATTTTTCTCTATGTTTAAATTTATATTATCAAGCAAAAAGTCATCGACTCTGCTTGATAAGTTTTCAATATTTAAATAACCCATTATTTACCAATAATTGATGCGTCACCAGTAATAATAGCAGGTGAAATTACACCTTGACCATTTTTCTTCATAATCTCTTGCCCTTCAGGAGATAACACAAAGTTTACGAATTTAACTGCACCATCTTTTGTTGTTGGAGATTTTTTATTTTCTGCAACAGTAATACCATAAACCATTGCTCCACCAGTTTTAGTTATAAATTGACCTGGTTTTTTACCATCAATTTTAAAACTAGCCGTTTTATAAAAAGCTGCATTTTCATTGTCTTTTAAAGATACTGCTTTTGGTAAAGTAATATATTTTAAACCATGTTGCTCAGCAACTGATTTGTAGATATATAGATAATCATAAGCTTTAGCTTCAATAAGTCCTAAAAGGTCAGTCTCTTTTGGTCTTACTATTACTTTATCTTTGTTTTCTTCACCAACTTTATATGATTCACCATATCCAAATAGCTTTTCATAGAAACCTGGCATTTTGTAGTAATCTTCTGCTAACTTAGTAACTAAAACAGATCTATATCCACAAGGATCCATATTTGGGTTTGAGTGACCAACTTTTACACCATCTCTTAGGAAAATTTCTGGCCAATTTTTTTCATTTATTTCATCTGCAAATTTTGAGTGTGGAGTGTAAGCAATAGCCATCTCATTTGTTGCAAATTGCGCATTAAATTTTGCATCTTTTGGGATTAATAAGTTATCAATTACTTTATAATCAGCACTAGCCATAACATCTGCAGCTCTTCCAATTTCTGAGATTTTTCTTGCTGCTGCTCTTGAACCTGAAGCTTCTCTTTGTACATCATATTCTGGATATTTTGTTTCAAATGCTTTTTCAATAGCTGCAAAAGGAACTGATAAAGAACCTGCATGAAATACTACAACTTTTTCTTTTGCTAATAAACTTGATGCAACAACTGCACTTAAACCTAATGTTACTAATGTCTTTTTAAACATAAATCTTCTCCTAAAATAAAATTAATTAAATATATTTGTTTGCTCTTCCAAATAAGAACAATTAAATTTAATCACAACAACCATTTCATCTTCATTTGTTTCAAATCTTTCTGGATTAGTGACAACAATACAATTACTCTCGTCTAAAACAGTAATCATTCCTGAACCATATTTATTGTTTCTTGTAACTTTAAATTCTCCTTTATCACAAGATCCAAGAACTACATTCACTCGTCCTTGTTTAGTATTAAACTTTTGCTTATTAACAGCAAGTGTAATATCATGATAGATATTTCTAGCTCCTTGAATTTTATTTAAAACAGGAAGTGCAAATAGATGCATATTTACCATTGCTGTTAAAGGATTACCCGGTAAACACATTACAAAGGTATTATTCATTTTTCCCATCATAATAGGTCGCCCTGGTTTTATGTTTACTCCATGGAAAATAGTTTCTAAACCATTTTCTAAAAAAGCTCGTCCTACAAAATCTGCATCTCCCATAGATATACCACCAGTTGTAATCACAACATCATATGATGATAAATTTTTAACAAAAGTAATTGATTCTTCCAAATTATCAGGAACTACACCTGTATAAGTAGCATCAAAACCTTTTTCATTTAACAAAGAGATTAAAGCATATGAGTTACAATTATAAATCTCATCTTCACTTGCAAATTCCCAAGGTTCTTTTAATTCATTTCCTGTAGACACAACTGCAATTGAAAGTTTTTTGTATACTTTGATTTTAGTTATACCTTGACTTGCCAATACTGCAATCTTACTTGAAGTTACTTGTTCACCCTTTTTAAATAAGATTTCATCAAGTGCTTTCTCTTCACCTTTTACTCTTAGGCATGAACCTTTTTTAACTTCTTTTTTGATTGTTACTTCATCATTTTCAAAAGATACAACATCTTCAATAGGAATAATAGTATCTGCGTCACTTGGAACTTTTGCCCCAGTCATAATCTTATAACACTCATTTTCTTCTAAACAAGACTCTACACTATCTCCTGCAAAAATCACTTTTTTTACTTTTAAAGTTTTACCTGCATCACTTGCTTTTATGGCAAAACCATCCATTGCTGAATTATTAAAAGATGGCAAGTTTTTTACACATACAATATCATTTGAAATTATTCTCTCTAAAGAATCTTCAATGTTGACTATTTCAGTAAAATATGTAGAATTAGCATATTTTAATGCCTTTGAAAGAGCAATATCAAAATCTAAATATTGTTTAATCATTTAACATCCTTATTTGTCTATATTTTTTTGAAATCATTTTTACTATTTTTTCTATTTCATCTTCATCTAAATCTTGGAAAAAGCTAAGAGATAAAGCCCATCTTGATTCAGATTCTTCATAACCCATCTCTTGGATTATTCTTGAAGGTTTTGATAAACCTAAAGAGCACCCTTCCCCATTTGTAACAAATATATTACTTAAAGCCAAAGTTCTTATAATCTCCCTTGCTTTAATATTTTTTAATCCAAAATGCAAAGTATAAGGTAAAGTTTTATCTGAATCTACAAAGAAGTGTATATCTTCTTTAAACTCATTTACTAATAAGGTTTTAAATTTCTCTTTTAACTTTATATTTGGAGAAAATCTTTTTATTGCTTTATTTATTTCAAATATTGAAACTGTATCAATTTGAGCTAAATATTGTTCCTCAAATAAATCATTGTGAAGTAATATTGAAGAAAAACTATATCCTGTAAGTTTATAAGAATCTAAAATTGCCACATCACAATCTCTAAAAGATGGCATCGCACTAATATTTGATATAACTACGGCATCAGTTCTCTCTTTTACTATATTAAAATCAATATTTACATAAGTATCAATAATATAAGGAGAGATAAATATATAATCGGCTTTTTTAATCTCTTCATAATCAAGTGTTCCATCTTTTTTAATAGATATAAACTCTAAATCAAAACCAAGATTTTTGTATCTTATTGCTGCATCAATAATAGCTTGACTCTCACCTTTTGATACTAAGATTTTTCCTTTTAACTTTAACATTAAAGCTAAAATACCATCATCACTAAATCTAAATGAATATAAAGAGCTAAAGTCAAACTCTTTTTTTAATAAGCTTATCTCTTCTTCTACTAAATCATTGTTTTTTAGTGTTTCTAAAGCATTATTAGCCAAAAAAGATATATCTTCAACTTTTGGATATTGAATATAGTTTAATTTATACATTTTCATTATCTTTCACACATTGAATAATATCTTCATCTTTTTCTTTAAAAAGTTCTTCAAATTTTTGTTCAGAAAACTCTCTTACTTCTTTTCTAAACTTCTTAAAGTTTTCTACAAGCTCTTTAGCTTTTGGTGTTAATACAGTTCCACCGCTACTTCTACCTTTGTTTACTATTACTAATTCATCATCAATGTATTCTTGTAATATTTTAATATGTGTCCAAGCTTTTTTGTAGTTCATCCCAACTTTTTTTGATGCTTCTGAAATAGATCCTGTTTCATCTATAAACTCTAAAATCTGTGCTTTTCCTCCACCAAAGATAAGATTACCTTCTGAGTCTTCAATCCAAATTTTTATTTTCGATTTCACGTTTCCCCTTTCTTTCTCTAAAACATCCAAGTTGACAATGTGTTACTTCAATATCACTGTTTTTAACAGTGTTACCTACTCTTCTTAAACTACTCTCTTGGGCTATATACCAAAGAGTTCTGCAAGAAACATCTTTGTCTTGAGTAAAGTTTTGTTTAATTTTACTATAAATTGCTGTTTCAGGATCTTGAAATTTTATCTTTCCAAAAACACCCAATTCACAATTTGTAATTTTTACTCCAATACTTTTACAAGCATCTGACATATCAATTGGTTTTAAACCAATAAGTCTAGATACTTTAAAAGCTTTTAAACAAGAAAGTTTTCCGTCATTGTCAAGATTAGTTAAAATCAACTCTTTTTGAGTTTCATCTAATTCAATCTTCTTTTGCATTTTTCCCATTTTTTATCCTATAACTCTTCCTGAATGAGTATAGATATTCATCTTTTTTCCCCTTGCAAAACCTATTAATGTAAGGCCATGCTTATGAGCTGTTGTTACACCTAAATGAGTTGGTGCTGTTCTTGAAACTACAATAGGTACTTTATGCATCACAGCTTTAACTACCATTTCAGAACTAAGTCTTCCACTTACAAAAAGAACTGATTTTGTAGTATCAAGATTATTTAATTTACATTTTCCAACAACTTTATCAATTGCATTGTGTCTACCTATATCTTCTGCTGTAACTGTTGTTCCATCTTCTAAATATATCATTGCTTTGTGAACACAACCAGTTAAAGTATAAAGTTCACTCTCTTGATAAAATTTTTTAACTTCCGTACTAATAGTATCCGGACTAACCACAAATCTAGTTTGGTTAAATGGTACTTCTACTTGACCTGCAATATTACCAGTCACTCCACCACCACAACCACTTACTAATGTTTTTTCTTTATATAGGTTTGTTAAAGAGTCTTCATCAACTGCTGCTTTAATATCAACTCTTAAACCATCATCACTAATATTAACTTCTTCTACATCATCCATAGAAGAGATTACATTTTCGCTCATCAAAAATCCAATTGCATGAGCCTTTTGGTCAATAGGTATACACATCATAGAGATTGCTTTCTCTCCATTTAGAAAAACATTCAATCTTGCTTCTTCAATTGTAATATCTTCCACTTCATTGATGTCTTCACCATTTACTTTATCTATTATAATCTTCTTTAAATAGGTCCTATTATCCATTTTCTCTCTTCTTCTAATATGTAAATATTGCATATTTTAGCAACTTAAAAAAACAGTCTCCTTAAAAGGGGAGACTATTTTAAATTATATTTTCTTTTCTTCTTTTAATTTTTTATAATATGTACTATGAAGAATTTCAACTTCTTCTTCCTCTTTATACCCGTTAATCATAGAATGAATTGCACCTTTAATTGCAAACATTGACATATAAACGTGTGTAAAGAATAATGCTGCTACAGCCATCCCCATAACATTATGAACAATTGCACTTCCTCTTAATAAGTCAATTTGTGAGATTCCCCATTGAACAATAATATCAATTTTGAAATCTTGGAAATACATAACTGCACCAGTTAAAATCATTAAAATCCCACCGAATGTACATAACCAAAACCACATTTTTTGTCCTGCATTAAATTTTCCGGCAGGAATTGGTTTTTTTACTTTGCTTAAATATCCACCCATTATCATCATCCATTTGATGTCATCAGTTGTTGGTAACATCTCTTTGAACCACATTAATAGCATTGGAATAACTGCAATAGCAAAAAATGGAGTTGAAATAGCGTGTAATTCTTTACAAACTCTTACAAATTCTCCACCACCAAATGTTGTACCAAATATCATAACAAAACCAGTTGGTATCAACACTAAAAATGAGAATCCAGCTATCCAGTGGATTAATCTGTGAAATAGATTAAACACCTTAATTTTCTTTCTATCATGAGAGAAAACTTTTGGCCCGATAACTAAATAGTGTAATAAGAAAACTCCTGGAACACCAAATAAAATAGCTAGGAATGCAATAGAAAAATATTTACCTTGTAAAACAGTAAACCATTTACCAAGTTGTAAAGTTCCTTCTTGATCATATCCTAAAATATTTGGTACCAAATCTTTACCCCAGATTGCACTATCTGCATTAGCCCCAAAGGCTAACGCTGATAATGTTACTAGTGCAAGAATTATATATTTTGTTTTCATATCAACCCCTACATTTTTGAACCGTATGCTGTCGACCATCCATAAGGATTCGTTTTTGGTCCGTGACCAGCAGATAATACTCTTTGTCTATAAATATTAGCTACTTCTGTTGCGTCACCTACCAATAATGCTTTTGTTGAACACATAGCTGAACATACAGGAACTTTTCCTTCAGAGATTCTATTTTGACCATATAATTCTCTTTCATGTTCACTATTTGTTTCAAGTGGTCCACCAGCACACATTGTACATTTGTCCATAGCTCCTTTTGTACCAAAAGCTCCATCTTGTGGAAATTGAGGTGCTCCAAAAGGACAAGCATATAAACAATAAGCACAACCGATGCATTTTTCTTTGTCATGAAGTACGATTCCATCTTGTCTCACATAGAAACAATCAACTGGACATACTTGTTCACAAGGTGCATCAGTACAGTGCATACAAGCAATTGACAATGAATACTCTAATCCTTCGATTCCCTCATTCAAAGTAATTACTTTTCTTCTATTAATCCCTGCTGGAAGTTCATGTGCTTCAGCACAAGCTACTGAACATCCATCGCAAGAGATACATCTATTTTCATCACAATAAAATTTTAATCTAGCATTTTCTACATTACTCATCTCTTACTCCTTACGCTGGCTCTACTCGGCATAATCCACCTTTAGTCTCAGGAATCTGAGTAATGATGTCATAACCGTAGTTAGTTACTGTATTTGCACTTTCACCTACTGCATAAGGTTTTAATCCTTCTGGATATTTCTGAGATAAATCTTCACCTTGGAAATGTCCAGCAAAATGGAATGGTAACCAAACTCTATCTTCACTAACTGCGTGAGAGTATTTAGCTTTAACTTTAATTTTAGTTCCTTCTGGTGAATGAATCCACATCATAGAACCATCTCTAATTCCCATTCTTCCTGCTAAATCAGGGTTAATATTACAGAACATTTCTGGAGTTAAAGCAGCTAAATATTTACTTGCTCTATTTTCCATACCTGCACCATTCATATTAACTAGTCTTGCAGTAACAAGGTTAATTGGGAACTCTTTTGACCAATCTTTCTCTGCTTGTTTAGAAACATACTTAGTATCAACTCTAAAGTGGTTTCCTTTATCAGCATAAGAAGGATATTTTTTAACTAAATCTGCTCTAGGAGAGTGTAATGGCTCTCTGTGCATTGGAATTTGATCTGGGAATGTCCATACTTTTGCTCTTGCTCTTGCATTTCCATAAGGTGCAACACCTGCTTCCATACATTTTTCAGCAATAATATTTGAAGTATCAACTTTCCAGTTTTTACCAATTCTTTGTTTTTCATCTTCAGTTAATTTGATTCCAAGAACCTCTTCAATGTTATCTCTTGTAATTTCTGGATAACCATTAGGATTAGCTGAACCTTTTGGTGCACTACCTTTTCCTGCTAATTGAGAAACTCCATCATGCTCCAATCCAAATCTATTTCTGAATCCCATACCACCGTCAGCAACACTTCTGTCGATGTTATAAAGAATTGGACTTCCAGAGTGTTTTTCTGTCCAACAAGGCCATGGTAATCCATAATATTCACCTTTCATTTCACCATAACCTCTACCAGAGATTTGGTCAAACATATGCCAATTTTCAGTATGTTTTTTAACTCTTTCTGCTGTCCATCCAGTTAAACCAATAGTTTTAATGATTCTTGCAATCTCATTAGTTGCATCTTCTGGCCATGTAAAGTCTTTTTTATCACCTCTCATAGCTGCAGTATATTGTTCATAAAAACCAAGTCTTTTTGATAATTCAAATAAAACTTCATGGTCTGTTTTAGACTCATACATTGGTTCAATAACTTTATTTCTCCATTGTGCAGTTCTATTTGTAGCTACAACTGTACCACTTGTTTCAAACTGTGTTGCAGCAGGTAAAATAAATACATCATCTTGTTTATCAGTTAAAATAGCAGCTTCATTTACAAATGGATCACTGATAACTAACATTTCTAAATTGTCAAGACCCTCTTTAACTTTAGCTTGTTGTGCAATTGAAGTAATACCATTACCCATTACAAATAAAGCTTTTAAGTTTGTTCCAGCATTGTCAATTTTGTCATTACCATTTTTACCATCAAGTACACCAGCCCACCATCTAGCTAATGTGAAACCTTTTTTACCCATCCATTCAGGTGATTTAAATCTACCTTGTAGCCATTCAAAATCAATTCCCCAAGATTTAGCAAAATATTTCCATGAACCTTCAGATAATCCGTAATATCCTGGAAGTGTATCAGATAAACAACCCATATCTGTAGCACCTTGAACATTATCGTGTCCTCTTAAGATGTTAGTTCCACCACCTTCTTGTCCCATATTTCCAAGAGCAAGTTGTAAAATTGGAGCTAATCTTGTATTAGATGAACCAATAGTATGTTGTGTTAAACCCATTGCCCAGATTAATGTACCTGGAGTGTTTTTAGCATATAATCTTGTTATTTGAATTAATTTATCAGCAGGAACTCCTGTAACATCTTCAACTAACTCTGGAGTCCACTTTTTAGCTTCTTCCATAACATCGTCCATTCCATAAACTCTATCGTTAATGAAACTTTCATTATGCCATCCATTTTTGAAGATAAGATGTAACATTCCATACATAAATGGAATATCTGTACCAGGTCTTACTCTACAGTAATGATCCGCTTTTGCAGCAGTTTTTGTATAAACTGGATCAACAACAATAATTTTCGCATTATTTCTTTCTTTAGCTTTTAAAAAATGTCCGAAACCAACTGGGTGATTAACCGCAGGATTTGCTCCAAATATAATAATAGCTTTTGCGTTTTGGATATCTCCAAGTGAGTTAGTCATAGCGCCATAACCCCATGTATTTGCCACACCGGCAACTGTTGCACTATGTCAGATTCTAGCTTGATGATCTATATTGTTTGTTCCATACATTGCAGCAAACTTTCTAAAATAATAAGCTTGCTCTGAATTCATTTTCGCTGATCCTAAAAATTGAACCGCATCTGAACCTACAGTATTATGTAGTTCGTTCATTTTATCAGAGATTCTAGTATAGGCTTCATCCCAAGAGATTCTTTTCCATTTACCTTTCTCTTTTACCATTGGATGTTTAAGTCTAACTTCAGACCTAACCATATCAATCATATCAGCACCTTTACAACAATGCCCACCTAATGAAATAGGATGGTCTTGTGCAACCTCTTGTCTTACCCAAACACCGTTATGTACTTCAGCAATAATACCACACCCAACAGAGCATGCATTACAGATAGTTTTAACTTTTGTAGACCCTGGGAAAGGATTTTTTACTTCCTCAGCCGTAGCCTCTCTAGTTACACCATCATTTGCCAAAGCGCTAGTAGCACCTGCAGCAGTAGCAATAGCAGCCATTTTAATAAAAGCTCTTCTCCCTACTCTTGCATTCAGTGCTTCATATGTACTTTGTGACATATAAAACCCCTTTGACTTTTATTATAAAGCTTGTTTATAAAACTCTTCCCAAGCTTTAGATTTTTTATATAGAACCTCTTTTTTAGGTGAGTGTCCTATAACAACACCATTCGAATCTGCTTCTCTTACAGAAGAACTGTTAGCAGCAGCTAACGCAGTGGCACCCACAGCAGTAGCACCAACAACTATCGCAGTTTTTTTGGCAAAATTTCTTCTACTCTCTTGCATAGCTGTCTCCTTTAATTGTGATTAGTCCCCTTTTGATGAGACTCAAATAAGACAAATTAATTTGTCTTATTTGAAGCCCATGAAAAAGGATGGCTAAATGTCATCCTCAACATTTGATGCTACAAATACCGGACAAGATTCATCTTGATTATTTTTTGGTCCAAGTGCTTTCATAGCTTTATTTCTAGCTCTTCTCTCTTTTTCTTCTTCAGAAATAGACTCTTCTTTTTTACTTATAGATGGTTTTTGTTTTATAATTGGTTTTGAAACTTCTAAATAAAGTCTTTCAAACTCAATAAATGCTTTTAATACAACAATAACATCTTTATAAATATCAGAACTGTTATGCTCATATAACTCTTTTGAAAATTCATCTACAAACTCATTTAAAATCTGTTCAAAAATACAATGAACAGTACTTTTATATTCATCATATCCTTTTGCTTGTAGTTCACAAAGTTCATTTAGCACTGTAAAAATAAATCCAATATTATCTTCATAGTCAGAATAAACTTTTTCATCTCTTCTTATTTTTGTTTTTGCTAAAAAGTTTTGCATTTCAACTCTTTTTCTACCACTTTCTATACCTTCATGGTAGTATGATGCAGTTGTTCTAACTTGAGCAGTATGTGGATTATCAAAGATATCATCATATTCTTGTAATAAAACTACATTTGAATCTTTTTGTAGTTTTTTTAGAATATTTTCTAATGCTTCTTTTGAAGAATCGTTTAATGGATTTTCTCTAACAATATTTAATAGATTTAGTAGATTAAAATATCTATCACTGTCTTTTGTGTAAACAAAAAAACTACTAAAAATTTTATAGTATATTGCTCTTGCTTTATTAATCTCTTCTTCTTTCATAATTTCCTCATAAATAAAAAATAATTTTTGTTTATCTGAAAATAGGACAATTTTTGTCATCTATTTCAACTATTTAAAAATCTCCCAAAATCAATTTGGTAAATTTTTATTTACCCTAATTGTAATACAGAAAGTTTAAAATCTACTTAGTTAATATCGCTAGAACACTTGATATAATCGCTTATAGAATAGTTTATGTAAACTTTTGAAACACTTTTTTTTGACAATATTTATTTACTAATTTTTATAGTGACATTTTAATGACATATCTATTTTTTTTAATATTCCCAAATAATCATAATTTTAAAAATATGCCAATTTTGCACATTAAAAAACAGTGAAATTTTATTGATTATTTTTTTTCATTAATAGTTAATTTTTTTATAAAAATAAAAGAATTTTAAAATTTTTTTTAATTTTTAAATTTTTAAGAAAAAATCCTCTCAAAAATGAGAGGATTTTTATATTTTTTGTTCTTTTTTAAGTTTTTTATAGTATGTACTATGAAGAATTTCTACTTCTTCTTCCTCTTTTAAACCAGAAATCATACTATGAATTGCACCTTTTATTGCAAAAACAGACATATAAATGTGTGTCATAAACAATGCAACAACTGCCATTCCTAATATATTATGAACAATTGCACTTCCTCTTAGAAAATCAATTTGTGATATTTCTAATGCTTTGATTATAGATAAATTAAAATCTTGAAAGTACATAGCTGCACCTGTCAAAATCATAACTATACCACCTAAAGTACAAAGCCAAAACCACATTTTTTGTCCTGCATTAAATTTTCCTGCAGGAATTGGATCTTTTCTTTTATTTAGGTATCCACCCATAATCATCATCCATTTTATATCATCACTTGTTGGAAGCATCTCTTTTAACCACATTAAAAGCATAGGTATAACTGCTATACAAAAAAGTGGTGTTGCAATAGCATGTAATTCTTTACAAACCCTTACAAAACTTCCACCTCCAAATGATGAACCAAAAATCATAATTAATCCAGTTGGAACTAATACAATAAAAGAGATTCCAGCTAACCAATGTATAACCCTATGAAATATGGTAAATACTGGTATTTTCTTTCTATCATGGGAAAATATCATAGGTCCTATTACTAAATAATGTAATAAAAATACAGCTGGCACTCCAAGTGCAATAGCTAAGAAAACCATAGAAAAATATTTACCTTGTAAAAGTGTAAAAATTTTTCCTAAATGAAGGCTGCCTTCCTTATCGTAAGCTAAGATATTAGGTATTAAATCTTTACCCCAGATTGCACTATCACTTGCAATTGCAAGTGACCCTAGTGCAAGAAGTAAAATTACTATGTATTTTAACTTCATGTTAACTCTTTATATCTCTTGAGTTTTAGAATGCTTGTGCCCTCTTGATAAAACTCTTTGTCTATATATTTCAGATACTTTTTGAGAATCCCCAACAAGTAAAGCATTTGTAGCACAAACAGCAGCACATAAAGGAACTTTCCCTTCTGCAATTCTATTTTGACCATAAAGATGTCTTTCCTCATGTGAATTAGTCTCTTCTGGACCACCTGCACACATAGTACATTTATCCATAGCACCTTTAATACCAAATGCCCCATCTCTTGGAAATTGAGGAGCACCAAACGGACAAGCATATAAACAATAACCACAACCTATACATTTATGTTTATCATGTAATACAATTCCATCTTCTCTTATATAAAAACAATCCACCGGACAAACTTGCTCACAAGGAGCATCTGTACAATGCATACAAGCAATAGATAATGAGTACTCTAAACCTTCTTTTCCGGCATTAAGAGTTATAACTTTTCTTCTGTTTATTCCTGTTGGAAGTTCATGTGCCTCAGCACACCCAACAGAACAAGCATAACACTCAATACATCTATCTTCATCACAATAAAATTTCATTCTTGACATTTCACTCATCATTCTCTCCTATGCTTTTTCAATTCTACATAAACCAGCGTTGAACTCTGGTATCTGAGTGATAATATCAAACCCGTAGTTTGTAATAGTATTTGAACTCTCACCTATTGCATAAGGCTTAGTTCCCTCTGGATAGTTTGCACTCATATCAACACCTTGCATAACACCAGCAAAGTTATATGGTAAAGAGATTCTATCTGGAGTTACTCTATCACTATATTGTGCTTGAACCTTGATTTTTGTACCTTGTGGTGAATGTAACCACATCATATCTCCATCTCTTAAGCCATGTTGAGCTGCAAGTTCAGGATTTATATGTGCAAACATCTCAGGTGTAATATGAGAAAGATATTTACTTGTTCTTTCTAACATACCAGCACCACTTAAGTTTACAACCCTCATTGTTACAAGCATTGTTGGGAACTCTTTTGACCAATCTTGTGCTGTTTGTTCAGATTTAAATCTAACATCAACTCTAAAGTTATTTGTTTGGTCTTCATAAGTTGGATATTTTCTTACTAAATCCATTCTTGGTGAGTGGATAGGTTCTCTATGTTTTGGAACAGGGTCAGGGAATGTCCATACTTTAGCTCTAGCTTTAGCATTTCCATAAACACAAACACCTTTTTCATTACATTTTTCTTGGATAATTCCACTTAAGTCAACTTTCCAGTTTGCACCCATTTTTCTTTTTTCTTCATCTGTAAGTTTTATTCCTAAAACCTCTTCAATGTTAGCTTTAGTTATTTCTGGGTATCCACCTTTAATATCTGAACCTTTTACAGATACACTTTCATCTGGTAATTGAGAAACACCATCATGTTCCAATCCAAATCTATTTCTAAATCCCATACCACCTTGACTCATAGGTGTATCAACATCATATAGAATTGGACTTCCAGGATGTTTAGTATCCCAACTTGGCCAAGGTAATCCATAATATTGACCTTTGTACTTTCCTCTACCTTCTAAAGATATAGGGTCAAACATATGCCAATTTTCTTGATGTTCTCTAAGTCTTTTTGCAGTCCAACCACCAAGACCAATAGTTTTTACTGTTCTTGCAAGTTCATTTGATGCATCATCAGGCCAATTAAAATCATCTTTAACTTGTTTATATTCACCATCTACAACGTCCATTTTCATAGCTTTAACATATTCATCATAAAAACCAAACTGTTTCGCAAATTCAAACATAACTTCGTGGTCTGTTTTTGATTCATATAATGGGTCAACAACTTTACTTCTCCATTGAGAAGATCTATTTGTTGCTGTTACACTTCCTTCTGTTTCAAACTGTGTACCAACTGGCAAAATATAGATATTGTCTTTTTTACTAGTAATAACAGCAGCCTCATTAACAAATGGTTCAGCAACAACTAATAAATCTAATTTATCTAATGCCTCTTGCACTTTTGCAGTTTGTGCCATTGATGTAATACCCGTACCTTGAACCCATAAAGCTCTAATTGGACTTGAAGAGTATGTTTTTTCTTCTTGAAGTACACCTTGCCACCATTTTGCAAGTGAGAAACCTTTTTCATTCATCCATTTAGGAGCTGCAAATCTGCTTTGAAGCCAATTAAAATCAAGCCCCCAAGCTTTTGCATAATATTTCCAAGATGCTTCACCTAATCCATAATATCCTGGCAAACTATCAGCAAGACAACACATATCAGTAGAACCTTGAACATTATCATGTCCTCTAATGATATTACATCCTCCACCTTTTTTACCCATATTTCCAAGAACTAATTGTAAAATAGGAAGTATTCTTGTATTTGATGTACCTGTACTGTGTTGAGTAATTCCCAGTGCCCATACAACTGTAGCAGGTTTAGTTTTTGCTAATAATGTAGCAATTTGAACAATTTGAGATGCAGGAATACCAGTTACATCGGAAGTCTCTTCCGGTGTCCATTTTTTTGCTTCTTCTCTAACTTCTTCCATTCCATATACACGACTCTCAATAAAGTTTTTATCTTCCCAGCCATTTTTGAAAATCACATGTAATAATCCATAAATAAAAGCAACATCTGTACCAGTTCTAATTCTCAAGTAGTGATCCGCTTTTGCAGCAGATTTTGTGAATACTGGATCCACAACTATTAATTTTGCATTATTTCTATCTTTTGCTTGCAGCATATGTTTAAATCCAATTGGATTTGCAACTGCTGAATTCGCACCTATCATAAAAATCGCTTTAGAATGTCCAACAACATCACCAAAATGATTTGTCATAGCACCATAACCCCATGTATTTGCCACCCCGGCAACTGTTGCACTATGTCAAATTCTTGCTACGTGATCTATGTTATTCGTACCCCATAAAGCAGCAAATTTTCTAAAATAAAAAGCTTGTTGTAAATTGAATTTTGCAGAACCTAAGAACATAGCCACATCTGGACCATTCTCTTCTCTAAGTTTAAGCATTTTTTCTGAGATCTCTTTAATGGCTGTTTCCCAAGAAAGTCTTTCCCATTTTCCATTTACTTTTTTTAAAGGATATTTAACCCTTTGTTTACTTTTAACTAAATCTATTTGGTCAATACCTTTACAACAATGACTACCCTCACTAATAGGGTGATCTTGTGCAACATCTTGTCTTACCCAAACACCATTTTGTACTTCTGCAACTATTCCACAACCAGCAGAACATATACTACATATTGTTTTAACTTTCTTTGATCCAGGAAATGGATTTTTAATCTCTTCTTCACTAGCTTCTCTAACACTATTACTTGATGCGAACATTGATGTAACACCAACTCCAGCACCTATTGAAGCAAGTTTAAGGAAATTTCTTCTTCCCATTTTCAAAGATAAGTCATTGAGTAAATTATTACCCATTCTTCTTCTCCTTAAAAAATTTAATAACTAGCTTTATAAAAAGCTTCCCACTCAGCCGTTTCTTTGTATAAAATCTCTTTTTTGTTAGATTTTCCAACAACAACACCATTTGAACTATTAGTACTGCTTTTACTACTTGCAATTGCAGCAGTAGCTCCTCCAGCAGCAACTAAAGCACTAGCACCAAGAGTTTTTTTAATAAAACTCCTTCTTTTTTCTTTCATTGCTCTCCTCCAAGCTTAAATTTCTCCTACATTTAAAAGAGATACTACAAAAAAGTTTTTTTTCTCTAGTATCTTTTCCAAATATGCAGATTTTGCATATTTAGCAAAGCAATTAAATTATGTAATAACAAATTGAAATAGTTTTAAATATGCCAAAAGTGCATATTTAAAACTAAAAAAAATGAACTATAAACTTGTAACCTCGTCAAAGTTTCTTTTTGCTCTTTTTGTAAAACCTTTTTTCTTTTGATGAAATAAATCTTGTTGAACTCTAGTTTTTGTAGATTCAAGTTTTTTAACATCTAAGTAAACTCTTTCTAGTTCTATAAAAACTTTTAAAACAACTGCAATATTTTTATAAAAAGAACTACTTTCATGAAAATAGATGTTTTCTATAAATCTATCAATAATTCCATTTAAAATATTTGCAAAAACATCAATAACCAATTGGTTTTTATCTTTTTGAATATCCTGTTCAATAACTTTTTGTAAAAATTCAAAAATAAATGATATATGGTCTTCAGCTTCTTTAAAATTTTCACTATCTTTTCTGAAGTTTGATTTCAAAACATAATTTGTCATCTCAACTCTTTTTTGTCCATCATCCCTATCCTCTTCATAATAAGAAGCAGTTACAGGTATAAATGTTGTACTTGGACTAAAAAAAAGATTATTGTTTTCCTCTTTTAAACCGTTATAACCTTTTTCATCAAAATATTTTTTAATATTTTCAAAGGCAACTTTGCTATTTTCATCAATTGGATTTTCACTTAAAAATTCAATTGTATGTACAACCTTCTCATAATCACTTTTACTATCAATAAAAGAAAAAAGAGAAGAGAAAAGTCCATAGTATAGGACTCTTGCTCTATTTAATCTCTCGTTATCTATCATAAACTTACACCTTGAGGATTATTATATGAACCTTTATTTTCCATATAACTTTTCATCATAATTTTTGGTTTACAATCTTCACAGCAATAAAGAGTTCTCTCTTTGATTGGGTCAGATGCAAAGATTGGTGCCATAATTCCTGCAATTTTTTCAACTGCTTTTTTAGTAGCAAATTCTTTCCCACACTCTACACAGGCAAAAAGTTCATCTTGTGCTAAGATCTCTTCTTTAAACCAAGTTGGGTTTAGTTTTATTACATCTTGTTCTATTGTTAAACAGTCTTTTTCAGGACATGTAACTTCACAATATCCACATGATGTACAAACTGAAGCGTTAAGTCTTAGAGTATTATCACTTGCATCAGCAAATAATGCATTTACATTACAGGCCCCAACACATGAAAGACAAAGAGTACATTTAGATTCATCAACTTTTACATGACCATAATGAACATTTTCACCAGTTTTTACAACTCCTAAATCTTCATTGCCAACAATGTGAGATAACCTAATTGCAAATTGCTCTCTTTTGTTCATCTCCATATCACTAAGTTTATATCTTGAACCCTCTATGAAATCAACTTTTTTTAGAGCTTTTTCTAACTCTTTTTCATCCATAGCTACAAGAATTGCATCTTTTTTATATTTTGCTTGATAAACTTGATTTAAAATCGAAATTGAATCTTTAGTTCCTTTTGATAAAAAGTCTGTATAAAATACAACTTGTGAACCAGATTCTTGTAAAAGTGTTAATAAAGTAGCTTCATGTAAAAACTTCTCACCTTCAATTTTAAAAGGTAATACATCCTCTTTTAATTTTATACTTAAAGAAGAGATATCCATTTTATCAGGGATAATTAAAGGGATTTGATTTTCATAATATCTACTCATTTGAGATATTGTTTCTCTATTTGATGGCGTATAATCTATTGCTCCACTAGGACAAATAGAAACACATCCCCCACAACCATGACAATCTATTTGAGAAAATTCTAAGTGTTTTTTGCTGTCATCTTTTACAATAGCAACAGTAGGACATACATCAGCACATCTTCCACAAATCTCTTCTCTTCTTTCATGGTATTGACAAATTGTTTTGTCGTATGTAGTGAATTTTTTATATTCATAATTTGAGATATTTTCTCTAATTTTTGCAATTACATCATCAACTGAACTTTTTAAAGGATCAAAACAGCCACTTTGTTTCATTCCTAATTCTTTTTCATCAAACCATACTATTTGATCAACTTTTAAATCAATTAACTTTTCATCATCTTTAACGGTAACCGTAAGGTTTCCAATATGTCCATTAATATCTTTTATTATATCTTCTTGAATATGAAACAAATCAAATTCACTAGATACTATATGTTTTAAAACTTCTGATTTTTGTTCATTGTCACAAACTAATAAAACTTTATTTGATACCTCTTGAGTATAAACCATATCTTGAGCTAAATCAAATCTGTCTGCATTTACTTCGTAAAGTTTTTCAACATTTTTAATTTTCTTTGATAAAGGATCTTTACTATTGTTTATATAAAAATCTATCTCATTTGCTACTAATTCAGTATTTGTCATACTAACATTTGATACAATAAAGTTATCGTTTTTGTAATCAATCAATTTATTGGTTACAACAATTGATTCAGGAAGTGGAAATTCAATTCCATTTGGATTGTAGTATATAAATTCCTGCATAACCTATGCCTTTGGTAAAATATTATTTACCAATTTTAGTTTTAAAATACTTAGTGTTTTATTAAGTCAAATGATTATTATGCTATTTTATTTAATAAAATATCTCTAAAGTGTCTATATAACTAGTCTAAAAAAAATAAAGGAAAATTGTTGTTCAAATATATTTCAGCTTTTATATTAATAATAATTACGATTTTTTTTGTATCAAAACTAGATATATATACAAATAATACAATAGTTTTGGGTAGTTCATTACCAAAAACTGGGATAATGAAAGAATGGGGAAAAAGTGTAGAGATTGGTTCTAATGCTTACTTTAAATTTGTAAATGAAAGAAAACTTTTACCTAATGGGCGACAAATTAAACTTGTAACACTTGATGATAAATATGAACCTGATTTAACGTTAGAAAATACAAAAAAACTTTTAGAAAGAGATGATCTTTTTGCTTTATATGGATATGTAGGTACACCTACAGTAAAAAATATTTTACATATAATTACAGAAACAGATATTCCATTTATTGCTCCTTTTACAGGAGCATCATTTTTAAGAGACTCAAAATATAAAAATATTGTCAACTTTAGGTCATCATATAAAGAAGAGATTCAAAAGATAATCAATTATCTATATGATATTAAGCATATAGAAAAATTTGCTGTATTTTATCAAAATGATATTTATGGTGAAGAGGGATATATCTCTTTAATTTCAGCATTAAAAAAGAAAAATTTGAATCTTGTTGGGGAAGGTACATATAAAAGAAATACCTTATCAATAAAACATGCATTTAAAGAGATAAAAAATAGTAAACCTGAAGCTGTTTTAATGGTGGGTTCATATAAAGCTAATTCTTTGTTTATAAAAAGAGCTTTAAAAGATAAGGATTTAAAAAATGTAGTTTTTTGTAGTATCTCTTTTAGTAATGCAAATGAGATGATAAATAATTTAAATGGGAAAAAAGTTAAAAATATAATCTTTTCAGAAGTGGTTCCAAGTAGTGATAATTATGAAATTGATGTAATCAATGAATATAAATATCTGATGAAAAGATATTATCCAAAAGAGCAATTAGGATTTATATCTTTTGAATCATTTCTTGCAGCAAAGGTTACAGTAGAAGCATTAAAAAAAGCAAATAATTCTTTAACATATAAAAACTTTTTAAAACAAATAAAATATAATACAAAAGATGCAATTAATGGTATTCCTTTAAAGTTTAATAATACTGAATTATTAAATAAAACATACCTTTTTAAATATGAAGATAATAAATTTATTGAGATTGAATATGAAGAAAAAAACTAATTTTAAATTAAATATTTTCAGTAAATTGTTATCAACTTTTTTTAAATATTTTGATGCTTTAACCTTCGCATATAAAACTTATTTTCTTAGCTTTATTATTGCTGGAGGAATGATAATAATTATAATTCTCTCACAAGTTTCTGTATATACTTTAAAAAATGATTTTGATATTCTTTTTACTAAAAGAACAAAACCCATTATTCAACTAGAGAATATAAAAGATACTTATAAAATCAATATTTATGATACTTTTTATGATATTCAACATAAAAATATAGCAATAAATGAATCAAAAGATATTATTAGTTTAGGTCAACAACTAATAAATAAAAGTTGGTTGAACTACAAAGAAAACTCTTTAAGTAATCTTGAGAGATCAGATATTTCAATTCTTACAAGTAAGTTATTTTGTATAGAAACTGATTTAAATAGTACCGTTTTGCATAATAATATTGTTTTAAATATAAATAAAAAAATAGAAGAACTACATAGAACAATAAATCTTATTGTAAAACTTTTAGAAAATGAAAAGTTTATTGATGCAAATACAGAAATTGATACTATATATTCTAAAATAAACTCTGTAAATATTTATATTTCAAATTTAATTAATTATGATTTAAATCAAGCCATAGTTGAAAGAAATAGAACTCAAAAAATATATAGTACCCTAACAACATTTCTAAATATCTCAATAATATTTGTTTTTGTTTTTTCTATTGCTTTATCTTTAATTGTTATTAGCAATTTTAGAAAACTACATTTTAATCTTGAAGTTGCTGTAAATGAGAAAACAAAAGAATTACAAGAGTTAAATGAATCATTAGAAAAAAGAATAAAAATGGAAGTTGCTAACTCTAGAAAAAAAGATTTAATAATGTTCCAACAATCAAAACTTGTAAGTTTAGGGGAAATGCTTGGAAATATTGCACATCAATGGAGACAACCTTTAGGCTCTTTAATGATGATTATTCAATCTTTTCAAACTAAAATGGAGCTAGGAAAACTATCTTACGATTTTGTTGAAAAGAAAACGCAAGATGCTGTTTTACTTGCAGAAAATATGTCAAACACTTTAGAAGATTTTCAAAACTTTTTTAGCCCAAATAAAGATAAAATTTTATTTAGTGTAAAAGATTGTGTAAAACATTCAATTGAATTATCAAAATATATGTTAGAAAAAGAGAATATAAAACTAAATCTAATTGTTGATAAAGATATACAAATTCATGGTTTTTATAATGAACTATCTCACGTTATTTTAAATATGATTTCAAATTCAAAAGATGCCTTAAAAAATATAGATACAAAAAGAGTAATAAAAATTGTTGTAAAAGAATACAAAGATAATGTTAGAATAAATGTGTATGACAATGGTGGAGGTATAGATGAAACCATTCTTCCTCAAATATTTGAACCTTATTATACAACCAAATATAAAAGTGCAGGAACTGGTATTGGTTTATATATGTCAAAGCAAATTATTGAAAAACATATGAACGGTAATATAAAATGTAAGAATGTTTATAATAAAATAGATGGTAATCAATTAGAATATGGTGCTTTATTTATTATTGATATTCCATTAGAAAAGAAAGGTGAAAATAATGATTGAAAGAAATCTGAATATATTAAACAACTTTAATATACTTTATATTGAAGATGATAAATCTTTATTAACACATACAAAAGATATATTAGATGATTTTGTAGGGAAAGTTTATGCGGTTAATACTTCAAATGAAGCTATGGAAATTATTGAAAAAGAAAAAGTACATGTTATAATTTCTGACATACTTTTGGAAAATGAAAATGGTATTGATTTTCTTAGATACTTAAAAGAGGAAAAAGAGATTGATATCCCTACTATACTCATAACGGCGCATACAGATACAAAATATCTATTAGATGCAATAAAACTAAAAGTTGAAAACTATATAGTTAAACCTATAAATATAAAAGAGTTGTTGAATACAATTCATGATATTGTTTTTCCAATTATACAAGCCCAAGAGATTCAAAAAAACTCTAATGTAATTAAGATGATTTCAGCAGTAACAGATGGAAAACAAGTAGAAGTAATAAAATATATTGTTAGTAATTTAGATAAAAATTCAATTTTTACAGCATCATATAGTGATATTATGAATGAGATATCAATATCTAAACCTACATTAATCAAACTTTTTAAAGAGTTATCAGAGAAAAAGATACTTGTAAAAACAGCACATAAAACATACAAATTTAATGAAATTGAATTAAATAAATTATAAAGGATAAACTTGAAAATTGATATTACAAAAATTGCAAATGTAATACTCTATATGCTTGAAAATGATATGAAGCATCTAAATGACAAAAAACTTTCTATTTTACTATTTTTAATAGAATTTGAACATCAAAAAAATTTTAATAAAAAGATTTTTAATGAACAATTTATAAAACAAAAAAGAAACCCTGAACCTATGATATTAAGTGAAATTTTTGATATCATTGCAAATAATGAAGATGTTGATGAAGATGATGAGAGATTATATTTAATTACAGAACTACTCGATTATCTTGATATTGAAATCTTAACAAAAGAAAAATTTATTGAATTAAATTTTATAAAAATGGAAGAGGATTTTGATAAATCATTATTTTCAAAAGATGAGATGGAAACAATCTCAAATATTACTAACAAATACCAAGAAGATACAGCTAGAAAAGTTGCAAATGCTTGTTTTCAAATAGAAGAAGTAAGACAAGCACCTTTAGATGAAATAATCATCTAAAGGCTATCTTTTAAAAACTTTCCCACTCATCACTATCATTTGATTTAGATTCAATTACTTTTTCTTTTTTAACAGGTTTTTCTAAATCTTGATGTTTAAAAGTTTTTGCTTTTACACTATCTTTACCTTTAAACTCTTTTTCATCAGCATTTTTTACAATTACTTTTGCAATAGAATCAGTTGATATAGCTATATCATTTGTTTGAGAAGCAATTTCTGCATTTTGTTGTGTTTGTTGGTCAAGTTGTGCAACTGCATCATTGATTTGCTCAATTCCAGTTAATTGCTCTTTACTTGACATTTCAACATCTGATATAAGCTCGATAGTTTGTGTAATATCTTGATTTAGCATCTTATAACCATTTATCATATTAGTTGCTATCTCTTTACCTTCATCAGCTTTTTTAGTTGCATTTTCAACCATACCTTTAATCTCTTTTGCAGCTTCTGCACTTCTAGTAGCAAGGTTTCTTACTTCTTGAGCAACAACAGAGAATCCTTTTCCAGCTTCCCCTGCTGTTGCAGCTTCAACTGCTGCATTAAGTGATAAAATATTTGTTTGAAAAGCAATTTGATCAATAACTCCAATAGCTTCATTAATAGCTGTAACTTGTGTATCAATATCTTCCATTGATGCAACTGTATCATTTGCTAATTTTTCACCACTGTTAGCTGATTTTGTTACATTATTTGAAATTTCGGCCATTTTAGCAATATTATGAGTATTATTTCTAATATTTCCAGTCATTTGCTCTAATGCTGCTGCTGTTTCTTCTAATGATGATGCCGCTTCATTTGCACTATTGTTAAGTTTTCCAACATTATCTAAAAGTACAGTTGAACTATCATGTAAAGTTACACCATTAGATTTATTTTCTACAAGCATTGTTGTAATTGAATCACCTAAACTATTTACACCATTTGCTAGTTTTAATAAATCCTCTTTAATACCTGTAGTATTTACTTTATCTAGATAATTAAAGTTAGTATATTTTTCTAATACATTTAAAACATTATCAATATTATGTTCTAAATTTTCAGCCATTTTATTTAAAACATTTTTTAATTGCATCATTGCAGGATTTGAAACATTCATATGTAATCTTTGGCATAAATCGCCTTGTTCAAATTCACCTAACACATTGATTGTTTCATTAATTAATTCTCTATCTTCTTGAATACCTTTTTTAGCTTTTTCAATATTTGAATTGATTAAATCAGACATAAAACCAAACTCATCTCTACAAGTGATTTGTTTAATCTCTACCTCAGTAGTTTCTCTATTTAAATATGCAAAGAAATTTTCTAAACCTTCATTTATAAATGTAACTTTTAATACAATCTCTTTTGTAATCATACGGAAAATAAAAGATAAAATTCCAAGAATAATTAAAACTATTAATCCTGCTTTTTGTGCAGAATTCATAAACTCTTCTTCTATATCATCAATATAAATTCCTGAACCAAAAACCCAACCCCAAGGAGCGAATTCTTTTACATAAGAAAGCTTTTTTTGTAGTTTTTTAGTTTTTTCATCAACTCTTGAGTAATGAACAAATCCTGAACCACTTCCTTGTGTAGCTTCAACAAAGGCTTTAAACATATTTGTATTATCTAATTTTTTACTTGATTTTGAATCTTCACCAAAATCAATTGCAGTAGCTACATTATAAACATCTGAGTCCATAATTTTACCATCTCTATTTGGTGTCATTGGATGCATAACCATTTTTACAGAATCTATATTATTATCATTTATCCAAATATAGTTATTACCTTGATATCTAAAGTTTTTATATGCTTCTAAAACATTTTTTTTAGCTTCTTCTTCTGTAATTTCACCAGATTTGAATTTGTTGTATTCTTTTTGAGTAAAACTGTAGGATAGATCTATTATATTAACCAATTGAGTCTTTTTCTCTTTTATCATCATTTTTTCTTGACCCAATAAAAGTATAAAAGTTAATACAATCATTGAAATTAATGAAACAACTGATACTAATAACATTTTCTTAAAAACTTTTAGATTACCAAAAAGTTTTCGCCATATTTCATACATATTCTCTCCTTACAGATTATTATTCAATTAAATTATAATTTTAATAAATAAATTTTATATCTTATTTGAATTATTGTAAATTTTAGTTTAAAGAGTAAAAAAAAATTGTCTTATTTATAAAATTGATAATAATTATCTATTATTGATTAAGTTTTTTTGTAGAAATCTCTATACCCTCATAAGAGGTTGTTTTTATAGCAGTTAAGATATCTTCTAATTTTACATTATCGTTATATGTAACTTTTACTTCTTTTGTATTAAGTTTAACTGAAACTTTTTCAATACCATCTAATGATTTAACAGCCTTTTTTACTGCTGTAGTACATAAAGGGCAATGCATACCTTCAACTTTTATCACTGATAATTTTGAAGCATAAACTGAAACTGCAATAAATAGTATTAAAAAAATTTTTTTCATAATTAGTCCATTACATAAGATATTAATTCTGGATAAAAAAGTAGTGCAAAAAGTAAAATTAATATAGCTGAAAAAATCAATACATTTGTTGTTATATTTTTTCTAGTACATTTACAAGTAACTTTTTTATTAAGATTTTTGATTCCCCAAAGAAAAAATACTACTGATAAAATAGCTAAAGGGATTCTTGTATATTCTAAAGTAGTAAAATAAGTTAGTATTCCACCTGAAACACCAAAGAATAAAAATAAAAATGCCGGTAAACAGCATAAAGTTGATAATAGTGCAGTAATAACTGCACCTATTATCGGAACTATAAAATTTTTCATTTATTCTCTTGAGAAGTATAAGAATATGCAAAACCTTTTGGGTCATAGTAGTTTTGTGCATCTTCTCCAACTTCTGCATAAGGGTATCCTAACATATTTAGAGGATATTGTGCTGGTTTAGGATTTAATACAAAATCTCTTGCGTAGTTAAATGCAACCCAGTTCATTTCCCAAGATCCAAACATGAAGTTTTTAGTTTGGATAGTTTTTTCAGATTCGTTAGTTAATTTTTCTCCTAATCTTACTTTTGTAACATCAGCAGGATCAGCTGGAACCCAACCTAAACCACTAATAAAGAACTCTGCTCTACAATGTTGACCACCAGTGATTTTTGCAAAACCATTCTCATCTGCTTTTCCACAAACTTTAGAAATTTTTGATTTACCTGCTCTAATACCAAATACTTCTCTAGCTGGAATATTTGCATTTCTTAGAAGTGCAACAAATACAGAACTAATATCTGTACATTTTCCACCATAGATTTTCTCTTCAATTGCTTTACCTGCATCACCAAGTCCACAACCTACAACACTATTGTCTCTATACATAGTAGTAACTGTCCAATCATAAATTGCTTGTGCTTTTTCTAATGGTGTTTTAGCATTTTTAGTAATATCATTTGCTAAAGCTGTAATTTTTTCTGTAACAGGAATATGTTTAGTTGGCTCTAAGAATACTTTTACTTCATCACTATATATTTCTTTACCATCAGCTTTTGATAAATCAAGGCTTTTTTGGTTTGTAATAACATCAAAAGTAACATTTAATACTCTTTCTTTATCACTTTTTGCCCATTTTACATAAAGAACTTTTGTATCATAAGGATTTTTTACAATTTCTGCTTTTTCATAATTTCCATCAAATTTTATATCAACTAATTCTTGATATTTAGATGTTAATGGAACTGGAACCCAAAGTTGAGTTACTTCATTACTTGCTTCAAGTTTGTAATCATTTTTGATTGTAAATTTTCTAAATCCATCTTTAATTCCAAAAGGATTTGATTCTGTTTTTGCAAATGCAAAACTAGGGTTAATTAGCACTGTAGTTGAAAGTAGTGCTGAACTTTTAAGAAAGTTTCTTCTTTCCATAAATTACTCCAATTTGTTTTGAAGCATATGTAGTCATAAAATTCATGCATATGAAAATGTCCAACCTAATCCTTAGGTTATGCTTTAATATTTTAAGTACTATAATAAATTACAAATAATATTTAACTTAAATAGTAAAATATTATTTACTATTATTATACTTCTTAATTTTTCCCACAAATTCAATTTTTATTAGCTTTATTTCAAAAGTTAATATTTAGTTTAATTATTTCAAAATCTTATTTTTTTTTAAAAATTATCAAATAGTAAACAAAAACTTACTATTAAAGTTAATCTCTATTTAACTAATTTAAATGTAAAATTTATATAGATGAACCTATGGTATAGGTGTACATAAAAGTCTTACTTACTAAACTTATACTTGTACTCCTCCATAAATTAGGATAATTATGAATAATGATGAATATAAACTAACAAAATTTGTCCAAGCTGCTGGTTGAGCTGCAAAATTAGGTCCGGGAGATCTAAAACAAACTATTAGCAACTTAGTACCATGCGATGACAGAGTTCTTGTTGGATTTGATACAAGTGATGACGCTTGTGTTTATAAATTAAATGATGATGAAGCGTTAGTTCAAACACTTGATTTTATAACGCCAGTTGTGGATGACCCATATATTTATGGGAAAATAGCTGCTGCAAACTCTCTTTCTGATATATTTGCAATGGGTGCAGAAGTAAAAACTGCACTAAATATTGTAGGCTTTGACAGAAAAAATCATGAGAGAGAAGCTTTAGGAGAAATCCTAAGAGGTGGAAATGAAAAGATAAAAGAGTGTGGTGGATTATTAATGGGCGGTCACACAATTGAAGCACCTGAAATGTTTTATGGACTTTCAGTTACGGGTATGATTCATCCAGATAAAATATATAAAAATAATACAGCAAAAATAGGTCATGTATTAGTATTGACAAAACCATTAGGAATGGGAATATTAACAACTGCTATTAAAAGAGATTTAATTAGTGAGTCAACCAAAAATGAAGCAATAAAAGTGATGGAAACATTAAACTATCTTCCATCAAAAATATTAAGAGAATATGATGTTAGTTCTTGTACTGATATTACAGGTTTTGGTCTTTTAGGACATGCACTTGAATCTACATCAGATATAACATCTTTTGCAATACATTGTGGAATAGTTCCTGTTATGAAAGATGCCCAAGAATTTGCAGACCAAGGTGTAGTTCCAGGAGGAACAAAAAGAAATATGAAATATTTAGAAGATAAAACAACTATTATGTGCCCTACTTCTAAATGTTATCAAATGTATTGTGATGCACAAACTTCAGGTGGTCTATTGATTGCTATGGATAAAAATGATGCTAAAGAGTATATTAAAAAAGTTGAAGATTTAACTTTTGGTTATGCTACTATTATTGGAGAAGTTATACCTAGAGGAGTTACACCTCTTATAGTTTATTAATTGGCGAGAAGGCGTAGGAATTGAACCTACCGAGGCGTTTGTCATCAAAGCCTCCGATCAGGGTTGAAGCCTGCGGTGCCCACCAGGGTCACATGCCCTCCAATTAGAATGAAATTTTACAATAAAAATATTAAAAAACTCTGAAAGGGTAAAAATGGTTTTACTTAAGTCTATTCCTAAAATAGATAAATTTGTCTCAAATACAGCATTTGATAATTATTCAAAAGCACTTATAACTTCCATTTCAAAAGATGTAATTAATAAATTAAGAGAAGATATTTTAAATAAAAAAGTTGACTCAATTGATGAAGAAAAACTAATTGAGAAAGTAAAAAATAAATATAAAAACATCACCTCTTCCTCTTTACAAAAAGTTATAAATGCAACGGGAGTAATTATTCATACAAATTTAGGAAGAAGCTTAATTGATAAAGATGCCTTTGAGAGAGTAAAAGATATAGCAACTTCATACAACAATTTAGAATATGATTTAAAAGAAGGTAAAAGGGGTGAACGTTATTCACATATTTCTAAAATAGCCCAAGAACTTTTAGCTTGTGAAGATGTACTTATTGTAAATAACAATGCAAGTGCTGTTTTTTTGATATTAAACACTTTTGCTAAAAACAAAGAAGTAGTTGTAAGCAGAGGTGAACTTGTAGAGATTGGTGGAAGTTTTAGAATTCCAGATGTTATGAATAGTAGTGGTGCAATATTAAAAGAGATTGGAACTACAAATAAAACCCATGAAAAAGATTATCAAAATGCTATCAATGAAAACACTTCAATATTAATGAAGGTTCATAAATCAAACTATACAATTGAAGGTTTTAGCAAAGAAGTGGAGTTTGACAAGATTGTAGAAATAGCAAATGAAAACAAATTGATAGACTATTATGATATGGGAAGTGGACATATTGTTGACTTGCCTTATGGACTGCAAGATAAAGAACCATCAGTGTTAGACTATATGAAATACAAACCTTCATTGTTGAGTTTTTCAGGGGATAAACTTTTAGGTTCTGTTCAAGCTGGAATTATAGTAGGAAAAAAGAAATATATTGATGAATTAAAAAAGAATCAATTATTAAGAATGTTAAGGGTAGATAAACTTACTTTAGCATTATTAGAAGATAGTATGAAATCTCTTTTACTAAATCAAAAAGAGAATATTCCAACTATGAAAATGCTTTTTAAAACACAAGATGAACTAAAACAAAAAGCTCAAGAATTAAAACAGATGATAGATAAATATTGTGATTGTAATATCTTAGAAACACAAACAGTAATTGGTGGAGGAACAACACCAAATAAAAAAATTCCATCAATAGCTTTAAATATAAATTTTAAAGACTATAAACCAAATAAAATCGAAAAATTATTTAGAAGTAAAAATATTATTGGAAGAATTGAAGATGAAAAATTCTTATTGGACTTGAGAACAATTCAAGATGATGAACTAAACATTATTAAACTAAAAATTGAAGAGATTATAAATGAGTAATTATATTATAGGAACTTGTGGACATATTGACCATGGAAAAACTGCTTTAATAAAAGCATTAAATGGTTATGAAGGGGATAGTACAAAAGAGGAAAAACAAAGAGGTATTACTATTGATTTGAGTTTTTCTAATATGAGTAAAGGTGAAAAAAATGTTGCTTTTATAGATGTTCCAGGACATGAAAAACTAGTAAAAAATATGATTGCCGGAGCTTTTAGTTTTGATTGTGTAATGATAGTTGTTAGTGCAACTGAAAAGATTATGCCACAAACAATAGAACACTTAGAGATATTAAATCTTTTGGGTGTAAAAAATGCCATCTTAACAGTTACCAAAAAAGATTTAGTAGAAGAGAATCAACTAGAAAATATTATACAAGAGATTGAAGAGTATGTTAAGAGTTTTGATTTTAATCTTCTTTTTTCTACTGCTGTTTCTATATATGATAAAAAATCTATTGAAGAGTTAAAAGATAAACTTTTTGCCTTGGATGCAAATACAAAAATCGAAGAAAACTTTTTTAGATATTATGTAGATAGAATATTTTCTTTACAAGGAGCAGGTACAATTGTAACTGGTACCACACTTGGGAAACCAATATCTTTAAATGACAAAGTATTTATTTGTGATATAAAAAGGGAAGCTAGAGTAAAAAAACTTCAAGTTCATGGACAAGAGGTAGAAACTTCTAATATCTCAAATAGAACAGCAATTAATCTATCAGGTATAAAAAAAGAAGATATACAAAGAGGTTTTTTAATTTCAAAAAAAGGATATTTAAGAGGTTTTAACACAATTAATATCTCTTTTAATAGTTTAAAAACAAAAAAATTAAAACATAATACAAATTATTCAATTTTTATAGGCTCTAAAAAAGTTGAAGCTAAGGTATTACTATTTAATAGTCAAGATGAATTAGAATCTGGATTTGCAACACTAAAACTAAAAGATGATATATTTTCAATATACAATGAAAAACTAATAATAAGACAAGGAAATATTACAATAGCAGGAGCAGTTGTTTTAAATCCAATTGTTGACCCTATGAAAAAAACACAAAAATTAGAACTTCTTGAAGCACTTAAGAAGCAAAATATTGAAGAAGCCTATGAAATATTAATAAAAGCTCATAAAAAAGGGTTAGGACTTATCTCTTCAGCACAGAGATTTGCTTTAAGTCATGAAAAAGCTTTAGAGTATGCAAAAAATATTGAAGATGTTTTTATTGATGAAAAAGCACTTGTAATTTATCCTTCTTCAACAAAAGAGATTATAAAAGAGTTTATTCTAAATATCTATAATAAAAATCAGTTTGCCCTACTTTCTAATCAATCAATTTCTTTAAGATTAAAATGGGCAAGTGAAAGTTTTATACAAATAGTTTTAGATGAACTTGAATGTGAAGGTTTTTTAATAAAAGAAAAAAACCTATATAAAAACCCAAATATTACAACAAATATAAAAGAATCACTTGAAACTCTAATTTTAAAAAGATTTGAAAATGAGAATATCACTCCTACAGCTCCATACAATATATATGATGAGATGGATTTAGATAGAAAAACTGGAGATGATATTTTAAAATCTTTATGTTCAAAGAAAGTACTAATAAGACTTCAACATAATATATTTATCCATGCTCAAAGCCTTACAAATATTGTAAATGAGATGAAAAATATTATAAAAAATGATGGATATATAAATCTTAAAAATTTAAAAGAAAAATATCCTATTAGTAGAAAATATCTTATTAGCTACTTGGATTATTTAGATACTTTATCAGAGATAAAAAAAGAAGAAGATAAAAGAGTATTTGCTAGATAAAACTAACAAATACCTCTTTTTTATAAAGCATATTGCCAATAAACTAAAGCAATAGTTGTAATACAAATAATTCCTAATATATTAAACATAATTCCAAATTTAGCCATATCTTTTACTTTTACAGCTCCACTACTCATTGCAATTGCATTTGGAGGAGTTGCAATAGGCAACATAAATGCATAAGAAGCACAAATTGTAGCTACAAGTAATATAAGTGTAGTATCTATATTTGTTACTTGACTTAAAGAATAGATAATAGGTAAAGCAATAGAGATTAATGCTGTATTAGATGTAATTTCTGTAGTAAAAGTGATTAATGATGCAACTAACAAAATTAATATTAATACAGGTAAGTTAGTTAATTCTAAAAGATAATTTGCGATCTCTTGTGCAAGACCTGTTGAAGAGAAAGCTGCTGCAATGGAAAAACCTGCACCAAATAAAAAGATTATCTCATAAGGAATTTTTTTCATATCATCCCATTCTAGAAAACCAATTTTAGGAACTAACATTAAAAGTCCATAACTTAATAATATCCCTTTTTCATTTAAACCTAAACCTGAATAAAATGGTTCAATTTTTGAATTAACAAAAAGTAAAACTACTAAAGAACCTAAGATATACAGTAATCTTCTTTGATCACTTGTTAAATCCTCTTTATGAGACAACTCAGTATCAAACTTAATATCATTTACTCCAAAAGATAAAAATAAAGGGATAATTAACAACATCACCAATGCTAATGGTCCTGTTAAAAATATCCATTTCACAAAAGGTATTGCTTCAAGAGAGTGTTGATCCATAAAACCTAATAAAATTAAATTAGGAGGTGTACCAATTGGGGTAACGATTCCACCAATACTTGCACCATAAGCAATAGCTAAAACCAATCTCATTTTTAATTTTACATTATCTGTTAAAAACATTGCAATGGGAATCAACAATAAAGCTGTTGTAGTGTTTGAAATAAGTGAACTTAAAAAAGCTGAAGTTATCGCAAGTGAAAAAAGTATTCCCCTTGGTGTATTTGGAAACAAGGTTAATAGTTTATTTGAAATATACTTATGCAACTCAGTTTTTTGTGTAGCAATTGCAATTATAAAACCACCTAAGAATAGGAAAATGATAGATTTTGAATAATTTATTGTCGTAGCATTAGTACTTAAAATATCAAAACTAGGAAAAAGTATAATAGGTAGTAAAGATACAACACCTATAGGTAAAGCCTCATTTGTCCATAAGGTAACTAGAAATACAATTATTGCTAAAAGAATTGAATGTTGGGTATTAAATGCAAAACTTGCTAAAAAATAAGCTCCCAAAGTCAAAACAATAGTAATTAAATATTTTTTCATAATATCGCCTTTTTTATTATTAGGATATTATAATAAGTAAAAAACCTTAAATAAAAGTAGCTTTTATTTAATTTGTAGAACTAATGATAAAAAATAATTACTTTTTTACTCTCATAGATAATTCTTTCTAAAACTTACATCAAATTTACACTATTTAAATTTTTTATATTAAAAAGAATTAATTACATTAAATAAAGGTAAAATAATTTTAACATTTATTTTTAAATTTAATAAAAGCTTAAAAATTATATTCTAAATTATTAAATTCTCAAAAGGAATTATTATGAATGCTGAAATTAAATTAGACAAAAAAACAATGATTGTATCTGAAACTGATGCAAAAGGTATTATTGTATATGCAAATGAAGATTTTTGCAAAATTTCTGGCTACACAAAAGATGAACTCATAGGAAATCCACACAATATGGTTAGGCATGAAGATATGCCAAAGGCAGCCTTTAAAGATTTATGGGAAACTGTACAAAGTGGCAATGTTTGGAAAGGTATAGTTAAAAATAAAACAAAAAAAGGCGATTATTATTGGGTAAATGCAACTGCTTATCCATCAGTAGATGCCAAAGGAAACAAAAGATACATCTCTGTAAGAGTAAAGCCTACTGATAAAGAGATTGAAAAAGCTATTTCACTTTATAAAACACTAAAATAAAAGGATCTCTTATGTTTTTCTCAAATAAGAAAAAAAATAAACATATACTAGAAGCTTTGGAAACAATTGATGTATATATAAAAAATGAAGTTAATTCAATAGATGAGATTATTGAACAAGATTTAGATAAAGATACAAAAACAGTTATTAATACAATAAAAAGTCTCTCTAAATTAATTGAGAGTAAACAAACAGAAGATTTAACCTTATATGGTGAAATTATGTTATCTACGGAAAAACTATCTGATGGATATACAGATGACAGAATTAGCATAACTACTTCAAATGAAAAACTAAATTATATATCAAAATCCATTAATGTTATGTCAGATAAGATTGATAAAAATGTAACAGAGATTTGTAATATACTTCAAGAATATAGTAAACAAAACTATCTAAAAAGTATTGATGAAAATCTATTTAAAGGTGGGAAATTAAAAGATTTATCAAGGGGGATAAATTTTTTGCAAAATGAGATTACTAACAATCTAAAAACTTCTTATAAAACATCTATGTTATTGAAAGAGGAATCAAACTTATTATTAGAAAACTCTTCATCTCTTTTTGAATCTACTTCAAATCAAGCTGTAGCAATTGAAGAGACTTCAGCAGCTATTGAAGAGATAACAAAAACCGTATCAATAAATACAAAAACTGCTAAAACCATGTCAGAACAAGGTCATATGGTAAAAGATTCTATTAATAAAGGTTTAAATTTAGCATCAAAAACAGTTCATGCAATGAATGATATAAATGAGTCAACAAATGCAGTAAAAGAAGCAACAAATATTATTGACCAAATTGCTTTTCAAACAAATATATTATCTCTTAATGCAGCAGTTGAAGCAGCAACTGCTGGAGAAGCAGGAAAAGGATTTTCTGTAGTTGCCCAAGAGGTTAGAAATCTTGCATCAAGAAGTGCTGAAGCTGCTAAAAAGATCAAAGAGATAGTTGAATCCTCAACATTAAAAGCAAATGAAGGTAAAACAATTGCGGATGGAATGATAAAAGGATATGAAGAATTAAATGAAAATATAAGTAAAACAACTGAACTTATTGAAAAGGTTGTAGATGCCTCACAAGAGCAGGAACATAGTATAAATCTAATAAATAGTTCAGTAACACAAATAGATATGCTAACACAAAAAAATGCTTCAGTAGCACAAAATGTTAAAGATATCTCACTTCAAATGAATAAAGTAGCAAATATAAATGTAGAAATGGTTTGTAAAGCAGAATTTGTAGGAAAACATGAAAAGTAATACTCAAGATTAAATCTTAAGTATTATTTCTTTTTAGGTCTAAATGCTTTAATAACCTCTTCATCAGTTTCTAAAAATGGTCCTTCCATTAAATCTATACAATATGGAATTGCTGGAAAAACTGCATCTAAACACTCTCTAATTGATTTTGGTTTTCCTGGAAGATTTACTATTAAAGAACTTCCTCTAAGACCTGCTGTTTGTCTTGAAAGAATTGCAGTTGGAACAAACTTTAATGATTCAGCTCTCATAAGTTCTCCAAAACCTGGCATCATTCTATCGCATACATTTTCTGTTGCCTCTGGTGTTACATCTCTTTTAGCTGGACCAGTTCCACCAGTTGTAACAACTAGACAACACTTTTCATTATCAACTAAATCAATCATTGTATCTTCGATAGTTTTTTGATCATCTTCAATACATCTATAAACTGGTTGCCAAGGAGATTTTAGATAATCATTCATAGTATCTTCAATAGCTTTTCCTGAAATATCCTCATAAATTCCTTTACTAGCTCTATCACTAGCAGTTATAATACCTATTTTAGCTATATTATCACTCATAATATGTGTCCTTTGTCTTTTATATAATATACAGTTGCAAACTCTTTAAAAAAATCTTTTGCACTTTCATGGTCAATTATTTTATCTTTTCCTCCAAGATAAACCTCAAGTTTAATCCCTCTATCAACTAATTCTTGTAATCTATCTTTATCCCAAGTATAGTTTAATAATTCATCTAATTGTGATTCTAAACCTTCATCTAAATACTTGTACATATTTGTATTTTCAGGAAAACTTACGTTTTCTAGAAAATTTTTTATATAAGTATCTTTATCTTTTTTAAAAGAGATTAATTGTAGTTTTTTAATTTTTGTATTCATTGTCTGAAAAAAAGCCGGAGAAAAAAGTTGTAAAGTATCAACTCTTTTGTTATTTGAATAAACTTCTTCAAAAGCTTTTATAGCTCCATAAGAAAAACCAGCTACACAAAAATCTCCATCAAGTAGATATTCTTTAAATAACTCTTCCTCATTTTTTAAACAAAAACCTGAAAAATATTTAAATGTCATCTTCTGCAATTACCTCATTTTTTAACATAATCTCTTTTAACTTTGTTATTTGTGTAGAGTTTTCTGAAAGCTCTGAACGCAATGAATTACTAACATCTTCTATTAGAGAATCAATATCTTTAGCCATTTTATATTCATCTACAATCTGTTTTGCAAGGTTATAAGCTTTTTCTAAATCTTGCTTATTTACTGCATATTTTTGTTTTTTTATAACCTCTACACCAATAGTTCCAGAAAGATATCTTTTGATATTTTCTAGAAGTTCAGTATATGATGGGTAAATAGAATCAATAATTGTAACTTTTTCATCAAAAAGTGTAACTTTTGATTTTGTTATAAAAGCTTTACTTGCTTGGTAAATACTTAATATCTCTTTTTGCTCTTCATTTAGGATTTGAGTCTCTTTTTTCCCAAATTCTAATTTATTTTTTGCTAATTCAATATCAATATCTTGAAGAGTTTTTGATTCTCTTTTTATCATATTTAATAAAGCTTCATTTATCAAAGTAGCTAAAGCAGCAGAACTAAAACCTGAAGTTTGTTGAGCTAAAGTATCTAAATCAAACTCATAATGTTTTGCTTTTAAATAAAGTTCCAATATCTTTTTTCTATCTTCAATATTTGGAAGATTTAAAAATACTCTTCTATCAAATCTACCTGCTCTAAGTAATGCTTCATCTAAAACTTCTATTTTATTTGTAGCTGCAATAACAATAACACCAGAATCACCTTCAAAACCATCCATTTGAGTTAGAAGTTCATTTAAAGTTGATTCTCTCTCGTCATTTGTTTTACCGCCTCTTTTTTTACCAATTGCGTCAATTTCATCTATAAATACAATTGCAGGAGCTGAAGCTTTTGCTTTCATAAAAAGTTCACGTACCTTTTTTGCACCCATTCCCACATAAATTTGAACAAAACTTGCACCACTTTGATAAAAAAATGGAACATCAGCTTCCCCCGCAACTGCCCTTGCAATAAGAGTTTTACCAACACCTGGAGGTCCAACTAAAAGTACACCTTTTGGAAGTTTAACTCCATGGTTTAAATATTTACTTGGGTCATTTAAAAATTCAACTACCTCTTCTAATTCCCCTTTAACTTCACTAATACCTGCAATATCTTTAAATGTAATATTAGAATTAACTGCAACAATATTAGAATTAAGCTCTTCTGTTTTATCTTGAGCAGTTGATAATTCAGAAGAAAATGATTGTGTATTATTTTTTGAATTTATTTTTAAAAACTTTTGAATATTTTTTTGTTTAAATCTTGCAAAAATAGCAAATGCAAGTAAAAAAAGTAGAAATATTATTCCAAAATAATATGAGTTTGTTTGTATATGGTCACTACTTTTATAAAGTGTATATAAAAATAATACTAATAAAACAATTGCTGATAAGCCCATAAGCTTCATATTTTTATCAAGTGCGTTTTTATTTGAATTCTGCGACATTTTTATCTCTCTTTGCTTCATACTCCTCTAAAAATATCCAATCTCCAACTAAATCAGCACTACTTTTAACCTCAATTTGATTAAAATATTGATCTAGTCCAGTGTAAATACCATCTTTATAAGATTCAATTAAAATTTCTAAAGGTTGAGTATTGTTTTTTCTGAAGTTATAGTTTTTTTCATCTATTATGCTTACTAATTCATTGTATCTTAATTTAGCAATATCTCCCCTAACTTCACCTTTCATTGTTGCACTAGGAGTTCCATCTCTTTTTGAATAAGTAAAAGCATGAACATGAGTTAGAGGAAATCTATGTAGATTCTCAACTGCTTCTTTCCAAAGTTCATCTGTTTCACCTGGATGTCCAACAATAAAGTCTGTACCTAAAGCATATCCATTTTCCCTTAAAAATTCAAAAAGTTCAAGGTCAGATAAAACTTTATTTCTTCTGTTCATTATTTTTAACATCTCTTTTGAAGTGTGTTGAAGTGCAATATGAAGATGTTTTGCCATAAATGGCTCATTTATAATCTCTTTAAACTCATCATCAATTTGTATAGGCTCAACAGAACCAAGTCTTATTCTTCTAACACCTTTTATCATTGAGATTTTTTTAAGTAATTTAGCTAAAGAGGTGTGCTGCTTTTTTCCATAACTTCCAACATTTGTTCCTGTTAGAATAAACTCTCCAAAACCATTTGAAGCTAAAGTTGTGATTTGTTCTAGGATTTTATCCTCTTTATAACTTCTTGCATCACCTCTTACATAAGGAATAATACAATATGAACATCTAAAATCACAACCCTCTTGGATTTTAATAAAAGCTCTACTTTTACCAATAAACTCCTCAACGATTGTATCATCAATATGTTCTAAATCTCCTGCATCAAAAAATCTCTCCTCTTTTTGAAGAAGTTCATTAATATGCTCTTTCTCACTGTGTCCAAATAAAGAATCAATTTTATCTTCTTTGAAAAGGTTTTCCCCTTTTGTCCAAACTCCACATCCTGTAAAAACTACCCTTGGTGGTTTATCAAATCTATTTAAAGAGTTAATATAACCCCTAGCTGTACTATCTGCACTGTTTGTTACTGTACAAGAGTTTATAACTACTATATCTGCTTCTTTTTCATCTTGAGTTACTTCAAAATCTTTTAGATTACTCATCATAACTTGAGTATCGAACAAGTTTGTTCTACACCCAAATGTTTTAAAAAATACTTTTTGTTTATTTGTTGAAAACTGCATAAATCCCTTAAACCTCTGGTAAATCTTCTGGAGGAGTTCTTAAATTCTGTGCCCCCTGCCCCAAATTAACTGTTTGAGTTGGGTAAGCAATTGTAATATCATCCTCTTTCATAAATGCTTCTAAAATCTCAGGTGACATTGTACTTCTTAAAACTAAAGCTGCGTATGAATTTGTCAAGTACCATGAAGATATAACTATTCCATAAGGTTCAACAAAAGTATAAACTCTTGGCTCAACTCCTGTAGCTCTTAATTGATACTTATTTCTCATCTTTGAAAGTTGTTTTCTAGTTATATCTGTATAACCTTTAGAGTAATGTTTTAATATCTCTTTTGCAATATGTTGAGCTTTTTTATAATTTGAATCAAAGGTAATAGTAATATCAATACCATCCCAAACTGTTCTTAATCCAGAGTGTGTATAGTTTGCTATCATTTCTGAGAAAATATAGTTATTTGGAATAAAGAAAATTCTTCCTGTTCTTCTGTTTACTGTATATGAAGTTAAAGTGATATCTTCTCTAATAGTTATTTTAAATAAAGATATATCAAGAACATCCCCTACAACTTGTTGTCCATCTCGTGTTACTTTTATTCTATCTCCCACATGAATAGAACCTGAAGTTACAATTACAAGCCATCCAAATATTGACATAAACCAATCTTTTAATGCGATAGCAATCCCGGCAGATGCGAATCCTAGGATTGTTACTATGTATGAAACATTGTCAATATAAGAAAAAAGTACTACTATTAAAACAAAAAATACTAAAGTAAAATTTATCACTTTATTTGTCATATAAAAATTTTCATTTTGTGAATAGTATTTTTTAAGTGCCATTTTTATTAAAAGTGTAACTATAAAGAAAACTACAATAATTACAGCAATATTAAATATCTTTTCTATTTGAACTGAGATTTGAGATTTTGTTTCAAGAATAACTTGTTCTATTTTTCTTGTATAAACCTCTTCTGTAGTAGAAACAATCTCTAAAACCATAGTGAAGTCTCTTTTTTCTTTGTCTAAAAAGTTTATCTCTTCTTTGTATTCAGTTTTAGGGTCTGTGTTGTAAAGTTCTAAATAAGCATATAACTTTTCTTCAATTAAATTTGTTGCTTCCCTTACCCCTTTTTCAACTGATAAAAACTCTCTTTTATTGTTTTCAAGTTTTTTAATATATGAAAGAGCATTGATGATTCCAAAAGGATTTGATATTTGTTCATAATTGTCAATCTCAGGTGGATTGATTAATGAACCAATAGGTGAACCTTTATATTCAGAGATAAGCTCTAGCTCATTTTCTTTAATTCTTATTTTATTTGTTAGGTGATGAATTTGTTCTTCTGTTTTATTACTTATTTTATTTGCACTTTTTTTAAGATCAGCTAACTCATCAGTAATTTTAATATATGCATTATAGTTACTATATCTTTTTAATAAAATGTTATCTTTTAATTTCTCATCAATTGTTGCAATAGTAGCTTTAAGCTCTTCAATTTTTTTCTCTTTTGCTAGTCTTTTTTCCTCTTCGATTCTTTGCTTCTCTTCAGCTTCAAGTCTAGCTTTTTCCTCTTCTTGTTTTAACTCTTCGATTTTTTCAATATCTTTTAAGTTATTTGAAACAATATGCTTTTCATCAACTATCTGCTTCTCTTGTGCCGCAAAAAGATTTATGCTTATAATTGAGGCAAACAAAAATATTTTTAGAATATTTTTCACTTTTGGAAACCTTTAAGTACTTCTATAACATCACTTTTTGAAATTCTATCTGTAATTTCACACTCACCAATACCTTGCGGAACAATAAATTTTATTTTATTATCTAATGATTTTTTATCTAAGAAAAAATGCTCATAAAAATCTTCTACATCTTTTATCTCATAGTCTGTAGGAATATTGTATTTTTCAAGAAGTAGTTTTACTCTAGAGGCTTCATCTTCAGTCATATTCCCAATTTTTACAGCTAAGTTATTTGCCATAACCATACCAATACCTACAGCTTCACCATGTAAATATGTATTATAATTTGTTTCATTTTCAATAACATGACCAAAGGTATGTCCATAATTTAAAGCAGCTCTTAAACCTTTTTCTTTTTCATCTTGTGAAACTACCCATGCTTTTGTTTCAACTGATTTTGCAATAGCTATTTTGATATTTTCATCTTCATTTAAATCATTGTTTTCTAGCCATTCAAAAAAGTCTTTATTGAAAGTAACGGCCATCTTAACTATCTCTGCAACTCCTGCACCAAACTCTCTTTTTGGTAAAGTAGTTAAAAAATAAGGGTCAATATAAACTGCTATTGGCTGATGAAAAGCACCTACAAGATTTTTTCCATATTTATTGTTTATTCCAGTTTTTCCACCAACACTCGCATCTACTTGAGAAAGAAGTGTAGTTGGAATTTGTACAAAATCAATACCTCTTTGGTATATTGATGCAGCAAAACCAGTCATATCTCCTATTACTCCACCACCAAAAGCTATTAAAAGAGAACTTCTATTTAACTTTTGTTCAAAACAGTGGTCTAAAATAGTGTCAATAGTTGACATATTTTTATACTCTTCCCCGTCAGGGATAGTTACAATACTTAACTCTTTTGCAAAAATATGTTTTTTTAAATAATCTAAATGAAATCCACTTATTGTTGGATTTGTTACAACAACAACTTTTCTATCAAAACTTAATTGTTTTAAATTGTCAATTGTTATATCGTATGAGGTTTTATCTGGTAAAGTTATGTTAACAATCATTAAATTTCCGTATATTATAGTTTACTAGATAATATCTTTTTTTTCTTGAAAAAGTACTGAGTTTAAGGCAGTTGTTAGAAGTTTATAAATTAATTTCAATATGAAGAGAAACTTAAAAGTTCCTCTTATATTTTAAAGATGAGAATCTATTAATTTAACTAAATTATCCCATCCAAAATCTACTAATGGTTCCCCATTTACAAAATAAGATGGAGTTTTATCAATTTTTAAAGTTTTAGTATCTTCAATATCTTGTTTAATTATGTCATTTGCTTTAGTAGAATTCATAAATTCTCCTAGTAATTCCATATCTAAACCTTCTACATTTGCCAAAATACTCCATAATTTTTGAGGATTTACAACATGATGCTCAACCCATGAACTTTGTGTTTTAAACATAAATTCTAAAGTTTCTTCAAATAATCCTTGTTCTCTTGCACCTTCAAGCATTTTTACTGCATAATTTGCATTTTTATGAAAAGGGGCATATCTTAAAACTAATTGAATATCACCTTTTTTATCTTCCATAAGTTTTTTAACTTTCGGATAAAAATAAGCACAAGCTCCACAAGCTGGGTCAAAAAATTCTACTAATTGTACTTTTGCATCTTTATTTCCTATAACTAAAGAATAAGGTCTTTTAAGTGTTTGGGCTTGTTCTTTTGTCATCTTAACTTTGTTTTCACTTTGTAAATTCTTGTAATAAGCTCCTCCTGCAAAAAAAGCTACAAGTAAAATTACTATTGAAAAAACAACCATTTTTTTATTTTGCATATCTACTCCAAATTAAAATTTTTAGATTTTATCTAATCAATGTGTAGTTTATATGTATTACTAATATATAAAATTATAATTAGTTATATTAAATATACAAAACAATAAACTTTTTTTTACCATTAGTGATATAATTACCACTTTTAAAGGATAAAGAGATGGAATTTCTTGATAATATTACAACTAATTGGATTATTATTTTTATTTTAACAGGATTTATAGCTGGATATATTGATTCTATTGCTGGTGGTGGTGGGATGATACAAGTTCCAGTATTACTTTATAGTGGTATTCCTCCTGTTTTCGTTTTAGCTGCAAATAAATCAGCTGGAATGTTTGGTGCACTTATGGCAACAATAAAATACGCAGCTAGTAAAAAAGTAAATTGGAAAGTTGTTTCAATAGCAATTATACCTTGTCTTCTTGCATCATATTTAGGAAGTTCACTTGTTATGTATCTACCTCAAGAATTAATCCATTGGGCAATATTATTATCTATTGCTATTGCAATGATTAGTTTGTTTAAAAAAAGTAAAACAATAAAAGAAGAAAATATAAAACTAACTAAAAAAAGTATTATATTAAGTACTGCACCTATTGGGTTTTATGATGGAATTTTAGGACCAGGTACAGGAACTTATCTTACAATCTCTATGAAGAAATTTTTAAATTTAGATTTTCTAGTTTCAACTGCTTCAACTAAGCCTTTAAATTTTGCTACAAATTTTGGTTCTGTAGTTGCATTCTTTTTTGCAGGAAAAATTTTATGGCTAGTTGCAATACCTATGGGAATTGCCAATATTTGTGGTTCTTATGTGGGAAGTCATTATGCAATAAAAGGTGGAGAAGCTTTTATAAAAAAAGTTTTAATAACTGTTTTAGTAGCTATGTTATTTGCAAATATCTATAAAATGATATTTCAATAGGAACAATACTTGCATTAAGAGAATTATATAGTGTTAAACTTTTATATGCTTATTAAGTTTTCGCTTGTATAATTTTAATTAAAGGCTAAAAGATGTCAATAAATGACAAAAATAATAGTTTTGAAGCTTCAATGTTTTATAAAATGAATATGAGAATAAACAAAGGGTTACCTTATATTTACTCAGCTACTCTTTTAGTTTCTTTGACAATTATATACATAGGAAAATAATTAAAAATGACAAAAAAAGAAGAAAAAAAGTTTGAACACTTTTTGGATGAATTTAAAACTTTAGTTACAAGAAAAGGTTTTAAAAATACTATTCAAAAAGATTGTATTCTAAAAATCTTGTATTTTAGTAATGAGCATCTAAGTGCAGAAGAGATTACTAAAAAAGTTCAAAAAGATTTTGACTTAGATATTGGTATTGCTACAGTTTATAGAAGTTTAAACTTCTTTGAGCAAATGAATATTGTAGAATCTTTAGATGTTGGAGATAACACAAAAAGATTTGAATTTAAACAAGAGCAACATCATGACCACATGATTTGTACAAACTGCCACAGTATAATTGAATTTGCAGATGATTTTATTGAATTAAATCAAATCAAAATTGCAGAAAAAAATGGTTTTGTTTTAGAAGACCATATTATGACTATTTATGGACTTTGCGAAAATTGTCAATAGACAATTTTCACTGAAAAAAGATTACATAAAATATACTAAGCCAAGTAACTACAAAAACAATAATACTAAAAAAAACAATTGCACTTCCTACATCTTTAGCTCGTTTTGCCATAATATGATGCTCTAATGTTACTAAATCAACAGTTCTTTCTATTGCACTGTTTATTGTTTCTGCAATTAACATTCCAAATAAACTAATAAACATAAGAAGTTTATTTACTAAAGTTGTATCAATAAAGATCAAAACTGGCAACAATAAAACTACAATTATCAATTCTATTTTAAATGATGTTTCTGTTTTTAGTAAATCAACAATCCCATTTAGTGCATAACTTGTATTTTTAAAAAAATTGTATTTAGGCTGATTTCTCAAAAAAATTCCTTTTTATAAATTTTGCTATTAATAATATCTCTAACCATGCAATTAACATGGTTATTATAGTATGACTCAAAAAATGGTCACCTATAATCATTTTGTATAATCCCATTGACCACGCTAAACCAATGGCAAAACTTAATGCTAAAACTTGATTTTTTCTTCTCTTAAAAAGAAAAAACAATGACATTAAAGCAAATCCACCACTTGCATGACCTGCTGGCCAACATCGTATTTTACCATATTGAATAAAATCTTTTGGATAAGAATCAAATACTTTTATATCAGGATAATTTCCCCCAAAGTATTCAATGTTTTTTGGACATGGAGTATTTGTAACATTTTTTAGACTAATGATAGTAAAAGGAACCACAATAGATGATAAAACGATTATAATTAATCCAAATCTATATTTTCTAATTATTTGTTTTTTCCAAAAAAATATTAATACAATTAGTATACAAAAAGCAAAAATAATTAGACTTTTTTTCAATCCTGAATATAATAAAAACTCACTAATTGGTTCATTTCTATCCCATATCCAAGTATTATTAGTAAAATTGAAAAAAAACTTTTGAACATAAATATCAGCATCTGTTATCTGAAAAAATACTAATACAAAAACCAAAAGCAAAAAACTAATAAGAATTTGAATATTAATCGATTTTTGCGTCATTTAATATATCCATATCTTTATTATACACTTTTGCTTCAACTTCAAATAATCCTAAAAGAGTATGGAAAAGATTATCATGCGAAAAACTTTTATTTGAATAACTTTTAAGTTTTTCCACATCTAAATCTTCTCTAATATCGCCCTTTCCTAACCATATAAATGAAGCAATATGCTTTTGATTATCAGGAGCAATTAAATATGGCATACCATGTAGATATAAACCATTTTCCCCTAAACTTTCCCCATGATCACTCATATATAACATAGCAGTTTCATAATTTTTTGAATAAGGTTTTAAGAAGTTTATCACTTTTGATAAAAAGTAATCTGTGTATAAAATTGCATTGTCATAAGTATTACTCACCTCTTCTTGGGTACATTTTTCTAACTCATTTGTTTTACAAACTGGTGTAAATTTTTCAAACTCTTTTGGATATCGTTTATAATAAGCCGGACCATGATTTCCCATTTGATGTAATACTATAAATATATCCTTACCTTTGTTTTCTTTTATATACTTATCTAATCCTACTAACATACCTTCATCACGACACTCTTCATCGCAGATTGTATTATTTTCTGGTATTTTATAATCTTGATAATCAACTCTTAAAGCTACACCTTTTGAATCTGAATTATTATCTCTCCAAAGTATTTTAACCCCTTTTGTATCATTTAAGACATCAAGTACATTTTCAGTTGATATACCTTTGTTATAAGTATAATCATCTTTTGTATAAAAAGAGAACATACAAGGAACTGAAACAGCGGTTGATGTACCACAAGAATACATATTAGAAAAATTTACAATATCTTCTTTTTCTAAAAGTGGATTAGTTTGTTTCTCATAACCATTTAAAGAAAATCTATCTGCTCTTGCTGCTTCTCCCACAACTAAAATTATTAGTTCTTTTTTATCTACTTCACCAAAAGGTGGAACAATATTGGCATCATCTCCAATAATTTTAAATTTTGTAATATCAGGAGATACTGCTTCAGCTATATAATTACCTACACTATAAACCCAATATGTAGGATTCATATAAAATCTTAAAGATTTATGTTCCCTAAAAAAAGATGCATAAAACTTACTAAAACTAAATATTATTACAATAATTATAAAAAGAGAAAAAAGTAATACTTTAAGCTTTTTTATTAGCTCTTTTTTTCTATCTTCATATTTAATATTTGATTTATAAACTAAAAAAGATGGAACTATCCCTAAAAAAATCACATACAAAACTAATTTTAAACTAAATAAATCCATAGACTCATTAAGATTAGTTTGAAGTGTATTTCTTATCATTTCACTATCAATTACTACATTATATGTATCCATAAAATATGCCACAAAAGATGAAACCATAAAAATTAAAATCAAAAATATTTTTGTAGAGAATCTGCTACTAACAAGTGTAAATAAAAATATATTTAAAAAAACAAATACTACAAAAACAGATATAAAATATATAATATTCAATCCAACTAAATCATATACTTTAAAAAACTCTTTTATAAAAGAAAAATTATAAAATACTGCAAAAAATAAAACACTAAATGTGATTAATCTATATTGTGTTATCTCTCTCATCTTGCTTCTTTATTTAAATAATCTATTTTCATAAACATGATTTAATACAATAATAAAAGCTAAAAGATCTTTTTCAAGTTCAGTATCATTTGAAGTTTTTACTAAATGCTTATTTTTATAAAGAAAGCTTAGAGGTTTTGTATTTGGTCTTAAAACTGCAACTTTATCATCAACTCTTAAAGCATATCTATCATTGAACTGCATAAGATTCAAGTTTTGTTTTTTATCACTAAATATAGAGTGTCCCATAATTGAATTTTGAGTTTCAATTCCTGCTAAATCTAATACAGTAGCTAATAAATCTGGTTGCGTTGCTAACTTCTCATAAGTTTGAGGTTTTATTCCATCTGCTAAAATTAATCCAGGGATTTGGAACATATCAACAGGAACTATATCTTCACCATAAACTCTTACATTATGATCAGCAGCTATAAGAAATATAGTATCTTTATAATAATCCTCTTTTTTGGCTGATTTAATAAATTCACCAATTGCATAATCTGCATATTTAACTGCATTTTTTACACTCTTTTTTGCTTCACCTTTTACTAACTCTATTTTTCCATCTGGGAAATCAAATGGTGTATGATTTGAGGTAGAAAATATTACAGATACAAATTTTTGATTATCTTTATAAAGTTTTTTATACTCTTCATTTGCTTTTTTGACTACATCGCCATCACTTACACCCCAAGTTCCTACAAACTGTGGATTAGCAAACTTTTCTTGATCAATAATCTCATCAAAACCATTTCCTAAAAACCAAGATTTCATATTATCAAATCTACTTTCTCCACCATATATAAAAGATGAATGATATCCGTAAGGTTTAAGTAAAGAGGCAATTGTAGAAAAACCATTTTGAGCTTTATTTCTTTTTACCACACCTTTACCTGGAATTGAAAAAATACCTGAAGTAAGTCCTGCAATTCCCCTAACACTTCGTGTTCCATTTGAATATAACTGCTTAAATAAAATACCCTCATTTGCTAATGAATTGAAATTTGGAGTTATACCATCTTCTCCTCCAACTGCTTTAACAAACTGATATCCCATACTCTCTTGAATAAATATAACTATATTTTTTTTCTTTTCCTTTGAAAAATGTGTAGGCTCTTTTCTCTTTAAAACATATTTTGCATCACCTTGTTCTATTTTAAGTCTTTTTTCTACTCTTGTTATTGCCTCATCAATACTCATATTTCCATATCTTTTTTGAATATCTTTATTACTGTGTTTAAAAGAAGAATATAAGGCATAACCAATACTATAAATAGAGTTTTTACTTACTTCATTTAATATTCTGTTAGATGAATACATGGCATCAGAAATATTTGCAGGTCTATGTCCAAAAGATGAACGAATCCCTATAAACAGAACTATCAGCAAAGGTAAAAATAATAAAATTCTCTTAAAATAATTTATTTCAAATAATTCAACAAAACTATCTTTATATTTTTTAAGATATAAAAAACAAAAAGTTAAGATAATAGTAAATGCAATTAGAAGTTCAATCTTAAAGTCTGCAAAAATCATTGAAGAAACTTCTTTTGGATATTCAAGATATTCTATAAACAAATAGTTTGGTCTAGAATCATATTGTGCCATAAAAGGGAAAGTAGCAACTTCAATAAAAATTGCAAAAATAGAAAATACCAAAAAATAAATTTTTAATAATTTGTCTATAATATTACTAAAATATCTAGGCATAACTGTTAACATAAATGTTGGAATAATTAATATTATTGAAGCAACAATAGTATCCATTTTTAAGCCATATAAAAAGCTTAAATAGATATTTGAATCTGAATCAATAAAATGGTTAAAATAGCTAATAAACAATAGTAGTCGTCCTATAAAAAATATAGCTATTAATAAGAAATAATATTTTAAAAGTTTAAAAATAATATTCACTTGAAAGTTCCTTTATAAAATTTTAAAGGATTTTATTACAAGTAAATGAACTTTTTATGAATGAATTATGAAATTTTTTTCATAATTTATTTACCTTTTGTTAATTGTTTAATAATTAACAAATAAAGATAGTTAAGAGCAATATGAAGATAAAATAATATTTATGATAATAATGATTTTGGCGACCCCGAGAAGATTTGAACTTGCTGTCTTCAGGAGGAAATCCTGACGTCCTTGGCCACTAGACGACGGGGTCTTAAATTTGAGATTGAAATTATATAAAAAAGCTCTTTAAATATTGCTTTTTATTTGTTGTTTGGCACCTTTATAATAAAACATGCGCCTAAATACTGTTGATTGTCATATTCAAATTCTATATTTTTTACAGATAATTCCCCTTTCATATGATTTTTGATAATTTCTTCACACATATAAAGTCCTATTCCTGTACCTTTTGACTGGTGTTTTGTTGTAAAATATGGTTCAAAAACTCTATCAATTATATTCGCTGGAACTCCTCCTGCATTATCTTGAATTTTTATGTACACATATTCATCTTCTTTAAATACATCAATTAACAATAATTTATTTTTTATATTTAATAATTCAAAGGCATCTTTTGCATTATTTAAAATATTAATTAAAACTTGTATAAATTCATTTTTTACACCATAAACATCTAATTCTTCTAAATTTAAAACTATATTAATCTCTTGACTTTTAACTTTAATGCTTGATAAAGTCAAAGAGTCTTCAATAGCTGAATGAATATTAAATTTTTTGATATCTTTATCTGCTTTTAGAAAATTTCTAAAATCATCTATTGTTTTTGATAAATATTGGCATGATTCATTAATAAAAAGTAAAGATTCTATATCATCTTTTTCATCAGATATTCCCATATTCTTTTTAAGTACCATTCCTGTAGCAGCTGTAGATATAACTGATAAAGGTTGTCTCCACTGATGGGCAATATTACCTATCATTTCACCCATTGCTGCCATTTTTGATTGCTGATATAAAACATTATCTTTTTCTTTTAAAAGTTTTTCTTTTATCTTTTGCTCAGTAATATCACTAAACACTCCAATATAATTTAAAACTTCTTTATCTTTATCAAATATTGCATTAATAGTTAGCCATTCAGTAAACTCTTTTTCATTTTTATTTTTATTTACAATTTCACCTTCCCAATAGCCATATTTATTTATTTTTTTCCACATTTTATTATAAAAAACTTCGTCGTTAGAAGAAGACCTTAATATTTTTGTTTTTTTACCTATTACTTCTTCTTTTTTATAACCTGTAATTTTTTCAAAGGATTTATTTACATCAATTAATCTAGTCTCTTTATCAGTAATCATAATGCCATCTCTAGTATTGTTGAATACTGTATATGCCTGTTTTAATCTTTTTTCTCTTGATTTTCTTTCTGTTATATCAAAACCTATAACAACTATTATCTTTCCATTTTCAGTATCTAAAGATGATATTGTAACCTCAATAATTTTTTCATGTTTATTTTGGTCAAAAGCTACAACTTCTGTTTCTATCTTAGTTTCATCTATATTTTTTATAAAAAGTTTTATACTATTTCTTGAATCATCTATCCAACAATCCAAATCCCAAAAGTATCTTCCCCTTAATTGTGTATCTTTTTTTCCTAAAAAAGTTGAAGCTAAGTTATTTATATCAAAGATTTTTCCTGTTGAATCTAAAACAGCAGCTAAAAAGTGAGAATCTTGAAATAAAAATTTAAATTTTTCTTGTTCTTGAATTTGTAATTTATGTGTTTTAATTTCATCTTCTCTTTTTTTATTATATAAAAAGAAAAGAATCAATGTAATTAAAATACTTATTACTAAAATTGTAATAATTATAATAAAAAAACTATATTGTTTTTTATTCCAACTTAATAAACTTTTATCATAATCAAGCTTCACTAAAATACCAATAGGATAATCTTCAGTTAAGGTTGAAGTTAAAATATATTTTATTCCATCAATATTCTTAATATCAGTGTAAATATTTTTTTCAATGGTTTTGTTTAAAATATCAATTTCTTTTATTCGCTTACCTATAGATTTTGTATTATCTGAACTTAACAACAAAATTCCATCTAAACGAACCAATTCAAAAATTACACTACTTGAATCAATACTTGTAATAAAACTATTTATGAAATAATCACTATTCAAATTAATAATAATTGTATAATTTCCTTTTTTTGTCTTTATATTTTTTGATATAGGTATAAAAGACTTATCAATAAATTCAAAATCATCTTCATAATTGTATATATCATTACCACTAATAAAGTCTCTACCTGTCCATGGTGTAGATACTTTTAAAATATTTTCATCAAATAAAGTTTTAGGGAAAAAATTTTGTCTATTTATTATTACTCCAATATTATATATATTTGAACTATAAACTATTTTTTCATTTTTTAAAATATTTAAAGATCTAATTTGTGGGTAATTTATTTGAATATCTTCCAATCTTTTATTAATATCTATATTATTTAAATCAAATAATGAGTTAATATTTGTAATTGTTTGTTCAATATTATTAATATCTTGATTTAAACCTTTTGAAAAAGATTTTGCATTTAATTTTGAAATTGTTAAATAGTTATTTACAGCTTCTTCTTTTAAAATTGATAAAGAATACATTATACTACTTGTAATAATTAAAAAAGATATAAAGGCTCCAATAAAAAGTTTAATATTTAATTTCATAAAATTCTACTGCTTAGTTTCTTATTTTAATTTTGCAATTGGTAATAAACCATTTTTTTTAGCTAATTTTTTTAATCTACCGTCTTTTTTAATCTTACTAATAAATTTTTCTACTGCATTATAAAACTTATCATCACCATAATTCATAGCCCAAGCATAAGAAGTTAGATGATAAGTTTTTTTAGGAATAATTAATTTTGCCCAATCAGTTTTTGCCAACATTTTTTTACCATAAGGATAATCTGTCATAAAAACATCTGCTATTCCTGCTCTAACTTCATCTTCTCTTTGTTTAAAACCTTTTATAACCATTAGTTTTGCATTTTTTAATTTTTCTTTCATAATTGGTTCGTGGTATGTTCCTTTTGCAACGGCTACAACTACACCTTTTTTATCAATATCATCCCAACTCTTTACTTTCTTATTTGTTTTAGTAGTTACAGCATAAATATCACTTTCTAAATGAGGAGTTGTAAATCTAAGTTTTTCTCTTCTTTTTTCTGTATTACCAATGGCAAACATTGCAATATCACATCTATTTGTATTTACATCTTCAATTAAAGTAGGAAAAGAACTCTTTAAAAGTTTTAAATTTACATTTAAATCTTTTGCTAATTCAACTGCCAAATCACTATCAATTCCAGTTAATTTTTGTGTTCTAGAATCAATATATGAAATACCATAATATTGTGGCCAAATACATACTTTTAATTCATTATTAGATTTGATAATATCAAGTCTACTTTCACTTGCATATAAATTATTTATTAAAAAAAACATAAAAATAATAAATATTTTTTTCATTTTAAAACCTTTTTTTAATGTTATAATATTAATCTATTCTAAAGCTTAATATATAAAACTAATATATTACTATTCTAATATGATATTAATATATAAAATTATGAAGTTAGTAGAATTTGTGAGTTTCTAGAAAATTTTTAGATCTTTGATGACCTTGAGATTCAGCCATTTTCAACCAATATCTAGATTTTTCTAAATCTTTTGATACACCGTGCCCATTATAATAAAACAAACCTAAATAATACATAGATTTTAAATTATTTCGTTTTGCAGTTTTTTCGTATAGTTTAAACGCTTTTTCATAATCTTGTGAAACTCTGTTACCAATTCTATACATATCTGCAAGTTTTATTATTGCTGTTTTATAATCTTGTGCAGATGATTTTTCTAACCAATAAACAGCCTTTTCAAAATCTTTTTTTACCACATCACTTGCTATATACATCATTGCTAAATTATATTGGGCAACTTTATCTCCTGCTTTTGATGAGATTTGATACCAATAAAGCGCTTTTTGTTTGTCTTTTTTTACACCTTTACCGTAATAATACATTGAAGCTAAATTATTTTGTGCAATTATAACACCTTGATTTGCAGCTTTTTCATAATATTCAAAAGCTAATTCAAGATTTTCTTTTGTAGGATTTTTTTCATAAATTAAACCAAGATTTAATTGTGCTAAAGCATAACCTTGACTTGCAGATTGTTCATACCAATATTTTGCTTGAGTCAAGTCTTTTTGAACAATTTCACCCAAAAAATACATATGTGCTAGATTGTTTTGAGCTTCTTTATTACCATTTTTTGCAGCCATTTCATACCAAAAAAAAGCCAATTCTTTATTTTGCTCAAGTCCTAAACCTTTGTAGTTTAATAAACCAAGGTTATATTGAGCAAGTGCATTATCTTCTAATGCTAATTGATTTAATTGTTCTAAAGCAAGAGAATATTTTTTATTTTCAATATTTTGTATTGCTTCATCAATTAAATCAGCATAAAGATATAAGAATGTCAATAAAAAAACTGTTATTAATCTATTCATTTTCTGTAGTTATTCTATCCAATGTTTTATCAATATTATCATTTACTATATCATCTAATTCTTGAATTCTTTTATCTAATTCATTTTCTGTATCAATATTCTCTTGAGTATCTTCTAATGTATCATTTTGTTTTTCAAGAATATCATCATTTGAATCTTCTAAAGTAAAGACTACATCATCCGCTAAAATATCATCTTCAATTTCAGATAAAGATTTACTCGCTTCTCTTTGAGAAATAAATATATTTTCAATTAAATCATCTTGTGTTGGAGAATTTATAATACTTAGGTCAATCTTATCACATAAAACATCATTAATTGAGAGAAAACAACTATTCCAACTATCATTTAATCCTAATAAATAATCAATTCTTTCTAAAAGAAGATTATGTGAATCTTTTGATAGATATTCACTATCTTCTTCATCAAAATCTTTAACTCTTTTTATATTAATTTTAACTATAGATTTACCATCTTTCTCTTCAATTGATATATTCCAAATATCATTTGTAGTATATGCATAAAAAGGGAAATGACTTAGTTTTGTTTTTTGAACTTCTAAATTATTTCTATAAGAATCTATTCTAAACTGATCTTCTCCTAAAAGAATAAATACTTTTTTAGCTGCTTCAAATATTGCATCTTTTGAAATATCTTCATAAACTTTTGTTGTTGTATTTTTTTCCAATTCTGAGATATTCATATTTTTTGTAGTTGAACTACAACCTATAAAAATAAAAAATATAAAAATATAAAAATATTTAATCATATATATACCTTATCTACTAGCAGCATATGTGCCAAGTCTCTCTAATAAATCATAATCTGCATCAAGTTTAACTGTATCAGCAACCACTTTAATATTGTAAAGTTCTGCAAAAATCAAAATATTTTTAACTTTATGTTTTTTTATTACATCATTTGAGAACCCAGTAGTATATTCATGACTCATTCTTATATAATCAAGATTAAGACTTTTTAACTCTTCTAAAGGATAATCAGTTGTCTTATATCTTTTTAATATAATACTTGCACCTACTTCATGAATATTTTTTATAAAATCAATAAAAGCATCTTTATTTAGATATGCTGTATAAGAAGTGATACTAAATACAATTTTATCAATAATATCTTGATTCGCTTTTAATACATCTAATAACCACTTCATAAATTCTTTATTTTTTATAGAGGTCATAGATAAGTTTATAGCTATTTTATGGTCAATATTATTACCTCTAATATATGCAAAAGTCTTAACAATAACCAACTTATCAAATTTATCTGCAATATGAAGTTTATCTGCAACAGAGATAAAAGAACCTATTGATTGAGGATTTCCATTTGAATCAATTAATTGTGGTGAGGCTTCACTCATAATTAAATTTTCATTATCTTCAAAGGTATAAGTATCAAATACAAATTTTAAGTTAAACTCAGCTCTTTTTATAATATCAACAACATTGCTGTCTAATTCAGAATAGTTTCTTTCAATCTCATCTTCTGCAATTATATGAAATGAGTTTTTTCCTTGAGCTTTAGAGCGTTCATATGCTTTTTCCATAGTTGATAGTAAAGAATCAATTGTTCCATAAATATCAAAAAATGTACCACCAATTTGTATATAATCATCTGGCATATTATAAATATCACTAAGTTTTTCATTTAGTTCTTTAATAATATCATTACACATAGATTCACAAGCTTCTATATCTACATTTTTGGCAATAACTGCAAACTTTGAACCATAAAATCTATAAAGTTTCATATCTTTGTTGTATTTGAAAATTACATTTTTTAATATATTTACATAGCTTTCAATAAAACTGTTAATATATCCTGAATCATATTTTTCACTAATCTCATTAAGTTTTTCTATCTTTAAAGTAAATACATAGCCTGGTACAGCTGATACATACATACTTTTTATATCAAAATCAAATATTGTTTTGTTTGGAAGTCCAGTTAAAGTATCACTTGAAACTTTTAACTCTAAAGACTCTTTGTTTACATTTAATTCATTTTTTAAAGCAGCAACTTTTCCTGATAGTTTAGATATCTTTTTAGTTAATTCTTTTATCTCAGGTGTACCTTCAAACTGTGTTTTATCAATAATAGAAAATCTATCGGATAAAATATTTTCCAAATACCCATTTAGATAATTAACCGGTAAAGTAACATATCTTTTAAATAAATATTTATGATAAAAACCTAATACAAAAATAATAGGTAAACACATAACTATATTAAATAAAATAAGTGTAAAAAGAAAATTTTGTATTTCATTGTTTATTTCATATTTATTTATTTCATAAGTAATAGAAGCAACTGTATAATCTTGTTTTTTTATAGGATATGTTTTATTTAATGTATTAGTATCTAAGAAATTTCTTAAAAATGAACTTTCAGAATTTCCAGTAACTAATCTTTTTTCTTTGATATTAGAAAAGTCTAATTTTGCTATAACATTTTTAATTTGACCATTTTTATATAATTGGTATCGAACTCTAAGTGGTTGAGAAATATCATAATTATTTGAAGAGATAAACTCATAAAAAGAGCTATTTGGAAGTTTAGTTATAAGACCAAATCTAACATCAACTATAACCTCACCTAAACTCCATGATTTGTCATTGAAGCCTTCAGAATTATCAATAAGACTATTTTTATCAAAAATATATCTTTTTGTATCTATTTTAATAAGTGAAAAAAGAGAAGAACTAAATACCTTTTCAATATTTTCTTTTAAATTTTCTTTGTTATATAATAAAATATCATTATTTAATTTTGAATTTAAATACTGAACATTTATTTTATACATATCAATTTTTTTACTTAGTATTATTTTCTTATAATGTTGAAAGTACAAATAAGAAGAGAAGATAAAAAGTAAAGCAAACACTCCTAACATAATATTAGAATATGAAGTATTATTATGCTTGAATTTATTATTGATTTTTTTTATCATCTAACACTTCCTATTTGTTTAATAGGAGGATTTGATTCATATATCACTGGGTGTAAAGTCTCAGTTGCTTTTTTTGCTTCCTCTTTAGTTTCATAAATACCATAATAAAGTTTAACTTTATTTGATGCATCTCTTACTACATAATATGGACCAACTGCCCTTGCACTTACAAACCAATCTACTTCACTAGGCTTTAATGTTGCAATTTCTAAAGTGAATTTATCTTTTGGTACTGTTTTGAATTCATCTCTAAAGTTTTCTAATCTTTTTTTATAAGGTATAAATTCCTCTTTTACTTTAGTACCAAAATCTACCTCTTCTATAGAAGTAGTTTGAGGACGCGTATATTTAGGATTTTTTTCAGCTTCCTCTTTTGCTTTTTTGTCTGCTTCTATTTTTTCTAATCTTTCAGCTTCCTCTTTAGCTTTCTGCTCTGCCTCAATTTTTGCTTGTCTTGCAGCTTCCTCTTTTGCTTTCTTCTCTGCTTCTATTTTTGCTAATCTTTCAGCTTCTTCTTTTGCTTTCTTTTCTGCTTCAAGTTTTGCTTGTCTTTCAGCTTCTTCTTTCGCTTTTTGTTCTGCTTCGATTTTTGCTTGCCTTGCAGCTTCTTCTTTTGCTTTTTTCTCTGCTTCGATTTTTGCTTGTCTTACAGCTTCTTCTTTTGCTTTCTTTTCTGCTTCGATTTTCGCTAATCTCTCAGCTTTTTCTTTCGCTTTTTTGTCCGCTTCTATTTTTGCTAATCTTTCAGCTTCCTCTTTTGCTTTCTTCTCTGCTTCGATTTTTGCTAATCTTTCAGCTTCCTCTTTTGCTTTTTTCTCTACTTCTATTTTCGCTAATCTTTCGGCTTCCTCTTTTGCTTTCTTCTCTGCTTCGATTTTTACTAATCTATCAGCTTCTTCTTTAGCTTTTTGTTCTGCTTCTATTTTCGCTAATATTTCAGCTTCTTCTTTTGCTTTTTTGTCCGCTTCTATTTTCGCTAATCTCTCAGCTTCTTCTTTTACTTTCTTCTCTGCTTCGATTTTTGCTAATCTCTCAGCTTCTTCTTTTACTTTCTTCTCTGCTTCGATTTTTGCTAATCTTTCAGCTTCTTCTTTTGCTTTTTTCTCTGCTTCGATTTTTGCTTGTCTTGCAGCTTCCTCTTTTGCTTTTTTGTCTGCTTCGATTTTTGCTTGTCTTGCAGCTTCTTCTTTAGCTTTTTTCTCTGCTTCAATTTTCGCTAATCTTTCAGCTTCTTCTTTTACTTTCTTCTCTGCTTCGATTTTTGCTAATCTTTTTGCTTCAATTTTTGCTAATTGATCTGCTTCCTCTTTTTTATTTAGCTTTTCTGATAAGTTACTTTTATATAATTTATTTTCATTAAATATTAAATTATCATTATATTGTGTTTTTACAGAAGATATTTTTTCTACTATAGGGAAAACATTTTCATTTTCTAAAATTAATTTATTTATTATCTCTTCTATATTTGTATAATCTTCATATATTCCTGTAACTAGTTTTAATAACTCTCCACTGTTACCATATTTAAAGAAAAAAGATTCATCATAAATTTTATTTTTATTTATAAACTCTTCTAGAGCATCCAAATCTGTAAAAGATGAAACATTAATTGTATAAAATGAATTATTAGCATTTAAAAACTTTTCTTTAAACTCAGGATTTGTTTTAAATACTTTTTTTTCTGGTGGTTTAATTAATTTTTCTACTACTTTTATCTTAGTTTCTTGTTCTGGAACTTTTACTTCTAAGCCTTCTATATATTCATTATATAGTTTTTTTATCTCTGAAACATTTTTTATTTCATATTTTTTATCTGAATTTTTTTCTTTTAATTGTTTTATATACTCTTCTGCTTTTTCTTTTGTTTGAAAATTGTTATGTGCGATTTTTGTTTTAATATTATATTTTTCAACAACATCATATGCAAATGAATTATCATCTAAATCATTTTCAATCATAAAATTAAAAGCATCATAGATAGAATCAAAATCACTTATTACTATCATAAAACTTTCATCATCAAAATTAATAAACTGTTTTAGATAATTATCTATTTTTTCTTTTAAAGATAATTCAGGGGTCTTAATCTCAACTACTGGCTTTTCTTCTTTTTTCTCTTCAATAACTTCTTTAGGTTCTTTTTCAACTAATATAAGATTTTGTCCATCTTTTGCAATTACTGTTTTTTTATAATCACTTTTTGAAAAATCAATAAATTTTGAACTATCTGGGTTAACATCAAAGAAAGATGATAATTCTCCTGTTAACTCAAGTATATTGAAAAAATCTACAAGTTGATTTTTCTCAAAATTAACTAATTCTGTTTCTGCTGAATTTAATTGTCTTTGTCCTTGAAGTAAAGTATTTAAATCTTGTTCACCTAATTTAAAAGCTTCCCAATAAGCTGTAACCATTTTTCTTGAAGCTTTAATCTCTTCTATTGTACTTTCTAATGCATCTCTTACAGTTTTTACTGATGTATGAATTTTTGATAAATTCCACTTAACTTTCTTTTTTTCTTCCTCAAGTTTATAAGATAAATCTCTTATTTTACTGTTTACTTCTAATACTTTATTTTTATCTCTTCCACCATTAAATAGATTATATGTAAATTTAACTTTTCCACTTATATCTGTTTCATCCTCTTCAATATCTTCACCGTCAAATGTTTTTCCGTAAGCTAATTCAAAATCTATTTTTGGTTCAAAAGCTGATCTTTTATTTTTTTGATTGAACTTTTCAGCTTCAATACTTTTATAATAATTTATAAGATTCCTATTCTTTTTAAGAGCTCTTTGATAAAGTAAATCAAAATCAGTTATATCAATATTAAAATTTTTTTCGTATGGAATTGTTTTTTGGAACTGCGTACCTACTATATATTCATAATATCTAAGAGCTTCAACAAATTTAGATTTAACTTTTACTAATTTTGTCAAAGCATTTGCAACATTGGCTTTTATTGATGTTAAATCACCAATTGATGCTGCACCACTTTCATATTTTGCAGTTACAATCTCTAAAATTTTATTTAGCTTTTTCATATTTCGTTCGTTTACCATAACTGAACGATTAGTAAACACTACATCAAAATATGCTTTAATTGCTTTTTTTATCTCTTCATCTAACTTTATTCTATATTGATTTCTTGCAACTTCGAGTTTTTTAGATACACTTTTTATATTATTATAAGTTGAATTTCCCGAATACAAATTTTGTCTTAATATAAATTCAAAATTGTTATCTGTATAAAATTTATATTTATCTCCTTCATTCTCCCCAGGTTTTGTTCTTGTTCTTCCATATTCATAATTGAAATTTAATGTAGGATAATAGTCTGCTATTGCATTTTTTACTTTTAATTCATTTTGAATAACACTTTCTCTTGAAGATTTTAAAATATCACTTCTAGATAAAGTTTCTAAAACAACATCAATAAGCTTTACTTTATGATAAAGTTTTGTATCTAAATTATTATCAGAATTAAAAGTTTTAAGTTTTGAAGTTCCAGGAACTTCTGCAATATACTCTTTTTTTACTGCATTAAGAAGTTCTTTTTTCCCTTCAACTTGTTTTAGTTTTGTAGCTCTTATTAGATTTAAATCATTAGAATCATCTAAGGCATATGATGAAGGAACAATTAAAAAGATTAATAATACATATCTTAAAATACTCATATTCACTATTTTTTTATCCTAATTACCAAATATCCATTTTGTTTATTTATATTTTCTTTAACCTCTGTGCTAGATAATAAGTCAATTCTTACATCTTTTTTTTCATATCCAAGTTTTCTAATAAGATTCCTAGCTCCAATAGATCTTGCAAGTGAAATTTGTTTTGAAATTGTTGCACTTGCTCTTCCTTGAACATCTGCAGCATTTATTAAAACCTGATGTTTTCCATATTTTTCTTTTACTTCGGCTAGGAAAATTTTTAATTGTTTTGTAATAGCATTATCAAAGAAAATTTCATCACCTTTAAAGGTAATAATAAAATAGTCATCCACATTTAAAATTTGTTGTTGTGTATCATTATCATCATCTTTTCTATCTTTAACATCAATACCACCAGCTTCAATTTCTGATTCTTCTTTCTCTTTTGCTTTTACAGTTCGTTCTTCAATAGTTTTTCGAAGTCTGATAATTTCATTTTGCATTTGAGCAATAGATTGAGACTGATTTTGTGTTTGTACCTGTGCTTGTGTAGGAACTTGTTCTTGATACATTTTAGTTGTTCCTTCACTAGGATTATCATTTACAATCAAATCATCAGTAGCAATTGAACCTGTATATGATACTTTATATTTAAATTGCGCATAATAACCAAGATTAACCAATACAACTAGTAAGAATAACAACATTACTAAGATAACTGATGAAAAAATATCCACGAACGATGGCCAAGGATTAAATTCATCTTCACATCTATTTGCCATATATTAACCTACTTATCTTCTTGATTCTAATTTGTCTAATTTATTACTTAAAGTAGAAACTAATTCCAATAATAATTTATTGTTTTCTTCTTGTAAGGCTAAACTTTTTTTAATACTTCTATGCTCTGATAAAATAACATTTGAAATCTCCTCTAAAGATTCTTGCATCATAGAAGCGTTTGAAAACTGATTAACATTTGATTCTCTTAAAGTTGAAACAATATTTTCCAATAATACAGCTTCTTTTTCATTTACTTGATTAGTATTAGAAAGATTATCAGTAATTAGTTTATAAATCTGCTCAGAAGATCTATTTGAGTGTTCAAGTTTATCAGTAAAATCACCCATTGTATCAATAAATACATCTAAGAAACCTTGCATATTTCCTCCTCCACCTTGAGGAGCTGCTGCTAAAATACCAAGTTGTTCTCTCGCCTCTTCCATAGTATCTGAACTTTGAGAATCGATAATTTTACCCTTCATCCAATCCTCAACATCTTGTAAAAATCCTGCTTGATTTCTTGTTAAGATATATTGCATAACATTTAGAATAACAGCTGATGCAACACCAAATAGTGAAGAAGCAAAACCTACAGACATACCACCCAATGGTCCAGAGAAGTTAGTCATAATTTCACCAATATCAATATCATCTCCACCAAAAGATAAAATAATTGCTCCCATCTCATCAATTGCAACTAATAAACCTGTAAAAGTACCAAAAAGACCCAACATAAGTGAAGTACCAACGAAAAAGTTTGTATAACCTTTTTGATTAAAAAACTGTTCATTTAACCATTCACTAACATTTTTTGCTTCACCTTGAGTAAAATAAAGAACACCTTTTTTTGCTCTTTTATTAAACATATGAGCAATGGTTGCAGGGAAAATTCCAGTTATACCTTGTAAGTAAAACTCTAAAGCTTTTCCTTTTTTATAAGCTAAGATACCAAATGTACCAGAAAGCATTGTAAGTTTTATTGCTGCTTGATATAAAATCAAAAGCCCAATAGAAAATATTGTTAAAATAGCAATATTAAAAGTTAATGTTGCCATAAAGAATGTTGTAATTAAATTTAGATTTGAAAAAACTAAAAATAGTATGAATAATAGAAAAATAAAATATATTTTTAATATTTTTATACGTCTCATTTAAAAACCTTAAAACATAAATAGAAGAATTGAAATAACTAACCCAAGAGCAACAGTTGTTACGGTTTTAGTCATATTATCTACTATATTTACAAAGGCACCACTACCTTCAACTGGTTCACCTATTACAACAAGACCTATAACATTTCCCTCTATATCTGCTACTTTTTGTACTGCTCTAAAATATGCATCATCAACAGAATAACCATCTTCAAGCATCTGTTTATAACTATCTTTTCCATTCTCAATTATTTTTGCAAAAAATTGTCCATCATATTTTTCTTCTTCAACGTATAATGTATCTATAACTTCTCTATATTTTCCATCTCTAGCATTTATAGAAAGTCTATTTAGCATTCTTTCTTCTATCATAAAAAGAAAAATTAAATTATCTTTCATATATTCAGCTTTGTAATCATGAATCTCTTCTTTTAGTTCTAAAATACCTATCAAATTATCATTTGAAATTATAGGTTCAATATAAGAATAATAAATACCATCTGATAAGACTTCAATTCCAAAAATTTTATTTTTTGTATTTATTACAGAGTTGATTGTGCTTCTATATTGATTAACCTGATTAAATACTGGATAAAAACTCATTTGCAAACTATTAAAGCCATTTTCTTTATAACTATTATTAAAACTAGTAACTATACTTCCTACATTTTGTAAATTATTGTTTTCTACACTAGAAATAAAGTCTTGATTTGATTTCATTGTTAAAATAATTTTTTTAAGAGTTTGTTCTTTTTTTACAACCCTATTTTTATAATTTTTTACATAAGTTGAAGACATATTTACATATACATCTTTTGATACACTTTCTGTCATATGAGTTAAAAGATATAATGATAAGAAGATACCAGAAACAGATAAAAATGCTAAAATTGTAAACCATAAACCTTTTTTAGATTTAAGGTCTGAAATAAACTTTTGAAGAAACTTGAAAAAGCTAAACATTAATTAACCCTTAAAATAATAAATTAAGTATATATATTAGTTAAATTTCCCTTTTATTAAGATGAAAATTTGATTTAATTATACAATAAATAATAACTTATTATCTTTTATTTCTCCCCTAAAGCATTTTTGTTTATATCTTTTAGTGGTTTAATGATATATTGAAGTATTGTTTTCTTACCAGTTAAGATATTTACATTAGCAATCATACCCGGTAAAATAGGCAATTCAGGAGCAAACTGGTTACTATCTACTTTTACTTTTACTAAATAATATATGTTACCATTTCTATCTTCAAAAGAATCTGGAGAAATAGAGATTAATTTACCATCTAATAAACCATATTTAGAGAAATCATATGCTGTAATCTCTACTGATACTTTTTGTCCTGCCCAAATTTGTGCTCTATTACTAGTAGCCACTCTAGCCTCTATTGTCAAAGTATCATCTAAAGGAGTAATTTCAGCAATTTTATCTCCTGATTTTACAATTCCTCCAATTGTATGAAAGTATAATCTATTTATAACTCCATTTACAGGAGAAACAATATCTTTTCTAAGTTCCCTATCTGTATTTGCTTTATTTCTCTCTATAAGCTTATTTATTTCTGCTTTTAAGGTTGAATATTTTTCTAAATATTTACTCTTTATTTCAGATTTAACACTTTGGATTTTCTTTTGAGCTTCTTGTATCTCTTCTTTTATAATAGGTATACTATTTCTTGTTTCTGATAGTTTTGTTACTATATTTTGCTTTTTAGATAGTTCCCCTATGTACTCTTTTTTTGATACAACTTTTTTCTTATATAAAGATTCTAAAATCTGCATATTTGTTTGAGCTAAATTAAGTTCTAATGTTAAATTTTCAAATTTAGTTTGAGCCTCATTTAGTTTATACTCTTTTTGTTTTAATTGATCTCTTGTAATGTTTATCTTTGTTTTTTTATTTTTTAAATCCTCAAAAAATATTTTTTTCTCATTTTCAATTATATCTGGAATTTTTTCTTTTAATTCATCAGGGAATGAAATATCTTCTTGTTCATCTATAGTAGCTTCTAATCTAACAGCTGCAGCTCTAAAAGCTAATAAATCAATCTCTTTTGATTTTAAATCTGCTTTAAAGAACTCATTAGAAAGAGTATATATGATTTGACCTTTTTTTACAGTTTCACCCTCTTTTACTTTAATATCAGAGATTATTCCACCTTCAAGGTTTTGCAAAATTTTTGTTTGACCAGAAGGAACTACTTTTCCACTTCCCCTTACTACTTCATCAACTTCACTAAATGAAGCCCAAGAAATAAAAGCTATAAAAAAAAGCATAATAGGTATAACAGAAACATAATAGTTCCATTTTTTTTCTTCAAATAATAGATTATTACTCATAGCTATTTCCCTCTTTGTTGTAAGGCAGCTAAAACTTTATCTTTTGGTCCATCTGCAACTATCTTACCATTGTTTAAAACTATTACCCTATCTACTAATTCTAAGGCTGCAAATCTATGTGTAATGACTAATAGAGTTTTCTCTTTTAATATCTCTTTTACATGGGAAATAAGTGTTTTTTCCAAACCAACATCAAGCCCAGTAGTAGGTTCATCTAATACTACAATTGAAGGGTCTTTTAAAATAGCTCTAGCAAGTGCAACTAAGTGTCTTTGACCAACAGAAAGATTACTTCCTCTCTCCCCTACTTGTAGGCCATCACCTTGTCCTGATTTTTTCACTAATTCATCTAATCCTGTTAATTTAATTAGACTCATCATTTTTTCTTTACTTATAGGACTAGACAATTCAATATTCTCTTTTAAAGTTCCAGAAAACAAAAATGGCTCTTGGGGCATCACACCTATATTTTGTCTTATTTCAACAGGATGAATAGTTGAGATTTCATGTCCATCTAAAAAGATACTTCCTTTACTTGGAGTATCAAGTCCTGTTAAAAGTCTTAGAAATGTTGTTTTACCTGCACCAGTTTGTCCTATAATTCCTATTTTTTCACCTGGATTTATTTTTAAAGAGCATTCATCAAGTGAAGGATATTTACTATTTTTATAAAAGAAACTAACCTTTGAAAACTCAATTTCACCTTTAAATTGTCCTGCACCTATTTCAACATTTTTATCATTTTCTAAAGGTAGATGCCAAAACTCATTTATATTATTTAAAGACTCTTTTATCTCTTTTAATCTAATTACCATCATTGATGTTTGAATAACTGGAACCATAGCTCTACTTGATAAAATAGTTACGGCTATTAAACCACCAACAGTTAGATTTTTTGAAGCTATTTCAAAAACACCCACAACAATAACTGCCATAGTTACAAACTGAACAACTGTTTGGGAAAGATTCATTGAAAATACATTTAAAGATTGTATTTTTCTCCCTACACTATCAGTTGAAGCAACCATATTTCGCCAATTAAACAGTTTACTTGAGGTTGCATTTGAAAGTTTTATAATCTCACTTCCTTGGATTGTTTCAACTAAATAACTATTTTTTGATTGAATATTCTCTACATTTTTTTTACTTAAATTTGAAATTGGTATTTGCATAACAACATTAAATATTATAATTAAAATTGCTACAGAAAAAGGTACCATAGCAACGGCTGGAGAGATTAGAAATATTACAAATATTGCAATAAAGAAAAAAGGTAAATCTATAACTTGAATAATTGATTTTGTTGCAAAAAACTCTTTTATCTGATTTAATTCTCTAAAAAGATTAGCTTTTGAACCAACTAACATATTATCAAATTCAGATTTTATACACAACATCCTTTTCATCAACTCTTCTTCTAAATACAAGCCAAGTTTTTTACCAACATTTTCTATAATATGATTTCTTACACTTTTAAAATACACATCAAATATTAAAATAATAATAACACCCGAAGCTAATACAAAAAGGGTTTCTGTGGCATTATTTGGAACTACTCTATCATATACACTCATTGTAAAAAGTGGAACTGCAAGAGCAAATATATTAATAAAAAAAGTTAAAAAACCTATTTCTATGTATGAGCGCCAAAAAGTTTTAACAGGTCTCCAAAACCAATCTTTTGATCTTTCAATATCTAATAATTGTTCTTTTTTTGCATCACGGAAAATTAAAATTGCTTTTTTAAAATGTTTTAAAAAACTTACATCTTCTTTTAAAGTTTTACCAGTTATTGGATCGTGTAAAGATACTTCTTTATCCCTTTTTAATAATACATAAGGTTTGTTCTCTTTGTTAAATATAATACAAGGGAAAAAATGAGAAGGTATATCAAAACCATCAATATCTTTTTCAACTGCACTTAATCCAACCTCATTTGCAACATCAATAACCATTTTAGATGTAAAACCATTGTTAGATATTGAAGATAGATTTAATATTGTATCAATTGAGATATCACCAAAATAAAAATCTAATATATATTTTAAGGTATATAAAAGAGGGTATTCCTCTTTATATGCCTCTTTTTCTAAAGCTTCGTCCAAATAAAACTACCTGTCTATTTTAATTTTAAAATTAGAAAATAGTTTATCATAAATAGACTGAAATACGCTATCCCAGACTCTAGCTGTTTTTTGTCTAAAAAGTTTAGCACTTTTATACCAAGGAGTAGTATCTCCTTTATTTGACCATCTCCAATCTGGAATTTTTTGAAGTGGTACCCAAACAGGAACATCTAAGGCACCTGCTAAATGAGCAACTGAAGTATCTGAAGAGATAACTAAATCAAGCTCTTTCATAAGACTTGCTGTTTTTGAGAAATCTGTTAATCTGTCAGTTAAATCAATAATTTTATCTTCTAAACCAAATTTTTTAATATCCTCATTTTCAGGACCAACTTGTAATGAATAAAGATTTATTTTTGGATTATTAGCTAATGGTATAAAATATTCTAAACTAAAAACTTTTCCGTCATAACTTTCACCTGTTACAGATGCACTCCAACAAATACCTATATTTAGTTTGCCTTTTTCCTCCTTTACCTCTAACTCTTTATCTTTTGTAGCAAATAGATAAGGAAACTCTTTTGGTAAATCTTTTGGAGATTTTAATTCTAAAATTTTTGCTAAACTCATAATTGGAAGATGATAATCAAATTCTGGTGTTTTTTCACTTCTATCTACTAAAATATCAATCTCTTCTAAAGATTTAAACAACTCTTTTAATTCATCTCTACATTTAACTACAATTTTACAAGGGAACTTTTCTTTAAATGGTTTTAAAAATCTAATAAATTGAATAGAATCACCAAAACCTTGCTCTGAATGTAAAAGAATCGTTTTATCTTTTATCTCTTCTTTTCCTGTAAACATTGGCTTAGAAAATATATCTTTATTATTTGCAATGTGAGAAAGCATCTCATCTTTTCTAAATCTCCACTCATATTCTAAAAAGCCATTTTTATAATCACCTTTTGCCAAATACATTGTTGCTAAATCAAAGTGTGCATTAACAAAATCTGGTTTTAACTCAATAGCTTTTTTATATGAATCAATTGCTTTTTTAGTTTGACCTAAATGTTTATATGAATTTCCTACATTACTATAAGCATTTTCCCCTTTTGGTTCTAATTCAATAGATTTTTCATGTAGTTTTGCTGCTTTTTTGTAATCAAATATTTTATTATATACATTACCAAGATTTGTATAAGCTCCACCATTTTCAGGATTTTTTTCAATGGCTATATTAAGAGATTCTATAGCTTCATCATACATCTTAAGTTTGTTGTAGCAAGCTCCAATATTGCTGTATAACTCATAATATTTCGGATTTATTTTTAAAGCTATTTTAAATATTTCAATAGCTTCTTTATATTTATCCTGTTTGTATAAAACCACACCTATATTGTTTACTGCTTTATCATAATTAGGATTAATTCGTACAGCTTCTTTATAACATTTTATTGCATCATTATATCTTTTTAGTTTTTCATAAACCATACCAATATTATTATATATTTGAAAATCTTTTGAATTTACTTTTAAAGCATCACTATATACTTTTAATGCTGCTTCAAAATTTCCAGTATCTTTTAATAAATTACCTAGATTATTGTATGTTAAGCCATATTTAGGATTTGAATTTATGGCTTTAATATAACTATCCAAAGCCTCTTTATTTTTTCCAAGCTTTCTTAAAACAAAACCTAAATTACAATATGCTTCTGCATTAGAAGAATCCTCATCTAATATTTTTTTATAAAACATCTTTGCGTCTTCTAATTTATCCTCTTTATAAGCCTTATGAGCTTTTTGAAATAAGGAATTTAACTTATACTTACTATTTTCTAATAAACTTATAAATGTATTCTTAGATATTTTTTCACTAGAGTTTTCAACAGGTAATTTTGATATATTTATCTCTTTGAACTCTTTAATTAAAAGTGAATGTATATCTAATTTATTATCTATCCATCCTTTATTTGTTGGAACTGCACTTTTTATATTATTTAATATATAAATCAAAGCATCATTTTTTAAAGATAATTTTATCAATTTTATATCTTCAAGTGGTTTTATACAATGCTGTAACACCCAAATTGAGTATGCAAAATCAAACCTTTCACCAGCTTCTATTTTTCTTTTAAATTCTTCAGGAGATACTGCTTCAAAATTGGAACTGTCTACATACTCTGTAGCTAGTTTTCTCATAGATTCTGAAATATCTAATCCAATAACTTTACAAGAGGTTTTTTTAATTAACTCCTTTGCTATTCTTCCTATTCCACACCCATAATCCAGTACAATTTTGTTTTCATCAAGTTCAAATTTACTAATTATATCATCAACTACAAATTGAGTTTCTTTATCCCATCTCTCTTCAGTTGAGACATCACCCTCTTTTGTTAATATAATCTTTTTAGCATCATCTAAATCATTTTTTTCAAAAATTTGCGGTGTATAAACCATTTTATTATACATTATTATTCCTAATCTCCTAAACTAAAACTATATCTAAACTAACATTACCTAAATCATATGTTCCACTTGAAACCACATTTCCAGTGTCACCAGTTGCAGTATTTCCATCATTGTCACTATCATATGTAAGACCAGTGTTTACATCAGTAAACTTAATATGCTCTGCATCACCCGCATTTAATCTTAGTGTAAAGTTTGATCCTGAACCATTCCATGTGTCTAAAAGTGAATCAGATAGTGTAAACTCAAACTCATCATTAGTAGCACCAAAATCTAATCCTGTTAAATCAAGACTAGAGATATTAGCAAATGTTGAGTTATCTCCAAACTGTTCTTCCGCACCTAATAACACTGAAGCATCTGTTATAGAAACAGAGTTTGTTCCACTTCCACCATCAATATCAAACTGTAAAGAATCGTCATCAAAAGATAAGTTTGTAAAATCTAATACAAAATCATCATTACCACCTAATCCATTTACATCTGAAGATATTCCTGCTCCAACAGCTTCTTCTCCTAAAGTAATGTTATCATCACCCGATGTTAAATTTAAGGTATCAAAATTACTAATATTTGTAAAATCTAAATCTGTCAAATTAGCATTAGCAGTAATATTTAATGTATTTGTTCCAGTTCCACCATCTATTGTATCTGCACTACTCAAATTATTACCATCTACATTAAGTGTGTCGTCACCACTTCCCATATCAATTGAACCATAATTGAAGCTATCAAGATTAAAACTATCTACATTTGTACTATCTGTTAAAGAAACACTATCTGCACTATCAAAATTTATATTTCTACTATCTAAATAATTTTTTTGACTAATATCAATAGTTATTGAATCTGTCGCATTAATACCATCTACATTTGAATTTATAGTTGTAAAATCTGTAGAAGTATTTAAGTTTGCACTACTATCAACTATTGTTACTGTATCACCTGAAGTAAATGCTAAGTTTCCTGATGCTTGTTCAAATGTTATATTAAGTGTATTATCACTTGCATCAAGTGTGTCAACTCCAACAGCTTCTAAATTAGCAAAATTATATGATGATAGTTGTGCACCTGTGGCATTTAAAGTTACACTATCTGCATTATCAAAAGTGATATTATTTGAAATTAACTCATCTACTTGTGTTTTAGAGATTGTTACATTGTTATCAGATACATTTATACTATCAGTATATGAACTGAATGTTGTAAAATCTGCATTACTAATATTTACCCCATTATCACTTATAGTTACAGTATCTCCTGACACAAACTCTGTTCCTGTTGTATCTAAAGCTGAAGCTTGAGAAACACTAAGGTTTACATTATTATCGTTTGCATCAAGATAATCAATATTTGCTCCATAGTTTCCAATATTTGATACTAAAGTTGCTCCATTTGAACCAGTTACTATAACTGTGTCTGCAAGGGTAAAATCTATTCCAGCACTTGCTTGTGATAATGAGATATTTAAACTATTTCCACCTGCATCTACAGTATCAACACCAGCATTAAATAAATCATTGAAATTTGCATTTTGAATATTTGTAGCACTATCAAGCACAATTATATTATCAACCCCAGCATTTGTTAAAACAGTTGAATTAGCATTTAAAATATTTGTAACAGTATCAATTACATTTACTGTACTATCAATAAAAGTTAATCCAGCACTTGCTTGTTCAACTGTTACATTAATTGTATCTGCTCCACTTACATCAACTTGAGATACTCCATTTGTTTGTAATGTAGAAAAATCAGCAGCAGAAATATTTACTTGAGAATCTGCTGCAGTAATAGTATCTGTACTATCAAATGTAATTCCAGAATTTGCTTCTAAAATTGTAACATCTAAAACATTATCTGTTGCATCAACTTTATCTATTCCATTTGCTACATATGTTGTAATATTTCCTTCAATATTTGATGAAGTATCTTTAACAGTTAAGGTAAAACCATTTTTAGAGATATTATTCCCAAATAATGCAGCTTGTGAAGCTGAAATAGTTGTATTTCCATTCATATTTAATGTTTCAATACTTGAAATATTTATACCACTTATATCTAAATCATTTGTATTAAGTGTTAAGGTATCAGTTCCACTTCCACCATCTATACTGTTAAGAAAAGCTGTTGAGTCAATAGTAAAGGAATCATCACCCCCTCTTCCGTTGTAGTTTGTAAATCCTGCATCAGCAACTTGAGTTGTACCTACTGTTATAGTATCAGCTCCACCATCACTTAAGTTTAATGTTTCAAAGCCACTAAGATTTGTGAAATCTGCATCGTTGTAAGTCAAAGTACCACTTGTATCAGTGATATTTAAACTATCTGTTCCACTACCAGCATTAATTGTATCACTACTACTTAGGTTTGCAGATGAGATATTTAGATTATCATCTCCATTGTCTAATATAAAGTTTACCCCATCAAGGGTATTATCATTTAGATTTAAAGTATCATTACCTGTGTAGAAATCAACTGTATCTATACCTGAAATATTTGCAAAATCTGCACTATCAATTGATCCACTATTTGCAAAATTTATTGTATCTGTACCACCACCAACAATTGTATCTGAACTTGTTAGGGTATTAATATCATTAAAAATTACATTGTTGTTTCCAGCACCAAGATTTAAAGAAACCCCATCCAAGTAAGAATCACTTCCACTTAATGTGATTTGATCATCACCATTTGTGAAGTTTACATCTGAGATATTAGTTACCCCTGAGAAATCCCCACTTGTAATTTGTCCAGATGTTGTGAAAGTGATATTATCTGCTCCACCATTTCCATTTACAACATCATCACTACTTAAATCATTTATTGCATAGTTAAATGTATCATCACCACTTCCACCTAAGATATTAAAATCTTTTGTTCCAACTGTGATATCATTTCCACCATCAGCTAAAACTATATTTTCAACATCTACATTTGATAATTGATTTGCTGTAATTGTTCCATTATCTAAAAATTCTAAAGTATCAGTTCCACCATTACCATTTACTATATCAGCATTTGATAATTGGGCAATTGTAAATTTAAAGGTATCTGCACCGCTTCCACCTTCAAGTGTTGAGTTTAAAGTACCTACAGTTACACTGTTTGTTCCATTTGCTAAATTTACTGTTTCAATTGAACTAACTGTTGTTAAATCAACATTACCAGCACTTGTGATATTTAAAGTATCATTTCCTCCACTTCCATCAATTGTGTCTGAACTGTCAAGGTTAGTATTAGAAATATTTACAATATCATCACCTGCACCAAGATTAACAGTATCATTTCCAGTAGTTAGATTAATAATATCTACTTTATCACTCATTACAATGTTATTATCACCTGTTCCATCATTTAAAGTAACAGTACCAGTGAAACTATCATTGTTTATTGAACTTAAATCAACATTTTCAGTAGCTGTTGCACTATTTAAATCAATTGCACCAGCACCAGCTATGATCATAGCTCCTGTTAATTGAGTATTAAGTAGTGTTAATGTTTGAGATGCTGCAACATCATATCTGTTTACAGCACCTAAATTTTGAGAAGTTAAATTAATACTAGAATCAACATTTAAAGTGATATTTCCATTTCCAGTATTGTTTAGATTATCAAAATCATGGTCACTAACTGTTGTAGTTGCATTGATGATAATATCACCATTTCCAACTGCATCTAATGTTTCTCCATCTATTTGTGTTGATTCAATAGTTAATGTAACTCCACCATTTACATCAAATTCATCAAAAATATTACCATCTGTTCCTTCAATATTTTTTGTACTAAGATCTATATTACTTGTAACATTTAAAGTAATTGTTCCTGTTCCTAATTCATTGTTAACACTAATATTGTCAAAATTGTGATCATTTACATTTGAAGTTGTTTCAACTATAATCTGACCATTTCCTTGTGTATGAAGAATAAGATTTTCATTATTTAGTGCTGTTGCACTAACTCTTACAACTTGATTATTTTGAGCTAATATCTCTTCAAAGTTTACCAATTCAACAGATGATAAATCAACACTTGAACTTACACTTAAAGTATCTATTCCATCACCTGCATCTAAAGTATCTATATTATTAACACCATTTAATATATATGAATCATTTCCACTACCAGTAATTACATGTTCTACATTTGATAAGCTATCTTCATTTGTTCCATCATTTACAGTTATTGAACTACTATTATTTACTGTAACAGTTACTGCTGTTGTCATACTAGTGTAATCAACTTTATCAATTCCACCAGAAGCATTAAAAGTAATATTATCTATTGCTGCTGTATTAAGTGTATCAGCAAAATTTGAACCTATAAAGTTTTCAAAACTTTCAAAAGTATCTGTACCTACACCTACACCATTTGTTGTACCATTATTATTTGAAACATTTAAAGTAACACTTCCTGTTGCAGCTGATACACTTAAAGTATCATTACCATTTCCACCTAATAAACTATTGTTATAAATATCACCTTGTACAGTATCATCTCCATCACCCATCTCAACATTTTCTATATTTGAAATAGTATCATTAACTGCTCCTGTTGCACTTCCAGATGATAAATCAATATTTACAGAACCAACTACATCTGTATAATTTACCCAGTCACCAGTTGTTTCTCCACCTTCAGAACCATTTATTATATTTGTGCCAGTTCCACCATAAATAGTATCATCACCTGTTCCACCTACAAGATTATCATTACCAGCTGCACCAACTAAAATATCATCTCCAGCTCCACCTGAAAAAGTATTATTATTTGCTTCTCCAGCAATACTATCATCTGCGTTTGTACCAATAAGATTTTCTATATTTGTTAAGGAATCTGTTCCATCAATTGTAATTGTTGTTGTTCCACTATCTAGTAAAGTAACATTTAAAGGACCTGTAGCTGTACTATAATCAACTGTATCACTGTTATCTCCACCATTGATAGTATCATCACCTGCACTTGTTATAAAGGTGTCATTTCCAGCATCCCCATACATATCATCATTTCCAGCACCACCATCTATGTAGTCATCATTGTCTCCACCATGTAATTCATCATCACCAGCTAAACCATAAATAGAATCTGTACCACCTTGACCATAAATAGTATTTCCTTCTGTTAAATCATTATCTCCTGTTAAAGTATCAGAAGAAGAACTTCCCACGATATTTTCAAAACTAGTGATAGTATCACTACCAATATTTGTTCCTGTAGAAGTTCCTGCATCAAGATTTACTGTTACACCTGAAGTGGAGTTTGTATAAACAAGAGTATCAATACCTGCTCCACCATTTAAATTATCATTTCCAACTCCACCTTCAACAATATCATCACCATCTCCAGCATCAATATAATCTGCACCTGCAAGACCTTGAATATAATCATTTCCAGCACCACTATTTATAGTATTGTCTTCACCATCAGCTTTTATATAATCATCTTTATCACTACCATCTAGGTTTTCAATATCATAGATTTTTGTAGAATTATTTGCTCCCCCTGAAATAAACTCAATATTATTGTCAATCAACATATCTACGGTAATATCATAGTTTGTAGAATCACTATCTGGATCAACTAAAATATTACTATTTGTATCTTCTGCTATTCCATCTGCATTATTTGTTAAAATAACTTTATCTTCTGTACCATTACCACCATATAGATAATCAGATTTTCCAGCTTCATTAGTAGTTACTGTAAAAGTATCATCTCCATCTAATCCATAAATAATATTGGTAACTCCATCTTCACCTTTTAAAATATCATCCCTTGAAGTTGCAGTAACATTTTCTACATTTGTTATAGTTTGGGCATTTCCAAAGGCATCTGTCGTATTTCCTGCATCTAAATCTACATCAATTCCTTGTGTTCCCTCTTTGAAAATAACTGTATCTTCATCTGCTCCACCGTCAATATAATCAGTTCCCTCTTCATCATAAATCGTATCAGTACCATTATTTCCATATAGATTATCATCACCAGTACCACCCCAAATAGTATCATCATTTTCACCACCTGTTATTCGGTCATTACCAGCATCACCATATAATCTATCATCACCATCATCACCGTTGATACTATCATCATTGTCTCCACCAAAAATTAGGTCAGCTCCACTATTTCCATATAAAGTGTCATCTCCACCCATTCCTAAAACAGTATCATTACCTTCATAGGCATTAACAATATTATCTCCTTGGTCACCAACAAAAGTATCATTTCTAGTACTTAAATAAAATCTTTCAAAGTCTGATGTACCATCACTCTCTCTTAAGATATAGTCGTTTTGATTTTGTGAATCGGTAATTTCAAAAAATGTTTGATCTCCATTAACTGTATCTAATCCATTAAGATTAATAGTTCTTGTTACAGTATTTACAGTAGTATCAGCTACTCCATCATCATCTAAATCTATTGAAGTATTTTGAAGAATAATATTTACGCTATTTCCACTCCAATAACTTCTATAATCAAGGGTATCTAAACCTGAACCACCTATTAAAGTATCAGTTCCACCACCTGCATCAGCTCGGTCATTACCACTTCCTAAATCATAAATATCATTTCCAGTTCTACCTAATACTCTATCGTTTCCATCATACATAATAAATATATTATCAGTTGTTGATCCCCAAATTGTTCTACTTGAACCTATTTGTCTATCAAGAATATTTTCAATATTATAAATACCATTTGTACCTGAATTTAGGTCGATATTATCTAAATAATATTCTAAACTTAACCAGTCACTTCCACCTTCTCCATCAACATAGTTATTTCCTACTGAACTTGAGTGGAAAATAGTATCATCTCCATCACCGGCTAAAATAGAATTAGCTTCTCCCGCTTTACCACCTAAAATATCCACTTGATCTGTACCAATGATATTTTCAATTTGTGAGATTAAGTCAAAATCTGTAGGAGAGTCGTTATTTATAACTTTTATATATGTACCATCTAAGGCATCATTTGCACTGTCTAATGTATATGTTGAATCTGTATAACTACCATTTAAATCAACAGTTATTCCATTTGTTGAACTTGAGTAATCTATCCAATCCTCTTCTGCATTTGAACCACCAATTGCATCTCCAAACATTACTGCTTTATCAAAATTACCAGTAACTGTATCAATACCTTCTTGACCAAAAACTACATCTTCACTAGTATCATCTGTATCTGTTCCTGTATTGATTGTATCATTTCCAGTTCCACCATAAATTGTGTCAAAACCACCTAGTCCATTTATAATATCATTTCCACCATAACCATATATGATATTATCATTATTATTTCCAGTTAAAGTATCAGAATAATTTAATGTACCATTGATATTTTCAATATTACTAATTGCACCTGATTCTGTATTTCCATACCCATCTTCATTCACTGTTGATGTAAATAAATTAACATTAACTGATGCCTCAACATTATAAAAATCTATAGTGTCAATTCCATCTCCACCATCATAATTATCAATTCCATCTCCACCAATTAAAGTATCATCACCATCATTACCAAATAGATAATCAGAACCAGCTCCACCATCTATTGTATCATTTCCACTATTACCATCAAGAGAATTGTTATTTGTATCTCCAGTTAAGGTATCATCAAAGGTAGAACCTAATAGGTTTTCAATCTCTGAAATTGTTGTACTTCCTAAACCACCTGAGATTTGTCCATCTTGCATTTTTGCATTAACAGCTGATCCTAAGGCTTGGAAACTTAACCAGTCTCCTCCACCAACTCCTGTATTATTTGAACCACCATTAATAGTATCCCCACCAGCAGTTGCAATAATAGTATCATCACCAGCACCAGAACTTATATTATTCCAGCCATCTGTACCTTTGATAATATCATCATGGGAAGAACCTATTACTCTCTCCACTGAGATTACATCATCTTGTCCACCAAAACCATCTTCCATAACATGATGAGCCACTGCTATATTATTTTCATCTGTTTGATTTAAGTAAACATTTACTGCTACATTAGCATCTGAAAAATCTAAGGTGTCAGTTCCTGAACCACCATCAATCAGATCATTTCCTGCTTGACCACTTAAAGTATCATCTCCATTTTCTCCATAAATAGTGTCATCACCAATACCACCATAAATTGAGTCACTTGAACCTCTACCATAAATAGTATCATCATAATCTACACCAATAACAGAGCTTCCATTAAATCCTAAAATTGTATCTGTATCAGTTGACCCTTTTATAACCTCTAAATGGTCTTCTAAAGTATCTGTATCTGAACCAATAGTTACTGTACCATAATCGTTACCAGCACCACTTCCAAGGTCTGCAACTATACCAGTTGTAGTTACTTGCTCATAAGTTAAAGTATCAACGCCCATTCCACCAGAGATTGTGTTATCTCCTTGACCTGAATAGATTGTATCATCACCAGCTCCAGCATCAATAGAATCATCACCTGTCCCATTTGTTTGGTTTATAATATCGTTTCCATCTCCACCATCAATTGAATCATTTCCAATTCCACCAGCTAAAATATCGTTTCCTATACCACCTTCAATAGTATCAATCTCTGAACCACCAGTGATAATATCATCACCATCTTCACCTTGAAGTAAGTTAGCTCCAGCAATACCATTTATTGTATCATCGCCTTGCCCACCAATTAAAGTATTAGCCTCACTACTTCCTCTTAATTGATCATCTCCATTTGTTCCAATTACAATTTCAATATCTCTAATAGTATCAACTACTGCACTTCCACCGTTTTGATACCCATCATCGGTAGCTTGTTCTAAACCTAAGTCAATAATTACTGCATTTTCACCTGCGTTATTAACATCAATATTTCTAAAATCTAAGGTATCAACTCCATCTCCACCTATAAAGGTATCAACACCTTGTGATGCATAGAAAGTATCATCTCCTCTATATCCATCTAAAATATTTACTTCTGCAAAATCATCACTACCTTTGATAATGTCATTGTTTCTAGTTCCAACAACGTTTTCTATACCCTCTAAATTATCATAACGACTTGCATTACCGATAACTTTTATCTCTTGTTCATTATTTGTACTTGCATCACCATCATCTAAAGATAAATCAACATCAATAGCTGTTGCATCTTTTAAGTAACTATAATTTACTGTATCATTTCCACTATCAGTGTGTATTCCACCTGTTACAAAACCACCATAAATAGTATCACCATCTAAACCACCTAAGATAGTGTCATTATCCCCTTGACCTAAAAGAACATCTTCACCAACTCCACCAATTAAGATATCATTTCCGGCATTACCAAGTAAAGAGTTATCACTATTATCACCTACTAATGTATCTGCTAAATTTGAACCTATTACATCTTGAATATCATAAAGTCTATCTGTACCTTCTCCAACTGCTGTTTGAGTTGCAATAATTGTAGTTGATTCATTTAAAAGATTAATTGTGCTAACTGATGATGATAAGTTTAATATTATAGAATTAGAAGCTAAAGAGTAATCCACAACATCTCTATCGCTATCTACACTTGCTACATTAAAATCATTACCATAAATAAAATCATCTCCAGCCCCACCAATAAATGTGTCAGCTCCAATTTGACCTATTAAAGTATCACTTCCAGCTCCACCAGAAATCGTATCACCAGAAGCTCCACCATCTAATACGTTATTATTCCCATCACCAGTGATGATATCAACAGCAGAAGTACCAATGATATTTTCAACTCCTGTAATAAACTCAGCATTTCCAAATCCATCATCTTGTACTCTATAAGTTGAATCTGTACCTAAAGTTTGAGTTGTACTTAAATCAACATTAATACCTTGTGTACCATCACTAAAATCAACTGTATCTGCTGTACCATCTCCACCATCAATATAATCTTGACCTTGTAAACCTTTAAGCGTATCGTTATCAGCTCCACCAAATAAAGTATTGTTTTTATCATCACCTGTTATGTTATCAGCTCTTTCAGTTCCAATTACATTTTCAATCTCTCTTAAAACATCTGTTTTACCATTTGAAACAGCTGTACCTTCAGCTGCATTAGCTCCATTATTATCTGTATCTAAATCAACTGTAACACCATAAGCTAAATCAGAGAAATCAACTGTATCTTCATTAGCTCCACCATCTATAATATCAGCTTCTGCTCCACCTCTAATAGTATCATTTCCACTACCTGTTGAGATATTATTTGCTTGTGCATCACCATAAACAGTGTCATCACCAGAACCTGTAATAATATTTTCTACACCATCTAAATATTCAGCATTTCCATAACCATCATTTTCTATTCTGTAAGTATTTTCACTTCCATCTGTTTGAGCTTTAGTCATATCAATAACTACATTTTGTCCTCCAGAAGTGAATTCCGCAGTATCATTTCCACTTCCACCAATTAGTTTATCTTGTCCAGCAAGACCAATTAAGTAGTCATTTCCCGCACGACCCTCAAGAATATTATCAGAATCGTTACCTGATAAGAAATCTCCCTTATCTGAACCGATTACATTTTCAATATTTGTAATTGTATCTGTTCCATATTCAACATGGATTCTTTGTGCAGTTGTTACTGATAAATCAACCTCTACACCTAAGTAAGCATCAGTTACACTTGTATCAACTCCGGTACCATCTACATCTCTAGTATCGCCAGTATCATCATTTATTGCTATTGAACTATAGTCTAAAGTATCGCTTGTTCCATTTGCAGTTCCAGCATCTGTATCATCACCATCAATAATATCATCACCAGCTCCTGCTATAATGTAATCATCTCCAGCTCCACCTTCAATAGTATCATCTCCACCCATTTCTGAGATTGTATCATCACCTGCTAAACCTTTTAGAATATTTGCTGAATTATCACCTGTTATTCTATCACCAACTCCACCTAAATTTGTTCCTGTAATATTCTCTATTGAATTAAAAATATCAGTTCCAATTGAAGCACCAACTGCAAAAAAGTTAGAGATATCTGCACTAACAGTTGCACTTTCACTACTGTAATCAGCTGTATCACTTCCTTGTCCACCAGCTAAATTATCATTTCCAGCTCCACCTATTAATGTATCATCACCATCACCACCATCTAAAGTGTCGTTTCCTGCTCCACCATCTAAAACATCATCTTGGTCATTACCATATAAAATATCGGCATCATCTCCACCATCAATATAGTCTACACCTGTTCCACCATAAATAGTATCTAATCCAAGTCCACCAATTAAAGTTTCTATTCCAGTTGCATTTGCTCCACCATCAATATAGTCATCACCAGCTCCACCAATAATAGTATCAGTTCCACCATTACCAATTAAACTATTGCTATATGAATCTCCTGTAATAGTATCTGATAAATTTGTACCTTCTATATTTTCAATATTTACTATTGTGTGATTATCCACATCTCCATCAATAGTAACACTTGAAACAATATTATCATTTAAGGTAACATCAACACCTGTAGTAACTACATTAACATTGCTATAATCAACTGTATCACTTCCTCTTGAAGTGTCTATTTCATTTCCACCATCTATTACATCAGCTGTGAAATCATCACCTTTAAATAAGTCGTCTCCTTCACTACCAAGTAATATATCAGCTCCAGCCCCTCCAGTTAAAGTATCATTTCCAAGACCACCATCTAAATAATCAGCACCGCTTCCTCCAGATAAAGTGTCATCTCCCGCCATACCTAAAAGTGTATTATCTGCAATATCTCCTGTAATTGTATCGTTTGCAGTACTTCCTGTTACATGTTCAATATTTGAGATAATATCATCATTTGTAGTTCCAGCAATATCAACTGTAGCTTGTGTTGAAGTATTTAATGTCACATTTATAGCACTATTTCGTGAACTATAATCTATTAAGTCACCATTTGTATCTGCTCCACCATCGATAGTATTTACTACACCACTATTTGTAATAAATGTATCATCATAAGAAGATCCTACTACATTTTCTATTGTTGTTAAAGTATCTACAATTCCACCATTTTCTGTTGCAGTTCCTGCTTGTAAATCTACAAATACTCCTGCACCATTGTCATAATCATATCTTACCTCATCAACTCCAGCTCCACCAACTAAAGTATTTACTAAAGCACTACCTGTAAAAGTATCATCTCCACTTGTACCAATGATATTCTCTATTCCATTAACAATATCATCATCACCAGTTAAAATATCAACTGTTGAATCGCCAGTTGCATTTAATGTAGCTACTACTTTATTTGTATTATCTGTTATAACACTATAATCAACTGTATCACTTCCAATTCCACCAATAATAGAATCAACTCCATCATTAGCATCTGTAGCAATAAATAGATCGGCTCCTGTATTACCAACTAAGGTATCGGCACCTGCATCTCCATAAATAATATCATTTCCAAGTCCACCATCAATTGAATCAGCATCAGCTCCACCATGAAGTTCATCATCCCCTTCACCACCTAGTAAAGTATCTTCACCTGCTAATCCATATAATGTATCATTTTCACCCATACCACTTAAAGTATTGACTTCACTATTACCTGTGATAATATCACTTGATAGATTTGAACCTATAATATTTTCTATTCCATATAGATAATCTGTTCCTTGGTCAGCACTTGTTGCTGTACCTTGTGCATTTCCTTCTGCTAAATTAACTGTCATACCAGTAATAGCTTGTGAATAATCAACTGTATCACCATTTGTTGTATCACTATCTGCCAAAGCTGTACCACCATAAACATAGTCAGTACTATTATCTGCTTGTTCAAAAGTTATATAATCATCACCATCTTCACCATAGATTGTATCTGCACCAAGACCACCATTTAAAGCATCATTTGAGTCTCCACCATAAATAGTGTCATTTCCAGCTTCACCCTCAATAGTATCTATACCTTGCTCACCATATAAAGTATCTTTTCCATCTCCACCATATATATGATCAGCTCCATCTCCACCTCGAATAAAGTCATCACCAGCTTTTCCATCTAAGGTATCATCTCCAGAACCTACACTGTTAGCCTCATTTGCTCCACCAAAGATTTGGTCAGATCCATCATTTCCAGTAATAGTATCATCTCCACCCATACCTTCGACTCTATTGATATTTGTATCACCTGTTAAGATATCTGCACTATTTGTTCCTCTTAAATGTTCTATCCCTGTCAAAGTATGTGTGTTTCCACCGATGTCTACTGTTACTATTGAACCTGTAGATAAATCAACAGTAACTCCACTTGATAAACCTAAATAACTAACTGTATCGTAGTTATCTCCACCAATAATCTTATCACCAGTTGCATCACCATCAGTATCAATTATAAATAGGTCATCTCCACTTCCACCATCTAGTGTATCAGCACCTGCTGCACCTTTTAATGTATCATCTCCTGCTTGACCTAAAATTGTATTATCTAAAGCATTACCTGTAATTGTATCATTACCTGAATCTGAACCTATAACATTTTCTATTCCATATATAGTGTCAGTTTCTCCACTTGTACCTACAGTTACACTAGCACCTTCTGCTAATGTTGTAATAATTCTTGCTTGAGAAGTGTAATCAATTGTATCATGAGTACTTGTATCAGTTAAAGTTGTACCACCATAAATAATATCATTTCCAGCTAAACCTTTAAAGGTATCATCTCCTGCTCCACCTTGAAGAATATTTGCTGAACTATTACCTGTAATTGTATCATCACCACTACCACCAATTACATTTTCAAAAGAACTTATAATATCATTGTCTGTTACACTTATATAAGCAGTTTCTGTATTTAGATTAATTTGTGCATCATTTGAAGCATATGCATAAGATACTGTATCAACACCTGAACCTGTTCCATCTATTGCATCACCATATAAAGCATCAATTCCAGCTTCACCTGAGATTGTGTCATTTCCAGCATTACCAACTATAGTATTTGAATCATTATTACCTGATAAATTATCATCTCCACTACCCGATAAGATATTTTCTACATTTCTTATTACATCTGTATCACCAGTATTTATATATAGATTTGCATCTGTATTAGCTGCTGCAAAATCTACTGAGATATCTTCTGTTATAGCTTGGTAGTCTAAAGTATCATTTCCTAAACCACCATCTATATTATCAGACCCATCATTTGCATCTGTAGCATAAATTAAATCATCTCCAGTTCCTGCATCGATAATATCATTTCCATTGTAACCAGTAATTGTATCTGCAGAAGCAAGAGTTGAAATTATATTATCAGCATGACTTCCATAAACAATATCAGAAGCATAATTTGAACCAATAACATTTTCTATACCATACAGTATATCATCACCTTGTCCTTGTTCACCACTTGCTCCATCTGAAAAACCAACAGCATCATAGTTTCCAAATTCATTATCTGTATCTAAATTTGTATCTAATCTGATAGTTAAACTCTCTAAGGCATTTGTATAATCTACTGTATCACTTCCTGAATCTGTTGTGGCATCTCCACCATAAATAATATCATCTCCAACATCTCCTGTTAGAGTATCATCTCCACTCTCTCCATAAAGTGTATCATTACCAGCTTCACCCAATAAAATATCATCTTCTGAACCACCATAAATTTTATCAGCACCAGCTCCACCGTTAATAATGTCAGCTCCTGCATTTCCTAATAAAGAGTTGTTCCCCATATCCCCTTGGATACTATCTGAATCTTGTGTACCTGAAATATGCTCTACATTTACAATAGTATCAACACCTGCTTGACCTTGAACAGTAACTGTAGTTGGATTTGTTGTATCTAAAGTTACTTCAATACCATTTGCACCACCAGCTCCATCACCAGTAATAACAGAATAATCTACCCAGTCGTTAACTCCAGCACCACCATCATAAGTATCAGCACCATCATCACTCCAAGCATCTAAATTTCCGTCATTATCTATATCGGTACCAGCTATAAATGTATCAGAACCAGCATTACCTTCTATAGTATTATTAACACTTGAACCTATAAAAGTATCATCAAGGTCAGAACCTATAATATTTTCTATATTTTCTAAAGTATCATTATCTCCAGTAGCTACTGTTTGAGAAGCTGTTGTACTTAGATTTACATTAACACCTGAAGCTGTATAATTTTCGTATGAAATTGTATCTGAGCCTGAACCACCTTTTATGTCATTGGCAATTGCTCCCTCTTTCATAATAATTGTATCGTTAGCATCACCACCAATAACATTTTCTATATCTATTAATGTATCTGTACCAATTCCAGTACCTGTTGCAACATCATTATTTAAATCAACTACAACATTTAAACTCTCACCAGCATAAGTAACTGTATCACTGTTGTTTCCACCATCAAGGTAATCATCTCCTGCATCACCTCTTAGAGTATCATTTCCATCTCCACCTCTAAGAGTATTGTTATCAGAATCTCCACCAATATAATCATCTCCAGCCGAACCTGTAATATTTTCAATATCAACTAATGTATCTGCAGCACCACTTCCATCTGCATCAGTCACTGTTACTGTACCACTTACAGATAAATCTACATTTATACTATCTGCACTTTGATCTAAACTTGTACTATAGTCAACTGTATCTCCATTTATTTCACCATCTTCTGATATACCACCAGTAAATAGATTTGATACATCATTAGCTCCATAGAAAGTATCATCATAATTTGAACCAATAACATTTTCAATATTTGAAAGTTTGTCAAAACCTTCTGCTGCACCTATATTTTGAGAAGTACTACCATCATCACCTAAATCAACTGTAACACTTCCACTTGCATATTGATAATCTACCGTATCAATTCCAGATTCACCATTTAAAACATCGTTATTTTGTCCACCTCTTAAGGTATCATTTCCATCTCCACCCATAAGTGTATCATTTCCAACATCACCATCTAAGGTATCATTACCTTGTCCACCATATATTGTATCATCACCACTCTCACCAAATAAAGTATCGTTTCCTGATACACTATTTGCTAAATCATCCCCATAAATCAGGTCATTATCACTTCCACCTTCAATATAGTCATCTCCTGCATCACCATAAATAGTATCTAATCCACCTTGACCATATAAGGAATCTCTTTGACTACCACCATCTAAATAGTCATCTCCTGCACCACCTGAAAGTGTGTCTAATCCAGCATTTCCTTCTAATGTATTATTGTTTGTATCTCCAATAATTGTGTCATTTACAGTACCACCAATAACATTTTCAATATTTTTAACACTATCAACTGTACCATTTCCTAAAGTAACATTTGCAGCTGTTGAACCAGTTAATGTAACAGCAACTGTATTTGTAGAAGAGCTATAATCTACAGTATCTTGACCACTATTTCCATCGAATTCATTATCAATTGAAGTATCAGAAATAAAAGTATCATCTCCTGTACCACCAATAGCATTTTCTATACTAGTTAAAATATCATTATCACCTGTAGCAGTAGCTCCAGCTGTCATATCAATAGTTAAATCGTCAGTATAATTTTCATAACTTACTGTATCGTTATCTCCACTATTACCATCAATTTCATTTTCAATCCCCGCTAATAGTCCTGCATTTGATTTAAGAATAATAGTATCATTTCCTGTTGTACCTGTTACATTTTCAAAACCTATTAAAGTATCACTATCTCCGGCATTTATAATACCTGTACCATTTTCTAAATCTACTGTTACCCCTGCGTTACTATAAGAGTAATCAACTCTATCGTCATTTCCAGTTCCTGCATCTAAATAATCAATTCCATCTAAACCTGAAATAGTATCATCACCTGCTAAGCCTATAATTGTATTATTATTTGCATCCCCTGAGATTGTATCATCTCCTGAAGTTCCGGTAACATTTTCTATATCAAAAAGTGTATCTGTAGCATTAGAAGTTACTGAACCATCATTATAAATATCTACATTTCCAGTAGTTAAATCTGCTACAATTTTATCATTTGCATCTGTAAGTCTAGAAGAATAATCTACTGTATCACCTACTGCTTGGTTGTTACCACCATAAAATTTATTATCTGCATTTTCATTTGTGATAAAGGTATCATCATAATCTGAACCTAAAGCATTTTCTATATCAACTAAAGTATCTGTACCAAGCCCTGCACCAACAGAAACTGAGCTTCCAGACATATCAACAGTAACACCTGAAGTTGCATCAGAATAATCTACTGTATCCCCTTCACTTCCATTAGCTCCACCATTGATATAATCATCACCGAATCCACCTTTTAGTGTATCATCTCCATCTTCACCATAAAGTGTATCATCTCCTGCATTACCATTAATTTGATCATTACCTGCTTGTCCATAGATAGTATTTGTATCACTATTACCTGTAATTGTATCTGCCCCTTGAGAAGCAATAATATTTTCAATATCTTTTAAACTATCTGCATCTCCACCATTTGCAATGGTGACTTGATTAGTACTTCCTATTTCTGCAAGTGTTAAAGTGATTTCATTGCCTACACCTAATACACTATAATCAACAGTATCATTGTCAATACCACCATCGATTATATCAACACCGTCATTTGCACCTGTTGCTATAAAAGTGTCATTTCCAGCTTCACCTTGAAGATTATCATTTCCAGCTTCACCTGTAATAATATCATCACCACTTCCAGCTTTTATAACATTTGATGTTGATGAACCTCTAATAGTGTCATTTCCAGCTCCACCAATCACATTTTCAAAGCCACTTAAAGTATCTGTATCACTTGTATCTCCTGAAACGTCTACTGTTGCAGTACCTGCTGTTAAATCAACATTTACCTCATCTGCACTAGCTACATAAGCATAAGATACAGTATCAATGTCACTATCTACTCCTGTTGTTAAGCCATAACCTCTTAAATCATCAGCTCCACTTCCTCCAGAAATAGTATCACTTCCAGCACCTCCGTATAATGTATCAGCTTGGTCATATCCACTCATAGTATCATTATGTGAAGAACCAACAATTTTTTCTATACTTATTAGATTATCACTTGCACCTTCACCATCTTGAGTAACTTCACCATTAGTTAAACTCATATCAACAACTATTTTATTAGTAGCGCTTAAATAATCAGCTGTATCATTACCAGCTCCACCATCTAAAACATCATTACCGCCAGCTCCAAATAAAGTATCTGCTCCAGCTCTACCCTCTAAAGTATTATTATTGCTATCTCCACTGATTGTATCATTAACACTAGAACCAATAACATTTTCTATATTTCTTACAGTATCATCTTTATAATCACCTACTGTATTATTAGCATCCAAATCACCTACAACTACTGTAGCATCACTTGAACCATTTAGTGTTACATTTATAGATTGAGAGATTGCACTATAATCAATAGTATCACCAGAAGTTTGAGATAATGAACCACCATCTATGAAATCTGCTCCATCATCTCCATCTTCTAATATTTTATTTCCATCTGTATCTAAACCAGCTTTGAAGATATCATCACCCTCTCCACCAGTTAAATAATCATCTCCTGCATCTCCAACAATAGTATCATTACCATTTAATCCTATTATTGTATTATTTGAAGCATTTCCACCAATATAATCGTCTTGATTTGTACCTCTAATATTTTCAATATCTTTTAAATAATCATCTCCAATATTGTCTAAAAGTGCTTGAGAATAACCGTTAGCATCTACATTTCTAAAATTAACATCTAGTTTTCCAGATTCTGCTGAGAAATCTACACTGTCTCCAACTAATGTATTTGCTCCACCATCTAAGTAGTCAATTCCTTCTCCACCAGAAAGTGTGTCATCTCCATCTCCACCATATAGAGTATCAGCTCCCTCTTCACCATTTAAAATATCATCTCCAGCATCTCCATAAATAGTATCTTCTTTATCACCACCTAAAATACTATCTACTCCATCTCCACCATATAATAAATCTTTTCCATCAGCCCCATCAAGGAAGTCATCTCCACTTCCACCAACTAAGGTATTAACATTACCATCTCCAATAATATTATCATCACCTGCTCCACCAATTACATTTTCAACATCTTGAAGAGTGTCATTAGCTGCACCATTAATTGTCACAGTTTTAACTTCTGAAGATTCTAATTCAACACTTATACTTCTTGAAGAATCTGTAATACCACTATAATCAGCAGTATCTTTTCCTGTACCACCAATTACAGTATCTGAACCATTTAATGCCTCATTACTTCCCAGAATAAAAGTATCACTATTTTCTCCACCATCCATATAATCATCTGAAGCACCACTTACTAAAGTATCATTTCCACCATTTCCTAATAGCGTGTTCCCTGTAGCTCCTGCAATTAAAATATCATCTTGAGAAGATCCATCTGCTGTTTTAAAATTAAAAATTGAATCTTGTTCATCCTCTAAATCTAAATTGTTTCCACTAGCATCAAAACTAAATCCATCTCCATCTAAATCTGAGATTGCACTGTTAGTACCTAAATCAATCCTTACTGAATATAATGAACTATTATAAGATAAAGTGTTACCAACAGCTGTTGAAGTTCCACCATCTAAATAATCTTCACCAGCTCCACCATCTATGGTATCATCACCTGCTCCACCTAGAAGTGTGTTTACTGAGCTATTACCTGTTAGAGTATCATTTAGAGATGAACCTGTAATATTTTCTATATTTTGTATTGTATGATCAGCTGTACTTGATAGATTTACAGTTGATGCAACACCATCTAATAAAGTAATATCTATGTTTGAATTTACATTAGAATAATCAACTGTATCACCAAAAGTATCATGAGTTCCCCCATTTATAATATCATTTGTTGTTTCCCCATCTTTTTGAATAAATAGATCATCTCCAGCTCCACCTAATAAAGAGTCTTCACCTGCTCCACCATCTATGGTATCATCACCTGCTAAACCTTCAAGTCTATTATTTTGAGCATCACCTGTAATAGTATCATTATTTGAACTTCCGATAATATTTTCTATACTACTTATAGTATCAATATCTAATGTTGTAGTTCCATTTAATACCATAGCTGTTGGAACTGATAAATCTACATCTATATGATATGCTGAATTTATTAAACTATAATCTATGGTATCAGTGTTTCCTCCACCATTAATTTGGTCATTTTCATTATCAATGCTTGAATCATCTATAATAAAAGTATCATTACCACTTTGTCCATTTAAAATATCAGCACCAGCTCCACCTTTTATAATATCATCACCATTTCCAGCATCTATTGTATTAATACCAGAATCACCTGTTAAAATATCATTTTTTGTTGAACCAATTAGATTTTCAAAACCACTTATTACATCTGTACCATCATTTACTGTTACTACAGTATCTAATGATAAATCAACAGTAACCCCTGTGTTATCAGAAGAAGTAGCACCTGCATAAGATAAAGTATCTGTTCCATCTCCACCAATTAAGGTATTATTACTGCTATCCCCTTCTATAGTGTCATTTCCAGTTGTACCAATAAGATTTTCAATACTAGTAAATTGGTCTGTATCTGATCCAACTAATCCTGTACCATTTCTTAATGAAGCATTTACTGAACTTTCAAGGGCATAAGAAACAGTATCATTACCAACTCCACCAATAAAGCTATCACTTCCTGCTCCACCTAAAAGTAAATCATTTCCAATACCACCATCAATTGTGTTTGTATTTGAATCTCCTATTAAAGTATCTGCATTCGCAGAACCAACAATATTTTCAAATCCTAATAAAGTATCTGTACCAGTTGTTGCACTTTGACCTGAAGAAGCATTAATTGAGTTTGAAGTTAAATCAAAATTAATATCACTATTGATATCAGAACCTAAATTTACTGTTACTGAAGATGTAGCATTTTCATATGAAATTGTATCTGTACCTAAATCACCATCTAAAACATTATCTACACTATCACCTTCAATTGTATCATTACCTGTAGTACCCGTGATATTTTCTATATTTGATAAATAATGGTCATTTATACTAGACCCTATTGTTACACTAGATAAACCTAAATCATTTAGGTTTACAATAATTCCTTGGTCACTTGATGAGTAATCAACAGTATCACTACCTCTACTTGCATCAGCTTCACTACCACCATAAATTATATCACCATTAGTTTCACCTGAGTTTTGGATAAATGTATCATCGCCCTCTTGTCCATAAAGGGTATCTGAACCTGCTCCACCTTCTAATATATCTGAACCTACTCCACCTTCTAGTGTATCAGAACCAGCTCCACCTTTTAAAGTATCATCACCTGCTTCACCAATAATTATATTTGAATTGATATCACCTTCAATATAGTCATGATCTTGAGAACCTATTACATTTTCAATGCTTACTAAAGTGTCCTCTTCTTCTGCAACAGGTGCTGTAGTGTGAACTTTGATTCCATCATCTAAAGTATCAATATAAGCTGTACCAGCTCCATTTACTAAAGTTAAATCAATACCATCGCTTCTATTACTATAATCAACTGTATCAATTTCTGTTCCACCGTCAATATAGTCATCTCCTAAGCCACCTACAAAAGTATCATTTCCTGATTCACCATATAAAGAGTCATTTCCATCTTTGCCATCAAATGTATCATCACCTGCACCACCATATAGTACATTGTCACTATCATTACCAATTAAAATATCATCACCATCTGATGCAACTAGATTTTCTATATTTACTAAGGTATCTGTACCATTTGATTTAATTACTTCTATAGAATTATCATTTTGTATTGTTACAGTTATTCCATTAGCTGTAGTATAATCAACAGTATCTCCTAAAGTTTCATTTCCACTTCCACCATCAATATAGTCATCACCACCACTAACATAAACAGTATCATCTCCACCTAAAGTAGATATAGTATTATCTGAAGAGTTTCCGATGATAATATCATTTGCACCACCACCTTCAACATTTTCAATATTTTTGATAATTAAATCAACGCCATTTACACCATCAGTATCTTGTGCATTTTCATCACTTAAATCAACTCTTATATTTACAGGAGTTGTATAATTAAAACTTACAAAGTCTTCATCACCATCTCCTCCGTCTAAATAGTCAGCACCACTATCAGAACCTAAACCATATAAAGTATCGTTTCCGGCTCCACCTATAAGTGTATTTTGAGATGATGTTCCTCTAAGTTCATCATCAAAATCTCCACCAATAACACCCTCAATTGAATCAAAAGTATCAAAACCTAAACCAGCTCCAATATCTACAGGAGTTCCTGCTGTAGCACCTAAATCTACAGTTATACCAGCTGTAGCGTCAGAAAAATCTGCTGTATCATTTCCTGCTCCACCTTCTAAAATATCATTTCCAGCTCCACCTTTTAAAATATCATTTCCAGCATCACCTTTTAAAATATCATCACCATCTGATCCAAGTAAAGTATCATTATCGTTTCCACCACTTAGAGTATCGTTTCCTGCTCCACCATCTAAAGTATCATCGCCATTTCTACCTTCAAGTATATTATTTGAACTATTTCCTGTTATAGTATCTATTTCATCAGAACCTATTATATTTTCAATATTTTCAATTCTATGATTTGAGGTATCAGAGCCTACTTGAACAGTTGTTAGACTTGTATTATTATCATTTAGGGTTACTTTTATACCTTGTGATAAGTTATGATAATCTATTGTATCACCGGCAAGTGTATTATCTCCACCATCAATAGTATCTCCTGTAAAATTAGTATCTACAAAAGTATCATTACCTGTACCACCTAAAAGGCTATCTGCACCAGCAGATCCTGTAATTGTATCATCACCTGCATCTCCATCTATAATATTATTATTTGAATCCCCAACAATAATATCATCAACAGAAGAACCTATTATATTTTCAATTTCATATAACCTATCTTCTTCTTCACCTGTAGAAGTACCTTGTAAGCCATCAGATGCTGTATCAATATATGCAGTTCCAGTTCCAGAGTTTAAAGTTAGATTAACACCATTTGTTCTACTACTGTAATCTACTGTATCTCCCGTACCACCTATACTAGTACCACCTCTTAACTCATCATTCCCTAAACCACCTACAAGTATATCATCTCCATCTTCACCATAAAGAGTATCATCTCCATCTTGTCCATATAAAGAATCGTTTGAATCTCCACCTTTAAAAATATCATTAGAAGAAGAACCTGTCATAGTGTCTTGATAATCAGTACCTTGTATCTCTTCAATTCCTATTAAAGTATCAACTGAACCATCTTTTTTATCTACACTATCTCCATTAGTTACTACAATACCTTGACTTGCAGCTGAATAATCTACCACATCAATATCATTTGAAGTGGCATCAACTCCACCATTTAATATATCATTTCCATCACTAGAGAAGAAAGTATCATTACCTTCATTTCCATCAATACTATTATCAGTAGAAGATCCTGTAATTCTATCATTTAAGATAGTTCCTTTTAAATTTTCAATATTTAGGATAACATCGCTATCTGTTAATGTTACTGATTGAGAATTTGTTTCACCTAAATCCACATTAATAGCAGTAATAAAGTTTGAATAATCAATTAAGTCAACACCCTCTTTACCATTAATTATATTTGTGATAGTTCCTTCTTTCATTATGAAAGAATCATTATTTATAGTACCTGTTACATTTTCTATATCTACTAAAATATCAGTATAAGTTCTTTCTGTAGCAGAATTGTTTGTCAAGTCAACATCAACACCATTTGAAGTAGTATCTAAATAACTATAATCTACAGTATCACTTCCAATACCTCCATCTAATATATCATCTCCATCATTTCCAATTAAGGTATCATTTCCACCTTGTCCATATACAGAGTCATCACCTGCTCCACCAGATAAAGTATCATCACCATCAATACCACCTGATACATCATTGCTAATGTTATTACCATAAATTGTATCATCTCCAGAACCACCTGATATTGTGTCATCTGAAGCCATACCTTCAAAAATATTATCTATACCGTCTGTTGTATCACCTATAATCTCATCACTATTTTTTGTTCCTCTAATATTTTCTATATCTATTAAAGTATCGACTGAAGATACATTGTATTCTACTTTATCTACAGCACTATCTAAGTCTGCTTTTATTCCTAATCCTGTTGAAACCGATGAATAATCTGCTGTATCAATTCCACTTTCACCATTAAGCAAGTTATTATTTGAATTACCAAATAAGGTATCATTTCCATTTCCACCTAATAGTGTATTTTGTAAAGAGTTTCCAATAAAATTATCATTTCCATCTCCACCTTGAATATTTTCAACATTTGTTACTAATATAGTACCTTCACCTGTTACTTGTGCAGAGCTTTGTGATAAATCTAATGTAACATCATTTGAAGTATAAGTAAAATCGATTGTATCAATACCTGTTCCACCATCAATAGTATCATCTCCACCAAAACCTATTAATGTGTCATCTCCGGCATATCCACCTATAACATTTTTAGTATTTGTTCCTTTTAAGGTATCATCTCCGCTTCCACCGATAACTCCCTCTATAGAATCAAAACTATCAAATCCTTGTCCAGCTGCTACTTGTTGTGTACCTGTAAAATTTGCTAAATCTACATTTAAATTTTCTGTAACATCACTATAATCAACTGTGTCGATTCCACTTCCACCTTCAAAGAAATCATCACCAGCATTACCTTTTAAAGTATCATTACCTAAACCACCACTTAATGTATTATCAAATTCATTACCAATTAATGTATCAGCAAAATCTGACCCAATTATGTGTTCAATATTAACTAAAGTGTCGTTACCTTCTGAACTACTGATTGATTGTGAAGTTGTTTTTCTTAAATCAACAGTAACTCCTGTAGAGATTGCTCTTGAGTAATCAACCCAATCGTTTCCACTTGAATTATCAGCCTCATTTCCTCCATCAAGATAATCGTCTCCAATTCCACCACTTAATGTATCATCACCGGCATTTGAGATAAAAGTATTGTTAAAATCATCTCCAATTAAAGTATCATCATTGCTTCCTGAAACTATATTTTCTACATTTTTAACTTTATCATTAGCAACTGAATCTATATATACAGTTGATTCGTTTACTCCATCTAAAGCTATATTTAATTTACCTGTTTCTAAACTATAGTCAAGAGTATCATTTCCGATACCTCCATCTATTGAGTCGATTCCATCATTTGTAAATGCAACGAATGTATCATTTCCCAGACCTCCATTCATTACATCAGAGCCTTCACCGCCATTAATCACATCATTACCAATACCACCTAATAGTAAGTCATCCCCAGCTTGTCCATTTAATATGTCATCTCCAGCTCCACCTTCAAAGGTATTGTTATTTAAATCTCCACTAATAATGTCATCTTGATTAGACCCTACAATTTTTTCTATATCAATTAAGGTATCAGTTGATCCATCAGATAGTGTAACTTGCTGTGTTGCATTAGTTAAATCAACATCTATAAATCCTGTACCTAGTGTTGTATAATCAGCAACATCAATAAAATTTGAAACACTATTTGTTCCATTTGTTATGTTTATTGTTTGAGAACTTTGAATTAATAATTGATTTCCATCTCTTATTATATTTCCTAAGCTTCCATCAGTATTTGCTATATTAAATTGTGAAACTATATCATCAAGCATAGTACCTTCAGCCGCCGCTGCAGTACTAAAAGTAAAACCACCAACAGCTAAAATAAAAGTTGTACCTGTATTTGTAATTGTAACTCGATATGAATCTGAATCTCTACCACCATCTAAAACATTATTTCCAGAACTACCAAAAAGAGTATCATTTCCAAATCCTCCTTTTAAAGTATTATTATCTGAATTTCCTCTTAGATAATCATCTCCAAAACTTCCTTCAATATTTTCTACATTTGTTATTACAAGTTTACCAATACTTGTGTCTTGTGCTAAAGTATTAGATAAATCAAGTGAAATATTTTTTGTTGTAAAATCAAAACTAACCCAGTCTCCAGCTGAAGTATTTGTTCCCCCATCTAGATAATCTGTATTTCCATTTACTGTATCAGTAACACCAGAACTTATTAGAGTATCATCTCCACTTCCTCCAACAATACTATTAGCACCATCCGTTCCAATTAAAATATCATCACCAGTACCTCCAATAACTCCTTCGATAGAATTAAAGGTATCAGTACCTTGACTTGGTGAAATTTGTTTATTTCCTACTAAAGTTGATAAATCTACATTTAAATCTTCAATAACATCACTATAATCAACCGTATCAATACCATCTCCACCTAAAAAGGTGTCATCTCCTGCTCCACCTTTTAATATGTCGTTTCCGGCACCACTATCTAATATATTATCTTCACTATTTCCATATATAGTATCAGCATATCTAGTACCATTTACATTTTCAAAATTTATTACAATATCTTTATCATTTGTATTTAAATCAATTGCTGTTTCTGACTCTAAATCAACTCTTACACCTTGACTATTAGTTATTACATCATCTACATATGAATAATCTAATAAATCAATGTCTGCACCCCCATCCAAGTAATCATTTCCTTCTCTACCTGAAATGGTGTCATCTCCTTCTTGACCTCTTATTATATTACTTGATGAGTTTCCTATTAGTGTATCATCTTGTTTTGAACCAATTATATTTTCAACTTGATATATACTATCAACAAATGTACCATCTACAATATCAGTAGGTGCACTATCTTCTAATCTAACATTAATACTATAATCTCTACTACTATAATCTATAGTATCACTACCTAAACCACCAATATAACTATCATTTCCATCACTAGCAATAAAATAGTCATCTCCTAAGTTTCCATCTATAATATTATCTTCAGAATTTCCACCTAATGTATCGCTATATAAAGAACCTACTATATTTTCTATATTTTTTACACTATCTAGCTGTGTACCTATAGTAGCTGTAGCTTCTGCTCCATTATCTGCAAGTGTCAACTCTACAGAATCAGCTTTATCATAATTTACGGTGTCGTTTCCAGCCCCACCATCAATTGAATTATTACCTTCTCCACTAATAATAGTATCATTTCCAGAATCACCTAATAAAATATCATCTCCGGCACCACCATCAATAATATCATCTCCACCTAAACCATTTATTTCATTACTATCAACATTACCAGTAAGTGTATCAGCTTGAGTTCCACCATCTAAATCCTCAATATTTATAATCGTTACATCACCATATCCCGTTGATTGTTCATTTGAAGTAGATAAATCTACTGTAACACTATTTGAACTATTTTGAAAACTAATTTTATCTTTTCCTGCACCACCATCGATTTCGTCAGTTCCTACTGATGCATAAATTAAGTCATCTCCATCTTTTGTTTCAATTATGTTGTCTTCTGATGTACCCCAAACTGTATCATTGTAATAAGTACCTATTAGGTTCTCAATTGAGTCTAATGTATCAGTCCCTGCATTTTGAGTATCTTGTGCGGAAGTAGATCCAAGATTAACTACAACTCCACCTTCTTCGGTATCACTATAATCTACTGTATCAATACCTTCTCCACCACTAATACTATCATTTCCCAAGCCACCATTTAGAACATCATCTCCAGTGTCACCAATTAGAATATCATCACCCTCTTTACCTTCTAGGGTATCATCACTTTTTCCACCATCTAAATAGTTATTTATACTATCTCCAATTATGGTATCAGAATATTTTGTTCCAATTACATTTTCAATATTATATATTTCATCTAAACCATCTCCACCACTTGCTTCATTTATAGATAAATTTACTACTTCACCTGTTCCATTTTCTGCACTAGAATAATCTAAAGTATCAATTCCATCTGAACCATCAATGTAATCATCACCTTTTCCTCCAATTAAGGTATCATCACCTGCTCCAGCATCTATATAATCATTTCCATCGTAAGCATTTATTGTATCATTACCATCTAATCCAAATAGTGTATTTTTAGATTCATTTGCTTGAATATTATCATTGAAGTTTGTTCCTATGATATTTTCTACATTTAAAATTGTATCAACACCTTCAGAACTATTTGCACTACCTACACCAGGGTTATCCTCAGAAACTTCTAAGATAACTTCAACACCACTTGTAGCTTGTTCATAAGATACGGTATCTCCATTTTTCCCGTTTGCACCACCATCTAATAAGTCATCACCTAAACCACCATCTAAAAAGTCATTTCCATCGCCACCTAATAAGGTATCAATTCCATCTAATCCATATAGTGTGTCGGCTCCATTTTCACCTTGCAAAATATTTGTGTTGCTATCACCTGTTAAGGTATCATTATCTTGTGTTCCAATAATATTTTCTATATTAGAAACACTATCAGTACCATTTCCTGTAACAACTCCTGTAGTTAAATTGGCATCAACTCCTACATTACTATCTAAATCAATTGATGAATAATCTAATGTATCTATACCCTCTTCACCATCAATAACATCATCACCTAATCCACCAAATAATGTATCATTTCCAGTATTTCCAAAAATTGTATCATCTTTTTCACCACCAAAGATTGTATCGTCTGCTAAACCACCTGTGATAGTATTTACTAAAGTTTCAGATCCATAAATAATGTTATCATTTAAGTTAGTACTTACAACAAAACCTGTCTCAATCATGTTACCATTTGAATCTGCAAAAGATTCAAAAAGATATTCAAAAGTTTCATCAGGGTTAGTGATTGCTCTAAAATTAACTCCAAATTGCATATCTGCAACTAATTCCTTTTCTAAAGGCTCTTCAAACTCGTCTCTTTCATCTTCAGGAATATTTTCAATATCAAAAATAGAAGTTGCTTCAATATTAAAAACAAAATTACTATCTTCTTGAGAGTTTACTGTAAAATTAAATTCTAAATTACCACTTCCATTTATTGTAAAACCATCTATTTCTTCTGTATCTGGATTATCTTTTAATAAAGTCCATGTATCTCCATTTCTAGTTGCATTTTCTATAAAAAATCCTGGAGGATACTCATCAGAACTAAATTTGATTGTTTCGATTTCAAAACCTTCTGATGAATCTGCTATCAATTCAAGTTTTCTAGAAATCAAATTTTCATCAAAATATTTTGCGTTATCTGCATTGATAATCAATTTATCAGCTTTTGTATTAGTTATATATCTATAATCTAAAAGTTCTGCTGCCGTTTGTTTTAATAATTCTGGTACATCTAAATTATTAATAGTTTCTTCTGTGGTAGGATAATAGTTTTCATATCCAATTCCACCACCACCTTCAACATTTAATAATCTTGTTGTTCCTTCATTACCATAAGTATTTAAAGAAGACACGTGTTGAATATCAATTTTAAAATCAAAAGTAGGTTTAGAACCTTCTGTTTGAGCTTCTTCTTCAAGATCACTACTTGAACTATTTGAAGAAGAACTATCATCAAAACTTGTATAATCATTTTCTACAACTTCAGGAGATTCTTCAGGAGGTACTTGAAAATCTTCTTCAGCCTCTAACTCTGAGATAAAATCATTTTCACTTACTTCTTCTACTTGTTGGATTATTATTTGTGGAGTAGATTGTGGATTATTTTCTGTTGCATCACCTTCAACAGTTTTTTTGGCAGTATTATCAGGAATATTTACATCAACACTTGAAACAAGCGAATCAATAGGTAAGGCATTTATATCTTCAACATTTGAAAGGATATCACTTAATGAAAATTCTCTTCCTGAGCTACTAATAAATCTTGGAGGAGTATCATTGTAGCCCATTAAAGCCATTGATACAAAGGTAAATGTTCCTTCACCTGGTATATCAATTACAATATCACCACCAACTAATTGATAAATTAAATCTTCTAAATCTAGTCCAGGTATTTGAAAGTCTACTAAATCCCCTGGTCTAACATATACAGATACATTTTCACCTTTTGCAGGTTTACCTACAATTTTTACACTTTTGTTTTGATATTTGATATAGTTGTTATCAGTTGCCATAAGATATCCTTAATAATCCACATTAATTAAAAGATATTATATCTAAATAAAGCAAAGTAAAATATTTTTTTATAAATAAGTTTAAAATAGTTATGTTTTTAAACATAATTATTATAAAAGAACTATATAATAAGACTTATAGATTAAAATAATATTATGTGTATAAACATAATAATAGGCTATTTTATATTAAAAAAAGTGTTTTTTGTAACTATTACATACTTTTTTTCTAAGGAAGTTTTAAATTTCTCTGAAGCTGTTTTAAGTTTCCCATAGGCAATTTGTGCCACATCTTTATCTTCCCATAGGATTTGAATAAATGTGATATTTTTTCTATCGTATGCAATTAAATCAATAGTATTATTATGATTATCCCACCAACTACCAATTGCAATTGGTTGATAGCCTAAGATAGATTCTTGTTTTATATTTATATAGTCTTTAATACATTTTTTATAACTACTAAATACTGTTTTTCTTATAAACTCATCTTGTATTAGTTGACTAACCTCTTTTACATCATTTTGTTGTAAAGCAGTAAGATTTGGATAGATATATAAAAACCAAAATTTTAAAGTATTGTCACAAATAATGTATCTGCCAAATTTTGAGTTTTTTTTATCATCATTTATAGGTATTATTTTTTCTATAATCATCATATCAATTAGTTTTTGTAAATAGCGTGAGAGATATGTTGATTTTACATCTAAGAAGTTTGCAATATCTCCAACTTTTGAATTACCCTTTGCTATTGCATAAAGAATAGAAGAATAAGTACCAATATCACTAATTTCAGATTTTAAAATCTGTATTCCATAATCAAATAAATATGAGTTTGAAGATAAAAATAGATTATATATATTTTCCGTAAACTCAACTTTTGGATTATAATACTTTAAATTAGTTGGAGAGGTACCAAGAAGAGAATAAATATATAAATGGTCTAGTTTATTAACTTTTGGGAAAAACTCTTTTATAGCTAAAAAACTTAGGTATTTAAGTTTGATATTTGAGTTTGCAATGGATTCAATCTCTTGATCTTTTGATTCACCATACAAAATAGAGCTAGTTACAATCAATTGAATATTTTTTGCTTTTAAATCACTTTTCCAATATTTTAAAAGCTCACTTAGAGCGTCTTTATCCACTTTTAAAACATTTTGAAAATCATCAAATATTATGATGGTTTTCTTCTCAATTTTTTGACTATTTAAAAACTTTAATACTTCTAAAAAAGTATCAAAAGGTTTTCCTACAGTATCAGTCCCATGAAACTTTTTACTAATAGTATTTGCCATTTGTGTAAAAAACTGAGAAGGAATCATCTCATAATTTGAAAAATACAGCTTTTCTTTCTCTTTTGAATACTCATTTAACAGCGTAGTTTTTCCTGTGCTCTTGGCTCCAAAAATAAACTCTAAAGAGGAATTTGGTTTGTTGTAATTGTCTTCTAATATTTTTAATTCATTTTCTCTTTGTAAAAACATTATCTTATCTTCTTTAATTTATTTTTTCCAAGTTTATATATAGATGAAGATATATTTTCACTAAATCCATCTTTTGTCAAAACCAATATATCTGAGTTTTCATAAGCAAAATCTTTGTCAAATTTATTTCCAGTAAGATTAGCAGATGTTGAGAACTGGTTTCCAAACTTTTGTATAAAATCTTTAAATGCTATATCCTCTTTTATAACCCTAAAAGATTTTAGATTTGGATATATAAAAGTTGTCTTTTTTGAGTATCTTACTTTTTTTCTATGATGTTTAGGAACTCTTGCATTTTTGTTTAATGTTGCAAAAGAATCAACAGTTTGAAGTATTTTTTGAGAAAGGGGTCTTTGCTTTATAGTTGACAGTTTCTCATCGTCTGCCGATGAGAAACCAACTGTAGTATCAGTTTGGACTAAATATACTTTATTTTTGTCCATTAGTCATTTAAAAATTCTTGGATAGATTTAACACCTATTCCATCTTTGTGTCTTAAGGCTTTCATAGCTTCTACACAAGCTAAAGCTGCTGCTGCAGTTGTAACATAAGGAATACCCTCTTTTAATACTGCTCTTCTAATATTTTTTCCATCATCTTTTGAAGATTCTTTTCCATCACTTGTATTAAGTGCTAATGCAATCTCCCCATTTGTGATAGAATCAGTAATATTTGGTCTACCCTCAGAGATTTTTAGAACTTTTTCACACTCAATTCCTGCATCAGTAATAGCTTTGTGAGTTCCACCTGTTGCAACAACTGAGAAACCTTCTTCTACTAAACCTTTTGCTATTTTTGGTGCAAATTCTTTATCTAAATCACATAATGAGATAAACACTTTACCCTCTACAGGCAAGTCATTTTTAGCTGCGCTTTGAGCTTTTGCATAAGAGATACCAAAGTTATCAGAGATACCCATAACTTCACCTGTAGATTTCATCTCAGGAGTAAGAATCATATCAGACCCACTTAGTTTAGTAAATGGGAATACTGCTTCTTTGATAGAGATATGGTCTTTTAAAATTGGTTTTAATACTCCATTATCTTCCCATACTAAATCTGAGTTATAAGTATCAAGAGCATTTCTTAAACTCTCTCCCCACATAACTCTTGTAGCAACTTTTGCTAAAGGCATACCTGTTGCTTTTGATACAAATGGAACTGTTCTAGATGCTCTAGGATTTACTTCGATTAGATAAATTTGTCCTTTGTGAATAGCATACTGAGTATTCATAAGACCAATTACACCAAGTCCAAGTGCCATAGCTTTTGTTTTAACTTCAAGCTCTTTGATAAGCTCAGGATCAATAGAGATTGGAGGTAAAGAACAAGCTGAATCCCCAGAGTGAACCCCTGCTTCTTCAATATGTTGCATAATACCACCAATATATACCTCTTTTCCATCACAAATACAATCAACATCAAGTTCAATTGCTCTATCAAGGAATTTATCAATAAGTACAGGCGCATCATTTGATACAGAAACTGCTTCATCCATATATTGTTTTAATTCTTCAGTTGAGTAAACAATCTTCATACCTCTACCACCAAGTACAAATGATGGTCTTACAAGTACTGGATAACCAATTCTTTCTGCGATTTCAATAGCTTCTTCAACTTCAACTGCTGTTCCGTTATCTGGTTGTAATAATCCAGCTTTAGTAACAAAAGTAGAGAACTTTTCTCTATCTTCTGCTAAATCAATAACTTCAGCAGTTGTACCAATGATTTTTCCACCAGCTTCTGTAATTGCATTTGCAAGTTTAAGAGGAGTTTGTCCTCCAAAATGAACAATAATTCCATCTGGATTTTCTTGTTCAATTACACTTCTTACGTGTTCGAAATCGATCGGTTCAAAATATAAAATATCTGAAGTATCATAATCAGTTGATACTGTTTCAGGATTACAGTTGTACATGATAGTTTTTACACCCATTTCATTTAATGCAAAACTTGCATGAACACAACAGTAATCAAACTCAATACCTTGACCGATTCTGTTTGGTCCACCACCAATAATCATGACTTTTTTCTCAGTTGATTTGTTTTCAACTTTTGGTAACTTAGTTATGTTTGTTGTAGAGTAAAGATATGGGGTAAGAGCTTTAAACTCAGCTGCACAAGTATCAACTTCGTTGTATTCAAAATCTACATCTAAAGCTTTTCTAGCTTCATAAATATCATTTTCAGATTTTCCAAGAAGTTTAGCAATCATTGCATCAGAGAAACCATTTGATTTGATAATTCTCATTTGTGAAGCATCTGTTAAGATTGATTCGTTTATTGATTGTTCTAAGTTATAAATCTCTCTGAATTTTGTTAAGAACCATGGATCTACAGCACATAATTCAAAAATATCTTCATTTGTAAGACCTTTTCTCATACCATCCATTAAATATCTTAATCTATCAGCATTTGGTCTTCTAATCTCTGCTTTGATTTTTTCTAAATCATCACAAATAGGATCAAATCCTATAAGTCCAGTTTCAAGAGAACAAAGTGCTTTTTGAATAGACTCATTAAATGTTCTACCCATAGACATAACTTCACCAACAGATTTCATACCAGTTGTTAAAGTTGAATCAGCTTTAGGGAATTTTTCAAATGTAAATCTAGGGATTTTTGTTACAACATAATCAATTACTGGCTCAAAAGATGCTGTTGTTCCTGTAATGTCATTTTGAATCTCATCAAGTGTAAATCCAACTGCAAGTAATGTTGCAACTTTTGCAATAGGATATCCAGTTGCTTTAGATGCAAGAGCAGAAGATCTTGAAACTCTTGGATTCATCTCAATTACAATCATTCTTCCAGTTTTTGGACAAATTGAGAACTGAACATTTGAACCACCAGTATCAACTCCAATCTCTCTAAGAATTGCAAATGAAGCATTTCTCATATTTTGGTACTCTTTATCAGTAAGAGTAAGAGCAGGTGCAATAGTAACAGAGTCACCAGTATGAACACCCATAGGGTCTAAGTTTTCAATAGAACATACAATGATACAGTTATCTTTTCTATCTCTGATAACTTCCATCTCGTATTCTTTCCAACCAAGCATTGATTCCATAATCTCAATTTCATTGATAGGAGATGCTTCAATACCAGCTTCAGCTAAAGCTTTGAACTCTTCCATATTATAAGCAACACCAGAACCACCACCTGCTAAGGTAAATGATGCTCTACTGATAACAGGAAATCCAATCTCTTTTGCTATTTTTATAGCTTCATCAACACTATACGCGTTGGCACTTTTAGGTAAGTCCATACCGATTTTAATCATTGCTTCATTAAATAGGTGTCTATCTTCACCTTTTTTAATTGCATCTGGATGAGCACCTAAAAATTGTACTCCATCTAGCATACCTTTGTCATACATTGAAGTTGCAACATTAAGTGCAGTCTGTCCACCCATAGTAGGTAAAATTGCATCAATATTTTCTTTTTCAATTATCTTTGCAACAACTTCTTCAGTGATAGGCTCAATATAAGTTCTATCAGCAAACTCTGGGTCTGTCATGATAGTAGCTGGATTTGAGTTGATAAGTACAACTCTATAACCTAACTCTTTTAATGTTTTAGTAGCTTGTGTTCCAGAATAGTCAAATTCGCAGGCTTGTCCAATAATAATTGGGCCTGAACCAATAAGTAAAATAGATTTTATGTCTTCTCTTTTTGGCATTTAAGTTCCCCGTATAATTTCTTATAATTTCCATGTTAAAAATCCGCATAGTATATCTAGAAAGTGCTTAAAATTTTGTTAGAAAATATACAGTTGTAAAAGAAGTAAAAAAACTCTAAAACAGTATCTGAAAAAAGATACTGTTTTTAGTTTGTAGGAAGATTGAATTTTTTGTTTTCTAAAACACCCTCTTCGTTGAAAGAAAGATAATATAAAACATCTTTTTTAACTGGAAGTCCAGCTAAGTGTCTAATAGCCAAATTTGCTTGTAATGAAGCAATATGCATAACAATAGGACAAGCAATACCGTTTGGTTTTCTATCATTTACTACAAATACAGCCTCATAAGAAGCCTTTTCAAAGAAACAAACCTGCCCATGAAACTCCTCAACACTTCCATAAATCCAAGGTTGATTTTTTTCAATGCAGTATTCATTTATAGCTGCTCTTGTTGGAAGGTTATCAGTGGCATCAATAATCAAATCATAAGTTAAACCTTTTTTAGCAAAATCTTGGAAAGATTCTTTATAAGCTGTAACTTTTGTAAAAGGACATCTTGATTCCATAAGCTCTTTTAAAACATCAGCTTTGTATTTTCCATCATCACCAACTTTAAAACCTATTTGTCTATGGATATTGTGGACACCAACCTCATCAAAATCCACAAGTGCAAACTCACCAATACCAGAAGCCCCAAGTGCAATACCTAAAGAACAACCAAGTCCTCCACTTCCTATAATAGCTACTTTTTTATCTTGCAAAGAATTTTGTGTATCTTCACCCCAAAGTTTAATTTGTCTATTAAAAAACTCATTAGCCTCAATCATCTTAAATCCTTAGTAAATTAGTAATGTTTATTTTTGTATTTATCTTATAATAATAGCAGATTTTGTTTAAATTAGTTTGACCTTTGTCAATTTTAATGTTGAGTAAATTAGTTGATTATTTTAATTTTTTAATATCCTCTTTTAACTCTTTTAGACTCTGTACTTCTTCTATTTGAAGCTCATCAAAATATGACATTTGATTACCATTTTTAAATCTATCATCATCTAATACAAAACCTTTAGTAATGTACTCTTTTAGCTTTTGATTTGTCCAAATTCTAAATTTTGTTCCAGTGTTTGAACGAACTTTAAAATCAAGAGCTATTATCATATCAAGGTTGTAAAAAATAAACTTCTTTACTTTGAGTTTTTCCCTCTATTGCTCCATGCTTTGTGTTGTTCGGAATTTCCGAACAACCACTTTTTCATTTAATTCCCCATCTTCAAATCTTACATCAACTTTGATATTTCCATTCTGATTTTCATAGATTAGGATATTTTGATTTTCCATAGTTTTACTTTTTTATTTTATGATAACATGATAATTTAAATTCTTTAAAAAATATTTCATAATATAATACTTTTAATTATATTCTGGTTTTGGTTGGGCTACTTTTAACTCTTCAATGTTATTTGAATAGTCACTATTATTAGTTGTAGTTTGTGTTCCTATATCATCATAGAATTTTTCTACAAAGTTTACAATCTTATCTAAAACTCTAGGTATCACTTTTTTTCGCTCTAGTAGTTTTGGTTTTACTTTTAAAGTGCCTGCTATTTCATCTTTTAAAGGTAATCTTTGCTCATAGATATATTTATCTACAACTCTTCTAACCTTTTTACAATCAAGGTTTTCATCACTACATAACTCTTTATAAGCTTTGTCTTTTTCCTCTTCCCAATACTTATCAAATTCTTCTTCTATATCATCTTCATTTATTGCATATAGATTTTCATTGATAAACTTCTCTATAAGTTCTTTTTTGCTTCTTAGTTGTGGATTGTTTGTCAAGATATTTGAAATATTTTCTTTTTGTTTTTTCTGCTCTTCTTCATCTGAGTCTTTGTATCTTGCTAATAGTTTTAAAATATACGCTACATTTATCTCATCTTTATGTATAAGTTCCAGTTCAAAATCCACATCATCTAAAATAGATACTTTTTCACCTTGTTCACCTCTTTTTGGTTTCATATCTAAATATTTTGACAAGTAGTCATTAAACATCTGTTCACTCATAGATAAATCAGACCATTTAAAATCACTAAATCCTTCTAGGATATTTTTGATTCTCATTAGCTCCCTAAAAGCTTTGATAAATTCCAATTTATCATCTTCACTTATCAAAGTATCAACACTAGATACTGTTGGAACTATTTTAATCAAAGTGATAAAGGCTTCATTAAACTTTTTAACATACTCTTCATATGGTTCCATAAGGATAATATCTTTTGCATCATTTCTTGAAAAAAGCGCTATTGCATCATCACAAGCTTTTTTGATATTTCTAAAGCAGACAATATTTCCTTGTGATTTTACCTCATCAAGTATTCTATTTGTTCTACTAAAAGCTTGTATAAGTCCGTGGTATTTTAGATTTTTATCCACATACAAGGTATTTAATCTTTTACTATCAAAACCTGTTAAAAACATATTTACTACTAGAAGGATATCAACCTCACCTTTTTTTACTCTTTTTGATAGTTCATTGTAGTAGTTATAAAAAGTTTTACTATCTTTGGTACTATATTTTGTGCCAAACATTTTATTATAATCTTTTATATACTCATCTAGCTTTTCACGGCTGTGTTTATTTATATGCTCTTCATCTATATGTGCACCATCTGATTCATACAGACCATCGGCACTTTTATCCTCTTCATTATCTGCATAAGAGAATATTGTCGCTATTTTTAGATTGTGTTGTTTTCTTTTAAAAGTTTCATAGTATTTTGAAAGCATATCAACTGAACTAACTGTCATCATAGCTGTAAAGTCTTTGTTGTGTGTTTTTCTGCCATGATTTGCTATGATATAGTCAACTATCTTTTCAACTCTATCATCACTTTCAAAAAGCTCTTGTCTATCTATATCTTCAACTTCTATATCAATATTTGTAACACTGTTTTCTTTCTCTTTATATCTTCCTATATATTCAACTGAAAATTTTAAAACATTGTCATCGTTTATTGCATCTGTTATCACATATCTATGAAGTCTATCATCAAATAAATCTGCTGTTGTTCTTTTACCTAACTTATTTCCCATAGCATTTTCAGGAAAAATTGGTGTTCCAGTGAACCCTATCATTTGATTATTTGTAAAGAACTTATTTATATTTAGATGAGTTTCTCCAAACTGACTTCTATGACACTCATCAAAGATAAAGACTATATGTTTATCTTTTTGTTTTGACATCTTTTCTATATATTGTCTTTTTTTGATTGCTGTGTTTAGTTTTTGAATTGTTGTAACTATTAGTTTTGTGTCATCACTAAACTGTCTAACCAATGTGGCAGTATTGTCTGTACCATCTACACTTCCATCACTAAAAGAGTTAAACTCTTTTGTAGTTTGAAAGTCTAAGTCTTTTCTATCTACTACAAAAACAACCTTATCTACTTTTGGAAGCTTCATAAGTATTTGTGCTGTTTTAAAAGAGGTCAAGGTTTTACCACTTCCTGTAGTATGCCAAATATATCCGTTTCTTGTGGATGTTGTAACTTGTTCGATAATAGCTTCAACAGCATAAAACTGATAAGGTCTTAAAACCATAAGTATCTTATCAACCTCTGCTAAAACTATATATTTACATATCATCTTAGAGATATGGCATCTTTCTAAAAAAGAGTTTGTAAACTCTTCTATATTTGTGATGTTTTTATTTTCTTTATCTGCCCAAAAAAAGGTTTGTTTGAAGGTTTGTTTTTTGTTGTTTGCGTAATACTTTGTATTTACTCCATTGCTTATAATAAATATTTGAATATACTGAAACAAAGCACTATTTGCTCCATAAGAGTGACTTTGATAACGATTGATTTGATTGAAGGCTTCTTTTAGCTCTAAACCTCTTCTTTTTAGTTCAATTTGTACAAGAGGAAAGCCATTTATCAAAATAGTTACATCGTATCTGTTTTTATATGTACCATTTATACTGATTTGATTTGTCACTTGAAATAGATTTTGACACCAGTGTTCAGAGTCTAAAAACTCCATATAAAAGTTTGTACCATCATCTTTGTTTAGAACATATTTATCTCTTAGTTTTTTAGCTTTTTCAAAAACGCTTCCACTTTGTAGGTGGTTTATTATCTTTTTAAATTCATTGTTTGAAAAGGTTGTTTTATTGTGTTTTTCTAACTGTCTTTTTAGATTTTGTTCTAATTCATCATCATCTTTTATAGATATTCTTTCATATTTTAAAGATTCAAGTTGTTTGATAAGGTTTTCTTCTAGTATGGCTTCGCTTTGGGTACTCAAATTCCATTCCTCAAGTAATATATAATATGCCCGTTATATAACTTGCATATTTATCATCTTTTTAGTATAATACAAGATACTTAAAAGGATTATATTTTTATGAAAAAAACTATTGCAAATAGTAACAAACACTTCTCTTCTGTTACTAAAAAAAGAAAAATGATTGTAAATTCTGTTCATAGTTCTGCTAAAGTTGAAGGTTCTAAAATCACAAAAAAAGAGCTTAATGAACACTATAAACTTATTCATTCATAAGTTCCTCTTCAATCTTTTGTTTCAGTAACTCTTTCATAGGTTCATAGTCACATTCATATCCACTATGTACTCTTTGTATATAATTATCACTTTTTTTCAAATTTAATCCAATCATTGGAAAACCATTTTTAGCTAAGATAATATCGCATATTAGTCTGCTTACTCTTCCATTTCCTTCTCTAAATGGATGTATAAATAAAAACTCACATATTAACTTTGATAAATCTTGGGAAATAGTCTCAATATCTTCATACTCTTTTTTAGTAACTTCTTTTAAAAACTTATCAAAATCAGGCAAAGCATTTAAAAACTCTAAACGCCATTCCCAAGCATCTACTCCACTTCCTTTACTCATATTTACAGTACGAAGTTTGCCAGCAAAAGGATAGATAGTTTCAAATATCATTTTATGCCATTTTTTAATCACTTCAAACCCAAAAGACTTAGAAATATCAAAATTCTCAACTAAAAAACTATAAACTTCCAATAGTTTCAAATCCTCTTGTTTTGTAATATACTCATCATCTGTAGATTTTAGATAGTTTATACAAACACCATCTTTTGTTATAATTTTTTGTATATCGTTTGTATTCCACTCTTTCCAAGGATTTAAGATAATATCTTTTTTGTTTACTTGCTCTTTTGAAGCTGTTATTTTATCAAGTATATTTTTGGGTGGTTTTGTTTGAGTAAAGTATTTATCATCAGTTTTATACCAATAAAAGTATTTACTATTTTTATACTGTTTAAATTCATATAATAAATACTTTGTTTTTGTCATTTATTTACTCTTTGTTTATCTATTTTTTTGAAATTTATCCAATAACCAGATATAATATTTTTACAAAAGTTCCCATCTACTGATAAGGCTCCAAGGGAGGCTTCGTAAGATAGGTAGAATGGGTCACTTATCATAATGATTTTTTTAATATCAATAAAAATTATTATATCAATATTTCACTAAGAATAAGTATCCAAGTTACTTATCATTTACCCCATACACTCACTGTTTTATAATTATAAAAAAATACATTTTTAGGTTTATCAAGCTTTTCTAACTCTTCTTTAAAACTTTCAAGTTCTTCTATATTTTCTTCTGAACTTACACCAAAATAAATATTTTTAACTTTATTTTTCTTTATAGCTTCTCGTATATGTGTATCATTTGTTTTTAACATTGTTCCAAATATTATTAAACTACTGTTTTTACTACCAATAGAACACAAACTTTTATAACAATGATTCAAGTATGCATTATGTATAATTTTTGCCTTTTTCTGCTCACTACTTCCTTCTGAAACAAAAACAGGGTAAATATCATTTTGTAGATTTTTTAAAGTTTGTTCTTTTAATGCAATGTCTGTCCTAGAGTAGGTATTTTTAATTATAGATGATTTTTTATCAAAAATATGTAATGCACCATGTAAATAATATACTTCTTGTGAAGAGTTATCATTTCCAAAAACTACATAATCATCAACTATATCTGAGTTATGAAATCCATCTGTAGGATTTAACACTACATTATCAATTTTATTATTATAAATTAAATCTAACAATTTTATTGTTGACCAATAAAGTAAAAGATCATAATTTAAAGTATAAACTTTATTATATTGACTAATAAATTTAGTGCTATATGAAAATTCTTCATCAGAAATTTCTGTAATTTTTTCAGGGTGATTATTTGTTATAATATTAACCAAGTGTCTTTTGAGAGTTTTTGCATCATTTTGAATAAGTTCTTTATCTTTAGTATTTATTGCTTTGTATTTTTCAACAACTTTTACAGAAGTCTCCAATAGCTTTACAACTTCTTCAAAATCTTTTGTTGCAAATTCTTGAAATACACTATAAATTGGACTTTCTTTTTTAATTAAATTATTAGCTACAGCACTTTCCAATAAACTTGTAAATGAGAACCTTTCATAGTTATAAGAAATACTAAATCCATTTCCTGTAAGTAGAAATCTTTTATCCTTTGCTGTTTGAGATAAAACTTCATCATATGTTAATAATGCCAAAATAACTCCTTTATATCAAATACCTTTTATATAATCATTAATGTATCTAAATATTTTTTCTTTTATCTCTTTAACTTTTTCATCTCTATCAAGAATTTTCGGTTTTATCTTTAATACTTTTGTAATACTACTAGATAATGGTTCTCTTTTATCAAATAGATATGTATCAATTACATTTAATACTTCATCTATATAAAGTTCATTATCATCACAAAGTTTATTTAATACTTCTTCTGAGTTTTCTCTTAATGAAAACTCATTATAACGTTCAATAATATCACTTAGAGAAGTTTCTACTTTTGTTTCAGTATCTATAGAAGTCTCTTCTTCATCTACTAACTCAGATATCTCTTCTTCATCTGCTAACTCAGATATCTCTTCTTCATCTGCTAAAAATTGCTTTAATTGTGTTCTATAGTCTTCTAAGTATTGTTCATATAAGGCTAAACTAAATTTTACTTTTCCAGGTAAAGGACTATTTTCATCTAAAAAAGCATTAAACTCTTCATTATCCTCATAAGCAACCTCTTCTTCAAACTCTAGTTGAAAAAAATATTCTAAACAATAAACTAATAAGGATGATGTAAGCGCTGAGATAAATGATGCAAACTCAACTGAACTTATTTTTTCTTTAGGTGCTTTTTTCCCATGTGCAACGTCACCTCTTTTTGTTCTAATCTCTCCAATAATTTTTACACTGTGATTAAATCCATTCATAAAATCCAATTCAAAGTCTTCATTATATTCTGCTAGTTTTTCCTTAAATTCTTTAAATATCTTTTGTAAATTATAATCTTTTAATATTTTTGCTTGAGATAGTGAACTATCTAAAGACACTAATATAGTTGTACATATTCCTTCAATAAGTGATTTACAGCACTCAATTGAAATATCAGGGTTTTTTAATAAGTTTCTTTCAACTTTTTCAATCAGTAAATAATAATATTCAAAATGTTGAAACTTTTTACTATTTTTTTCAATTATAATTTTTAGATGATTCATTTAAGTTCCTACACAAACATCTTTTGTAAAAGTGCTTTTTTAAACTTTTGAGTCTCTTCTAGGGCTTTTTTATTTTGTGATATTTTTGTATCAAGAGAGGATAAAGAGTTTGCTATTTTTGTTTGTTCTTCTAGAAAAGGTAATTTAATTAAACATTCACCTATTTCTCCTAAATTAATCTTTTTAGGAAAGGCTACATGCAATGTTTTACTGTACAACTGCCTTTGAAAATAATTAGATTTAATAAACTGATTAAGGAAAGAAGAACTAAATTTTTTACTATTTTTAATTAAGGCAAGGCTAACATAAAAAGAAGCTTTAACATCCCAATCTATAAGTTTTGAAGTACCAATATCACCTATTCTAGTCATTAAAATATCATTCTTCTCTAGTTTTACTCTTTCATTCTCTTTTTCAAATACTTTTTCTGAAATATATTTTGTTTCTACAAACTGATTTGCAGTTACATGTTCAACACTATAAAATGGTACTCCTGACTTAACATACTTTGGAGTATTATGAGTACCGTCATAAACTTTTGTTATTTGATTTAACTTCTTCTCTTCCCACTTAGGATAATCACTTCCATCTTCTTTTTTAAATCTAAGTTTTTGTGAAAATATCTTTTGCATCATAGCTTTTTTATAGTTTTGTAGTAACTCATCTTTTTTTGATAGTTGATTTATCTTTTTATCAATAGAGGATAAAAAAGAGGCAATTTTTTCTTGCTCTTGTTTAGAAGGGAAAAGAATAGGTGTATTTTTTATTGTTCTTAAGGATAAGTTTTTAATAGTAGAGCCAGTTAATTCTGATTTATAAAAATACTGTATTTTATTAGATGAAAGTTGATTACTAATAAAATATTTGTTGGTTTTAGATGTCTCTATATTAATATAAGATGCACTTTTCCCAAGCATTATTTTCTCATTTTTATAAAAAGCAATATTACCTATCGTACCATTTATTGACATAAGTATAGTATTATCATTTAGTTCCCTATAATGTTTTTCATATTCTTCTTTTGACACCCTCTTTGTTTTCTCATCTAAAATAATTTCACCATTTTTAAGATTATTCCCATTTACAAAATAATATTCTCCTAACTCATCATATACTGGTGTACTGTGAATACCATCACTAATTTTTATACAAAGCTTTTCTAAAGTTTTCTCTTCCCACTCCCCAGAAAACTCCTTAAACCTAAGCTTCGGCACTCTTAATTTTTCATTTTTCATTATTCACTCTTCATTTTAAAAGGGAGTTTTAACACCAAGCTCATCACAAAAGCTTTTTATCACTAGGTCATTTTGCTCTATTTGCTTATCAAGTTCTTTAAGTTCACTTGAAACTTCATCTAAGTCTATTTCCTCTTCTTCTTCAAAAGTATCTACATATCTTGGAATATTTAGATTGTAGTCGTTCTCTTTTATCTCTTCTAGGCTTGCTTTGTATGAGTATTTGTCTTCTTGGATTCTTTCTCTATACGTTGTTACTATTTTTTCTATATCTTGTGCTCTTAGATAGTTTTGATTTTTCATCTTTTCAAAATGTTTTGAAGAATCTATAAAAAGTACATCATCACTATCTTCTCTACACTTTTTAAATACCAAAATACAAGTGGGTATAGAAGTTCCATAAAAGATATTTGCTGGCAAGCCTATAACTGCGTCAAGATAGTTTCTATCTTCAATCAAGTATTGTCTTATATGTCCCTCTGCACTTCCTCTAAATAAAACTCCGTGAGGTAGTACCACTGCCATAGTTCCATTGTCATCAAGATGGTGTATCATATGCTGTACAAAGGCAAAATCAGCTTTTGTTTTAGGTGCTAGCTTTCCATATTGGGAAAATCTATCATCACTTAAGTGTAGTGGATTTGCCGACCAGTAAGCAGAAAATGGAGGGTTTGCAACTATTGCTTCAAACTTCATATTTTCGTGTTGTGGTCGCTCTAGGGTATCTTCTTGTTTTAAGTCAAATTTTCTATAGTGAACATCATGCATGATCATATTCATACGAGCAAGGTTGTATGTGGTTCTATTTAACTCTTGTCCATAGAAGTTAGATACATCTTTTACCTCTTTTGCAACCCTTAAAAGTAGAGAACCTGAACCGCAAGTTGGGTCATATACTGATTTTAGTTTTTCTTTGTTTGTTGTAACTATTTTTGCTAAGATTTTTGAGACACTTTGGGGAGTATAAAACTCCCCTGCTTTTTTACCAGCACCCGCTGCAAATTGTGAGATAAGATACTCATAAGCATCACCAAGTACATCTCTATCGTGGTTTTTTAGTTCAAAGTTTATATCATCAAGGTGGGCTAATACTTTTGAGATAAGAGTATTTTTTTGCTCTTCACTTCTTCCAAGTTTTTTTGATGTAAGGTCAATATCTGAAAACAAATCTTCAAAATCATCTTCACTCTCATGCCCCATAGTTGAAGCTTCAATATTTCGTAAAATCTTTGTCAAATCATCTAAGATAAAATTGTCTTGGTCACTATTTCCTCTTTTTGCAATTGCAGAGAAAAGTTCACTTGGTTTTAAAAAATATCCAAGTTGTTCTAGTGCATCCTCTTTGATAGCTTCAAGATATTCTGTATCCTTTTTCTCATCAAGGTTTGTATATATAAGTTTGTCTTCTTCTAAAAGCTCATTTGCATAGCTTTCCATCTTTTCAGACAGATATTTAAAAAAGATAAATCCAAGGATATAATCCCTAAACTCATCAGCATCCATCTTACCTCTTAGGGTATTTGCTATATTCCATAATTGTTGTTCTAGTCTTCGTTTATTTTCTTCGCCCATAAAAAACCTATTGTATTATTTAAAATATTATTTTACAAAAACTTTGCCCTATATTGGATAAAACAAAAGAGATTTAATGATGTAGTTGGTTTAATTGGAAGTTTGTGGCATAAACAAAAATTGACAAAACAAATATTCTTAGATATAATATTTCTACAATTATCCTTCGGGACTACTCTCTTACTCTTGTAAGAGAGGAAAATTATAACTTCATTAATTTTTTAAATTTAATTTCTAACTTTTCAAAATCATTTTTATTTATTGTTCCAATTTTTCTATCAAGTCTTTTTACATCAAATGTTTTAGCTTGAACTAATAATGCACAGCTGTCTTTATTTTCTAAAAAATTAAAATTATAAAAAAAGCTACCTTCTCTTATTGTTGTTGATAGAGGTATTCCACAAAAAAGTTTATTATTATATTTTCTAAGAATTAAAAGTGGTCTCATAAAATCTTTACCTTTACCATTTTGTTCATAACCAATATTCTTGCCAATATTAGCCCAATAAATTTCTCTTTCTCTAAAATAAGCAGTGATTTTTTTATCTTGTGTTCTCTTTTTTATTTCATTCCATTTGTCAAAATCATTTTCTATCATAAAACACCCACTTCTTTCAAACTTATAAAATCATCTTTTGTAAAGATTATATGGTCAAGTAGTTCTATGCCTAAGATTTGTCCTGCTTCTTTTAGTCTTTGTGTTACAGTTATATCTTCACTACTTGGTTTTAGTATTCCACTTGGGTGGTTATGGGCAACTATTATACTGGCACATCTTTTCTCAATTGCATAGGAGAATACTTCTCTTGGATGAACTAGACTTTGGTTTAGGGTTCCTATTGTGATTACTTTGGTCTCACATAAGTTGTTTGCTCCATCTAAATACAGGCTTAGGAAATATTCTTGTTGTTTGTTTTTATATGGGCTTAATTCATCATATACTTCTTTTGCTGATGAGATTTTATAGTGTTGTGTATCAATAAGGTATCTACGTGAAAGTTCTATTGCAGATATTATTTGACTGGCTTTTGCTTTACCTAAGCCGTGGATTTTCAGTAGTGTTTCTAAATCCATTGTTTCAAAGTTTGAGTTAAAAAACTTCTCAATCTCACGGGAGAGTTTTATTACATCTTTACCTTTTACTCCACTTCCTAAAAGTACAGCTATAAGCTCATAGTTTTTAAGAGCACTTAGACCATATTTTAAAAGTCTTTCTCTTGGTTTGTCTATATTTTGTAGTTGAGTTATCGATTTCATAAACTTCCTTTTATTTGACAAATCTCTTTTTGTATGTTAAACTTCTCTCATTATTGTTTACGGGCACACCCACTTTTTTAAGTAGGTCCCTAAATTACTCCGTTTTAGGAGCTATCCCTTTAAGTAGGGGTAAACTTAAGGAACTTTTATAAGTTCCTTTTTTTATGTCTAAAAAATACTAATATATTTACTTATAAGTCTCTGAATACCTTTAATATCTTCTTTATTTAATTGGGGATAAATATGTTGTACTAATCTTTTATTGTCGATAGTTTTTATGTCATTACAAATAACTAAAGAATCTTTTTCTAAACCTAAATAGTTAATATTTCTTTTTTTGTTATAAAAACTCTGATAATTATTTGAAATTAACTCATAATGAAAATGCTTAACTTTAGAATTATCTTTTTTTGAAGTGATTGGCATAACTATCACTTTTTTGTTGTATGTTGCATGATTAAAATTGTTTGTTGAGATTATTACACAAGGTCTTAAGGTTACAAGTTCTTTGCTTGTAAAATGGCAGCTTGTTTCGGTTCCTATATTTTCACCAACTTCAAACCACCATAAACTCCATGGCTGTATTCTAAATTTTACACTTCCATCTTTTTTATGATTTATACTTATTTTTTCATTGATTATCTTTTTTTTGTTATTCCAGATATCAATTCTTGTGTTTTTATTATCTAAATTCATAAACTTCCCTCAGATATTTGAAAGAAGTTTATCTAGTTTAAAAAGTAATGTTTAAAAATATAACATTTTGCAATATTTTTTAAAATGGTTCGTTAGAATCTTTCTCTTTAGTTGTAAAGATAAGTTTGGCTTCATCTAGGAGTTTTTGTGCTTCTTCTAGCTCTTTTACTCCATTTTTATAAACTTCTAATGAATCACTTAGGGTTATTTGTGGGTCTGATAGTTTTTCTAAAAGCTCTTTTGCTTTTTCTATCTTTTTTTCAAAACTTAAGTTTTCTATCTCTTCTTTTATCTCTTCACTCATTTGTTTCCTTCTAATAGTTCTATCATATATTTTTCAAATTTATCAACTTCAACCAAAAACGAATCGTGTCCTGATTGGCTTTCTATCATTTTATATGTTACTTGCTCACTTTTACCTAGTTTAATCATAATATCTCTTATCTCTTCCATCTCTTCGGGGAAAAACAACATATCATCACTAAAAGATATAAGATGCAGTTTGCTTTTTACTTTTGAAAATGAGTTTTCTAAAGTATCTTCATTTCTTCCTGCATCAAATATATTCATAGTTTTACAAATGTATAAATAAGATAAAGGATCAAACACTTTTGGAAAGTTGTATGCGTTATATTCAAGGTATCTTTCCACTTCAAATCTACCAAACAGCTCATATAAACCATCTGTTCTTGAATAATCTCTTCCAAATTTTTTATTAAACAAAGTTGGACTTAAATAAGCTATTAGTCCAGCCATTCTTCCTATTGCAAGTCCGGGTAAACCCTTTGCAAGTAAATCATCTTTTTTATAAAATCCATCTTTAAAAACTGGGTCGTGTCTGATTGCTTCTATTGCTAGTTTGTTTATAGATATTGCCCAAGGTCTTGTATAAGCCGTAGTTGCTAGGGCAAAAATATGCTCGGCAAAATTTGGATACTCTATTGAGTAGCAAAGTGCTTGCATACCACCCATACTTCCACCTACAACTGCTTTTGCTTTTGAGATACCCAACTCTTTATATAATCTCATTTGTGCTTTAACTATATCAGAGATAGCTAAAACTGGAAATTTTAATCTATACTCTTTTTTTGTAGCTGGGTCTATGCTTAAAGCATTTGTCGAACCAAAATTACTACCTATGTTATTAGAACAAATAACAAAATACTTTGTTGTATCTATAGCTTTTCCATCACCTATTAGTTTATCCCACCATCCGGCTTTTGCTTCATCGGCATATCTTCCTGCTGCGTGGTGGCTTCCTGCTAAGGCATGACAAACTACGATTACATTTGATTTGTCTTCATTTAGTTTTCCATAGGTTTCATAAACTATTTCAAACTCTTCTAAAATCCGACCACTCTCTAATCGTAGTGGTTCTTTAAATTTTATTTTATTTGTTTTTATTTCCATTATTTATTAATATATTATCCAAATTATCTATTTATAAGTTGGCTATTTTATCGAAAAGTTACTAAATTTGCAGTGACTTATAAAAGAGCAAGTTTGTCTATTGAGCACTTCATTAAATCTTGCCACTGTTTACTTGGTGTCCATTCATCAAATATTGATAAATCAATTTGTTCAAAGGGAGTATTTAATATATGTTTGTGATATAGATACATAAAAGCTGTAACTCTATAGTTTTTAGCACAATGCACTAAAACTTTTTTATCTTGTAAAATACCCATAAGAGATAAAAACAGTTTTGCATCTTCAAGTTTTGGATTTTCAAAATCAACTGGGATATGAAAATAAGTAAGGTCTAATCCTGTTACTATTTTGTCTTCATTTTCAATTGCATTTGTAGCAGTACAAAGGGCTAAGTTTATAACAACTTCAAAACCTTCATCTTTTATTTTTTGAAACTGTTCAACTGTTGGTTGTCCTGAAGTAGAAATCAACTCATCTATTTTTATATAGTTTAATATCTCATTCATACTTATCCTTTGTAGTAGTTATTAAAATCTTATCTAAATATGTTTAAAAACTCTCAACTATCTTATCTACTTTTTCTAAATATACTTTTTTAAGTTCATCATCGATAAAAGAAGAGTTAAACGAATTTTTTACTAGTTTTACTATATCCTCTTTTGATAAATCTAGATTTTCATAAATATTTATAAAGTTTTGGTTTAAATACCCTTTGAAATATGCTGGGTCATCAGAGTTAACTGTAACATTTAATCCTAAATCCAAAAGCTCTTTTATGTTGTGACTTTTATAATCATCAAAAACTTTTAACTCAATATTTGAGTTTGGACAAACTGTTAAAGATATTTGTTCATCTACTAATCTTTGAACCAAAGATTTTGAATTTATAGCTTGTACTCCATGGTCTATTCTATCAACTTTTAATAAATCCAAAGCCTCAACGATATAGGAATAATCAGCTTCTTCTCCTGCATGGGCAACTATCTTAAAGCCCTCTTCTCTTGCTTTTTCAAATACCTCTTTAAACTTTGATGGGGGATTTCCTATCTCTGAAGAATCTAAACCAATACCTACAATATCGTGTTTAAACTCCAAAGCTTCAGTTAAAGTTTGAAAACACTCTTCTTGACTTAGGTGTCTTAAAAAACACATAATTATATTAGAAGTGATACCTAACTCATTTTTTGCATCATTTAAAGCTTCAGTTATACCTTTTATAACTGTGTAAAATGGTACTCCTCTTTGTGTATGTGTTTGTGGGTCAAAAAATATCTCTGTATGGATGATATTGTTTTCTTTACACTTTAGTAAATAGTTCCAAGTCAAAGAGTAAAAATCTTCCTCTTTTATAAGAACACTTGCACCTTTATAATAGATATCCAAAAAGCTTTGAAGGTCAGTAAACTCGTAAGCTTTTTTAATATCTTCAACATTACAATAAGGTATATATATAGAGTTTCGTTGGGCTAATTCTAACATCAATTCTGGCTCTAATGTACCTTCTATGTGCAGATGTAATTCTGCTTTTGGCAATTTTTCAATTAAATCAATCATTGTCTTATCCAACTTTTTATTTAATTGTACAGTTTTTTTTTAAATTTTAAAAGGATAATATTTCATATTATTTATATTTATTTTTAGTTTACAATATATTTTTTTTGCTACAATACCTTTTTAAATACAAAGGATTAAAATGGATTATATAAAAGAACTGGAAACTCTTTTAAAAACTGATGTATTAGTAGAAGTAAACAAAGATGTACAAGAGCTTGAAAAAGAGTATTCTCAAAAAAAGAAAAAAGCTATAAAAGAAGAATTGGAATATATGTTGCAAGTAAAATTATACTTTGATGAAGTATTAGTTGATATTGAAAATAAAACAATTACTCAAGAACAAGCACTGGATATTTTAGAAGGGCTTGAAGATATGAAAGTTGAGAATCAAGAGATATAATTTATACTTGACTATTTTAATCATATATATTTTAGCTTAAATTATAATTCTAATAAAAACCTCGAATATCTCTCTTATAATTTAATCTATATAATACTAAAATCAAAACTTTATTTATTTAGTAAGGATTAATATGTCAGATTTCGAGGTTTATGAAATAGTAAACATACTTGGCTTTCTTTTAGGTTTAGCCTTTGGAGCTGTTGCACAAAAAAATCAATTTTGTTTTAGTGGTTCTATTAAAGACTATATTTTAACAAAATCAACTATGAGAGGTTCATCTGTAGTTGTTGCTATGCTTATTGGAATAATCTCTACATTTTTTGTAAGTTCTATTTATGAACTTGACTTGACTGAAACTGTTTATTACAAAGACAATATCAACTACTTTGCAATTATTATTGGTGGATTGTTATTTGGTGTTGGGATGATGTTATCAGATGGATGTAGTAATAGACACCTTATTAAATTTGCCCAAGGGGATATTAACTCACTTATTGTATTAGTTTTTATTGCAATCTTTGGATACTCAACAGCAAAAGGTTTTATGGGTGAGATTTTAAATCCTTTGATTATAAACAATGAAACACTAATAAATTTATCATCTTATATTGGTAATGCTTCTATGAATATTTATGTGGTTAGTATATTATTATTGATTCTTTTATATATTTTAGTAAAAAAGATAAAAAGATTACCTTCTTTATGGGATGGAGTTGTACTTGGATTATTTGTTGGAGCTTCTTGGTATATTACAGGTGTAATTGGTGAAGAGAGTATGGAAAGGGTTATTGAACTTACAGGAATCACTTTTGTTTATCCTGCTGCTAAAACTATGGAGTTTTTTACATATTATCAAATCTCTGAATTAACTTTTGCTATAAGTTTAGTATTTGGAGTATTAGCTGGAGCCTTTCTAATGGCAAAAGTAAACAGAAGATATAGCTTTGGTTGTACAGCAGCAAAGGGGCAACACAAAGTAAAATACAACATCATAGGTGGAAGTTTGATGGGTACTGGTGGTATCATGGCTATTGGTTGTACAGTGGGACAAGGTCTAACTGGTATGTCAACATTGGCTTTTTCATCATTGGTTGCTATTGTATCTATATTTATAAGTGCTACTATAACTGCACTTATAATGAACAAGAAAAATAAACTTCCTATGTGTTTTATTTTTGAGTGGAAAGACAACACTCCAGATTATCAAATATAATTGATAAACAAAAGTTTACATACCTTTAATGTAAACTTTTGTACTCTTCTACCTATGAATTGGATTGCACATATATTTTTATCAGAACTTAATACTGACTTTCAAATTGGAAACTATTTAGCTGACCCACTCAAGGGAAAATCTTGGGAAGATGCAAATGAAAATATAAAAAAAGGTATGTATGTTCATAAGATTATTGATTCATACACTGATTCACACGATTTTTTTAAAAATAGTAAAAATAGACTTGGCTCTAAAGGTTTATTAAAAGCTGTAGTTATTGATTTAACTTATGATTATCTTCTAACAAAAAATTGGGAAAAATTTTCAAATATTCCTATAAATGAATTTTTAGATAGTTTTTATATAAATGCTTTAAAAAGATTAGATTCTTTACCTTTACATGCAAAAACTCCCCTAGAAAGATTAATACAACACGATATATTAAATCAATATAAGACTTTAGATGATTTAGAAAAAGCTTTTTTAAGAGTTGATTATAAACTATCTCAAAGATTGCTAAAAAGAGATACTACACATAGATATATTGATATTGTAAGTTCAAATATACATAGCATAGAAGAAGATTTTCTTATCTTCTTTCCTCAACTATGTAAAGAGGTAAAAAAACATATAGATGATGATAAATCAAATCATATAATAGTGTAATCTACCATTTGTTTTTTGGTGGGATATACTCTTTTATAGCTTTTAGTAGTTGATCTTTATTATCTGTTTTAATAAGCATATCAAGTAAATCTTTTTTTAGAAAACCTGAATCACACATCCCTTCAAGCATCTCAAAAAGTTTATCATAAAAACCGTTTATATTATAAAAAGCACAAGGTTTAGAATGAAAACCTAATTGACCCCAAGTCCATACTTCAAATATCTCCTCTAAAGTACCTGCCCCACCTGCTAAAGCTACAAAAGCATCTGCTTTACTTGCCATTAAAGCTTTTCTTTCGTGCATATTTTCAACAACATCAAGCTGTGTTATGTTTGTATGAGCCAACTCTTTTTCTTTTAATTTAATAGGAATTACACCATGTACTTTTCCGCCATTTTCCATAACAGAATCAGCTAAGGCACCCATTAAACCAACTTTTCCACCACCATAAACAACATCAATACCATTTAAAGCAAAATATTTACCTAACTCTTTTGTAGAATCCAAAAAATCACTATCATTACCACTACTAGAACCACAAAAAACTGCTATTGTCATAATATTTCACTCCTAAATTTTTTTGAAATTATATTGAAATTAAACTAGAGATTTTATTAAATATTTTGGGGATTCAATATATCCTTGCTTATAATAAAACTTATGTGCTTTTCGCCTTCTTTGATTGCAGTGTACTTCTATTCTGTCACACTTTTTTTCTTTTGCTAGTTTTACAGCATATGATTCTAAAAGTGCCCCTACTCCATCACTTCTATTATCTTCATCAACACAAAAATAACTAATACGACAAAAGTCACCCTCTAAAGCTAATTGGGGTATAAAATGTAAAGATAATACTGCTACAACTTTTTCATCTTTTTTTGCCACTAGTAAAGTCTCATCTTTATGTTCAATAAGCTCTTTTACTCTTTTATTTATAAACCTATTAGTACCAGAATAATCCAATTGTTCAAGTAAATTGGAGATTGATTCACTATCATTTATACTAGCTTCTCTTATCTCAATCATAAGATTCCTTTTAATCTAGATATTTATCAAAAAGTTGAATATCTGCAGGGGTTAAATTTAATCCTTTTTCCAGTTGTGATTTTTGAATTATTGGATTCATCAAAGCATTTTTTTCATTTACATGGGGTAAACCAACTAAGTGGGCTATTTCATGTGCTAAGATGATTTTTAATTCATCCAGATTTTTAAAACCATAAATCTCTATTTTATCCATAGATATAGAGATTTTTTGTTCCTCTTTTTTCTTTCCATCTTTAAAAGTTGTTTTCTTTTCAATAGTTTGTAAACCAAAAGTTCTACCTCTGATTTTTGAATAATTTCTATTCATAGCTTCTAATTGGATATTTAATCTATTTAAATCATTTATTAAGTTGTTGAAACTAGTAACTTTAGAGTTAAACTTTATAATCTCTCTTCTTAGTTCTCTTCGTTTTGCCTTTAGCTTTTTGATTTCATCATTTAAAACTGTTTTCTCTTTTTTTGAATATGTTTTTACTTTGTTTAACTCTTCTTTTGTGATACTTTTTTTTGAATTTATTGTTTTGATGTAGTTATTATATTTTCTTACTTTATTGTTTAATTCATCTTGCTGCTTACTTAGTATCTCTTTTGTATTTTCTATATCATTTTTTTTATTTGGGAAATAATCTTTTAGCTCTTGTATTTTTTGCTTTTTACTTTCTATTCTTGAGATTTTTCTTGAGATTTCATTTTCTAACTTTGAAGGTGGCAGATAAATAAAGTTTATGGGTTTTCCATCATCTGCGTAATCAAAAACATCTTTATCTAACTCTTTTTCAAATGTAAATTCAATCTCTTTTAGTATAGAATATATTTGCTCTTTTGATATTTTATAGTGTTTATCTATAGTGCCAATTGAAACTTTTTCAAAAGATGCATTAACAAATGAAAAAAGGATTAGTATTAGTATATTTATCTTAAAAAACATAAAGTATTTTAATTAAAAAGATATTTATAGAAGCTTACTTTTTATTTTAAGTTTTTATTATTATATTTAGATACTATTTTAATTCAAAAATAAAAGAAGGACCATTATGGCTATAAAAAATAAACAACTTGTAGTTATGCATTATGAATTAAAAGTTAATGGTGCACAAATAGAAACAAACTTTGATGGAAGTCCTATAGAGTTTTCATATGGTACTGGTGAGATTATTCCAGGTTTAGAAGAAGCTATTCAAGATATGAATGAGGGTGAAACAAAAGAGGTGAAAATTCCTGCAGAAAAAGCTTACGGAAAACATGACCCTAGTTTAACTGAGACTTTACCTATTTCAGATTTTGAAGGTATTGACTTAGAGATTGGTTTGGTTTTAGAAGCTGATGATGATAACGGTGATTTAATAAAAGCAACAGTTACTGAAGTTACAAAAGATGAAGTTACTGTTGACTATAACCATCCATTTGCAGATTGTGATTTAGATTTTAAAGTATTTATAAAAAGAATAGTTTGATTTAAAAAAGAGCATAAACTTTTTAGAGTTTATCCTCTTTTTAAAGGTTTAAGTACAAATAGATTTCTATATTCATCTAAATTAGGCTTGTTTACATTAAAAGTTTCTATTGTCAAATCAAAATTATTTGTTCGTACTAGAATATAGGCATTTTTATCATTTTTAATCATAAAAGTATTATCTTTATCTATTACTATATTTTCCAAACCTATTTTTTTGTACTGCTTTGTTAAAAGCTCTTTAACCTCTTGAAAACTGTTTTTATTTTTCATTATAAGTCTAATTATATATGAAGCTTCTGTTTTAATCTCTTTATATACTTCATTAACTAAAGGTGCACCGCAACTATTACAAGAATAACGACTATCCTCTAAAGGTGAATTACAGTTATGACAATGTTCTAATTTCTCACGTTTTTTATAAAATGACAAAACAAGCAAAACAGCAACAAATAATAACTCAACACCTATATTTATTCTCTCATCAGTGATATTCAATTCTACAATAAGTATTTGTTCTATGAAAAAAAGTAATAGTAAACCTAAGGCTTCAAAAATCCAGCCACGGTATATTACAAAAAGAAATAAAACTATTTCTATAACTAATAACATTATAAATTCTCCCTCTTAGGGCGAAATTATATTGAAACTTTTATTTAATTTAGTTTTAGTGTAAATCTTTTAAGATAGAAGAGATTTCCAAATCCTTGTTTTTTACTATATTATCAAACTTTTTTATACCCATTGGCTCATTTTTGTTTCCATGAACTAAGATAATACTCCCATCTTGTATTGGCTCTTCTTTTGCCAACCAAGCATTTGTACCTATGGGAATCATGCCTAAACTATTTACTAATAAAATACTCTTTTTGTCTGCTACAAGTCCTGGAAATCTAAATAATATAGCTGGTGTTATATCATATGATAAAAGTAGTTTTTCTAATTCTAAGATTTCATATTTAATATCAATATTATCTGATAAGAGAAAATTTTTAATAAGAGGGTTTTCTTTTTTATAGGGATGACTAAAGGTATGATTTCCAAAAATTATATCAAGTTGTTTTTGTTTTTTTAATCTAACAAGTTCTAAAAAATTTTCTTTATGGTTTTCTATCCAAGTTCCTGATATGAAAAGAGTAATAGAACTGTTTGCATATTTTTTTATAATATTTTTAAAAAAATCTTTTTCATAACCCTTTTTTCTTGAAGGACACATATCAACAGTGATATAAACATATTTTGTATCAATTTGAGTTGCACCATAGTTTTGAAGTAAAAAAGGTGGTTCTTTATATTTTTCCAGAAGGGTTTGATATCTAGAATCTTTTAAGTTTTTAGTTTTAAATTTTATGATTTTTGATTTTTCTATAATTTTGGTTTCTAAAGTATTCTCATCAACAATTAGATAATAACTTATTTTGCTTTTTTCAAATGTACGTAAAACTCTATAATCTTTGTTTTTATAAACAACTGATTTGTTTACAACTTTGTAGTTTAAAATTTCACTTGAAAACAAAAAACTAAAAAATATAAAAAAGGTAATAAAAAACTTCATAAACTCACTTTAAAAAACAAAAATTATACCACTAAAAGTGCTTTTTTAATATAAAAGGTTATGAAAATATTTTTATTGTGATTTAATCTTTAGATGTTAAATTTCCATTTTAAATTATACAAAGGATTTTTTTATGGAAAAAATAGGTTTATTTTTTGGTAGTGATACAGGAACAACAGAAGAGATTGTAGAAAAAATTAAAGATTTATTCTCTCAAGAGATTGATATTCATAATATAGCAAATACAAATAAAGATGATATTTCAAAATATAAAAATATAATTTTTGCTTCACCAACTTGGGGAGATGGAGATTTACAATCTGACTGGGAAGATTTTGAAGAAAACTTAAACGATATTGATTTTAACGGTAAAACTGTAGCTCTTTTAGGAATGGGAGATCAAGATGGTTATGAAGAAACTTTTTGTAATGCTTTAGGTCATCTATATGAATATGTAAAAGATGCAAATATAATTGGTCAAACTTCAACACAAGGATATGAGTTTGAAGATTCAACTGCTGTTATAGATGATCAATTTATAGGTTTAGTATTAGATGAAGATAATCAAAGCGAACTAACAGATAAAAGATTAGAGGATTGGGTAAAAGATATAGAAAATAAATTTATATAATTTTTTTATAATATTTATATATATTTTTTATTTATCTATATATAAAAAAATTTAGATATAGTGTATGATCAAAATCAAAAAAGGAGTCATTATGGCTATAGAAAACAATCAACTAGTATCGATAAACTACGAATTAAAGATAGAAGGAGAAGTTGTTGATAGCAATATTGACAAAGAACCACTAGAGTTTACATATGGTTCAGGACAAATTATTCCAGGACTAGAATCAAGAATCGCTGATATGAATGTAAATGACACAAAAGATATAAATGTACCGGCACAAGAAGCATATGGAGAATATAATCCAGAAGCAAAACAGTTAGTACCAAAAGAGCAATTTGGTGATTTAGAACTTCAAGTTGGAATGCCTCTTCAAGGTCAAGGTGAAGGTGGTCAACCTATCCAAGTAATTGTTACAAATATTTTAGATAATGAAGTTGAAGTTGATTTTAATCACCCATTAGCAGGGAAAGATTTAGATTTTTCAATTACTATCCAAGCTATTAAATAATTCTATGGGATTTCCCATAGATTATACTCTATTAAAAAGCTAACTTTAAATTTTTATAAAATAAAAAATATAATTCTCTTGATAAATAATATTTTATTAAGTATACTAAAAAGCAAAACCTGAAAATAAAATTTTGGAAAATATATGGAAAATGAAAACCATCTATTAGACCTACTTTCTAATAGAAAAGTTCTTTATGCAGAAGATGAAGAAGGGATACAAAACAATGTATCAAAACTATTAAAACTTTTTTTTAACAATGTAATCACAGTTAGCAATGGCGAAGATGCCTTAGATGAATATATTATAAATAGACCTGATGTTGTAATTCTTGATATTTGTATGCCAAATATTGATGGCTTGGAAGTTGTAAAAAAAATCAGAGAAACAAACAAAAAAGTACCAATTATTATATTAAGTGCTTACACAGATAATGAATATTTATGGAGAGCTGTTGAACAAAAAATTTGTAAATATCTTACAAAACCATTTAATAAAGCAGAATTTATAGAGGCTTTAAAAATTGTTGCTTTAGAATTAAGTGATTATTCAACACAAATAAAGATTGGTGATGGTTTTTATGATACTTGCGAAAAAAAGTTTAAAACGGAAAATAAAGAGATTCAATTATCAATTAATGAAAGTAAAATGATGGATTTGTTGCTATCAAAAATAAATCAGTCAATCTCTTATGATGAGATATGTGATTATATTTGGGCTGATGAAGAGTATCACTCTAAAGATGCCATTAAAGCTATTATAAAAGATTTGAGAAAAATCATTGGCAAAGATTCAATAAAAAATATTTTTGCAGTAGGATATAAACTTGAAATTTAATATTGATAAACTACAAAAAAATACCTCTACAAAAACTAAAACAACAGTTTTAGTAATCGGGATGTTTTTTGTTTTATCTCTATTTTTTGTATATATGCAATATGCAACAACAAAAGAGTTTATTCAAGAGAGTCAAAAAGCCTATGAAAAAAAACTAAACTCTATTTTTGAAGAATCTATTATAAGAGTTGAAAAGTTTTACCATAATAGAGGATTGGCAAATTTAAACTCTTATGGGATACAAGAGGCACTAAGTAACCAAGATAAAAACAAACTTTATGCACTTTCAAAAAATCGTTGGAAAATTTTAAGAAATGAAAATAGATTTTTAAAATCTATGATTTTTTTTGATAAAGATAAAAATCTACTAACCTATTTAGGTGAAAGCCCTGCAAATAATATAACACCTTCAAACAACTCTTTATTTATAGATACTTCAAACAATCATTTAAATTATATAATAACTATTTCTTCTAAAAACAATGGATATTTAGTATTTATGATAGATTCAATATATTTCTTATCTGAGATATATGAGCTTGCAAATATAGAATCTTATATTGTTTCAAATGATAAAACAAAACCTATAATAAGCCTAAAAAACTCTAAGGGGTTATCTTTAACAAACTATTTAACAAAACAAAAAAACGAAGTACCAAAACTATTTAATTTAGATTCAAATATATTTACAACACACCATATAAAAATCAATAATGTAGTAAGTGATAATAGCTTTGAAATCCTATTTTTCCAAGATATCACCTCTGGACAACAAAGACTATCTAATACTGTGCTAAAAAGTTTTTTTCTTATATCTATTTTAGGAACAATTGCGTTAATAGTTATGCATTATGGATTTAAAGTATTAATTGTAAGACTAGAAGAGAGTCAAGAGGAGCTATCTTCTTTAAATAAAAATCTTGAAAAAAGAGTGGAAGAAGAGGTTGCTTTAAAAACAAAAAAAGAGAAAGAAGCAAAAGAGAAAGAGAGAATATTAGTTCATCAAAGTAAATTAGCAAGTATGGGTGAGATGATAGGAAGTATTGCCCACCAATGGAGACAACCTTTAACACAACTTAGTAGTATTTTGGTTTTTATAGAACTTTTATATGAAAAAAACAAACTTACAAAAGAGGAATTAAGAGGCTCTATTCAAGAAGCAGAAGAACAAATAAAGTTTATGTCTAAAACCATAGATGACTTTAGAAACTTTTTTAAACCAGATAAAGAGAAAAAAGTTTTTAGTCCAAAACAAAGTATAGAAAAAAGTTTATCTCTTATCTCTTCTAGTTTAGAAAACCATAAAATAAAAGTAGCTATAGATTTTAAAAATGAGTTTACAATAAATGGATATGAAAATGAATTCTCTCAAGTTATCCTAAATATCTTAAGTAATGCAAAAGATATATTAATAGAAGAGAAAATCAAAAACCCACAAATTACAATCAAAGTTGATAAATATAAAAACAAATCACAGATACAAATTTGTGATAATGCAGGTGGAATAAAACTCTCTCCTTTAGAGAAAGTATTTGAACCCTATGTTAGTACAAAACACGCAAGTACTGGTACAGGGATAGGTTTATATATGAGTAAAAATATTATAGAAAAAAGTATGAATGGCTCATTAAGTGTTCATAACAACGAAAAAGGAGCTTGTTTTACAATTCTTCTATAAATTAAACTATATAAAAGTTTAATCTCCCTAGTTTCACACAAGTTACTGTTATAGTTTCCTTATAGTATATAAGGAGGCTATAATTATGGATGAATCAAAAAGAAATTTCATAAAAGGCGGACTTGCCACACTTTTTGTCGCAACAACTTCTGCAAAAGCTTTTTCACTAAAAAATCCCGGAAGAGATGAAGAAGACTTAAGATATATCGGAAATAAAAATAAACAATATGCAATGGTAATTGACTTAAGACAATGTGTTGGTTGTCAAGCTTGTACATCTGCATGTATGGTAGAAAATGATGTACCAATAAATCAAAATAGAACTTCAGTAACAGAGATGGAATTGGGTGAATTTCCAGATGTAAGAAAAGCATTTTTACCTCAGCTTTGCAACCACTGTGATGATCCAGCTTGTGTTCCTGTATGTCCTACTGGTGCTACATTTAAAAGAGAAGATGGAATTGTAGTTGTAGATTCTGAAATCTGTTGGGGATGTGGTTATTGTGCAAATGCCTGTCCATACGATAAAAGATTTATGAATAGCAAAACAAAAGTTATGGATAAATGTACATTCTGTGCTCACAGAGTTGATGAAGGTTTACTTCCAGCATGTGTTGAAACTTGTGTTGGTGGAGCTAGAATTTTTGGTGATTTAAATGATAAAACATCAGAGGTTTCAAAACTATTAGCAAATTATCCAACTAATACTCTAAAAACAGAACAAGGAACTAAGCCACAAGTATTTTATATAGGACTAGATGGTCGTGTAGAAAATGTATTAAATGCCACAGCAAATCTCGATGATATTATGAGAAAAGAGATTGGTCTTGATAAACAAGAATGGGCAACAATGCTAGGAGAAAAATAATGGATACTTTAATCACAACACTTTCAGCAATAACTCCTGACAAAGTCTGGGGAATTGATGTACCAAACTATTTTTGGTTTACAGGTAGTTCAGCGGCTGCTTTTATTATCTCAAGTTTTGCCCATGTATTTGGGATGGAAAAGTATAAACCAATTGCAGGTTTTTCTCTTCTAATGGCACTTGTTTTACTTATAGCAGCACCAATGAATCTAATTGATGATTTATCACAACCAGGAAGATTAGCAAACTTTTTCTTATATGGATGGGAAAACTTTCCAACTTCTCCAATGAAATGGGGAGTACTTTTACTTATGGCCTACCCTATTTTGATATTTTTTGAAGCTTTGATTTTATATCGACCATATTTTGTAAAAAGAATGGAAAAAAGTTCAGGTATAAAAAGAAAAATCTATTCAATCTTAACACTTGGAAGATATGAAATAAATAAAGAAGAGGATAAAAAAGACCATAAATTAGGTTTTATTTTAGGCTCAATTGGTATTCCCTTAGCTTTATGTGTACATGGATATACAGGGTATATTTTAGGTGCAGTTCATGCAAACTACTTATGGAGTACACCTTTAATGCCAATTTTATTTTTAGCTTCAGCTATGGTTTCAGGAACTGGACTTTTAATAATCTTAATTCCAATATTCCAAAAATTCTTTACAAAACAAGCTAGAGTTGATAGAGATATTATTGCACAGCTTGCAAAACTTCTTGCTTGGTTTATAGTTATAGATTTAACAATCAGAGCATTATGGCTAAGTTTTGCAATACCTTTTGGAAATGAACCTAAAAACTACTTATTAGAGTTTTTTACACTTCATTTTAATATGACAGTATATGTGGAATATATTTTATGTTTAATTATCCCAATGATTATTGGATTTACAAAATTAAGACATAACCTACCTTTGGTTTTTATAACAGGTATTGTTGTAGCTATTGGGGTTTGGCTTTTTAGATGGAGTACAGTAATTGGTGGACAAACTATCCCTAGAAGCATGTCAGGATTTTTAGAATATACACCACACTTAATAGGACAAGGAAGTATAACAGCAATAGTAGCTAACTGGATGCTTTTTATAGCTCTTGTGTCTTTAGTAACTGCTCTTTTTCCTTGGGATGAAGAGATGGATGAGCACTATAATAAAGGAGTAGATTATGAACAAAAATAGAAGAAGATTTTTATTAGGAACAACAGTTGTAGCAGGTTGTGCTTCTGTTGTTGGATATAAAGATACATTAAAAGCTGCTGCTACAATGAGTAGAAATGGCGAAAAAACAAATGATCCAATCTATACTAATTCTCTTGAAACAGAAGGGATTATATTTGATAAATTTTCTAAAAATGATGATTACTCTTTAAGAAGTAGTGTATGTAATGGATGTACTACTCACTGTGGTGTTAGAGTTAAAGTAGATAATAAAACAGATAATGTAGTAAAAGTAACAGGAAATCCATATAGTCCTTTATCTAGTGACCCATGGCTTCCTTACAATACATCTTTGGAAAAAAGTTTTTCTCTTCTAGAAAGAGATTCTAAAGAGAATTTAACTTACAGATCAACTGCTTGTGCAAGGGGTAATGTAGTATTTGATAAGATAAATGATAAATTAAGAGTATTAAAACCTTTAAAAAGAGTAGGAAATAGAGGTGAAAATAAATGGGAAGAGATAGAGATAGAACAACTTCTTGAAGAGATAACAAAAGGTGGGAATCTTTTTGGTGAAGGTGAAGTTGAAGGGTTAGCTTCTATTAGAGACTTAACAACTCCTATTAAAAATGAAAATCCAGAAATGGGACCAAAAGCCAATCAATTGTGTATCTTAGGAACAGGAGATGATGGAAGAAAAGCTTTTATGGTACATAGATTTAAAAACTCTTTTGGAACAATGAACTATCAAGGGCATACATCTATTTGCGGACTTTCTATGCGTTCAGGAGAAGCTTCTTATTTGGGTGATTTTAAAAAATATCCCCACTTAAAACCAGATTTTGAATATTGTGAATATTTATTAACTTTTGGTACAGCTCCAGGGCAAGCAGGTAATCCTTTTAAAAGACAAAGTAAACTTCTTACAAAAGGAAGAGTAAAAGAGAATTTAAAGTGTGTAACTGTAGCACCTATGCTTACAAACTCTGATAATATAGCTGTTGGAGAAAAGAGTGAATGGATTCCTATCTTGCCAGGTGGAGACTTGGCTTTTGCAATGGGACTTTTACAAGTTATTATTGCTAACTCTTTATATAATGAGAAATATCTTAGAATTCCATCTTTAGAAGCCAAAGAGAGATTAAACGATGCTTCATATACTAATGCTACACATTTAGTGATTCAAGAGGGAAAAAATAAAGGTAAATTTTTAGAACAAGATAAAGAGCCTTTAGTTCTTGATGCAGTAGATGGAAAACTAAAAAAAGCTTCACTTGTAGACCAAGCTGAATTATTTGTTGACAAAGTGATTACTATTGATGAAACAACATATAAAGTTAAAAGTTCAATGACACTTTTAAAAGAGAGTGCATTTGAACAATCACTGGAAACTTATGCAGAAGAATCAGGGATAAGTAAAGAAAAAATTATCGCAACAGCTAAAGAGTTTACATCACATGGAAGAAAAGCTGCAACAGATTGTCATGGTGGGACTATGCATACTACAGGATTTTATACTACTTATGCAATTATGATGTTAGGTGCAATGGTAGGAAATCTAAACTACAAAGGCGGTATGAGTGCTGGTGGTGGAAGATATAAAGACTTCAAAGGTTCAAAATACAATCTTGTAGGATATAAAGGGAAAGTTAAAGCCAAAGGCTACAGAGTAGATAAAACAAGAGTAGCTTATGAAAAAACTGCTGAATTTAAAGAAAAAATAGCAAAAGGTGAAAATCCATACCCTGCAAAAGATACTTGGTATCCTTTTACAAATGCTATAGAATCAGATATTATCACTAATAGTGCAAATGAATACCCATATAAGTTAAAAGCTCTTATTAGCTGGAATGCAAATTTTGTTTATGGTCAAAGTGGTTCACAAAATATTGTAAAACTACTTAAAGACCCAAATACTTCAGTTCCTTTAATCATTGCTATTGATCCATTTATAAATGAAACATCTCAATATGCTGATTATATCGTACCTGATTCAGTTATATATGAAACTTGGGGAGTTGCAGGAGCTTGGGCTGGATCTCAAACAAAAATAAACACTGCAGCATTTCCAATGATAAAACCAAAACAAGCAAGATTTAAAAATGGTGAACCAATTTGTATGGATAGTTTTATGATTGAGTTAGGTAAAAAACTTAATCTTCCAGGATTTGGAGAAAATGCTATTGTAGGAAATGATGGTAAAAAATATCCTTTAAATAGACCTCAAGATTTTTATATAAGAGCATTTGAGAATATTGCACTTGATAAAAATGGTGTTCCTGATATCACAGATGAAGAGATTAAATTAGCAAGTTTAGAACCATATATAAAAACCTTACAAAATATTAGTGGTGAAAACTGGAGAAAAACTGCTTATGTCATGGCTAGAGGTGGAAGATTTGAAAGTAAAGAAGATGGGTATAAAGAGGATAAGTTAGCCCATAAATATACAAATATTATAAATATCTATAACCAAACTGTTGGTACATCAAAACATGCCTTAACAGGTGAAGAGTTTAGTGGAACGCCTAGATTTTATATGGCAAGACTTAATGATGGGAAACTATTAAAAGATATATATCCCAAAAATAGATTTCCAATGTTGGCATTTAGTTATAAATCAAATGTTTTATCACAATGTGATGCTTCAAGTAGTAAACTTCAACATATAAGATTTACTACTTATGTTGATATGAATCCAAGTACTGCCAAAGAAAAAGGCTTAAAACATGGAGATATGGTAAAAATAACTTCACAAGATGGTATAGTAACGGGAATGCTTAGATATAAAAATGGTTTATATCCTGAATGTATTGGTATAGAGCATGGTTTAGGAAGAGATGCGGAAGGTGCAGTTGCTGTTACAATAAACAACAAAACATTTGAAGCAAGAGTAGCAAGAAAAAGTGGTGTAAATATAAATAAATTAGGACTTCTAGACAAATCAAGAAGATTAGCCACACTTGGAGATTTTGTTATTGGTTCAAATGCTAGACAAGCAATACCTGTAGATATAACAAAAATAAGTTAATTTAGAATGTAGGCTTTTAGCCTCATTCTAGACTTAATAAAAAACTGCCAGCCAGATTGTTGGCTCATCTTTTAAAGTGTATTCCACTCTATGTTTTCTTTTGGAAGGGATATTTATATAATCACCTTCTAACATAGGAACTTTTTCGTTTTCAAATTCAAGTATAGCTTCACCTTTTAAGATAATAACAAACTCATTTTCATCTTGAGAATACCAAAAATCTTTTGGTGAACATTGTCCATTTGATACAATTTTTTCTATTCTTACATTTTCATTTTTTATTAAATCAATAAACTGTTCATTTTTTTTATCGATTAAAATGTCATCATAAATATTGTCAAATAGCATTTTTATTCCTTATCAAAACCATCAACAATAATAGCTCCCATGGAAGCTGGCATAGATATTACTATTATTCTTTTTATTGCTATAACTGTTTCATCAATCAAGGGTAATTTGTCTATTGCTAAAAGTATTAAAAAAACTACTACTGTAGCAATCAAATATGCAATAAATACTCTGAAAACAAAAGCAAAGAGTCTATGTTTTACAGCACCTTGAAATATACTTTGAAAAGTATAAAAACCTAAAAAACAAAAAGATAAGAGAAGTAATAAAGATAGGTTAAAAAAAGGCAAAGTTTCACTTAATCGCCAAGCCTCTTCTGAGAAAGATATTGGAATTGCCAAGGCAAAAGAACCAATAATTATCTGACTAACATCTTCTAAATTAAATCTCAAATCTTTTGACATAGCTACACTTTTTAATCTTTTTTCTAAAGATATAATTATATTGATTAAATTATGCTTTTATGTTATTTTGCCAAATAATCATTTTTTAGACAATTTTCACATTTAATTATATCTTCATAATTGATTTTATCAAGTTCTAATTCTTTGAATTCCTCTTTTATAATCTTAATTGCTTCTTCATCAGCAGAATATAAAATCGATTTTCCATCCATATTTCCGCTAACTACCTTATCAGTTTTAGACAAGACTCTATTAAGGCTATCTTCCCAATATTGTAGAAGTTCATCATTATCTTCTAACTCATCATAACGAATATCCCATTTAAGACATAAGTCTGGTAAAAGACCACATGTTCTTTTATCATAAAAATCAATTGTTATTCCTTGAAGTTCCATAATAAACTCCTTTATATGTTTTTTTAATTTTATAACCTACATTCTTAATCCATTAAATTATCTATGAATTAATAATGTAAGTTAAGTTTCAAAATTATTTATCAAATTTTGAAAGGGCTGCTTTTAAACTACTTTCCATGATTTCAGTAGATTTTTCAAATCCCGCTTTAAATTCATCCCAAGCATCACTACTTGAAGATTTTAATTTATTAAATTTATCAAGAGTTTCATCTTTTAAAGAATTTAATTCCTCTATCTTTTTATCATATTCAATTTTGGCATCAGCTTCTAAACCATCTTTTTTTGCTTTTAGAACTTGAATTCGTCCATCTATTTCATCTAATTTAGCTTGTGCTTTTTGTTCATATGTATTTTTATCCATAATATCTCCTTTATTCTTTAACTTTTTCTTTTACATCTTCATATGTTTCTTCAACTTTATCCTGAACATCATCAATTGTATCGCTTACTTTATCTTCATTTGAATCAACAACATCTTCTGCTTCATCGACAATATCCTCTGCTTTATCAGATACATCTTCACTCTTATCATCTATAGTATCTTCTGCATTATCAATAACATCTTCTACTTTATCTCTTACATCTTCACTTGTATCTTTTATATTCTCTTTTACACTAGAAACTTTTTCTTCAACTTCATTATCATTGCAACCTTGTAAAATAAAAACTAAAAATGGTATTAGTAGTAATAATTTCTTCATTTGAATCCTTTTAATATTTTTTGTCTAAGGAGTTTTTCCCCTAAGAGCTCTTGAAACTGCTGAAACTATAAGAAGTATTAAAAAAATAAAAAATAATATTTTTGCAATACTTGCAGCAGCACCTGCAATACCTGTAAAACCTAAAACTCCAGCAATAATTGCTAAAATTAAAAAGGCAAAAGACCATGATAACATCCCATCCTCCTATATTTACAAACCTAATTGTGTTACAACTCATTAGGTTACTACTAATTTAACAAATGCAACTTAAAATTAAATAAATTAAAAATATTATTTATTATTTATAGATTATTTTTACAAAAATTCCAAATTAGTATAAAGAAAAATTTCAATATAATAAAAGAAAAACAAGGTATAAAATGACAAATAATAATGGATTTTTAATAAGAGCAGACCAGCATATTGCTTTAGCAAATGAACAATTAGAAGAAAACACAACACAAGGTGAAGTTAGTGCATCTTTGATGTACGCAGCAGCAAGATTTAATGCCTGGATGGCTTCAACTTCTTTTGAATCAAAAGAAGCAATGGAAGCTGAAAAACAAAAAGTTATAGAGTATTTTACAGAGCAATATAAATTAGCTTTAGGTGAAAATATAGATAATCATATAGAAAACTACGATTTTTCACAAAATGATGTAAAATAGTTCATCAAGCTAGTATAGTTTTACTAGCTTTTTGATTGTTCTTTACTAAAGTTGATAAGATATTTTTCTCCTCTTTAGTTATAACTTCACTTTTTAATAATTCAGCTAATATGGCTGTGGAAGTTCTTTCTAGTTTTGTAGCTATTATGGCTATATTTGTATCTTTTTTGTATAAACTTTTTAGTTTTATTCTATCTTCTAAAGACCATTTTAAACCACTATTTTTAGCTTTCCCTTTTTCAATGTTTTTATTTTCTCTAATCTTTTGAAACTCATCTTTGTCCATTTTTGATAAAACAATATTTTTGTCATCTTTTTCAAACTCTTCATTTGTATCAGATATCTTTTTATCAATTAGTTTTTCTAGATTTGAATACATAAGATAATGGAAGTTTTCACTATCTTTTACAAGTTTTGTTTTTGCTCTTGTTAAAGCCACATAAAAAAGGTTAAACTCATCAATCAACTCTTGATTTGTAAGTTTTTTCAACTCTTTTTTAAACTGTTTTAAACTTGTATATCCCATATCTAAAATCAAGTCTGCAAAATTTGGAAAATCATCTGCTACAACTACACTATCCCACTCCAAACCTTTTGCTGTGTGAGCTGTAGTTAGAAATAAAATCTCATTTAATCTTTTGTCAAAATTGTTTAAATCTCTATTTTGCCAAGCTTTATAAAACTTTTGAGCTATCTCTTTGAAATCAAATATTTGATTTTGATACTCTTTTACTATTTTTAAAGCACTTCTTAGTTCAAAGTCATCTGTTTCTTTTGCATAAGAAGCTAACTCTTCTTCATCTTTAAAACCTTTTAAAAAAGGGTTTTTTCTTATCATATCTGTTTCATTGTTTAGTAAATAGTATATTTCAATACTAAGACTAAATATCTCATCAGGATTTCTAACAGTGACAAAAGGTTTTCTTTGTTCTATTCTTTTTGAGATAACTGAGATTAGGTGGGCATTTGTTCTTGAGATATAACCAAAGGTTTTTAACTCATCATTGTTTTTATTTGATTTTATATCAACTTGTTCATCTTTGAAGCTTTTTAATAAAATATTTGCATAGTTTGCAATCTCTTTGTTAAATCTAAAACTTTCTGATAAATATAATTGTTTATCACAAGAGATTTTATCAAGGGCATTTTTACTACCTCTGAAACTATATATTTGTTGATGTCTATCCCCAACATAGATTTTAATTTTTGAGCTTAAACAGTTAAATATTCCTAGGGTTACTTCATTTGTATCTTGAGCTTCATCTAGCATCACAATATCATAGGTAAATTGTGGGATTTGCTCTTTTGAGATAAGTAGATAATAGTATTTTAAATAAAAGCTATGTGTAGGTTTTAAAACACCAATTAACATATGATCAAACATCTTTTTTGCAGTTTTATGCTCTATATCTTCTTCATTTATTTTTTCTTGTGTGTTATTGCAAAAATTTTCAAAGATTTTTAATGCACTTAAAGCTTTTGTATAAGGTATCTCAAACTCATTTGCAATATCTATTGCCCTATAGTTTTGCAAGCGGCTTAAATCTATATCAGTATATTTTTTTATAGCACTATAGGCTAAGCCGTGAGTTGTTTTTACATAAGCATTGCTAGGAAAAGTTGAACTTGCTTCGTTTTTAATTGCACTGTTAAATGCTAGATAAAGAATTTTTCTATCTTTATACTCATTTGCTATACATCTTAAAGTTGTAGTCTTCCCTGTGCCTGCAAAAGCGTTTATTTTTATATTTTTATATTTTGAGACAGCTTTTAGTATCTCTTTTTGTTCATTAGTTAAATTCATAAATCAATATTAACAAAAAATTTTCAAATGCTATAGAAATATTGCAGTTTGTAAGATTGAGTTGAAGTAAAACTTCAACTCATAAGAGGTTTTGATTAAGCTTCAATTGCAGAAAACATATCTGCTGTAACTTCTGATACATCTTTTGTACCATCAAGTTCTACCATAACACCCATCTTAGTATAAAACTCAATTAATGGAGCTGTTTGCTCATGGTATGCACCAAGTCTGCTTTTTACAGTTTCAGCATTATCATCTTTTCTGATAATAAGTTCACCACCACAGTAATCACATACATTTTCCTCTTTTGAAGGATTAAATTCAACATGGAAAGATGCTCCACATTTTGAACAAACTCTTCTTCCTGTGATTCTTCCTACGATTAATTCATCTGGAACATTTAATGAAATAACTTTATCTAAAGAGATAGCCATTTTTTCCATTAGTTCACTTAAAGCTTCTGCTTGAGCTAAAGTTCTTGGAAAACCATCAAGAATAAAACCTTTTTTACAGTCATCCTCAGCTAATCTATCTTTGATAATACCAATAATAGTTGAATCAGGAACTAATTTACCCTCATCCATAAACTTTTTAGCTTCCATTCCCATTTCAGTTTTGTCTGCAATAGCAGCTCTTAAAATATCCCCTGTAGAGATTTGTGGGATATCATACTTTTCAATTAAAAATTTTGCTTGTGTACCTTTACCTGCACCTGGTGCACCAAATACCATTAAATTCATAGTCAATTTCCTTAGTTTTAGTGGTGTGATTGTATAAAGAAATTCGTTAAAACTAGATAATACGAAAGAAATATCTAGCTTATTTTTTTTGTTGTGCTATTTTTTGGTTTGTTTCTTTGATATTATCAAATCTATCTTTCATCAAAACAAACATATATCCAATAGCAACAACAACTATAGTTATAATAAAAATATTTTTCATTTCATATCCTCAATATTTAAAATATTAGTATACAAAATTTATATTAAAATCAATAATGCTTAACTTTTCTTTCTTTGAAAAAAACTAAATGCACCAAAAATACCAAAGATAATTCCTAAAATACTTAAGATACCTAAATACCTTTCTATAGGAAGTTTATCAAAATCTTTAACTTTATAATCATCTGATAATTCAATATTAAACTCTTTTTCGTGGTTCCCATGATCACTTGACATAGAAACTTTTACATGCCATGTGCCTGCACTATCAGGCATAAAAGCAAAATTTCCATTTATGTCAGTATATCCTTTTGCATAAGCTAAACTTCCTCCTGGGGCAAAAACTTTTACTTCTGCATCACTTATACTAATATTATTAGCAGAAGAGAGATGAATACTAATCGCTCCCTCTACTACATTATAAAAAATACCATGCGCAAATAATGAAATATTTGAAATCAAAAATGCAATAAGATACTTTTTTATCACTATTTTACCTCAAAAGAGATACTACTTTGAATAGTAATATTATTTACATTTGGATCATTTATTTCACTTGAATAATATTTTGCTGCAATTATTTGTAATCCAGTTGATTTTACAGGTATATATGCAATACCAAATTTATTTGTTTTTATATCTAAATCCTCATAATCAGATGTTTCGAAACCTGCATTTTGTAAAGCTTCCCCATCTTTTAAAACTAAAACTGGTAGTTTTTCACCTTTTTTTATGTTTAAAGGATTGATTAAAGGCACAACTTCCATACTTAAACCTACAGGGTTTATAAATGAATCACTCCAAGAGAAATATCTTTTTCCATATTTGATACTTTTTAAAGTATTAAAAACCATACCTTTATATTTGCTTGGTTCTATATTTTCATAACCTTTATCAGTTCTAGTCCAATATCCAGCATCAAAAGATAAAGCTATCATCGCAGGTTTTTTTGCCATAAATAATTGTGTACCCTTTGAATAATCAATTCCTGTTTTTATCTCTTGGTTATTTTGATCATAAGCAGTAGCACCTTTTAGTTGTTTGATATCAAAATTATCATATTTTCCATGTGCCCAAAACTGAGCACTATAAACATTATTTTCTAGTTTTGCTGTTATTTGATGTGCAAAAACAAAACTAGTAGTAAGTATTGCTGATAAGATTATTTTTTTCATTATCTCTCCTATTAATTTTGAGAGGAGTTTAACAAGTGTATTATAAACAATGAATAAAATTATTTTTTTCTTATGTATTTTTAGAACTAAAGTTGATAATAATTACTATAATTAGCTAAATTTTAGTATCTTTACCTATTAAATTAAGAATAATTTTTCTTAATATTTTTACAAATGAATAGATATAATTTCTAAAAAATTTATTATCTTTAAAATAAATTCTTTTTTTAGAGATTTTATTTAAATATATAATTGCATCTGAACCTTGATATAAATCTTTTTCATCTACTCTTATTATAAATCCATCATTTATATCAAATCCAAGATTTCTAAATTCATCAATAGTCTTTTTACTCTCTCTTACATTTTGAAGAATAAGATTATGATTTTGTTTTAGTTCTATATAATTTGCATAATATTTACAAAAAGGACACTCTTTATCATAGTATAGTTCTATTTTCATATTTAATTATACTATGATTTAGGTTGTTTTTTATTTCTTTTTTAATGAAGTACAGATACATATACAAAAAACGAGGAAAGATAATAAAATACACTAAATACACCAAAAATGATTTGATCTTCATACTTTTCTAACATAACACAGCCTTTATAAAATAATAATCCATTTTATATTTAATTTATGTATTTTTGTATGAAGAAATAGTTAGTTTATAAAATTATTCTATTTCTTATTTTTCTTTCTTGAAGCTTTTGCCATTTTGGCTTTTTTCTTAGCTTTTTCTTTATTTAAGCTTGCACTTTTTCTAGCATTTACCACTTGGTCTTTTACTGTAGTATCTTTTGAAAATGCTTTTGGAGTAGAATTACTTCCAAGTTTGATAAGATCAACTTTTGAACTTTTTACACTGTTATTGTTTTGACTTTTAGCCATTTGCAACCCTAGATTTATTTAATAAATTATCATTTAGAAAAGAAACTGTAAATATAATTTCTTTTTTAAAAACTTTGAAATAATAGTTAGTTAAATATTAATAAAAGATAAATTCTAATATTTTCTACCATTTAGTTCTTTCAATCACGCTAATACCATCTTCTGTAGGTTTTTTACTATTCATACTATCTTCTCTTGTTTGTATTACAATATATAAAAGATTTGTATCTTTTGAAGTATTACAAATATTTCTGACCTCTTTAGGACTAACTTTTACTACACTACCCTCTTCTATTTGAAATTTATTTCCATCTATTTCAAATTCTCCATTACCCTTTAGTATAATAAAGATCTCTTCATTTTTTATATGTTTATGATCAAAAGGGAAGTATTGACCTGGAGCAAAGCTGTTTAAAGATATTTCACTTCCACTTAAACTCATTAATTCATTTAAAAAAATTTTACCTTCTAATACCTTTTTTGAATCTGGCAAGGTATATTGACTATCTTTAATATCTTCAAATTTTCCAATATTTATAAATTCAAAACTTTTTGACATATATATCCTTTTTATAAATTTTTGAATTTATAATTTTAACTCTTTTTTACTAAATAGTTTTAGATATTTTCTTTTATGTACTTTGACATACTCTCTACAACCTTTTCTTCAACACCTAAATATCCATGATGGGATTTAGCTCGACATGGGCCTTGAACTTCATGTCCACCTTCAAAAATACTAACTTGTACTTTTTTTGTATTTGATAAAAGCTCTTTTATTTTTTGTGCTCCTGAAGCTGGTGTATGTTTACAAGCATCATCTTTATGAGCAGTTATTAAAACTGGAACTTTTATTTCATCTAAATCCATTTGTGTAACAGCTATACCTCTAGAGCTTTCTTCACTAATACTTGAACTTAAAATCAAACCATCAATTCCAACTTTTGTATTTATAGCTATACTTGCAGCTGACTCAGTCCCTCTACTTGTACCTATCAACCAAATAGGCAATGAGTATTTTTCTTTTAAATATGAGATAACCTTATCTATATCTTCTTGGTGAGAAACACTATTTCTAAAACCACCTAACATACCTTTTTTAACTTGCTTATCACTTGGAGCATCTACAACAGCTACATTAAATCCATTTTTTACAAAATCATCTTTTACTCTAACTAAAAAATTTAATTTTCCCCAACCATAATTAACACCAATATATGATGCAGATAAATCCAATGCACCTTTTCCACCTACAAATAATATCAAACTCGCTACAGGATTCCTAGCTTCTATTAATTCAAACTTCTGGGTAATCCCCTCTCTAGTATTCAACTCAATTAATTTTCCTGCAAAAATATTTACACTAAAAATTATAAAAAAACAAACTATCTTTTTCATATGCTATCCTAGTATTTTCATAAGTATAATAGTTGTTTTTATATTAATATAAGTTAATAATATTTTTATTTTTTACTATAAAAAAATGAAAAAAATAGTGTATAAAATTTATTATGAATATTTGTTCATTTTCACTTGTATTTTTATTTCTATTGTGATAATATTCGCAAAAATTAAGCCCATAAAATAAGGAATAAAAAAAGTGGCAGATGTCCAAGAAAAAAACCTTCTAGAAAAGGTTTTTAGTCAGCTAAATCAATTTGATAAAATTTTAGAAAATAAAATCGATATCATATTTTTGCGTATTATAAATTTGTTAAAACATCTATTTATATTGAGTATGATAGTTTATTTAGCAGTTTGTATATTAAGTCTTTCTCATAAAATGATTTCATTGACTCTTTCACAAGGAGCATTAGATTTTATGTCTATAAAAATGATATTAACAGATGGTTTATTTACCTTGATTGTATTGGCAATAGTAAAAACACTATTTATAAAAAGTGGTTTTGAATATGCCCTAACCTTCCTAGAGATTGCATTCGTAGTTATCATAAGAAAGTTAATTTTACTTGACACAGTACCTGAAGAAACAAGTCTATTATTAGTATTAGGTGTAACATCATCAATATTTTTTATTTTGATTGTTTATATACATAACCTAAAAAGAACTTGGCAAAAAGAAGATAAAGTCTAAGTACAAAAGGCAATAATAGATTAACTCTATTATTGCCTACAGTAAGAATGAGCTAATAATTTTACTTAACTATTTAAAAGAAATATTCCTGCACTTATAAATATTACTCCTGTAATCATTGGGGTAAAATTCCATATAGTAGCTCCAGGAAATAGTACACTATCCCCATGATTTTTGGGATTATAATAAACAATAATTTTATTTGTAGATAAATACTCATTTAATAGTTTGTTTAGGCAACTCATTGGTTTATTAACCATGTCAGAAAAAGTGACTCTTTTTGAAATATATATTTTTCCATCAACTTCATATTCATATTGAACATCAATATGAATACTTTTCCAATCAATATTTTTTGTTATAATATCTCTAGAAATATGAAGTCTTGTCCCCTTATCTAACAATACACCAGATGTTTTTTCCCAACTTTTACTTTTAGTGGCTCTTAATATCAAACTTGTAAGAAATATAATTAAACCTACTCCAATAAAAATAAGAAAATAAGGTAAGTAGCTTTCCATAATTATTATTTACTCCCTAACATTATTTTAATTTTCATAATATTCAAAATCAGTTTAACAAGCTCTTTTATATAAAATTTGTAGGCTAAGTTTTTTCATTATTACAAATCAGAAATACTTAGAATAAAAGCTGTTTTAAAACTTTAAAAGAGATTTCCACATACCAGCATTATGCACATTCTCAAAGCCATTAGATAATAAAAGACGTCTTGCTAAGCCACTTCTACTCCCACTAGCACAACAAACAATTATAGGTTTATTATTGTCTAACTCATTTATTCTATTTTTTAGAGAATCTAATGGGATATTTACGCTTCCCTCTTTATTAGCTAAACTAAACTCTTCTTTTGTTCTAACATCAATAATCTGGGCACCCTCTTCTAAAAGAGATGGTACAAGTTTTAAGACCTGGTATTGAGTATATTTTTTATAAGCTATGAAAGCTATTATTGCAATTATAGGGTAGATTAGAGTTTCATTCATAAATTATTTTTCCTAATTAAATTTTTGTGAAGAGAATTATATCTATTTGAGTTTAATTTTTGCTCTTATTTAAAATATAATATTATGAGTGTTTACTTAGGTATAACTAGGGATATTATTTTAGTGCTTGTATGGTATTATTTATTCTATCAACTTATAGTGTAGATGGCTTTTTTAACTTTTTATAAAGAAGGAATTGTATGAGAACAATTATTTTTTCCCTTATTATGGGTATTTTAATCTTTTCAGGCTGTGGCAGTGATAACACTATCCCACAGATCTCAAAAAGTTATTATACTACAGAGTGTAGTAGTTTTGATATTGATAGAACTGACCTTGAATGTGGAGTGTTAGAAGTCCCAAACGACTACTTTAATCCAACATCAACTTTTTCCCTTCCAATTGTTATTAAAAGAGCAAAAAAAGAAGCTATAAAATCACCAGTTATTTATGAAGTAGGAGGTCCTACTGAAAAAGGAGCTTTAAAAGAACTCACTTTTCTAGATTGGGTATCATCTAATTTCTCTACTTTTGATGATAGAGACCTTATCTTTTATAATCGTAGAGGGGAGCAGTACTCCTCTTCCTATCTTTCTTGTTCTAGTGTAGATGAGAGTGAATTAAAAGAAAACCTAACAGAGCTTCTTGGTGAAAACAACACAATAAACTCTATCACCCAAGAGCAGTTTGAAACTTCAATTAAAAGCTCTTATATAGATGCTTTAATTGGGTGTAAAAATTTTCTACAAAGTAAAGGTCTATTTAAAAAAGATTTTACAACAAGAAATAGTGCATATGATATTGAATCTTTAAGAAAAAGTTTAGGATATGAAAAGATAAATCTACTAGGTGTATCTTATGGAAGTAGGCTCTCTTTAGAGTATTTAGAACTTTACCCTGAAAATTTAGAAAGTGTTGTGTTAGATGGTGTTTTACCAGAAAATAGTGATTTTATGCAACACTCAGTAACTCAATATAAAGAAGCTATTGAGCGTTTTTTTAAGGTGTGTGAAGAGGATAGCAAATGTAATGGAGCTTATCCAAACTTGAAAGATGAGTTTCTCTTTGTAATGGACTATTTACATAATAAACCATTTTTTTATACCTTTAATGGTAATAAATACAATATTGATGGGAGAAATCTAGCTATAAAAGTTTACGAAAACCTTTATTCGAGAAGCAATTATAGCACTATTCCATATATGATTCATAGGATCTATAATGAACTTATATATGATAACTACACCTTTTTAGAGTCTCTTACCACAACCTACACAGAAGAAGGTGATGAAGATCTTATATTTAACTTTATTCACTACCAAGATTATCCTATTAATCTCAATACTCTTTTAGCTAAAAAAGATACTTTAGGAGAATTTACAAACTCTTACAGCATTTATGACATTATGACACATAATGGGATTTATGAGGTATATGGAGGGGGAAGATTTGTACAGTATCCTTATAAAAATAACGTTCCAGTACTTATAATAACAGGTACACTAGATCCCGTAACTCCATACTTTTATGCAGAAAACATTGATGCAAGACTTCAAAACTCAACAAACATTGTTTTAAAAAACTATGGTCATGGAAACTTCACTTCAAACTGTGGGAAGTTGTCACTTGAAAGATTTTGGGAAAGCAAAAGTGAATTTACTCCACCCGATTGTGTAAATGATAAAAATCCTATTGATTTTTTTGTTGAAGAAGAATAAGAATATATTGAATAACGAAGAGGTAAAGTTTAAAAATGAGAATTTATCTTCTAGGATAAATAAAAAGAAAAAAAGTTAGCTATTTAAAATAGCTAACTTTTTAGAACCAACATTTTTTATTATCAATATAAATTTTTTCGAAATCTTCTTCTGATTTAATTAAATATAATATTGCTTCAATAAATGCAATCATTCCAATAAAAATACTTGGGATTCCTAATAAAATAAAACCAAATAAGAAAACTAAAAGCATTATAATACCAGCAGTATTACAACCTAAATAAAATTTATGAATACCAAATCCACCTAAAAATAATGCCAATAATGCTGCTGCAAGTTTGCTTTTTTCTCCACTAGCTATTGCTTTTTCTAAATAAATAGAAACTGCGCTGTTTTCATTCATATCAAAATCTACAGTTTGACCAACTGCAGGTGCTTTTTCATTTTTCCATTCTGAAATAACAAAATCATATCGAGTTCCATTATCACCAGAAATAATACCTTTACCCTCTTGTAAGCTAAAGTCTAATATTTTTCCTTTCACTTATAGTCTCCTTATATTTTAATATTAATATATTATTATTTTTATTATTAATAAATACTTATATTACTTATTAATAATTATAGAAAATATTATATAATAGTGTTCAATAATATATATTTGAGTTTAATTTTTGCTATTTTTTAAGTATATTTTCTCAATAAAATATTAGTATTTAGAAAATTCTATATTATATTTTTTGAAGGATCATCTAAATAAAAAAGAAAATGCAATTTTTCTACTCAAAAATTTTGAAGTGGAATTTTTGTTTTATACTAATTACTATTTATAAAACCAGGAAGAAGCTTCTGATTGAAAAAGACGGAAGATAGCAAAAACTTCTATAGGTAACACAACAATTGAAACAATCATATCTAACTTTGGCATATCAGTACCAACACCACCAAGCATTAAAAGAATACTACTTACAATTAATATTGTATAAATCCATCTCGTAGGATTACTACCTTTAGCTAATTTGTAAGGGAAAATACAAAATAGAGCACATAAAAGTATATAAATAATAAACTTTTCAACAGATAATTCTCCCAGCAATCTATTAATAAGTGCAGAAATTACTGATAATCCTATTGTAACCCAAATTGCAATAATAGCTTGATTTACTCCAGATGGCATAGATTATCCTTCATTATATTAAGTTTATTGCTTACTCAATTTTTGAAGTCGTTCTGACTCTGCCTTTATCATCGCCTGTAATTCCTCAATATTTTCCTGCACACGGGATGCCCCAATCTGAGCTCCTTGTGTCATTAGTGAAGGCATTAATTCGATGGTCCTTTTTCCGGTTTTAGTTGCGTAAAATTCGTTGATTTCATGAAGCTCTTTTGCAGAGAAAGCTTCAGAATAAATTTTTAAAAATTCAGGTTTTAACGACTCCCAGCTCATATGTTTATTAAAAAACTTAATTATTACAGGCTTATACGGAGCTAAAGCTGGAGTTTGCTGTAATTGAAGATCTATCATCTGAGACATTGACAGATTCATTACCTTTTCCATGCCTATTGTACTTAATAATTTTTCGGCTTCCCTATCTGCCTCTACGTCTGCAATACTGTATTGTGCTATTAAAAGTGATAAACAAATAACACCTGATTTTAATACTTTCATAATTGATCCTTAATTTGATTTGAAATATAACTACTTAAAAAATAATAATATATTATATATATTTGTTACTTAATTATTTATATAACTAGATAATTACATAAAGTATCCTTAAATTTGCCATTTAATAAAAACTAATTGTAAATATAATATTATGATTTTATTTTTACTTTTAATTATAATTAAAATATATATTTTATCTATATATCTGTAATAACAATACTTTATGTGTATTAATTAGAAAAAATATAAAAGATGACTGATACTTTTTTATTCTCATTGATATGGAATAGTATTATATAAATAGGAGGTATGTCATTACCTGTTTATTCTATGCATAAATATTCTTTTTTAGGAATTTGTTGTAATACATTAGTTTGACTCAGATAAAATTTCTAACAAATCTAAGAATAGATTTATTATGTCTAAATAAATATTTACTGATATATTAATTGCTGTTGACCAACTTTCATCTCCTGATTTACTTTGAAGGTAATTGAAGTCATATAATAAATAGAATGTAAAAACTACTGCGCCAAGATATGCTCTAATCAATGAAAAAAGCTTTGAACGTATAAAGAAAGTATTAATTAATCCCATTATAATGAGAATAATCAAACTTATAAATAGAAAGCCACCTAAAAAACTAAAATCAATATCAGTGAGAAAAACTATAGAAGCTGTTGCAACGACAGCTAAAGCAGTTCCCATCACCGCTTGAAAAATCACATTTTGCCATTCTTTGTGATAAGCATCTTTATCAAAAGACTTTTCAAATTCTTCCATTTGTTTATCTGTGGCACTTTCACCTTTTTTTAAAACAATTCCATTGCTTTTTAAATACATTCGTAGTTTATATCTCATTCCAAAACGTTCAATTGCAGGTCCAATTAGCCAACCAATCACTAAAGAAAAAGCAGCAACTAAAATAAGATTTAAAGGGTAGTCATTTGAGAAGCCTAAAATTAGAAATAATAATAAAAAAGAAATAATAAATGTTGACCACATTTCAAATGAAGTTTCAAAGAATCGATTAATTTTTGCTGTCAATGCTGTAAGGAAAAGCATTCCTCCTACAATTAAAAATGTTTTTGCAAATAATATATTTACCATCGTTTTCCTTATAACGGTTAAGTTGAGAAATAGTTGTGTCAGTAGGACTAACTATCTCTTCAAGATTTTATCAGTATTTTATTACCACCCACAATACATAACTATCTAGCATCAAAAATAGTGTCTGGCACTTTTTTGATAATTTTTGTTCTAAATCATATTTACATTGAAAAATTCTCATGTTATTTTAAGTAGATATTTAAAAAAATTATATTTATAATATCAAAAGATAACTTTTAATATTATAAATATATTAATAAAGGTTGAATACTAATGAAAAATCTAATTCTATTAATTCTAACTATATTTATTTTTAATGCATGTTCAACAACTAATAAAAAAATTTCATTTAAAAACAACTTTTTTATATATGAAAAAACAATAAGCTTAACAAAAAATGATATAAAAAGTATTTCATACAAAAAGGCATTAATTGACCCCAAGAATGAAAACTTATACAATGTAGTTATTGTTTTTAATAAATTAGGCTATGCTAAATTACATGATTTATTTAAACAATCAGAAGGTAAAAGTTTTGGTTTAATAGTTAATAATAATGTAATTCAATTTGGCACTAAAATATTAGAAAACTTTTTTAAAGAAGAAAAAGAATTGATTTTACAATATAAAAAAGAAGATGCAATCCTTCTACTCAAAAGTTTTGGAGTGGATTTTGAATAAATTTAAAAGTGGAGTTTCTAGCTCTGGGGTGTTACTTGCAATTTTAAATATTGGCTTATAAATATATAACACAAGATTTACATATATTTTTACTATGATGTCATAAATAAAAAAGGAAATCAATGTTTGAACTAGTAGCATTACTATCTTTTGTTTGTTCTGGAATCATTATTTATTTTATTCAAAAAAAAAGAGCTGAGAATAAAAGAGTTAAAAATCAATTTACACCAACACGTCAGAAAGATATAAAAAAAGCAATGAAAAAAGCAATGAAAAAAGCTAGAAATGAAAGTAAAACCTGATAAGCTTTTATAAAGTTGTTAAATTAAAAAGTAGAAACTTAAGCCCTGGGATAGAAATTCTACTTTTTTATTGAAAAAAGTAAAACAAAAAGCAACCCACAGAGTTTCGAAGGCAGAAGCTTCCCTCGCTTTTTATTTATTATTTCTGTTTTGTAAAACTCACATAAAAATATGCTCCCAGCACATTTCTTATGCTCAAACAGTTACAAAACTTTTCCGAAACAATAAATAAACACTCGGCTTCTCAAATGTGGGAGAGTGGGATAATGACCTTTACATTTTTTTGTACCATTTATTTTAGTTGGTGAGATACTCAATGATTATTATAAAAATGGAGATTCAACCTCAGGGGTATTATTTCTGTACCAGCGTTATGAACATTGTCAAAACTATTAGACAATAAAAGTCGTCTGGCTAAACCACTTCTACTTCCACTAGCACAACAAAGAATTATAGGTTTACTATTGTCCAACTCATTTGTTCTATTTTTTAGGGATTCTAAAGGGATATTTACACTTCCCTCTTTATTAGCTAAATTAAACTCCTCTTTTGTTCGAACATCAATAATCTGAGCACCCTCTTCTAAAAGAGATGGTACAAGTTTTAAGACTTTGTATTGAGTATATTTTTTGTAAGCTATGAAAGCTATTAGAGCAATCATTGGATAGATTAGAGTTTCATTCATAAATTATTTTTCCTAATTAGTTTTTGTGAAAAGAATTATATCTATTTGAGTTTAATTTCTACTCTTATTAAAGTATGTATTGTCAATATGTATGTTGAGATTAAGAAAATCATACATCTTATCTACTAATAAATACTATAAAAAATTATTTCTAATTACATTAAAAGATAATTTATAATATTATAAAGCTTAACTTTATAAAAAGGTAGTAAAATGACTATATTTAAAGCATATGCACCACCTCTTGGCATAGGTTGGGGAAAATGGATTAAAATTTATACACATACTGGAAGAATTGGATTTAAAGTTTCATTTTCATCAGAATCGAAAGCTAAATCTACATTTGATATTGAAATATTAGAAGGTGGAAAAAGTATGCCCAAAAAACTTGTAGGTCCAACAAGTACGACTTTTATGTCTAAAGATTGTTTTTGTAGTACCAAAGTCCGTTTTAAAAGTCATACACTAGGACAAAATATATTAATAAAGGTTGAATACTAATGAAATATCTAATACTATTAATTCTAACTATATTTACTTTTAATGCATGTTCAACAACTAATGAGAAAATTTCTTATAAAAACAATTTTTTTATATATGAAAAAACAACAAGTCTAACAAAAAATGATATAAAAAGTATTAGATACAAAAAAGCATTAATTGACCCTAAAAATCAAAATCTATACAATATAATTATTGTTTTTAATAAATCAGGATATGCAAAATTACATGAGCTATTTAAACAATCACAAGATAAAAGTTTTGGTTTAAAGGTTAATAATAATGTAATTCAATTTGGCACTAAAATATTAGAAAATTTTTTTGAAGAAGCATCTAAAGAAGAAAAAGAATTAATTTTACAATATAAAAAAGAAGATGCAATACTTCTACTCAAAAGTTTTGGAGTGAATTTTAAATAGATTTAAAAGTGGAGATTCTAGCTTTGGAGTGTAATTTTTAATTATTTTTTGTGAAAAGAATTATATCTATTTGAGTTTAATTTCTACATTTATTTAAAATATATAACATAAGATTTACATATATTTTTACTATGATATTATAAACAAAAAAGGAAATCAATGTTTGAAGTAGTAGCATTACTATCTTTTGTCTGTTCTGGAGTTATTATTTATTTTATTCAAAAAAAAAGAGCAGAGAATAAAAGAGCAGAAAATCAATTTACACCAACACGTCAAAAAGATATAAAAAAAGCAAAGAAAAAAGCTAGAGATGAAAGTAAAAACTGATAACCTTTTATAAAGTTGTTAAATTAAAAAGTGGAGATTCAACCTCTGGGGTATAATTGTAATTGTAGGGTATAATTGTAATTGAAAAAGTTAAAGTACTTTATAGGATTTTGATGGTTGTTTCTTCCAATCTGCGTCTGGACTTGTATCTGTTGGCTCTTTTTTTTCTTTATAAATATACTTGATCTTTTCTGTAGTAAAACCAAAATAAGAACTTTCACCTTCTATTGTAATTTGATCTCCATATTTTAACCTATTTAAATGTTCTTCAGGTATTCCACATATTCTTCCATTAACAAAAGAGTAACCTTGTAATTCAATCCCATTTTGACATCTTCTAAGAGATATTTTATCTTTTACTTTTACTACTTTTATACTTTTTTCAGATGTAAGTATATGAAAGAAAAGCATTAGTGATTGTTCAAAAAAAAGTTTTACAAAAAAAGGCACTATAAAAGGTGAAGCAATTACTAAAATAAATAGTTTGATTGATTTGACTGTATCATTCCATTCATTTCTTAATTCTTTGATGAAAAAAAACATAACATAAATAGTAATAATTCCAGCTAGAATGTCAGTCCAACAATAAATAAAGATATCTTCATTGACAATGATAGGTTTATTAGTAGACCAGACCATTATAACGAATGAAAAAAGAAAAAATAATATGAATAAACTTTTTTTACTTTTTACTGTCACAAACAACCTTTATAATATTAAAAATTATATTGCAAAAAACTTTAATTTAAAATTATTCAGATAAGAACTTATAAAAAAATTAAATATAAAGTGATGTTATAAATATTAGATTTTAGTTTTAATCAAGGCGAAGTGAAAATTTTAAGCGGAGCGTACACGTAAGTACGTGAGCATTAAAATTTTCACTTCAACGCAGAGTAAAGCAAAAAGATGATGTTTAGAACATCACTTTTCATTTTTTAGATGTGGTAGTTAGGCGCTTCATTAGTAATCGTTACATCATGAACATGAGACTCTTTAAGCCCTGCACTTGTAATCTCTACAAACTCTGCTCTTTGTTGGAATACTGGAATTGATTCACTTCCTACATATCCCATAGAACTTCTAAGTCCACCTATAAATTGGTGAATGATATCTCCGATAGCTCCTCTATATGGAACCATACCTTCGATTCCTTCTGGAACTAGTTTATCAGCTGCTGTTCCTTCTTGGAAATATCTGTCTGTACTTCCTTTTGTCATAGCTCCAATTGAACCCATACCTCTGTATGTTTTAAATTTTCTACCATGTGAAAGGATAACCTCACCTGGAGATTCTTCTGTACCAGCTAAGGCACTTCCCATCATAACTGCACTTGCTCCAACTGCTAATGCTTTTGCAACATCACCTGAGTATTTGATACCACCATCAGCGATAACAGGTACACCATGTTTTGCACCTTCTGCAGCACACTCATCGATTGCAGAGATTTGAGGTACACCTACACCTGCAACAATTCTTGTTGTACAGATTGAACCAGGTCCAATCCCAACTTTAACTGCGTCTGCACCAGAAGCAATTAAATCTGCTGTTGCTTCAGCTGTTGCTACATTTCCTGCAATAACATCTACATCAAGTTCTGCTTTGATTAGTTTTACTGTATCTAAGATACCTTTTGAGTGTCCGTGAGCTGAGTCAAGAACTAAAACATCAACACCAACTTCTACAAGTGCTTTTGCTCTGTCTAATTGACCAACACCAATTGCAGCTCCAACTCTTAATCTACCAAATTGATCTTTGTTTGCGTTTGGATATTCTCTTTTTTTATTAATATCTTTAATTGTAATAAGTCCAACTAATTTATTATTTTTATCAACAATTGGCAATTTCTCAAATTTATTTTGGTGCATAATATCAGCAGCTTCATCTAAAGTAGTTCCCTCTTTACCAGTTACAAGTGGCATAGGAGTCATTTTGTCTTGAACTAATTGAGAATAATCTTTCGTAAATCTCATATCTCTGTTTGTAAGAATACCAAGTAGATTGTTATCATCATCAACTACAGGTACACCTGAGATTTTGTATGATGCCATAATATCTTCAGCATCTTGTAGTGTTTGAGTCTTTTTGATTGTAACTGGGTCAATAATCATCCCAGATTCACTTTTCTTAACTTTTTTACATTGAAGTGCTTGAGACTCAATATCCATATTTTTATGAATAATACCAATCCCTCCAAGTCTTGCCATTGCAATTGCAGCTCTGTATTCTGTAACAGTATCCATAGCAGCAGATACAAATGGAACATTAAGTGTAATATTTTTTGTTAATTTTGTTTCTAAACATACCTCTTTTGGTAAAACTTCTGATTTTGCAGGAACTAATAAAACATCTTCAAATGTTAATGCTCTTTTTCTAATTCTCATAATATGCCTTTTGTAAATTTTTATTATTTATAATTAACAGCTTTTTCTAACGCTAAAGCACCATCAAATAACGTTTGCTCGTCATAAGCTCTTCCTATCATTTGTAAACCTATTGGCATACCATCACTATTTCTATCAACAGGTAGTGATATTGCTGGAAGTCCAGCTAGATTTACTGATATTGTGTAAATATCACTTAAATACATCTCTAATGAAGTTTTAAAACTTCCAAACTCAGGTGCAGTTGTTGGTGCAACTGGAGAAAGAATTAAATCTGCATCTTTAAAAATCTCTTCATACTCATCTTTGATTAAGTGTCTTACTTTTTGAGCTTTAATATAATAAGCATCATAATATCCAGAACTTAAAACAAAAGAACCTAACATGATTCTTTTTTGTACTTCATCTCCAAAACCTTGTGATTTTGTTTGAACATACATATCTTTAAGTCCACCCTCACCTTTTCTATTTCCATATCTTACACCATCGAATCTTGAAAGATTTGCACTTGCCTCTGCAGTTGCTACTATATAATAAGAAGAAAGAATCTTATCAGTATCTAACATACTTTTATGAACAATCTCATGTCCTGCATCTTCTAAAGCTTTAATTGCTTTTCCAAAACCTTGTTTAATCTCATCACTTGCTTGTTCAACAAAGTTATCAATTACAGCGATTTTAAGTTTTTTATCGCTATTTAAGTTACTTGCTACAGGAGTATAATCTACGTTTGCAGAAGTTGAGTCCATAGGGTCATGTCCAGAAATAATATCATATAAAATTGCTGCATCTTCTACATTTTGAGTTATAGGTCCTACTTGGTCTAAAGATGAAGAGTAAGCTGTTACTCCATATCTAGAAACCCTTCCATATGTTGGTTTCATACCAACACATCCGCAATATGCTGCTGGTTGTCTAACTGAACCACCAGTATCTGTTCCAAGTGCTGCAATTGCAATACCACCAGCTACTGCCGCTGCACTACCACCTGAACTTCCACCAGCTGTTTTATTAGGATTATTTGGATTTAAAGTTTTACCATAGCAAGAAGTATCAGTACTACTTCCCATTGCAAACTCATCCATATTTGCTCTACCAAAAGGACTAAGTCCCGCATCTCTTAAATTTTTAATAACTGTTGCGTCATAAGGACTAACATAACCTTGAAGTATATTACTACAACAAGTAATATTCCAATCTTTAACATTGATAATATCTTTAATAGCTATTGGAATACCTTCACCTGAAGTTGAAACTTCACTATTAGTTAGTTGTTCTACATAAGCACCGATGTTACTCTGCTTGATTTTAGAGTTTAAATCTTCTCTTAAATTTTTAACTTCTTCACTACTTAAACTTAGTGCTTCTTTTAGAGTTATCAAATCTGTCTCCTAGGATTAACGAATAGTATATTGCGCGCTATTATATAAAAAAATTGATTAAATCTGGGTAAAGTGATATTTGAAATATTTTGAATAGTTTTTAAGTATAAAAAAAGGGAGATGAAACATGTTCATCTCCCTTTTTGGATCTATTTGTTATCTTGATTAAACAAAAGAAATAAATGCCATAGGTGTAGCATCACCTCTTCTAATTCTTGTCTTAACAATTGAAGTGTATCCACCATTTCTTTCTAAGTACTTTGGTGCAATTTCATTGATAATTTTTTTAGTAGCTTCTTTATCTTGTAATAATGCGAAAACAGCTCTGTGAGTGTTAAAATCTGCATTTCTAGATGTAGTTACTAATCTTTCAATGTATCTTTGTAATTCTTTTGCTTTTGGTACAGTTGTTTCAATCTTCTCTCTTTCGATTAAAGCGATTGCTAAGTTCTTTAGTAACGCTTTTCTATGAGAAGAAGTTCTGTTTAATCTTCTATATCCGTGCTTATGTCTCATGTCAAACCCTTAAATTATGCTTTAAGTTGCTCAAGCTTTCTTCTTAAAGCTGATGCAACATTTTCAGGAAGTGTATTCTCAATTGGGAAACCTAAATAATCTAATTTCTCAGCGATTTCATCAAATGATTTTTTTCCTAAATTCTTAATATTTTTAACTTCTACTTCACTCATAAGTACTAATTCACCTAGGAATTTAAGTCCAGCTCTATCTAAAGAGTTGAAACTTCTAGCACTTAAATTTAAATCATCAATTTTTACAATTAAATCTTTTAATTCAACTGGTTCTTCACCAGCATCATTAACTGTAACTTCAGATAAATCAAATACTTTGTTAAATACTGACATTTGAGAGTACATAACTGATACTGCTTCTTTAAAAGCAGCAACTGGAGTAATTTGTCCATTTGTTTGTACTGTAAATACAGCTTTTTCAAAGTTAGGATTATCTTCAACTAACATTTTTTCAATATCATATACTACTTTTTTTACTGGTGTAAAGAAAGCATCTAATGGAATATAATCAGAACTTACCATATCTCTGATATCCTCAGAAGGCATATAACCAATACCTCTTTGGATAATTACAGAGAATGTTAAGTTACAGTCAGAGTTAATTGTTGCTAAATGTACATCTGGAGAAACTACTTCAACATCAGAGTTTACTAAGTCTTCACCTTTTATCTCTTTTGGACCATCAAAAGAGTATTCAACAACAACTTGCTCTTCATCACCATTAATTTTAAACTTTATATTCTTAAGATTAATTATAAAAATAGCTATATCTTCAAGCATTCCTCTTAATGAGTCAAACTCATGAGAAGCACCTTCAATTTTTACAGCAATTGGAGCGTATCCAACTGACGAACTTAATAAAAGTCTTCTAAGAGGGTGTGCTAAAGTTATTGCAAAACCACTTTCAAATGGATATGCTGATATTTTAGCTTCATTATCACTGATAGCCTCTATCTCAACCTCTGTTGGTAAAAACGGTGTGTCTGCAAATTTTTTCATAGCCTACCTTGCTTATTATTTAGAATATAACTCTACGATTAATCTTTCTTCAACAGGAATAACAACTTCTTCTCTAGTTGGGATTCTTGTAAAAATTCCGAATACTTTATCTTTATCTACGTCAACCCAATCAACAAGACCAGTTTGGTTTGTAAGTTCTAATGATCTTACAACTTGTGGGTTAGTTTTAGATTTTTCTTTAATTTCAATTTTTTGTCCAGGTTTTACAACGAAAGATGGAATATCCACTTTTTTACCGTCTACTAAAACGTGTCCGTGAGTTGTAAATTGTCTAGCGTTTGCTCTAGTTGTAGCAAATCCCATTCTATATACAACGTTATCTAATCTTTGCTCGATTAATGTAATAAGGTTTGCCCCTGTATTACCATCTCTTCTTGCTGCTTCTTTGAAGTATTTTCTGAATTGTTTTTCAGAAACACCATACATGAATTTAGCTTTTTGTTTTTCTCTTAATTGTAAACCATACTCAGAGATTTTACCTCTTCTTTGTCCGTGTTGTCCTGGAGCAAATGGTCTTTTTTCTAATGCAGATTTTCCGTTAAGTCTTCTCTCACCTTTTAATCCAAGGTCTGCATCCAATCTTCTTTCAATCTTTTCTCTTGGTCCTCTATATCTAGCCATTAACTACTCCTTACACTCTTCTTCTTTTAGGAGGTCTACAACCATTGTGTGGTAATGGTGTAACATCTTTAAACCATTTTACTGTAATACCTTCCATTGCTCCAACAGATTTAACTGCTGTATCTCTACCTGAACCTGGTCCTTGGATTTTGATACCAACATTTTTAATACCATGTTCCATTGCTTTAGTCATTGCATCTTCAACTGCTTGTTGAGCTGCAAAAGGAGTAGATTTTTTAGAACCTTTGAATCCTAAGTTTCCTGCACTTGACCATGCGATAGCGTTACCCGCTGCATCAGTTACAGTTACCATTGTGTTGTTGAATGTTGCTGCAATATGAACGATACCGTCAGCAATGTTCTTTTTTACTATTTTTTTTCTAGTTACTTTTCTTTTTGCCATTCGTTATCCCTTACTTAGCTGCTGCACCAACAGTTTTCTTTTTACCTTTTCTTGTTCTAGCATTAGTTTTAGTCTTTTGCCCTCTACAAGGTAAACCTTTTCTGTGTCTTAAACCTCTGTATGAACCTAAGTCCATTAAAGATTTGATGTCCATAGCAACTTTTTTTCTAAGATCACCCTCAACCATATAGTTTTTTTGGATCTCTTGTCTAATTGCTGCTGCTTCATCTTCTGTTAGTTCGTGTGCTCTTTTGTTGTAATCAATTCCAACAGCATCTAAGATTAATCTTGAATTATGTAAACCAATTCCATAGATGTATGTTAAAGCATACTCCATTCTTTTTTTGTTTGGTAAATCAACACCTGCAATTCTTGCCATCGATTATCCTTGTCTCTGTTTATGTTTTTTGTTTTCGCAGATTACTCTTACGATACCTCTTCTTTTGATAACTTTACATTTATCACACATTTTCTTTACTGAAGCTCTAACTTTCATCAGTCTGTCCTTTTTGTGTATATTACCACTTCCAACAGGGAAAAACTGCTCAATGAAAAACAAAAGTCTTTGTTTATAAATCAACAGAGCAAACAAAGACAACTAGACATCTGCATGGTCATTTTTGTTTTTCTGGTTCTTCCCAACCCTTTATAAAACACAAAAAGATTTTATAAAAAATTCTCTTATGGTTGGAAAAATGGAAACGGATTATAATTAATTTTAGCTTAAATGTTGTTTAATTCTAATTGTATACTTTATAAAATTACATTATATATTTATTTATTATTTTGTAATATCAAATTTGGTACTATACACTTTTAATATAAGGTCATTATAATGAATTTAGAAAATATAAAAGCTGTATATATAGATGATGAACCTGTAAATTTAATGTTAGTACAAGCTTATGCAGCTGATTTTAATCTTTCAATAACTACTTTTGAAAACTCTTTAGAGGGATTGGAATACGCATTAAAAAACGATATTGATATATTGTATACTGATTATATGATGCCAGAAATTGATGGTATAGAACTGATTAAAAGATTTAGAAAAGAGCACAAAGAGATCCCAATAGTTGTAATTACAGCAGTTGGAGATGTACAAGAGGTAAAATTAAATGCCCTTGAAGCAGGAGCAACTGATTTTTTATCTAAACCTATAGACATAGCAGAATTTAAAGCACGAAGTCTTAACCTTATAAGTTTAAGAGAAGCCCAGCTAAAACTAAAAGATAAAGCATTACATTTAGAAAGTGAAGTTGAGTATGCTACAAAAGAGATTTTAAATAGAGAACATGAAACTTTAATGGTATTAGGAAGAGCTGCTGAATACAAAGATGAGGAAACTTCTAATCATACAACAAGAGTTGCCCATTATTCAAAAGTTCTTGCAAATGAGTATGGATTAGATGAAAAGATGCAAGAGATTATATTTTACTCTTCCCCTTTCCATGATATTGGAAAAATTGGAATTCCAGATAGTATATTATTAAAAGAATCATTTCTAGATGAAGAAGAAACAAAAATAATGCGTTCTCATGCTTTTATTGGTAAAGAGATATTAAAAGATACACAAAGTCCATATTTAATAGAGGGTGAGAAAATAGCTTATAATCATCATGAAAAATTTGATGGGACAGGCTATCCAAATGGAAAAAAGGGTGATGAGATACCTATTAGTGCTAGAATTGTTTCTATTACAGATGTATTTGATGCTTTAACTTCAGTAAGACCCTACAAAAAATCGTGGAGTTTTGAAGAGGCATCAGATTTTTTAATCTCACAAAAAGGTAAACACTTTGACCCTATTTTGGTTGATTTGTTTTTAAATTCAATTGATAAAATAAGGAAAATATATGACGATCTTCACGAATGAATATATTAATGTACAAATTGAAGAGAGTGAAATACCTTGGCTTAAAATATTTACAAATGACAATTATAAAGAGTTATCACAATGTCCTACAAATATAAAACAAGAGATTTTTAATATTTTAGATGTTATTGAAAAAAAGATGCTAGCTTATTATAATCCAGAAAAAATAAATATTGCTTCTTTTGGAAACTATGTACCTCATGTACATTTTCATATAATGGCTAGGTTCAAAGAGGATTCATATTTTCCCGAACCTATGTGGGGGAAAAAACAAAGAGAGAGTGATTTAAACTTACCCTCTTTTGATATATTTTGCGAAGAGTTAGTTAATCTTTTAGATTAACTTTTCTCATAAACTTCTTTTATTTTATCAATTAATAAAACTAGTTGTTCATACTTCTGTTTATAATCAATGTCAGTTTTATCTTTAGCAAGATATTCAATATCTTTTGTTAGCTTAAATATTGTATCCATTTTAAGATTTCCCGAAGCACCTTTTATTTTATGAGCAATAGATTGAATCTCTTTATAATCATTTTTTTCAATTGCTTCATCTAATTTTTCTAAATCTAAATTTATTGAAGTTATAAACGTTTTTAGAATAGTTTTAAAAATAGGAAGTTTTAGTTTTAAATTATTTGCACTCTCTTCAATTGAATATTCAAAATTCTCAATATCTATATCAAACTCATCAACATCTACTTCAATAATTTTATTTGAATCTTTACTCTCTTCTTTCTTTTTTAAATTTAAGAAGTTATTTAGTACATCATCTAACATATACTCTTCAAAAGGTTTAGGTATATATCCATCCATCCCCTCTTTTAAAAACTTCTCTTTATCTCCAGATAAAGCATTTGCAGTTAATGCAATTATTGGTGTATGTTCAAGATTGTTTTCCTGCTCAAATTTTAATATCTCATGGGTAGCATCAATTCCATTCATAACAGGCATATTAATATCCATAAAAATAATGTCAAAAACCAAACCAGATTTAATTTTATCAACTGCAATTTGTCCATTATCAGCAGATTTTGATTTTATTTTTTTCTGTGAAAGCATAGCTTCCATTAGATGTTGATTTACTGGATTATCTTCTACAACAAGAGCTAAAATATTTGAATTTTCTATTAGTTGGGTATCTATTTGAACATCTTCTTTAAGATCTGGATTTAAAATATCTACAATAGCATCATATAGTTTAGACTGATTTATTGGTGACTTTATTATTCTATGTTCATTTGATATTTCTAAATTTTTATCTTTATAATCACTAATAAAAATCAATGGAATATCTATTTTATCTAAATTTAAAGAGGTTAGTTCTTCATACCAACCAATTATTAGACTATAATCATTTAAACCTTTAACCGTGTTTGTAACTTCAGGATTACTATAATTTGCTAAATATTTTTTTGCTATTCCTAATTGAGATGTACAATCATACTCTTCACAATAGATTGCAATTTTAGAACTTGTATCTATTTGAGGATATAGATTTTTACTTTTTTCATAATCTAATTCAAGCTCAAAATAAAACTCACTTCCTTTATCTTCTTGACTATCCAAATGGATTTCTGAACCCATTAGTGAAATAATATTTGAACTAATACTAAGCCCAAGACCTGTACCTCCAAATTTTCTAGTAACACTACTATCTGCTTGTGAAAATGGGTCAAATATTAGTTTTTGGTTCTCTTTTGCTATACCTATACCACTATCTTTTATACTAAAAAGTATTTTTACTTTTTTATCAGTTTTTTCTGTTTCTTCTATACGTATAGTAATATCACCATGTTCTGGTGTAAATTTTATTGCATTTCCAATTAGATTAGAAAGTACTTGTTTAACTTTTAAGGAGTCCCCTATTATAGAACTTGGTAAACTAGGATCGATATAAAATAGTATATCTATACTTTTTTCATTTGCTTTTGCAACAAAAAGTTCAATAGCTGGTTCAAACTCTTTAAAAGGATTAAATCTTCTTTTTTCTAATTCAATTTTTCCACTTTCAATTTTTGAAATATCTAAGATATCATTGATAATTCCAAGTAAAGATTTAGCACTACTATTTATAATATTGATATAACCTTTTTCTTTTTTAGGTAGTTGTGAGCTTTCAAGAAGCTTTGCAAATCCTAAAATACCATTTAATGGTGTCCTAATCTCATGGGACATATTTGCTAAGAATATTGATTTTGAAGCCTCTGCCTCTTTTGCTTTTTTTAGTGATTCTATTTGTTTTGTAATATCTATTGAAAAAGAAAGATACTCAATAATCTCTTCATTTGAATCAAGGATAGGAACAATTATAGTTGAAGTATAAAAAATATTATTGTTTTTATCAATGTTTTTAACTTCACCATTCCAGATATTTTTTTGTTTAATTGTATCCCAAAGACTTATAAAAAATTGCTCATCCATATCTTTATGTTTAAGAATATTATAGTTTTTATTGACTAATTCATCTTTTTTATATGAGGTGTTTTTCAGGAGTTTATCATTTGCATATGTGATTTTACCATCCACATCAAACTTTAATATCATTGCAGAAGCATCAACAGCCTTTTGATACTCTTCTAATGATTTATTTGAATCTTTTAAGTTTTCAATCAAATTATTTGTTTTTTTATCTTTGTTATCTAAATATTTGATTAATTTATTAACTTGAACAACAAAGTTATCAATATCTGTATTATCAAAGTTTTTTTTGAAAGATTCATATTGATCATTTTCAATTTTATCTAGAAAGTCAGTTAACTCAATCATTGGTTTTTTTACAAATCTATTTGTTACAAATATAGCTATAATTACAAGTGTAATTAGTAATAAAGTCATATAAAAAGCAAAAAACATTTTTGTTTGATCATCAATATATGAACCTACAATCATATTTATACCAATATATAAACTAACAATAAATAAAAAACCTGTTATTATTACGGGGATTAAAATTTTTTCTAAAGTATCTTGTTTTTTCATAGAATTCCAAATTTTGGGATATCTTAATAGATAAGAATAATTAAATATTTTATCATAAAATTTATAAAAAATATAATTTGAAAATTTTAAAAGTGAGGGAAGTTTAGGACAAAAGTCCTAAACTATAATTATACAAGTGTAATATTGTTTGCGATTATATCACCCATTTCTGCTGTTGATACAACCTCTTTAGCATCATATGCTGCTAAATCTTTTGTTCTATATCCATCTTTTAGTGCTTTTTTAATAGCTGCATCAATTTTATCTGCTGCTTCTGATTCACCTAAAGAGTATCTTAACATCATTCCAGCACTTTCAATTGTTGCAATTGGATTTGCGATTCCTTGTCCTGCAATATCAGGAGCAGAACCATGAATTGGCTCATAAATTGCTGTTTTCTCACCAGTTGAAGCTGATGGTAATAATCCAATAGAACCAACAACCATTGAAGCTGTATCAGAAAGAATATCTCCAAAAATATTTCCAGTTACAATAACATCAAATTGTTTTGGATTTCTAACTAGTTGCATAGCTGCATTGTCAACATACATATGAGATAATTCAACTTCAGGATAATCACGTGCTACCTCTTCCATAGTATCTCTCCATAATTGAGAAACCTCTAGAACATTTGCTTTATCAACTGAACAAACTTTTTTATCTCTTTTCATAGCTAATTCAAATGCTTGTTTACCTATTCTTTCAATTTCAGGTTTAGTATATACCATAGTATTGAAAGCTTTGAAACCATCATTTTCTCTTGGCTTACCAAAATAGATTCCACCAATAAGTTCTCTTACAACCATAATATCAACACCCTCGATAACTTCTGGTTTAAGAGTTGATGCATTTACTAACTCATCATAAATAATTGCTGGTCTTAAGTTTGCAAATACACCCATTTTTTCTCTAAAATTTAAAAGTCCAGTTTCTGGTCTTAAATCTCTTGGAAGAGTATCCCATTTTTCTCCACCAATTGCACCAAAAAGACAAGCATCTGAATCTAATACACCTTTTACAGTCTCATCTGGTAATGGAGTTCCAGTAACATCAATAGCGATACCACCCATTAAATATTCTTTATATTCTAAAGTAAATCCACAAGAATATGAAACCGCATCTAAAACTTTTATAGCTTCATCAACAATTTCTGGACCAATACCATCACCTTTGATTACTGAGATATCATATTTTTTCATTATTTACTTTCCTTTTTCATTTCAGCTTTTGCATAATTGATTAATCCACCAGTTTGAATTAGTTCTTGCATAAATTCAGGAATTGGAATAAATTTATATGTTTTATTTTTAGTATTATTTGTAATAATTCCTTCAGCTAAATCAATTGAAATCTCTTCACCCTCTTTAATCTCTAATGATTCAGGTAATTCAAAAATTGGAAGCCCCATATTAAATGCATTTCTATAAAAAATTCTTGCAAATGATGGAGCAACTACAGCAGCAACACCTGCTGCTTTTAGTGCGATTGGTGCATGCTCTCTACTTGAACCACAACCAAAGTTTTCACCTGCAACAATAATATCACCTTTTTGTAATTTCTTTGGGAAATCAGGATCTACATCCTCCATTACATATTTTGCTAAATGTTCTGGATCTGAACTATTTAAATATCTTGCAGCAATGATAACATCAGTATCAATATTTGCTCCAAAATTCCAAACTTTTCCAGTAATCTTACTCATATTATATTTCCTTAAGTTTAGTACTTTTTTTTTAATTTCATTTTCTAAAACTCTGCATTTTACCTAAAATTTTAAAAATTATAGATTAAAGAGAATCTCTTAAAGTGATTTTTAAAAAATTTCGGTATAATATCTGACTTATCTTTCAACATATGAGGAACACCCATTTATGAGTACAAAAGATTTAAATAAAGATATTGAAACTATTGTAAAAGAATACAAAGATTCGATTCTTACTTATGAAAAACTTATCAAAATCTTTCCAAAAGCTCCTTCATCAGCAAATATAAAAAAACTTATAGCTCTTGTTCAATTATATAATGTAACTTTAATTAGCTCGCAAGAACAAGCAAAAAGAATGAATGCTGAAGAGGCGAAGAAAAAAGAAGATTTAAGAAACAAATTAAAAGAAAACGACGAAGATGTTTTTGACTTATTAAAAAGTAAAGAGCTTCTTGAATGGTCTAGATCGGACTCTCCTGTTAGAATGTATCTAAGAGAGATGGGACAAATCCCACTTCTAACAAAAGAGGAAGAGATTGAAATCTCTAAAAAAATAGAAATGGGAGAGGACGTAATTTTAGATGCTATCTGTTATGTTCCATATCTTATTGATTTTATTTTAGAATACAAAGAACCTTTAGTAAACAGAGAAAGAAAAGTTAAAGAGCTTTTCAGAAACTTTGATGATGAAGATTCAGATGATGATAATGACAATGATGATGACGATTCAGATGAAAATGATGACGTTGAATCAGAAGATGATGATTCTTCAAAAAAAGCTACAAAAAAACTAGACAAAAGAGCAGAAACAATTATTGCTGCTTTTAAAATCTTGGAAAAAGCAAAAAAAGATTGGTTAAAATTTCAAGCGAAAGAGGAACCAAAATCTGATAGTGATGTTGATCAAATGCAATTTAACCTTGCAGTAGCTTTCAAAAAAAGAGTATTAAAAGAGGCTTTATTAGATTTAGGTCCAACTTCTAAACTTATTAGTGAAATAGTAAGAGCTATGGAAACTGCACTTAAATCTGAATCAGGTTTCGAAACTGAACTTAAAAAGTTAGAATATAAACTTCCACTTTTTAATGATATTCTTCTTAAAAACCACCAAAAGATTTTAGATAATATTGTAAATCTTTCTAAAGCACAAATTACTGCTATGGTTCCAGAAGCAACTATGGTTTCAACTTATATGGAGATTAAAAAACTTTTCCAAACAGCTGAAGCATCTAAAGGTGGCTTTGACTTAGAACCTGAAGAACTAATGGATGTTCTTGAGCAAATCAAACGTGGTAAAAGAATTACAGATAAAGCTAAAACTAGAATGGCTAAATCAAACCTTAGACTTGTTGTATCTATTGCAAAAAGATATACAAATAGAGGTTTACCATTCTTAGACCTTATCCAAGAGGGTAATATTGGTCTTATGAAAGCTGTTGACAAGTTTGAGTATAAAAAAGGTTATAAATTCTCTACTTATGCAACATGGTGGATTAGACAAGCAATATCAAGAGCGATTGCTGACCAAGCAAGAACTATTAGAATTCCAATTCATATGATTGAAACTATTAATAGAATTAATAAAATCATTAGAAAAGGTATTCAAGAAAACGGTAAAGAGCCAGATGTAGAAGAGATTGCAAAAGAGGTTGCATTACCTGTTGATAAAGTAAAACAGGTAATTAAAATCACTAAAGAACCTGTATCTCTTGAGGCACCTATTGGTTCAGATGATGATGGTAAATTTGGAGACTTTGTACCTGATGAAAAGGCACCAACTCCAGTTGATAATATCATGAAAGAGGATTTACAAGGTCAAATAGATCAAATCTTAGCTCAGTTAAATGAGAGAGAACAAGCAGTTGTTAGAATGAGATTTGGTCTTATGGATGATGCATCTGATAGAACACTAGAAGAGATTGGTAAAGAGCTTTCTGTAACAAGAGAAAGAGTTAGACAAATCGAATCAAGTGCAATTAAAAAATTAAAACATCCAAAAGTTGGTAAAAACCTTAAAAATTACGTAGAGAGCTAATATGAACTTTTACGAAGAATGGGTTGAGTTAGATCTCAACCCTATAATATCTTTTTCCTCAGCAGGGAAATTAACTTACTCAAATCATGAAGCTCAATTTTTGCTTAGTAGAATTAAGCAAAAAGAGCTTTTTGATTTAGCGCTAAAGTATGCACCTAAAACTTATGGTGTAGAAAGTACTTACATTGATTTATCTATAAAAAACTATTCTTTTTATGCTATTACTGTTAAATATAATGATGAAGATGAAATCCATATGAAACTTTATAAAAGTGCAATGGTTAAAAAAGATTCTCAATTAAGTACAAAAAATACAAATATTACAAATATATTTACGCTAGTTGATTTAGCAATATCTAGTAAAAAGATTAAATCTCAGGCAAGGTTTATAAAAAACTATGACCCTTCAATTCCAGAATTTAAAATAAATGCTAGTGAGTTTATCAAAGCACTTAATCTTATTTATGATGCATTTGATAGTTCAGAAATGCTTACAACATCAGTTATATTGAAAATTGGTGAATATATTAGAATAGAGGGAGAAAAACACTCTATTATTAGTGTAGAAGTTTTATCTAGCACTAAATGTAATATCTCAAAATTTGACTATAAAGATGAAAATGCTTCTTTTATAGTAACAAAAGATGAAGATAAAATAACTATTGATCTTCCTCTGATTTTAAAGTAAGTTTAGATACTAAAACTGAAATCGGTACTATTGCCAGTCCTATTAAAAATGGGATTGGTAAAAGTAACTTATTGTTATTTAACGCAAAAAATCCAAATACTAAAGCCCCATATCCCAAGATTCTATAAATAGATACAAAACCACCAGCTGAAAAAACAGTATTTTTTAGAGAATTCTTTTTTACTTTTGTTTTTTCCTCTTTGATTATCTCTTTGATTTTTTCAGGAGTCAATTCCTCTTCGGGAATCTCTTCATATTCACTATATAAATCAAAAGGATCATCTATCTCATCAACTTTATCTCTATCTTCACCTTTTATCTCTTTTGAATAATCAAAGTTTGATAATCTGTTACTTACATTTCTTTTATATGAAAGAAAAGAAGCCAGTGTAACAAAAAGTGAACCTAAAAAGGCTATTTGTGTATTTAGAAGCCATAAGGAATTTTGGAAAACAAGACAATATACTATAAAGCAAAGGTCAACAAGTATAAAGACCTTTGCAAATCTAAAAATATTATTCATCTTCGTCGTCGAAAGATTTGTCACCATGTTTTGCTCTGTAAGAGTATCTTGGGTCATTTTCTAAACCTTCATACTCTTTCATAGCTCTTTTATATGCTTTATATATATTTAGTACAGCAGCAGCTATACCCCAAAATATACCAAGCCATAAAGTCCACTCATAACCAGTTAGTTCTTTTAAACCATAACCTATACCAAAACCAATTGCTACAGCCGCAACAAGAGATATACCTAAAGATAAATTATCTAATGCTTGTAATTTACCTCTATGCTTAGGAACTTGTTTCTCTTCTTTATTTTCCATATTTTTCCTATATTATAAATATGTACAACAATAATCAGTTATATCATCAACTTTTATTTCAAAACTTGAATTAGCTGGAACTTCAAATAGATCTCCGCCCTCATAAGTTTCCCAGTTACTCTCCATACCTGCTAATAAAACTTCAACTTTACCAGAAAGAATTTCCATCTTTTCAGGAGCTTTTGTATTAAAAGTGTATTCACCTGGTAACATAATACCAAGTGATTTAATCACACCATCACTATCTGTATAGTTTCTACTTGTAACTCTACCATCAAAATAGATATTTGCTTTTTTTAATAAATCAACATTTTTTTCAATAAAACTCATAATTTCTCCTTAGAAATTTTTCATAATTTCATCTGCTGCATTTATGCAAGCATCAATCTCTTCATCTGTAATAACTGTAGACATAAACCCTACTTCATATTGAGAACAAGCAAAATAGAAACCTTTTTTAATCATCTCACTGTGAAATTTTCCAAATCTATCAAAGTTACAAAAGTTACTTACTTCACTAAAGTTAGTTGGCATCTTATCAGCAAAGAAGAAACCAAACATACTTCCTCTAGTATCAACTTGAAGAGCAACACCATTTTTAGTAGCAACCTCTTTTAATCCATTTACTAATTTTTTAGATTTTCTTTCTAACTCCACGTAAATTTCTGGATTTGCTTTTAGTTTTCTAAGACTTGTTAGACCTGCTGCCATTGCAACTGGATTTCCACTTAATGTTCCTGCTTGATAAATAGCACCATTTGGTGAAAGTTGTTCCATAATATCACTTGTAGAAGCAAAAGCACCAACAGGCATACCTGCACCAATAACTTTACCAAAAGTGATAATGTCAGCTTTTACATTGATTACTCCATGAGCTCCAGTTAAAGATGCTCTAAATCCTGACATAACTTCATCAAGGATTAATAAAGTTCCATTTTCATCACAAAGTCTTCTACACTCGGCTAAAAACTCTTCACTTGCTGGAACTAATCCCATATTTCCTGCAATTGGCTCAATTATGATACAAGCAATGTCATCTGAATCTTCAAAACATTTTTTTAGATTTTCAATATTGTTAAACTCACAAACAAGTGTATATTTTGTAAAGTCTGCAGGAACTCCAGGAGAGCTTGGTGTTCCAAGTGTAGCAAGACCAGAACCAGCTTGCACTAATAATGAATCAGAGTGCCCATGATAACACCCTTCAAATTTTAATATATTGTTTTTACCAGTTACACCACGAGCTAATCTAATAGCTGACATAGTTGCTTCCGTACCAGAATTTACGAATCTAACTTTTTCAATGTTATCATACATATCAACAATCTCAGCAGCAAGTTCAGTTTCTAAAACACTTGGTGCACCAAATGATAAACCTTTTTTAACTGTCTGCAATACTGCATTTTCAATATCACTATCACAATGACCAAAAATAAGTGGTCCCCAACTTTGAACAAAGTCTAAATATCTATTTCCATCAACATCAACTAAATAAGCACCCTCACCTTTATCAATAAATGGTGGTGTTCCGCCAACTGATTTAAATGCTCTAACAGGAGAATCTACTCCACCAGGGATAACTTTTTTTGCATCTTCATAAGCTTTGATTGAGTTTTCAAACATTATTACGTCCTATATATTAAACTGCCATATATAAATATGGATAATAAAAAATTTCTCTTTATTTTTTAAAAGCAATATTCTACTATAATTCCGTTATGAAACCAATTATATATGCTTTTATTTTATCAATAATTTTACACTTACTTATTTTTCTTCCAATTGATTTAAAAAAAGAGGAACCTAAAAAGAAAAAAGAGGAAAAAGTAGAAAAGGTATCTTCTGTAAGATATGTAAAACTAATGCCTAAAAAAATAGCTACTCCAAAGCCTGAACCAAAACAAGAGATAAAACCTATACCTAAACCTAAAAACTATAAGGTTGTAGAAAGAAATAAAATAGTTCCACAAAAGAAAAAAGAGGTTGTAAAAAAAGCAAAAAAAATCCCCTCTTCTACTCCTAAAAAGATTGTAAAAAAATTTAAAGCAGAAAAAAAAGTTGCCATAAAACCACAAGAAAAAAGAAAAACTATTCCAAATAAAAATCTTGAAAACTTTTTACTAAAAGATCCTGTTCCTGTTGATGTGGATATGCTTGATGCTATGACAAAAAGTTATATCAAAACATATGGAAAAGAGTATGAAAAACTAACAAATGTGCAAAAAGTTTTTATACAAAACAATCTAAATGATATTGTATCAATCACTAGAAAATATTATAGGTTTCCCTCTATTGCACTAAAGTTGAAAAAAAATGATTATAATATAGTGGAGTTTTCATTGCATCCAAATGGTGATATTAGCGGATTAAAAATAATTAAACCGGGGGAATACTCTTTTTATGATAAATCTATTTTAGAAACTATTGAGTTTGCCTATAAAGATTATCCAAGACCTAAAGAAACAACTAAAATAAGGTTTTTTATCACTTACAAAACATACTGATTTTACATAATTTTAACTATAAAATAAGTAAAATAACAAAATTTTATAAATACTATTAGGATATTGAATGTTAACAGACAAAATTAGAAATAAAGAAAAAGGTATAGTTTTATACGGTATTACACCACCAAAAGTTAACCATACAGAAGATGAGATTAAAGAGATTGCAAAAAAACATATTGATAGAATCTCAAAACTAGATGTGGATGGTTTAGTACTTTATGATATCCAAGATGAATCAGATAGAACAGATGAAGAGAGACCTTTTCCTTTTATTAAAACATTAGATCCTTGCGAGTATTCACATAAATATTTACAAGAATTAAAAACACCAAGAATTGTATATAGAGCTGTAGGTAACTATAATACTGAAACATTTACAAATTGGCTTGATTTTACAAAACAAGATGGACAAGTACATTCAGTATTTGTTGGAGCTGCTTCACACGAACAAAAAAATCCTTTAACTTTAAAAGAAGCATATAGATTAAAAAGAGAAGTAAACAACAACTTATGTTTAGGTGGAATTGCTATTCCTGAAAGACACAAGAAAAAAGAGGATGAACACTTAAGAGTTGCATCAAAAATAGAAAACTCTTGTGAGTTTTTTATTACTCAATGTGTATATGATGTAGAAGCATCAAAAGTATTTTTAACTGATTATGTTAAATATGTAAAAGAAAACAACCTTCCAATGGTACCAATAATCTTTACACTAACTCCTTGTGGAAGTAAAAAAACTCTAGATTTCATGAAATGGTTAGGGATTAGTATTCCAAACTATTTAGAAGAGGATTTAAAAGAATCAGGGGATATTTTACATGATTCTATTTTAATCTCTAAAAAGATTTTTGAGGAGTTATATACTTTTGGATTAAAAAGAGGTATTCCTGTTGGGTGTAATATTGAGAGTGTTGCTATTAGAAAAGCTGAGATAGAGGCTTCGGTTGAGCTTTTAGAAGAAGTAAAGGCTATAATAGAAAAACATTCTTAGGATATAAAAGATAGATTATATATTGTTAATGAGGAGTTGGACACTCCTCTTGGTCTCTTGTACTCACGTGGTGAGTACGCTTTCATACTTTTTTGTTGAAAAAAGTATGGCAAAAAGCAACCAGACGTGTTGTTGAAGCTAAAGTTCCCTACAGGTTTGTAATTATTTTCTGCCTTGCGAAACTCGATAAAAACGTGACATTTAGTCACCTTTTTCTCTCAGACATTCTCAGGCTTTTCCGAAAATAATTAAAAACCTTCCGGCTTCAACAAAGTCTGGACTGGAAAGAGCCGCAAACTTTTTACGTAGATTTAATGCCACACCAATTTAAATTAAATGGTACTAAACAAATCAAATGTCCTTATCCAATCTCCCTGCATTTTTGAAGCCGAGCGTTTATTTATCTCTTTTGAAAACACGTGAGTAAACTGTTTGAAGCGTAAAGAAACGTGATTAGATGTCACGTTTTAGCAAGTTTTTACTCACTCAAAAGTGATAAATAAAAAGCGAGGGAAGCTTCGCCTTCAAAACTTTGTAGGGTGATTTCTTTGCTACTTTCTTTTTCATAAAAGAAAGTTGTTAAAAGTTTAATTAAGCTCAAATATTTTGAAAATAGTTTTTAAAATAATATATTTTTTATTATTACTAATTATTTTATAATTAATAGTATTTAAGCTATTTAATACCTCAATTAGTTTATTATTTTTACATTAAAAATGTTATGATAATAAATATTTTATATATTATTTATATATATAGTACTAATAAATAGTTATAAGTTAGGAGTAATTATCAAAAATGCTGTCATCTAGTGAAAAAATAAGACTATTAAATAAATTACTTGAGAGATCATCAAATGTAACTGTTGAAAATTGCGATGATACAAATTTTAAAACATGGAGAAATTTAGTTGAGAGAACTTTTATTAAAGTTTTTGGAAAAGAATCAGCAGAATTTAGACATTTTAATGACTTAAACTTCTTTTATCCTGCAATGGTACATTTCGTAGATTCTGACTACACTTTAGAGCATCTTCGTTGTTTTCGTGAAGATTTTAGTATATTGAAATCATCAATTGAACAGTATATTGAAGAAATTGAAGAACAGGAGACAGAAGCATTGGAGTTAGTTGAAGAAAGTATTGAAAAACCAATAACGAAAGTCTTTATTAGCCATGCTTCTAAAGATTCCGATATTGTTGAAGAGATGATTGAAATATTAGAATCTATTGGACTTGACTCTCATCAAATATTTTGTACATCATTTGAAGGCTATGGAATTGAACTAGGTGAGAATTTCCTTGACTCTATAAAAGATGAGTTGTCATCTGACTCTCTTGTAATTTTTATTTTGTCTAAAAGTTTCTACGAAAGCCCTGTATGCCTTTGTGAAATGGGTGCTACTTGGGTATTAGCAAAAGAGCACATACCTGTTTTAGTTCCTCCACTAGATTATGCAGATGTTAAAGGTGTAATACCTCTATCTCAAGGCTTTAAAATCAATGAACCTCTTAAACTAAATCTTTTTAAAGAAAAAATAGAAAAGGTATTTTCGCTAAAAAGTACTGTAAGCATGTCAACTTGGGAAAGAAAAAGAGATAGAATATTAAGTAGAATAGAAAAAAGCATTGGACAATAATTCTTATAACAAGTCAGTAGAGCCAATAAATTACCCTACAGGCAATTTATTGGGTCATTTTAAATGTTACCCCACCACTATTTAACAGTAGCTAAAACAAGTTCCCTTAAAGTCTTACAAGCAACAGCTGTAGAAACCCCACTTGCATCATATTTGGGACTTAGCTCAACTACATCCATCCCTACTACATTTTCAAGTCTACTTAGTATAGAGATTATCTCCATCATATGGTGAAAGTTTATTCCACCTGGTTCTGGTGTTCCTGTTCCTGGGAATACTGCTGGGTCGAATACATCTAAATCTATTGTGATATATACTGGTTTGTCTTTTATTCTTCTAACACATGATTCTAAAGTGTTGTATGTAAACTTTTCTAAGTGAGTATGCTTTTTTGCCCATTCAAACTCCTCTTTTAATCCACTTCTTATACAAAACTGATTTACATTTCCATCGCCCACTTGGTCGTAGATTCTTCTGATTACTGTAGCATGGCTTAGTGCTTCACCTAAATAATCTTCTCTTAAATCTGTATGTGCATCAAAGTGAATGATATTTAAATCTTTATACTTTTTACTTAGTGCTTTTACAGGAGCTAATGAAACTAAATGTTCTCCACCTATCATAATTGGGATTTTTCCTGCATCAATTATCTCTTGAGTTTTTTCTTGAATCATTCTAAGGGCATTTTTCTTATCTCCAAAAGGAAGTTCTAAATTACCATAATCAAACAGTTTTATATCTTCTAAATCCTTATCAAGATATGGGCTATAACTTTCTAATCCCCAAGAATCTTCTCTCATAGCACTTGGTGCAAATCTAGCTCCTGGCTTAAATGATGTTGTTCCATCAAAAGGTGCTCCAAAAAGAACAGCTTTTGACTCTTCAAAACTATCCTCAAAACCAATAAAACAAGCTAATTGAGCTTCCATTATAATCTCCTCTCAAAACTATACATATCCATAAACCTAAAGGCTAATAGATTTTCTAAAATAGCGAATAGTACAATAAAATTTATAAAAGAACTTCCACCATAAGAAAACATCGGTAAAGGCAAGCCTACAACAGGTGCATAACCAATCACCATTAAAATATTTACACTCATATTTAGAAAAATCAAAAGACCTAATCCGGAGGCAAAGCTACGTATTACAAAATCATCTTGAAAATAATAATTCAAGGATAATAAGTGCAAAATAAGTAAAGCATATATTACAATTAAACCAAAGGCTCCTAAAAACCCATATCTTTCTACAAAATAAGCAAATATAAAATCACTTGTAGCAATAGGTAAAAACTTTAACTGAGATTGTGTAGCATCTTCTGCTTCTTTACCTAACAATCCCCCATTTCCTATTGCTATAATTGATTGTTGTACTTGATAACTTGGTTTCTCTGATAAAAAGTCTTTAATCCTTTTTTTCTGATAATCTTTTATCATATAGGTATAAATCAAAGGTGAAGCAAGACCTATAACTAAAAATATCCCTGCCCAAATTTTCCAATTTACGCCAATAATAAACAAAATTCCATAACCAACTAATAGTAGTACTAATGCTGTACCTAAATCTGGCTCTTTAGCTATAAGAAAAAATGGCAAAAGAATGAAAAAAGAAAAATATACAAAATCTTTGAAGTTGTATCCACCTTTTTCAGGTTGTCTATTTTGGATTAAGTGTCCTAACATAAGTATAAATACAGGTTTAAATAATTCACTTGGTTGGATTGTCATCCCCATTAAAGGAAGACTTAGCCATCTTTTTGCCCCAAGTTTGGTTACTCCCCAAAACTCAACAGCTAAAAGTAAAAAAATACCAATCCAATACAAAAGAGGTATTATTCTTATATTTCTTCTAATAGGTAAAATAAAAACAACAATAAATGCTATAAGTGATATTGAGAAATATATTAATTGTTTATTTGCAAGGGTAGTATTTGTTTCACTAATTAAATTATATGAAAGTAATACCAAAGGTAGTATAAATATAATAAGTAAATAATCAAAATGAGATATAATTCTTTTATCAAATAAACGCATATGAAAGAGTACCCAAAAATGTATAAAAATTTTATTGTTTTAGAAGCAAATAGATTAGATAAATTTTTAACTTTACATATTGATGCTTCAAGAAACCAAATTGAACAACTTATAAAAAAAGATTTTGTTAAAGTTGATGGCAAAATTATAGCAAAACCAGGTATAAAATTGAAACCAAATCAAGAAGTTGAAGTAAATTTTCCAGAAGCAGTTTTTGAAGATGTAAAAGATGAAGAGTTTATAAAAGAATCATTAAAAGATAAAAATATTGAAATTATTTATGAAGATGACTATATATTAGTTGTAAACAAACCATATAATTTGACAGTTCATGATGCACCAAGTGTAAAAGATGCAACCTTAGTTGATTGGCTTAAACTTAAAAATATCTCTTTATCAACAATTAGTGGAGAAGAGAGACATGGAATTGTTCATAGATTAGATAAGGGAACTAGTGGAGTGATGGTTGTTGCAAAAACAAATGAAGCCCATGTAAATCTTTCTAAACAACTTGAAGATAAAAGTATGGGAAGATATTATCTTGCGATACTTGATTTACCCCTTAAAGATAATATAATAATAGAAAAACCAATTGCAAGAAATCCAAATAATAGATTAAAAATGGCAATAGTTGAAAATGGGAAAAATGCAAAATCAGCCTTTGCCAAAATTGAAACCTCAAATAATCAAAAAAGTGAGTTAATTGCCTGCAAACTTTTTACAGGAAGAACTCATCAAATCAGAGTTCATCTAAGTTCGATAAATAGGCATATATTAGGGGATAATTTATATGGTTTTAAGGGCGAATTAAATAAAATAAATAGATTTTATTTGCATGCATATATTTTATACTTAATTCACCCAATTACAAATGAAAAAATGAGCTTCAAAGCTAAGCTTAGTGATGATATGCATCAATACCTAATAAATAATTTTGATATGGAGAAGATTAATGACAAAATTGATGAAACTAACATCATTAGCAACTTTGATTTTATTAGTTAGTGGTTGTAGTTATAAAGATAAATTAAATGAACCTCAAAAACCAAAGATTGATGAAACTTTAGAAGTTGTAGATTCAAGTTCAGTAAGATCAATTGCAGATATAAACTCTATTGCTTTTGAGTGGAGAAAAGTTGATGATCCTAGAGTTGTAGGTTATCATTTCTACAGAGCAAATATGCAAGAAGATGGAACAAAATTAAAACACATTGATACAATTGAAAATAGATATACTACACACTATGTTGATGAAGATTTACAACCAAACACAAAATATGTTTACAAAATTTCAGCAGCGACAGATGGTGAAGTTGAATCTAAAACAACAAATGATTATGTAGTTTCTACACTACCTTTAATGGAAGGTGTATCTTTTGTCCAAGCAATTTCAAATCTTCCAAGACAAATAAAAATAATATGGAGACCACACTCAAACGAAAGAGTAAATGGATATAAAATAGAAAGAAGTTCTCCTGAAACTAGTGAATGGGAAGTACTTACCACTATTGATGGAAGATTACAAGCTGAGTATATTGATATGGATTTAGATGATAATATAATCTATCAATACAAAATCACAGCTTTAACTTATGATAAATTAGAAGCAATGCCTAGCCAAATTGTTCAAGCTCAAACAAAACCTCTACCTGAAAGTGTATTAAAAGTATCAGCAACTAGAGATTTACCAAGAAAAATTTCTATTTCGTGGGAAGCTTCAAAATCTTCTGATGTGGTTAAATACAATGTATATAGAAGTACAAGTGCTACAAGTGGTTTTGATAAAATACAAGTATTAAATGCAAGTACTTTTAATTATGATGATTTTATAAATGAAGATGGAAAAGTTTATTTTTACAAAATTAGAGCAGTTGATAAAGATGGTTTAGAAAGTAGCGAACATGTAAATGCTGTGATGGGTTCAACATTAGTAAAATTAAAAAAACCAATTATGACTCTAGCACAAATCCAAGGTCAAAAAGCTATTTTAAACTGGCAACCAGGGGATAATAGAGCAGTATCATATACAGTATACAAAACAGTTAAAGAGACTTTTTTCAAACAAAAAACTACTAAAATAGAAAATATAAAAGCTCTAAGATTTGAAGATGCTGATATAGCAAGAGGTGTGGAGTATAGTTATGCAGTTCAAGCTGTTGATGAAAATGGAATTGTTTCAGAAATAACAAGTAACACAGAATTAGTATTACCAAAATTACAAGAGAAAAATTAATATATGCCGCACATAGTTTTTGATAAATACAATAAAGAATTAGTAACGCCTACAAAATTCAAAGATATTTCTTTTGATTTTGTTGCAAAGTCTTATAACTTTACACAAAAGACAAGAAAGCCAGAATACAAAATAGCTGTTACAAACAACAATAAAGAGTTTTTTTTAACTCTTAAATCAAAAGATGAAAATCTACTTTTAAAAGCAGACAAAGTCACAAGAGTTACCCCTGTACAAATTGTTAAAGATGCTATAAATTCTTATGTTGAAGCAATTGATGCAAACATACTTTTTAGTAATACTCAAAACTTTAATCAAAAAGTTAAGCCTGATCAAGAGAATTTAAAAGATATAGATTTTTTTGTAAATGATTTTCAAACAGAAAAAGAGATTCAAATAGAGATTGGGTTTGGTAGTGGAAGACATCTTCTACATCAAGCAAAAGAGAATCCACATATTCAATTTATTGGTTTAGAGATTCATACACCATCTATTGAACAATTATTAAAACAATTAACTATACAAAATATAGAAAATGTTTTAGTTGTAAACTATGATGCAAGACTTTTTATGGAGTTTATAAATTCAAATAAAGTTGGAAGAATTTTTGTACATTTCCCTGTACCATGGGACAAAAAACCACATAGAAGAATATACTCAAATGCTTTTATAAATGAAGCTTTAAGAGTATTAAAAGTTGGTGGAACTTTAGAGTTAAGAACAGATAGTAGAAAATATTTTGATTATTGTACTGAGCTTTTAACTAACCTTCCTAAAGGTAAAATAGAGATTGATATAAACAAAGATTTACAAGTTTCAAGTAAATATGAAGATAGATGGAAAAAACAAGGAAAACATATCTATGATGTAACACTTTATTGTGCCCAAGAAGATGAAGATATAAACCTTGAATACGATTTTAGTTTTGATAAAGAGATTGAGTTTTCAAAGATTATAAAGAATATTTGTACTAAAGCTATAGTTGAAGAGGATTATTTTATCCATATTGAAGATATTTTTGTAATAGAAGATAAAGATGATTCTGGACTTATTCAAGTTACTTATGGAAGTTTTGACAGACCTTTAAACAAATATATTTTAATAGATGAGAAAAAAGCTAAATATTTTCAAGATACACCACTTCCTACAAGTGCAAATATAAAAGCTCATAATAAACTAAAAGAGATATTACAAGATGATTGAAGCTAAAAATATATACCTCTCTTATGATGAGAATAAATACATTATAAAAAAAGGTAATTTTTCAGTAAAAGAAAGAGAGTTTATATTTATTGGCGGAACAAGTGGTAGTGGAAAATCTACACTTTTAAAATCATTTTATGGAGAGATTCCTTTAAAACACGGTAGTTTAAATATTGCAGGACAAGAGGTTTTTGGAATAAAAGGAAAACCCCTTAGACGACTAAGAAAAGATATTGGAATTATTTTCCAAGATTATAAACTTATAAAAGAGTGGACTATTGAAGAAAATATTATGATTCCACTTAAAATCAATGGTTATTCAAGTGATGTATCAAAAGAGCAAGCAATAAAACTTTTAACTCACGTAAAATTAGCCCATAGACAAGGTTATTATCCAAATGAACTAAGTGGTGGGGAGCAACAAAGAGTTGCCGTTGCACGTGCTCTTGCACACAATCCAAAAATCATAATTGCAGATGAACCAACTGGTAACCTTGATGATTATTCTGCTGAAGTTGTATGGAATCTTTTAAAAGGTGCAAATGAACAATTAGGTATCACTGTTGTTGTTGTAACCCACAGAGTTCCTAAAAACTTTGGTATTAGATTTAGACAACTCTCTATAGAAGATGGTATTATTTATGAAGTTTCTTAAAAACACTTTTGCTTTTATCATACCATTAACAGCAATGTTAATCTCTTTTATTATTTATATTTTTGCAACAAATATTCTTAATAACTATAAAAAAACTATTGCTGATGATTATTCAATTGTAATTATTACAAATACACCTTTGATAAAAGAAAATATTAGTGAATTAGCTAATATAAAAGTTGATAAGATTATTACACTTCAAAACGATAAAATCATAAAAAATATTAGTTCAAGTTTATCTAGTACTTCAGTTGATCTATTAAAAAGAAAACTTCCACACTTTTACAAAATAAAACTTGAAGTTTTTCCAACAACCAGTGAATTAGATAGTATTAAAAATGAACTTTATGAAAATAAAAATATTAGAAAAGTAGAAATATTTTCTAAAAACCACAACAGTATCTATCTACTACTACTTTTACTTAGCCAAATAAGTATGATACTTTTTTCTATCATTACTATATTTGCAATTATTATGATTTCAAAACAAATAAGGATTTGGTTTTATGAACATCATGAAAAAATCACAATTCTAAAGTTACATGGTGCCTCTATTTTATATAGTTCTGCAACTATACTGAAATATGCTATATTTAGTTCACTAATATCATTTTTTACTGTTTCAGCTATATTTATATATTTAGTTGGGAATATTGGGATTATATTACCTGATGATTTAGAAAATATTGTATTAGTTACACTTACAATAGAAGATTCATTATTAAAAATTTTCGTTCTATCGTTTGGTATTTCTATATTAACTATAATTGGTGTACTTTTAAAATATAAAATTAAACATGACTAGATTTTTACTTATTTTTATTTTTATTATCTCTTTTCTAGATGCTTCTACTAAAACTATTGATAAAAAAATTCAGAAAAACAAGCAAATCCTAGAAAAAAATAAAAGTGAACAGCAAAAAGCAGATATTCAAGTTAAAATCTTAGCAAAACAAATCTCTAATCAAAACCAAGAATTAAGTAAATTAGAAAAAGTTATTGATGTTGTAAATGATGATATTAAAAAACATCAATCACAACTTGAAGAGGCAAAAAAATCTTTAGATAATCTACAAGAAGATTCAAAATCTTTAGTGAAAAAAAGAGAAGATAATGAAAAACAGATTATAAAAGTTATTATAGATGATTTTTCCTCTTCTATTGCACTTAAACTTGCAGGTGAAAGTGATCTTAAAGAGTTAGTTGATTCTGAAATATATTCAATACTTTCACAAAATTCAAAAGATGAGATATTAAAACTAAATAACAGTTATGAACTTATTACACAAAATAAAAAAGAGAATCAAAAGCGTATTGAAAAGATCTCATCTTATATAAAAGATAGAAAAAAGAAAAAAGATGAACTAAACATATTAAAAAAGAAATATTCAAAATCTCTTGTAAGTTTAGAAAGAAAACATAAAGAATACCAATCTGAATTAAAAAAGACTATACAAAAACAAGAATCACTAAAAGATCTTTTAGGAAAACTTAATATTTTGAAAAAAGAAGAGTTGGAAAAAGAGAGAAAAGCTAGAATTGCAAAAGCAAGAAGACTTGCTAAACAAAAAAAGAAAGCAAGTAAAAAATCTTCGAAAAAAGATTATACTTTAGATGAAGAAGCTAGAAATAGCAAATATGCAAATGATATTGATATTGATGTTAGAATGATTGGTTCTTCAACTGCTGGTATAAAAATGACAAAATATAGAGGAAGAAAAACAATTGCACCTTTAGACTCTTTTGAAGTTGTTAAAAAGTTTGGGACATATTTTGATCCAGTATATAAAATTGAACTTTTTAATGAATCAATTGTATTAAAAACAAAAAAACCTCAAGCAAAAGTAAAATCAATCTTCAATGGTAAAATTGTATATGCAAAAAAAGATGCAGGAATGTTAGAAAATGTAGTTATTATTCAACATAAAGATGGACTACATACAATCTACTCTCATTTAGATCAAATATCACCTTCTTTAAAAGTTGGTCGTTGGATAAAAAAAGGTTATGTTGTTGGTAGAGTAAATGATACCCTTACTTTTCAAGCTACAAAAAATGAAAAACATGTAAACCCAAAAGACTTGTTTAGAATATAAAAATAACTTAAAAATAAGCTATTAAGAAAAATTATTATAAAATATCTACCTTAAAGGGTATGCAAAAATATGAGTCGAAATATAATCTTAAATTCTGTTTTAATGGTAATTGCATTATCTATCTCAATTACCGCATTAAGTTTATATAACTTAAGAAGTGCAGGTATTAAATCAGCAATTCATAATGCCGTTTCTATTTCAGAAGCTGTAAAAAGTGGATTAACTTCACATATGGTTAATGGTAATATGAATCAAGTTGGAACTTTCATCCAATCAATTTCAAACATGAAAAATGTTAACAAACTTTGGATATCAAGAAGTGATCATGTAAATGAACAATTTGGTCATATAAGAGATTTACCTAAAGATGATATTGATAAAAAAGTTTTAAATAGTGGTGTAATGTATTATGAACTTGATGAATCTGTTACTCATACAAGTGTTAGGGTTACTATACCATATAACGCAATAGCAGAAAAAGGTATCGACTGTTTACAATGCCATAATGTAAAACAAGGAACAACTTTAGGTGCTGTATCCTTAGTTTTGGATATAAGTACAATAAAAGAGATAGGAATTGAATCTATTTATATAGTTTCAGTATTTATTCTACTTACAATTATATTCTTTTTAATTTATAATAAAAAATATATTATGCCTTATTTTAGACTGTATGAGTTATTTAAAATAAATATATCAAATGCAACTCAAGGTATTTTTGATAAAATTGATGCCCCAAAAGAGTTATCAAATGATATTATACATATTACAAATGATTATAATAATTTATTAGAAGTTTTTAAAGATACTACAAGTGATATTGATAAAAAACTACAAGTTTATACTGGATTTAAAACTTCAAACTTACAAAGAAATCCTTTAACAGAATCTAAAGAGATAATAGATAACTTATCAAATCTTTTTGAATACAAAAAACAAATTGAATTTGACAGCACTTTAGATGAGATTTACTGTAGACTAAAGCAAGTTATGATAAATAGATTTGACTTAGAAAACTTTACTTTTGTAGAAATAGATGTAGCCAAACATAAAATGAGAAAAGTTATTGAATATGGTGATTCATTTTATTGTGAAAAAACTATGACTAGTTCCCCTGAATTATGTAGATGTGCTAGAACAAAACATGATGTAGTTTCTATTGATTTTCACAATAGTTGTCAATATTATACCAATACTGAAAAATTTTATTATTGTATAAATATTGATATTTCAAAAAGTCACTACCTAATTATTCATATTACTTGTGACACTAAAGAAAAATTAGAGAAGCTAAAAGAAAAAGTTACATTTATAAAAAGTTATTTAACAGAAACTGCCCCTGTAATTGAAGTTAAACTTCTTATGGCAGCATTAAAAGAATCAGCATTTAAAGATGGATTAACTGGTCTTTATAATAGAAAATTCCTAGAAGAGCACTCTAAAAAACTATTACCACAAATAAAAAGAGAAAATGGAAATATTGGTATTCTCATGCTTGATATGGACCACTTTAAAGCTGTAAATGATGAGTATGGTCATGATATAGGAGATACTGTATTAAAAGAGTTAGCACATATATTAGAAGATACTGTTAGAGAATCTGATATTGTTGTAAGATATGGGGGAGAAGAGTTTATTGTTCTACTTGTAAATATCAAATCTGAAGAAGATGCTTTAAATGTTGCTCAAAAAATAGCTCAAAGAGTTAGAGAAAATGAGATTGATGTTTATGCAGGTAATAAACTTAAAAAGACTGTTAGTATTGGTTTATCTATGTATCCTCAAGATTCTACAAAACTTGACACAGTAATTAAAAATGCTGATATTGCACTTTATGAAGCTAAAAATAGTGGAAGAGATAAAGTAATTAGATTTAAAGAGGAACAAGTATCTAGTGTAGATTTATTTTAATCTATACAAATTAAAAAAAATATAAAAGGCAAAAGCCTTTTATATTTATATATTAGTGAAGGTCAGCGTTAAGTTTAACTTCTCTAGTACTTCTCATAGCAATAGTTTGACCTGTTACAGAGTTAACTCTAAAATGTACTCCATTTACACCTAAGAAATCCATACCTCTCATAAGTGTTTTAATCTCTTTATCTGGATTAATCTCTTGGATTGCAGCAACAGCTTTTTCAGATAATGTAATTTTAGTTCCTGGTAAGATTGTTACACCTGCATCTAAGATACATCCATCACCAATAGCAGTACCAGTACAAGAGTTAGCACCAAGTAATGTGTTTTCACCAATTGAAACAGGTACACCATCAGTTCCAGAAAGTACTCCAAGAATTGAAGCTCCACCACCAACATCAGAACCAGCTCCAACTACAGCAGAAGAAGAAATTCTTCCCTCAACCATAACAGAACCTTCAGTACCAGCATTAAAGTTAATATATGCAGCACCAGGCATAACAGTTGTTCCAGCTGCTAATTGAGCACCAAATCTAACTTTACTAGTTTCTAAGATTCTTGTATTATCTGCTGGAATTACATGAGATAAGAATCTTGGGAATTTATCTACCATTGTAACTTCTGGATATTTACCAGTTAGTTTTAATGTGATTTCATTTTCTCTTAACCAGTCTAATTCAATTGGTTCATTACCAACCCATGCACAATTGTGAAGTGTTCCAAAGATACCATTTAAGTTTAATGATCTAAGAGCTGCTTTTCCAGTTGAAAGTGCATATAGTTTTAAATATGCAGTTTCTACAGACTCAACTGCTTCATCAGCAAAAATAAATACAACTTTATAATCATCAGCAGAAAAACCAGAATCAAGTGGTAAAGAAGCTAATTTTGAAATAACTTGAACATTTTTATGTTCTTGACCTTTTGCTTCGGGGATATATGGTCTGAAAACTTCTATACAAGAAGTTAAAAAAGCGTCACTAACACTACATACAAATTCTGATTTTGAAGTATCAACTTCAACTCCAGATTCTTTTAATGCATTTAAGAAAACAGCAGCAGAACCATAGTTTTCTTTCCAGTTTACTACAGGATAAGTAGCTTGTAGAATTTTATCTTTATTTAATTGTCCTCTATCAACTCTTGCGATACCAAAACCAATTGGCTCTTTGTACCAAGGTTGAGATTGAATCTCTTCAATTTTATTTTTAAAATCATCTTTCGTAAATGCCATAACTTTTCCTTATAAAATTTTGAGGGTGATTATACTCAAATTTGTCATAAAAGCTTCTAAACTAAAAGTTAGTATCCATATCAATAGTTGCCATAGGAGAATCAATACTATGTAAAGCAGTTAACAATGCTTTTATATTTGAAGAGCGTAATATAATCTCATATCTGTATTTATTTGCTAATTTAAATATTGCACTTTGTCCTGATCCCACAACTTCAATATTTTCGATTTTTTTCAAGATTCTTATATATCTATCCATCTCATCTTTAACTTTTAAACCATTTGAGTGGGCAAATAATACTTTTGCCATTTTAAAAAATGGAGGGTATAAATCTTCTCTAAACTCCAATTCACCACTTAGAAACTCTTCATAATCACACTCATTCATATAAAACTCAAAAAAATCTTGATTTTGTGTTTGAACAATAACTTCACCCTCACCTTTTCTTCCACTTCTTCCTGCAATTTGAATAAGTAATGATAAAGCTCTTTCCCTTGATTTATAGGAATTCATATTTAATACTGAATCAATTCCTAAAACTACAGCTAGTTTTACATTATGATAATCATGCCCTTTTGAAAGCATTTGTGTTCCAACTAAAATATCAATTTTATTGTTGTTAAAATCATTTAACACTGCTTTTAATTTTGTATCTGTTTTAATCTCATCCCTGTCAAATCTTTTTATGGATTTTTCGGGGAACAATTCTTTTAATCTTTCTTCAATTTCAGCAGTTCCAACTCTTAGATTGTGTATTGTTCCTGTATTACATGAAGGGCAAGATTCAGGTATTTTTTGAGTATATCCACAATAGTGACATTTTAAAGCCAAATCATTTTTATGTAAACTCATTGAAACTGAACAAAAAGGACACTCAACTGATTTTCCACAATCTGTACAAATTTGATATTTGAAATTTGCCCTTGTTGGCAAAAATACAATTACTTGATTTTGATTGTTTAAAGTAGAAGCAATTTTATTTATAATTTTAGGAGACAATTCTAAAGAGGAATCATCAAATAAAATTCTTTTCCTTGTTTCATAAAATGTTTGTTTTAATCTATAATATGGAATTTTATGAAAAGAAGAGATAGAAGCAGTTGCACTTCCTAAAATAAGTCTAATATCGTATTTTTTAGCAATATACAAAGATAAATCTTTTGCATTGTATCTTGGTTTACTATCACTTTTATATGATTCATCATGCTCTTCATCAACAACAATCAATTTCAAATCTTTAAAGGGTAAAAAAAGAGCCGACCTTGCTCCAGCTATTAGTTTTATTTTGTTTGTATATACACCTTCTAATATCTCTGTTTTTCTTTTTTTAGATACTTTTGAGTGCCATATTGCAACACTTTGTCCAAAAACTTTTTCTAATCTGTTTTGCATTTGTGGTGTTAATGAAATCTCAGGCATAAGAAGTACAGCATTTGAACCGGAGTTTAAAATTTTTTCCATGGTTTTTATATATATTTCTGTTTTTCCACTACCTGTGTTTGCAAAAAGTAAAGCTTGTTTTTTCTCTTCACAAAAACTAAAAGCTTTTTGTTGTTCTTCAGATAGTTGTATATTTGAATCATATTTTACTTCGTCATTTATATATTCTAGCTCTTTGTTATAAGGAGTAAATATACTTAATGCTTCACCCAAAGAGCATACATAATATTGTGAAATAAAACTTGAAATTTCTATCATCTTATCATTATAAAAATATGTAGAAATTTCATCAATATCATTGCATTTAAATGAGGGTTTATCAACACTTTTAATAACAACTGCTTCACATAAGTTTTTTCTATTTCTAATTGAAACTAAAACTTTAGAACCAATTTCTAAGTTTTCTTCACTTTGGTAAGTTAGTGCTGATTGGGGAGATTTTAATATAACAACTTCATAATAATTCATTCATAACTCACACATAACTCTTTATCACTTTTACATACAAAACTATTATTTTCTAAAACAAATTCTAAATATTCATCATTTGAGATATAAATAACATATCTATTTGAGGAGGTCTTTATCCATTTTCCTAACTCTTTTTTATCTTTACTAGTAGATAGCAAAGGAGAGTCTATGATATTTTTAAAAAGTAAACTTCCTTCTTGATTAATACTTTCTTCATCTAAATATATATTTTCATCTTTATTTAACAAAGTATTAGAACTAATAAGTTTTGATATCCCATTTCTTATAAGTGCAATTTCTGATTTGATTTTAGTTTTATTGGCAAACTTAGAAGAATCATCAAATTTTGATAGAACAAATACAGATAATATGGAGATAACTACTAATACTAATATCAGTTCAATCAGTGAAAAAGCTTTCCTCATCGCTAAAGTTTAGGGATTTTTTCAGAAATTTTTTCTAAATCAGTTTTAAAATTACTAAACTCTTGTGAGATTCTAATATAAGCAGCTAATAATTCCCTTGTATCTAAATTTTTATCCAAATCTAAATAGCGTGTAATCTCATTTGCTATTTTTTCATCTACAACAATAGTATAAGCCATATTATTTATATGAAATGTCAATTTATTTTCCAATATTTTTTGCCTCTACAAAGGTTAGAGTACTATCAATTCTTAGAAGCATATCTTGGTTATTTCTCTCCAACTCATCGTTTTTATTCTTTAAATCATCTAAATCTTGACGTAAGTTTTCATTCTCTTTTTTCAAGAGTTCATATTGATATAATAGTTTGTCAATTTTCATATTTAATTTTTCAATGATTTCCATACATATTATTTTATCTAATTTATCCTAGAAAAACTGTTTAAACAAAAAAAATTATTTTTTAATTAATTGTTAATAAAAAGTTTTCCCTGAGAATATAGCGCTGCAACACCTTTTCCCCACTGTGAACAAAACTCTAAATTTTGTGGAGACAATTTAAAAGTATCATTTATTTTTGATATTAATGTTCTTTCTTTTAAATCAAATTTATCATCAGCATGTATTAAAATCATCAATTCTAATACAACAATTTTTTTACTTTTTTCCGTTCTAAAATCTTTTAGTATCTCTTCTAAAGAAAACTCATTCATATCAAAATTATCGTCATTTTCAATACCCATCTCTGCACAATATTCTAAAATAATCTCTTGTTCTTTTTCACCGTAGTCATTATCAATTCTCGCTAAATAGTGTGCAAGTTGCAAAAAAGAGAACTTCTCTCTTGCTTCAAGTTTCATTAAAAGCATATCTATCCTAATTTAAATTTATCAATGTAATTATAGTGATAAAAAGTTAATAGTTTATAAATAGTTTTACTATAAAGTAAATAAATATAAGCAGTTAAACAATTATGTTTAACCACCTAAATATTTTTTTCTAATCTCATCAGAATTGATAAGCTCTTTTGCATCAGATTCAAGAGCTACAACGCCATTTTCTAATACATAAGCATAATTTGATATATCTAAAGCTGCAAAAGCATTTTGTTCAACTAAAAGAATAGTAATACCCTCTTCTTTTAACTTAACAATTGTTTCAAAAAGTTCACCAACAATTTTAGGAGCTAACCCTAAAGAAGGTTCATCTAACATAAGTAGTTTTGGAGAAGACATTAAAGCTCTTGCAATTGCAAGCATTTGCTGTTCACCTCCACTCATAGTTCCACCTAATTGTCCTTTTTTATCAATCAATCTTGGAAAGATTTTAAACATTCTTTCTTGATACTCTTCATATAAGTCATCATTGTTAAATGAACCCATTCTTAGGTTTTCTTCAATTGTTAAGTTTTGAAATACTCTTCTTCCTTCTGGAACTAAAGAGATACCCTCTTTTATAATTTTATGGGTTTTATGATTTGAAATATCTATATCATTAAAGATAATTTCGCCTTTTTTCTTTACATCATTTACAATAGATTGTAAAGTTGAAGTTTTACCTGCACCATTACTTCCAATTAAAGAAACAATTTGTCCAGCGTTAACTTCAAAATTTACTCCCTTTACTGCTTTGATTAAACCATAATATACTTCTAAATTTTTTACACTAAGCATGTTTAAAATCTCCAAGGTAAGCTTTTATAACTTCTTCATCTTTAATAGCATCTTTAATATCACCCTCAAAGATAGTTTTCCCATAATCAAGAACCATTACTCTGTCACAAAGTTTATTTACAAATTTCATATCATGCTCAATCAATAAAATTGTAATATCAAACTCATCTCTAATCTTAAAAAACAGTTCTGCTAATTCATGTGTTTCTTGAGGATTCATTCCTGCTGCTGGTTCATCTAATAAAAGCAATTGTGGAGAAGCAGCTAAAGCTCTTGCTATCTCAACTTTTCGCTGACTACCATACGAAAGTGAAGTTGCCATCTCATCAGCATATTCTGAAATCCCTAGAATATCCATAATTTCATAAGCTCTTTTTTTAACTCTTTTTTCCTCTTTAAAAAATCTTGGAAATCTTAAAATAGCTTCTAAATAAGTATATTCAGCTTGATAATCAAATCCTATTAAAATATTTTCTAAAACTGTCATAGATGTGAATAGTCTAATATTTTGGAAAGTTCTAGCTATTCCTCTATGAACTATTTTATGAGGTTTAATTCCATCAATTCTTTGACCATGAAATTTTATTTGTCCCTCACTTGGTTCATAGTTTCCTGTAATAATATTAAACATAGTTGTTTTACCAGCACCATTTGGACCAATTAAACCATAAATCTCTTTTGCTTTTACATGAAAAGAGGTATCTTTAATAGCAGTTACACCACCAAAATTTTTAGTAATATTGCAAACCTCTAAAATCATTTATCAGCCTTTTTCTTTTTAAATAAATCTTTTAGCTCTTTTTTACCCATTAATCCTTCTCTTGCAAATAACATAACAATAATTAAAATTAATGAGAATACAACCATTCTCATTCCAGGTAAACCTTCTGTTTCATATCCAAATAGATTCATTGGTTCATCTAAGAATCTCATCCATTCTAATCCTGCCATTACAAAAACGGTACCTAATATAGCTCCTGTCGTACTTCCAAGTCCACCAAGAACTATTATAATTAATAATTGGAATGTTAAGAAGAATGTAAATAAGTCTGGTGAAATAGATGTTAATAATGCAGCTAATAAACCACCACCTATACCTTCAAAAAATGCTGAAGTACAAAATGCCAATGTTTTTATTTTAAATGTATTTACACCCATAGCAATTGCAGCATCTTCATCATCTCTTACAGCTTTCATAGCTCTACCATATTTTGAATATATAATATTTAAAATAGCCAATACAGCAAAGATTGCAAAACCACCCGTCCAGTATAGATTTGAATATTCTGGAATATCATTTATTCCCAGTGAACCATTTGTAATCTCAGGAGAATTAATAGCTGAGATTCTAATAATAAAACCAAAACCTAATGTAACAATTGCAAGATAATCTCCTCTAACTCTAAATACAGGAAAAGATAAAGATAAAGCTAATAAAGCAGAAAGGATACCAGAAAGTAATAAAGCCCAAAAGAAATCTGCTTGTAAAGCTAATATCCATTGTGCAGGATCTTCAATATCATACTGATAAAGCATACCTTCTGCATCAACAGTTAATATTGCTGTTACATAAGCACCAATGGCAACAAACCCATTTGGTTCAAGTGAAAACTGCCCTGTTACACCATTTATTAAGTTATATGAAACTGCTAGTATTATAAATATCGCAACATTATTTATAACTCTTACTGTATACTCATCAAAAAAGTTTTGAGCAAACCAAGTAAACCAAATTGCAAGTATTATAATTGCAAGATTTATTAATCTGTGTTTTGTAAATATCTGATTTTCTACCATAATTAAAACCTACTCTTTTCTAGATCTTCACCCATAATACCTGTTGGTTTAAATAAAAGAACTAAGATTAAAAATACAAAAGCAAATGCATCTTTATAACCACCAAGTTCTGGGAAAAATGCGATTACAACAACTTCTGTAAATCCAATAATAAAACCACCAATAACAGCACCAGTAACTGAACCAATACCTCCTACAACTGCTGCTGCGAAGGCTTTAAGTCCAACTAACACACCCATCATTGGTTCAACTGAAGGATAATTAATAGCCCAAAATATACCTCCAACTGCTGCAAGAGCTGAACCTAATGCAAATACAATAGAGATAATAAGGTTTGCATCTATTCCCATAAGGTTTACAGTTTTAATATCAAAAGATAAGGCTCTAATTGCCATACCATATTTTGTTTTGTATAAAACATATAAAATACAAAGTAATAATACAAGTGTTACGATTGGAACAATTATTGAAGATACAGAGAATGTAACCTCTGCTATATTTATTATATTTTCCATATAAGAAGGTACAGGGAATGCTCTTGGAACTCCACCTACAAAAACAGTAAAGGCATTTTCTAAGAAAAATGAGATACCAATTGCAGTAATTAAAAGAGAAATTTTTGGAGCTTCTCTTAAAGGTTTATATGCAACTTTATCCATTAACATTCCAAGTGCAGCAGAAAGTGTAACTGCTAATAATATACTTAGAGTGAAAGGTAATCCTAAAACATCAATAAAAGCGTAACCTAAAAAGGCTCCGACCATCATTATATCACCATGGGCGAAGTTTATAAGTCTTAAAACCCCATAAACCATAGTGTATCCAATAGCAATCAAAGCATACATAGATCCTAAAGAAAATCCATTTACCATTTGTTGCATAAAAGTTAATATATCCATTAAATCTCCCCAGAAGAATTACTTTTGTTATAATAAAAATAAACTCTTTTACTTTTATTATGACAAAAAAAAAGTCTAGCAATAATAATTGCTAGACTTCAATATTAAAATAAAAATTAAGGATTTACAGTCGCTTTATAAACCATTTTCCCATCTTTAATCTCTTTGATAACAGCAGATCTTGTAGAGTTACCCTCTTTATCAATAGAAATTTTTCCTGAAACACCATCAAATCCAGTTGTTTTTTTAATCTCTTTGTTAACACAAACAGAATCTGTAGGATCTTCACATCTATTCATTGCATCAATTAAAACATTATAAGTATCAGCACCTAATGCAGTAAATGAATTCATCTCTTTGTTTCCAGTCTCTTTTTCATGGAAAGCTACGAAATCAGCAGATGTTTTTGAAGGAGGATTTGTATAATCAAAGAAGTCAGTAAACATATAACCTTCAATTGAATCTCCACCTAAATCAATAAATGTTTGGTTAGCAACACCATCTCCACTAAACATAGGTTTATTAACACCTAATTGTTTAGATTGTCTAGCAATCATAGAAGCTTCTGGGTGATATAAAGGTAAGAACATAAAATCAGGATTTAATTTTTTGATTTGTGAAACAACAGCTTTAAAATCTTTATCCCCTGAAGTTACTTTGATTTTCTCTAAGATTTTTCCACCTTTACTTTTAAACGCTTTTTGGAATGCTTTTGCAAGACCTAAAGAATAAACTTGAGCTTGGTCCACAATTACAACAGCAGATTTATAACCTTGAGACAATGCATAATTTGCAACAACTTCACCTTGAAAAGAGTCAGTAAAACAAACTCTATTTGCATAATCTCTTTTTGCTGTAAGTTTATCATTTGTAGCAACAGATGCAATTACTGGAACTTTTTTCTTATCAGCAATAGCAATTGTTTGAGCTGTATTTGTAGATGTAAGTGCACCTAAAATTGCAACTACATTTTCAGAAGAGATAAGTCTTGTTGTAGCTGTAGCAGTTTCAACTTTATCACCTTTATTATCAGCTAATACTATCTTAATTGTATCCCCATTTTTAAGTGTAGGCTGTAATTTATTGGCTAATTCTAAACCTAAATAACAAACTTGACCATATTGTGCAAGAGGTCCAGACATAGGCATAACAGCACCAACTTTAATCTCTTTTGCAGATGCAATACCACAAGTTAATGCAGAAGCAAGCGCTAAACTCATTAATTTTTTCATATATACTCCTTGTTAATCTATGCAAGGATAATACCATAAAAATTTAAAAACTTTTTATAAAAAACGTATAAATTATGTACAAATTATATAAAAGTTGTTTTTATTTTGTCAGTTAGTCATTTATGTAATACAATTTTTTCCTTGAGATTTTGCCTTGTATAGTTGCTTATCTGCTCTTTTAATTGTATCCTCTATACCTACATCATCTTTTTCATAATTTGCTGTTCCTATACTAATAGTAAAACTTATTTCAAAGGGTTCTAAAATTTCATTTCGTTCATTAATGCTTTCTATAAGTTTAGTTGCAACTTTTTTACAGTTTTTAAGATTACTACTAGGTAGAAGTATTAAAAACTCATCTCCACCTAATCTTACTATGAAATCATTTTTTCTGATTACAGTTTTTATAATAGAAACTAAAGTTGTAATAACTTCATCTCCCCTATCATGTCCGTAAGTATCATTTATATTTTTAAAATTATCAATATCTACAACAAATAGTGCTAGTCCCTCTTTACTTAATGAAATTTCACTTGAATATTTATTTGAAAACTCATCTAAAAATCTTCTATTATAAACTTTTGTCAAAGAATCAGTTAAAGCAAGTTTCTCATTAAAAGCAACTTTATATTCTGACTGTATTAATTCTTTATTTTTTTCTTCTAACTTATCTACCATCTTATTAAAATTGTCACTCAATAAATCAATTTCATATACACCACACTCTTGGAGTTTCTCAGCTGATTTTTTATCACCAATATTTTTTGTCATCTCAATAATTTTTAATAATGGAAAGTTTATTTTTCTAACAAATTTTTTTGCCCTAAAATGTAAAAACACAAAAAAAGCTAAATAAAATATTATTATTGTTGCAATTATTGTATAACCAAGTTTTTTATAATAACTTTCTAAACTTCTAACTTCTGAGGTAATATTATCTTCATCTATTAAAGAGATTACAAACCAAGATGTTTTTTTAATTTTTTCACTAAAAAGAAGATATTTCTTTCCATTTAAATAAACCTCTTTTGAATAATTATCTTCATTGATAACTTTGTTAAATAGCTCTTTTATTTTTTCATCTTGATGATTTAAAATATTAAAACTATCTCTTTTATATATGGTCTTACCAATTTTTTCATCTTTTATATACTTATAGTCACTACTATCTTTTAAATTTAAAATATCTTCACTATTTTTTGTAATACCTATTATATTTCCATGTTTATCTAAAAGTATTGATGAAGCATTATAAGGAATCTCTGATTCAAGAATATTTTTTATGATACTTTTTACGGTAATATCTATTCCTGATACCCCTTCTAGAAAATCATTTTTATAAATTGGTACAACTACACTTAACATCCAACCTTGACCTGCTGGGTCTAGATATACATCTGTCCAAACAGCTTTCTTTTCAGGGTTATTCTTTTTATTGGCTTCATAATAAAAGTTATAGTTTGAAACTTTTAAATCAGCAGGAAAAACTTTATATATATCTTTCAAAAAAGGGTAGTATCTTGTGTAGTTTCTGTGTGAATTGTAATACGCTGCAACTATTAAATTATTTCTATTAACTAATGTTTTTAATGTTGTATCAAATACTTCTGTTCTTGCTATTTCATCTTTTAAATTTTTATTTACATTTTCCTTATTTGATACAAAAAGTGAAGCTCCACCAGTATCTTTGTATTTATAGAAAACTCCATTATTTGCGTATCTAAAATATCTATTATCAAAATCATCTAACTTCATACTATATTTAAAATAATTTTGATGTTCATTTTGTAAAATATATGATAAATCTTCGACATGATTAAATTTTTGTTCAGTGTCTTTTATTGAATTTTTAATTGTAGAATAAACACTTTTTTCAATATCACTTAATAAACTTTGGATACTAATATCTACAATTTTATTATTAACTGTAAAATATATGATTAAAAGTGCTAATTCAATAAAAAGTATAGAGAATACAGATGTTTTTAAATAATTTTTATATATAAGTTTTTCAAGTCTAATCTTATTCATCACTCATCTCTATATAAAGTTTTAGTTATTATATAACCAAAAGATAATTTTTGTAAATAAATATATTAACTAAAATAAATTTTTAAGTTAGAATATTATTCCATTTCAAGGGACATTAAAAACATATCTTCCCCATCAATAACCTTTACTTGATTTGATTCACATTTTGGACATAAAAATTCATTTTTTTCTAAAGTTGATTGTTCTTGACAGGATAGGCATTCTATTACTACTTTTTGATGGTTTATTAAAAATTCTGCACCATCACATACTGTTTTTTCTTTGAAAGTATCAAAAGCAGTTTGAAGTAAATCTGGTTCAACTCCACTTAATACCCCAATTTTAACAACAACTTTTGTAACTTTAGTAGAATCATTTTGTCTTGCGTGCTCTTCACAACTATCTAAAAGTGATTGAACTATACTATATTCATGCATCTTAACAAATCCTTGGCAATAATTCACCAGTTGGTAAATCAATAAATCTTTGAGTTCCCCAAGCTGTATTTAAAACAACTTTTCCTTTGTGTTTAGATGTCACTTTTCCAATGATACTTGCTTCTTGTGAAGTCTCAATTGACTTTAAAACATCTAAAGCTTTTAAAGCTTGATCTTTTGAAATAGCCATAACAAATGTTCCTTCATTTGCTAGACTTAAAGCTTCAAAACCTAAAAGTTCACAAACTCCATTTACCTCATCACATACTGGAATTTTTTCCTCTTCAATCTCAACACAAATATCTGATTGTTTTGACCATTCATTTAAAACAGCACTAACTCCACCTCTAGTTGCATCCCTTAAAGCTCTAATTTCAATACCTGATTCTATTAGTTTCTCAACAACTGGCCATAAAGAAGCACAATCTGATTTTAAATCTGTAGAGAAATCTATTCCTTCTCTTGCTGCAAAAATAGTTGCTCCATGTTTACCAACAGAGTTTGAAACTATAATTACATCATCTTCTTTGATTAGATTTGATGAGATACCTTTTTGTTTTATTTCACCAATTCCAGTTGTATTTATAAATATTTTATCAACACTTCCTCTTGGAACCACTTTTGTGTCACCACTTACAACAATAGCACCATTTAACTCTAACTCTTTTTCCATACTAGATACTATTCTTTTTAAAGTATCTACTTCAAAACCCTCTTCGATAATCACAGAACAAGTAAGATATTTTGGTTTTGCTCCCATCATAGCTAAGTCATTACAAGTACCACATACAGCTAGTTTTCCAATATCTGCTCCTGGAAACTCTATTGGACTTACGGTAAAAGAATCAGTTGAAAAAGCTAAAGTACCATCTTGAATAACAGCTGCATCTTCACTTTTTGCCAAAATATCATTTTTAAAAGCTTTATAAAAAATCTTTGTAATTAATTCGTTGTTCTCTTGTCCACCATTTCCGTGAGCCAAAGTTATATTAGCCATCTCTAAGCCTTTTTTCTACAATCTCTCCAAATCTTTTTAATACAAGATTTGCATCTGGAGTCTTTTCTACTTTTTTAAGTAAATCATTTATAGGTATATCTTTAAGCTCTCCAACCTCTTTGATATATGATTTCATAATCTCTTCATTGTATTCAGGATGAAACTGTACACCCCAAGCATTTTTTCCTATTCTAAAAGCATGGTTTCTATCATGATTATTAAATGCAAGATTCACACTATTTTTAGGAAGTTCTAATACAGACTGTGAATGAATTGTATGAGCTAAAAATGAATTAGGAATATCACAAAACAATTCATCATCTTTTACATCTTTAGATAGCTTTACTTCTACTGTGCCTATTTCAATTCCATCTTTATGATAACCGCTAATTCCATTCATACTCTTACCTAAAAGTTGATGACCATAACAAATTCCTAATAGGGGAATTTCATTTTCAATTAACTTTGGAATCCATTTTTCAATTGCTACACTCCAAGGCTCTTCATCTGTAACCATTGAGTGTGAACCAGTTATAATAACCCCTGCACACTCATCAAGCTCAGGTAAAAAAATCATCTCTTGAATATGTATAGTTTGAATATCCAAATTAGGATTATCCAATCTATCAGTTACCCACTTATCAAAATCACCATTCTCTTTTTTTGTATTATCAAATGTAATACCAGCTTTTATAATAAAAAGTTTTTTCATCTATAACAAATTTCCATATTTATAATAAGCACTACATGCACCCTCGCTACTAACCATACAAGATCCTAAAGGGGAACTTGGTTTACAGGCAGTTCCAAACACTTTACAGTCGTTTGGTTTAGCTACACCTTTCATAATATCTCCACAAATACAAAGTTTATGATCATCAATCTTTTCATTTGGCAAGATATCTTTATATATAATCTCAGCATCTAAACTTTGATATTCATCTTTTAATCTAAGAGCAGAATGAGGGATATCACCTAAACCTCTCCATCTAAAATGCCCTGCTCTAGTAAAATACTTATCATTTAGTTTTTGTGCTGCAAGATTTCCATCATAAGAAACTGCCCTTGAGTATTCAATCTCTAATTCACATCTGTTTTCATTAAATTGTCTTACAATTGCAAGTATAGACTGCATCACATCAACAGGCTCAAAACCTGCGACTACAACAGGCTTTTTGTATATAGATACAAACTCTTCATAAATCTTAGAACCTGTAATTACACTAACATGTGAAGGACCTATAAAAGCATCAATTTTACAATCTTCACTATCAAGTAAAACTCTCATTGGTTCTGGCACAGTAATATGGTTTATATGAAAAAATACATTTTCCAATTTATTTTTTGTTACATGCTCTAAAAGTGCAGCTGTCATAGGTGTTGTAGTTTCAAAACCTATTGCAAAAAAGATAATCTTTTTATTTGGATTTTCTTGTGCTATTTTAATAGTATCAAGTGGAGAATAAACAAACCTTACATCTGCACCCTTACTTCTTGCATCTTGTAAACTTCCACGACTTCCTGGAACTTTAATCATATCCCCTAAAGTTACTAAGATAACATCTTCTTGTAAGCTTAAGATATATGCATGGTCGATTCTCTCTTTTGGCATAACACAAACTGGACATCCTGGACCATGAATAAATTCAATATTTTCTGGCATAAGTTGGTTAAGTCCATATTTCATAATAGTATGTGTATGTCCTCCACAAACCTCCATTACATTTATTTTTCTTGGAAGTTTTGAAGCCTCTTCATCTATTAACTTTTTTAAGGCTTTTATAGCTTTTGGATCTCTAAAACCATCATAAAGATCTTTTAGTTTTAATTCGCTCATCTTAACCTCTATTGGCACAGGCATCATCTTCAAGTATTGCCTGACGCCTATCATCCTCTTCCATCTTTTCTATTATTTCTCGATAAACTTCCAAAGAGGCTAAGGCATCCTCTTCATCTATTTTATTCATTGCAAATCCAATATGGATAAGTACATAATCTCCAACTACAACAGGCTGGTCTATTAAATCTAAACTAGCTTGTCTTTCAACTCCCATAGTATCTACAGTTGCTATGTTGTTTTCTTCATCTATTTTTGTAACTTTTGATGGTATTGATAAACACATATAATTTTCCTAAAAAATGTCCCATTTCCAGGGGACCTATATCATATTAATTACTTTTAGAGAAACTTGTAAAAAGTTTCTAAAGTAACAAACCCTAAAGGGTGTAACGAGTTACACCTAACTATCTAAATTTTCTTTTAAAATTAATCCAATCAACGACTGCTTTTAAAGAGTCTTTATCTTTAGTAGAAACTTCTAAAATATCCACATTGGGTTTTAGTTTTCTAGCTACTTCTTTCTCTTTTTCTAAATCATATTCAAAATATGGAAGAAGGTCAGTTTTTGTAAATAAAATTAAATCTGCTGCTCTGAACATAACTGGATATTTTGCAATTTTATCTTCACCTTCAGGAACTGAAACTAATACAATATTTAAGTGTGTTCCCACATCATATGAAGCAGGACATACTAGATTTCCTACATTTTCTACAAAACATACATCTAAATCATCTAAAGGCATATCGTGTAAACCTTTGTGAACCATAAATGCATCCAAATGACAGGCACTACCTGTTTGTATTTGTACTGCTTTTATATCTTTTGCTTTTAATCTATCAGCATCTTTATTTGTTTCTAAATCACCTTCAACAACACCATATTTAAAATCAGCAATATCTGCTAAATGTTCTAAAAGTGTAGTTTTTCCACTTCCTGGACTACTCATTAGGTTTATACCTAAAACCTTATGATTATTAAAGTGGACTCTATTATGAGCTGCTTCATGATCATTTTTATCTAAAATCTTTTTTATTACAGAAACTGTTTTACTATCATTTAATTGTGGGTTATGATGTAAAGTTTCATGTGCAGCTTGATGAGAAGCTGAATCTCCATGTTGATGTTCATGAGAGTGTCCATGACTATGGTCATGGTGATGGTGATCTGTTATACTACATCCGCAATCTTGACACATTTTTTATCCTTTTAATATGAATATTGGTTCATTTTAGACAGTCTAGTAAATCTAAACTAAAATTAAACTAATATTATGGTACACTTATGTACTATTTGAACTAGTAAATTTTTTATGTTACATTTTATTTTAGGAGATGTTATGGCAGGTATATTAGGATATTTATCAGTTTTATCAGATGATATAAGTACCCTTGCAGGAAAAACTATATATAGTGCAACAAAATCATTGGCAACAACCTTTGATGATATTGGAGTACTTTTTGATGATATAGTAACTTATACTAAAATGGCAAGTAGTAAATCTTCTGCTATATTAGTTGATGACTTAGCCGCTATCTCAAGCTTTACAAACGAAACAACTTCTGATTTATTAAAAAAAGAGTTAGAAAAAGCAAAAAATATTAATGAACTAAAAACAAATATAGATAAACTTGATAAAAACTCAAAAGAGAATATACAAAAAGAATTATTAGATATAAGAAACAAAGCTATAAAACAAGCACAAAAAAATGCAGCAAAAAGGGAATTACCTATTGTTTATAAAATTGCAAAAGGGAGTTTGAAAAACAAGTTTATCATTATTCCTATAGTATTGCTTTTTAGTTTTTTTGCCCCATGGTTAATTTCACCGGCTTTAGTATTAGGTGGGATATATTTAGCTTTTGAGGGAGTTGAAGCAATATTAGAAAAATTCTTTCATCATGATAAAAAAGAAGAAAACAAAGAAAATCTTGAAATAAGTAGTGAAGAGTTAGAAAATATAAAAGTTAAAAGTGCTATAAAAACAGACTTTATTCTCTCTTTTGAGATTATTGTTATTGCTTTAAGTTTATTGGAAGAATCAGAATTTATTGTTAAACTAAGTGTTCTTTTTTTAGTTGGACTAATCGCAACCATTGCTGTATATGGAATTGTTGCTTTAATCATAAAACTTGATGATGTGGGGTTTTATTTTCAAGAGAAGAAAAGTAGTTTAATAAAAAAAGTAGGAGACTTACTTGTTTCTTCAATGCCTATTATTATAAAAATTATCTCAATAATTGGAACTATTGCAATGCTTGCAGTTGGTGGTGGAATTGTTGCACATCAAACCCATCTACTTCATTTTATGGAGCCAATAATAAATAGTTTTAAAGATTTTTCAGGAATTATAAACTTTTTTGTAGAGATTGTTTTTGGACTTATTATTGGTTTTATAGCAGTTAAAATTGTAGAAATTACAAAAGTTTTAAAAAAGCAAAACTAACATGAACTGCCCTTTTTGTAATAGTAAAAGAATTTACCATCTAAAAGATGATTTTAAAAAATGTAGTGTTTGTAAAAAAAAGTTTTCTCCTAGAAAAATTGAAACAGATTTAAGAACTATTGAACTATTTTGCAACAATATAAATGCAAATAAATGTGCAAAACTTTTAGATGTAAATTACAGAACTATACAAAATAGATATACACTTTTTAGAAAACTGATCGCATATTTCCTTGAAGAGCAACATTATAGTACCATACAAGATAATAGCTCCTATGAAGAGTATTATTATTTTACAAATAGACAAAAAAAAGATAAAAGCCGTTCTTTATATGAAGCAATAAACATAATAGGTTTCTACTCAAATAAAAAAGTCTTTACACTTCTTATGCCAAAGCTTAGTCGATATGATAGAGGGGAAGATAACAAAAACTTTGAAAACTATTTAAAATGGCACAAAATCTACTCCCAATATGCTTATACTACCCCTTTACATATTTTTTGGAAGTATTTAGAAGAAAACCTAAAAAAATACAAAGGAGTAGAAGAAGAAAACTTTTTTTACTATTTAAAAGAGTGTGAATTTAAATTTAATTATCTACAAAACAAGCAAATTGAGATATTAAAAGAGTTATATTATAACTAAAATTAATAATCTACTTTTAATTGTATAAATTCTTTATAAAAAGAAAAAATTTATCATTTAACTAAAGATATTATAATATTAAGTCAATATAATATCAGAAAATTTAAGGACGTTTATGTTTAGTAATGCTTTAAGTAGATTTAGACTTATATCTGCAATTGAGGGTTTATCTTATTTAATTTTAGTTTTTGTTGCAATGCCTATTAAATACATAGGTGAAAATCCTTATCCTGTAAAAGTTTTTGGAATGATTCACGGTGTTTTATTTATAATTTTTATGATTTCATTATTTGAAGCAAAAATAAAAGAAAAATGGAACACAGGTTTAATGTTTCAACTTTTTGTATTATCTTTAATACCATTTGGAGCATTTCTTATTGAAAAAAGAGTAAAACCTAAAGCAATATAATATGTTTTTACTAGATCAAGGCTTTTTAAATACAAAAGCCCCTTTTTTCTTAGATTTAATCACAATCTATTTTGCTTTTTTACCTGTATTATTAGCTATAAGTATTAGATATGCTGTAAAAAAAGAGTATCAAAAACATCTAACTTCACAATCAATCATACTGTTTTTTACTCTTTTTATGATAGTTATTTTTGAAACAGGAGTTAGAATTACTGGTGGGTTTATAGAGTTTTCAAAAGATTCAACTTTAGTGCCCTATTCTTTCTTACTAAGTTTTCTAATAATACATATAATAATCGCTATATTTTCAGTTGCTGGTTGGCTTTATTTGTATATATATTCTTATAAACTATATAAAAACAAAGAGCTTGAAAAACTTAAAAGTAGCAAACATAAAAAAATTGGAAAATATATTTTTCTATGTTTAACTCTAACTTCTTATATGGGTGTGGGTATTTATATTCTTCTATTTTTCTAGATTTGAGAATAGACCTGACCCATAGCTATACCACCATCATTTAAAGGGATATTCTTAGAATAGTAATATCTCTTTTTATTCTCTTCTAACTTTTTGCAAACTGCCTCAAGAAGTGTTTTATTTTGAAATACTCCACCTGTTAGGATTATAGGAAGTTCATATTGCTTTGATATTTCTAGAATTAAATTAATAAGCATATTTATAAACTTAGTACAAATAAGCTTTTTATTGTTATCTTTTATAATCTCTTTTATAGCTATAGATAAATCTATATTTTCATTTTCAATCTTATATGTATAGGCTTCTTTGATATTTTTATCATATGCCATCTCTATTTGAAGTCCTGTTTCACCCTCATAACTTTGCACTTGTAAAATGCCACTAAATGAAGCGATAGCATCAAATAATCTTCCAACAGAGCTTGTAAGTGGTGCATTTAAACCCTTTTGCCAAATTGTATGCATTAGTTTAATCTCATTTGGCAAAAATGCTTTTACAGTAGGTATATCTAAAAGTAATATTTCATCTAAAGTAAAACTATCAAAAAGTAAAGAAAGAGCAACTCTTTTAGGCTCTTTTACTGATTTTTCTCCACCAAGGAGTTTAAAATATTTGAAATAATTAACTCTTTTATACTCTTTTTTATTTGTAATAAAAACCTCTCCACCCCAAATATTTTTATCATCGCCATATCCAGTACCATCAAAAGAGAAAGCTAAAACCTCTTCATTTAACTTATACTCTGCCATAGCGGATAAAACATGGGCATAATGGTGTTGTATTTGAACTATTTCAATATCTTGAGTTTTTGCCCATTTTACACTTTCATAATTTGGATGTTTATCACAAACTATAATATCTGGTTTAAAATCATAGAAACTTTTAAAAGTATTTATTGTTCTTTCAAAATATTCCATTGAAGTTATAGAGTTTAAATCTCCAATATGGGGAGATAATATCAGGTTATTTTCAAAAGCTAAAGCGATAGTTGCTTTTTGGTTTGCCCCTAAAGCTAATATCTTTTTATCTGTTTTTTTATCAAGTCTTAATGCAGTTGGAGCATAACCTCTGGCATTTCTTAAAATAGAGATGTCTTCATTTACAACTTGTACCACAGAATCATCACAGGCATTTATAATCTCTCTATTAAAATCTAAAACATAATCAATAACATCTCCAAGTTTTTGAAAAAGTTCCTCTTTATCTCTAATTATTGGTTCATCAGAAAGATTGGCACTTGTTGCAATAATTGGATTATTTAGATATTTAAAAAGTATTATATGTAAAGGGGTATAAGCTATAAAACACCCTAATCTGTCAATACTTGGTGCAACTTGAGAACTTAATTTTGAGCTAATAGTTTTAACTAAAGTAATTGGCTTCTCTTTTGAGTTAAGTATCTCTTCCTCTTTTTTTGTTACTTTTGCAAATTCTTTTATTTGAGCTAAATCTTTAAACATAACAGCAAAAGGTTTTGAAGGTCTGTTTTTTCTTTCTCTTAGTTTTTTTATTACATTATCATTTGTAGCATCACAAATTAAGTGAAAACCACCCATCCCTTTTATTGCTACAATTTTCCCTTCATTTATTTTTGAAGCAATTTTTTTAATAGCATTTTCATTAGATTCTATCTCTTGATTTTGTGAATCATATAAAGCTATTTTAGGCCCACACTTTTGACAAGCAACTGGTTGGGCATGATATCTTCTATTTGTAGGATTTATATACTCTTTTTTACAATCTTCACACATCTCAAAATATGCCATAGAAGTATTACATCTATCATAAGGCACAGTTTTGATAATAGAGTATCTAGGTCCACAGTTTGTGCAGTTTGTAAGTGCATAGTTATATCTAAAATTGTTTTTATCATTTATGTCATTTATACAATCATCACATATTGCCATATCAGGTGAGATAATTGTTGTTTTATTTGAGGTATTTTCACTTTTTACTATTTCAAAACTTTTATAGTTTTTTTCTTTAGTCTTAGTTTTTAGTATAGAATCTATTTTTGATAAAGGTGGTGCTGAGTTTTCAAGTGTGTTTAAAAAGCTATTTATAGAAGCTGTATTACCCTCAAGATGTATATTTACACCTTGGTCATCATTGTTTACCCATCCATTAAGATTGTTTGAAATAGCTAAGTTATAAACAAAGGGTCTAAAACCTACCCCTTGAACAATCCCTTTTACTTCAATAAATACTGCACTCATCTATTTTCCATTTATTTTTTATAATTGTATTGGAAAATCCTTATTATAATATAATTTTGAAGTTTTATTAAAAGCTTTAGTTATCAATTTATTTATATTTTCAAAACCTATATAATCTCCACAAAATGAGATTCCATCAACTTCAAACTGTTCATTAACCTCATCATAAAGATCACTTATAAAATATATAAAACTCTCCACATATCCCAATGATAAAGTTTTTTCTTCAACACCTGCAAGTTTAAAGCTAATACCACTTTTAATAAAACTTACAATATCAAACTCTTTATTAAATAGTTTATCGCTTTTTTTTAGTTTATAATCTATTCTAGGACCCTTTTGTAAAAGACAAGATTTTGCAGTATTAAAAATATCATCCAAATCTAAAATAATAGAAGCTATTTTCCATAAGTTTGTAATCGATTTTAGCTTATTATCTATATTTGATTCTATTGCATTTTTATAAATTTCTGGAAATTTTTCTTTATAACTATTTAGTAATTTATCACCATTTTCAGTTTTTTCAATATTTTCAAAAAGTTCACTTATACTATTTGGAATATTATATTTTACAATATCAACAAGGCCATCTATTTTTGATGAATATAGATTTATACCATCATCATATTTTGAAGATATAAAAAAGTTTAAAATTGTTTTCTCATAAAGTTTATTTTCATCCAAAAGTACCATAAATTGAGATTTAGATTTTTCATCAAAACTATTATAAACCTTATCTAATCTTTTATCATAACAGCTATTTTCTAATATATATGTATTATTTTCTGTAAGAGATATTTTTAATAGATTTAATTCTCTTTCATAAGCCAGTGTTAGATTTGTTTCTTGATTTGTTTCTTCAACACTCAAAAAATCTATACCTAACTTTTGCAACTCTTTTGAAAGTAAATATATAACTAAATCCCAAGAAGCAATCACATTTATTTTATCAAACTCTATTTGCATATTTTTTTTATAAATAGCATTTAGATTAAATTCTATAATTGGTTTTTCAAGACTTAAAAGCATTATATTTTTTTGTTTTGAACCAACTGTAATTTTTGATAGATTATTAATATCTGTACATAATATAGTTTGATTTTCATATTCAATCTTTTCTAGTTTTTTTAAATATATACTTTTATTTGTATTTTTTATCTCTATTGTTTTGCCTTGGGCAATATTAGAAGCTAAAAACTCAAAACTGTTTTTAAAACTAGTAAACTCAACTTTTTCTTTATTTTCAAAGATATCAAGAGATTTAACATTGGAAGTTGTACCACAAAGTTGACAATTTATGAAGGGATTATAATAATTTGTCGTTTCTTTATTTTCGATTTCTGCTAAACAATTTGAACAATAAGACTTTTGGCAACTATCTAGGGTATGTTGATAGTTTATAAGAGGTATTTGTGATACAACTTCCAATGCAAAATCTTTTAAAAATATTGATATTGGAAGCTCATTTGACAACTCATCTGAAATTTTTATTAATCTTTCTTCTTCATCTTCTACATATAAAAATATATTTTCTTCATCTCTATTTATATAATATTTTGTCTCCTTTTGTTTTAATATGTTATCAATATAATCAACAAAGTAGTTGTTATTTGATTGATAAACAAATTTATATTCTAGAATCATTTATAATCTCTCTTTTAAAAGATATTTTTGAAATATCTTCAATAGTTACATCTTTATCTCTTACAGATACTTCTACACCCATCTCTTCTAAAGATTTAATAAGTGTATGCTCCATAGTAGCAGTTGCTTTTACAATCTCATCACTTAAATCAAAAGTTGTATCATCAGCAACTCTTTTTGGAATCACTCCAATAACGTGAGTTTCAGGTAAGTCTCCATTCATTTTTATCATATTTAAAGTTTGTAACATCTCAACTTCATGGGCACTACCTTGCCAATCAATCTCAGAAGGTGCTTTTAAATAATCAAAAAAATAAACATCCCCAGCTTTTGAATCTAGTGCATCAATACAATCAACAACATATACTTTATCAAACTTGATGATTAGAGGAATTAGCCTTTGAGCTAATGTTCCTCCATCAACTATATTTACACTATGTTTGTCAGTTGAAAATTCATATTTCTCATCAATATAATGTATAAAATGAGCGCCTATCCCCTCATCTTGAAACAATATATTCCCAATTCCTAGTATTAATATATTCATTATTTTTTACTTTTTATCCATCTGTAACCACTGATAATTGAATCCATAGCTCCACTTTTACCATATACAGAGTTAAATACCGCTAGATAAACATGTATTGGTAAGAAGATTATAAATACCCACATAAATATATGGTGTAGTTCTCTAACCCATGCTAATCCACCTAAAAGTACTTCAAAGCTTCTCATAACATCAAAAAGCACTCCACCCATTCCTTCATGATAAACATGAACATATAAAATAAGTCCTGTTAAAGATATCATCACAATTGATAGATATATACCTACATATGCCAAGAATTGTAAGGGATTATAAACACCTTTCCCATGAGGGTGTTTAGTTATCAATAGATAATAACCTATTTGTTGTAACCAAACTTTTGGATTAATAAAATCCCAGAATGAATCCCTTTCTAATCTACTTTGTTTATCAAATATAAATAGATAAAATTTTCCTATTGTAACTGCAATTAAAAGAAAACCAAAAATAATATGCCATGATCTAAACAAAGCATTTAAAAAATTTGTTGGTTCCCCTCCATTTGTTGCAGGAGCAATAAATGGGTATGCAATATAAAAACCTGATGCAGTTAATATTATAATTGCAATTGCCCTAACCCAGTGAGTTATTCTAAGCCAAAATGAAAATTCATAATGTTTTTTTATCATAATTTGCTCCTAACAGCTAGTTCCATAAACTGGGTCAACTTTATATACACCCAAGTTATTACCTTTTTTATCCATAACATGAACAGCACACGCGATACATGGGTCAAAACTATGAATAACTCTAATAATCTCTAGTGGTTTAGATATATCTTGTACTTTTAAACCAATAAGATTTGTTTCATAAGGACCTTTTTGCCCTTTAGAGTCTTCAGGTCCTGCATTCCAAGTTGAAGGAACAACAGCTTGATAGTTTTCTACAACACCATTTTTTATTCTAATCCAGTGTGATAACATACCTCTTGGTACATCACCAATAAATCTTCCTTTATACTCTTTATCTTTGTCTATATGATAAGAAGCACAAGTATCTTGGTCAACTTTTAAGTTTTCAATTAAAGTACTAAATGTTTCACCACCATTTTTAATAATAGCCATTGCTTGTAAACATCTAGCAGCAGTTCTACCTAATGTAGTAAATAGTGCTTCTGTTGGTAATCCAGTTTCAGCTAAAAATTCATCAACAACTTTTTTGATTCTTTTATTTCCACTTGCATAAGATACTAATAATCCTGATAATGGTCCAACTTCCATTGGTTTTCCATCATATCTTGGTGATTTAATCCAAGAATATTTTCCACTTCCATCAACAGCTTTAGAATGAATATCTTCCCCATCTGGTCCCACAGTCATTCTTTCATTTAATCCTGTATATTTAGGATTTGTTTTTCCATTATATGGATGTAAAGGTTCATCATCTGCATACCAAGCGTGAGTTGCTTCTTCAGTAATTAAATCTTCATTGATTGGATAAACCTTTGAAAGGTCACCATTCATAATAATACCTGTATCAAATAAAAATTCTGTTCTATTTAATTGCATCTCTTGATGAGACATAAAATTCATAGTTCCAGCTTTTTGAACAACACTCTCTTCACTTGCATAAACACTTGATGCCATTTTAATATCTGCATAATATGCATGTTCAATAAACTCAGCAACCTCTTTGTATTTAACCATATATTCACCAAGTCTAGATGGATCTAATAGATCCATTACACAAGTTACTCCACCAACAGTTAAACTTTGTGGATGTGGTTGTTTACCACCAAACATTGCCATTAATTGTGCAGCAGTTCTTTGTACCTCTAAAGCTTTTAAATAGTGAGATAAAGCAATAAGGTTTTGTTCAGGAGAGAATTTAAATGTACTATGTCCCCAATATGCATTTGCAAATGGTCCTAGTTCACCTTTTTCAACAAAAGCTTTAACTCTATCTTTTACTTTTACTAAATCATTTTCCCCAGTTGCAATTGGGTATTTAGTATATTTAAATGCTTCTTTTGCTGCTTTTGCAGGATCTGCATCAAGAGCTGATACAACATCAACCCAATCTAATCCATGTAAGTGATAGAAATGTACAACATGATCATGCATAAATAAAGCTTGATTCATCAAACTTCTAGTTAGTTTTGCATTTAATGGTGGAACAATTCCTAAAGCATTTTCAACTGCTTCAATCCCTGCTCTATAGTGAGAGAATGTACATACACCACAAATTCTTTGCATAAGAAAACCTGCATCTCTCGGGTCTCTATTTTTAACAATAGTTTCTAAACCTCTCCATAAAGTAGCCGATGAGAAAGCATCTTGAATTACATTATTTTCATCAACCTCTACTTCAATTCTTAAGTGTCCTTCAATTCTTGTTATAGGGTCGACAATAACTCTTTTATTTGCCATTTTCTACTCCTCATCTTTTGGGTTTTTAAATTTTGAAATTGCAGCGTGTGCAGCTATACCAATACCTGTAACTGCTAATAATCCAACACCAATTTTATCTGCTGTTGCATCTGCACCTAAGCCACCAAATACAGTATCATATAGTCTATCTGCAACAGGCTCTTCAAATGGTCCCATAGTATCCCAGAAATCTGGTTCTGAACAACCTATACAACCATGACCTGCTTGAATTGGCCAAGATGTATGTTGGTTAAATTTATTTTTAGAACAGTTATTAAAGGTATAAGGACCTTTACAACCAACTTTATATAAACAATAACCTTTTTTTGCACCCTCATCACCAAACTCTTCAACAAACTCACCAGCATCAAAGTGACCTCTTCTTTCACATAAATCGTGAATTCTTTGTCCATAAGCCCATTTTGGTCTATTATAGGCATCAAGTGCTGGTAATGTACCATATAAAATAAAGTGTAATAAAGTTCCAACAATATTTTTCTCACTTGGAGGACATCCTGGAACATTAATAACTGGTTTATTCGTGATTTTACTTAAAGCAACTGCGCCAGTTGGATTAGGAATTGCAGCTTGAACCCCACCAAATGATGAACATGTACCAATAGCAAAAATTGCTTTTGCGCTTTCACATGCAACTTTTGCACTGTGTTCCCCAGTATTTCCATGACCACCAATAGTTAAATAAAAGTTTGTATCACCACTTGGAATACCACCTTCAACCATAAGGATATAGTTTCCTTTATGTTTCTCTATTGCATGTTCTAGATTATGTTCCGCTTGCCAACCTGCACTTGCCATTAATGTTTCATGATATTCTAAAGAGATATAGTCAAAAATCAATGAATCAATAGTAGGTGCATCAGTTCTTAATAAAGATTCAGAACATCCTGTACACTCTGCCATATGAAGCCAAATAATTGGCAGTCTATCACTTATTTCAGCAGCTTTTGCAACTAATGGAGTAAAATTAGCTGGTAATGCTAACATTGCTGTAACTGCTGTAGCCCATTTCATAAAGTCTCTTCTTGAGATACCTTTCTCTTCTAAAACTTGTGGAATAGATTTTTTTTCATCTAATTTTGGAAGTTTTTCAAGAGTCTCTAACCTTTTAGAAAGTCTGTTAAATAAACTATTCTCTTTCACAATTTTTCCTTTTATTGAACAATTATTCATTCATATTGACATTATAAAAAAACACAAGGCAAATTAATTTGACTTAAATCAATATTTGAATGAATATTCATTATTTATAAAGTATATTACATGACTTAAACTTAACTTTAACTAAAATACTAATTAATTTTCAAAATTTTTATATTATAAATAATTATAATCTTTCTAAAGTGACTCAAGTGTGACAGATAACCGATTCTTTAAAGTTTAAGACATATTTTTTACATTTGTAATTGGATAGAAAAAATCAAAAAGAAGATATTAGATAAACTAATATCTTATAATTGATTTATAAAGTTTTTTTAATTGAAAGTTAAATTGTAAATTTTTTTTTACTAAAAATCCAAAGGGTACTCTTTTGGTACATGAATATTAATATTTTTAAGATTTTTACTTATTTTAGAAAGTAGTATAGAGTTCGCAAAAACATTACCACAAATAATTAAGTCATTTGCTTTTATCTCTTTGTTAATTGTGTTTACATTATCTGTAATAAAATCAGATAAACTTTCAAAGAAAGAGTATGCAATCATAGTATCTTCAACACCTGCCATTTTATAACTCATTGAACTTTGAATTATTCTTCTATAATCTAAATAATTTTTGCCATCTATTTTGATTACATTCATATCTATTTGAATTCCACTTTTTGCATTGTATAATAAGGCACAATCCTCAAACTCTTTATAATCCCTCATACCTAAAACATAAGCAAGAATATTCATAATTGAGGCAAAACTATCACTATCTTTATCTATAAACTCTTTTTCAAAATATTTTGAATATTTATTTCTATAGTTTTCAACTAATCTTTCACAGTTTTCATCAATTGATTTTATATCTTCTAGACAATTATCTACACTATTTAATACATTTGGAACATAAATCACATCTTTTGTTCCAACTTCAGGAAGATTTATTTTTATTGCAGACTCATCACTATCATATGAAAAATAAACTCCTACAGAGGGAACATCTTTTAGATTAAACTGATCTATTTTTGCTTTAAACACTGAACCATATTCATCAAAATAATCTTTACAAGAGTTAACTTGTCTATTTAGATTGTAATCATATTTAGGGAAAAGTGTTTTCTCTCCATGGATTACAATATTTTGTTTGTCATTATATGTAACTTTTAAACCATCTTGATAAATCTCATCATTTACATATAATAGATAATCAATCCCCTCTTCTTTTAAAGCATTTGCAAATAATACAGTCTCTCTATCATCAGGAATTTTTGCATAAATAAATCTAGTATTTGAATACTCTTTTTTTGAGTTTTGTAAAAGTTTAAATCTAAGTTTAACTAAAGGTCTTTCTATTGAACATAATAGTTGTAAATCTTTTTGTGACACTTCTAATAGATTTGATATTGCATTGATATTAGTAATCAAAAGTTTAACCTCATAACCTTTTGCTTCAAAATCTTCTCTTAATTCATATGAAGGTAAAAATAGATCTTTTAACCCATTATGTGTTTCATATCTAGATACACCACCATCTTTTATTTTATTTACATCATTTGAAAAATCAATATGATTTTCATCTAATATTTTTTTGATTTGATTATTTGTAAGTAACGAAATATTTAGCTTTATTCCCTTATCTTCTAATTCTTCATATTTATCAAAATCAAAACTTTCTAAAACTTCTGCACTTGATAAATATATAGATAAAGGTAATTGTTGCTCTAGATTTTTAAAAAAATTCTCTATTTTTTCTTGTGTATCATCACAAATTAATAGAATAAACCCTTTATACATCTTTGTAGTAACATTAACATCAGATTGTTTAGCAATATCATCTATAATATTTTTAAAATAAAAATTTGTACTTGAAAAATTGATTTTATATATTAATTCCATGTGGTGTCTTCCTCATTTGGAATTCTATTTAGGTGTTCACCATTATAGCTTCCGATTAACTCTTGTGCAATTTGCTTGATTGATTTGTTATCTTTTCTTTTCATCTTAATACCAACTGATTCTAACTCTTTTAATGCTTGTGCAATATACTCATCAAATCTATCTTCAATTGTTTTAGTAAGTCCAATATCAACACTTTCGATATCTTCTGGTATTATTCCTAAAATAGTTACTTCTGCATGTTTATCTAAAACTGAGCAAATCTCTAGCATCTCTACTATTTCAACTTCATGGGCAGTTTTTCTATATTGTCCAAGTCCTAATAATACATCAGAAGGCAATCTAAAAATCTCCCCTGCTTTATCTTCAATTGAAACAGTATCTAAAATAATTACATTATCATACTCTTGAAAAAATGTCATTAATTTAAACCCTAATGTACCACCCTCAATAATCTCTAAACTATCATCAAATTCAAAATTCTCTTCTAAATATTTTGAGGCATAAATACCTACACCCTCATCTTTAAATAGTACATTACCTACACCAATAACAATATTTTTCATTAAAATCCCTGTGTATAAAGTTTTATTAAAATTAAAATTTATAATCTAATATTTTAACTTAAATAAACTTTTATAAAAAAATAGGCTGCGATAAAAAATCGCAGCCTATTACAAATAGAAACACTTAACTATTTTCCTTGTGATTCTACTTCCCCTTTTGAGTTAACAATATTTTTGTTAACAAATTTAGTTCCACCAAATACAATATTAATGTCCCCTTCTCTCCAGAAAACAGTTCTCCAGATTTGATAATAAATATGTGACATAACCCACATAATTAAAATATACATAGCAGTATGATGAGCAATTCTAACTCCCATATTTCCACCAAATACCCAAAGTGTCCAATCTGTTGATAAATGTAAAATCCAAGGCCACCATGCTCCAATAGAACTAGTTCCAGATGCTAAACCATGAACATACATTTGAAGACCTGTTAATAACATAAATACTAATAAAATATGAAATAGTGTAAAGAACATAATATTATAACTATCACTATGTTCTGAATCAAATTTCTTTCTTCTATTAAAAGTAATTAAGTTAAAAAATACTTCACAAAACTCAATAAAATTCTTTTTAGTTGGTAATATCTTCTTATAAGGTTTTTCAAATCTTGAAAAAAGATATAAGTAACCAATTAAAATTGCTGTTACATCAAATATAATGGCAACAATAAAATGTCCCCATCTATTCCATGCCATCACATATTTATCAACTGCAGGATCTGCAATAAAAGATTGATAATATGGATGACCTATATATAGCCCGGTTATGACTGCAACAACCATACAAATTGCATTCATCCAGTGAATGGTTCGCATGATTGGAGTCATTCTCTCAACCCGCTTCATTTTAGGCACGGCATCCTCCTACTGGATCTACTTTGTATACTGCCAATTCTTTACCTTTTGTATCTACAATGTGAACTGCACAAGCGATACAAGGGTCAAAACTGTGCACTGTTCTAATAATCTCTAGTGGTTGATCAGGGTCTACAACTTTTGTACCAACTAAAGAAGCTTCATAAGCTCCCATTCTACCTTTATAATCTTTTGGTGCTGCATTCCAAGTTGAAGGAACAACTGCTTGATAGTTTGCAACTTTTCCATCTTTGATTTTAACCCAGTGACCTAAACCACCTCTTGGAGCTTCTGCCATACCATAACCTTGTGCATCTTTTGAAACTTTATCAAAATCAAATTCAGTCCAAGTTGATAAATCACCTGATGCAGCATTTGCAGCTAATTCATCACACCATTCAATAATAACATCAGCCATTAATTCAGTTTCAATAGCACGACCAGCTGTTCTTCCTACAGTTGAGAATAATACTTTTGTTGGTAAGTTTCCATTTTTTAAGAATGTAGTTACATATTTAGTAATTCTTTCATCACCACTTGCAACTCCAATAATCATCCTTGCTAATGGACCCACTTCCATTCTTTGATCATCATATAATGGTGATTTAATCCAAGAATATTTGTTATCAGTATCTAAATAAGCAATACCATCTTTTTTCTCTTTAAATCCAGTATAGTTAGGATTTGTTTTACCACTAAATGGGTGAAGATTATCATTACCTTCATACCATGAGTGAGTTACATCTTCTGTAATTTTAGATTGGTCTAACTCAAATACTTTTGATAAATCTTTATTTAAAACAACACCACTTGGGAATAGTTTTTTAGCTTCATAAAATGGAGTATCATCAAGATTAAAATCTCCATAAGACATAAAGTTACCTAAACCACCACCAACACCAGCTAGTGCTTCATCAGCATACATAGTACCAGCCATATAAACATCTGGAAGATATGCTTGTTTAGTAAATTTTTGAGCTAATTGGATAATATCTTTAAACTCAGCAATTCTTGCAGGATTTTTAATATCTTGAACACAAGTTACCCCACCAACAACAATTGATTGTGGATGTGGGTTTTTACCACCAAATATAGCTTGTGCTTTTGCAATTTTTCTTTGTAATTCCAATGCATCTAAATAGTGAGAAAGACCAATAAGGTTTTGCTCAGGAGTTAATTTATATGCTTTACTTCCCCAGTAAGCGTTTCCAAATACTCCAAGTCTTCCTTGTTTTACATATTTAGTAACTCTTTCTTGAACTTCAGCAAATACATCTTCACTTGCATTCCATGGTCTAGTTCCAGCAACTTTTGCCCACTTTTGAGCTTCTGCTACAGCTGCTTTTGGATCTGCTTTTAAAGCTTCAGTAATATCTACCCAGTCTAAAGCGTGTAGATGATAGAAGTGTACAATATGGTCATGTAGATATAATGCACCTTGCATTAAATTTCTAACAAGTCTTGCATTTTTTGGAATTGTTACACCAAATGCATGCTCAACTGCTTCAATTGATCTTTGATAATGAGTACCTGTACAAACTCCACAGATTCTCATAGCTAAAAGACCACAGTCTCTTGGATCTCTACCTTTTAAAATCTCTTCAATTCCTCTAAACATTGTAGATGAACTGAACGCATCAGTAATCACATTATTATCATCAATTACTGCTTCTATTCTTAAGTGTCCTTCAATCCTTGTTATTGGATCTATTACTACGTGTTTACCCATTACTCTTCTCCATCTTCACTATGAACTGTTCTTTTTCCAATAGCAGCACTTGCTACTGCATGTACACCTATACCAATTGTTGTTGCTGTTAATAATCCAAGACCAAACTCATCAACTGTTTTTTCAACCCCACCAGTTGGTGCTTTGATATTTGCATCTGCCATTGGTCTTTCATAAGCATATTTATCCCAGAAATCAGGCTCAGAACAACCAATACATCCACGACCAACACCAACAGGCCAGTTTGCACCCTCGTTATATCTAATAATTGAACAGTTATTAAATGTCATTGGACCTTTACATCCAACTTTATATAAACAGAAATTGTTTTTAGCACCTTCATCTCCCCATTCTTCAACAAATTCACCAGCATCAAAGTGAGCTCTTCTCTCACAGTTGTCGTGAATTCTATAACCAAATGCAAACTTAGGTCTTAATAAAGAATCTAATTCAGGAACTTGTCCAGTTAATACATAATGTAAAACAACACCAACCATATTTGCAGGATTCGCAGGACAGGCAGGAATATTAATAACTGGCTTACCTTTAACTAAATCCATTACACCAACAGCACCAGTTGGATTTGGAGCAGCAGCAGGGATACCACCAAATGTAGCACATGTACCAACAGCTACAACAGCAGCAGCATCTTTAGATAATCTTTCTAAGTGTTCTTGGAAAGTTTCACCACTTGCACCAATTGTCCCATATTGACCATTCATAGCTGTAGGAATTGCTCCTTCTACAAATAATAAATATTTACCTTTGAAATGGTGAATAGCATCCTCTAATTGAGCATCAGCTTGATGACCAGAAGCAGCCATAATTGTTTCATGGAACTCTAAACTTAAAACATCAAATAATAAATCATCTACTGTTGGAGCAGAAGATCTTAATAAAGCTTCTGAGTTACCTGCACAATCTTGTAACTCAATCCAAATTACTGGAACTCTATTCATAAGTTCAGTAGCCTCAGCAACTAATGGTGTAAACATAGGAGGTAACATTAAAGTTGCAGTTGTTGCACTTGCCCACTTCATGAAATCTCTTCTATTTACACCTTCACTCTCAACGATATCCATCATATCTATATCTTTAAGTGCTGGTTGCTTTTTTAATGCCTCTAATCTAGTTTTTGCTTTTTCAAAAAGCTTACTATAATATGCATCACCTTTATTTGTATCGACTCTAGCAGAATTCTGGGTAAAAACTTTTTTTACCATGTCATGAGAATCAACCATTAACCTCTCCTTTGTCTTATTTAAATGAATGTTCATTTAGCATCATTGTAAAATTATCCTTTAGATACTTAAGCTAAACTTATTATTTTTAACTAATATTTTGCATAAAAAATAAAAAAATATTTTTTATTTTTATAAAAATATAACTAAATACTATGTTTTCGTTGATTATTTAAATATGAGTGTTTTTATCTTGTATAAATATAATTTTTAAATATTATTTTTTAAGCTTAAATTTATTTTTCTATTGTTACTAAAAGATACAGTTAATGAGTAGTACAAACAGAACAAACATCAAAACTTCTTAAAATAATTTGAGCTTTTTTTATAGAATTATTTCCAATCATTGCCTTTTGAGCTATAGAAGGTTCAGTTAAACTCCCAGGTCCTAAGTTCCAAACAGTTGGGGTAATTACGTTATATTTATTGATTTTTCCATCTTTTATATCTATTTCATGTAAGAGTGAACCTCTACTTGCCTCAACAGTTGCGATACCTTTCCCTTGGGCTATATCATTTAAAGATAGATTTGGTTTTATAAATGAGTTTTCATTAACATCAATTTTTTTTATCATCATTCTAGTTTCATAAAGCAAATAAGCTAATTCATCCATTCTTCCTAATACTCTTGTTAAAACAGAATCAGCATATTTTTCATGAACTTTTGAGATAAATTTTCTTTTTGAGATTATTGCTCTTGATAAAGGTCCTGTTTCATAATAGTTCTCACCATATTTAACACTTTTTGACCATCCATAAGCTTGAGAAGATTGCTTTGTTTTATCCAGATTAAATGTGTAATCGTTATTCTCTTTAATTCTTTCAAAATCTATTTTATTTATTAAACGTTTATTACTTTTTCCAGCTTTAAACAATTGACTATTTGTTAAAACAATATGTCTATTATGGCTTTTCCCTTCATTTTCTAGATTGTTTTCAAAGCATAAAGTGATAAAATCTTTTAAATCACAAGTAATTTTGTCTAAATCTGTTACTTTTGAAAAACTTAAATAGTTTTCTAAATCTACACCTGCAAAATCTTTTTCAAAAAATCTAATTGCATTATCTAAATAATTACCCATTGTTGATAAATCTAAAAGTGTGGGGTCACTTACAACTCCACCTGGAATCATATATGAAGTGTGGGGCCATTGACCTCCTATAATAGCTAAAGCCTTTATTGTTTCACTAGCAATAGATGAAGCCTTTAACCATTTTTCACCTTTTAAAGGTTCATATGAAGAAAAATCTTTATTTGATAGTTTAATCATATCAGGCATAATGAACATATAAAACCATTTTATATGTGAATCTATTATTTCTATATTTAAACCAATCTCTCTTAGAATTTCTGCTTTTTTTGTAAGTTCCACTTTATAATCAACTGCCTCGTAAATAGATTCTAAGGCTTCAACAGTGGCTTTAAGATGAGCTTGTCCACAAATTCCACAGATTCTTGGGGTATAAACTAAAGCATCAAGTGGAGCTTTGTTTTCAAGTATATATTCAAATCCTCTAAAGTTTAAAAACTCAATTCTTGCATCTTCTATTAGATTATCTTTCCAAGAGCAAACTAACTTTGCTTCACCTTCAATTCTTTCAATAATATCAACTGTTTTCATATATGCCTCTTGAATAATCTATATAAGTTTTTTGTGAAGTCTATCTATTTTAAATGTTTTAGCAACACCAGCTGCTGAAAGATATGCTCTTTTAGTAACACCTAAAGGCACTTCATCTGGAATACCTATGTTCTTTTTAGTTTCAAGCATATTTTCTCTTGGAAAATCAAATTCTGTACATCCAATACATGGCATACCAGCCCTAGTTTTACTGTTCACATCATTCCATAATATTTTATTACAGTTTGAATGAGTCATAGGACCACGGCAGCCTTGGTCATAAAAAAGACAACCCTCTTTTTGACCAAAATGTCCCTCTATTTTCCATTCAAAATATTCATTTCTAGTACATCCATGGTGGGCTAAGCTATAATATAACTCTTTTGGACGACCCTCATCATCAAGCATGATTTTTCCAAAATCTTTTAGTGAAAAAAGAGTTTGGAAAATCCATTCTGGATTTACAGGACAACCTGTTAAATTTACAATTGGATGATTTAATATATACATATTTTCAGAATCTAAAGAATCTTTAATCCCTCTAATATCACTATTTTGTTCAAACTTAGCATGTATTCCACCATATGAAGCACAAGAACCAACTGCAACTAAATATTTTGTTTGTTTTACTAACTTGTTAAATAAATCGTGTGATGAGAATCCAGATGTTGAAAAAAAGTGTGTATCAGATGTGATAGCTCCTTCAACTAATAAAAAATCTATCTCAATACTTTTTTTTACAATATCAGTAATTGTTAAATCTGTAGTTAATGAAGGATGATAAATCAAATCAAAACTATCTAAAAATAGTTTCATTCTATTATCATTGGCACTCAAAAAAGAGTGAGTATTACCATTACAAGTTATGGCTTGAAGCCATAAAACTTTTGGCTTTTTAGTCTTCATATTTAAGTGCTCTGTAGATGTTTTCTGCTACCTCATCAGAGTACGTTAAAATATCCTTGTCTAAAACTTTTTCTCCTGAAAGAAATGCAAATCCTCCTAAAGCTCCCATAATCATGGCAAAAGCTGGAAAAAATTCTTGTTGTCTAAACTCTTTTTTGGCTGCACCTTCATCTAGTAATATCATAACTTCAGTTACAAATTCACTTACGCATAAAAACCCTTCACAACCTTCAGCAAATACTTCTCTGTTTGAAAGGTATACCCTTAAAAAATATTCTATCACTTCAGGTGACTTTTTTACACTTTGTAAATATTTTTTAGTAAAAATAAATATCTTCTCTTTTGAAGTTATATCCATTTGGTTAATTGCTTTTAGTTCTTTAGCCAATACATTTGTAGAGTATTTTATAGCATATTTTGCCAACTCCTCTTTAGATTTGAAGTAGTTGTACATATTACCAACACTCATCTTCATTGACTTAGCAATATCAGGGATTGTTGTATTATAAAAACCATTTTTAGAAAATAGTTTCAAAGAGTTTTCAATAATAGTATTCTTTTTCTCTTCTTTAGATGGCAAAATCTATCCTTATCTTGATTTTATTTTTAATTATAATATTAAAATAATTAATTGTGAATGAAAATTCATAATTAATGCTAATAATTCCTCTTTTTGTAACATGTAACTAATATGTAACATTCAACATTTATAATTCCTTAGTTTTTTTTCGAACGAAAGATTTTTTACAATTAACAACGAAAGGCAAAAATGAAACCAAAAGAGAGACAAGCATATATCTTAGAAAAAGTTAGACAAGAAAAATTTGCATCAGTTGAAGACTTAAGTAATATTTTTGAAGTAACAGTTCAATCAATAAGAAAAGATATTAATGATTTATGTAAAAAAGGTTTACTTAGAAGAATCTATGGTGGGGTTGAGATACCTGCAAAAACTGATAATATCTCATATACAAGCAGAAAAATAATCCACTATGATGAAAAAAGAATAATTGCAAACATGATTGCAAAACAAATACCTAATAATAGTTCACTTTTTTTCTCTATAGGTACAACGCCAGAAATAATTGCAAAAGAGTTAATAAATCATAAAAATCTAAAAATATTTACAAATAATATAAATGTTGCTCTTGTATGTTGTGAAAATCCAAGTTTCGAAATAGTATTGCATGGTGGTTTGATTAGAAATAAACATAGAGATATTGTTGGAAATGATGTAGAGAATTTTTTTAGTTCATATAGTGTTGATTTTGGAATATTTGGAGTTGGAGCTATAGAAGATGATGGTTCTTTACTTGATTTTACCCATGAAGAGATAAAAGCTAGAGAAACAATATATAAGTTTAGTAAGAAAGTATTTTTAGCAGCTGATTCTTCAAAATTTGAAAGAAAAGCATATATAAGAGGTGGAAATATATCTATGGTAGATAACTTCTTTTGTGATAAAAAGCCTTCAGAAAATATTTGCAAAATACTTGAAAGTAATGGAGTCAAACTAACTTATCCAGACACAAAAGGAGTTAGATAATGCCATATATAGAACTAAAAAATATATGTAAGAGATACGGCAATAAAACTGTAATTGAAAATCTAAATTTTAAAATAAAAAAAGGAAGTTTTACTGTTTTATTAGGACCTTCTGGTTGTGGTAAATCAACAACTTTAAGAATGATTGCTGGATTAGAAAAGATAAGCTCTGGTCAAATTTTAATAAATAAAAAAGATGTATCAAAGTTAAATCCTTCAAAAAGAGGAATATCAATGGTGTTTCAATCTTATGCCCTATTTCCCCATTTAAGTGTTGAGGAGAATATATTATTTGGACTAAAGGTGAGAAAAGTTGAAAAAAAAGAAAGGGAAAAAAGACTTAAAAAAGTTGTAAAACTTGTAGGACTTGAAGGCTTACTTGAAAATAAACCCTCACAACTCTCTGGTGGTCAAAAACAAAGGGTTGCTTTAGCAAGGGCTTTTGTGGCCAAAAACAAAATCTGCCTTATGGATGAACCCTTATCAAATCTTGATGCGAAACTTAGACATGAGATGAGAATTGAGATAAAAAAACTACAACAACAATTGGAAATGACAGTTTTATATGTAACCCATGACCAAACTGAAGCTATGAGTATGGCTGACCATATTATATTATTAAATAAAGGAGAGATTGAACAAGAGGGAAAACCAGAAGAGTTATATGAAAATGTCGCTAGTACTTTTGTAGGTAGATTTATTGGAACACCTCCAATGAACATAATAAATATAAAAAAGGAAAAAGAAAAAGTATTAATAGAGAATCAAGAGTTAAAATCAACTTATTCAAGCCGTATTACTGAAGATATAGATTTTCTTGGAGTTCGTCCTGAAGATATATATTTTGAAGAAAATAATATTGGTTTTTGTGGTCAGATAGTTTATAAAGACTATCATGGTTCAGATACTATTTTAGGTATTCAAACTTTAAATGACAACTTAACAAATCCAATATTAATGAGAATACAAAAAGCTGATAACTATAAAAATGGTGATAGGGTTTGGATAAATTGGAGTGAAGCTAAAGTTAATTTCTTTAATTCACATGGTGAGAGAAGAGATATCTTATCTTAAATTACATATTAGTAGGAGTAAATAAGTATGTTAAATTTTGTTAAAAAAGCAGCATTAGTAAGTGTTTTAGCTGCGAGTTTTTTATCAAGTGCAAATGCACAAAAAACTGAACTTACAATGTATTATCCAGTTTCAGTTGGTGGTCCACTTACAAAAATAGTAGATTCAATGGTTGAAGAGTTTGAGAAAAAAAATCCAGATATTGATGTAAATGCAATCTATGCAGGTAATTATAATGATGCTAGAATTAAATCACTTGCAGCTTTAAAAGCTGGAAAACCTGCACAATTAGCTGTAATGTTTTCAATTGATACTTATGATTTAATAGAACAAAATGCAATAGTGCCTTTTTCTGATATTTTAAAATCTGAAGAAGATAAAAAATGGTTAAACTCTTTTTATCCAGCATTAATGGAAAATGGAACAACATTAGGTAAGGTTTGGGCTGTACCATTTCAAAGATCAACTATTGTGATGTATTATAATAAAGATGCTTTCAAAAAAGCTGGTCTTGATCCAGAACAACCACCAAAAAATTGGGATGAATTAGCATCTATGGGTAAAAAACTTACAAATGATGATCAATGGGGAGTTATGATTCCATCAACTGGTTATCCTTACTGGATGTTTGGTGCACTAGCAAAACAAAATGGTGAAGTTCTTATGAATGGAGATGGTACAAAAACATATTTTGACAATCCAAAAGTTGTAGATGCTTTACAATACTGGAAAGATTTATCACATAAATATAATGTAATGCCTCAAGGAACAATTGAGTGGGGAACACTTAGAAAAAATTTCTTAAGTGGGAAAACTGCTATGATGTGGCACTCAACAGGAAACTTAACTGCTGTTAAAAAGAATGCTACTTTTGATTTTGGTGTAGCTATGCTTCCAGCTAATGAGATGAGAGGAACACCAACAGGTGGAGGAAACTTTTATATCTTCAAAAAAACAACTCCTGAGCAAAGAGCTGCTTCAATAAAATTAATTAAATTTATGACAAGCCCTGAAAACTCAGCAAAATGGTCAAAAGGTACAGGATATATTGGTATTTCACAAGCTTCATACGATACACCTACACTTAAAAAATATGTTGAAGAGTTCCCACCAGCAAAAGTTGCAAGGGATCAGTTAAAATATGCAACAGCTGAATTATCAACTTATCAAACAGGAAGAATTAGAAAAATTCTTGATGATACAATTCAAGCAGTATTAACAGATAAAAAAGATGCGAAAGAAGCTTTAAATGAAGCTCAAAATCAAGCAACTAGATTATTAAGAAATTACCAATAAAGGGTTTATATGAGACATGTTTACGGTTGGTTATTGTTACTTCCTGGATTTATACTTATAGTTGCGTTTACACATTATCCAACTGTAACTACTTTTATTAACTCATTTTTTTCTAATCAAACTGTTATCAAGCCCAAAAAATTTATCGGGCTTGATAATTATGAATATATGTTAAACGATCCAGTATTTTTACAAACATTTAAAAATACTTTGATTTTTGCCCTTACAACTGTTCCTTTATCAATTGCTATATCACTATCTATGGCTGTTTTTGTACAAAATAAAATAAGAGGACGCTCAATTGTTAGATTAGCATATTTTACACCAACAATTTTACCTATGGTTGCCGTTGCTAATATTTGGCTATTTTTTTATGCACCTGAGATTGGATTAATAAATCAGATATTTCAATACTTTGATATTGAGCAGCAAAACTTTCTTGGAGATACTGATTTAGTATTAGGAGCAACTATAGTTATGACTGTATGGAAAGAAGCAGGATTCTTTATGATTTTTTACCTTGCAGCTCTTCAATCAATTCCAAAAGAGTTACTTGAAGCAGCTAAAATTGAAGGAGCAACTTCATGGACTGCATTCTGGAAAATCACTTTTCCTTTACTGATGCCAACAACTTTTTTTGTGATGATAAATGCACTTATAAATTCATTTAAAATGGTTGACCATCTTTTTATACTTACAAAAGGTGGACCTGATAATGCATCAAACCTTTTATTATATTATATTTATGATGTTGCATTTTCATTTTTTGATTATGCTTATGCTGCAACATTAACGATTGTATTATTATCACTTTTAATTATTGTTTCACTAATTCAATTTGGCTTAGTTGAAAGAAAAATACACTATAAATAGGAATATTATGAAGCTTTTACAAAAAATAGCAACCTATACCCTTGCAATAATTTGGATATTGCCTTTAATATATACTTTTTGGGCTGCGTTTCATGAAGAGAAATACTCATCAAATTTTACACTTCTTGCACCTTTAAGTACACAGGCATTTTTTGATGCATGGATTCAAGCTCCATTTTTACAATATCTTACAAATACTTTTTTATTGGTTACAGTAATATTAATAGGTCAGATGATACTTTGTACACTTGCAGCTTATGCTTTTGCTAAGTTTGATTTTTATGGTAAAAATATTGCCTTTTTTTTAGTATTAATGCAATTAATGATAATGCCTGAAAACTTAATCATAGAAAACTATAAAACAGTTGCAGACTTTAATTTAGTTGATACAACATGGGGTATGGCAATACCTTATATTGCTTCAGCCTTTGGTATATTTTTATTAAGACAAACATTTAAAACAATCCCAAACGAACTAGATGAAGCAGCTAAAGTTGAAGGGTGTTCACCCCTTGGTGTTTTATTTAAGGTTTATATTCCTTTGGCAAAACCAACATATTTAGCCTATGCTTTAGTTTCTGTTTCATATCACTGGAATAATTTTTTATGGCCTTTGGTTATTGCTAATTCAAATGAGGTTAAACCACTAACAGTTGGACTTGCAATCTTTGCAGCTCCTGAATCAGGAGTGCAATGGTCCACTATCTCTGCTGCTACGTTAATCTCTGTTGCACCTTTATTATTGGCATTTTTAATTTTTCAAAAAGAGTTTGTTAACTCATTTATGCATACAGGGATTAAATAATGTATAAAATACTTAAAGATATTGATTTTATAATTTTTGATTTAGATGGGGTATTTTATAGGGAAGATGAAAATATATTAGGTACAAAAGAGATTATAGATTATCTAAATTCAAATGGTATTGAATACTGCTTTTTTACAAATAATTCAAACTATAAAACAAAAAGATACAAAGAGAAACTTTTAAAAGGTGCTGTAGATGTTAATGAAAATAAAATCTATACTACAACAAAACTAATTGAGCATTATCTATTTGAAAATTGTGCAAATGATATATATGTATTAGGTAGTACTCAACTTCAAGAGAGTTTATATACTAAATATCAAAAAAACACAACTTCACCAGAATTTATTATAATTGGTATGGATAATAATATTACATTAAAAGCTATATCAAATACAATAAATCTAATAGGAGAAAATACACAAATAATTGCTGCAAATCCAGATAAGTTGATACCACTAAAAGATAGATTTGAATTAGAATGTGGGGTTATAAATAGTATTATTTCTGAATTTACAAACAAAGAGATAAAAATTATAGGAAAACCAAACTCTTATGGGTATGAAACTATTTTAAATAAGTTTAATAAAAAGAAAGAAAAAACTATGATGATTGGTGATACTTATGATACAGATATTTTAGGAGCAAAAAATTCTAAAATAAATCCTGCTTGGATAAAAACAGGTAATGATTTACCAAAATATGTTGTAAAAAAAGATTTTATGATTTTTGATTCGTTAATAGATTTAAAAGAAAAGTTAGAAAAAGCAAAGAGGAATTAACCTCTTTGTTTTCTTATTATTAGTGAACTAAATTAGTTAGTTGCTCTGGAGAAACTTGGTGGAAGTTTAAGTATTTATAAACACCATCTTTGTTTTTCTCTGTAATTTTCTGAGGTACAATTTTCATATACTCTTCTTTAGTTGGAAGTCTTCCAAGAAGTGCAGATACTGCTGCCATTTCTGCTGAACCTAAGTAAACTTTTGAGTTTTTACCAAGTCTATTATCGAAGTTTCTTGTAGATGTTGAGAATACAACTGAACCTTCAGAAACTTGTGCTTGGTTACCCATACATAATGAACAACCTGGAATCTCTATTCTAGCACCTGCTGCTGCAAATGTAGCATAGTATCCCTCTTCAGTTAATTGAGCTTCATCCATTTTTGTTGGTGGTGCAACCCATAATTTAGAAGGAACTTCACCCTCACCTTTAAGAACTTCACCAAGTGCTCTAAATAATCCAATATTTGTCATACAAGAACCAACGAATACTTCGTCAATTTTCTCAGTTGGTCTGTTTGGATCAGCTAAGATGTTAGAAAGTGTATCAACATCATCTGGATCGTTAGGACAAGCTAAGATTGGCTCAGTAATTGTATTTAAGTCGATTTCGATTACTGCTTTATATTCAGCATCTGCATCTGGAGTAATTAATTCTGGATTTGCTAACCACTCTTTCATTTTATCAGCTCTTCTTTGAAGAGTTCTAGCATCTTCGTAACCCTCTTCAATCATTTTTTCAATTAAAGCGATATTTGAAGATAAGTATTCAATAATTGGTTCTTTATCTAATTGAACAGAACAAGCTGCTGCTGATCTTTCTGCTGCTGCATCTGATAATTCGAATGCTTGCTCAACTTTAAGATCTGGTAAACCAGCGATTTCAATAATTGTACCAGCGAAAACATTCTTTTTGTTTTTCTTAGGAACAGTTAATAAACCATCTTGAATTGCTTGGTATGGAATAGCATTTACTAAATCTCTTAGTGTAATACCTGGTTGCATTTCACCTTTAAATTTAACTAATACTGATTCTGGCATAGTTAAAGGCATCATACCTGTAACACCTGCGAATGCAATAAGACCTGAACCTGCTGGGAATGAGATACCAATTGGGAATCTTGTGTGTGAATCTCCACCCGTACCAACTGTATCTGGTAAACATAATCTGTTTAACCATGAGTGGATAACACCATCACCTGGCTTAAGTGTAACACCACCTCTTGAGTTGATGAAATCTGGTAAAGTGTGTCTTAATTTGATATCTGCTGGTTTTGGATAAGCAGCAGTGTGACAGAATGATTGCATAACCATATCAGCACCAAAAGATAATGCTGCAAGCTCTTTAATCTCATCTCTAGTCATTGGTCCAGTTGTATCTTGTGATCCAACAGTAGTTGCGATTGGCTCAACATACATACCAGGTTTAACACCTTCAACACCACAAGCTCTACCAACCATTTTTTGTGCTTGAGTATAACCTTTACCATTATCAGCTGGTTGCTCAGGAGCAATAAACATATCAGAAGCTTCTAATCCTAAAACTTCTCTTGCTTTTGCAGTAAGACCTTTACCAATAATTAAAGGAATTCTTCCCCCTGCTCTCATCTCATCAGTCATTGTATTTGGAGCTAATTTAAACTCAGATACAACTTTTCCATCTTTTTCAATAACACCAGCGTATGGTTTTACAACAATTTCATCACCAGTTTCTAATTCATCAACTGGAGCTTCAATTGGTAAACATCCTGAATCTTCAGCAGTATTGAAGAAAATTGGAGCAATAATAGAACCAATTACAACACCACCAGTTCTTTTATTTGGAACACCTGGAATATCTCTACCCATGTGCCATTGAACAGAGTTGATACCTGACTTTCTTGAAGAACCAGTACCAACAACATCACCAACGTATGCTAATGGGTTACCTTTTTCTTTTAATGAAGCCATAGTTTCAAGAGGTTTTTCCATTCTTGATTGTAACATTGCAGTTGCATGTAATGGAATATCTGGTCTAGTAAATGCTACTGTTGCAGGAGATAAATCATCTGTATTTGTTTCACCAGGGATTTTGTAAACAGTTAATTTGATTTCTTCTTCTAATGCTGGCTTATTAGTAAACCACTCTGCAGCTGCCCAAGATTCAATAATCTCTTTAGCTTTTGCATTTCCAGCATCCATTAAATCTTTAACATCATTAAATGCATCATATACTAAAATAGTATTTTTTAATTGTGTAGCAGCTAAATCAGCAACTTCATCAACTTTTAATGCTTCAATAAGTGGAGTAACATTGAATCCACCCATCATTGTTCCTAAAATTTCTACAGCATCCGCTTTTGAAATTACAGAACATGTTACATTTCCTTGAACAATATCATTTAAAAATGCAGCTTTAACATAAGCAGCATCATCAACACCTGGATTAATTCTATTTTTAAATAATTCTAAACAGTATTCAGCTTCTTGAACTGGATTTGCTTTTAATAACTCAACTAACTCAGCAGTTTGCTCAGCTGTTAAAGCTAATGGAGGTAATCCACCTTCATTTAATCTTTCTTCTGTATGTGCTTTATAAGTAGCTAATAAACTCATATACATCTCCTATAAAATTTGTACCCCAAGTATAACATAATGTTTGTCTCATGCTATGTACAATTTTTGTTTTAGTGTTACAATTTTTTATAATTAATATAAAAGTTACTAAAAGTAATAAAAAAAATAGTATGTGTGAACTGCCAAATTATAATGTAGTTCTATAATTTAAGCAGAATGAAATATATTAGGTTTTTTTTTGATTAGTTAATCAATCAATGTACAATAATTGTACATCAATGTTTAAAATGTACATAGTTTGATTTTATTATTTTGTTTTTATATATATTATGTAAAACTAACATATATCAATATATAGAAAGTTGTTTAATGTTAGAAGATTTAGAAAAAAAATTATATTCTGAAATACCCTTAACTAAATACATGCAATTAAAATTTACATCAGTAGATGAAAAAAAATTAATTTCAACTGCACCTTTAACACCAAATATAAATGACAAAGGTACAGCATTTGCTGGAAGTTTAAGTACTTTAGTTACTATTTCAGCATGGAGTGCATGTTATTTAACAGTAAAAGAATTGGCTTATGAAAATGCCATGATTGCGGTAATTAAAAGTGACACTGCATATAGAGCGCCTGTTACAAATACACTTTATTGTGAAACTACTCTACCTACAGAAGATGAGATAAATATATTAAAAAACAAATTAATAAATAAAAAAAGTGCCTCAATAAAAATAAATTCTAAAATATTTCAAGATGACACTTTATGTGTTGAGTTTAAAGGTGTGTATGTAATCAAGGTTTAATAAAAAGTTTTTTTATAACCTTCATATACTCTTTTGAACTAATTATTGAACCTAGAATAATAAGTACACAAGCAATAACAATAGAAGATGTTAAATCTGAAATCCCTACAAATACTAAAATTAATGTAGATAAAAGTGGTGCTAAATAAGCTAAAGAACCTAATATTTTTATATCTCCATTTTTAACTGCAAAATCCCAAAGATAAAATGCTCCACCAACTGGACCTAAACCAAGCATAATAGCTGCAAATAATTGTGTGAAAGTTGGCATTACTGTAACTTCTAAAAATAGATGCGCAATTAATGATAATATTGCTGTTAGAAAACAAAATCCTGTGACTGCAAAAGTTGGTATATGTTTTAATGTTTTTGAAATTACAGAATAAGATGACCATAATAAAGCAGCAACTAAAGCAGAAAGATACCCTTTTGAATACTCCTCTTTAAAATCTAATTCACCACCTTTTAAAACAAGTAAAAAAGCTCCAAGTAAAGCTAATAAAGTTCCAACAATGTGATACCATTTTAGTTTTTCATTTGGAAGAAAAGCTGAAAAAACTACAATAAGTAAAGGCCACAAATAGTTTAGCAAATTTGCCTCAACTGCAGGAGCATTTTTTACTGCAACAAAATAGAAAAAGTGATAACCAAATAAACCATATATACCTATTAAATAAACTTTAAATGGAATATTTAATAAATCTTTTAATGATTTATTTTGCTTTTTTAACATAATAAAACCAATAAATGATGCTATAAAAAATGAGATACTTAATAATTGAAATGGTGGTATATTTCCTGATAAAACTGTAAATAAAGCTAAAGATGACCATAAAAGTACCGTTAATAAGCCTAATAAATTACCTTTTGTATTTGCATTTTCCAAATTAATCCTTAAAAAAAAATCGATTTTACAGCGATTTTTCTTAAAAACTAATCTTTATTTTACTTGTTAAATATAAGAAAAATATAATACTTAAAGTTACTAATTAATAAATTTTCTTAAAAAAATACCAATTTTTAAGAGAACTAAAAATAATTTGTAGTAATATATATACACTTTTTGAATTTAAATCAACACAAGGAAGCGAAGGGTATGAAAAGACTTAGTAATTTAACTGCAAGTTTGTCACTTGCAATTTTAACTACAGGTGCATTTACTGGTTGTTTATCAGGTATGACACAATCAGGTGCTGCAGATGCAAAAACTGCTGGTACGGGATCAGCTGGAGGAGCTAATTCACAAGGGGCAAATAGTGGTCTTGAAAGATGTACAGCACCTATAGGGACTGTATCATTTCATGAAGATAGAAATGACACTTGGTACCAGTATTTAACTAGAGATTTAAGACTGCCATCAACTATTCCAGTTCTTAGACTTTTAACACAACAATCTAATTGTTTTGTTATTGTTGAAAGAGGAAAAGGGATGAATGACTTAATGAGAGAAAGACAACTTATGCAAAGTGGTGAATTAAGAGGAAACTCTAAATTTCACAAAGGACAAATGGTTGCAGCTGATTATACAATTATTCCATCAATCACATTCAGTGAGCAAGGAACAAGTGGTTTAGGAGCTATTGCTGGAGGTTTATTTGGTAGTGTTGCTGGTGCTGTTGCTGGAGGTTTTAAAACTTCTGATGCAAGTACAATGTTAACTCTTATAGATAATAGATCTTCTGTTCAATTAGCAGCAGCAGAAGGAAGTGCAAGAACTACAGACTGGAATATCATGGGTGGTTTACTTGGTGGTAGTGCTGGGGGAGGACTTGGTGCCTACACAAAAACACCTGAAGGTAAAACGATAGTATCTGCATTTATGGACAGTATGAATGGATTAATTAAATCTGTTAAAGCTTATAAAGCTCAAGAAGTTTCTGGAGGTTTAGGTGCAGGTGGACATCTTGGAGTACAAGGTGGAAATACACAATATGGACTTGAAGGTGTTCTTACAAAAAGAGTTTATAATTCAGCTAAAAAAGAATATGATTATGAAATTATCAATAAAGAAAGAACTCAAAAATGGAATTTCAGTTCAAGAAAAAAGATTTTTTATAAAGATGACTTAATTAGATTTAATCTTGTAAATGGTGTACCTGAAGTTAATTCTTTTATTAAACTTGAAACTAGATATAAACAAAAATATTGGAATTAAGACCTAAAGGTCTTATCCAATATTTGTATAAACCGCTTGAACATCATCATCATCTTCAAGCTTTTCTAAAAGTTTACCAATCTCTTCTTGTTGCTCTTCTGTAAACTCTTGAGGATTGTTTGGAATTCTTTTTAATTCTGCTTTTGTTAACTCAATTCCCATATCTTCAAATGCTTTATTTAAAGTACCAAAATCTGTATATTCAGCTGTAACTAAAACTACACCATCTTCTTCTTCAATCTCTTCTAATCCAGCATCAATCAATTCTAATTCTAATTCTTCTAAATCCATATCTTCAGTTTTATTAAATTCGAAAATTGCTTTTCTATCAAAGAAAAACTCTAAAGAACCAGTTGGTACAACTTGTCCACCATTTTTATTGAAATGCATTTTAACATTTGCAACTGTTCTTGTATTATTATCTGTTGCAGTTTCAACAAATATTAATACACCATGTGGACCTTTTCCTTCAAAGTTTACATCTGAATAATTTGCTGCATCTTTTCCTGTAGCTCTTTTAATAGCTGCATCGATATTTGATTTAGGCATATTTTCAGCTTTTGCATTTAATATTGCAGTTCTTAATGCTGAATTCATTTCAGGATCACCACCACCAGATTTTGCTGCTATTTCAATCGCTTTAGCTAGTTTTGGGAAAACTCTTGACATATTTCCCCATCTTTTCATTTTTGCTGCTTTTCTATATTCAAAGGCTCTACCCATATATATTACTCCAGTTAATTTCTCATTATTTGTCGGGATTATACCAAGATTGTAATTAAGATACAAAAAGAGTTTTTTTGTTAATATACAAATATGAAAAAAATACTAATAATACTGATAAATTTTTTTATTGTTTTAAATGCACTTGAAATAAAACCTAAAAATGTTGAAAATGCAAATACTGCAATATTAATTTTAGAAGAAAAAAACATAAAAAACCCAAAACTTACTTTTGATAAACAAAATATAGACTTTTTTTCTTTTCCAAATAAGAAAAATAAATATTATGCTCTTGTGCCTGTATCATACTACAAAGATAAAAAAGATTATAGAATCATTATCTCTTACTTAAGAGATAAAAAAAAGATTTTTAAGGGTGTAACTTTAAGTGTAATTGATGGAAATTATAAAAGTGAAATTATAAATGTATCTAAAGGAAAAGTAACTTTATCAAAAAAAAATAAAGCAAGAGTTGATAAAGAGTATAAAGAAGCTATGAATATTTATAACTCAGTAAGTCCAAACCTATACTTAAATGGCAAATTTATATATCCTATTGATAGTAAAATTACAAGTAATTTTGGTACAAAAAGAGTATATAATGGAAGCTTAAAATCGTACCATTCAGGAACAGATTTTAAAGCAAAAATAGGTACTAAAATAAAAGCTGTAAATGATGGAATAGTTGTATTATCTAAACATAGATTTTATGCAGGAAATTCTATAGTTATAGATCATGGTCAAGGTATATATTCTTGTTATTATCACTTAAGCAAATTAAAATTTAAAAAGGGTCAAAAGGTAAAAAAAGGTGATATTATTGGGCTTAGTGGAGATACAGGGAGAGTTACAGGTCCACACTTACATTTTGCATTTAGAATACATGGAATACAAGTAGATCCTCTACAGTTAATCACTTTAGTAAATAAAAATAATATTTATTAAGTAATTTTTATAAAAAATTAGATATTATATTTGTTCGCACACACAAAACACACAAGGTAATATTTTATGAAAAGTTTAATTGTATTTACTTTTATGCTTTCATTTGTTATTGGGTTTAATGGTTGTACTGTTACAAACCATTATAAATTGAATTCAAATTTAGAATTTGAATATGTACCTAAGAACGAAAGAAAGACATATGAACTTTTTGCAAAAGATCAATTTGCAAAAGAGATAAAAGAAGAGTCTTCTGTCGGTTCCTTTGATGATGAATTTGAAATAAAAAATGAAGAAATTGATCCTTTAGAAGGTTATAATAGAGTTATGACGTCATTTAATGACTTTTTATATATTAATGTACTTAATCCTGTTGCAAGTGGATATAAAAAAATAGTTCCACAAGAAGGAAGAGTAGCAATTTCTAATTTCTTTCAAAATTTAACTTATCCAGTTAGACTTGTAAATAATCTTTTACAATTTAAATTCACTAATGCAGGTGAAGAAAGTGGTAGATTTTTAATTAATTCAACAGTTGGTATATTAGGTTTTATGGATCCTGCATCAAAAGAATATAATCTTAATGAACATGATGAAGATTTTGGTCAAACTTTAGGCTATTATGGATTTGATGGCGGTTTTCACATTGTTTTACCAGTTTATGGACCATCAAATGTAAGAGATGTTGTAGGTTTAAGTGTTGATTCATATATCTCACCACTTAGTGATGCTGGATATGATGAACTTGAATATAAAATTCCAGATAGATTTGAAAAAACTCTTGGTTTAAAATCAATCGAAGTTATAAATAGCACTTCATTAAATCTAGGAAAATATGAAAATCTAAAAAAAGATGCAATAGATTTATACCCTTTCCTTAAAGATATATATACACAAAATAGAAATAAAATGATTAAGGAATAAAAGATGTTTATAAGAATAATACTATCATGCTTTTTAATTATAAACTTATCTTTTGCTATGTCAAAAGATGAAATAAAATCAGAAATGAGCAATAAAATAGATAAAGTATTAATCATCTTAAAAGATTCTAAACTTAGTAATGATAAAAAAACAGAAGAGATTGTTGACATAATGGATTCTCTTTTTGATTATAAACTAATGTCAAGATTATCTTTAGGTAGAACTTGGAGTGAAATAAATGACAAACAAAAAAATGATTTTGTTAAACTTTTCACAAAAAAACTAAAAGATTCTTATGTTGATAAACTTAATTTATATACAGATGAACTTGTAGAGATATTAGGTACAGAACAACCAAAATCAAATAGAATTATTCTAAAAACTCAATTAATTGGGAAAGAGGATAAATATAATATTGATTATAAATTTTATGAAAAAGAGACTAATAACTGGTTGATTTATGATGTAAATCTATTAGGAGTTAGTATTATTCAAACATTTAGACAACAATTTGCAGGATTTTTAAAAGACAAAACTTTTAAAGATTTAATGGCAAACTTAGCTACACTTCCAAATAACACTAAATGATAAAATCACTTTTTGATAAATCAATTATCAAACACCCAGTTAAAATTCTTTTTATACTTTTACTGGGTGTATCTTTTTTAGGCTATTATGCCACAAAACTTGAAATAGATGCTTCTTCTGAAACTCTGCTTTTAGATGATGATAAAGATTTAAAATTTTATAGAGAAGTAAATGAAAGATATCATTCTCCTGATTTTTTACTTGTAACCTTTAAACCTAAAAAAGATTTGCTATCTGAAGAGAGTTTAGAAACAATTAAACAATTAAGTGAAGAGTTTATAAAACTTGAAAAAGTTGTATCAATAACATCGATTTTAAATGTTCCTTTACTACAATCACCCGTACAAGAATTAACAAAACTATTGGATGGTGTTCGAACATTAGAGAATAGTGAAGTTGACAAAAAACTTGTAAAAAAAGAGTTTTTGGAATCTGAACTATATAATAAAAGTTTAGTAAGTGAAGACTTTAGAACTACCTCAATATTGATTAATTTAAAAGAGGATAAAAAATATTTTGAAATCTTGAACAAACGAAATGAATTATTAAAAAAGAAGAGGGAAAATTCTGCTTCAGAAGAAGAACTTACAAAACTAAAAGAGATTGAAAAAGAGTTTAAAGATTATAGAGAAAATATTAGAGAAAGTGACCATAAGAATATTGTAGCAGTTAGAAATATTATAGAAAAATACCAAGATAGTGGTGAGCTTTTCCTTGGTGGTGTTTCAATGATTGCTGATGATATAATCAGCTTTGTTAAAAGTGACTTGGTAATATATGGTTCAACACTGATATTTCTATTAATTTTCATCTTATGGGTTATTTTCAGACAAATGATTTGGATTTTACTTCCTATAATAATATGTGTTTTATCAGTTATATCTACATCTGGAATGTTAGGATTATTTGGCTGGGAAGTAACTGTTATCTCATCTAATTTTATCTCTTTGCAATTAATTATTACAATTTCAATAGTTTTACACTTGATTGTAAGATATAGAGAATTAACACAAACATATAAAAATGCTAGTCAATATAAACTTATAATAAATACTTTATTATCAAAGCTAAATCCCTCATTTTTTGCAATTATTACAACTATTGCTGGCTTTGGTTCTTTGGTTTTATCTGGAATTGAGCCAGTTAAAAACTTAGGCTGGATGATGAGTACAGGTATTGCTATTTCACTTATTATCTCTTTTATAGTTTTTCCTTCTATCTTAATAACTATGAAGCGAATTGATATAACAAAAAGTTCTAATTTTAAATTAAAACTTATAGAAAAAAGTGCAAAACTTGTAGAAACAAAAGGTTTATTTATTATATTAATATCTATTTTTATTGTAATAATATCACTTATTGGTGCTTCAAAAATTATTGTAGAAAATAGCTTTATTAACTACTTTAAAAAGTCAACTGAAATTTATAAAGGTATGGAAGTGATTGATAACCAATTAGGAGGAACAACTCCTTTAGATGTTATTTTAACTTTTAATATAAAAAAAGAAGAAGAAAAAACAACAGCTAAAAATGATGAATTTTCTGATTTTGAAGATGAGTTTGCACAAACAGAGAATGATGAAAAATATTGGTTTACTGTTGATAAAATGAAAACAATTACAAGAGTTCATGATTATTTAGATTCTCTAGGTGAAGTTGGAAAAGTTTCATCTTTAGCTACACTTTTAAAAACAGGAAAAACTTTAAACGAGGGAAAAGACTTAGATGGTTTTACCTTGGCTTTACTTTATGAAAAACTTCCTAAAGAGTATAAAGATTTAATCCTTTCTCCATATATTAGTATTGAAGATAATCAGGCTAGAATTAATACAAGAATTATAGATTCAAATCCTGAATTAAGAAGAAATGAATTAATTGAGAAATTAAATAGAGAACTACCAACTATTATAAATGATTCTACTGTAGAGTTTAGATTATCAAATTTAATGATTCTTTATAACAATATGCTACAGTCTCTTTTTGATTCACAAATAAAAACTTTAGGTTTTGTAGTTGGGATTTTATTTATTATGTTTTTAATCCTATTTAGATCAGCTCTAATTGCACTAATAGCAATATTAGCAAATCTTGTACCTATCTCTATTGTATTTGGGATAATGGGATGGTTAAATATTCCACTTGATATTATGACTATTACAATTGCTGCTATATCAATTGGTATTGGGGTTGATGATACAATTCACTATATCCATAGATTTCATGAAGAGTTTAAAAAAGATCACAACTATATAAACTCTATGAAAAGATCCCATGAAAGTATTGGTTATGCTATGACTTATACTTCTCTTGTAGTAATTGTTGGATTTTCAATATTAGTGTTATCAAATCTAATTCCAACAATATATTTTGGTTTATTAACTGTTATTGTTATGGCTACAATGTTAGCTTCAGCGCTATTATTACTTCCAAAGCTAATTATTCTTTTAAAACCTTATTCTAAGAGATAATAATGTTTGAAAAAGAGCTTACTTGTCCATATTGTTTAGAATCTATTACAGTATTACTTGATATGGGCTCAAATTATGACTCAGAGATAATTGATGATTGTGAAGTTTGTTGTAGACCTATTGAAATAAAATATAGTTTTGATGAAGAGGAACTAATATATTTTAATTATAAAAAAATAGAAGGAAATGAATTTTAATGAATGTTGCAATATATTGTGGTACAGCCTTTGGAGAATCTCCAATTTATAAAGAAAAAACTATTGAATTAATTAACTATTTAAATGAAAAAGATTCTAAAATTGTTTATGGTGGTAGTAAAGTTGGACTTATGGGTGTAGTTTCAAACCATGCCATGTCTTTAGGTATGGATGTATATGGAGTAATAACTCATGGATTAGCTAATAAAGAGTTAGAAAATGAAAATATTACAAAACTATATAAAGTTGAAACTATTAGAGAAAGAAAAGCTATGATGGAAGATTTAGCAGATAGTTTTATAGCTATGCCTGGAGGTTTTGGAACCCTAGAAGAGATTACAGAAATATTTACTACGATTCAAATTGGTAATTCAAAAAAACCTTGTGCACTTTATAATGTAAATGGATATTATGATAAATTTATTGAGTATTTAAATTTTTGTGAGAATGAGGGATTTTTATTAAAAGAGCACCTTGATTCAATTATTGTTAGTGATGATATTGAATATATTTATAAATGTTTTGAAAACTATACCCCACCTAAAAATAAATGGGATATATTAAAAGTTTAAATAGTTTCCTATTTAAACTTTTTACCATCAGTTACACTAACAACATTGTTAGCTAACTCAATTGTATTTGATGCTATTTCATTTGTTTGTGAAGCAATATTTGCATTAATTTGAGTTTGTTTATCTAAACTATTTATTGCATCACTTATTTGTTTAATACCATCTCTTTGCTCTTTTGAAGAGTGGTCAACCTCTTTAATCAAACTAATAGTTGTATTTACATTCTCATTTAATTGATTATAACCTTGAATCATTTTATCAGCTATACTTTTACCCTGACTAGATTTAACTGTAGCATTTTCTACTAATGTTTTAATCTCATTTGCAGCTTCAGCAGATCTACTTGCAAGATTTCTAACCTCTTGAGCAACTACTGAAAAACCTTTTCCTGCTTCACCTGCTGTTGCTGCTTCAACAGCTGCATTTAGTGAAAGAATATTTGTTTGAAATGCAATTTGATCAATTACTGTAATAGCTTCATTTATTGCTGATACTTGGCTATTTATATCATCCATTGAAGAGACTGTTTCTTTTGCTAGGTTTTGCCCATCATGAGCTGCTTTATTTAATTGCTCAGTATTTAATGCCATCTGAGCTACATTTTCTGTACTAGATGAAATATTTGCTGTAATCTCTTCAATTGCAGCAGCAGTTTCTTCAAGTCTTGCAGCTGCATCATTTGATGCACTATTTAATTTATCAACATTGTCAAGTAAACTTTTTGCCCCTACAAGTAAAGTCTCACCATTGTTTTTATTTTCCCTTAACATAGTTGTTATAGCATCACCTAAAGAATTAATACCATCAATCATCTCTTTTGATTCACCACTAATACCTTCAAGATTTATACTATTTAAATAGTTATAATCTGTATATTCCCCTAAAGTTTTTAAAATACTGTCAATTACTAATTGTTGGTTATCTAACATTTTATTGATTGTTTTAGCTAAAGTACTAACTTGAGGATTTGCTGCATTTGATTTAACTCTACAAGAGTAAATACCCTGTTCAACTTTATCTAAAGTAATAATTGCTTCACCAACACATAAAAGGTCTTTTTCTAAGTCTCCATTGATTCTATCAATATTTTTATTAACCATTCTAGCCAACTCACCAAGCTCGCCTTTTTCTTTTAAATCAATATAGTTTAATTCATTGATTTCTCTATTAAGATAAGACATGAATTGTCTAATACCATTATGAATTTTATTTGTAGAATCAATAATACCTTTATTAAAAATATAGGCTAAAAGTACTGCTAAAAATATTAGAATAGTTAATAAAGTTGAAGAGATATATACAAGATCACGATAATATTCAATTAAAACGTTTGCTTCCTCTTCAATATTTGAAATCAAATAATCATCTATCTCTTTTAGCAAATTGATTTTTTTAGTAATTGTAGCGAACCAGTGTGTAGAGTCGACATTAAATTCTATATTTGGATTTTTACCAAAGCCTAAAAGAATATCTCTCATTTTTTGAACTTCACCAACAATTGGATCATCTAATTTTTTCATCACATAAGATTTATACTGCTCTCCAAAAATATAAAAAGAGTTTAAATATGTTTTTTGTTGGTCTACAAGTGTAACAAACTTAATAAACATACCATCTGCAAAAGTTTTAAGTGCAAAAGTATTTGAGCCAACTGCCCTTTCAATACCAGCTCTCTCTTTTGACATCAAAAAGTTATAATAAGCATTGATATCAGCAATAATATGTTCATCAACTCCAATTGTAGATAAACTAGCAATAAAATTTAATAACTTAGCATTTATATTTGTATAATACCCTATTGCTTTTGGTGCAGGGATAGATAAAGAATCTACAGAACTTCTTATTGAATCAAGTTTTAAAAACTCTTTTAATATAAAATCAATATTTTCTTTTCCAGAAGGAGGAAAATCATCTATATTCATACTTAAAGAAAACTCTTTAAAATCTTTTAACTTTGCATTTGTTAATTCTCTTTGTTTAGCTAAAATATCTTTAAATTTTTTACCTGAACTTCCAAGATATCCTGCACTGGCACCTCTTTCTTTTTGAGTTTCATGAACAAGTAAAGAGATTTTTTGACTATATTCTAATAGATATTCAACTTTTTCCAAATCATTTTTTTTAGCGTTTGTAAAGTAAATAATTATACATGCTAATACAACAATGCAAAAAAGTGGAACAAAACTTAGAATTCTAATTTTATTTTTTACTGATACATTATTTAGATACATGATAAATCCTAATTCATTGTTTTATAAAGTTTTTCATATTTTTCAATCTCTTCTTGAGATGCCATTCTTCTACATGAAATATAACCTTTACTACCATCGCAGGATGAAAAAGGAAAAACTGTAGCAAAAACCCAATAATATTTACCAGTTTTTGAACGATTTTTAACAAAACCTTTCCAAGGTTTTCCACTTTGTACGGTCTTCCACAAATCTTCAAATGCAGCTTTAGGCATATCTGGATGTCTAACTACATTATGTGGCTTACCAACCAACTCCTCTAATGTAAACTCTGAGTATCTGCAAAACTCATCATTTGCATATCTAATTAATCCTTTTTCATCTGTTTCAGATAGTAAAAAAGAACTTAAGTCAAGTTTTAATTCTTCAGAACTCATAATAATTTCCCCCTTATTTATTAAAAAATAATAAATATTTAATATATTGTAACAGATTATTGAAATTTTTGAAATTTTTTTTGATAAAAATATAAAAGTTAACTTTTCATTAACTATTCATTACTTTAGTATTAATTGAAAACTATTATAATTTTCTTATGAAATAAGTAAAGCGAACTACTTATTAATTTTTGCGAACAATTCTCCTTAGAAAAAGACAAAATGTTTTCATTTTGTCTTTTTTTTTTACATTTTTTTATTTTGTTTATAAAATATTCTTAATTGTCACACAAATTTAACTTTAAAATCGTATAATTAATACTATTAGGTAAAAAATATTTAAAAAGGTTATAATTTCTTATGAAAAAGCTTGATAACACTCAATTAGATTTATTAATGACAAATTTAGATGAGGATGGAAAGCTTTCATGTCTTAAAGCATTTAAGGTTGCAAGGTTAATTGGGGTTAAACCCAAAGAGATGGATGCTATTACAAAATCATTAAATATTAAAATTACAAACTGTGAACTTGGAGTATTTGGAAAATTAAAATTTGTAGATATGGATGACAATATATATAATAAATTATCAGAAAACTTTAATCAAGGCTCAAAAGTTGAATGTCAAGTAGCTTGGTATACTGCAAGAGATAAAGGCGCTAGCTTAAAAAAAGTAGGTTCTACCATAAACAATTCAGATATAAAAGTAACACACTGCCAATTAGGCTGCTTTTATGATGAAGAGTTTGAAAAATATGATGACGCATAATTTTTAAAACTTCTTTTAGTTAACTTTAGTATACTTCCCAAAAAAACTAAAGGAATTCTTCTTTGAAAAAATATATTTTATTTGACAATGATGGGGTTTTGGTTGAAACTGAACCACTTTACTATGAAGCAAGTAAAAGGGCTTTAAAAGAGTTTTTTAATGTAAATCTTCAATTTGATGACTATATGAAAATAATGACAGATGGTAATGGAGTTTGGGTAGCTGCACCAAATGCTAGTCAAGAAGAGATAAGAATTGCAAGAGAACAAAGAGATGTTTATTATCAAGAATATTTAAAAAAAGAAGATATTGCTATTAAAGATGTTCATGAAGTTTTAAATGAACTTAGTAAAAACTATAAAATGGGAATAGTTACAACTTCAAGAAGAGTTGATTTTGAATTGATCCACAACAATAGAGGTATTAGTGATTTTATGGATTTTGTATTATGTGTAGAAGATTATCCAAGAGCTAAACCCTACCCTGATCCTTATTTAAAAGGTTTAGAACTTTTTAATGCAAAAAAAGAAGAAACAATTGTAGTAGAAGACTCACAAAGAGGTTTAATCTCTGCAAATAAGGCAGATATAGATTGTGTTATAGTTCATAATCAATTTACCCAAACACAAGATTTTTCAACAGCTAAACGTAAAATAAAAGATTTAAAAGAGTTATTAGAAGTTTTACCTTCTTTTTAAATACTCTTTTAATCTTTTTATTCCCTCTTTCATATGCTCAATATCTCTTGTATAGGCAAATCTTAGATATTTGTTTGTATTATTTGAACCAAAATCAACTCCAGGAGTTGTAGCTATATGAATATTTTCAAGTAACTCTTTAGCAAAAGAGAAACTATCGTTTGTATATTTTGATACATCAGCCCAAAGATAAAATGCTCCATCAGGTTTGGCATCAACTGTAAATATCTCATTTAATTCATTAAATAAGAAATCTCTTCTTTCTTTAAATATCTCTTTGATTGAATCTAAATATTCATAATCAAAAGCTTCTAATGCACCATATTGAGATAAAGTTGGTGCTGATATAAAAATATTTTGAGCAATAATCTCAGCTTCTCTACTTAAATATTTTGGAACAATCATCCATCCTAAACGAAGTCCCGGCATACAATAATATTTTGAAAAGCCATTAATAACTATTACATCATCACTAAAATTAAGTGCAGTACTTGCATCTTTTTCATAAACCAACCCATGATAAAGTTCATCTGAAATAAAAGCAATATCATTTGTATTACAATACTCTATTAACTCTTTTAAGTTTTTGTCACTGTATATATTTCCTGTGGGATTAGAAGGTGAAGATATTTGTAAAGCATCTATTTTATTTCTTTTTAGATGTTCAACATTTAATTGATAACCACAAGTTTTATCAATATTCATAAAAACTGGATCTATATCAAGCATATGTGCAAAATTTTTGTAACATGGATAAGAAGGATCACTTAATCCCAATTTCCCTTTATGTTTTAAAGTTAAAGTGTATGCAACTAAAAAAGCCCCTGAAGTTCCAGGAGTAAGTAATACTTGTGAGGGTTCTATATCTACATTATAAACTTTTTTATAATGACTTACAATTTTTTCTCTAAGTTCTAATAATCCTAAACTTTCAGTGTAAGAGAACTTATCATTTTCTAAGGCTTTTTTTAAACTCTCTTTTACTTTTGGTGTAGGATTTAAGTCAGGTTGCCCTATTTCAAAATGTATAGAGTCTTCATATTTTTGTGCATCTCTTACAATATCCATAACTATAAAAGAGCTCATCTTTTCATATCTCATATAATATTCCTAAATTAAAAGAAAAGATTATATCTAAAATTTATAAGTGGGATTTAAAAATATGCAATGAAATTAACAAAAGCGAAGGAGAAGAATAAATACTTTGCTAATTTTCATTGCGTTTTGGCTGTGTTATTTTTACATCAAATTTTTTAATGTATTGAAATCTTAACAGAATAGACTTAAACGTTTTCATATAAAAAAAACAAATAGGATAATTTTAGTCTTATTTAAGTTTAAATGATAATTTTTATCGTTAAATATATTTTTACGTAATAATTTGTTCTTTTTAGCTATTATTATAAAAAAGAATTTTAAGGACAAATATGCAATATTTTGGTGTTATTGAAACTAAATATGAAGAGATTTTTCTAACTTCAAGTTTTTTATACTTTAATAAAGAAGATGAAGAGATAAGTGCTAAAGAGTTAAAACAATTAATAAAAACAAACAAAGATAAAAAAAAGAATATTGCAGGAACAATATTTTTATATAATCCTGTAGTAACACCTGTAGGTTATGATTCTAACTCTTTCCTTTTAGAACAAGGCTTTGATAATTTTGGTGAATATATTGAATTAAAGCAAGAAAACTACATCACAGCCTTTAAACAAGCTTTATCATCAAATTATGAAGGAAAGCTTGTAGAGATTAAAAATCTTTTTAATCTAAATGAAGAAAATATTGATGCATCACAACTTCTAATGAAATTTAATTCTGATTTAGAAACATATAACTCTACACAGAATACAGAGTTTGATAGAGATATTATGTATTTTGATGCACAAACATTTATTCCTAGTGGTAAATTTGTATTTTTTGCTTGGGGTGAAAAAATCAATTCTAAAGAGTTTCCTTATATAGATAGTTATGCAAGAACAATTTATGACAGAGTAAAACAAATGGGTAAAAAGATAGCTTTTGTTTATAAAAAAGAGAAAACTCAACCTTGGTGTGAAGAGCATCTTCAATTTGCAGCATTAACAAAAAATAATAACAAATATAAGCATGCTATCACTCATTCGATAAAAAAATCATTTGAGCAAATTCCACCTGAAACAGTTGCATATGAATAAATTAATTATTTCATTGACTTAATTTATATTGTGTGATATTATATTATATAAACTTATTTTAAAGGGACTAGTATGAACGTTTATGAATACGCAATGAAAGTTGAAAAAGAGGGTGAAGCTTACTATAGAGAGATGGCATCAAGAGCACAAAATTCTGGCTTAAAAAGAATTTTTACTATGCTTGCTGATGAAGAAGTGAAACATTACAATATCTTTAAAAGTATGATGAAAAAAGAGAATATGGATTTAGATAAATTAGATCTTATTACAGATACAAAAACTATATTTCAAACATTAACTGAAGAAAAAGATAATGTTAGTTTAGATGCTGAACATATTCAATACTATAAAGATGCAATTGCAAGAGAAGATAACTCTCACGATTTTTATGCTACTAAAGCCCAAGAATTAGAAGATGAAAAAGAGAAAAAAGTTTTCTTACAAATTGCAGATGAAGAGATAAAACATAAAAGAGTACTAGAAGAGATTGTAATTTATTTACAAGAACCAGCTGACTGGGTAGCTAGTGCAGAATTTTAAAGGTGAATAATCACCTTTAAAATGAAGCAAGCTTAGAGATTAAAGCTTTAACTTCTGCATCATCAAAAAAGATATTATTATGCAATTCTTTACTTGCTTGTTTTAAAAACTCTATCTTTTTTTGAGATAAAACATCTTTATCTTTTTCATATTTTGAAATCAATTTCATCATCTCATATTCATATTGTTTTGTAATCTCTTCTTTTTTTAAATGTGATGGTTTTGCATTTATAGTTGAACGTCTAAAAAGTAGTACAACTAAACCTACAAGAAGAATAATCATAACCAAATAAACAAAAGTATTATCACCCACAGTTTTTCTCCAAAATTAATTATTTACACTATTTTGTATATTAGTTGAAATTGGTCTTTTATTTAAAGACTTAGCTTCTAAAGCTATAGACTCAGCTCTCTTTGCAATACTTAGAGCTTCTTCAATTTTTTTAGTATTCTCTTCATTTAAAGCTATATTATCAACTCTTTCAATTAGAGTTCTAAACTCCATATGACCCAATACTTCAATCACACCTTTTGATTTTGAAACAAACTCTATATGCTCTTTGTCTCTCCAGTTATTTGTTAAGGATTCATCAATATATTTTTTATACTCATTTTCAATAGAAAGAGGATTTGCGATAAAGGCTAAATCTAAGTGAATATCATCTTTTTTATCAAAAAATAGATTATATAATTGTTGTAAATAGTTTGACAATTTTAAAGCAGAAATATAATTATAAACTTTTTCATTTTGTTTTGATTCAATTAAATAATCTAATATATTAATTGAAAGTTCACAATCTGCATTTTCAAATATTGAATCTATTTTATCTTGACAATATTTATAGATCTGTTTAGTTTTTTCTTCACTCATAGATTCAACTAATTTATAAATGTCACTGTTATAACCAAAACTAAATCTATTTAATTCTTTTTTCATAATATCTAAGATTAAATTAGGATTTGAAAGAGTATTAGCATAAGATACAATTGCATTTATATTTTCAAGTTCAGCTGTATTGTAATTTATATTTTCACAATAATATTTTATATCTAAAAATAGATTATCTTCTAAAACTTCTTTTGATTTTGTCTCAAAAAAATTTGTAAGTTCAGTATTATTATATTTTTTAGAACCAATTGCCAAATTTTCAAAGCTTTTACTTAAACTTATGTAACTATCAATCTTTTTATCAATATCTAAATTAGCAATTAATTTTGCACCTCTAAATAAAATATGTTCTTTTAAAGAGTTTAAGCTTGTAGCTACTTCTTCTCCCCTTTTAGGAAGTTCTTCAGCAAGTTCTTTTATTTTTTTATCAAACTCATCAAAAGTTTTTGAATCTTGAAGTGTTTCAACTAATTTTAATGCATTTTTTCTTTTTATTGAACGATCAATAAAGAAATATCCTATAAAAATTAAAACAACTATAGTACCCAATGCAATCAAAGTTTCATTAGGTGCTTTTTGGTAAATTTCAGAGATGTTAAAAGAAGAGTCTTTTACAATAGTTATAAAATCAGATAGTGACATTTTGCTCCCTCTATATTTTTGTAATTAGAGTATACAAAAATATAGCTGATATTTGTAGTTAGGAGCAAAACAATTATAGTTTTAAAATAGTTTAGTTACTTTTTATATAGTTTTCTAAATGTTCTTTATCCACTTCCCCAATATAATCTTTTGCAAAATTACCCTCTTTTGAATAAAGATATGATTCTGGAACTTTTTTTACATCATTAAAGGCTTTTGCCATTCTAAAGTTTTCATCTCCAACAGTAATTGGAAATTTGATATTATATTTTTTTATAAACTCTTCAAGCTCTTTTGGGTCTTTATCTTTTTCATATAAAACACCAACTATTTCAAACTTATCAGAATATTTTTCATATAACTCATTAAATACAGGAATCTCCTTAATACATGGTGGACACCAAGTAGCCCAGAAGTTTACTAAAACAATCTTATCTTTTATTGTTTTTGATTTTAATGTATTGTTTTCAACAGTTAAAGAGATAGTTTTACCCTCTGTTGTTTTTAAAGTATAAGTCTTATTACTCATTGCTTTTAACTCTTCAAAGCTTCCACTGTTGTCAACTACTGGTTTTGCTTCCTCTTCTTTGTTACATCCTGTAAAAAAAACTACTGCTAAAATTGAAAATAAATATAAAAATTTTTTCATCTGTATCCTTAATATTTTTTTGCTTTATTTTGTCCAATTAGTAATAAAATTAGAATTAAACTAAAGGCAGTTAATGAAAGAAAAGGTATATTAACAAAACCAAAATACTGAAAATATTCCGTTGAACAAGGAACTCCATGTTTACAAGGAACTACATCCTCACTAATTATTCCCCACATTAAAAGGTTATGATAAAAAGAGAAACAAAAACCAATAAATGTCAAAGGTATTGCATATTTAAAAATATTAGAATCACTCTCTAAAAGATTAATTAAAAATAAAAAAACTAAAGGGTACATAAAAATTCTTTGGTACCAACACATTGTACATGGAATAAAATCCATAAATTCACTAAAAAACAAAGAGCCCAGTGAAGCAACACTAGCGATTAAAAAACAATAAAAAATTGTTGTTGATATAACTTTCTTATTATGCATAACTATCCTATAAATAAAATATATTTTATCTTTTATATGTGTAGTGAGTGTGGATTCACTATATTTTTTGATACAAAGATTCAATCTCTTTTGCTAGTTTGTAAACTGCCATAGCGTAGTAAGAACTTCTATTATACCTAGTGATAACATAAAAGTTTTCAGTACCATACCATAATTCATCATACTTTTTTCTATCAAGTTTTATTAAATGTACTTTTTTAGGATAATAAAATCTATTTGATCTTGGTTTTATTCCTGTAAGTTTTGAACGTTTGTATTTATATTTATAACCTGTTTTAAATCTATTAAATCTTTTTCCTTGATAACTAACCCTTGTTGCAACTGGTACTGTTTTATTCCAACCAGCTTTACTAAGATAGTTTGCAACACTTCCTATTGCATCTATTTCATTGTTTAAATCTACTATTCCGTCATTATTAAAATCTACTGCAAGTTTTTCAAAATTGCTAGGCATAAATTGGGCTAAACCAATAGCTCCTGCGTAAGAGCCATAAATAGTTTTGGGATTCTTTTTATTTTTTTTAGACAAAATAAGAAATTGTTTTAACTCACTTTTAAAAAACTTATTTCTTCTATTTTTTTCAAAACTTAATGTTGCCAAAGTATCAAAAACAGGATAGTTTCCAGTTTGTTTACCATAAAAACTCTCTACACCTAAAATTGCCGTTATATACTCAGGCTGAACTCCAAAAGTTTTATAGGCTCTTCTTAACTCTTTTTTATATTTTTTCATAAAAGAGGCACCTAAAGAAACCCTTTTTTCTGTTATAAACATTTTTTCATATTTATCCCAAGTACCTTTTATTTTTTTACTTTTAGCTATTTTTTTCTTTTTTGGTTTTTTAGATATTTTTGGTTTTTTGTAAAAATTTAAAGCTGTTTTTTGAATCTTAACTTCTGAAAAAAGTTTTTCTAACTCTTTTTTATCATACTTATAGTTTTTTGACAAATCATTTATGAAAGCTTTAACTTCTTCATTTTTACTATAATTTTCTATTTTTGCAAATAGACTATAAGGGAGAATAAAAAGTATTAATATTTTAAAAAATATATTATTCATAAAATTTCCTTATTAATCAACTTCTACCTTATAGATGTAGCAGTTAAAAATATATAATACTGTCCGGTTAAAGTAACTCTAAATTTTTTCTGTTGTAAATACTTTTTACAAAAATTTGCATCTTTAAAAAGTACTGACAGCTCTGGGAAAGAATAATTAGCAGCCTTTGCTCCGTATATAATCTCACCATCTATCCATCTAGAATTTGGAAAACCCAAAATCATACTTCCATCTTTTTTCAAATAGTTTTGAACAATATTCATAAATGTTTTATTAAATTCTAAATTTGAACTTTGAAAAGTTCCAATTGATATTATCAAATCAAACTTACCCAAATGTAATTTATCAATCTCTTTAATATCAAAATTAATTAATTCAACATTCTTATCATCTTTAAAAATATTTTTTCCTTCTTCAATGGCAGAGGAACAATAATCAAGACCTACAAATTCTGTATCTTTAAAAGAATCAAAATACTGTTTTATCAACATAAACTCATCACCATTGTTTATTCCAAGGTTAAGTACTCTTTTTTTCTCTTCTATTTTTACATTTTTTAAACAATTCAAATATGTTAATAAAATCTCTGGTTGTTCATTTTTATTTATTGAATAGAATTTTGAATCAACTCCATATTTCTCTTTATCATTTACTTTTGAATTATGAAATGAATCTTGTGTATCAAGTTTTTTAAATATTAATTCAATTGTATTTAAAGATTTGATTTTAGGTGTTAGCATTTTACAAAACAGCTTTTGAGCTAAGTCTGTCCAGTCTTTATATCCTCTATATTTATATATTGTATCTTCTAGTTCAATTAATTGCCCACAATAAGAATCAAGAGAACAATCAGGGTTTAAAACCTCTATAGACACCTTCTCTTCTAACTTTAAAGATGATGTTAAATAATCAATAATCTCATATAAATTTTCATTTGTAAATTTTTTCATATTCTTCTTTTTATTTTTATTATAACTAAATTATTCAAACTATTTTTATAAAAAGTTCTAACATAATTTGATTACAAAATATATACATATCAATAACAATAATATAAATTTTAAATGATATAATTGTTTTATGAAAGAAAAAGTTTACGTAATAGATACAAACATCATCTTACAAAACATACAAAACTTAAGTAGAATATCTGACAATAAAACAAATACTATTGTAATTCCTGAAACAGTTTTAATTGAATTAGAGGACAAAAAGAAACTGGCAAATGAGTTAGGTTACTATTCAAGAGAGTTTGCAAGACTTTTGGCAAAGATGAAGATAAAAGAGGTTGATTATAAAATAGGCTTTAAAGTTGTAAAACTTTTTAATGATGAATTAAATCTTCATATTATTTCAAAAGAGAAATATGAATCAGAGATTGAACAAGTTCACTTAAGTGAAAGCAATGACAAAAGGATAATTGAAGTTGCTGCTATTGCTCAAGATTATTATAAAGGTGCACAAACACACTTCTTATCTTTAGATGTATATGCAAGAACATTTGCTTTATTTAAAGGGATTAAAACTGAGACTCTGCATGATGATAAATCAACAGTTCCAAATTTTGAATTTGTAAAAAATATTAAACTTGATTCATCAATTTTCAACTCACTTGATGGAGCAGATATTAGAAAGTATGATGAGGAATATACTTTTGAAAACTTTGGATATATTTTTGAAAGTGAAGATGGAAATACAGCTTATGCAATAGTTGTAAATGAAAGAATTAGTGTTTTAGATGATTCTGATTTTAAAGCTTTACAAGTAAGACCTGTAAACTTAAAACAAAAACTTTTTATGAAAGCTATTTTAACTGATATGTTTGATCTGCTTGTAATTGATGCTAAGGCTGGTTCAGGTAAAACCCTAATGTCAATTGTAAGTGCTATGAGACTTATTGATTTAGGGCATTATGATAAGATTGTATATGTTAGAAACTCCATAGAATCTCTTGATAAAGGTGCAGATATTGGATATCTTGCAGGAAATGATGAAAAATTTAGAATCTATAATATGGCTTTACAAGATACTTTAGAATTTATAGCAAAAAAACATCTTAAAAAAAGTGAAAATAGAGAAAACAAAGAATCTATTGAATCAAAAATTTCCGAACTAACTTCTAGGTATTGTGTTGAAACACTTTGGCCAGGTGAAGCTAGAGGAAGAACCTTATCAGAAGCAATAGTTATAATGGATGAGTGGCAAAACTCAAGTGAAAAAACCACTCAACTTATTTTAAGTAGACTTGATGAATCGTGTATGGCAATAGTTATAGGTTCAAATAGACAAATAGATAACTTGTACCTAAACAAGTATAATAATGGTCTTACTACACTTCTAAAACAAACAAGGGAAAAACATCCTGAGATAAATATGTTTGCAATTGAGTTAGAAAAAGCTGTAAGAGGTAAATTTGCTGAATTTACAGAAAGAATTTTTGAAAAGAAAAAACAATAATTATTGCAAATTGAAATATTTTAAACACTAAATAAAAAAACAGGGTAAAATTCCAATAAAAAAGGAGTTTTACCATGTCTATTCTAGGCCAATGCCCATACTGCAAAGGCAATGTTATCTCAAAAAAATTTACTACAAATGGAAAACAAATCAAACTATATACTTGTGAAAATGCAAAAAAAGAGTATGATGAGAGTGAACAATATGTATTTACAGCCGATTCAACTTGTAAATTTAGAGTTTATTCAAATGCCTTTTTAAGATGGAATAAAAAAAGTTTTTCAGAAAATGAGATGAAAAAACTTTTAAGAGAAGGACAAACAATAGTAAGACTTCATGGAAGAAAAGGTACCGGAGAATATTTTAAATATGTTATTCCACATGAAGAGTATGGGATTAGCGTTCTTTGGGATGAAGAGGTTGAGCAAACTGCTTAACCTCTAAATATAATTAATCTTCTCTTGAAGTTGTTTCTAAAAGATGAAATCCAAATTGTGTTTGCACAGGACCATGTACTACATTTACAGCTTCATTGAAAACTACTTTATCAAATTCTGGAACCATATCACCTTGATTAAAAGTTCCTAAGTCTCCACCTCTTGCACCTGATGGGCATTGAGAATATTCTTTTGCTAAATCTTCAAATTTTTCACCATTATCAATTCTTGTTTTTAATTCATTACAAAGCTCTTCACTCTCAACTAAAAGATGTCTTGCACTAGCTCTTGCCATATTATTTCCTTTTGTATTTTTTAGAAGAAAAATTCTATCATAACTATTTTTCAATAAGTTTAAATAGTTTTTTCTTTATTTTAATCTTTCCTAATTTTAATAATCTATCATCTAGTACTTCATTTTTAACTGCAACAAATGAAACAAAATCTAAAATTGTAATATTTCCAATTAAATCTTTATCTAAGCCTTCACCAGCTGTAAGAGCACCTAAAATATCACCCTTTCTTAGTTTATGTTTTTTACCACCAGTTATCAATAAAGTTTTATATTCAGCTTGTGGTTTATAGTTTGAATCTTCATATTCTAAAACATCACAAAACTCAATATCTGGAAATTTTTCATTTATTGGTTTAACTTTATAAAACTCATCATTATCATATAAAGTTATAGCTATACCTTTTTTTTCACCTCTGGCTGTTCTTCCTATTCTATGGGTATGAATTGTTTCATCTCTTGCAATATTAAAGTTTATTACAAAATCAATATTATCAATATCAATCCCTCTTGAAACAATATCTGTAGCAATTAAAATAGGTAAAGAACCATTTGAAAAAAGTATTACAGTTTCATCTCTGTCTCTTTGATCTAAATCAGAATGTAAAGTTAGAGATTCAACATCTTTATTCCATAATTGATTAGATAAATCCTCGCACATTGCTTTAGTGTTACAAAAGATAAGAATAGTTTTCATCTTATAGTGAGAGATAATTCTTAATAAATCATCAATTTTTCTATCTTCTGTAGTTTCATAAAATTTTTGTGTTATTGATTCTTTTTTATGGGTTTCAACATTTTCTATAAAAAGAGGTTTATCTAAAAGTTTCGAAGACAACTCCTCAATCTCTTTTTCATATGTTGCAGAAAACAATAAAGTTTGTCTTTTTTTAGGAATATAGTCTGCTATTTTTAATATATCTTCATAAAATCCCATATCTAACATCTTATCTGCTTCATCTAAAACAAAACTATTTACATTTGAAAAATCTATTTTTGTTTCATGGATATGTTGTAAAACTCTTCCAACAGTACCAACAACTATATGAGCGCCTACTTCTAAAGATGCAACTTGTGGTTTAAAAGGTGTTCCACCACATAAACTCAAAACTTTTATATTTGGTATAAACCTTAATACTTTTTTTATCTCAAGATTAATTTGATTTGCCAACTCTCTTGTTGGAGCTAAGATTAGACTTTGAATATGCATTGGTTTACTTTTAACTTCATTTGCCAAAGGTAAAGCAAAACAAAGTGTTTTTCCTGAACCTGTTTTAGATTTTACAATTACATCTTTTTTTTCTAAAATATCTTTTAAACACAAAGATTGTATTGTAGTCATCTCTTTAAACTTTTCAAACTCTAAAGCCTGTAAAATCTCATTTTTTATTTTTAATTCATTAAATTTTTTTATTTTTTATTCCTATTTATTCTTTTGTAAGGGGCAAAGTGATTGTAAACTTTGCCCCAAAATATTTCTTATTATTATATGTAAAAGTTGTATTTTCTGCACTTATTTGTCCATTCATATGTTTTACAACAATCTCCTCACACATATATAAACCGATACCTGTACCTTCACTATTATATTTAGTTGTAAAATATGGTTCAAAAACCTTAGCAATAATCTTTTCTTCTATTCCTTTACCATTATCTTTTATCTCTAAAATGTACTTATCAGCTTTTTTATATGAAGAGATTAAGATTAATTTCTCATTTTCTATTTTCATTAATTGATCTCTTGAATTATTTAAGATATTAATAATAACTTGTAAAAATTCATTTTCTAAACCATATAACTTATAATCTTCAATATTTTTTATAATATCAATATTTCTATTTTTAAATTGAGGTTTTACTAAAGATATAGCTTTATACATTACATCAGAAATATTAAAATAGTTTTTTTCTGAATTTGGCTTAAAAAAATTTCTAAAATCATCAATTGTTTTTGACAAATACTGGGTAGTATTATTTATAGTTGTGAAGGTTTCATCAAGTTTTTCATCAGTTAAAGAACCAATTTCTCTTTGAATTTTAGCTCCAGTTGCAGCTGTACTTATTAAACTTAAAGGTTGTCTCCACTGATGGGCAATATTAGATAACATCTCTCCCATTGCTGCCATTTTAGATTGCTGTAATAACATTAAATCTTTTTGTTTTAATTCTTTTTCTGCTTCAATTCTTTCTGTAATATCATTTATTGTTCCAAGGGATTTAATCAAATTATTTTTTTCATCATAAACATATTCACCTTTTACTTCTACATAAACAATTTTACCATCTTCTCTAAGAATTCTATATTCAAAGTTAAATTGACTATCTTTATTTAAAGCTAAATTTTTATTCTCTTTTAATTTAACTCTATCATCTTCATGTATAATTTTACTAAACTCACTAAAATCTACTTCTTCTATATTTTCATCATAGCCAATTATTCTTTTTGCTTCTTGGGAAAATGATATTTTATCTGAAATATAGTTGTGTTCCCAATTTCCAATATGTGCTATTCTTTGAGCTTCATTCAATATTTTTTGTGATTTTAATAACTCTTTATTTTGTTTTTTTAGTATTAATTTTAATTCCTCTTCCTTTGTTATATCAATTCGATAAGAAACAAATTCAACAATTTCATCATTTTTATCTAGAATAGGTGTTGCAATAACAATGAAAGATAATATTTTGCCCTCTTTTGATCTATTTTTAATAATACGCTTAATACTTTTTTTATTTTCTAAAAGTTCTATAAATTTTTCTTTTACACTTTCACTCTCATCTATTTCATCAATATATTTTATAGTGTTATAAGGCTTTCCTAGTAGTTCATTTTTTTGATACCCTAAAGTTTCACAAAAACCTTCACTTACATAGATAAACTCTTCATTTTTATTATATTTAGATACTATTGTACAATTTTCAAGGATAGTTGTATATTGTTTCAAATACTCTTTTGATTCGATTAGTTTAAGTTTTTCTTTTTCAACTTGTTCTTTAAATTTATTAACTGTTTTAGTTGTGAATTTATTCATTTTTAGAATAAAAAATATTAAAAAAATTAAAAAGAAAATAGTTATTTCAATATAACCTTTTAATTCTATATATATATTTTCTTTTATTTTTTCATCAATAAGACTTAATTCATCTTCTACATCTGAAATAAAAAAGCCACTTCCAACTATCCAATTCCATTTGTTTAAGATGGCAAAACCTTTTTTTAACATCTCTTTTTTTTCTTCAGGATGTATAAATGAATAATCAAAAAACACATATCCATTTTTGATAGCTAATTCTTGATAATTTTTAACAAACTTATTTCCATGTAAATCTATTCTATCTGAATCTAAAATCTTACCTTTGGGAACATTAGGATGAACTATTACTTTTTCTAAATAATTATTATCTTCTTGCTTAACTAATTCAAAAACAAAAAAATACTCTTTTGGATTTTTTTTATTAAGTTGTTCATAATATTTAATAACATATTTTTGTTTTTCTTCTTTTGTTAAATTAATCCCTTCAATTTTAGACATAAGAAGTTCATTTACTATCTGAACATGTACTCTTATATCTTTTATTTTATTATCTATATACTTTTCTTGAAGTTCAGTTTTTAATCTACTGTAACTTTCTTTTTTAAAATAGATAGCTGAATAAATTATTGCCATAACAAATAGTAGTACAAGCAGTAAACTAACTATTAAATTAATTTTACCTATATTGTTTTCATTTATAGGTATAGTTTTCAAGGTCAGATCTTTTTAAAATAATAAGAAACTGTAAAAACTATAAGTAATATAATCCCTACACCATAATATTTATATTCATCTGCATATGTCAAAATCACTTCTCCCATAATATAACTTGCATATCCTACAACTATAGCCCAAACAGCAGCCGCAACTGCATTATATATTGTGAACTTTTTAAAAGAGTATTTTGTTAATCCCATTGCTAAAGGGATTAAAGTTTTAATTCCATAAATATATTTTTGTATAAAAACAACTGGTGAGCCATATCGTCTCATCCACAAATGAGCAAGGGCAACTTTTCTACCATATTTACTCATAGTCTCTCTTGCATATTTTTTATTTGTTCTTGCCATATAAAACAAAAATTGGTCCCCAATAAAATTTGATATACCTGCAACCAACATAGCTATATACAAGTTTAAATCTCCTGTAAAAGATAAAACACCAGCTACAACTAAACCAACAAAACCACCACCAAATGAGTATAAAAACAGAGCAATATAACCCCAATCTCTAATAATATCTTCCAAACCTAACCTTAATTGTATTAATAAATTTCAAAAAATTATTTTCTATAACAAAATATCTAAATAAAATATATACTTTTATATACAAATATTAAAAAACATAACTATTATTATAATTAATTATAATGATAATATCTAAGCTTATAAAATATCTATTTTAACACTTTATCATATTTTAAAATAATAAAATTCCATTTTAGCATCTTTTATCAATATTTATTTATAAAAAAATTAAAATATTAAATATTTAAGAAACAAATAGTATTATCAAAATATTTTATTTGTATGATACTATTTTATTAAAATTTAACAAAATTATTTTACGAAATTTTATCAAAATATTTTTAAATTTTGTTTTTTTATACAATCTGTATACCCTATAATATTTTTTATACAATTTTTTTAAAAATTTAAATCTTCCTTTCATTAATATATACATTTCTTAAGATTAAATTACTTATACTGAGTTTATTGAATATAAAGAAGGTATAAAATGTCCTTATTTCAGAGGTTTTGCAAACATTTTTACAAGAACAACACTAAAACTATATTTATAGTTGATGTACTTTATATGAAAGATTTAAATGCATTTTATGGATTTAAAAATGGTGACTTTATCTTATCTCAATTGTATAAATTGCTTAAAAATAAAGTAAAAAAAGAGATATCTTTTTTTCTAAAAAAAAATATCTGTATTGAGATAAAAAATGAACATGTTGATGTCTTTACTATTACCATTTATGATGAGTTAGTTGAGATGGATATTATGGAAGTTAAAAATATTATTTTTAACAATATCATGAGTTCACAATTTTTTCTTATAAATACAAAAAACGCTATTGATATTGATGTTACAATTGGTTGTGCTAAAGGTAAAGATAAAGATTTATTAATTTATGCAGAAAGAGCTTTACAAAATGCAAAAATGAATTACATACACTTTATGTATTATGATTCAAAACTGTATAAAAACCATTTTATAAACGAAGAGCTATTAACAACTTTACATAGAAATATAAAGAATAAAACTGTTGAACCTTATTTTCAAGCAATACAAGATAATAAAACATCTAAAATAGTTAAATATGAAGCTTTAATGAGAATATATGATAAAGAGGGAAATATCATCATGCCTCAAGCTTTTATTGAAAAAGCAAGAAAATATCGACTCTTTAATAAAATGATGGAAATTCTTATATTAAAAGTAATTAAATATATTAAAAAATATGAGATTGAAGTTAGTATAAATCTTGATTATAGTGATATTTTAAATCCAACTATGAAAAATATCATTATAGACAATATAAAAAGCAGTAATGTAGGCAAATACTTAACAATTGAGATATTAGAGAGTAAAAAAATCAGTAATTACTATTTGGTTAATGATTTTATTAACGATTTAAAAGCATTTGATGTAAAGATTGCCATAGATGATTTTGGAAGTGGTTTTTCAAATTATGAGCATATTTTAAATATCAATACAGACTATATCAAACTTGATGGAAGTTTAATAAAAAAGATTGATGTTGACGTATATTATAACCTAGTAAAAAGTATTGTTCAATTTTGTAAAGAACAAAATATTAAAGTTGTTGCTGAGTTTGTGAGTGATTTAAAAATTTATAGATATGTTAAATCTTTAGATATAGATTATTCACAAGGTTATTATATTGGTAAACCAGAAAAAATTGATATATTAATGAAAGGTATTAATGAAAGCTAAATTAAAAGAGATAACAGATTCTACGATAAATGAACTTTTATCTAATGAAATAATTTTACCATCTTGTTATTTTCAATGCTTTGATAAAAATGCTAAAAATATAGATTTAGATATTGGAAGTGAAAACTTTGAAAAAGAATTAAATAAATTAATATTTAAAGAATATAATGAAATTAACTCTTATATAAATGATGCAGTAAAAACTATTGATAGTGCTGCAAGTATCACAAAAGAAGCTGAAAAAGCTATAGAATCTAATGACTCTTCCCTATTAAAATCTCTTTATAATCAAATATTAAACTTAAAAAAAGAACTAGAGTCTATTACAGATAATGTTTATAAAGATTATTTAACAAAAACATATAATAAAAAATGGTTATATCAAAACTATTTAAATGAAAAACTAGGCTTTAAAGAGGATGCTATTGTAACTCTTATAGATGTTAGAGATTATGAATATATTTCAAAAACATATAATAAATTAATAGCAGACAATCTTCTAATGTATATCTCTAGCTTTATTAGCACTAGATTAGAAGAAGAAGATTTAAAATTTAAATTTGTTAGATATTTAACTAATAAATTTATTATAGTATTCGAAGAAAATGATATTAATCAGATAAATACAATGTTAAATCTAGTTTTCAATATGTTATTTGAAACAATTTTAAAAAGTAACTCTGGAATAATGATAAAGCCAACTTTTGAATATGCAATAAAAGAGGTAAAAAAAGAACAAACTTTTCATAATGTTTTAGAAAAACTAATGAAAGAGACAACTAGTGAAAACTAGAATAAAACTTTTTTAGTTTTTCTTGTGCTTCTTTTATACCTATTTGTTCAAAGTTTATTTTTTGCCCTGCTTTCATTTGTGCTAATTTAAAACAATCAATACTAAAAACTGAACCAATTTTTGGATAACCACCTATTGTTTGTCTCTCTTTTAATAAAATAATTGGTTGCCCATCTTTTGGGATTTGAATTGCTCCAAAGGCTATCCCTTCTGAGATTATTCCATCTAAAGAGGATTCTATTTTTTCACCACTCAATTTACAAGCCATTCTGTTAAAATCAGGGGTAATAGTATATGTAGAATTAAAAAATTTATCTTTTTGCACTTTTGAAAAAGAGTTCTCTTGATATGATAAGATTACCCTTAGCGTTAATGTTGTTTCATAACTTGGAATATACTCTTTTTTTAATCTTTTAGGAATATATCTTTTATACTCTTTAAAGGGCAAAAAATCATTATTTTTAAGTTGAGTTCCATTTAAACCACCAAGATTCTCTTTTATTGTAACAGAACTGCTACCCAAATGTTTTTTAATATCAAAGCCACCTTTTACAGCCAAATAAATCCTTTGACCACTAAGTAACTTCCCTACTTCTAATAGATCACCTTTTTTGATATAGTGTGTTTGCCAAATAGCTTTCTCAAAACCATTTATTTTAAACTCACATCTAGCTCCAGTTATACTTATCATTGTATCTGCTGTAGCTTTTAATTTTACTCCAGCAAAGGCAATTTCTAATAAGTTTGAATTTATATTATTATCTAATAGTTTATGAGCTTTTAAAGCGGCAAATTCATCAAGAAAACCTGAACTTGCAACTCCTAAATGCATATATGATATTCGGCCAATATCTTCAATTAAGCTAAAAACTCCAGCTTTTATAACTTCAAAACCTATCATATGTTACCACCTTGAGAAAGAAACTCTTCTTTTGAAATTGGATTAAATTTTATTTTTGATTCTATTGAGATAGGAGATAACTCTTTTAAATTTTTATCAAAAAGTTCAAAAGCAGTTCTACCTAAAATATTCCATCCTCCAGGACTATCTTTTGGATAAATAGCTGTTTGTGTATCTGCAATAGCTACACTTCCTTTTGGTATTTTTTTTCTAGGAGTTTCTAATCTTGAAGTTTTTATTCTCTCATCAAGAGAAGCTAAATATGCAAACCCTGGTAAAAAGCCTATTGCATAAACATCATAAATTTTTGAACTATGAAGTTCAATAACCTCATCAATACTTAAATTTGATTTTTGGGCAACTCTTTGTAAATCAAAGCCAACCTCTTCATCATAATATACATCAATTGTTATGATATTTGTTTCATCCTCTTTATAATCTTCTAAAGAGCTTAATTTGCTATTTAAAAAACTTTTTATTGATTCAAAATCATAATAAAATATATCATAAGTGACTAATAAAGAGGTATAAGAGGGAATAAGTTCTATTAAACCTTTTCCTTTAAACTCTTTTAAAACTTTGTAGGCTGCTTTTACTTCTAAAGAACTTTGTTTTGAGATAGTATTACTAAAATAAATAATTACAGAATCTACAGATGCTATTTCTACAGTCATTAATTTAATACTTTATAAAGTGCTTGAATAAAAGATAAAGCATTTTCACCATCACCGTGAACACAAATTGTGTCAGCTTTTATATATAGTCTTTTTCCATTTACACTTTCAATATAACCATACTCTTTTAAAGTTTTAACTCTTTGCATCACTTCTAATTCATCTGTTATTACAGCATTAGGAAGCATCCTTGAAACTAAACTTCCATCATCATTGTAATTTCTATCAGCAAACACTTCATAAATCAAAGCTATATTATACATCTTAGCTGTATATTCAAAAGCTTCATTATCTGGGTTTGATAAAATCATCAATTTAATATTTTTATCAAATGAAGAGATTGCACTAAGAACAGCTTTGAAAATATTTTGATCTCTCATCATATCATTATATAAAGCCCCATGAGGCTTTACATAAGATACAGTTGTTCCATGAGCTTTACAAAAAGAGTATAAAGCTCCTATTTGATAAAGAACTTTTGATTTTATCTCTTCTAAAGAGCAACTCATACTTCTTCTACCAAAACCAACTAAATCTTGATATGAGGGATGAGCTCCAATTGTAACATTGTATTTTTTTGCTAGTTCAACTGATCTATTCATTGTAACAGCATCAGAAGCATGAAAACCACAAGCTAAATTTGCTAGTGAAATATAAGGCATAATATGTTCATCAGCACCCATTTTCCAGATACCAAAACTTTCACCCATATCACAATTTAATCTAATCATTTCATTACCTTGCATCAATAATATCCTTTATTTTACCATATTACTACTATTTAATCATCTGATTTGGTAAATAGTGTACGATTTCAGGAAAGAAAGTAATCAATGCAACTGTTACAATCATCATAACAAAAAATGGAAAAGTAGCTTTAAGAATTACTTCTATTTTTTCCTTTGAAATACTTTGAATCACAAAGAGAGAAAAACCTACAGGAGGTGTTATTTGTGCCATCTCTACCATAAATACTAAAAATACACCAAACCAAAGTGGGTCAAATCCAGCTAAAACAACAATTGGTAATACAATTGGAAGAGTCATTACAACAATAGAAACACCTTCTAAAATCATCCCTAATACAATATACATAAGACCTATTAATAAAATCAATACTAAAGGGCTTAGTCCAAGTCCTGTAATAAACTCACTCATAGCTCTTGCTATTCCTAAGAAGCCAATAACTTGAGATAAAAAAACTGCTCCAGCAATTATAAAACTAATCATTGATGAAGTTTTTATTGTATTTAATATTGCATTTTTAAATACCTCAAAATTAAAGCTTTTAAAATAAATTGCCAAAATAATAGAACCTAAAACACCTAAAGCAGCAGCTTCAGTTGGAGTTGCAATACCGCCATAAATAGAACCTAAAATAACAGTAATCAAAGATAATATAGGTGCTAAATCTTTTATTGAATCTATTTTTTGTTTTAAGGTAAAATTTTCTTTTATCTCTGGTTCTACACTCTTATCTATTTTTGATATAACCATAATATAAATAGAATAAAAAGTTGCAAGCATCAGTCCTGGTAAAATCCCAGCAATAAACAGTTTACCAATAGATGTATCGGCTAATACACCATAAATAATCATTATAAGAGATGGTGGAATTAAAAAACCTAAAGTACCAGCCCCAGCTAAAGAACCCATTGCTATTGATTTTGAATAACCTCTTTTTTTAAGTTCATCAAGGGTTATTTTTCCAACTGTCGCGGTTGTAGCTGCACTTGAACCTGATACTGCTGCAAAAAGAGAACATGCTGCAACATTTACATGAAGTAATCCACCTGGAATATAACTAAGCCAAGGTTTTAAACCATTTAATAATCTTGTTGAGATTGAAGACTTGTATAAAATTTCACCCATTAGAATAAACATTGGTAAAGCGGCTAATGACCATGAATTTAAAGCATCATACAAAGATGCAGCTAATAAATCTCCTATTTTATCATATATGCTAATTACAGGTGGAAGATTATGTTCAAATAAAAGCATCCCAATTATACCTGTAAGAATTAAAGATATTCCAATCCAAATAGAAGACAATAGTAATGAAAACATCACTACTAAAATAATAACTGATAATACCAATGGATCACTAATCATTTCTAAATCCTTTAAAAATAAATGCAATAGTTGCAAAAATAAAAAGTGTAATCCCTATTGGCATTACTATTTGAGTTAAATATAATGGCGTTTCAGAAACAGCTTCAGATAACATCTCTAAATCGTATGAATCGTAAGTAAAAAGTATTGTTCTATATAAGATAAAAAATAGTACAGCTAAAGTTATTATTCCTGCAATTTTATCAATAACACTATTTGTTTTATCACCTAATCTTGAAGTTATAATATTTATTCTAATATGCCCATCTTTTAAAAAAGTATATGCCAAACCTAAAAAGATTGAAGCTAAATACAAATATCCACTATATTCATCTGCAATCATTGTAGATGTATCAAAGAAGTATCTTAAAAATATCTCGATTAAGATTAGTACTACTAATCCAACTAAAAGTAATCCAGAAAGATAGGCTCCACCTTTGCAAAGCCTATCTGTAATGTTTAAAAAAAGTTTCATAAAGATTACTTTCTATATTCTTCAAAAATCTTTTTAATTTGAGAGTTAGCATCTTCTAAATACTTAGATAACATCTCATCTGCAATTTTGTCAAGCTCTTTTTTAAGCTCTGGTGATGCTTCGTTTACATTCATACCATTTTTAACTAATGTTTCTAAAGCAACTCTATCTTCTTCTTTAGAAGCTTCCCATTGAGCTTTTTCAATCTCTGATGCTGCTTTTAACATAGCTTTTTGTTGTGTTTTATCTAAACTATTCCAATAATCAAGATTTATAGTAACTGCTTGCAATGGATATGCATAACTTATTTTTGTAAAATCAGATAATACTTCCCAAAATTTACCATCTTTTCCCGAAGCAGATGATGTAATAACAGAATCAACCATTCCTGTTCTAAGTGATGAATAAACCTCTCCCCAAGGTAAAGCAACTGCATTTCCCCCTGCACTATTTACAAATTCTGCTGAGTTTTTATCATAAGTTCTTGTCTTACTTCCTTTAAAATCTTCAATTGAAGTCATAGCCTTTTTTGAATAAAATCCAGATGGTGGCCAAGATACACTATAAAGTAGTTTTTGATTCCATTTTTTAGCTGTTTTTTCATATGCTGGTTTTGAAATTTGATACAATTTATATGCATCATCATAAGAATTAGCAATAAATGGTAAGGCAGAAATACCAAATACTTTTCCTCCACCTGAAGTAAAAGGTATAAACATATCAGTCATTGCCACAGTTCCATCTTTTACTGCTTTAAGAGGGTTACCTTTTATTAAAGATGAACCAGCATGAACAGTAATCTCTACACTACCATCAGTATATTTTCTTACTAAATTGGCAAACTTTTCTGCTCCAATTGTATGGAAGTTATTTGCACCATATTTTGCATTTAAATCCATTTTTACATTAGATGCCATTAGCGATGCTGCTAATCCAACTACAAGTAAACTTTTTCTTAACATTATTTCTCCTTTAAATTAATAAAAGAAGATTATCTATACAAAGTGAGAAAAGGGTGAGTTTTTTTAGATATTCAGTTTATATCCCATTTGAGGTACATTTTTAATTAAATCTATTGGTAGTTTTTGTCTTAACTCTTTAATAAAGGTTTTTAAAGCACTCATACTCATAGTTTTATCTTTCCAGATATATTCATCTATTAAATCATAAGTTAATATTTGGTTTTTATTTTTATAAAGTAAAAGTAGAAACTCTTTATCTCTTTTTCGTAAACCTATAATTTCATTATTAAAAATAAGTTCATATTTTTGAATATCAAAATAACATTCATCAGAAAAGTTCAAGTTTGTAGTTAATCTTTCCCCTAAAGCTTTAATAATACCATTAAAAAGGTTTTCAGAATTTATAGGTTTTAATATATAGTGATTAATATTTAAATTAATTAAATCTAAAAGGTATTCTTCATTTGAATAGGCTGTTACCATAATCAAAATAGTATCAATATCTTCATTTCTAATTTTTTTAACCATCTCAACACCATTTTTGCCAGGCATCTCAATATCACTTAAAATGATATCTGGTTTATATTCTAAGTATAAATCATATCCATCATTTCCATTACTTGCTTCTAATACATCATCAAAGTAATATTTTAGAGTATTTACTAATCTTTTTCTAATTCCATCTTCATCTTCAACACATAAAATAGAATAATTGTTTAACTGTGATAATTGCTCTTTGTTCATATTAAAACCTTATTTTAAAGGTAAACTAACCGTGAAAACTGCACCTTTCTTACTGTTCTCAACATTTAATTCACCAGCCATATTTTTTTCTACAATCATTTTTGCCATATATAAGCCTAAGCCTGTTCCTTTTGAACTCTCTTTAGTAGTAAAGTATGGTTCAAATATAAGTTCTAAGTGCTTTTCTTCTACTCCACCACCATTATCTTCAACAATAATAATAGCATGGGAATCTTTGTAATCTATAGTTATATTAATCTCTGGATTTTTAACAACTCTTTGGTTTAATATATCTTTTGCATTTGATATTAAGTTTAGTAAAACTTGAGCAAACTCCCTTTCATAACCTACAACCATACTATTGCATTTTACTTTTTTATTTAATTTAATATGGGAACTTTTTATTGATGCACCTGCTAAAGAGATTGCTTCATTACAAGCATCATCAATATAAAACTCTATTTTTTTCTTATCTGGTTTAAAAAAGTTTCTAAAATCATCAATAGTGTGAGACATAAATTGTATCAATCTATTTGATTCTTTTACACTATCATCTAAAAGTTTATCATCTAATTTTCCAAATCTATTTGCTGTTTCCAACTCCATAAAAATTGCAGATATTTCACTAAGTGGTTGTCTCCATTGATGAGCAATCATACTAAGCATTGCTCCCATTCTTGCAAGCCTAGACTGATGTAACATTGCTCTATCTTTTTTCTTAGCTTCACTTAATGCTTTTTCAATTTTTTTCTCAAGATTTTTATTTACATCTTGTAGTTCTAGCTCTTTTCTTTTTACATTATCTTTATAGTTTGCAAATACTCTATTTATTTTATTTGAGATAATAAAAGATAAAATACCAATAAGCAAAATTACACCTATAGAGATTTTTACAACTGTTTGAATATATCTATTTATTCTTTCTTCTAAAAGTTTTTTATTATCTGCTATTGATTTTTCAATATCATCTATATATAAGCCAGCTCCAATTACCCAATTAAAAGGTTTATAGATTTTAAGAAAGCCTAACTTTTTAGAAAATTTAGTTTCATTTGGTTTTTGCCAATAATATTCCATAAAAACACCAGCAGGATTAGCTAAGGTCTCTTCTACAAACCTTTTTGTAATAAAGCCACCCTTTGCATCTTTTAAATCAATATCATAAGTTCCTATACTGTTTTTTCTAAATGGATGTCCAACTAAATAATAATTTGTATCGTGTATCCAAATATATCCATGCTTCTCATATCTTATTGTTTCAATATATCCAATAAGCTCTTTTTTTAACTCATCAGAAGTTAGTTTTTTATTTCTTTTTACATGATAATCTATGTAATTAATTACATTTTTAATCTCTTTTTCTAAAATATTTTTTTGTTTTTTTATATACTCTTTTTCAACTCTAATACTCTCTTCATTGAAATAATCATTTTGGTTTTTAATAAAAAAATAAATTGTAAAAAAAGCACTTAAAAGTACAGTTATCACAGGGGTTAGAATAATAAGTTTTGAGATATATTTTTCACTAAACAATGTTAGGCTCCAGTTTATTTTATAAATAATATTTAATTTAAGTGTGAAAGAAGTGAGTTTTTACTCATATCACAATCTAATATAATTATCTTAATATTGATAGATATGATATTTCTGGTTCTCTTTTGATTTTCTCTCTTCCATTTGCCTATAAATGTCTAAAGCTTTAGAATATAATTCTTTATCTATCTCTAATCCTTTAAATTCATTAATTAAAGTATTTAAAACCAAAATATATACTATTGAGTTTAATTTCATAGAATCTTCATTTTTCATCAATTTATCTAAATCAATTGCATAAACTGCTTCTTGAAAAGTGAAAAAAATTCTTTGTTTTATATCTTCAAGTCTTAAACTATATCCTAAAATAGTTAGATAGTTTTCCTCATACTCTTTATCAAGTTGTTTATTTATAATCATATTTGCATATTTTTTTATTTGCTCACCATATTCTAAAACTAAAATATCACTCTCAATAGTTTTATTTTTAAAACTATAGAAAAAATCTACTATCTCTTTAATCAAACTTCACCTACTTTTTAATTTATAATTTAATGCATAATTTTATCTACTTTTATCTATAATAGAAGAAAATTAGGAAAAATTATGAAAAAAAATATTATATGTGCATCTATTATTCTATCTTCAACTTTAGCATTTGGTTTTGATTTTGGAAGCATAGCAAAAGAAGTTATAGGTAATGTAACAAAAGATTCAACAACTAATTCTAGTTCAAAAAATACAACAAACCTTAGTAATTCAACAGTATCAAGTGGACTAAAAGAAGCATTAAAAGTTGGAGTTGATTATGCTGTTAAAAATCTTAGTGAAACAAATGGTTATTTAGATAATTCACTTGTGAAGATTCCTCTTCCTGAAAATCTTCAAAAAGTTGAAACACTTATCAGAAAAGCTGGGGGAGATGAGATTGCAAATGATTTAATAAAATCAATGAACAGTGCTGCAACAAATGCAGCTCCAAAAACAGCAGAAGTTTTTGTTAGTGCTATTGAAAAAATGAGTTTAGAAGATGCAACAAAAATATTAAATGGTGATAAAAATGCAGCAACTGATTATTTTAAAACAAATACAAATAGCTCATTAAAAGAGGTAATCAAACCTATAATTCAAAAAACGATGGAAGAAAACAGTGTTGCAAAATATTATAATGCTTTTAATTCTTATTATAAACAATATGGAAAAGAGTATGTAAATAACAGTGAAGTTATGAATTTAGCAAAAAACTTTGGAGTTGATTCATATCTTCCAAGTAGTAGTGATGAAAATCTTGATGATTATGTTACACAAAAAGCAATTGATGGTTTGTTTAAAATGATTGCCGAAAAAGAAGCTGCTATTCGTTCAAATCCAATTGAACAAACAAGCTCAATTCTTAAACAAGTTTTTGGAAACTAAAGAGATTTCTCTTTAGTCTCTTGAATTAAATCTTTCTAGTGTGAAATAGTGGTTTAGAATATTTTTTCTAACTAAACTATCATCATAAAATTTATAAAATCTTTTTTTATTGATATATTTATTTACATAGTTTTTATCAAAACTTTTTAAAAGTTTATTATAAAGTTTCCCTTCATAATCTACTATAAATCTATCTTTTCTTCCTATATATGTATAAATTATACTGTAATACTGTTCATTAACTTTATAAGTTTTAAAACTATATCTATCAATATCTATATGTTCAACTGTTTCAACATCATTTAATTTCAGATTTGATCTAAAATTATCTTCAAAAAAACCACTTGGAAGTCCATTCCAAGTACAATTAAATCCTAGTTCTATCTCTTCAACAAACAATTTTCCATACTCTTTACTATCTTGAGTAAGAGTATAAGAATAATCACTACAACCATATAAATATGTTTTATAATTGACATTTTCCAATTTTACAATTATAGGGTTATCTTTTTTTCCTAAAACTAATCTATCTTTTTTCTTACTATAAAATGGTGAATTTTTTACTACACATCCAGCAAACAAAAATAAGATTATAAAAAAACAAAAAGTTTTATTTAAATATTTATAATGCAAAATAACTCCTCATACTATTCTCTTTTACAAGAGACAAATTAAAGTTAACCTCACCTTTTTCTTCATTATCAAAACTATATTGATAACTAGAATCTAATTTTATTAATAATTCTTTATACAATTTCCCTTTTGTATCTATAACAATTAGGTTTGATAAAGAGGTATAAACATATATAATATGAAAAATAAAAGAATTATCAGCTTTATATGTTTTAAAACAGTATGTTTCAATATCTCTTTCTTCTAAAACTTCTAATCTTTTTATTTTTAATTTTTCTTTTATTAAATCTTCATAAATAGATAAACAGTCTGTATTCCAATGAACATCACTATCTACTTTCATAAACTCCAAATGTATATCTTTTGTAGTTAGAGTATATGCACTTATAACATAAGGATCATGTCTTGTTTTTATATCATAATCATCTAATTCATATGAGTAAAGATTGTCACTTCCTACTTTAAAAACAAGCCTATTATTTTCAAATCTATACACTGGGATTGAAGCTTTTGCTATAAACTGCATTACACTTTTAAAAAATCCCATAATATCCCCTTAAAAAAAATAAATTTTTTGCTTATTGTATCATATTCTTATTAAGTATTTAAATTTTTAAACTTATGGATTAGTTATTGCATAGTTTAAAGTTCCAAAGGTAATATAAAGAAAAATTTATAAAAGGAAAATGATGAAAATAGCTATACCAGTAAAAGATGAAAATCTTAGATTTTTCCCAAATGCAGGGCATACTCCAAAGTTTGCTGTATTTTCTATGAGTGGCTCAAGTATGTTTAAATCATTTACATTAGAAGAGATTAAAATCAATCCAAGAACAGATATAGATCACGACCATCCAGAAGAGGATCATGCTTGTGATCATGACCATGATGATCAAGAACATATTGAACAACATAACAAAATGGGAAGAGCTTTAAAAGAGTGTAATTATATTGTTGTAAAAACAGCTTGTAAAAATACTGCAAAATCTTTCACAAGTGAAGGGATAAAAGTAGTCAAATATAATGGAGAATCATTTTTAGCAGATGATATATTAAAAGAAGTATCATCAAAATTTCTTTAAAATCAAGAGGTTTCCCTCTTGATTTAAAATATATTATTAAGTACCATAAAAGTAATTGCTGATAGAATTCCTGCTGCAGGAAGTGTGATAACCCAAGCTAAAGCAATAGGTTTCATTAAATCCCAGTTTGTATTATGGTTTACTAAACCTACTCCAAGTACTGCACCAATTAAGATATGTGTACTAGATACAGGTAATCCCATTACAGAAGCCAACATTACTACTCCCGCAGCTGCTAGCTCTGCTGAAAAACCTGAAGCTGGATGCATTTTAGTTAAGTTATGTCCAACAGTTTGAATAACCTCTTTACCTATAAACCATAACCCAACAATTAAAGCTATACCAAATGTAATCATAGCCACAGTTGGCACTGCTGCACTAGAACCTATTTCACCAGTTCTAAGAACATCTAAAATTGCAGCAAATGGTCCAATAGCATTTGCAATATCATTTGAACCATGACTAAAAGCAAATCCTGAAGCTGTAAAAACTTGCATCCAACTAAACATTAAAAAAGTAGATTTATCCAAATCTTTTCCCTTTAATGTCTTTGCGAAAATAGTAGTTGCAAGCCAAATCAATGCTCCAAACATACCAATTATTAGATAATTATCAATAGTAGACAATCCTAAGTGCATATGTTTTAAACCTTTAAATAAAAGCATACCTGTTATAAGCATACCACCAATTGCAGCAAATAAAGGAACGTAGGTTTCTAAAGCTTTTGTTGCATTCACACTATCTTGTTTTTGTTCTATTTCATAAACTTTTTTATAATAATCTGATTCCAATTCTTCAGGATCAAAATCTTTATCAGAGATAGTATGAGCATCTCTTGCCATTGAACTAGTATAAGATAACTTTTGTAATTCTGATAATCTTTCAAAAGATTTTTTATGCTCTTCTCTTAATTCTTTTTTTTCTTTTTTAATAGATACAAGTTTATCTACAGTCTCATCATTATAAACCAAAACATGTTTTTTTATTTGATAATATAAAACATAAGACACTAAACCTCCAAGTACAGGGGAAAGAACCCAAGAGAATGCAATTGTTCCTATCTTATCCCATTTTACTAAAGAAAATCCTGTATCTGAGCCACCTATTAAGAAACCTAATGTAATTGAAGCACCAACTATTCCACCAATTATTGAGTGGGTAGTTGACACAGGCCAACCTTTTCTTGTTGCAATTAATAACCAAATAGCCGCTGATAATAAAGCAGCCATCATAATATAAACAAATTGCATAGGTTCAACTGTTATTTGTGATAAATCAACAATCCCTTTTCTAATAGTTTTTGTAACTTCACCACCTGCAATAACAGCACCACTTACTTCAAAGATTGCTGCAACAATTAGTGCTTGTTTAATAGTAAGAGTACCAGCACCAACACTTGTTCCAAATGAATTTGCAACATCATTACCACCAATATTAAATGCCATAAACACCCCAAAAAGTGTTGCTAAGATAAAAAGTATTGCATGATTTCCATTTGTGTAAGACGAACCCCAATATATGAAGTATAAAACAACTGCTGTAAAACCAATAAAGAAAAATAAATTTAGTTTTACATCAGATTGACTACTGTTAGTATAAGTAGACATTAATTCTCCTTTAAAAAAATTAGGAGAATTCTAATCTTTATTTGTTACCAAATAATTACAGAATATATAATTATTAATTATCAAAAACTATTGTTACTAAAACGTTCTTTATCCTTTACAACCTCCGCTGAAGCAACAATATTCATAATCATTTCATTTTTACTTTGTGAAAATTTTTCTATAATAGTATCACAAACTTTCAATAGTTCATCTTCATTATTTAGTTCACTTAAAAGTATAGATTTATTATGTAAAGCAAGGGCAACTTGATTTTTAAATTCACCTTGATAATCTTCAAATTTTTCAATAACTTCATTGTATAAATCCAATGCTTGTGTATAGTTATTTAAATTTCTAGCTTTTGAAGCTTTATTAACAAGTGATTTAGCCACTAACTCTAAAATATTTTCATCACTACTATTTTCAAACTTTGAAATAACATAATCGTATGCTTTTACAGCTTCTTCATCTTCATCTTTTTGTCCATATATCAAAGCAATATTATATGAAGCTTGAGCTATTTGTAAAACAACATCACTTTGATTTGAGTCTTCAAAATTTCTAACTAACTCTTTATATACAGTTAAAGAGTTTTCAAAACCTTCTAATTCTGTTACACAGATTGCTTTATTCATATACGATTTTACTAATACTATTTCAGTATCAGAAGAGATATCTCCAATATATTTTTCAAGTAATCTATTGTAAGTTTTTAGCTCTAATTCAAAACTCTCATCTTTTGCATAAGCTAAAGCTTTATTATAATAAGCATAAATCAAAAATTTTGAAACAGTATCATCTTTAGACTCTTTAAAATTTTTAATAATCTCTTTATATGTTTCAATAACTTCATCATTTCTTTCTAAATTTGTAAGTACAGCTGCTTTTCCCATAAGTGTATAAAATTTATCAACTTCATTTTCAGCATAATCAAGTAATACATCTACTAAATACAGTGCCTCATCAAAGTTTTGTTCATTAATTCTTTGGTTAAATTCATTATAAACTTTTTCAAAATTTTCTAAACTCAAAGATTACTCCTTTAATGATATTTATTTTAGATTATGATATTATACAAAAACAGACTTAAGGAGTAAAAAAGATGAAAAATACACTTTCAAAAAATGTTTTAAATCATCTATATCAACTTCAAAACCAAGAAACTATCCAACAAGAAAGCTAAACCTACTAATTTTAACCACTTTATTACAATTTTAATCTTTAGGAAAATTTATGTTAAAAATAAAAAATGAAGAGATAAAGAGTGCATTTTATATTCTTATTGGAAGTTTATTGATTGCTCTTTCAGTAGTACTATTTTTTGTACCTCACAACTTTACAACTGGTGGAACTCCTGGTATGGCAATACTTTTGTATCATATGACAAATCTTTCAATTGGAAGTTTAATAGTTTTAATAAATATTCCACTTCTTATTTTTGGGATAAAATATTTAGGAAAAATGTTTGCAATAAAAACAGTAATAACTATTATTCTAATCTCATCTTTTACTGATTTTTTTACCAAATTTTTAGATATTGACTTATTGATATCAAATATATTAGTCGCAGCTGTTTTTGGTGGCTTAGTTATTGGTTTTGGTGTAGGGTTTATTATAAAAGGAAATTCAAGTGCTGGAGGATCAAGTGTAATTGCAAAAATTGTTTGTGCAAACTCCCACCTAAAAGCTTCGCAAATTATATTTGCAATTGATGCTTTAATAGTAATATCATCAATCTACATCTTTAAAGATTTTGAAAAAGCAGTTTTATCTGTAATAAGTATATATGTCACAGCAAAAGCTATGGATGTAGTTTTAACAGGAGCTTTAAGTACAAAGGTTATTCATATTACAACAAATGAACCTGAACTTCTTTCACAAAAAATCACTGAAAACTTTGGAATATATGGAACTATATTAAATGGCTCTGGGATATTCAAACATGAAAATAAAACTTTAATTTTTCTTGTTTTGGATGTAAAAAAATTAAGATTTCTAAAACAAATAATTCAGGAGTGTGATAAAGATGCTTTTATGATAGTTATGGAAGCATCAGAGATGTTAGGAAGAGGACATTAATCCTTTCCTAACTATTTGCAAAGTTAGTTAAAGAATCACCCTCTAATCTATACCCTATCCACTCTTCTTGTGAAACAGCACCAATACTTTCATAAAAATCTCTTGATGGTGTATTCCAATCTAAACAAGACCATTCAAATCTACCACAATCTTCTACAAGTGCTTTTTTTGCTAAGTGTTTTAGCATCAATTTACCAGCACCTATTCCTCTTTTTGATTCACTTACATATAAATCTTCTAAATAAATCCCATTTTTACCAAGCCAAGTTGAATAGTTATAAAAATATACTGCCATACCAATCGCAACTCCATCTTCTTCACAAATAAGGGCTTTTACAGTTGAATTTTCACCAAATATTTTTTCTCTTGTTTCTTCAACTGTAGTTTTTACTGCATCTGGTTCTTTTTCATAAACTGCTAACTCAATAATAAAATTATAAATTGTTTGTGCGTCATCAGCAATACCATCTCTAATAGTAATAGCCATAAAGTCTCCTTGTAAAATAATTAAGGATTGTACCATAATTTATTATTTTAAATTTAAAAGTAATATTTTTAAGTTAATTAATTTATTACAATTAATTTTAAGCTTAAATGTATTATTATTCTTCATCTATTAATTATTCATATATTAACTATTTACACATTAATCATTTAAAACTTAAGGATACACATGTCATTTGAATCAGACAATATATTTGGCATATTAGTTGCTAATATAAGAAATAGCATTAAAAACAATTTAGAAAAGTTACTTTTAGAGCACGATATATCTGCTGCACAAAGTGTTTTGATAAGAAGACTTTGTGAAAAAGATTGTTTAACTCAACAAGAGTTAGCAAGAGATACATATCTAAAACCTTCAAGTCTAACACTTATGGTAGACAAACTTGAGAAAAAAGGCTTTGTTGAAAGAAAAGCCAAAAAAGATGATAGAAGAGCATTCCTTGTTTGTCTAACAACAAAAGGCAAAGAGCTTGAAAAAGTAATAAACACTGCAAGCTTAAAAGTTGAAGAGGAAGCTTTCAAAGGAGTTACAATGGAAGAAAAAAAGATTTTATTAAACACACTTAAAACTGTGTATTTAAATGTGAAGTAACAATGAGAAATTTAGTACTTATATTTATATCACTTTATATTTTAACAGGTTGTGTTCCTAAAGTTGAAAAAATTAAAAAATTTGATAACAGTAAAATTAACAAAGAATTAAAAACAGACCTAAATAAGTTCAATAGTTCAGAACTTTCTTTAAATACACAATGGTGGAAAAAGTTTAAAGATGAACAACTAAACTCTTTGATAAATGAAGCCCTAAATAATGCCCCAACTTTAAAAATATTAAAAACAAGATATAAAAGTGCACAATCTATTGTTGAGATAAACAAAGCTTTAAAAAAGCCAACAGTTGGAATAGATGGTAATGTTTCAAGACAAAGATATAGTGAGAACTATATCTTCCCTGATCCACTAGGTGGGGGTTATTATAATCTTTATGACCAAGGTTTAGGGTTAAACTATGATTTTGATTTTTGGGATAAAAACTCTTCTTTAATAAGAGCATCAATAAATAAATCTTTAGCTCAAAAGTTGTATATACAAGTAAAAAAAATAGCAATGACAACTTCTATTGTAAAACTGTATGCCACACTAAATTATAAAAAAGAGCAATTAGAAAAAATAAAAGTTTTAGAAAAAAACATTGAAGAGAAACATCATATTTTAAACACTTTACATGAATTAGGGTTGGCAAACCAAATAGAGATAAATAGAAGTAGTACTTCTCTTGAAAAAGTAAAGCAAAACTCTTTAGATCTAAAAATTGAGATTGAAGACTTGAAAAAATCTCTTTCTATAGTTTCAGGGCTTATGCCTTCAAAGATTGATAAACTAAAAAGAGTATCAAGTTTTGATAAATATAAAGTTTTTGTTCCTAAAGATATCCATTTGGATGTGTTATCACATAGACCAGATATTGCCATTCAAAAATATCTACTTCTAAGTAAAAATGAGTATATCACAAATGCAAAAGCACAGTTTTATCCAAACATTAGTCTTAGTGGTTTGTTAGGTTTTACATCTTTTTCTTGGGCTAGTTTATTTGATAAAAGCTCTTATGCACCATATATTGGCTCAGCTATCTCACTTCCTTTATTTGATGGGAATAGAAGAGAAAACAATTTAAATATAAAAACTGATGAATACAATATTCAAGTACAAGAATATAACCAAAGTGTAATAAAAGCTATAAATGAAGTTGTAGCTTCATTAAAAAAGTTTGAACTAAACAAATCTAAAATCAAAGTTCAAAACAATATTTTAAAAAGCAAAGAAAAAAACCTAGATATTGAGAGAAAAATATTCAAGTTAGGTCTTAAAAATAAAATATCTTATATTGACTCAAAACTAAGCTTAATTGATGAAGAGATTACTAAACTATCTTTGAAAAACAATGAGTTAAATGCTCAAATTGATTTAATCAAAGCTTTAGGTGGTGGTTATAAAGAGAAAGGAACTTCTCTTGACAATAACTAAACAATACATCAAAACTGCTTCACAAGAGTGGCTAAGTAAAGACTTACCAAATTTTACTTATGTTTTCAAATCTGTTGCTGCATGTTTGATGGCACTATCTTTATGTATTGTATTTAATTTATCTATGCCACAAACATCAGTTTTCACAGTGTTTATTGTGATGCAACCATTTAGTGGACCAGTATTTTCAAAAAGTTTTTATAGACTTATTGGAACTGTTTTAGGTACAACTATGGCTATTACTTTTATAGCTTTATTTGCACAAGATAGAGTTTCATTTACTATATTTTTTGCATTGTGGGCAGGAGTTTGTGCAGCTATTGGGTTTATGGCAAGAAACTTTATGTCTTATGGATTTGTTATGTCTGGATATACAATTGCTGTTGTAACTATGCCTATTATTCAAACTCCAGCTGAGATATTCACTTTTGGTATTGATAGATTTTTTGAAGTTATGATTGGCTTGATTTCTGCAAGTTTTATTAGTGAAGTTTTATTTCCTCAAAGTTTAAGTAAAACACTAATAAAAAGTGAAAAGAGTAAATTCAATCTTCTTATTAATACCTTTTCAAATGTAAAAAATATATTTTCTTTTGATAGTTCGGCAGTTAATTATAATAGAGATATTTTAGGAACGGATAGTTTAAGAGTAAATAGTAACTTTGAAACTAGTATTTCAAAAAGAGATAGTGTTTATTACAAAAGATTAAACTATGAATTTATGCATATCAGTACAACTTTTTTATCACTAAGAAATATCATCAATAATAGTAAAGATAATACTGTATTTATAGATAGTTTGAAAAATATTTATGAAAATATAGAAACAACGCTAAAAGAGTTTCATGAAAAACAGCTAGAAGAAAAAAATATAAATACACTTTTATTTGAATTGAAAAAAACAAAAGCTCTTACTCAAAAAGTTGTAGAAGAGGAAAAAGTAAAACTAAACCTAGAAGATGATTTTGAACTAAAAAATGATTTTAAAGCTATCTGTTTTTTACTAGAGAGACTACAAAATGAATTATATGAATATGCAAATACTTATCTTTCTTTTATCAAAAAAGATACAAAAATAAAAGATGAAAAAAACTTTGTTCAAAACTTGAAGTTCTCAACTTATAGTGACAATCTTTTGATTTTGTTGATGGTTGTAAGAGCAACATCTGCACTTATTGCGATGATGGTACTTTGGATGATATCAGGTTGGGAATATGCAGCTTTTGGAGTTATTCCTGCTATTGCAAATACTTTACTTCTAAGTACAGCACCAAACCCAAAAGGGATAATAAATAGTACAATTATTGGTACAATCATAGGTTTGATAATCACACCAATTTATAACTTTTATATTATTCCATCTTTTGTGATTGATTTACCAACTATGTGTCTTGCTTTGACTCCTATGTTTGCACTACTTTCATTGATGATGGTTTTACCAGGAAAAAGTTTTATAGGCTTTGGTATTCTTTTAGTATTTATTACAACAATTGCGGTAAACACATCTTATCATTCTGATTTTGCTTTCTTCTTTGGAACAGCAATGGCTACAATAGTTGGATTAATAATATCAACACTAAGTTATATGCTTTTTGATTTTACATCTAATTCTTGGATTGAATCAAGAGTTAAAAAAGTTCTAAGTAAACAAATAAACATCCTAATAAAAGATGACTTATCACTTCAAAGAGCAAAACTTGAGATGCTAAACTTTGATTTGATGCAAAGATATTCTGTAGTTGGAAGACTAGATACAAATACAAACTCAAAAATCTTTACTTGGATTTTATCAACTGTTGAGATTGGTAAAGCAATCATCACTATTAGAAAAAGAGCAAGCCTATTTGAGGGAAGAAAACCTATACAAATTAGACTGATTTTAAACAATATTGAAAAATACTTTGACCTAAAAGACAAAACAGATAAAACTGTTTATAGAAGAAAAATAGAGAAACTAATGCATGACTTAGAAAACAAGAAATTGACCTCTGCAAATGAACAAAAACTGCTAAATGTGATTACAACTGAGGTTAGTATTATCTATTCGATTATAAAAAATACAGAGTTTTTACCTATTCAAGGAGATAAATAATGGATCCAATAATATCACTAATGGGAGTTCAAATCCCTGCACTAATTCTATTATTTGTAGTTGCAGGTGTTATACAACTTGCTTTAAACAGAGTTTTACTTGATTTAAGAGTTTATGAGTTTGTCTGGCATCCCGGACTTTTTAGAGCTGCACTTTTTATGTGCGTATTTTCAACAATTTCACTACTAATTTATAAATAAGGATATTAATGAACAAAACAATTATAAAACTAATAAGATATCTAATCACATTTGCAATCGTTGCAGTTGCTATTGTGTTGACTGTAAACCTATGGAATAACTATATTGATTCTCCTTGGACAAGAGATGGAAGAATCAGAGCAGATATAACACTTGTGGCACCAGATGTTGAAGGACTTGTTTCTAAACTATATGTTAAAGATAATCAATATGTTAAAAAAGGGGACAAACTTTTTGAAATCGATAAAAAAAGATTTGAAGCAGAGGTTTTTACACTTGAATCTATAGTAAAAGCTAAAAAAGCAAACTACAATATGAAAAAAGCTAAATATGAAAAAAGAATCAAAGCTAGTGATTCTATTGTGCCAAAAGATGTAAAAGATGATGCAAAATATAGTTTAATAATGGCAAAAGAGGATTTAAATGAATCAAAAGCAAGATTAGATTTGGCAAAACTTGATTTACAAAGAGCAACAATCTATGCTCCAACAAATGGTTGGGTAAATAACCTACTTGTAAAAGAAGGTGACTTTGTAAAAGTTGGACAAAGCCATCTGTCAATCCTAAACGAAAACAGTTTTTGGGTTTATGGGTATTTTGAAGAACATAAAATACCAAAAATAAAAGTTGGAGATAAAGCTGTTATGAAGCCTCTTGGAACTGATTATGTTTTAAAAGGGCATATTGAAAGTATCGCAAGTGGTATAACGGATAGAGATAATGACAGAGGAAGTGGACTTTTAGCAAATGTAAACCCATCTTTTACTTGGGTTAAATTAGCTCAAAGAATCCCTGTAAGAATCGCTATAGATGAAGTTCCAGAAGATTATATTTTAAGAGCTGGTGTTACTTGTATGATTGAAGTAAACAACAAACATAAAAACTAAAGAGTGATTTGTCTTAAATATCCTTCTATCATAGGAAGGTAATCCTTCCTACAGATTAGATATGTATCCAACCTAAAATCCATACTTGTGATTTTTAGTTTGTTTTCATATCCAAACTTTTCAATAATCTCTCTTGAAAAAAGTGCAACTCCATATCCAGTTTTTACGCAAGATAAAATCAACTCATAGTTTTCTATGTTCACTTTTTTGTATTGAACTTTTTTCTCTTCTGTTAGATACTCTTCTAGAAATATTCTATTTAAACATCCATTTTTATATGAATAGATTATGTTTTCTGGTTCTTTGTCTTTTGGCTCAACCAATACAATATCCTCTTTAAAAACATTTAAAACCTCTAAATCTTTTTGTTTTGGTTTTCCATTTACAAAAGCTATATCAAGTTTATAATCTAACAATTGCTCAATAAGATTTAAACTACTATCAACTACAAACTCCAACTTCATATCTTTGAAGTCTTTATCAAGTTTATCTATAAACTTTGAAAGTCTTATTGTAGTATTTGATTGGGTTGAGCCAATTCTAAGCAACTCTTGGTGGTTTATATTTCGTATTTTTAAAGTTGCTTCTTCAACTTTTTTTACAATATCAACCGCATAAGGGAAAAACTTCTCACCCTCTTGAGTTAAAACTACACCTTTGTTTGTTCGGTGAAACAACTCTTGCCCTAAAATCTTTTCAAGCTGTTTTATACGAAGAGTCATATTTGACTGAGTGAAGCCTAACTCTTTTGCACCATTTGAGATACTTTTTGTGTTTGCAACTGCTATAAAAACTTTTAGAAGATTTGAATCCATATTTGTATCCTAAAAACTTATTGTTTGAACAACTAACATTGAAGCTATTATAAAAAGAAGAACTTTTAAAATCTTCACATATAGTTTTGCGTCGATTAGTTTTTTAACCTTTATTCCTAAAAACATACCTATAAATGTAGCAGCAAGCCCTATCATAGAGATATTAAAATCCTCAACAGTAAAACTTCCATGAAGTAAGAAAACCGTGATTTGCCCAATCTTTGTAAACAAAAAACAAAGATTTGATAACTGTACTGTATCTTTTCTAGAATATTTTAACTCTAATGTATACATAATCATAAGAGGTGCAACTATATTTGTAAGTCCCGATAACATACCACCAAAAATACCCAAACCATAAGTTGAACTTCGTGGATATTTTGATACAAAAGTCGCTTCTATTTTAACAACTGATTGAAGAAGATACAAAAATATAATACCAGCAAGTAGAAGTTTAAACAAATCAGAGTTTGTATAAAGAAGTAAAACAGTACCTAAAGCACTTCCTATTACCATCAAAGTTATGATAAACCAAAACTTTTTTAAAGCCTCTAAAAACTTGCCTTCACTTAAAATACTTAAAATATTTGCACCCATAGTTGGAATAAGCATATATAAAATAGTAGTTTGCATATCAGTAAAAAGTGCGATGATAGGAGTAGAAATCATCCCAAAACCAAAACCAATAGCCCCATGAACAGTTGAAGCAAAAAACAGTGTCAAGCATAGAGCTAAAATAAAAGTGTATTCCATATGAGAATCCTTAATATTACATATAATCATTTGTAATACCAAAAGCTATTACTAATCATTATATCAGAATTGACTAAATTGTTTATAAATCCATAATAAAAATACAAAACAGTCTAAAAGTTGAGAAAAATGGATACAATTGCAAAAAAGGAAATTTTTGAAAAAAACTTTTAAACTACAAGTTGAAAATAAAAACCCTGATAGAGTTTTAGAATCTATCAAACATGAAATAAGAAAATATATAAAAAGAGAACAAAGAAAACCTCTACCAAAAGAGAAAGACTTTTGGTTTTTTGATTGTAAATTTGCAAAAGATGAAGAAACACCAGTAGAGATTCAGTTTTCTGATATTATGAGATTTGTTAACGAGGCAGCTCAAGAAAACTGTAAAACTTTTTATTTAGAGATTCTTTCAAGAGCAGAAGAAAAAAAGAAAACACTTGATGATGAAGATATTGAAGAAATACCTGAATTATCAGAAGATGATATGAAAGAGGATTAATCCTCTTTTATAATTTTCTAATCTAAAATATCTTCAATATCCTTTTTTAATGGTTTTATTTTTAGAGTAATTATTTCCCAAATTTCATCTGCATCTATACCAAAATAATTATGTGCAACTATATTTCTAAAACCTTTAATCTTATGCCATGGAATATTAGAATGTTGTGTTTTAAATGTTTCATCAATTTTCGAAATCATCTCACCTATAATTACAAACTGCATCATTGTTGCATCAAAGTCTCTCTCTGCATGATAGAAGTCGTCTGCATTTGAATATTCTTTTGTATATTTTTCAATCTTCTCTATTGCTTCAATAATAGATAGCAAAGAAAGTTTAGTTTTAGACATAAACTACTTCTTTAAGGATTTCTTCTTTTGCCATAGGTTTTAAATATTTTTCTCTTGCAATATCAACATTTAAATTAAAATGGCTTTCTAAAATATTTTTAAATTTAGACTTTTTTTCATATATATCGGAAAGATTATTTTCAAGTTCAATAAGAATATCAATATCACTATTTTCACTCGCTTCATCTTTTACATATGAACCAAAAAGACCAAGTTTAGTAATACCAAACTTTTGTGAAAATTCATTTTTGTGCTCTTTTAAATAGTTAATAATATATTCTTTTGTCACATTTAATCCTTATTTGTGAAATATTATAACATAAATCCATATTCTATGTTATAACGAATAAAAAAGAAATTGAAAATATTTTTACTAACTAAAAGAACTAGTTGTATGTAGATTCAAGGCGCGAATAGTTTTTATTGAAAGAGATTAAAAGAGGTAAGTGACTGAGAGAAAAACTATTTGCAACGCTGAAGATGCGTGCAAATAGTTCTTTTATTTTTAAAGTGCTTTTGCTGTGATTCTACTTAGTCTTTGTGCAAATGCAACTGTATCAGTGATTTCCATACCTTCACTCAATTTAGCTTGATCTAGCAGTACCCAAGATACATCAGATACAAGACTGTCATCACTTAAACCATTTAGTTTAGTAACGATTTCATGGTCTGGGTTAATCTCTAAGATTGGAGCAGTTTCTGGCATCTCTTGTCCCATTGCTCTCATCATTTGAGCCATTTGTTGCATTTGTGCATCACCTGCATCTTTTACAACACAAGATGGAGATTCTGAAAGTCTGTTAGTTACTTTTACTTCTTTAACAGCTTCACCTAAAACCTCTTTGATTTTTTCTGTGATATCTTTGAATTTTTCTTCAACTTCTTTTTTCTCTTCTTCTGTTTGCTCTACTTTTGGAGCTTCACAAGCAGTGATATCTTTAAATTCCCACTCTTTATATGCACCATACATTGGAGTGATGATTTCATCAATCTCTTTATCATCTAAGATAAGAACTTCAATATCATTTTTCTTATATGCTTCTAAAAGTGGAGAATTTCTTAGAACATTTTCATTGTCACCAACGATATAGTAGATTGCTTTTTGTTCACTATCTGCTCTATCTTTATAGCTTTCTAAAGATGTCATTTCACCTTTTTCTACTTTTGATGATTTAAATCTAATTAGTTCAAGAAGTAAATCTTTATTTGTAAAGTCTTGGTAAGCACCCTCTTTTAAAGGTCTGTTATATTGCTCAATAAACTCTTTGTATTTTTCTTCATCTTTAGCTAGTTTTTTAATTTCACCAAGGATTTTTTTAACTGAACCTTGTTTGATATTTGCTAAGATTCTGTTTTCTTGTAAGATTTCTCTAGATACATTTAGTGGTAAATCTTCAGAATCAATAATACCTCTAACAAATCTTAAATATGTTGGTAAAAGTTCTTTTTCATCATCCGTGATAAATACTCTTTTAACATATAGTTTAACACCTGGTTGATAATCAGCTCTATACATATCCATTGGAGCAGTTTTTGGAATATAAAATAGTGTTGTATATTCGTTTACACCTTCAGCTTTTGTGTGAACTGTAAGCATTGGATCTTGAGAATCATGAGAGATAGATTTATAAAAATCGTTATACTCTTCTTCTTTTAATTTTGATTTTGGTTGCATCCAAAGTGCAGTTGCTTCGTTTGCTTTTTCTCTTTTATTTTCAATTGTTTTTTTAGGTTCTTTACCTGCTTTTTTATCCTCTTCACTTAACTCTTCAGTTACTTCTTCACTAAAGTTTAAGAAGATTGGATATGCAATATGGTTAGAGTATTTTTTAACAATAGTTTCTACTCTATATTTAGAAGTATAATCTTCAACTTCTTCATCTTTTAGTTTGATATAAATAACAGTTCCATTTGAATCTTTAACACAAGGTGCTAAATCAAACTCACCAGTACCAGTACTTGACCATTTGTAAGCTGTTTCTTCCCCTGCTTTTTTAGAGATAACATCTACTTTGTCTGCTACCATAAATACAGAATAAAAACCAACACCAAATTGTCCAATTAGATTTGAATCTTTTTTTGCATCACCAGTTAAAGCTTCAACAAAAGATTTTGTTCCTGATTTTGCTATTGTACCAATTGAAGCGATTAAATCCTCTTCATTCATACCAATACCATTATCAGCAATAGTGATTGATTTGTCTTCAACATCTAGTTTGATATTAATAGTTCCAGCCCAATCTTCAGGAAGAGCTGCTTTCATTTTTTCGTCAGTTAATTTTAAATAGTTTAGTTTATCAATTGCATCACTTGCATTTGATACAAGCTCTCTTATAAAAATCTCTTTATTTGAATATAAAGAGTGTGTCATTAAATGTAGTAATTGTCCTACTTCTGTCTGAAATTGATGTTTTGCCATGAATTTCTCCTGTAAATTAAATTTTTAATATATGAATTTTATCAAAACTTTATAAAAGGAAGCTAAAGTTTTTACTCTTTTTAGCACTTTTTATATTTAAGTGCTAAGTTAAGTTAATTTAATGTTTCAATAAGATAAAATAACTCCTATATAAAAGGATATATTATGGAAAATAAAAAATTTATCAATGACCTGACAGAAGTTTATGAATTTTTAGATGCACAAAAAAATAGTGTAAATAAACTAATATCATATTTAGAAAACAACGAATTTGAAAAACTAACTATTATAGATGATTTTGCAAAAGCTTTAGACTTAGAGATGAAAGATGATTTAAGAGTTGCTCTTATTACAAGATTAGTAAACCTAAGAGATGATTCATTAGTTCAAGTTCTTAAAAAACTTGGAAAAAATGAAAAAGAAGTGATAGCTTTACAAGAAAAAGCTTATATCTTTGTAAGAGATTTTTGGCACGAAAAACATAAAAATACAATCAATTATATGAAAACAAACGATCTTTTAACACCTTTTTATCAAGCAATTTTTGAAGGTGTTTACGAGGTGGGGCTTAAAATGTCATCATGGCAAAGTGCTTGGACCTCTCATATTATAAATGGAGTAAATAAAGAGCTTCTAGCTATGTTTGATGGAGATGATAAAAAAGTATATGAATACTTGGAAGAAAACTCACTATTTGACTTAGGACACAATGGTATAGTTGCAGACAGATCATATTCTGCTTTAGTATTAGAAGATGGAAAATATTCATCAAAAGCATATATCAAAGCTTTTAAAGAGCAAACTACTGCTGTAGTTGATGCTTTAGAAAAGTTTGAAGAGAGTTTAATTGAACTTGAAGATGAGATTTATGAAGAGAAATGGAATTACATCTTATATATTCAAAGTCTAATCAAAGCTTTTAGTGAAGATAAAAACCATATGTTAGTTGAAAGATGGGCAGATGTAGATAGAGCTTGGATGAAAATAAAATCACCAGTTCAAATAGGACATCCACTTGAATACTACGAAGATCACTTTAGAAAAGCAGTTGCTTTAGAATGGGATATAAGACTTACAAACCCAAAATTTACTCAAAATGACCACAGAGTAAATAAAATAAAATCAGCTTTTGAAAAGATTTACAATAATACAGACAAAACAAAAGCTTATGAAGATATTTATAACTTCTCTTTAAAATCACTTGATAAAGTGCAATTGTATATAGGAAGACCTGCTTTATTTTTTGGAGCTGAGTTTAATGGACTATTTTCTGCACAAGTTGTACCAAATGATGAGATTGTATCAAAAGAGGAAGGTAAAAAAATCTTTGCCTTTGCTGATGAGATTTTACAAACAAGCAGAGCAAAACCATTTTTAAAACTATCACAAGAGATATTTGGGCAAAAGTTCCTTTCAGAAGATAGAACTTTCCTTTTCAACGAAGCTGAAGCTTGGCACCAAGTTTATGATATCACAACAATTGGGCATGAATATGGACATATTTTATGGTGTGATGAAGATACAGAATCAGTGATGAACAAAACAGGAAACTTTAAAAACATAGAAGAGTTCAAAGCTACAACAGGTGGTTTAATCTCTTTTTTCCTTGATGAATCAAATGATGAAAAAGATTTAGAAAAACAAGTATTAATAGATACTCTAAAAAGAGCTGTAGGTCTTATAGGTTGGATGGAAGTTGATGAAGTACAACCATACTATTGTGAAGGCTTAATCCACTTAAATGCTTTATTTGATACTAAAATCTTAGATTGGGCAGAAGAGGAACTAACAATTGATATCTCAGCTGTAAAATATGAAAAACTAAAAGAGTGGTATATCAACACATATACAGATTTAGCAAAACACTATTTAGATAAAAAAGATGCAACAGAATTTTTAAATAGATTTGCAAAAAGAGATGGAAAATACTTTATGCCAAACAACCCTAAAATAAACTCATTTGTAAAATACTACTTCAAAAGATATCAAGAGATAGGACAAGAGCTTGATACTCAAGATTCAAAAGAAAATTATATATTAAGATAAAAGAAGATTAAACCTTTCTTTTGTCAATTTTTAATCTTAAATTAAGTTTTCTAGTCTATTATTTAACTTACAATATAATATTTATTTAATTTATATATAAATAATTTTCTTATTTATATAAAAGAGGAAATAATTTTTGCTAATAGAAAAAACTAAAAAGCCGTTTAACTTATCTTTTTCATATAGTTTTTCAAGAATCTTACATGAATTAAATTCAACATTAGTAATATCCACGTATCAAGCAGAAAAGGTAATATTTCTTAGTGCTCAATCTTCCAATCAATTAATTCAATTACCAAGAACATTTACCTCTCCAATGGGACTTGCTTATGATAGAAATAAATTAGCAATAGCAACAAAAACAAATATTATTACACTAAGTTCAATTGAAAAGCAGGTTTTATTAAAAAAACAGAATAAATATGATGCATATTTTATACCTACTGCTTCTTTTTATACAGGATATTCACATTTACATGATATTGCTTTTGGAAAAGATAAGCTTTTTGCTGTAAATACAAACTTTTCTATAGTGGGAACTGTTAATATTGACTTTAACTTTACTCCTTACTGGAAACCTAATTTTATAAAAAATATAAACGGCGGTGATCAATGTCACTTAAATGGTTTGGCTATGGAAAATGGAGAACCAGGATATGTAACTGCTTTTTCAACCACAGATGAACCAAAAGGTTGGAAAAATACAGACTTTAAACAAGGAGTTTTAATTAATGTTAAAACAAATAAGATTGTTCAAAAAAATCTAAATATTCCCCATTCACCCAGATTTTATAAAAATAAAATCTATTTTTTGGAAAGTGCTAAAAGTAAATTAAATGAATATAACCCTATGACAGGAGAAACTACTACTGTTATTGAACTTAATGGCTTTGCTAGAGGGATGGATATTATTGAAGATATTGCATTTATAGGAATTTCTAAAATACGACCTTCCTCATCTATTTTTAATAATCTAAAGTATGAGAATAATGATTATTATGCAGGTGTTGTTGCTGTTAATTTACAAACAAAAAAAATCGTAGGTAAAATTGAATATTTAAATGATGTAAATGAAATTTATGATATTAAAATTTTACCTAATATAAAAAAAGCAAATATTATAGGCTTAAACGATGAACAATTCGATGCTATTTCTATGCCAAATAGTGGATTTTGGATTGATTAAATTTTTACAAGATAACAAAGGAAAATAAATGTTTTTAAAAAAAATAAATATTAGTACTGCAGTTGCGTTACTATTATGTTCATATAATATGCAAGCAGGTACACTTGGTACTGAATCAGGAGATTTTTCAGCAGATAAAACAACTCCTTTATATACAGTTTCAAGTGCCGGGACATGGACTGTAACAGGACAATTAGAACCAACTCCAAATTCTAGTGATGGTTTTTCTGTAAAAGTTCCAACAGGACAATTGCTTAAACAAGTATCTTTTTCACCTCCAGCAGAAGATCAAGCTAATGCTCATGTTTATTCTTTATCTGGATGTGGAATAAGTAATAGCTCGACATTAAACAAAACTTTTTCATCTCCTTCAACTTCTCAAAGTAATTGTACACTTCAATATTCTATACAATCTAATTTTAATACTTCAAATAAATCGTATACAGTTACTATTACAACAATAGATCTTAATAATAGTGCTCCAACAGATATATCACTGTCGTCAACAACAGGTTCTCTGACAGAAGGTGATTATTGGGGAACTGCATACTACAAAACAGGAATTATTGCAAGTGGTACCGATCCAAATGGAGATTCTCTAACTTTTTCTCTTGTGGCAAATGGAGCATCAGATAGTGGCACTTGTGGTACTGCAGGGGATGATGACAATGGTGATTTTACAATGGGGAAAAGTTGGTATGATGACCCAGGAGAATTAACAGATTTAGATAGTACATCAGGTTCTAAAACATTATCTAATGGTACATATAATGTTTGCATTGAAGCAGAAGATAACTGGGGAGCAACTTATCAAGAACCTTTTACTATAACAATTGGTAACTCAAACGATTCCGATAGCACCCTAAGCACAGGAGATGGAGTAGATGAAAGCACTACAATAAACGTCCCAACAACAGCTACTACGAGTGCAAATGCAGTAGAAGTATTTGACTTTGCAATAAATGATTTAGGAACAAGTGATGGCTTAGATACAACAATCACCTCTTTAGATATAAATGTAAGTGGAACAAATAACTCAAAACTAACCTACCTTCTAACAAACGCCACAAGTGGAGCAAACCAAGGAAGTGATTTAAGTAGTGCAATAACAGGAACATATAATACAGGAAAAGTAACTTTTGACTTAAGCTCAAATAATATAGTTGTAACTGATGGTTCAAGTGAAACTTATGTAGTAAAAGCATACTATAATGATAATACCTCTATTACAGATAATGCAGCTATAACTATAAGTATAGATGGTGATACAGATTTAACTGTAAGTAGTAGTGGCTCAACTATGGGAACTACAAGCCCAATTACAAATAGTGCTAATACAGCTTTAAGTGTAACAGTAACTGCGTTGAATTTCACAACCCAACCAGCAGGAAGTACAAGTGGTAGTGCACTAACAACCCAACCAGTAGTAAGTGCAGTAGATTCAGCAGGAAATGTAGATACAGACTTTACTGAAATTATATCATTAACAGAAGCAAGTGCGGGTACTTTAACAAATAATACAAAAGCAGCTGTAAGTGGTGTAGCTACCTTTAGTAATTTAACTTATACTGCAACAGCAGATCAACAAAGCTTCACCCTTACAGCAAATGATGTAGATGGAACAGGAAGTGATTTATCAACTGTAGATGCAAATGCAGTTACTTCTGATGTAGTAGCAACAAAACTAATCTTCACAACTCAACCTGCACCAACAACTATTTCAAGTGGAATATCAACAAATTTTTCAACTGTTCCAGTAGTAAAAGCAGTTGATGCAAATGATACTGTAGATACAGGTTACTCTACAAATATCGTTTTATCTGTCACTGATCCAAATGATGGAACAATTGATGGAACAGTAAACTCTTTAAGTGGTACAGGAGATTCAGATGGTTCAGGAACTACAGTTACTCTTGCTCCGTCAAGTGGAGTGACAACTTATACAGGATTAGCCCTGCAATACACAGATAGTGGTATTTCTAATACTATTGCATTAAGAGCAACATCAGGTGGTTTATCTGCAGTTAATAGTACAAGTATAACAACTTCAGATACAACAGCACCAAATGCACCATCTACACCAGACTTAACTGCTGCTTCTGATACAGGGAGTTCAAGTAGTGATAATATAACTTCAGATACAACACCAACATTTACTGGAACAGCAGAGGCAAATAGTACAGTAACTATTATTAGTTCTATAGATGGAACTATAGGAACAACTACAACTGATGGAAGTGGAAACTGGAGTTATACTTCTTCTGCATTAACTGCTGGTTCTCATAGTATTACAGCAACTGCTACAGATAGTGCAAATAATACTTCCTCTGCCTCTTCGGCTTTAAGTATTACAATTGACAACTCTGCACCAATTACTCCTTCTACACCAGATTTAGATGCCTCTTCAGATACAGGGAGTTCAAGCAGTGATAATATTACATCAGATACAACACTAACATTTAGTGGAACAGCAGAGGCAAATAGTACAGTAACTATTATTAGTTCTATAGATGGAACTATAGGAACAACTACAGCTGATGGAAGTGGAAACTGGAGCATTACTTCTTCTGCATTAACTTCTGGTTCTCATACTATTACAGCAACTGTAACGGATAGCGCAGGAAACACTTCAAATTCTTCTAGTGCATTAGCTATTACTATTGACACAACAGCCCCAACAATAAGTTCTTTATCACCTTCAGATAACTCAACAGATATAGGAACAACAGCTAATTTAGTAGTAACCTTTAATGAAAATATCATAAAAGGAACAGGAAATATAGTTATTAAAAATGCTTCAGATAATACTGCATTTGAAACTATTGCTGTAACAGATTCAAAAGTAAGTATTAGTGGTTCAACATTAACCATAAACCCAGCTGGAACATTTGATTTAAATGCTGGATATTATGTTCAAATTGCTTCTAATTCAATTGTTGATAGTGCAGGTAATTATTTTGCAGGTATTTCAAATACAACATCTTGGAACTTCACAACTGTTAATAACTCAACCCCAACAATAAGTGGAACAAATGGAGGACAAACAGTAAATGATACAAGTGGAGCAATAACACCATTTAATGCAGTAACATTAGCTGATAGTGATGGAGATAATATTTCTGTAACAATAAGCTTAGATGATAATGCTAAAGGTACCCTTTCAAGTACTTCTATTCCTAGCGGTTCAATAGCTTCTGTTCAAGCTGCTTTAAGAGCTATTACTTTTACTCCAGCTAGAAATAGAGTTGTTCCAGGTAGTAGTGAAGCAACAACTATTTCTATAAGAGTTGATGATGGTACTGTATTTACTACTGATTCTAATACAAGTATTATATCAACTTCTATAAATGATATTCCTAGAGATATTACTCTTAGTTCATCTTCTATAGATTATGATGCAGGAACTAATGCTACTGTTGGAACTTTAAATACTTCTGATGCTGACGTTTATACAGGCTTTACTTATACTTTAGTTGATAAAGACTCTTCAGCTAATGGTAGTTGTAGTTTAGATTCTAATAATAGTTTATTCTCTATTTCTGCTTCTGATCTATTAGTTTTAGATCCTTCTTCTATGGAGGGTGCATATAGTATTTGTGTTCAAACCAATGATGGTTTTACTACTTTCCAAAAAACTCTTTCTGTAAATGTTGGAGGAAAGAATGAACCTGTTATTGATAGTTTAACTGTTTCAAATCTAAATGATACTGCTGTTGATACTAATAACAATATTATTGTTTATAAAAACTATGGTACTAGAACAATTACTATTAATGCTAGTGATGCTGATTTAGATCCTTTAACTTATGATGTTTCTTTCTCTGATGATTCAATCTTTACTACTAAATCTTTAGCTGGTAATATTTTAACTTTAGCTTCTGATCCTGATACTAGTGGGAATAGTGATATTACTATTACTGTTAATGATGGAACTGATACTATATCAAAAACTTTTAATTTTAGAATCTTAACATTTAATGATGGGGATAATGTAAATGAAAGTGGTAGTGTTAGTATTGTTACTGATGAAAATGGTGATGAAGTTACTACTGTTGATGTTCCTAATGATAATTTAGTTGTTAAGAAAACTGTTAAAAGTGATGGTTCTACTGAGCAATCTATTATTATAGATGGTATTGAAAGTAAAGTTATCTCAGGTTCTCCTTCTTCTCAAATTGAAATTACAAATGAGGGTGTAACAACTTCTTTTTCTAGTAATGGTATAAATGCTAATGCTGATACTACTGTTTTAGGTAAAACTACTCATAGATTAATTTTAAATGGTCAGACTACTCAGGCTATTTCTAATGTTCTTGGTTCTACTACTACTATTTCTGAAGATGGTTCTGGTAATCCTCAGATTGTTACATCTGTAGGTAATTTTGAAGTTGATGCTAAGCCTGATGGTTCTGCTGTTCATATTGTTACTAATGGTTCTACTTCTTCTACTACTACTTCTTCTATTCTTGGTGCTAATACTGTTATTAATAGTGAAGAGGTTGAAACTTCTGCTGGTATTATCCCTTCAGGTTCTAGAATCATTAAAGCTAAATCTATTACTAAAAGTGATGGTACAACTATAACTAGATTTGTAGCTGTTGATGATGATAATAATGAAACTGTTTTAGGTACTACTTTAAGAGATGGTTCTGTATTTAATAATGGTAATACAGTTGAAATTTATGAGGATAATGGTGCTATATTTATGAAAGTTACTGCTCCTTTATCTACTGATTTAGTTGTGGAGTAATTTTATGAAATTTATTTATACTTTGTTTATTGCACTTTTTAGTTCAATTTTATTTTCTGCTTGCGGTGGTGGTGATGGGGGATTTGCTTTTATCCCTTCATCTGATGATGATGAACAGGAAACTATTGTAGTTTGTAGTTCTTCTAATGATATAAATACTTATAATACTTTAAATAGTGGGGACACTATTGTTAAGTCTTCTGAGAATACTGTTATCTCTGTTTTTCATGATAACAATAACAACAAAAATGTTTGTGTTGTCTCTGGAAACGCTTACATTATATCTAACTAGAAAGTTCTCTTACTTTCTAGTTTGTTTTAGCTTCCTTTATAAGAAACTCTTTTACATACTCTTTTTTATTTGCTAATTTACACCATCCAAAATTATCACAATATTCTATTTCTATAATTGCATCTTTTTTTAGGGATGAAAGAATTTTTGAATTAGGATAGGCTCTGTTATATATACTTATAATCTTTCCTGAGACTATCATTGTTTTATATTTTTTATCACTTGTCTTAGTATCTAAAGTTTTTGCCTCATCAATTTTTTCTTTTTTAACTTCTTTTAGTTTTTCTATCTCTTTTTTCAGTAAAAGAACTTGTTGTTTTAAATCTTCAACTTCACTATTGTCTTTTGAGTTTTCAACTTTTGCAACTTCCATATCATCACTAGTTAAAACTCTTTTTTCTTTGTATAATTCGGCCAAAATCAATTCAACTTTTTCGTTTAATGATTTAATATCATTTTCATTTAATTTGCTTTTTTCACTATTAATACTTACATCTTTTAAAAGTGATTCAAAGCCAACTTTAAATAAAAAAAGTTCTAACTCAGAAGGTTTAGTTGTTTCTTCACTTTCTTGAGCAAAAACTGAACTTAAACCCAAAAAAGCTATAAATAAATATTTAAACATAAATTATCCTCTCATTTTAAAAGTAGGAAACATAATCTTTTTTCCATCACTTAATTCAATTATAAAAACAAACTTTTTCTCTTTTTTTATAATATTAAAATTTTTCACATCATCTAATAACACATCAATATAAGCATTATCATAAAACGTTAAATCGCTCTCTTGTTTTTTAAATTTATCTTTGCTTTCAATTCTTACAAGTTTATTATTTGAGGCTAACATATAAGTTATATTTTCATAATAAACATCATTAAAACTATTTGTACTTTTAAATAACATAATACTATTCTTATTTTTATCTTCTGTTAAATCAACATCAGCATACATTTCAGCTACATCTTCAGCTATAATTTTATAAATATCAATAGTATTTTCACTTTTTGTAATATAACGTTCAAACTTTTCATTCTCTAATTTAGTATCATCTAATGCTTTATATATAAAAGTGATTATTATCATAAAAATAGTAATAGATATAACTACTTCTAAAAGTGTAAATGATTTTTTCAAAGCTCAATCTCAAATTTATATATGGTTTTTTTTATCCCTTTTTCAAAACTATAAAATGTTTTATAATAATTTCTTCTTATTGTGATATTCTCAAAGCGATTTTCATCATGTCCTATGATTTCATCTTCAATTTTAATTTTTATCCCTTTAAACTCTTTTCTAATATCATCATTTTGTATATTAAAATATTTGTCTAAAAATATGTTTTTATTTCTTTTTGAATAAATTTTTGCATCCATAGCTAATGATAAAAAATCAATTGATTTTCTACTTTCATTTGATTTCTCCAATAAAAAAATGCTATTACCTTGTACTTTATATAAAGACACCATAACAACTGCTAGTAATGCAGTAGCTATAATAACTTCCATCAAAGAAAAAGATTTTTTCATCTACTTTATACCAATTCTAACTGCTTCATCAACAGATGTTTCTCCATCTACTAACATCAATTTTAATTGTTCATTTAAAGGAAGCATCCCATTTTCAATTGCCAGCTTCATAAGAGTATTATCATCTACGTCACCTTTTAAATACTCTTTTATATCCTCGTTTATTACAAACAATTCTCCAATGGCAACTCTTCCACTATATCCTGTAAAATTACAAGATTTACAACCTACACTTTTATAGATTTTATCACTTTTTTTAAGTCCAAAAAGTTTATGTGAGGCATTTGATTCATCTTCAACTTTACAATCATCACAAAGTTTTCTAACAAGTCTTTGGGCAAGTACTGCTAATAAAGAAGATGAGATTAAAAACTTCTCAACACCCATATCAATAAGTCTAGTAATAGCAGCTGGTGCTCTATTTGTATGCAAAGTTGAAAAAAGTAAGTGCCCGGTTAAGGCTGCTTGAATAGAGATTGAAGCTGTTTCACTATCTCTAATCTCCCCTAACATAATAATATCTGGATCTTGTCTTAAAATTGATCTTAATCCAGAAGCAAAAGTAAGCCCTACTTTATTGTTTACTTGAATTTGTGAAAAGTCGTTTGATTTATACTCAACTGGGTCTTCTACAGTTATAATGTTTTTTTCTTCACTTACTACTTGATGTAATAATGAGTGTAAAGTAGTTGATTTACCACTTCCTGTTGGTCCTGTAACTAAAACCATACCATAAGAGTTTTTTACTGTTTTAGCTAACTCTTTTGTAATATGTGAAGGGAATCCTAACTCTTTTAGATTTAAAAGTTCATCACTTTGCATAAGAATTCTCATTACAACTCTTTCCCCATAAAAAGTTGGTAAAACAGAAACCCTGATATCTAAAGTTTTCCCTGCAATCTTAATTTGTGTTCGTCCATCTTGAGGAATTCTTTTTTCACTAATATCAAGATTTGATATTACTTTTATTCTTGAGATTACAAGAGACATTATATTTTTATCTAGTTCAATATGTTTATTTAAAACACCATCTATTCTATATCTAACTTCAGATTTTTGTTCATGCATTTCAATATGTATATCTGATGCTTTTTTCTTTATGGCTTGATAAAAAAGAGAGTTAACAAATTTAATAATTGGTGCAGATTCTTCAGAAGTTAAAATATCACTTCCAACTTTTAGAAATTCACTTACTGAAAAATCTTCATCATCTAAAGTTGCATCTTCCTGCTCTTGTTGAATTGCACTCATCTCTTTGTCTGTTTTAACTTCTAAAAACTTATTATAAAGTTTTTCAAAAGAGATTTCATCTAAGAATATAATCTCATATTTATATTCAACTTTAGATAAATAATCAAAAGAAATACTCACATATTCATTAGATAAAGCAATTACTATTTCATTGTCAATTGTAGTAAATAATACATAGTTTTTTAATGCAATATCGTAATTTTCAATATCCTCAAAAGGTTGTAGTGTTATATCATGTATCTCTTTAATATTCATATCTTAATTACCCAAATATTCTTTCATAAACTCTTGATTATTGTTACTTGATGAAGAAGTACCTTTTTGATGTTCTGCTAACTCTTCATCTAATTCTTTCATTTGCTCTTGGTAATCTTTATCTTCTTTAATTTTTTCTAACTTTTTCTTTTTTAAATTAAGTAAAGAGTTTTTTAAATATCTATCTTCTAAAGCTTTTAGGGCTGCTAACTGATTTCTTACATAAGATAAATCTTTTGATTTAGGAACAATATATGGAGTAACTACAATTACTAAATTCTTTTTTGCATTATTAGTAGAGTCTTGTGTAAAAAGACTTCCTAAAACTGGTATATCTCCTAATAATGGAACTTTATTTTCTGTTGATTCTTCTTTATCTTGAATAAGTCCCCCAATAATTACACTTTCACCATTATTTACTATGGCAGTTGTAGTAACTTCTTTTTTTGTAGTATCTGCATTTCCACTTGTTGTATCGGTCGTTTTTACATCTTCTAAGATTGTATTTATCTCAAGCATTACTTTATTATCATTTGAAACTCTTGGTTTAACTTTTAAAGTAAGACCTACATCTTCCCTCTGATAATTTTCATTTGTATTTCCACCATCAGTTGTAGTTTGTGAAGTTTTTATAGAGATTGTTTCCCCTACATAAATAGAACTCTCTTTATTGTTTATTGCCAAGATTGAAGGCTCTGATACAATATCCAAAGCTCCATCTCTATTTAATAAAGAAATTGAAGCACCTAAAGCTAATCCTTCACTAATATCAGGAATTGTTAAACCTATTGACTCAGGATTAATTGCAATAGCTTGACCACCATTTAAAGATGAAGCAAAAGTTGCTAAACCATCACTTCCTGAACTACCACCTAAAATACCATATTGAATACCAACTTCATTTAATAAGTTATCATTTAATTCTATAATTCTTGCTTCAACATATACCTGAGGTTTCTCTTTATCAAGTTGCTCCAATATTGCTTTTATATAATCAACCTCATCACTAGGTCCCATTAAAACAATTGAATTTGTTTCCTCATCAACAGAAGATAAAGGTTTATCATTTGGATCAAGATATTTCTTTTTTCCTATGATATCTTCAATAATTTTAGTAACATTTTTAGCTTCTACATTTTTTAAAGGATAAACTTCTACTACTCTTTTTATCAAAGATTCTTTAGAATCCATTTTAATAATATATTTTTTCAGATATTTAACATTTTCTTTTTTACCAATTATTACTAAAGAGTTATTCTCTTTATTTGCTACAACTTCAACTTTTTCTATCTCAACAGTTTGATTAAAAATTGCTTTTGATATAGAATCCAAGTTTTTCTTTGCATCTATTGCTTGAATATTTTTCAATTCAATAATTTCCATACCCTTTTTTGAACCATACGTCATAGCTTGAACAACTTTTTTTACGGTAATTATATTATCCATAAAATCAGTTAAAACAATTGTGTTGGCTTCTTTATTTGATACAAGTTTTGCATCTTTTGAGATTAGGTGTCTTATTTTTGAAGCTATATAATCAACATTTGCTCTACTTACACTAAAGATTTCTGTAACTACTTGATTGTAATTGTTTTTGTTTTTTGAAGATACAATAGGTACATTACTTTTGACACTTTCATTTAACTTTACTATTCTTAAGATATTGTCATTTGTTACAAGAGTGAAGCCTTTTTCTTCCAACACATATATTAATATCTTGATTAACTCATCTTTTGTAACTGGCTTATTTGATATAAAATCAACGTTACCTTTTATATCCTGCGTTACCAAAATATTTTTATCTATAATTTTAGAAGTGATTTTCACCAAGTCCATAATTTTTAAATCTTTAAAATTAATGTTTATTTTCTCACTTGCAAAAGAAAAAACAGACAACAATAATACAAAAATACTTACTCTAATTAATCTCATAATTTAACTCCACGACCTCATTATTCCTCAAAACTTCCAATCTAAGATAATTCAATTTATTTATTCCATTATAGATTTTAAATGCATCAGCATATGATTTTAAAACATTTCCATTAACTGATTTTATAATATCATTCTTTTTTAATCCAAGTTTTTGAAAAACTGAATTTTTATTAACACCATTAATTTTAAAACCTTCAATTTTCCCATTTTGTCTAATCTCTTGTATTGCAATATCTTTCCAAACTTTTCCTAAATCATTTACATATGTATTTAAATAATCTCTTTGAACAGCAACACTTCCATCTTTTACAACAATATTTTCTTTTATTGAATCATTGTTTTCAATCCCATATGTAAGATTCTCTTCTTTTGGTAGTTCTAGTTTATACTCTTTTGCATTTTTCTCAAAAATTACATATTTTTTATATAGTTTTGTCAAGGTGTATCCATTAAATTCATCTAACTGTTGTAAGATAGTTGTATCTTTTGATGATTTACTCTCTATTATTATCCATCCAGAATTTGTTGTAGTAGAATAAATAGCTTTTAAAACATATTTAGAAAGGGAATCTAAACTTATATTAGTTCTATTATCAACTCTATTATTAACTACTGTAGCAGTTGATGAATAAAAACCACTATAATTTTTGTATTCAATTTGATTTAAAGAGATATCTTCAAACTCTACACTACTTTTTGGTAAAAAAAGAAAAATTATAGTAGATATTATATAAGCTGCTAAAGCTATATAAATATAAGGAAATAGTGTTTTTAAAATTTTATTAAAATTTAAGTTCATAAATATACTTCCCATCTACTTTTTTAAATCTATTTAAAAGATTTCTATATTTTGTCATCATAATATTTGAAGGTTTTAATTCACCTACAATTTTCCCATCAAATATTAAAACTTCACCCTCAAACTCACCAAAATCACCCTTACTTAATATTGATATTTTGTTTAAATTTATAAGGGAATAATTAAGATTCAAAGAGTCTATTTTTGATGGTAAAAACTTATTAAAAGATTTAGCTACTCTTATGTTTTTTACATCTATATTGTTATAAACAAGCAATGTAGTAATATCAATATTATCAACAAGTGAAAAGTTTATTCCATCATAATATAAGTTTGCATCTTTTATATTTAGTCCAAAAAGTTTTTCATCGATTATTTCATCTGAAACTATCACATTCATTTTTGAAATTTTATTTTCGAGAAGATAATAAAACTGCTCTTTTGGCAAAAATATTATTAGTGTAAAGATAAAAAACAAAATATAAACTATAGATTTTAATATAAACTTCACTACACTAATCCTATCTCAAGATATATACTTGTTTTTTCTATATCAATCTTTTTTAATAAAAACTTCTCATTTAATACTCTATTTAAAAAACTATTCAAAAGCTTAGTATTGTTTGATTCAAATTTGATTCTAACTACATTTTTTGTTTGTGTTTTTAAAATCTTTTCATTTTTATAAGCTGCATTTTTAACAATTTTATCTATTTTGTTTATTACAGTATTTTTATTAAACCAGTTATTTTTATACTCAGAAAATATTTTTCCTTTTGTATCTAAATCTGTAATATCTTTTTTTAAATTTTTAAATTCATTTTCTTTGTTATTTAATGTAGAAATAGATATAAAAAATACAACTACTACAAAGGCTAATATATATATTGGATTTATTTTATTCATAAAGTTATACTCACCTTCAATAAAAATTGATTCTCTTTTATACTTACTGCTTTAAATTTTTTCTTTAAAAAAGAATCAACTACTGTTTTTTTAGTAGAGATATACTCTAACTCAATTGAATTATTTTCAACAATTAAAGATTTTAAATTTAATTTGTTATTTGAAAGAATATAACTAATAGCATCTCTTTTTTCTTTTTCCAAAGATATTGATTTATTGTATTTACCTAATATATTTTTAACTTGTAATGAACTAGAAGGTAAATTGTACTTTTTTCTAATCTCTTCAGCTTGATTGTTTAAAGTTGATACTTCACTTGAGTAATTAATATATTTAATTAAATTCATTAAAATCAATACAGATAATACAGCAAAAATAGAATAATAAAATTTTATATTAAAAAAATTGTTATAAAGTTTTATATGTAATTTATAAGAAGATAGTTTTATCTCATTTATAACTTTTTTCAAAACTATACTATCTTGTACCATTGAATTAGGAACTTTGACTAATATTCCATCTCTTGTATAAACATAGTTTTGCCCATCTACTTCAAAACTTTCAAACTTTTTACACTCATTTTGTGCAAAATATACTGAACTTATATTAGATACAGGTATATTTGCCTTTTTTACTGCTTCATAAATTTTTTTATCACTATAAGCAAAACATAGAAATAGATTTTCTTCTAATTTAATTGCTTGGTATGTTAAAGAATCGTTTTCTTTTATTATATCTTCAAATAAAGTTGGAAGTAGATGTCTTGCTTGAGTTTCAGTTTTTACTGGTATATCAAATTTTCTTACCCAATAAAATTCTGGTGATATGATTAAACTAACTTTATCCGTAATATTATTAACTTTTGTATTTGTTGTTAAAAATATTTTTTTTATAGTTTTATTTGAAACTAATGTCAAAATATTCTACCTCTCCACTCTTATTTAAAATATAATATGCTTTTGCTTTTGCATTTAAATATTCGGCATTGACATTAAGTTCATACAAATCTTCTCCATCAATAAAGCCTAAATCATTAATGATTTTTTCTATCTCACTATTTTCATCTCTCATAGTAAAAGTATTTATTATATCATACAATTGATTTCTATTTGTGATATTTTTGTCACTACTTTGTAATATTTCTGTGTAAGTATCTAAAAACAAATAAAAATTATAAATATTATTATCTGAAAAAAGTTCATTTATTTTACTTTTGTCATCTTTTGATAAAATATTTATATCAACTTTTTCATATTTATTAAAATTGAAATCAATTTTTAAATCTTCAATATTGATTTTTAAAGGGATTGAACTATCAACTAAAGTATCTTCTAAAAACTTATCTACAGTATTTTTATTATTAACTAATATTTTTGAAACTTGTTCTTGGGTGTTTTGAATAGAGATTAGAAGTTGTGTATTTGAAGCAATAAAATTTTGATTTTCTAAATATTTGTCTGTATTATCTAAATTTTTCAAAATAAATATTGAGATAATAGTAACAAATGCTATAGTGATAAAAAGAACAACTCCTTTTTTCATAAATTAACCTAAATTCATAGAAAAGATTGGAAGTAACATTGCAATAACAATAAATCCAATAGTTGTACCTACAAATAACATAAATATTGGTTCTAATAAAGATAAAAATATATCAGTTTTATCTTTATTTGATTCATTATATAAAGAAGCTAAACTATTTAATATTTCACTTAACCTACTTGTATCTTCCCCTATTGCAACAGAATGTATAAAAGATTCATCTATTTTATAACCACTACTTTGCGCAAGTAAAGTTGAAAGTCTTTTCCCTTCAACAACACTTTTTGATGCATCAAGAAAAATCTTTTTTATTACAGTGTTTTTTAAAATATTTGCACTTAAATTAATTGCTTGAACAATAGGAACACCAGATTTAATCAATATTGAATTCATATAAGAAAATCTTGCTAATTCACTATATTCTATAAGTTTTGAGAAAAAAGGAAGTTTTAATAAAAATTTATCAAAAGCATATTTAAATTTACTACTCTTTTTTAATAAAAAAACAAAAGTAAAAATAACTACTAAAAAAGTAGCTATTACATATTGATAATTATTGGAAAAGAAATCTCCCAAGGCTATAACTATTTTAGTACTTTGTGGTAATTCTTGGTCAAATTGAGTAAATATTGATGTGATTTTAGGAACAATGAAACTTAACATAAATCCAACCATTAAAAATGATACAAAAAGAATAAAAAGAGGATAAGCTAAAGCTGAACTTACTTGTTTTCTGATTTTATCTTGCTCTTTTAAGAAAACAGATAATTCTAAAAGTACAGATTCTAATAATCCTCCACTTTCACTAACTTTAATTGATTGTTTATAAAAATCGGGCAGCTTAATTAGATTTTGAGAATCTAAAGCATCATAAAAAGTTTTACCCTCATCAAGATAATTTTTGATTGTATCAAAAAAAGAGAAAAGAGTTTTATTATCTTTATATCGTTGTTTTAAAAGATTAATTGAGCCAATTAGCGTTACACCTGATTGAAGATAAATACTTAAATCTCTACTTAAATAAGATAATGTAGATAAATCTAATTTTTTTCTACGTTTAAAAGATATTTTACCAAAGTCTAAACTGTCTTCTTTTAAAGATGTGTATAAAATACCCTTGGCTTTTAACTTGATTTTCGCTTTATCTAAAGAGTCTGCTTCAATCTTTGATTTAACTTTTTTACTACTGTTTGTATCTATTCCTATATATTTAAAAAGCATCTCTAACCTCTATTGAACTATCATACATCATATCTAAAACTTCATTTGTATTTTTAAATATTTTTGCCTTTTTTGAAATAGCTGAAAACAAATAAACTTTATCTTCATAAGTATCTAAAACAATATTCTTATGTTTGTTATCACTATTTATTTTTAATTCAAAAAAAGGTTCATACTCATGATTGTCAAATTTTATTTTTCTAAATCTGTAATCACTCAATTCTCTATCAAAATTATAAACTTTAGGCACTTGATTAAATAAATTTTTTATAATAATATCTTCTTGCATAACCCCATCAACAAATATATAACAATCTAATTCATCTTTTTCAATACACTCTAACGCAAGTTTATTTTCAAACTCAAAATTATTAAGCATAAATTCTTTTATATTTTTAATTTCTAATTTATATTTCTTTTCTTGATTAAAATTAAAATTTGGAATAAGAATTAAAGAAACAATAGAGATTAATAGTATTACTATAATTAACTCTATTAGAGTAAACCCTTTTTTTACTCTAATATTTTTATGCATATATTATTCGCTACATTTAGAATAATATATATCGTCTGCAGTATCTTCTTTTTTATCTGCACCTTTTGAGATTAAATCAAAACTATTCTCTTCTGCAATATAAATAAACTCATTACCCCAAGAATCTTTCGGAGTTTTTCCATCATCAAAATAATTTTTCTCAATTAAAGCTTTTAATCCCTCTTCTGTGTTAGGGAAAGTTGAGTTATCTAACTTATACATTTTTAATGATTTTGCTACACTTTGCATCTGTATACATACAATCTTTTCTTTTGCTTCTTCACTTTTACCTGTTAGGTTTGGTAAAACAAAAGCTGCTAATAAACCTAATATAATAATAACAACCATTAATTCCATTAATGAAAATGCTTTTTTCAATGTAATTCCTTTTTATAAATAACCGTGATTATAATAAAAACTACGTTAGAAGTAATTAAATTAACACTAAAGTTACAAAACAGTATCACTGAACCCTATTTCTACCACCAATTTTTGCAACTTTTAAAGAGCTTTTAGCATTAGCAATTAAATCATTAATTTGATCAGGATGAACTGGTAAAATATATGAAGTTCCAATACTTATTGTAAGAACATTTGATGCTATAGAATTATCATGGGGAATATTTAATGACTTTACAGAATTTACACAATTGTTTGATACAGGTTTTGAATCCTTTGTATTTGGTAATAATACATAAAACTCATCACCTGTAAATCTTGATACCAAATCGGTTGGTCTATTACAATGATTAACTAAAATATTTGCAATAAGTTTTAAACACTCATTTCCTTCATCTCTTCCATAAATATCATTAAAGGCTTTAAACTCATCAATATTTACTATAAACAAAGAGATATATTGTTTTTCCCTAATTGCTCTTTTAAACTCTTCTTTAAATCTTTCCATAAAAAACTTTTCATTTAGACACTGAGTTAGTGGGTCTATATGGGAATATATTTTTAAGGTTTCATTTTCATTTAAAATATTTTCAGTACGTTGCTTTAACTCTTTTTCAATATAATTTTTTTTGTAAACTTTAAACAGAACAAAAATAGAAGCAATGATAGCAAACAATACTCCTAAAACTATAATTTTTATAAGAAAAGAACTTTCACTATATTTTTCTTGATTAAAATTTGTATAATCAATATAAAAAGAGATAAGAACATAAAACATTAAAATTATCGAAGAAAGAACTGCAAAACTGCATAGTGAAAAGTTTTTTTTCATCAGGTGCCTTAAAAAGTATATAAATAATTTTACACTTTTTTTCTTTATTTTCCTATTGCTAAAGCGTATAAAACTTGAGTATACTCCCCTATAAATTCACAAACCTCATCATCATAATATGCTCCAATTCCACTACAGCCTATACCAAGATAGTTTGAAGCTAGATATAGTCGATGTCCTAATATTCCAGCTTTTTGGTACATTGCTTGATAATTTTTAGAATTTGAAGTTAAAAAAAATGTAACGGCTGAGGATTTTCCTAAATCTTGTTCTAAACAAAGATATCCAGCTTTGTTCATAAAATCACCCTCTTTTATATATTCTGTATTTTTTAAAATACCTAATTTCATATCTTTTACTCTATTTATAACACAGTAAATATCAATTTTCTCATCACAATTACTTGATATTGGTTGATTTAAGATATTAAGGATTGATTCAAACTCCACTTTACTTATACTTTGTTTTGCAAACTCTCTAATTGATCTTCTATTTAAAATTACCTCTTTAAAATAGCTTTTGTTAAAACTAAAACTAGGTAGAGATATCTCTTTTTTGCAATCTTTTGCTTTTATAGAATCTTCATAAGCTTTTTCTATTAAGTCATTTTTTTCAAAATAATTACTTCCATCTACTGTTGGTAAATCTAAAGTATCTATTTTATTTATCTTTTTTGAAGTGTTGTATGTAAGTAAAACGGCACTTGTAAAAAACTCTTTATTATCAAAATTAAATAGTTTATTTAGTGAAGATTTATCAAAATCATAGACTATATCGTAGTTCTTATTGTGTAAATAAGAAGATGCTTCAATTGATCCTAAAATATGTCCTGCATCAAGTAAACAATATCTAAAAGCTCTATTTTTATATTTCCAAGAGCTTCTATAATAAACTGAAGATATTAAAAAGATAAAGCCATTTTCTCTATTTTCTAATCCAAAATAAGGTTCAAAACCAGAATCTTCAATATTTTTAAGTAATGTTATACTTGTACTTGAAATGTCAAAATGGTAAATACCATCTTCAACTCCAATATTACCCCTACTTTGAAAATATATTTCGTTGGGGTAAAGAGCTCCAGCACTAGGATTTATCCTTAAGTAGTATTCAACACCAGGATAAGTCTTTTTTGCAGTAATTCCAGCTATATAAAATATCAAACTATGATTTTCATTTTCTAAATCTAATTTAATCTTTTTGTATTCATTAGGATAAGTTTTAAAAGCTTTTGGTTGATTATCCCAATCTAATCTATTTGGAAAGCTTCTTACTGAGAAGTAAGAGTGTTTTGTTTGCATATGATAGTTAAAAAAGTTTTCAAAACTGGACAAAATTTACCTTTTAATTTTTGTAAATTTTACAATTTGTAATTTAATTGATAATTAATAAAAAAGATTAAAGATATTTTATATTAATCCTCTAAAAAACTTGTTTTTGAAAACTCTATTTTCTCATCTATAGTATTGTGTTTTCCATATATTTTATCAATTTGTTTAAATCTTTTTAAGGCTCCAAAATCATTTGCTATTTGTATAGCAAGTCCTGGTCTTGCATTTAATTCTAAAACTAAAGGGCCTCTTTGCTTATCTATTACAATATCAGCACCTAAATATCCCATATCTGTCATCTCATAACATCTAGCACATAGATGTAATATCTCATTCCAATATGGAACAACTAATGTTTTTAATTCTTTATTTGTATCAGGATGATTTGTAACTGGACGATTAAACTGAACTGCACTTAAAGCTTTTCCTGTTTTTATATCTATTCCTACACCAACTGCACCTTGGTGAAGATTGGCTTTTCCATCACTTTGAGAAGTAGAAAGTCTCATCATAGCAAGTGCTGGATAGCCTCTATATACAATAACTCTTACATCAGGAACACCTTCGTAACTAAAACCATCAAAATTATCATCAAAATCTACAAGTTTCTCAAATACAGCAGTATCATTTTTTCCACCCAAAGAGTATAAACCACTTAATATATTTGAGATATGTCTTTTTATATCTTGGTCATTTAACTCTTCACCACTTGGCTTTATATATTTGCCATTTTCATGCTCCAGAATTACTAGGATTCCTTTTCCTCCACTACCTTGTGCTGGTTTGATTACAAAACCATTTTCACCATGGATATAATCTAAAAAAGAGTTTACTTCAACTTGATATTTTATAAAACCTAAAAGCTCAGGTACAGCTATATTGTGAAGTTCTGCAATTTTTTTTGTTTCAAGTTTATTATCAACTAAAGGATAATTTTTTCTATCATTTAGTCTTCCAATATAGTTTATGTTTCTATTGTTCATTCCCATTATACCAAGTTTTTTTAGTTTAAAAGGGTTTGCAAACAACATTACTATTTTACCATTGATTTAAATCTATGTAGTTCACTTAATCTATATCCACTGTATCTTCCAAATAGAATAGTTAATCCTAAAACAGCCAATAAAACTTCTGGAAAATTGAAAGTTATAAAGCTAAGTGTACTGTTTGTCATAGCAAAAAATGCGATTATTGATACTATTAAAGAGCCTCCACCTTGTTGGAAAACCTCTTTTGCACCCTCTTCTTCCCAAATAATTGACATTCTTTCAATTGTCCAAGAAAGAATAATAATAGGAAAGAAAGTAATACTTGTAGCATATTCTAAATTTAGTTTTTCAGACATAATTGCAACAAATGCCATAATAGCCAATACCACAATCAATACGGATGATATCCTAGCAACTAAAAGAAGATTAAAATAAGACATATATGATCTAACTATAAGTCCCATTGTAACAACTACAATAAACATAATGATACCAGGCACTAATTGAGTTTCAATAAAAGCCATTGATAATAAAATAGGCATAAAAGTTCCAGAGGTTTTTAGACCAACAAATACTCTCATAAAAACAACAACTAACGCACCTAAAGGAACTAAAAGTAAAAATTTAAAAGTATTTTGTGTTTCATTTGGCAAAATAAACAATGAAAAGTCTAAAAGAGCACTTTGATTTTTTACATCTTTTACCAATGCAGCGTTTCTAGCAGGTACAATATTTTTTGTTATTGAGAATTTAACATTTGAGTTTTTAACACCTTCAGCTTCTAATAAAAATTGTGAACCCCTTTGCCAAATAAAAATATCTTGATTATTTTCTATCATCCCTTTGTTTATATCAAAAAGTTGCCATTTATCTTTATAAAAAACCTCTAACATAGGGACCAAATCTATATTTTTCATCTTATCTTCTAAATACAATGCTCCAACAGTTCTTACTTTATATCCCTTATAATCAATCATTTTAAGTAAAGTGTCTCTTTTTTCTTTATCACTTTTCATAAAATTTGATTTAATAAGTTTTGTAGCCTGCGAGGGGTTAGTATGATTGAATTCATCAATTAATATTGATGTAAAAGTTAAAGAGTTTGCACTTTTTTCATAAACATTTTCAATTATAGATTTTGCAGCAAGAATAACAGGATTTGATACATCTACTTTATATATTATTTGTTCAAAATCTTTTTTTACTGGAACTTTAGTATATTTGTTTTTTATAACATCAATAGAATAATATAAAACTTGAGAGCCCTGTTCTATCTCTCTTTTTGACCAAATCCCTTTTTTTATATCATTTATTTTTTGTACCGTATAACCAAAATTTGATGAGCTTGATTCTTCATTTATGATTAAAAATCCATTTTGTTTTGAAGGTAAAATAAGTGAAACAACTCCACTTTGTCTATATTTATTGGAAAATGAGATTTTAGCTTCTATATTCCAAATATTTTCTGTTTTTTCTTCGGTCAAAGGAAAACCTAAAAAAAACACCTTATATGACATAAGAAATGCAGATATTAAAATTAGAAAAAAAGAAAAAAGAAAAATTTTATATGAAGGTTTCATTTTTACTTCTTAATAGGTTTTGTTACATATTTTTTTGAGACATCTACTACAGCATATCCATTTAAAAAATTTCTACCTATTAATGCAGAATAAGAAAACTTTTCTCTATTTGTTAATGATACATCAACTAGTTGACTAATTTTTCCTAAATTAATTCTTATTTTCACTACATATCTTTGTTGGTTTTTCATACCATGACGTTTAATACTAACAATTCTTTCAACAGGTAAAGACCAATCAGTTAATTTTCCTTTTGAATTCTCAAATTTAAATTTAACCCATTTTTCTCCATCTCTTTCAAACTCTTTTATATCAAGAGCATGTAAAGATGTAGTTGTTGCACCAGTATCAACTCTAGCTTTCAAAGTTAAATCTAATAAAGGAATATAAACATATTCAGCAGCACCAACAACAATTTTTGAATCATTTGTAACTGATTTTTCAACCACAACAATTTTTGTTTTTTCTTTGATTATAACTTTAGGTTCAGTTTGTTGTTCTACTTTTTCATCATTTTCTTTTTTTAGTTTTTTTATCTCTTTGTCTAGTAGTTTATTTTGTTTTTCTAATTCTTTTTCTTTATTTGTTTTTTTGATTTCTAAAGCTTGATTATTTGAAGCGCATCCAGATAAAAGAATAATTATATTTAATATTATAAATATATGTTTCATTAAGTTTAACCTTTTTAATGATTAGTTGTATATACAATACAGGTATATTATAAGATTATGATTATAGTAGATTAAACTAAAATTTAAGTTGAAAATGAAAGAAAAAAGGTATATTGGATTAGTAATATACCTTTTAATTATTATATAAAAAATTATTTTTTTACTGCTGTTATACCTGGTGCTTCTTTTGTACCAACATAATCATCTACAGTACTTGTTGATTTAATTACTGCAAAAATTGCACCAACTACTAAGCAGAAAATAACTACAAGTTTAACTGTATTTCTTTTCTCTTTTGACTCTTTTCCATTATAGTCTTCTATTTTATCTAAAGTTAATTCATCATTTGTATTACTAGTCATTATAACTCCTTTATTTTGGACTTTATCATATCAGAACTTAAAATAATAGTCATAAGTTAAAGTTATCTATTTTTTTAATTTTTAATTAACTTTTCCTTATGCTATTATTATAACTTTTTGTTATAGTAAAGAAACCATCATTTGATTAACTGTAACTGCTATTTCTTTAATATCTTTATTGTCTTTTGTCATAAATGTATCAAGAGTATCTCGAACTTTATAAAATGTATCTTTTTCATTATTAATAAAATTTGAAAAAGCAACATCTGCCTCTTCATTTATTCTTTGAAAGTTTAATATTTTTTTAGTGTAATGAACAACAATAAACTCAATAAACTGTAATACTTGATTTCTAAGTACTAAATCGTTCTTATTTGCAATTTTGATTTTATTTAATGCCACAATTATATCCAAGATATTAAACTCATGGATTAATGAATAAAATACAATAACTACATCTTTAAATTGATGATTCGTACTACTTCTAATAACTATTGCTGGAATAGCAAATCTTAAATAATCAATTACAGAGAAGAATAAATTAAATGTTTCATCATCTTCAATCAAGACTTCAATTTTCTGATTATGTACTTGTTCTAGTAAAGAGAATAACTCTTTTTTGTGATCTAAAATATGAGCTGAGTCTAATTGGTTTTTCTTTAAATATTTAACCATCCATCTAGTACTTGCTGATAAGATATATTCTAGTTTATTGATTAAGTCATATTGTTTTTCAACATCCATAATATAATCTTGAGAATAGATTTTATCTCTAATCTCTTTACCACCAAATAATCTTTTTGCAACTAAGTATGATTGGATTTTTAATAAAAACCTTTCATTTCCTAACTTTTCATAATCACTAATAAAAGTACACCCTTGAGAGTTTACAATTGCATCAGCTATTTTTGTTGCAATAATCTCTCTTTTTAGTGGATGATTTAAAATATCATGTTCATAAGCACTTATAAATGATTTTGGGAAATATCTATAAAGATATGGTAAAGCAAATTGCTCATCAATAAGGCTTGAATCTAATAATATTTTTTTAATAAAGATTTTTGAATAAGATAATAATGAACATAAAACAGGTCTTACTATAGAATCATTAATATCAATAACCTCATGAATATTTTCATTTTTAGGAATAAAAAAAGATGCTCTATTAAAAGCATCAACATGATTTTCCAATACTTCTATAGCACTTAAGAAATTGTTTAGATGTTTTCTTGAAAACCTTTCATCTAAAGATATTGCTAAAGATTGATTATAATTACTATCCAATACTAATTTCACAACTTGGTCTGTCATAGATTTTAAAGTATTTTGTCTCTCTTCTGAACATAAATCTTCGTGTGTACTAACTGTATTTAGTAAGATTTTTAAGTTTACTTCATGGTCTGAAGTATCAACTCCACCTGCATTGTCAATACCATCTATATTGATTCTACCACCATTTAAAGCATATTCTATTCTAGCTCTTTGAGTAAAACCTAAGTTTCCACCTTCGCAAACTATTTTTGCTCTTAAATCAGTAGCATCTATTCTAACAGCTTCATTTTGTTTATCACCAATATCAATAGAGTTTTCATCACTTGCTTTAACATATGTACCAACTCCACCATTAAAGAATAAATCAACATCCATTTTCAATAAAAGTACACAAAGCTCTTCACCACTTACAACTTTTTTCTTTGTATTAAATAGTTTTTTCATCTCAGCAGTTAATTCAATCTCTTTGTCACTTCTTAAAAAGATTCCACCACCTTTTGAGATTTTTGATTTATCATAATGAGCCCAACCACCAGATTTAGATTCAAATAGTCTTTTTCTCTCTTTAAAACTCTCTTCTAAATCTGGATTTGGGTCAATAAATATCTCTTTGTGTCCAATAGCACCATAAAGTTTAAACTTATCAGACTCAATCATTCCATTACCAAAAACATCTCCACTCATAGAACCAATACCAACTACAGAGATGCTATCTTTATACATATCCATTCCCATTTCAACAAGGAATCTCTTCGTTGACATTAAAGCCCCTCTGGCTGTAATACCTAAATCTTTATGACCATAACCATTACTTCCACCACTTGCAAAAGCATCACCTAGCCAGTAGTTTCTACTAATTGCAATCTCATTAGCTACATCACTCATAGCTGCTGTTCCTTTATCAGCAGCAACTACAAAATATGGATCTTCCCCATCATAAGCTACAATCTTTTCATCTTGTACAACTTTTCCATCAATCATATTGTCAACTAAATCTAAGTTAGCATTAATATACATTGAATAAATTTTTGTAAAATACTCTTTTGTAACTTCTGAGGTATCTTTGTTTATTACAAATCCACCTTTTGAACCATCAGGAATAATAATAGAGTTTTTACCCTCTTGAGTTATCATTAAAGATTTAACCTCTTGACGATAATCATCATGTCTATCACTCCATCTTAATCCACCTCTACTAATATTACTCATTCTTAAATGTACACCATAAAAATCTGGATGGAAAATAAAGTTTTCAAGATTTGGTTGAAGCCCTTTTAGGTTTTCTCCAAAGCATTTTGTATCAATTTTTAAAGAGATTGTTTCTTTCTCTAAGAAATAGTTTGTTCTTAATAAAGATTGTAAAAATGAAAATGTAAGTTTTAAAATTCTATCATCCATAATTTGAGGAATTTGTTTAATTTTTTCTTCAATTTTTTCCTCAATAACTTTTATCTTTTCATCTCTTTTTTTAATCTTTGGATCAAACCTATTAATAAAATACTCAACAAATAGATCAGTAATAATATGATGATTTGTTAAGGTATTTAAAATAGTTGCACTATTAATTGTAAGAACAGCTTGGTCTAAATACTCTATAAATGCTCGAATAAGCATAAGTTTTCTAAAATCAAAATTTTGATTATATACTAATGAAAAAACCTTTGAATGTTTAACTGAATGGTCTTTTAAACACTTAGTAATTGTTTGTTCTAAATTATTTTTAGAAGCTTCTATTCTTTTTAACTCACTATCCTCAAAAATTCTTAAATTGAATCTTGAAACAAAAATAAGCTTTGAACCATTTCTAATATTATAAGTTACTTCATCTACAATCATAAACCCTATATCATGTAAAATTGGAGTTATAGAAGATAAAAAAAGTTGATAAGTTGAATATATTTTTATACTTTTTGAATCTTGACTATCAGTGATGTGAGTAACTATATTGTTCTGAATAACTTCATTAAATAACTCATTGGAAATATTTAAATCTTCTGGAGTAAGAAGTTGCGAACAAATCGCATTCATATCAGATGTAGTACCCATTGTAAATCCTTTTTTTAATATATTTACAATAATACTACTCTTAAAAGATTAAAGATTTGTTAAAATAATATACAAGTATATAATTTATATCAAGTGCTTATTTTTTCTTCTTTGGCATTTAATAACTTTTTTAAATCATTTGGATTAACTTCAATATCCAAACCTCTTTTTCCACCACTAATATAGATAGTATCGAACTCAAATGCACTTTTATCAATAGCTGTTTTAAGCCTCTTCTTTTGACCTAAAGGTGAAATTCCACCAAGTAAATAACCTGTTACTTTTTGAGCTTCATCTTTATTTGCCATTTGTGCTTTTTTTACACCAAAAGTTGATGCAACATCTTTTAAGCTTAACATTTTTGATACAGGTATAACACAAACTACTAACTCTTTTGGAGTTAATTCTGTAAGAAGTGTTTTGAAAACTCTATTAGCATCCAAATTTAGCTTTTCAACAGCCTCTTTTCCAAAATCTGTATTGTCTGGGTCATGGTCATATTTGTGTATTTCAAATTTTATTTTATTTTTTTTAAGTAGATTTACTGCTGGTGTCATAGTAAATTAAATTCCTTTTTTATCTTTTCTTCCCCATTTACAACAATTGAGATAAAGTGTAACCCTTTGTAATGTTTTCTTGTGGTCATATCTTTAAAACTTTGTTTTTTTGTAAATAATTTCTCTTTTGTTTTTATTTCATTTTGACTAATCATAAAAACTTTTTTATTATGTGTGTTGTTTGATTTTTTATAATAAATCATATATTCAACTCTAACATTACCAAGAGTTTCAAAACTACTTAGTTTAAAAGAGAAATTCAAATCTTCTGAGAGTTTTACATCTTTATCTAATACAAAATCTATAATTTTTATATGTGAAGATTTTACATATCCAAACAACTCTAATACTTTTTTATTTCCATTTTTTAGAAGTGTTCTTGCTGCATGTTTACAAATCCAATCAAGGCTTTTGTTTTTTCCTAAATTTTTACTCAAAAACTCAATAACTAATTTTGGGTTATCTTTTGAGATATCATTTAGATTGTTTGCAACACTTTTTTGAAAATATTTACTTGTATCATTTTTAAGTATTTCGATGATTTCTAAAACTTTAGTAGGATTTTCTTTAAAAGTTGGTAAAGCAATAGCCCAAGGAAGCCTAGGTCTACACCCTTCACAAGCCAATCTTCTTAAATGTTCATTTGAAGATTTTGCCCAAATTTTCATTTGATTCATTGTTTGATTTTCATATTTAATAATAAACTGTCTTATAGCAAATTCACTACTTGAATCTTGAGTAAAAACCTCTAATGCTTTCATAGAGTTTTCAAAATCATCTAATCCATAAACTTCTACAAAATCTTGAAAAAACATAGCCTCAAAGCCAGTAAAATCTTTTGATACTGGCTTTAAAACTTCAAGTTGTTTTGCATAGGAAAAAGGAAGATATTTGTTTAAAACAAAAACAATATGTCTCATCCTTTGTTTTAGTTCTAAACCTTCCCAAGTGTTATCAAATATATCATTGATAAAATTTATTGTATCAAAGCTATTACAATTTTCTTTTATTTTATTAGCTAAATTTTCAATATATTTTAAAGTATAAACATTTTTTAACTGCTCTGCCATTTTATTCCAACTTTTTTATTATCTTATAATAAAAATATATAAAAAGTTTAAAATATATCAATTTGTAATAATATAAAAATACTTTTTATTTCATCTCACTTTTATATGCAGAGATTATCTCATCTTTTGTTAATTCTCTTTGTAATTTATCACTTAACAACTTAATAATTTGTCCAAATTTAATTGATTCTTCATTTGATAATTTTGTTGAAAAAAACTCTTCAATTATAAATTTCACTCCACCTTTTCCAGATTGTGAATTAACTCTAATAACATCTTCATAACCTCTGTTTATATCCTTTGGATCAATTAACAAATATGGAACATTCCACTCTTTACAGTTTTCTTTTCTATAAAAATCAATTCCTTTTTTTATTGCATCTTGATGTCCACCACTAAATGCTGTAAATATCATATCTCCAACAAAAGGGTGTCTTGAATGAATATTTAAATTTGTTCTTTTTTCATACATTTTTTTTACTTCATCAATAAATGATAAATCAAGATTAGGATTAATCCCTTGGGAATAAATATTAAAAGCGAAATTAACCAAATCCAAATTCCCTGCCCTTTCACCATTTCCAAACAAAGTACCTTCTACTTTTTGTGCTCCTGCTAATATGGCTAACTCTGCTGAAGCTACTGATGTGCCTCTATCATTATGTGGATGAACACTTAAGATTATTGAATCTCTATAATTTAAATTACTACTCATCCATTCAATTCTATCTGCATATATATTAGCAGTACAAGACTCTAAAGTGTTTGGAAGATTTATTATCATTTTTTGATTAGGTGTAGGTTCAACAACTTTAATTACACTGTTGCATATCTCTAAAGCAAAACCTAAATCTGTTTGAGAAAAACTCTCAGGAGAATACTGATAAATGACATTTCCTTCAAAATCTTTTGTTAATTGTTTTAAATATACCATTGCCTCAACAGCCATTGAAATAATCTCTTCATCTGATTTTTTAAAGACTACTTTTTTTTGAAACTCATTTGTTGGATTATATAAATGAAATATTCCATTTTTTACCCCTTTCATAGCTTCAACACTTTTTTTTATCCACTCTTTTTTGGCAGGTATTAGGATTTGTATAAAAACATCATCGGGAATTAGATTCTCTTCAATCAGTTTTCTAGTAAAATCAAAATCAGTTTGTGAAGCACTTGGATAACTTACTTCAATTTGTTTAAAACCCATTTTTATTAAAGTATTAAAATACTCTAACTTTTCAGTTATTCCCATAGGATTTACTAATGCTTGATTGCCATCTCTTAAATCAACACTGCAATATATTGGTGCATTTTCTATTTGATTATCTGGCCAAGTTCTATTAAAATTTTGGACAATAGGATATTGTCTATATTTTTTAAATTTCATTTTATTCTCCAAATTGTAAAATTATTGTTGATTGTATTTGTTAAGTTAAGTAAGAATTAGAGGAAGAGATGGTTTTTGTAGATTATTGTATTAAAAAAGTTATTTATCATATATTCTCTCCTTTTAAAATTTATAAAAGTATAGAGAAATAATAAAATTAAATCTTGTACAAAATTAACATTTATCTAAAATATTTTTTTGAAACTGCTTTGGAGTTATTTGAAAAACCCTTTTAAAACATCTATTCAAATGGCTTTGGTCAAAAAAACCACTTTTTAATGCAACTTCGACAATAGGTGCTTTTGAAAGTAACAACTCTTTTGCCAAATGAACTTTTTTGTTAAGTATATAAGAATGAATAGGTAAACCAAAACTTTTTTTAAAAACTCGTATAAGATGAACTTCTGTAATCCCAAACCTTCTTGATAAATCGTCTAAAGAGATTTCTTCCAAAAAATTTTCATCTAGATACTCTTTAATTTGTGATGATAGATTTTGATTTTCTTCATCTTTTTTATCATTTGATTTTGATGTAAAAATATCCAAACAAAAAAGATATAGTAACTCTTTTTTTTCTATTAAAGATATATTTTTATCCAATAAAGAATCACAAAAGAAAATAAATCTTTCATATAAATCTTTTTGTTTTAGATGTTCATATCTTTTTGGAAAAGAAAAACTATTTTCAATCAAAAACTCTTCATCTAAATATAATACATATCCATCTTTAGAACTTCTGTTCAAAGTAGCACAATGAACAATATCTTTATTGATTAATACTATTTCACCAACATCTAGTAAAAAATTGTTTTCATTAAATTCTATATTTAATTGACCTTTTTTTATTGCAGTAAAAGTAAGCTCTTTATGCAGATGTTTTTTTGAGCAAGCAGGTATCTCTTTTACATATCTAAGCTCTACAAAAGGTAGAGCTTTATTTTTAAAAACAATAGTTTCCACTATTATAGTTTAGTTGATAATTCAGGAGCAGGTTTACCTATATAGAAGCCTTGCGCATAATCAACCTCAATCTCTTTTAGAAACTCTAATATTTTTTCATCTTCAACAAACTCTGCAATTGTAAATACTTTTAACTCCTTAGCTAATGCCACAATTGATTTTACAAAAGCTAAATCTTTTTCATCTTTATATATATTAATAATAAAGTCACCATCAATTTTAATATAATCAATTGGGAATTTTTTTACATAATGGAAAGTTGAGAATCCTGAACCAAAATCATCAATTGCAAAACTAAAACCTTCCATTTTAAGATTTTGAACAAATTTTTCAAGTAATGAAAAACTTTTTACAGTTTCACGCTCAGTTATTTCAAATACAATATTCTTTTTATCAATATTATAAACATGAGTAAGATTTACAATTTTTTCAATAAATTCCCCTATTATAAGTGCTTTTGGAGAAAGATTAACAAATAATAATCCTTTATAATTTGTTTCATTAATTTTCTTAAATGCCTTTTCTATTACTAAATAATCCATTTTATGAACAATACCTAAAGATTCAGCTGTCTCAATAAATTTACCAGCAGTTAATACTTCATCTTCAACCTCAATTCTCATAAGTAATTCATTTATCTCAATTGTATTAGTAGAGGTATTCATAATTGGTTGGAAGTGAGGAATTATTTTTTCATTTTTAATTGCATCAAGAACTATCATAGATTTATCTTCTATATCTTGATGGATTTTTTCTATATCGTATTCACTTGGGAATCTAATAGAGTTTTTACCTTGATTTTTTGCTTCATACATCATCCCATCTGCTATATTAAATAACTCTTTTGGTTCTGTAGAATGGTCTGGATAAATAGCCATTCCAATAGATACAGTCACTCCAACTTTTGTACCATCAGGAGCATCAATTTCTAACTTCTCTACTTTTTCAAGTATTCTTAATGCAACAGTATATACTTCTTTTTCTGTACTTTCGGGTAAGATTAAAGTAAACTCATCACCACCATATCTAGAAAGTATATCTTCATCTCTTTTTGAAGCCTCTAAAAGATTAGCAAACTCTACTAAAAAGTCATCACCAAAACTATGGCCATAAGTATCATTTATAGGTTTAAAATTATCACAATCTATAACTAAAACACCAAATTTATATTCATGTCTTGCTGCTCTTTTTATCTCATAATGAAGTAGATCTCTAAATACCCTTTGAGAAAAAAGTCCAGTTAAAGGATCTCTTGTTGCATAAAATTCAAGATTTTCTGTATACTTGTTGATTGCTTTAATTGATCCAACTAAATTTAAAAGAGTAGTTAAAATAGAATCAATAACGATAGAATGAATCGAGTCTTTTTCAGTATTTGATTGAATACCAAGTCCTACTATTCCACCAATTCTTGGAGCATCTAAAAGTATAGATTTCGCTTCATGTTCAATATCATCAATTGTTAATACTAAATCATGTTCTTCAGTTGAAATATTATGTTTTAAAGAATAATCAATAACTGTCATATTGTGGTACTGAGTAATCATATTAATTGCTGTTTCTTCAAGATGTTTTTTTATATTTTCATCAGGTTTACCAAGCCAAAATATCTCTATCTCATAGTTTTCTTCATCTGTTTTAAATATAGTAATTAAACAATAAACAGGTAAAACATTGTGGATTTCATGTAATAAATCCTTAATATACTCTTTCCAATCTTTGATAATATCAGACGTAATAACCATCTTATCTAAAAGTTTAACTTCAAACTCTAATATACTTTTATCAACTGCAATATTTTTTAATTTGCCACTTAAAGTGTCTAATCCTGCCATAATTTGTTCAAACTCTTTGAAACTATCTTTTGCGTGAGTTGTATCAATATTTTTAAAATCTTTTACAGAGTTTACATTTTCTATTTTGTCTTTAAAATTTTCTATAGCAAAATTGATTCTTTTTAGTATTTTTAAAGAGATATAATAAGCTATTAAAAACATAATTGGAAGTATAATCAAAGAAAAAAGTAAATATTTACTTTGTGTTGAATCAACTATCTCTTCAAAATTATAATCAACTTTAACTGCTCCTAAAACATCACCCTCTTTTGAATTTGTATGACACTGTAAACACTCATTTTTGGCAATTATAGGTAATACGCTTTGCATTGATTTTTCATCAGATTCAAAAAGTTTCTCTTTTGTTTCAAATACTTTTTTTATATCTTCAGTAATTTTTCCTTGTTCAATTTTCCCAAATAAACCTTCAACTTTTTGACCTCTGTAAATATCTACAGAGTATGAACTTCCCTCAAAAGAATTTTTTGTAACATTTATAAAATCTTGTAATTGCTCCCTACTCCATCCTTGTCTCATAACTTGATACATAGAATTAAAAACTTGTTTTGATAAGGCTTCTGATATTTTCTGATTCTCTTGAATTGCTAAATTTGTATGAATATAAGATGAAAAAAGATAAAAAACTAAAAATAATGAAAATGTAATACTTACCATTGCGACACGAAAATAGTTTTTGAGTGTTTTAATTTGCATAAAAGTTCCTAAAAATGATTAATTCATATATTTTACTAAATTTAAACTTTTAATAAAGTTTTAAACTCTAAGGTTATTTTTACTATTTATAATATTATTTATTAAATAACCTTTAGTAACATTATATAGATAATAGTCCAAAAAAAGTTATTTCATATCAAATTAGTATAATTTAAATATAAAAATTAAAAAGATTATTAAAACAGATAAAAATATTTTTTTAGATTATAAGTAGTTTTTTATTTAAAAGAAGACAGAAAACTGTCTTCTTTTTATGCAAATGCAGGTTCTAAGAAAGGGATAATTTGTTTTTTTCTTGATAAACAACCATCTAACCAAACTTTGTTGTTATCAAGTTTACAATCAAAAGCTTTTTCAAAAACTGAAGAATCAGTACTTGACACTAAAATTTCACTTCCCTCTTTCATAATATCTGTTAAAAGTAAACAAGCTGTATGAAGACCTTCCTCTTCTCTTAGTTTTTCTAAATCAGCTTGTAGTTCATCTTTTACTGAATCAAAAATAGCTAAATCAATAACTTCTAATTGACCAATTCCAACTTTTCTACCATGCATATCAAATGGTTTATAATCTCTTAATATTAAATCTCTAACAGGTACACCTTCAACAGCTGATTTAACTTTAAACATCTCCATTCCAAGTGCTCCAAAATCTTCAACACCAGCAATTGCAGCTAACTCTCTAACAGCTTTAATATCAATTTCTGTACATGTAGGAGATTTGAAAATAACTGTATCAGAAAGAATCGCACACAGCATAACCCCAGCAATATTTGCAGGAATTTCAACACCATGATAATCATACATCTCTTTTACAATTGTATTTGTACACCCAACTGGTCTAATCCAACACTCTAAAGGAGTAGAAGTTGTAATATCTCCTAATTTATGGTGATCAACAATACCAACAACTGTAGCTTCATCTAAATCTTTAGGAGCTTGTCCTCTATCTGAATAATCTGTTATAAATAGTTCACAACCAGCAAATTCAGTTTTTAGTTCTGGTGCTTCAAAACCAAATCTGTCTAAAATAAACTGAGTCTCAGGAGATACTGCTCCTTGTCTAGCTGGAATAGCTTCTCTTCCAATCTTGTTTAAAAGATAAGCTAAAGATATTGCTGAACAGATAGAATCTGAATCAGGTGTAGTATGCCCACATGTATAAATTGCCATATTTGTCCTTTTAAATTACTCTTAAAATATTTTTGGGATTTTATCTAAAAAATAGTTATGTTACTTTTAAAAAGCTATCTAAGTTATAAATGTAACCGTATCATTAGCTTTTATCTGTTATAACTAATTATACAAACAAAAAAGGAGCAAATATGATTAGTAAAGAATTACAAAAAGCATTAATAGAGCAATTAAACAAAGAGTATCACTCTGCATATCTATATCTTGGAATGAGTGCATACTGTTCAAAAGAGGGTTTTAATGGCTCTTCAAGTTGGTTTTTAATTCAATACCAAGAAGAGATTGCCCACGGAATGAAACTTTTTAAATATTTAGAAGACCAAGATGTAGAATTAAAACTACCTTCAATTGAGGGAGTAAAAGTTGAATACAATTCTTTATTAGATGTATTCAAAAAAGCTTTAGCCCACGAACAAAAAATGTCAAAAAATTTAAATATCTTAAGTGATATTGCTATGAGAGAAAAAGACCATGCAACATATAATTTACTTCAGTGGTATGTAACAGAACAAGTAGAAGAGGAAGCTACTTTAAAAGAGATTATAGACCATATTAAATTAGTTGGGGACAATGGATATGGACTTTATACAATAGACAAAGAGTTATCAACTAGAGTTTTTTCTGACCCAACAACTAAATAGATATGAGATTTTTATCTCATATCATATAACTTTCATTAATAATCACTTTTTACATTTATAAACTCATTTTAGATATAATTATACACTTACGCAAAACAGGATTTTTTTATGAAAAAAATAACTATTTATACCCTATCATTTATTATTTTTATACTTTTTACAGGATGCTTTAAAAAAGAGGAAACAACTAAATTTTTCGGAAATGTAGATTTAAGAACAGTAACACTAGGATTTAGAGTATCAGGGAAAATTGATAAACTAGCATTAGATGAAGGACAAACTGTAAAAAAAGGTCAAACTTTAGCAAGTTTAAAAGATGATTTATACCAACAAAACTATAAAGCAATTCAAGCTCAAATAAAAATGCAAAAAGCGCAAATAGACAAGCTTGAAAATGGCTACAGACAAGAAGAGATTTCAAAAGCAAAAGCTTCATATGATAGAAGTGTTGTTTCTCTAAATAAAGCTAAAAAAGATTATGAAAGAAATAAAAAACTAAAAGAAACAAATTCTATTTCTAATCAACTTTTTGATGATTATACTTTTGCCTATGAAGAAGCAAAAGCACAAGTTGATTTGGCAAAAAGTAGTTATGAACAGATGAAAAATGGATACTTAAAACAAGATATCCAAATGGCTTATGCTCAACTTGAAACACTACAAGCAAACCTTGAAAAAGCAGCAATTCGTATTGAAGATACAAAACTTATTTCACCAAATGATGGAACTATTTTAACAAGAGCACATGAAGTTGGAGCAATTGTTGATGTGGGAACACCTATTTTTGAAATAGCTCTTACTGATGAGTTTTGGATTAGAAGCTATATTGATGAAAAATATCTAGGTTTGATTCAAGCTAATATGAAAGCAAAAGTTTATACAGATAGCAAACCTGATAAACCTTATGATGCAAGGGTTAGTTTTATCTCTGCTCAAGCAGAATTTACCCCTAAAAATGTCCAAACTCAAGAGTTAAGAACACAACTTGTTTATAGGGTAAGATTGATTATTGAAAACCCTGATAAGTTTATTAGACAAGGGATGCCTGTAACTATTGAATATGAAGATTTAGATTAAGATTAATTATGTCGCTGGTTAAGATTCTTAATATTTCAAAAAGTTTTGGTACTACTAAAGCTATTTCAAATATTAGCCTAAATATAAAAGAAAAAAAAATCACTGGACTAGTGGGACCTGATGGAGCAGGGAAAACAACCTTAATAAGACTAATGACAGGTCTTTTGGATATTGATGAAGGGGAATTAAATGTTTTAAACTTTTCCCTTCCAAAAGAAGCAAAAAATGTCCAAGAACAAATTGGATATATGCCACAAAAATTTGGTTTATATGAAGATTTAACTGTCTTTGAAAATCTACAACTATATGCAGATTTACAATCAATAGAAAAATCAAAACAAAAAGATAGAATAACTGAACTTTTAGAATTTATAAACCTAAAAAACTTTAAATCTTTTTTAGCAAAGGATTTATCAGGGGGAATGAAACAAAAATTAGGTTTAGCTTGTGCTTTAATAAAAAAACCAAAACTTTTACTTCTTGATGAGCCAGGAGTTGGAGTTGATCCAATTTCAAGAAAAGAGTTATGGGCAATAGTAAACCAACTAATTGAAGAAAATGTTACAGTTATTTGGAGTACAGCCTACCTTGATGAAGCAGCTTTATGTGATGAAGTAATACTTCTAAATGAAGGAAAAATACTTTTTAATGGAATCCCTTCAGATTTAAGTAATACTATGAAAGGTAAAGTGTTTAAAATCCAAGGTGAAATTAAAGATAGAAGAAAAACACTAAGATTAGCACTCAAAAATGAAGATATCAAAGATGGAGTTATTTTAGGAAACAGTGTAAAACTTGTTTGTGAAAATAAAGAAAAACTGCCAAATCTTGATAGTATTGAAGCTTCTAATTGCAAATATGAAGAGATTGAACCAAACTTTGAAGATGGATTTATGAATATTTTAAAGGGTGAATTCAATGGAGAATCACTTCTAGCAAAACAAATGAAACAACTAGACGATAACAATTATACCCACCTGATTCAAGCAAAAAACCTAACTAAAAAATTTGGAAGTTTTACAGCAACTGATAATGTAAATTTTAAAATTAAAAAAGGGGAAATTTTTGGTTTTTTAGGACCAAATGGTGCAGGAAAATCTACAACATTTAAAATGTTATGTGGACTTATGAAACCAACATCTGGTAGTGCTGAAGTTTTAGGTATGAGTTTACAAGAATCATCATATAAAGCAAGAAAAGAGATTGGATATATGTCTCAAAAGTTTTCTTTGTATGGAGATATCTCTGTATATGAAAACCTAAAATTCTTTGCTGGTGTTTATGGTTTAAAGGGTAAAAATAAAAACAAAAAAATTCAAGATATGATAAAAATATTTGAACTTGAAAAATATAAAAAAACTGCTTCAAAAAACTTGCCTTTAGGATATAAACAGAGACTCTCACTTGCATGTGCAGTGATGCATGATCCAGTTGTATTGTTTTTAGATGAACCAACCTCAGGAATAGACCCGCAAACAAGACGGGAGTTTTGGAATCATATTTATGCAATGGTACAAAAAGGTATGACTATAATGGTTACAACCCACTTTATGGATGAAGCTGAATATTGTGACAGAATTGCACTTATATACAAAGGAAAAGCCATAGCTTTAGATACTCCCCATAATCTAATAAGTCAAATCTCATCTGAGGCAACTATGGAAGAGGCTTTTATTGAGCTAATCAAAAGGGAAGATAATAATGCCTAGTTTTCAAAGATTAAAAGCGATATTTATCAAAGAGAGTTTACAAATCATAAGAGACCCTAGTGCTTTAATAATAGCATTGATTCTACCTTTGATGTTACTTTTTTTGATGGGTTATGCAATCTCACTTGATTCTAAAAATATACCTCTTGGAATAGTTGTTGAAAAAACTTCAAAACACACTACAAGTTTAGTAAAAGCTTTTGAAAGTAGTGAAAGTTTTAAAGTTACTATTTCAAAAGATAGAAGATATTTTGAAAAAAATCTTCAAGAGGGAAATCTAAGAGCCATGGTAATAATACCTGCAAGTTTTGATAAAGATATTTTAAATCATAATCCTAAAATTCAAATTATCACAGATGGAAGTGAGCCAAATATTGCAGGATATGTAAATAAATATGCCCAAGAGTTATGGCAAAATTGGTTATCTTATGAAAATCTAAAAACTAACTCTTTGATAGATATAAAAACAAGATATTGGTTTAATGCCCCTTTGCTTAGTAGCTACTTTTTACTTCCTGGTTCAATTGCAGTAATCTTAACTCTTATTGGTACACTTTTAACAGCCTTAGTTGTTGCAAGGGAGTGGGAAAGAGGTACAATGGAAGCTATTATGTCAACTCCAACAACAATTTTAGAGTTACTCTTAGGTAAACTTCTACCCTATTTTGTACTTGGGATATTATCTCTTATTATTTGTATTTTAATCACTCTATTATGGTTTGATATTCCTTATAGAGGCTCATATTTTATGTTATTTCTCACATCAGCTGTTTATTTAATACCTTCATTGAGTTTAGGTTTATTGATTTCAACCTTAGCAAAAAATCAGTTTGTTGCTTCACAAATGGCATTGATAATTGGATTTTTACCGGCCATGATACTTTCAGGTTTTATATTTCAAATAAGTAGTATGCCCTATTGGCTTCAAGTTATAACAAACTTTATACCTGCTACTTATTTTACAACTATTTTACAAACTTTGTTTCTAACAGGAGATGTATACGAAATCATCATTCCAAATACTTTATGGATGTTATTAATAGGTTTTGTACTTTTTACAATAATTTTTATAATCACAAAAAAGAAGTTAAGTTAATGTTTTATCAATTATTAGCCCTAATAAGAAAAGAGTTTTTAGCAATTTGGAGTGACAAGCGTTCACGAATAGTGATTATTGTACCTCCAATAATCCAATTAGTTCTTTTTGCTTTTGCTGTTACTTTAGAAGTAAAAGATGTTTCCATTGGGGTACTAGATAGGGATAATTCAAATGAAAGTAAAGAGTTAATTAGAGCATTAAAATATAGTGATAGATTTTCAGATGTATTATTTTTAAAAAGTAATAAAGATTTAAAAGAGAAACTAGACTCCCAAAAAATCATGGTAGCTATAGATATTTCCCAAGAGTTTTCAAATAGATTAAAAAAGAATCAACAAGCAGAAATTGGAATTATTGGAGATGGAAGAAAGTCTAATAGTTCCCAAATTACTATAGGTTATATTCAAATGATTATTAACAACACTTTTTCTAAAAACTCACAAAGTGTTTATGTTAGAAACTGGTATAACCCAAATCTTGATAACTTTTGGTGGATACTTCCAAATCTAATTGGAAGTTTGACTATGATTATTGCTTTGATTTTAACCTCATTATCAGTAGCTAGAGAAAGAGAACTCGGAACTTTTGAGCAAATATCAGTAGCACCTTTAAGTCCTATGGTTTTAATTATTGGGAAAACTATTCCACCTATGGTAATTAGTATTATTGAAGCCGCAGTGATTTTTCTTTCAGCTATTATCTTTTTTAAAGTTCCATTTCTTGGTTCTTTTTGGATTTTAGCCCTTGCAATTTTTGCTTTTGTATTTTCTATTGTAGGTTTTGGTCTTTTTATTTCATCTATATCTTCAACCCAACAACAAGGTATATTAGGTGCTTTTGTATTATTGGTACCTTCAATTTTGATGTCTGGATTTGCAACTCCCGTAGAAAATATGCCTGACTGGCTTATCCCTTTTACAGATTTTGTAGCTTTAAAATATTTTTTAATAGTTTTAAAAGGGGTATTTCTAAAAGATATATCTTGGGATATAGCAATCTGGGAAATTATTCCCATGATTGCTTTGGGTATTGTAACCTTAGCTGTTGCAACTTGGTTCTTTAAGAAAAAAGTTACATGATTAGTTTTGGATAAGAAATTGTCCTAATTCTCTATTTTTAACAAGTTTAGAAGAGTCTACTACAACTCCATGCATAGAGATAAAGGTGCCATTATCTATGTTTGCATTTAAAAACCCTAAAGCTTGAGAGAAATTCATAGTTGCTTCAACAGTATCAATACTCATAGGAACCATAGCTCCTGTGAATACAATTTTCTTTTCTATTTTTTCCTCTTTAATTAAAGCAGATGTTAAATGAACTGTATCAGTTCCATGAATAATTATAATTTTGTCATTTTTAGTAGCTTTTATAGCATCACAAATGATTTGTCTGTCGTTATCATCCATATCTAAACTATCTTTTGAAACCACATTTTTAATCTCAAAATTTACATTATGGCAAGATTCAACAATCTTATCCAATGCAATATTATCTGTAGGTACTTCAAGTTGCCCTTTTATTGGATTATATCTTTTATTAAAAGTTCCACCTGTATTTATAATAGTTACATTCATTTTATTCCTTAAAAATGTCCCATTTTTTAGGGACCTTTATTTTATATTTTCTTTTTAAAAAGTGGAAATAAATTCCACTTAAAAGAAACTTGTCTTTAGACTCTCTTTGAGAAAACCTAAAGAGAACAACGAGTTGTTCTTATTATACATTATAGTTATTTACCATATTTTTAGGGTGAAGAAGTTCATCTAACTCCTCTTTAGTAAATAGTTCTTGCTCTAAAATTATATCATATACTCTTTTGTTTGTTGCAAGGGCTTCTTTAGCGATTGCTGAACTTTTTTCATAACCTAAAATTGGGTTTAGGCAAGTAACCAATGTAACTGAATTTAAAATATTATTCATACAAACATCTTCATTTGCAGTGATACCTTTAACACATTTTTTAGCTAAAGTGTAAAATGATCTTCTCATCATATTAATTGATGTAAATAGTTTATATGCTACTAAAGGTTCAAATACATTAAGTTGAAGCTGTCCACCTTCACAAGCAATAGAGATTGTAGCATCTGCTCCAATTACTTCAAAGGCAACTTGATTTACCACTTCAGGAATAACTGGATTAACCTTTCCTGGCATAATTGAACTTCCTGGTTGCATTTTTGGAAGATTTATCTCATTTAATCCAGCTCTTGGTCCAGAACTTAAAAGTCTTAAGTCATTACAAATTTTAGAGATTTTAATAGCAACTCTTTTTAAGATTCCAGAGATATGAACAAAAGCACCAGTATCTTGCGTAGCTTCAATTAAATCCCCTGCACTTTCGTAATCAACCCCTGTTACATCTCTTAGATTATTGATAACTTTTCTTCTATATTCAGGTTTAGTATTTATTCCTGTACCAATTGCAGTTGCTCCAAGATTTACCTCTTTTAATAAAGCTTGTGCTTCTCTTAATCTAAATATATCCTCATCAATCATTACTGAATATGTTTTAAACTCTTGCCCTAAAGTCATAGGAACTGCATCTTGAAGTTGTGTTCTTCCCATTTTAAGAACATCTTTAAACTCAACAGCTTTTTCATCAAAACTGTCTCTTAGATATCTAAGTGAATCTTTTAGTTTATAAATTAAATCATATAAAGTTAATTTTATTGCTGTTGGATAAACATCATTTGTAGACTGACTCATATTGATATGATTATTTGGATGTATAATATCGTATGAACTTCTTGGTTTTGCTAATATCTCTAAAGCTCTATTTGCTATAACTTCATTTGCATTCATATTAGTTGAAGTTCCTGCTCCACCTTGAATTGGGTCAACTATAAATTGATCATGAAACTTACCATCAATAATCTCATTACAAGCTTGAATTATTGCATCTCTTTGCATATCATTTAAATCACCTAACTCAAAGTTAGTTAAAGCACAAGCCTTTTTCACTTTTGCTAAAGATTTTATAAAAGTAGGAAACAGAGATAAACTTGTATGAGTAATATCAAAATTCTCCCTTGCTCTTAATGTTTGAATACCATAGTAGGCATCTTTTTCTATCTTTTTTTCACCTAAAAAATCGTGTTCAATTCTATATTGTTCTTCCATGATTTCGCCTCGAAATTAAATTTTTCAAAATAATATAAAACAAAAGTATGTAAAAAGTGTGCTTTTTGTTTTAAGGCAAAAGTATATCAGTTTAAAAAAAAATTCCAAGGGTAAAAGTAACATATTTCAAATATTATTAAAAAGTTATATATAAAATGTATTCAAATATTTCAAAAAGTCACAATTAAATTGTACACATTCTATACAAAAAAAATTTGACTAAAAAAAATTTTTTCGTTACCATTTTCGTATAATTAAAAATAAGGGAGATAAGATGTTTTTTTTCTGTTACCAATCATCAAAATTAAAACACATAATTAGTACTCTTCTTATTAACTTATATAAACAGGTAGAGATACTTACAAGACCTGTAAAACAAATACAAAACTTACTTATTCAAGACAAAAATTTCATTATGGCTGCCATTTAGACCCCCGCAATCGATCCTGTACAATGTTGATTGCGATTTTGGGCTAATTCTATTTAATATGCTTATATATTAAATAATGTTATTAATTAGTCTAACTTAGAGGGTCATTCCATATTTTAAAACAACTAATATATTATTAAAAGGAAAAAAAATGGCAAATGAAACAAATATTTTCGAACAACACGAATCTGAGATAAGAGCATATTGTAGAGCCGTACCTACAGTATTTAAATCTGCAAAAAATGCAGTAATGATAGATGAAAACAACGATGATTATATAGATTTTTTTGCTGGAGCTGGAGTTTTAAACTTTGGTCACAACAATCAAGAGATGCAAGATGCAATTATAGAGTTTATAAAAAATGATGGTGTAATCCAGTCTTTAGATATGTTTACTGATGTAAAAAGAGACTTTATTCAAACTTTCGTAAAAACAATTTTAGTGCCACGTGGAATGGGTGATTACAAACTTCAATTTACAGGTCCTACAGGAACAAATGCAGTTGAAGCTGCCTTAAAATTAGCTAGAAAAGTAACAGGAAGAACTGAAGTAGTAGCTTTTCACAGAGGTTTCCATGGTATGACTTTAGGTGCATTAGCTTGTACAGCTAATAATGCTTTTAGAAGCTCTTCAGGAGTTCCTCTAAACAATGTCATAAGAGGTACATTCAATGATATGCATGCATTAGAACTTATGAGACAACAAATAGAACATACAGGTTCAGGTCTTGTTCCACCAGCTGCATTTTTAATTGAACCTTTACAAGCAGAAGGTGGAGTTCATGAAGCTTCAAAAGAGTGGATTCAAGCAGTTCAAAAGTTAGCTAAAGATACTGGTGCACTTTTAATTCTTGATGATATTCAAGGTGCAAGTGGTAGAACAGGAAGCTATTTTAGTTTTGATGATATGGATTTAGACCCAGATATTATTGTTTTAGCAAAAGGTCTTGGTGGTATAGGAACTCCAATTGGTATGTGCATCAACAAACCAGAGCACGATAAAGCTTGGGGTCCAGGTCAACATACAGGAACATTTAGAGGTCAAGGATTATCTTATGTAGCTGGTAAAGTTGGTATTGAATTCTTTAAAGATGAGACTTTTAACAATGAAACAAAAAGAAAAGGTGAAATTGTAAGAAAAGTTCTTGATGAACTAGATAGTAAATATTCTCAAGTAGTTGATGTAAGACAAAAAGGTATGATGTTAGCAATTCAGTTTGATTCTCCTGCAACAGCAAAAGCTATTACAACAAAATGTTTCGAAAATAAACTTGTTATTGGAGCTTGCTCTACAGGTGAAATTATTAAGTTTATTCCTCCTTTAACTATTGAAGATGATATTTTAGAAGAGGGATTAAAAAGATTTACAGCTTCAGTAGAAGCAGCTTTAGGTTAAGGAGAAATTATGGGATACAGTTCAACACACTTTAAATCAATCAATCCTTATACTGAAGAGACAGTATGTGAAGTTCCTATGCATACAAAAGAAGAAGCTAGGGATATGATAGAAAAGGCTCAAGAGGCTTATGTAAATGAATGGATAAATACTACTTATGAACAAAGAGCAGAATTACTAAAAGCCGTTGCAAAAGAGATGAAAGAAAATCTTGATCACTATGCTTTACCAATGACAGAAGAGATGGGTAAACCTATAAATGAGGCTAGAGGTGAAGTAAATAAAGCAGCTTGGGCAGCAGAACATTATGCAGATTTTGGAGAAGATTATTTAAAACCTGAGTATTTAGAATCTGATGCAACAGAGAGTTATGTTCAATATATCTCTTTGGGTGTAACAGTTGGTGTTTTACCTTGGAATGCTCCATTTTGGTTAGCATTTAGATACTTAGCACCTGCTCTTATGTCTGGGAATACTTGTATTATGAAACATGATTCGCATACTCCTTTATGTGCAATTAGAATTGTTGAAGCCTTTGAAAAAGCAGGTTTTCCTACAAATGTAGTTCAAAATCTAATGGTAGGTCATAAAATCTTAGAAGATGTTATTAGACATCCACACGTAATGGGTATCTCTTTAACAGGTTCTTCAAAAGCTGGTGCAGCAGTTGGAGCAATTGCTGGAAGTGAAATTAAACCAGTTGTCTTAGAATTAGGTGGAAGTGACCCAGCTATTATTTTAGCAGACACAAAAGATTTAGAACATGCAGCTGATGTAGTTGTACTTTCAAGATATATTAATGCAGGTCAATCTTGCATTGCTGCAAAAAGAATTATTGTAGAAGAGCCTATTTATGAAAAATTTATTGCTCTTTTAAAAGAAAGATTTGAAAAATTAAAACTTGGTGACCCAAAAGATGAGTCAACAACTATTGGTCCAATAGCTAGACGTGAATTGGTTGAAGAGATGCATGAGCAGGTTGATAAATCAGTTGCTGCTGGAGCAAGACTAGTTTTAGGTGGTCAAAGAATTGAAGGTAAAGGTTTCTTTTTCCCTGTTACAGTATTAGCTGATGTAGAACCTGGAATGGTTGTTTCTTGTCAAGAAACATTTGGACCAATTGCTTCTATTATAAAAGTAAAAGATGTTGAAGAAGCAATAAAAATTGCAAATGCAACAGAGTATGGTTTAGGTGGGTCTATTTGGACAGCTGATGTTGAAAAAGCTAAAAAACTAGCTGGAAGAATTGTTACAGGTCAAGTATCAATTAATGGAATCGTAAAATCAGACCCTAGACTTCCAAGTGGTGGAGCTAAAAAATCAGGATTAGGTAAAGAGTTAGGACCACAAGGTATTAGAATGTTCGTAAATACTCAACAAGTTTGGGTAGGACCTGTTAAGTAGTAGTTGGGGAAATATTTAAGGAAAAGATATGAAAGCTAAGTTGCCTTTTACAAAAAAAGAATATATCCAAAGGGTAAGAAAAGTTAAATCAATGATGCAACAAAGAAGAATTGATGTATTAATTGCAACAGACCCAGGAAATATGAACTGGTTAACAGGATATGATGGTTGGTCTTTCTACGTTCATCAAGGGGTTATTATCTCCCTTGATGAAGAGGAACCTATTTGGTTCGGAAGACTTATGGATAGAAATGCTGCATTAATTAAATGTTTTATGAAAGAGGAAAACCTATATGGTTATCCTGAAAAATATGTGCAAAATTTAGATGAACACCCTATGACTTGGATTGGAGAAAATATCTTCAATAAAAAAGGGTGGACAAAATGTATTATTGCAACAGAAAGAGACACATACTATTATACAGCAGAAGCTCATTTTAGACTTATGTCAACTCTTCCAAATGCAAACTTTATAAATGCAAATAACCTAGTGAATTGGGCTAGAGGTGTCAAGTCTAAAAAAGAGATTGAGTATATGAAAATTGCTGGAAAAATCACCCAAAAAATACATCAAAGAGTATTAGATGTGGTTAGAGTTGGTATTCCAAAAAGTCATGTGGTGTCACAAATATATGAAACAGCAATTGAAGGAGTTGATGGTTATGGTGGAGATTATCCATCAATTGTACCATTACTTCCATCTGGAGCTGATGCTTCTGCTTCACATATTACTTGGGATGAAAGACCTTTTAAAAGAAAAGAAGCGACATACTTTGAAATTTCAGGGTGTTATAAAAGATATCATGCACCTATGTCTAGAACAATTTTTATGGGAAGACCTGAACAAAAATTTTTAGATGCGGAAAAAGCTTTAGTAGAAGCTATTGCAGCAGGACTTGAAATGGCAAAACCTGGAAATAGAACTTGCGATATTGCAAATGCAGCAGAGTCTGTAATGAAAAAATTTGGTATAGATAGAAACAATGCCAGATATGGTTACCCAATAGGAGTTAGTTACCCACCTGATTGGGGTGAAAGAACGTGTAGTTTAAGAAGTACAGATTTAACTGTTTTAGAACCAGGAATGACTTTTCACTTTATGCCGGGAATTTGGCAAGATGATTGGGGAATGGAGATAACAGAAAGTATCTATATAACAGATACAGGGGTTGAAACATTTTGTGATTTTCCTAGAGAGTTATTTATAAAATAGATTAAATCCAATAAGGAGGTATGATAATTAAAAAAATCACACTGAGAAATAAGTACTAAATTAAAACTAAAACAATATAGAAAGGAATTTAAGATGAAATTATTAAAAGGTTTAGTAGTAGCAGGGCTTATCACTGTTACAAGTTTAAGTGCAGATACATGGAAATATGCATTTGGAGAGGGAACAAGTGATCCACAAGGTATTTATGCAACAGCATTCAAAAGTTTTATTGAAGATAATTCTAGAAACAAAATTGAACTATATAAAGTAGGAAGCCTAGGTGAAGAAACAGACTTAATGGAGCAAACAAGAGCTGGATTAATTCAATTTTTAGGTCAATCAACAGGATATATGGGTGGAACAATCCCAGAAATGGATATTTTTACATTACCTTATGTAATGCCTACTGATACTAAACAATTAGACTATTTTTTCAAAAATTCTAAAGTAATTAATGAGATGTTACCATCAATATTTAATAAACATGGTTTACAACTTCTATCTGTATTTCCTGAAGGTGAGATGGCAGTTACAACTTTTGAAGAGTTTCATTCACCAGCAGATTTAAAAGGTAAAAAGATGAGAGTTATGCCAGGTTCTCCAATTTTAGTTGAAACATATGAAGCATTTGGTGCATCACCACAACCTATGTCTTGGGGTGATTTAGTAGGTGCTCTTAAAACTGGTATGGTAGATGGTCAAGAAAACCCAACAGTTTGGATTGAAGCTTATGGATTAGATGATTTAACTAAAGTATTAACATACACAGGACATGGACACTTTAATGCATCAGTAAGTGCAAATAAAAAATTCTATGATGGTTTATCTAATAGAGATAAAAAGCTTGTTCAAAAAGCAGCAGAGTTTGCACATAAAACTATTTTAAGTGAAGCTCAAAAATTAGATGCTTATGGATTAGGAAGAATTATTAGAACAAATCCAACATATAAAATTGTTACATTAACAGAAGATGAAAGAAAAGTATTCAAAGAAAAAGCTAAAGCTGTTCAAGAATCTTTTGCATCAAAAAGTGCATCAAATAAAAAAGTAATGGAACAAATGATGAAAGATTTAGCAGCTGCTGAAGCAAATGCAAAATAATCTTATATAAATTATAGTAATCCACATTTCGTGGATTTACTATAGTAGATTTCAAATATTTGTAATCTGCTATGGTAAAAAGGAACTAATATGAATGATAATACAAAAAAAAATCCTTTTATAAAAGCCTTAGATATATTTGATAATATTTTAGGTAAATTTGAAGGGCTAATGTTAGCTGCAGGTGTTATTGCAATGGCAGTAACCACAATAGCAGCTGTTATTTCAAGATTTATTTTTAATGATGCTTTAACTGTTACTGATGAACTTAATATGATTTTTATAGTTATTGTAACTTTTGCAGGACTAAGTTACGCTGCAAGAAATGGAAGACACATTAGAATGTCTGCAATATATGATGCAATGCCAACAAAACAAAGAAAAATTGCTATGATTTTTATCTCTCTTATCACTTCAATATTTATGTTTATATTAGCTAAATACTCATACGGATATATCATAGAAGTTTATGAAAGTGGAAGAATTCTTCCAGCATTGGGTATTCCTGTTTTTTATGTTTATTTATGGGTTCCAATTGGGTTTACAGTTACTGGACTACAATACTTTTTTACAGTAATTAAAAATTTTAGTGAATCAGATGTATATCTATCAACTTGTACAAAAGATGGATATAGCGATGCAAAAAATGATATAGAAGTTTAAGGAAGAAGTATGCAAAATAATTTTAAACAAATATTTATCACTTTATTTTTATTGCTAGCTATATCTATTCCAAGCTTTGCAAAAGATGAAATTACTTTATATTTAGATGATGTGATTTTAGACACAAAGACACTAAAACTATCAATTTATGGATCAGCAGAGTCTGAAGATTTTCAATCTCACAAATGGAAAAATGTTGATATTGTTGTTACAGATTCAAAATCAAATACAATGAAACTTGAAGAGGAATCAGATAAAAAAGGTTTTTGGGAAGTGGAAGATATAGATATTACTAATCTAAGTGATGGTAAATTATCTATCGATGTAAAGATGTTTGATAATGAAGACAAAGTAATTGGACATCTTTTAAGTGAAGATACAATCAAAGATACAAGTTTTAAATTAAGTGAATTTTTAAAAGAACATCTTGCCGTTTCAATTTTTGTGCTAATGGTTATTCTTCTTCTATCTGGATTTCCTATGATGATACCACTTATTGCAGGTACAACACTTGGAATTTATCTTCTTTTTGATGCAGACTTTTCAAAAATGGAGTTTCTAATTCAACAAATGATGGGTGGGATTAGACCAGCAGCGCTCATTGCAGTACCTATGTTTATACTTTCAGCTGACATTATGACAAGAGGAAAATCTGCTGAAAAACTTATTGATTTAGTTATGGCTTTTGTTAGACATATCAAAGGTGGTTTAGCTGTTAGTACAGCTGGAGCATGTGCTATGTTTGGTGCAGTTTCTGGTTCAACACAAGCAACTGTTGTTGCAATTGGTTCACCACTTAGACCAAGACTAAAAAAAGGTGGATATAAAGATTCGTTTATATTAGCTTTAATTGTAAATTCAAGTGATATTGCCTTTTTAATTCCACCTAGTATTGGAATGATTATTTACGGAATTGTTGCAAAAACTTCTATTCCTGAACTTTTCATTGCAGGAATTGGTCCAGGGCTTCTTATCTTATTTCTATTTTCTATTTATAGTATTATCTATGCATATAGACATAATATTCCAACAGAACCAAAAGCAACTTGGAAAGAAAGAGGTGTTGCAGTTTACAAGGCATTATGGCCATTAGGTTTTCCAGCAATTATTGTAGGTGGAATATTTGGTGGTATATTTAGTCCAACTGAAGCTGCTGCTGTTAGTGTTGCTTATGCTATATTTTTAGAAGGTATTGTTTTTAAAACAATGACATTAAAAGATCTTTATGCGACTGCAAAATCAACTGGACTTGTGACAGGTGTTGTATTTATCCTAGTTGGAGCAGGTGCTGGTTTTGCTTGGGTCTTATCTTTTGCACAAGTACCTCAAGAGATTTTAAATGCCATTGGTATAACTTCAATGAGTGCATATGAAGTTTTATTTGTAATCTCAATTGCATTTTTTGTTGGATGTATGTTTGTTGACCCTATAGTTGTAATATTAGTTCTTGTACCAATTTTTGCACCTGTAGTTAATTCAGTTGGTTTAGACCCAGTATTAGTAGGTACTATTATTACTTTACAAGTAGCTATTGGTTCAGCTACACCACCTTTTGGTTGTGATATCTTCACTGCAATTGCTGTATTTAAAAGACCATATTTAGAAGTTATAAAAGGAACACCACCATTTATTTTAATACTTTTAAGTGTTTCAGTTGCATTAATATTTATCCCAGAGATTGCCCTATTTTTAAGAGATGTTGCATTTAGAGATGTTAGTGTATTTGATAGTATTCAAAGTATGCTTGGTTTAGCACCAAAAGTTGTAGAGTAAAAGGAGATAAGATGTTTAAAAAAATTTTAGTACCAACAGATGGTTCAGATCAAGCAAACAAGGCTTTAGAACTAGCTTGCCAAATTGCATTAAAAAATGATTCCCAAATAAATATCTTATCTGTATTTAGACACCATAGTTTTATTGAAGGTTCTTTATCAATGTTACCAAGACAGATTAATGATAAAGCTTATAACCTTGAAGATGCTTTAGGGGAATATTCAAAAGAGATTGTAGGTGAAGCAAAAGAGATTGCCTATAAACAAGGCCTTGAAAAAGAAAATGTTAAAGGTTTTGTTCGTATAGGACAAATTGCTAAAGAGATATTAGAGTTTATTGAAGATAAAGATATAGATATTATCATTATTGGTAAACAAGGTAAAGGCGATTTAAGTGGATACTTATTAGGAGGAGTTTCACATAAAGTTGCTGGATTAGCAGATATACCAGTCCTTGTAGTATGATGAAAAAAATAATTGAATTAAAAAAGATTTTGAGTATATATGGATTTAACCGTGTATACTCAAAAGTAGCTTATTCGTCCAGTTAAAGAAGGAGTAATTCTTTAGGTCTTACTCCTGTAAAAAGTATGCTTTTTACAAATAGATTGATATTAATAAATTTTTACTGGAGAGATTATGGAAAACAGTACAATGAAAGCTATGGTTTTAATGGGCCATGGAGGAATAGAGAATTTAGTTTATAAAGATGTAGATATACCAAAACTAAAAAATGGTGAAGTCCTTATAAAAGTTACAGCTACAGCAAAAAATAATACAGATAGAAAAGCTAGAGAGGGCTTATACCCTGTTGATGACAATAATAAAAATGAAATCACCTCTTTTAATATGACAGGAGATGATACTTTTCAATTTCCAAGAATACAAGGTGCAGATATAGTTGGAACTGTTGTAGATACAGCAATAGATGTAGATAAAAACTTAATTGGGAAAAGAGGCTTAGTTGATTTTAATATCTACTTATCAGAAAACTTAGATTTAAATCTGACACCAGATTATTACGGACATGGAGCAAATGGTGGTTATGCTGAATATGTTGCAATACCTGCAAAAAACTTTTATACAATAGAAAATAAAGATTTAGACGATGCACAACTAGCCTCTTTAGGTATGTGCTCATATCAAACAGGTTTTAGAATGTTAAATGCCTCAAGAGTAAAAGCTGGAGATAAAGTTTTAATAAGTGGTGCTAGTGGAGGAGTTGGTACTGCTTTAATACAAATGTGTAGAGTATTAGGAGCAATTCCTTATGCAATAAGTTCAAAAGATAAAGAGAAAGAACTACTAGAACTTGGAGCACAAAAAGTTATAGATAGAGCAGATCCATCTAGTTTATATGAAAAAATACTTGAAGCAACAAATGGTGAAAATATTGATGCTGTTATGGATTTAGTTGGTGGAGAGTATACAAATATTTTTATTGATACTATGATTGTTGATATGAAAAAAAGAGATGATTATCCAAGACTTAGTATTGCAGGAGCTAGTTCATATAATATTACAGAAATATTATGGTCAAAAATATATCTTTACCAAGTTGAGATTCATGGAGTATCACATGGTACTAGAAATGAAGCAAAACAATTGATGCAATGGATAAAAGAGGGAAAATTAAAGCCAATTTTGCACGCAACTTTTAAATTATCACAACTTCATGAAGCAGAAAAATATTTTGTATCTAGAGGAAAAGGCTACTTAGGGAAAATAGTAATAGTTCCTGATTCAAAATGGGAAGAGCATGGTAAAAAGTACTCTTTAAAGGCTAAATCATGACAAAAGCTCATGAAATAGGACTAATAGATACCCATGCAGGTGGTGATGTAAGTAGAATAGTCTTTACAGGAATAAGTGAATTACCAGGAAATAGTGTTAGAGAACAAATGTTATATCTACAAAAAGAAGCTGATGACTTAAGAAAAACCCTTCTTTTTGAACCATATGGAATCCCTGAGATGTCTATAGATTTAGTTGTACCTGCAAAAAATAAAGAAGCAGTTGCAGGATATATTATTATGGAAGTGATGGGATATCCTATATATTCTGGTTCAAATACAATGTGTACGGCAACAGCTATTATAGAAAATGGTCTTGTAGAGAAAAAAGATGGAATCTTAAATTTTAAATTAGAAGCTCCAGCTGGACTTGTAGATATTGAAGCAAAAGTAGAAAATGGAGTAGTTGAATCAATAACTTGCGAAGGCTTACCAAGTTATATACATAAATATAAAGAAAAAATTCTTATCAAAGAGTTAGGAGAAATCACTTATTCAATAGCTTACAGCGGTGGTTTTTATATTTTAGTAGAAGCAAAAGAGTTAGGGTTTAATCTAAGTATTGATGAAGAAAAAAAATTAAGTGATACTGCTTATTTGATAATTGAAGCAGTAAGAAAAAAAGAATCACTAAAACATTATGCTTTAGGTGATGTTGGACCTGTTCCTTTTTTACACTATATGGGTGAAGTTGAAAAAAAAGAGGAAAACTTTTATACCTCACGTTCGGCAACATATGTACACCCAGGAGTTATTTGTAGAAGTACCACAGGAACGGGTACTTCTGCTAGACTGGCATATTTAGAATATGAAAATAAAATTAAGCCAGGTGATAGTTTAGAAACTGTAAGTTTAAGAGAAACAAAATTTATTGGAACCTTTGATAGTGTTGAGAAATGTGAAGGTTATAAGGTGATAAAAAATAGAACAACTGGTAAAAGTTATATAATCGCAAAATCACAAATTATAGTAAATTATGATGATTGTCTCACACAATATAAGGGTTTAACAAAAATAATTAAAAATTTATAAAAGGAATTAATATGTATAAAAATTTTGATGAAGTAGTAGAGTTTGCAACGAATTTTAGACATAAATTACATGAAAATCCTGAATTAACATGGCAAGAAAACGATACAGCAAAAGCAATAAGAGAAATTTTAGATATGCATAATATTGAATATAAAACTTATGCAGGTACTGGAACAGTGGGAGTTTTAGCACAAGATAAAGAAGGACCTCATATAGCATTAAGAGGAGATATTGATGCACTTCCATTAGAAGAAAAAACTGATGTGGCATATAAATCAACAAAACCTCAATGTATGCATGCTTGTGGTCATGATGGTCATACTGCAACACTTATTGCTGCAGCTATTTGGTTAAAACAAAATGAAGATAAGCTACCAAATCCAATATCACTAGTTTTCCAACCAGCAGAAGAAGGTGGACATGGAGCTAAAAAAATGATTGAAGAGGGCTGTTTAGAAGGTGTTGATATGATATTTGGTTGGCATAACTGGCCAGCAATTAAATTTGGTCAAGCTGTATGTCCTGATGGGACAGTAATGGCAGGGAATGGAACTTTTCATATCACATTAAAAGGACAAGGTGGACACTCTTCTCAACCTGAAATTTGTCGTGATCCAGTTTTAGCAGCATCTGCTGTAACAATGGCTTTACAACAAATAGTTGCAAGACAAGTTGCCCCTCAAGATACAGCTGTAGTTTCAGTTACATCAATTGATGCAAAAAGTGAAGTAACTGTTATTCCAGATATTGCAAAAGTTGAAGGTAGTATTAGAGTTCCAAATAAAGAGATTAAAGAGAAAGTATTTAAACAAATAAAACAGATTACTGAAAGTGTAGCTATAGGATACAATGTTGATGTAGATGTTGAATTAAGAGACAGATATAACGCAACAATAAATCATGAAAATGAAGCTTCTAAAGTAAGAGATGTTTTAAGTCAAACTCTAGGAGAAAATTGGAAAAGTGATATTGCTACTCCTATTATGGCAAGTGAAGATTTTAGTTATTACCTAAATACTATCCCTGGAGCTTTTGCTTTAATTGGAAGTGATGATGGGGAAGAGAAACACCAAAAAGCTTGTCATAATGTTTATTATGATTTTAATGACAAATTAATTAAACCAGTAAGTATTTCATTAATGAAACTTGCTAATTTTGATTTCTGATTAAAGAAAAAGATATGATGTCGGCAGCTATTGCTTTTTTAGGTATTCTAGCAATTATTCTCAATGCTATTGGAATGGCTATAAAAGATTTAATTAAAACAAAAATATTATTAGGAACTTCAGTTCTTTTAATAATTCCTGATTTGTATAGTAGTGGAGGAATGCATGGGGTTTTCCAATCTGCTATTATTGCAATAATGTATTATATTGGAGCATTAGAATATAAGAAATTAGAAAAAACGATACTTTATTCAATACCATTTTTTTCTATTTTTCTTTTACTAGGACTAAAAGAGTATGAAGGATTGTTGTTAGTAATTGCATCAATTACTACCCCACTAGCTACAATCTCAAAAGACTCTTTAAAAATGAAACTGTTACTTTTAGCTTCTACACTATCTTGGGGAACTTATGCTTTACTTGTAGAAGCTTGGTTTGCATTTCTTTTTGATGCCTTAGGTATGGTAGCTTTAATCTACTTTTTTGGACAATACAAAAGGGAGAAAAAAGCAAAAGAGATGTTAGAAAAAACTAAAGACTTTTTTCAAAGTGATAATTAGTTTAAACTAAAGTGTATCCCTCTTGGGGTACATTTTTTATGATATTTTCTGGCAACTTTGCTCTTAACTCTTTTATAAAAGATTTTAGAGCATGACTTGTCATCTCTTTATCAATCCAAAGCTCACTTTCTATCTCATAATAAGAAAGGATAGCTCCTTTTTTTTCATATAAAAGATGTAAAAACTCTTTTTCTCTTTTTCTTAGTGTAATAATCTCTTTATCTTTAAAAATCAATTCTCTTTTTTTCAAATCTAAGCTTAAGTGCTCAGATAGTTTTATTAAGCTATTTTTACTAAAAAGTTTAATAAGTGCATCATTTAATTTTTTTGCATTTAATGGTTTTAAAATATAATGGCTTATATTTAAATTTATCAACTCCATTAGATACTCTTCATTTGAATAAGCTGTAAGCATTATTATAATTGTATTTAAATCATCTTCTCTTATCTTTTTTACAAGTTCAACTCCATCACAATTTTTCATTTGAATATCTGATAATATAATTTTTGGTTTATAGTCTTGGTATATTTCATAGGCTTCATTGCCATCTTTTGCTTCATATACCTCATCAAAGTAATATTTTAAAGTCTCAACTATGACTTTCCTAATCCCCTCTTCATCTTCAACACATAAAATTGATAACTGTTTTAATTCTTCTAATAACTCTTTTTCCATTCCCTACCCTACTAATACTATTCTAAAAACTGCACCATCATTATTGTTATAAACACTAAGTTCACCACCCATATTTTTTTCTATAATAAGCTTAGAGATATAAAGTCCTAAGCCAGTACCTTTTGATGAGGATTTAGTACTAAAATATGGGTCAAATATCTCTTCAAAATTTTCCTCTTTTATTCCACCTGCATTATCTTTTACTTCAATAATACTATTAAGACCTTTTTTATCAATCAAAAGCTTTATTTTTGGGTTTTTTACATGCTTTTCAATTAATACATCTTTTGCATTTGTTAAAAGATTTAATATAACTTGAGAAAATTCTGTTGGATATCCAAAAATCTCTCTATCCTCTTTTACATCAATTTCGTATTTTATACCATTTTCTTCCAAGGTTGCATCTATAAGATTTATTGCCCTTTTACAAGAATCAAGTAAAAAGAAGTTCTCTTTCTTTTTATCTGGTTTATAAAAATTTCTAAAATCATCAATTGTTTTAGACATAAACTCAATCATATTATCACTTCTTTCAATTGAGTTTAAAATATGTTCTTCATTTACTTTTTTAAATCTAGTTGCTGTTTCTAACTCCATTAAAATACCTGAAAGCTCTGTTAAAGGCTGTCTCCATTGGTGGGCAATCATACTAATCATTGAACCCATTCTAGCAAGTTTTGATTGCTGCAATATAGCTTTATCTTTTTGTTTTGCTTCTTCAATACCTTGTTTAACTTTTAAAGCCAGATTTTTATTTAGATTTTGTAGTTTTTTCTCTTTTGTTTCAACTTGTTTTTTATATTTTTTTATTGTTTCATTAATAATCGAGTTCATTAAAAGTGTAAATAAAGCCATAAAAACAAGTATTGTTACCGTTAAGACCTCAACAAACTCTATAAACTTTTCTTTCTCTTCTTCAAACTCTTTTATTTTTTTATTTTTTTCAATATGAAAAGCTTCAATAGAGTTATTTTTTAAATATAAAACCTTATACTCTTTTAACTCTTTTTCAAAGCGTTCATCACTTATTTTCATATAAAAAGAGATACTAAAAAAGGCTATAAATATAATACTTAAAAAAGGTATCATAATAACAAAAAAAGGAATTCCCTCTTTATTAAACATTTTAAGCCTTTTTTTATTTATAATATCAAATTTTTATATATAAAAAGTGTAAGCTTTTACTTACACTTTATTTATTTGACCTAATATCATTAATATTATCAACAATCTCTTTCCAAATATCTTTATCGATTTTAAACTCATTATAATCGTTATATCTAAGAACTGGGTTTTTACCCTCTTTTAATTGTCTATCATATCCTCTAATTAGTCTTAATACTGGTTTATATAAAAGAGCAATTGCAATCATATTTATAACTGCTAATAATCCCATAGAAAGATCAGCAAATGAGAAAATTGAACCTAAATCTTGCATTGACCCCCAAATAATTAAACCTACAACAAAAAGTCTAAATATAGTAAATAAGATTTTATTTCCTTTACTAAAAAAGTTAAGACTGTTTTCTGCTAAATAGTAGTTGTATAAAATAGATGAAAATCCAAAAAGTAATAATGCAATTGTTACAAAATATCCACCTAAAGGTCCAAGATGTTCAATCAATGCATTTTGTGTTAATAAAACACCATCTACTCCACTTTGTCCAGGAGTATAAACACCAGATAAAAGAATAATAAATGCCGTACAAGAACAAAGTATAATTGTGTCAATAAATACTGAAAAAGATTGCACAATACCTTGTTGAACTGGATGAGCAACATAAGCAACTGCTGCAACATTTGGAGCAGAACCTAGTCCAGCTTCATTTGAAAACATTCCTCTTTTTGCACCTTGTAAAATAACTGCACCTAATCCACCACCAATTGCTGAGCTTGGATTAAAAGCTTCTTGTACAATCATAGAGATTAAAGCTGGTATTTCTGCTACATTTAAAGCAATAACAACTATAGCAATAAGTAAATATCCAACAGCCATAATAGGAACAATAACTTCAGAAATTTTAGTGATTCTTTTAATTCCTCCAAATACTGCGAAAGCAAATAATAATGTTAAAGCAATACCTGTAATCCATGTAGGAATATTAAATGAAGATTCAAATGAAGTTGTGATAATAAATGATTGAGTTGCATTAAATGCAAAACCAAATGTGATCATTAGAAGAACTGAGATGATAATTCCAAGCCATCTTTGGCCTAAAGCCTTTGTAACATAATAAGCTGGTCCACCTCTGTATACACAAGAATCTTCACCATCTTTTTCTTTATACAGTTGAGCCAATGAACACTCAAAGAAACTTGTACTCATACCAATAAGTCCAATTACCCACATCCAGAAAACTGCTCCAGGACCACCAAGTGTAATTGCAACAGCTACACCTGCAATATTTCCACCACCAACACGTCCTGCAACACTAAGCATTAAAGCTTGAAAAGAACTAATGTGCCCTTGTTTATCATGTACAGTATCTCTTAAAATATTAAACATCTTAAAGAAATATCTAAATTGTACAAACCTAGAACTAATGGTAAAAAATATACCAAGAGCTGGCAATAAATAGATTAGAATATTACCCCAAATAAGGTTATTCAAAAAATCGTTAATCTCTGCTAACATAATTTCTCCTTTTAATTCAAAAGAAGTTTAACATCCAAAAGAGGGTTAAAAGTGTCAAATCTATATATTTTATTACCTTTATTCTTTATTTCTGATTTGAGTAATTGTTTTTCCACCAATTGCATAATTATCCATTGATACCTCATCTATAGTAACTACACAAGTTTTTTCTCCCCTATTAAATATCTTTACAAAAACTTGTGTTAATTCTTTTGCTAAAAGCTCTTTTTGCTCTTTTGTAGCTCCACCATCTTCATGGGTCATTTTTACATTTATAATTGGCATTTTATCTTCCTTATATAGTTTTTTGATTATCTGTAGCTATATTTTTTGCTATAAAAAGTAATATAACTCCTAAAAATACGATTGTTGCAGTTACATATAAAGATTGGCTGTAACTACTATAAATCTCTACTAGTTTTACACTATATAAAGGAGCAACAACTTGCCCTATTCCATACGCTGTAGTTAAAGCTCCCATTAATATAACAGGATTATTACCTGCAAGTTTTCCACCTAAATTCATAAATAAAGCAACTAAGCCTACAAATGTTCCCCCATATAAAACTCCACTAAATAGATTTAAATAAACATTTGTAGTAAGTGCAGAGATTAAAATACCTACTATTTGTACAAGCATTGCTATTATAATTATATTTACACTACCAAATTTATGAGCTAAGGTCATCCAGATTATACAAGATGGTATTCCAGCAAGCCCAACTAAAGTCCAAGTAAAACTTCCATACCCTTCTAAGCCTTCTAAGGAGTTAATAATATCAGGTAAAAATGTTGCCTGAACTACAAACCCTACCCCTTCTGTAAAATATGCAATAATAAGAAGAACAACAAAAGGTGAAAACAGTGAAAAATCAAATTTATGTTTTACAACGTTTTGTTTTACTTCTTTGTCAAAAGATAAAATATATATAGAATATATAGCTGCAAAAAGACCAAAAATTGATAAAACAACCCAAGCACCTCTCCAATCATCTTGAAAACTAAAAAAAGCCCTTGTGATTAAATCCGTAACAAAAATAGAAAAACCTATTCCACTAAAATGTATCCCCATTGCTTTTGTTTTATTATCCATTTTTAGTTTTGTCATAACAATTGCAGAACCAACTACTAAAGCCATAGCTGAACCAAAACCTGCAACTACTCTTGAGATAGCCCAAATGAAATCATTATTACTAATACCTAATACTAAAGTTGAAACAATACATAAAACCATACCAATTCTAAAATACTTTACTTTTGTATTAATGTCTTTTATCAAAGTAGCAAAAATCGAACCACTTAAATAACCTACATAGTTTATTGAAGCTAAAACTCCTGCAAAGGTAATTGTCAGATAATTTTCCAACATAGGTGGAAGTAATGAAGTAAATACAAATCTTGCCACACCAATACCAACGATAATGGATATAATCCCTGCAAGTATAATTGCACTATTACTATTTCTATCAAGCAAGTTCATAATCTCTTTCCCTTTTTTTAACTTTTGTGTATAATATCACTTAAGATGATGGAAAGTCAAATATAAAATCATGATATATGATATAAGGAAAAGTGATATGGATTCTAATTTATTAAAAATATTTGTTGTAGTTGCAGATAAAAAGAGTATCTCCCTAGCAGCTCAAGATTTAGGTTTTGCACAATCTAATGTAACTTCTAGAATAAAACAGCTGGAAAAAAATATTGGGCATATGCTTTTTCATAGAATCCCAAAAGGTGTAAAACTAACAGTTGAAGGTGAAAAACTTTATCCCCATGCAAAAGAGATAATAAAAAAAATAGAAAATACTATTTTAGAGATGAAATCTCTTGACGAACAACCCCTACTTAGAATTGGCTCAACAGAATCAAACGCAGCAACAAGAATCTCCCCTTTTTTAGTTAAAATCCATAAAGACTTTCCAAATATGGAATTAGAGCTTATAACTGGTACAACAAATACTATCACCGAAAAATTGTTAAATTTTGAATTAGATATTGCATTTATTAGTGATACTCCAAAAAATAGTGAACTTCATATATTAAACATATTTAAAGAAAAGATTGTATTACTCGAACCTAAAACAGGAAAAGTTCCTGATGTAATATTAACTTTTAAAAAAGGGTGTGCATATAATGAATACCTTCATAAACACTATTCTAAAAACGGTATATGTTCACATAGAAACTTTGAGTTTGGAAGTTTAGAAACTATACTAAGTTGTGTAGAAGCCGGAATGGGTAGAACCTTATTACCCCTGACAGTTATAGAGAAGCTTGGTTTTAAAAATAGAGTTAAAATAATTGAAATAAAAGAGTTAAGTGATATTCCAACTACACTAGTTTGTAGGAAAGACTGTATACCTAAAATAGCATCATATTTAGAAAATTTCAAGATCTAAAATATATCTAAAAAATACTATAAATAAATTAGAAATAATACTATTATAATACATTTTAAAGTTATAATATACAAATATATTTTAGAGGTTCGTTATGAAAAAATTATTTAATAACTTCAATAGCATATTTAATAACTTTAATGAAACCATAGGTTATTTAGTCTTCAAAAAAATATTTTTGGGTTATTTAACAATAGTTATAATTATATCTGTATATCAAGGGACAGTTGAAATCAAAGAATCTCATAAGATACTTCAAAAAAGTCTTAAATCTATAGAAACTTTATTTTCAGATCAAATTAGAAGTGCAGTTATGCAAAAAGATGAGATACAAATATATAAAACTTTAAATATAATATCAAAAGAAGAGATTATTAGTGGTATCTTACTTGTAACAAAAGATAAAAAAATATATTTTCCTGTTGATAGAAGAGATTATAGTCAAGAAAAATATCAAACTTATAAATTTAGAATTTATGACAGTCCTTATTTCAAAACAAACTTTGTTGTAGATGTTGAGTTTTATATAGAAAAGTCTATTCATCAAGATAGAGTAATTACTCAGTTAAGTAGAATTGGTACTTATTTTGTAATATTTACTTTTTTATTTTGGATTTTAATTGTATTTTACACCAATAAATATTTAACAATCCCTTTAAAAAAGTTAATTGATGGGATTAGAGAGTTTGAGGAACATGATGAAGAGAAAAGTCATATCAAACTTCAATTAAACAACCTAAGAGAATTAACAATTCTTGCAGATGCTTTTAATAAAATGTCTGGTAAAATCAGTGAAGATATTATCAACTTAAAACAGTTAACAATGATACAAAATTTGCAGAAAAAAGCACTTGAAGATGCAAATAGAGCAAAAGATGATTTTTTGGCTAATATGAGTCATGAATTAAAAACACCTCTAAATTCTATTAATCTTATCAGTTCAATTATGATGAAAAACAAAAACAATAAGTTTGATGAAAAAGATGTTAAAAACTTTGAAATAATTAATAATTGTGGAAACGACTTACTATTTTTAATCAATGATGTTTTAGATATTTCAAAACTAGAAGCAGGAAAACTTGAACTTTATTATGAAACTCTAAATGCAAAAAGATTAATGTATGAAATCAAAGATATGTTTGAACCTCAAGTTTTAGAAAAAGATTTAGAGTTTGTTTTTAATTTTGATAATAACATCGAATTTATTTATAGTGATAAACAAAGAATTAAACAAATAGTAAAAAATCTACTAAGCAATTCTTTAAAATTTGTTCATGAGGGTACAATTAAACTTATAATAGAAGATGAATCTGATTTTATGAAAATAACAGTCAGTGATGATGGAATTGGAATTGAAAAAGAAAAATTAGGCACAATTTTTGATAGATTCAAACAAGTTGATGGAAGTACTACAAGGAAATATGGTGGTACAGGACTAGGACTTGCCATATGTAAAGATTTGGTTCAACTGTTTAATGGTGATATAAAAATAGAAAGTGAAATTGACGTTGGAACTACAATTACAGTATTAATTCCTAAAAATCTTGATAAAGTAAATAAAGAAGCTGAGTGTATTGAAGAAGAGAAAAAAGTAGTTGAAAAAAAGAAAAACAATGAAGTAAAAAACTTTTTATTTGATGAAGAGGAAGAAAAAACAAAACAAGAAGAGAAAAAGAATATCTTGATATTAAATAAAGACCCGATCAATTATATGCAGTTGATAATTGAATTAAACAAAAAATATAAAGTAAAACAAGATTCAAATATAAAAGATTTTATCTCTAAAGTTGACAAAGAATTATGTGATTTATTAATTATTGATATGGATTGCTTAACAAAAGAACAATTAAATTCTTATATTTTACCAAAAGAGAAAAAACTTATTTTAGTTAGCAATGATGAGATGGAAGGTTTTGAAACTATAAAAAAACCATTTGATAAAACTCAAATGGTTAGTTTAGTAGAGAAAAATATATCTTAGTTTTTTAATGTTGTTTCAAAACCTTGTTTTGGATCTCTTGGAATTAAAAAAGATAAAATAAAAGATATTACAGCAATAGCAGCACCAATTATAAAAACTAAAGAGTTTGAATATAACCATAATAAACCTAAAGCAAAAGGTAAAAACACAGCTGCTATATGATTTATTGTAAAAGATACTGCACTAGCACTTGCAATATCTTTTGGATCTGCAATTTTTTGGAAATATGTTTTAAGTGCAATTGCCATTGAAAAAAGTAAATGGTCTATAATATACAATGCAAATGCTATATATTCATTATTTACAAAGGCATATGATATAAAAACTATTATAAGACCTAAATACTCAAAATTTAAAGTTGTTCTTTCTCCAAATTTAGAAATAAATCTTCCAATAGCAGGGGCAAAATACATATTTAAGATTGCATTTACAAACATAAGTGCTACCATATTATGAATATCAACTCCAAATTTTTCAACAAGTAAAAAAGCAGCAAATACAATAAAAATCTGTCTTCTAGCTCCGGCTAAAAGTGTTAAAACATAAAATAACCAATACTCTTTTTTAAGTACAATTTTTTTCTCTTGAACTACATCATCTTCAAAATGTTCAAAAAAAATCCAAATTAAAATACCTATTATAAAAGTTATACCACCAAAAAACAAATAAACATATTTATACTCTACAGAATAATATTTCATCATAATATAGATTAATACAAAAACTATCAAAGAAGTAAAAGATTTAGCAGCTGTAATTTTTCCTAGTATTATTGGAGCTTTTGCTTTACTTAGCCATTGCAAAGATAAAGACTGATTTAGTGTTTCTAAATAATGAAACCCTACAGACATAATAACAGTTGTAATATAAAGTCCCAAAGCATTTGGGAAAAATCCTGTTAATAAAACCCCTAATCCCAATAACATCATAGAAAGATAGGCTAACCTTTGTTGAGCAATAAACATAATAGCTATTACAACTGTAAAAGCTAAAAAACCTGGAATCTCCCTTAAACTTTGTAATATTCCAATTTGGCTTCCATCAAAAGAAGCTGCTTCAATTACAAAATTATTTAGTAAACTCATCCAAGAAGCGAAAGAAAAGACCATGGCTATTGCCATAATATATAATAAAGCTTCTCTTGATTTAAATATTTTATTCATATATTTTATTTCCAATATTTTTTAAATAAAAACAGATAAGATTGCTTTTATAGCCAAGATAGATAAAAATATTTTTAAAAATATTAAAAACTTTTTCCCATCAATTTTATCTCTTATTTTTGTTCCCATATAACTTCCTGAAATTGCTCCAATTATCATGGCAATTAAAATCCCAAGATAATCAAAAAAAACAAATCCAAAAAACATAAAAGCAAAAACTTTTAATAAATGTGTGATTGACATCAATGCAGCTGCTGTTGCAACAACTGTGTCTTTATCATTATAATCTTTAATTAAAAGTGCGGTAGCCATAGGGCCAGTTGCTCCTACTACAATAGATAAACCTGTTTGAAAAAAACCTATTAATACATAACTTTCATATTTTTTGATTTTTTCATTAAATTTATTACTCCACAATGAAAGTAGAATATAAAGACCTATAAACAAAGGAACATATTCTAAAGATATAAAATACAAAATAGTAGCAAAAATAGAAATCCCTATAAGTGAGCCCAATAAAAATTTTGGAATAACCTCTATTTTTATATCTTTATATCCAAAATATGCTCTACTTAGATTACTAGATAATTGAGTTAGTCCATGAACTGGAACTAAAGCATTTAGAGGCAAAAAAGAGGGAAGAACTGCAATTAAAATCATTCCCCCACCAAGCCCAATTACACCAGCAACAGTTGAAGTAAAAAAAGTTATTAAGCCTAATAAAATTTCATCTGTCATTTAATATCTTTATAATAAATTTACCGTAAAATAGCAAATTTAGACTTAATAATGAGGAAAGATATGGATATATTCCAACTAATAGGCTTTATAGGTATGGTTTTTGTTGTTGTAGCTTACTTTTTGTTACAAACTGAGAAGAAAAAAATAACTTCATGGACTTATCAGGTATTAAACCTAATTGGTGCAATATTACTTCTAATTTCACTTTTTGTACATTTCAATTTAGGTTCATTTGTAATAGAAATTTTTTGGATAATAATAACTATTTTAGGAATGTATAAAAATTTAAAAGGAGATAGAAAATGAAAATATATGTTTTAACTTTATCATTTTTTATATTTTCTTCATCTTTATTTGCCTATGAAAATGGAAAAATAGAAACTCACGGTGGCAAAGGTGATCCCTTAGTTAAATCTGGCAGTTTTTTAGGTAAAATTGGTCTTTTAAATAAAAGTTCAAAAGATGATGAAAAAATTAAAAAAAATGATAAAAAATTTATTGAAATTGAAAAAATAGAAAAAATAAAAAAAGAGGATAATAAGGATAATGACTAAATATAAATTTGTTTCATGGAATGTAAATGGAATTCGTGCAGTTGATAAAAAAGAAGCTTTAAAATGGGTTGATGAAGCTAACATCGATCTTTTAGGAGTACAAGAAACAAAATCAACAAAAGAGCAAATACCTAATTCAATCTTTGAAAAAAACTATGATACTGTATTTGCTTCACAATCAGCAATAAAAGGTAGAAGTGGAACAGCGGTATTTACTGATATAAATCCTAGTTTTCAATCAACTTGCCCTAGTGTAGATATACTAGATGAGGGAAGAATAAACGAACTACACTTTACTTTAGGAGATAAAGAGATAGCTTTTTTTAATGTTTATTTCCCAAATGGTCAATCAAAAGAGGAAAGATTAGTTTATAAAATGGAGTTTTATGACAGATTTTTAGAACATTGTGAAAACCTAAAAAAAGAGGGAAAATCAATTATAGTTTGTGGAGATGTAAATACTGCTCATGCTGAAATAGATTTAGCTAGACCAAAAGCAAATGAAAACACTTCTGGCTTTTTACCTATGGAAAGAGACTGGATTACTAAATTTTTATCTCATGGATATATTGATACCTTTAGACATATAAATGGTGATTTAACAGACAGTTATAGCTGGTGGAGCTATAGAGCAAATGCAAGAGCAAATAATGTTGGCTGGAGAATTGATTATTTCTATGTAAGTGAAGATTTAAAAAATAATATTTCAAATGCATATATCATGTCAGAAATAATGGGAAGTGACCACTGCCCAATAGCACTTGAAATAGAATTTTAATAAAACAATAATTTATTTATATAATGATATAATGTTTATTTAAAAATAAATTATAAAAAAGATTAATATGCAAACTCAAAGCTACTTTTATGAAGAGAATAATTGGAACAAACCTTTTGATGAATCGTTAGATAGTGAGAATACTTTAATTATATGTTTTGGTTCAACCCAATTTGAACATGTAAAAGATGGCTTTGAAAAACTTATATCCACTTTTAAAAAATCGCAAATTATAGGTTGTTCAACTGCTGGTGAAATATATGATGATTTAGTATATGAATCAAGTCTAAGTGTAGTTGTAATGAAGTTTGAAAAATCTTTTATAAAAATTAGTTCAGTAAAATGCGATAAAGCTGAAAACTCATTTGAAGTTGGAGAGAAAATCTGTAATAATCTTTTTGATAAAAATCTTAAATCTATTTTTGTCTTATCAGATGGATTAAATATAAATGGTTCTCAACTAACAAAAGGTTTTAATAAAATTTCAAAAGATCTAATCATAACTGGTGGCTTAGCTGGAGATGGAGCGGATTTTAAAGAAACTTGGATTTTAGTAGATAATAAACCTGTTTCAAATTACATAACTGCAGTTGGACTGTATGGAGAAAATATACACACAGCATATGCTAGTGGTGGTGGTTGGAAAAAATTTGGTATAGATAGAATGGTTACTGAAGCCAAAAATAATATCTTATATAAATTAGACCATGAACCTGCACTTGAAGTTTATAAAAAATATCTTGGAGATAAATCAGAAGAACTTCCAGCATCTGGACTTTTATATCCACTTATGATAAAAGAAGAAGGATACAAAGAATCAAAAGTTAGAACAATTTTAGGTATAAATAAAAAAGAACAATCAATAACTTTTGCTGGAGATATACCAAATGGAAGTGAAGTAATGTTTATGAAAGCAACTTTTGATGAGCTTGTTCAAGGTGCAAAAGATGCAGGAGAAAAACTTCATAAGTTTGATTACAAAAGTGAAAATGCTGCTTGTATAGCAGTAAGTTGTATTGGTAGAAAATTGATTATGGGACAAAAAATAGAAGAGGAATTAGAAGTAATAAAAGATATTCTAGATGATAAAGTTACTCTAATAGGATACTATTCATATGGTGAGATCTCTCCATTAAATGATGGGACTTGTGATCTTCATAATCAAACAATGACTTTAACCCTATTTTGGGAATCTTAAATGAATATTGAAAATAAAGTACTAGCAAGACAATTAAAAAAATTACGAATTGATAGTTATGAAAATCTTGATGAGAAAAAATTTGAAAAACTTTTAAATTTAATATCAAAAGAATATGAAAATACAGATTCTAATATTTATAGATTAGAGCGTGCACTTGAAATTTCAACTAGTGAATTAAGAAAATTTAATGACTCTTTAGAAGAAAGAATAGAAACAGAAGTTCAAAAAAATAGAGAAAAAGATAAACAACTTTTTATACAGTCAAGATATGCAGGAATGGGTGAGATGATAGGTAATATTGCTCATCAGTGGAGACAACCTCTTAGTGCAATTAGCACTATATCTAGTGGAATGTTACTTGAATTAGAACTAGACATGTGTGAAAGAAAAGATATAGAAAATTCATATGAGAAAATACTTGAATTTACTAAATTTCTTACACAAACTATCGAAGATTTTAGAGGTTATTTAAAAAAAGACAAAGAAAAAGTTGAATTTGATATTTTAGATATATTTATGAAGAGTTTTAATATTGTTGAAAGTACTTACAAAAACAATAACATTTATATAAATATTAAAAAAGATGCTCACTTTTCAGAAAAAAGTTTTGGTTTTGCAAATGAATTAATTCAAGTTTTCCTTAATATACTAAACAATGCAAAAGATGCATTATTAGAAAGTGAAGTTGAAGAAAAAATAGTTTTTATTGATATACTTGAAGGGAATGAATTTAATACAATCTCCATAATTGACAATGCAGGGGGAATAAATGAAAATATTATAGAAAAAATATTTGATCCATATTTCACTACTAAACATAAAAGTCAAGGCACAGGTATTGGTCTTTATATGAGTAAAGATATTGTTGAAAAAAATATGCATGGTAAACTTAGTGTAACAAATATAAATAAAAACCTTGATGGAACTACATATAAAGGTGCATGTTTTAATATATCTATTCCAAAATCCAATACTTCAAATTAACATTTTTAATTAAAATATTAAATTACTATTTAAAGTTTTTATTTAATATATAAGATAAAATCTTAATAAAAATATTGAAATATTAATTTTTATATTTAAGGAAAGTTTATATTTTCCTTGATTTACCACTCAATAATAGCAAAAAAATACCCATAAATTGCATTTTCTTAAATAAAATTGAACTTTTATATTTAGAAAATTTTTTTCATTTAATTTAATTTTTATTTAATAAAAATTATCCTATGATTTTAATTATCTAATTTACAAAAGGAGAAGATATGAAAAAAATTAGTTTAGCATTAGCTACAATTATGTTTACAGGGGTAAGTGCATTTGCAATGTCTGATGCAGCATTAATCAAAAAAGCAAAAGATGCAGGATTAAAATCAATTCCACAATCTCAACTTGAGATTTTAAAACTTGTTGATAATCCAAAAAACCCAATTACTGACGCAAAAGTAGAACTTGGTAAAAAATTATATTTCGATCCAAGATTATCTAAATCAGGTATTATTTCATGTAATACATGTCACAACTTGGCAATGGGTGGTGTTGATGGTGTTGGTGCAGCTGTTGGTCATAAATGGACTCCAAATCCAGCTCACTTAAATTCACCAACTGTTTACAACTCAGTATTAAATAAAGCTCAATTCTGGGATGGTAGAGATCCACACTTAGAAGCTCAAGCTCAAGGTCCAGTTCAAGCAGGTCCAGAAATGGCAGCTCCTAAAAGCTTAGTTGTGCAAAGAGTTACTTCTATGCCAGGATATGTTTCAGAATTCAAAAAAACTTATGGTGATGATGTAAAAATTACATTTGAACTAATCACAGATACTATTGCAGTATTTGAAAGAACTTTAATTACACCATCAAGATATGATGCATTTTTAGATGGAGAATTAAAAGCATTAAATGATGCAGAAAAAGAAGGGTTAAAAGTATTTATCGATAAAGGTTGTGTTAGCTGTCACAACGATATTGGTTTAGGTGGTACAATGATGCCATTTGATGCTTCTAAATATGACTTAAATGTTGGTGGATTTACTGGAACTAAAGATGGAATGGTTAAAACTCCAACTCTTAGAAATATTGAAGAGACTGCTCCATATTTCCATAATGGTAATGTTTGGTCTTTAAATCATGCAGTAAAATTAATGGGAGATATCCAATTAGGTACAAAAATTTCAGATGCTGATGCAACTAAAATTTCTACTTTCTTAAAATCATTAACTGGTGAGAAACCTGAGATTAAATATCCTCAGTTACCTGTAATTACAGAAAAAACTCCAAAACCAGATATGAACTAAAAAACTTTAGGGATTTCCCCTAAAGTTCAATTTCCTCTTTTTTTGTTTTTTTATTCTCAATTAAATATGTATATGAAGTTTTAACTGCCAAATATCTAACTAAAAGTAAAAACAAAATCACTCCTGCTATAACTAAAAGATTATGATTTAAGCTACTTGCAAATAAATCATCAAATGATTTTATTGTTTCATTATTGATTTTTACTAGATTTACTATTAGTTCTCTTAAAGCTAAAATGATAAAAGCATCTACTAAAGATGAGATTATAACTCTTTGTTCTCTGACATAATTTACTACAGTTCTAACTATTTCTAGAAATATGATAAAATACAACATATAAATAATTGCTTCCATCAATTTATTCATCGATAAAGCAACTAAAAATAAAACTGTAGTTACAGTGAATTCTATATAAAATCTATCTTTAAAAAACTTTAATGGTTTCATTCTTTACCTTATATTATTGTTGCTTTAATATTTAACCAAGAAGAAGGGATAGATGCAAGTGTTTTATCTTTTTGTGCCATAAAAATCACTGATGCAATCATAGCTCTTGCACTACTATCTCCTCCAGCTTTTGCATTAGTTATTAACATCTCTTTTAAATTTGTATATTTACATAAAAGATGAATAACTCCTTGAAAACCACCTTCTATATCACAAGCTGGTCCAAAACCTCTAATCGCATTAAATGTATCATCAGTTTTGGAAGCAACACCACTATAAATATATGATTGAATTTTTGTATCAAATTGTTCTTTTAAAAATAAGATTGACTCTTCAATCTCTTTTCCATCTAAAACCTCAAGTAATAGTTTTGCAAAATATTTTGATGTAGTTATAGCTTCCAAAGAGTTATGAGTTACTTTCACAAAATCTTCAACATTTTTTAAAAACTCTTCTTTTGTCTTAGAAACTAATAATAAAGGAGTTATTCTTCCAACAATAGATAAATCAGTTGAATCAGAACCTGTAGGGACAATATTTTTTTCAATATTTTCTACAGTTTTTCTAGTAGCTGAATCAATATATCCATTGTATATATCTACTTTTGTTTTCCAATATTTAACATATTCATCTATATCAAAACTATCTTTGTCTTGTACAAATTGATATAACCACAATAATTGATCTCCATAGTGGGTAAATTCACCAGCAGTTTTTCCTTTATGCCAAAGAGACTTAGCATTGTTTAACTCTTCCCAGTTAATATCCAACTCTTCTAATTGCTTTTCATCATAAACCCAATGTGCTCCTAAACAATAAGCATCTGCTACAAGTGAAACTAGAACTAATTCTTTTACTTTTTTCTTATCAAACATTATTTATATCCTCACTTTTTGTTAGGTTTTTCAATCTCATACCCAAAATTAATCTCTTTTGTTTCTTTTGGTTCTAAATTAAATTCAAAATAAATTTTACCATTTTTTTCTAATTTAGTCTCTTTTGATTTTCCTATTAGTTTTACTTTTATATCTTCATGTTTAGAAACAGGAACTCTTTCTAGTAAAACAATCTTTTGAGCTACATTACTATTATTTGTAATCTTATATTCCCATATTTTTTCTGTTTTAATTTTATTAACTGAGAAAAATGGTTCCTCTTTTAAATCTTTTAAAAGTTTTTTCTCAATATCAATAAACCTATTTGTTGAAAAATATATAGATGAATCTTTATCTTTTTTTATTTCATCTAAATTACTTTTTCCTACGTATGTTCCATCTAAATAAAGATTTGCATTACTGATCCCATAAAGCTTTTTACTTTTGAAATTAACTTTAAAAAATGCTTGTGATTGAGAATATCCATCTATTTCTAAAATATCATCTGCTTTATAAATATCATTTGCAAATAAGACCTTATTTTCTTTTCCACTTATTAAATCAATATGTGAAGCTTTGAAAAATGATTTTGTATTATCTTCTAGATATTCAAATGTAGGTTTTTTTAGAACTCTGGCACTTTTCATCATTACAGGTTGCATATCATTCATAGCTTTGGCATATGCTATTTCTTGTTTTGGTTCAAGGTCTAAATACTCAGGAACAAAATTATATGGTTTAATCTGATTTATATAATTATATGTATAAAGATTTATATCTATATCTTTTAAATCCATTCCACTAGACTGTGTTATATATAATTGATTTTTCAATTCTAAATTTTTTTTGTCAGTATCATAATTTATATCATACAAAGCTTGTTTTTTTAAAGTATAAATAGGATAATTTACTATAACTTTATCTTTACAAGCAATATCGTAATTCAACTTTGTATATTTACTATTTATTCTTTTTTTGTTTAACTCTTGTAACTCTTCTTTATCTTTTTTTATTTGATTTTCTAAGCTATAAATTTTATTATAGTCTTTTAAAATCTGCTCTGTTATATATGAAGATGTTTTTTCTAAAACTTTTAAATCTTTTAAACTAGACAAATTACTTTTTTCTAAAAAAGAGATATTACTATTTAGTGCTTTGATCTCATTTTCTTTTTTATTTATTTTTTCTTCTAGATTATTTATATCAGTACTTAGTTTATCATTTTCATAATCTTCTATTTCTATATCAAAACTGTTTACTTTACATGAAGAATCCATTAAAAATCTAATATTTTCAAGACTAACAACTCCTAATAGATTCAAACTATTTTTATTAGAATCTAAAGACTGATTTACAAAGCTTTTATTTTTAAAAATATCCAAGCTTTTAATACTATTATTTGCAAAAACCAAACTTGTTGTAGCAAGAAGTAAGGGTAATATAATTTTCATTTTATCTCCAATTTTTGTAATTTGTAAATGATGGAAATTGAGTTTTAAACTCTTCCTCATCAAAAGAGTAAGCGAATGAATCCATGTATCTATTCAATAACTCATAATAATCCTGAAGCTCTTTAAACTTTTCTTCACTGCCTTCTGGCATATCAGGATGGTATTTTTTTGACAACTTTAAATACTTATTTTTCAAATCTTTTTTTGAAGTATTAGTAAGTATCCCAAAAAAATCAACTGCTCTTTCAAACTCTTCATATTCCATTTCATTTCCCTAAAATTATTAAAAAATATTGTATATTAACTGTGAAACAATCATACTTTATAATAATTAATATCTAATTAAAATAAAATAATAATAAAAATATAATAAAAAATATAACATTTACTTTTGCCATGGTTTATGCTAATATATCTTCTTCTATAAAAAAGGATAGATATTGAAAAAGAACCTTATAATAAAATTTTCAATTTTATATTTTCTTCTTACCACTTTTTTAATTACCTTATATATTTTACAATACGAAAAAAATATTATAAATTATCTTGATAAAAAAACAAATCAGCATCTATTACAGTTTAAAGCAATATATGATGAATATAAAGTATTATCAAACTTAATATTTGATACAGATATAAATACAGACAAAACTATAAATATCTTCAAAGAAGCATATAAATCAAATGAATTAGAAAAAAATAAAATAAGAGAAGAGTTATTAAACCATTTAGCTTTAAAATATGAAAAATTAAAAAGATATAACCTAAAACAACTTCATTTTCATCTTCCTGATAATGAAAGTTTTTTAAGAATGCACAGACCTAAAAAATATGGTGATGATTTAACAAAAATAAGATCAACAGTAAAATATGTAAATGAATATAAAGAATATATAGATGGTTTTGAAGAGGGTAGAATTTTTAATGGCTTTAGATTTGTATACCCCTTATTTACAAAAGATAATGAGCATATTGGAAGTGTAGAGATCTCTTTTAGTGTTTTGGCAATGGTTGAAACTATGTATAAAACCTATAATTTAAATCTAAGTTTTTTAATAAAAAAAGATATTGTTGATAAAAAACTTTTTAAAGATGAACTTTATAACTATATTGAAAGTCCAAATAAAAATTTCTATTATGAAAAATCAATTTATAATAAGTATCCACCTATTAGTACCTCAACAAATTCAAAAAGTTATACAGAGATACTAACAAAAGGGGAACCTCTATCAGTTCTTGAAAATGATTTAAATATTGTAAAAACAATGATACCTATAAAAAACCCTATTTCAAAAGAGGTTGTGGCTGTTTTATGTATCTGTGAGCCTGATAAATTTATGCTAAATGATAGAAATGAACTAGTAACAAAAATAATAGTTACATACTTACTTTTAGCCCTTGTATTTTTCTTATTTTATAAACAAGCATTAGGTAAAGACAAATTAATAAGATTAAATAAAGAGCTTGATAAAAAAGTTGCTTTAGAAGTAAAAAGGGGACGAAAACAAGATGTACATATTTTTAACCAATCTAAAATGGCTTCGATTGGTAAAATGATTACAAATATTTCTCACCAATGGAGACAACCATTAAGTGTGATTACAACTTGTGCAAGTGGTTTAAAAGTTGAAAAAGAGATGAATATGTTAGATAATAAACACTTTGAAAACTTCACTAACTCCATATTAGAACAAGCTGAATATTTATCTAAAACCCTTGATAGTTTTAGAGAATACATTGAAGTTGATGATAAGAAAAAAGAACCTCTTGAAGTTAAAAATAACATGGATAAAATTTTAGAATTTTTAAATCCAACATTTCAAGACAATCATATAAAAGTATTAAAAAGATATGATGAAGATGATATTTATATTTTAGCTGTAAGAAGTGAATTAATAGAGATTTTCAATGCTGTATTAACTAATGCAAAAGATGCTTTTATTAAAAGTAAAAATATAGATTCAAAAACAATTGATATTACCATAAGAAAAAAGAATAAAGATCATGTTTTAATAACTATAAAAGATAATGCTGGTGGAATAGATGAAGATATTATTGACAAAATCTTCGATCCATATTTTACAACAAAACATGAATCTATAGGTACAGGTATTAGCTTATATTTAACCTATAAACTTATAACAGAGAGTTTAGATGGAAATATATATGTAAAAAATAGAGATAAAGGGGCTAAGTTTTATTTAGAATTTCCTTTATTTCAAACAAAAAGTGATGAAAATGAACAAATTTGATTTAATAATTATAGGAGGAGGTAGAGCCTCTTCATTAGCTTCAAAAGTTGCTAAACTTGGTAAAAAAGTTGCACTAATAGAAAAATCAGCTTTAGGTGGAACATGTGCAAATAGAGGTTGTGTTCCCTCTAAACTACTAATAGGTTATGCTGAAGTTATAAGAACAATTCAAGAATCAAAAAGACACTATATTGATTCTAAAATAGATAAAATAGATATTAAAAAAATCTTTAAAGACAATAATGAATTTATAGAAAAAGTAGATGAAAACTATCTATCAAGACTTCATGAAGATGTAACACTTTTTAGAGGGGAAGCAAGTTTTAAATCAAATAAAATAATCTTAATAAATGAAGAAGAGATTACAGCTGATAAAATTGTAATTGCTACAGGTACTAGACCTAAAAAACCACCCTTTGAAAAAGCTTGGAGTAGTGATGATATTTTTCCACTAGATGAAATTCCTAAATCTATTAGTGTTGTTGGTTCTGGCTTTATTGCTTGTGAATTGGTTAATGTATTTGATGCTTTAGGAATAAAAACAAAACTAATTGTAAGAGGAGATACTCTTTTATCTAATGAAGATGAAGAGATTTCAAAAACTTTTGTTGAAGAGTTTTCTAAAAATATTGATATAGAATTCAATACCACAGTTAAAGATGCAAAATATGAAAATAATCAATTTGATATAAAACTAGAAAATAAAGATGGAAAAACAAAAAAATACAAAAGTGAAGCTTTACTTTATGCCATAGGTAGACAATCAAATGCAGACTTATTAAAACTAGAAAATACAAATATCAAATTAGATGAAAAAGATTATATCAAAAGAGATAAATATTTTGAAACAGATGAAAAAGATATTTATGTTGTAGGTGATGCAGCAGGTAAATATATGCTTCAGCATGCAGCAGCTTATGAAATAAATTACTTATATAAATATTTATACGAAGATGAAAAAAAACCTTTAGAGTTTAAATATATGCCCCACGCAGTTTTTACTCACCCAGAAATTGCCAGCGTAGGAATAACTGAAAAACAAGCAAAAGAGGAAAATCTTGATTGTGTAGTTTCAAAAACCCCATGGCTAGCCAGTGCAAAAGCACAATCAAAGAAAATTAAATATCCATTTACTAAATTTATTGTTGATAAAAAAACCTATAAAATACTTGGATGTCATATGATAGGACCTGAAAGTGCCACTATGATACATCAGGTTTTAACTGTTATGCATATAAACAATGACATAAGACATCTAAAAGAGATGTTATACATCCACCCTGCTCTAAGTGAAGCTTTATTGCCAGCCGCTATAAATACAATAAAATTAATTGAAAGCAAATAATATATGAACAAATTCCTACTTTTCTTACTAATGTCGATTTCTGTCTTTGCAAATGAAAACTTATCTTTTCAAAAAGATATCAAACCAATACTTGATAAACGATGTGTAGTGTGTCACTCTTGTTATAATTCCCCTTGTCAATTAAAACTTAGTTCCTTTGAAGGGCTTACAAGAGGAGCTACAAAAGAGGAGATTTATCAAAATAGAATTAAACCAGCAAACCCTTCAAGGCTTTTTATAGATGCTAAAAATGAAAAAGAATGGGAAGAGTTAGGTTTTTATTCAGTTTTAAAAAACTATAAAAATACAAATATTATGAAAGAACTTTTAGTTCAAAAACAAAAAAAACCTGAAAATATAGGAAGCTATTCCCCTGAAAAAGATGATTTAACTTGTAGTAAAGATTTAAAAGAACTTGATAAATATTTAAGTGATAATCCATATCATGGGATGCCTTATGGGTTTCCAGCATTAAATAAAAAAGAGCATAAACTTTTAATATCTTGGCTTGAATCTGATATTAAAAATGATATTAAAGAGGATAAAAATATATCTAAAACATTAAAAAAATTTGAAAACTTTTTAAATAAAACTGATATTAAACATAAAGTTACAGCAAGATATATTTATGAACACCTATACTTAGCCCATATAAAATTTGATGATAGTGATAGTTTCTATAAACTTATTAGAACTTATGACAAAAAAGGAAATATTCCTGTAAAAACAAGAGTTCCTTATAATGACCCAAAACAAAAATTTTATTATAAATTTCAAAAAATCACTTCAACAATAGTTCATAAAACACATATGGTTTATCATTTAAATGATAAAAAACTAGAAAGATATAATAAATTATTTATAAAAGAAAAATGGAAAGAAAAGCCTTATTTTCCAAGTTTCGATCCAAAAATTGCTGCGAATCCTTTAGAAGCTTTCAAACAAATACCAGCTGTTTCAAGATACAAATTTATGCTAGATGATGTTCATTATTTTATAATGACATTTATTAGAGGGCCAGTGTGTAAAGGGCAAGTTGCACTAAATGTAATAAATGATCAATTTTGGGTGGCATTTAAAAATCCAGACTTAGATTATACAATACAAGATAAAAACTTTTTAGAACAAAACTTCAATAACCTTGCCCTACCAAATGAATATGGTGGAGATAGTAAAATCTCAAATATTATTGATATTTATAAATACAATGAAGATACTATTAATTATTATAAAAACAAAAACTCTTTATATAAAAAATATAACAATAATGTGAGTTTAGATTCCTTATGGAAAGGGAACAAGTATGGCGAAAAAGACAATGATGCTATTTTAACTATTTACAGACATTTTGATTCAGCTTCTGTTCATAAAGGTGCTTTGGGAAATCTTCCTAGAACAATGTGGGTTATAGATTATCCTTTACTTGAAAGATTGTATTACTCTTTAGTAGCAGGATTTGATGTTTATGGAAACACTCAGCATAAACTATTAGTTAGAAAATATATGGATAGACTAAGAATTGAAGGGGAAAGCAATTTTCTAGAATATTTACCTAAAGATAAAAGACAAAATATGTTTAATAGTTGGTATAAAGGAACTTTAACAAAATATTTAGTTACATATACTCCTTCAGATAATGAAGCTAAAATAAATTTAGATTATAAACAATTAGTAGAAAATATTTTAGAGTTTACAAAAACACCAAAAGATAAAATAAACTATATTGAAAACCCAAATTTAAAAAGAACAAATAGTTATAAAACAAAAGAGGATGTAGAAAATGCCCTAAGAAGTGTAGCCTTTAATAATAAAATGAATAGATTTAAAAAGTTTTCTAGTAGTAACTACAATCTTATTTATATGAAATTTAAACTAAATGATGAGGATTTAGTTTATACAATGGTTATAAATAGATGGCATGATAGTGTTGCATTTATGTTTAATGAAGAGGAAAGATTAGATGTAACAAAAGATAGAGTAAACTTTATTGAAGGTTTTATTGGCTCTTATCCAAACTATTTTATAGTAGTTGAAGAAAAAGATATAAAAGAGTTTTTTGATTTGCTAGAAAAAGCAGTAGATGAAAAAGAGTTTTCTAAATTTTTTGTAAATAGAAACAATAAAAACTTTTGGGAAGTATATGACTGGTTTCAAAATAGATTTAAGGAATCAAATCCTATTGAAAGCGGTTTGTTTGACCTAAATAGATATTATCAAAAAGGTTTAGAAGAGGATCACTCTTTTATATTTGCTACTAACATCTTAAAAAGTTTTAAATGATTTTTCATAAAAAAAAGATATTCCGGGTGCCATTGCACCCCAAAAATTAGATTATCTTTGGTTTTATAAGAGATTGACTGAATAATGTCATCTTTATCAATTGCTTCAACTTTAAAGTTTTTAGGAACAGTTTTAACTGCTTGATGATGAAGGGTATTTATTCTTATCTCTTTTTGTTTTGTTAAAAGATTTAAAAGTCTGCCTTTTTTTAAAAAAATATCTTTCCAAGCAAAAGGGGTATGTCTATATTTATATCCATCTTTTCTTATATCTTTATATAAATCTCCACCAAAAAAAACATTAATAAGCTGATAACCTCTACATATTCCAAATACAGGTTTCTTTTCCTCTATTGCCCTATGAAGTAAACGATACTCTAAAACGTCTCTTTCGTAATTTATAATATCATCTAACTCACAAGTTTCATTTTCAATAAAAGCATTATATAAATCATCTCCACCACTTATTAATAAAGCATCCATTTGTATATCATAATCAGGATTGTTTGGAGTTATGATTTTACTTCTTGCTCCACTTAAAAAAAGTGCAAACTTTATAAAAAATCTAGATATAAAACCTTTTTTAGGCCCTGTTATTACAACAAGTGGTTTATTATGCATTGATGACATTTTTCTATCCATTCATTTTTATTAAAAATAGCACTGTCAAGTTGCTTTAAAAAAGATTTGCTCATTTGATTAAATACCTCATCATTTGAAACTAATAATTCAACTATAACCCATAATTGTAACTCTTGAGAGATAAACCATCTAAACTGGTCAACTTTACTATTTGGCAATCTATAGTGAAAAGTTGGCCTTTTGTTTATTTTCTCTTTTGGCAAATATTTGTTTATTATATCTTCATCCCAAAAAGCAATAATAGGTAACATATCAAGCACCCTATTTCTTGTTGGATTATAATCTATATAGTCTTTTATAAATTGCTCTTTTGTTGGCCAATATTCAGTATCAATAACTAAAGCAATATACTCTTTTGGAAAATTGTTTATAAAAGGTGAGATTTTTCTAGCAATATCAACTTCACTTTGAACTTCAATCCATTTTTGAAGGATTAAAAAAGATTTAAAAAGTTTTAATACATCATCTATATCTTGACTTGGTGGCTCAATATTTAAATGAACACCAAAAGCATATTGAAAAGAATATGTTGTACCCAAAGCTCCATTTAATCTAAGTTTTTGAACTAATTCATCAACTTTTCCAAATTCACAAATAGGAATTGGTGGCATAGCAATCTCAAAAGGGACAAAGTTTTTTGAAGTTTTATCTACAAAATTATCTAAATCACTTGAGATTTTTCCAATAATATTTCCAAGTTTTTCAAAAAGATTATCATCTTGCATCTTTTGAAGCAATTGTGCATCGAGTTCAAATGTAAAGTCACCATAATCTGAATCCTTTAAAGATAATTCATATTTAGTTTTTTCAACAATATCACCTTTAAAAATCTCTTTGGCTAATTGTGCACTCTTTTTCAAATCAAGATTTGAATATTCTATCTCCACACCTACATGACGATTTTTATTATCTTTAGTATAAAAAAGTTCTGATAAGTATTTTTCTTCAATTATATTTTTTTGTTCATAATTCATTGTTAAGCCTTTTTTGAAGGTATATACAATTTAACAAATCAAATTGAAAATAAGCTTAATTATTGTTTTAAAATTATTTTATGAGTTATAAATTTTAAAAAGGAGCAAGTGCTCCTTTTTTTATCCAACTAGTGGATCAGTTATTCCTAAAACATACATTCCTATAAGTCCTAAGATACCAGCTATTAAACAATAGTAAAGTGTAGGTATAATAGTTCTTCTTAATGTTTCACCCTCTTGGTCAAGTAAACCAACTGTAGCACTTGCTGCAACAACATTATGAATAGCAATCATATTTCCTGCTGCTGCTCCAACTGCTTGAAGTGCAATCATTAATGCAGTTGAAACTGAAAGTGCATCTGCAACACCAAATTGAAATTGTGACAACATCATATTTGAAACAGTGTTACTTCCTGCAATAAATGCACCTAATGCACCAATCATTGGAGCAAATAATGGATAAATATCACCAACTGCACTTGCTACAAAATTAGCCATTGCAACTGGCATAGAATCAAAACCAGATTCATTTACACCTGAGTTAATTAAAACTCTAACTAATGGAATAGTAAATACAAGAACAAATCCAGCACCTAACATAACTTTTGATGATTCACTTAAAGCCTCTTTCATCTCTTTGAATTCCATTTTATGTAAGAAATAAGTAATTAAAACTACAAATACTAAAATTCCACCTGGTAAATATAAAGGAGTAATTGAGTAACCTAAACCTTCACCTAATAAATCTTTAAAAGGTATAACCCAAGCTTTTACAAATGCTTTTGCTTCATCAGAAACTCTTGTTAATACTAAAATTGCAGCAACTAATACATAAGGAGCCCATGCTCTAGTTAAAGACATATCTGTTTTAACAGTTAAAGAGTCTAATTTTATTTCTAATTTAGAAACCCAGTGAACTGGCCACTCTTCTTTTGGAGCAAAATCCCAAGTATCTTTTGGAATTAAGAAACCTTTTTTTGCAGCTAGAGTAACTATTGGTAAACCAACTAATGCACCAATAAGAGATGGGAACTCTGCACCTAAGAATATACCTGTAAGAGCATAAGGAATAGTAAAACACAAACCACCAAAAATTGCAAATGGTAATATTGATAACCCCTCAGTCCAAGATTTGTTTTTACCAAAAAATCTTGTCATCATAATAGTCATAAATAAAGGTATTAAAGTACCTGTTATAGCATGAACTATTGCGACTTCACTTGTAATTATTTGTAAATATGTATCCCAGTTAGAACCAACACTTTCTAAAGTTTTAGCTATACCTTCAGAATCCAATCCTTTATTAACCCCAATTAATATTGGTGTTCCTACTGCACCAAATGATACAGGTGTTGATTGAATCATCATACCAACCATAACAGCAGCCATAGCAGGGAAACCAATAGCAACCATAAGTGGAGCTGCAATTGCTGCAGGTGTTCCAAATCCTGATGCACCTTCAATAAATGAACCAAATAACCATGCAATAATAATAACCTGAACTCTTCTATCTGGACTAATATTATTAAAACCCTCTCTAATAACTTTTATAGCTCCTGAATGTTTAAGTGTATTCAATAATAATATTGCACCAAAAATAATCCATAAAACTGCAACAGTGATAAGTAACCCTTGAAGTGTAGATGCTAAAACTCTGTTAAAAGTTACATCCCATACATAGATTGCTACAACAGTTGTAACAATATAAACAATTGGCATTGCTTTTTTAGCAGGTAGCCTAAAACCCACTAGAAGTACAGCTGCTACAAGTATTGGTAGAGCAGCAAAAAAAGCTTGCGTACTTAATTCCATATTATCTCCTTCGTTTAATCAAAGAAAATGATAGAACAAGAAAATGATAAACATATGATAAAGTAGCATACAAGTAGCAATTATTTAAAAAAAATTAAAATTTTCAATTAAAGTAACACTTAATAATTTGTTTTTATATGAAAGCTAATAATTAAGATAAAATACTATAATGTCACTTTTAAAATATATAGGATTTTTATATTATGGGAAGAGAATTATCGTACTTTATTTCAAGTTTAATTAAATGGGCAATATTTTTTGGAATATTATATTTAATATTTACAAATTTTGGTACATTTTTAATTATTCTTTTTGTATTAGTATCAATAGCTTATTATTTGATTTATCAATTTAAAAAGAAACTTAGACAAAATAGTAGTGGATTTAGGTTTACTTTTAATGGACAAGATTTTTCAAGAGCAAATACTGGGTTTAATTCAAATGATTTTGATTTTGAACAGTTTCAAGAACAATTTAGAAGAGGAAACTTCAATGCTCCACCACAATTTGGTGAAGTTGAAAAAGCAAAAGAGTTTTTTGGTTTTACGTCAACACCAACAAAAGAAGAGATAAAGAAAAAATATAAAGAACTAGCAAGAAAGTATCATCCAGATATAAATGACCAAGATGATACTATGATGCAACAGTTAAATCATTATAAAGATGTTTTACTCAAAGCATATGGAAACTAAAAAAAAGGAATAATAAAAAGTGACAAAAAAGATTAAGTTTTTACTGGTATTTTTATTCATTACACAAAATCTGTTTGCAAATATTCAAGACAAGCCAACTGAAGTAAAAAATAAAAATGAAGAGACAATAAAAAAAGAGACTTTACTAATAGGGTATTATGGTAGACCAAATACAAAATCTCTTGGAATTTTAGGTCAGAGTAATATTGATGAATTAGTAAAAAAGATGAAAGAAAAAGAAAAATACTTTGAAGAAGAGTTAGAAAATAAAGTTGATGTAAAAATGGCATTTCATATTATATATGGCTTAGCAACTTCAGAACCAGGTAGAAGAGATACATATATGTTAGGACTTTCTGAAAAAAGTTTGATGCCTTATATATTAAGAGCCAAAGAAGAAAACTTTGAAGTATTTATTGATTTACAAATGGGAACAAACACTCCTGTTGAAGCACTAAAACCTGTGTTAAAATACTTAAAATATCCCCATGTTCATTTAGCTTTAGATCCTGAGTTTAAAATACCAAAACATAAAAAGTATCCTCCTGGTAAATATATAGGACATATTTTTGCAGAAGATTTAAATGCAGCTCAAGAGTTAATAAACAACTATATTATAGATAATAATTTAGGGAAAAAACAATTAATTGTACATATGTTTCATAGTAGAATGTTAAGAAAAAAAGAAGAAGTTAAAAAATATGACAATATAGATTTAATTTACAACATAGATGGACATGGAAATCCAGCAGTGAAAATAAAAATCTATAATAGTCTATACAATAAAGAACAAGAAAAAATAGCAGAAAGTGGTTTTAAAATATTTTATCATGCAGATACTAGAATTATGACACCTAAAGAGATATTGGGTTGGGAACCTGCAAATGGTAGACAAATACAAATACAACCAACATATATAAACTACCAATAAAAAGAAAAAGCTTATTTGCTTTTTCTTCTTCTAATACATAAAAATCCAATATCATAATGTTGATAGCTTGGATTATTATAAAATGTCATTTTACTATTTGAAATTGTAAAATATGATGGATCACTGAAACTCCAAGATCCCCCTCTAATATAATTTTATATACATACTCATCATCTATGTCAAGATAGATTTGTTTTTATACTTCAAAATGATATGGGAAGCAGAAAATGTGTAATTAATAAAAATGACATATAAAATTTATATATTTATTTTTTTTAGATTTATTATTAATTTTAATATAAATTTTTAAATAAATATTAAGTTATCTTATCTATATATAAAATAAACTTCAATATAATAATGAATTGAAATATTTGTTATTCATCTATTCTTCAAATCCTACAATATATAAAAGGAAAAATTGTGCTTAAAAACATGACAATAAAAATGAAATTAATAATTTCATTTTCAATAATATCAATATTGGTAGCTTTTTTATCATCTTATAGTATCAGCGGTCTTAATAAATCTTCTACTGGTTTTAATGATTATAGAGAAATGGCAAAAAATAGTATTTTAGCTAGTAGAGTACAAGCTAATATGTTACTTATTAGAATGAATGTAAAAGATTATTTGAATACTTCTTCAAAGACAAATGTAGAAGAGTTTAACAAATATTATAATATAACTGAAAATCTTATATCACAAGCACAAAAAAATGTACAAGACCCCAAAAGAACTCTCCTTGTAAAAAAAATGCAAGAGGGACTATCAAAATATAAAATTAAATTTGATGAACTAATTAAATTAACTAATACACAAAATGAATTAATAAATAATACTTTAACTAGTAGTGGAAAAAAAATTGAAGCACTACTTAATTCTATAATGGTAACAGCAGATATCAGTGGAAAATCAGAAGTAGCAGTAGAGACAGCTTATGCATTACGTGCAATACTTGCAAGTAAGTTTTATGCAATCAAATATTTAAGTTCCAAAAAAGAGGATGATGAAAAACAAGCAAATAAAGAGATTAATGATTTTATAGAACAGTTAGATGAAGTAGCTGATATTATAGAAGATGAATCACGAATGGATAAATTAAAAAAAGTAATAAAATGGGGTAACATATATAAAACAACTTTAACAAAATTAGAAAGTATAATAAAATTAAAAAGAGCAAAAGTTAAAGAATGCTCAATATTGGGTAATGAAGTAGCTAAATTATCTGAAGATATAAAATCATACATTAAAAAAGACCAAGATATAACAGGGTCAATGGTTTTTGAATTAAATGGAAATCTAATCAATACCTTATTAACAGTATCTATACTTATTATTATCTGTGTAGTGGTTTTTGCAATAGCAATACCAATGGATATTTCATCATCAATAAAAAGATTAAATGAAGGAATATTGCACCTTCTAAATAGTAATGATGTAAGTTCTAGGGTAGAAGTAAAATCAAAAGATGAGTTAGGTGTTGTATCTATTAATTTCAATAAATATCTTCAAAGTATTGAAGATGGTTTAAAACAAGATGCCCTATTAATTGAAGATGTAAAAAGAGTAGTAAATAAAGTTAAAGATGGAATTTTATCTGAAAAAATAGAACTTGACACAAGCAATGAATCATTAGCTGAATTAAAAGATATATTTAATCAAATGCTAGAACTTTTAAATAATAGAATCGCTTCAAATATTAATGATATCCAAAAAGGATTAAAAAAATTCCAAGAGCTTGACTTTACACATAGGCTACCTAATACAGGTGGAGATACATTAAATGGTTTAAATTCACTTGCTGAAATTATTAATGACATGCTTATAGAAAATAGAACTACGGGCTTAACACTACAAGATAGTGCAAATATTTTATTAGAAAATGTTGAAGTATTAACAAACTCATCAAATGATACTGCAACTTCATTAGAAGAAACTGCGGCGGCATTAGAACAAATTACAAGTAATATTACACATAATACTCAAAATGTAGATAAAATGACTAAATATGCAAATGAGTTAAATAATTCGGCAAATGATGGAGAAAAATTAGCACAAGAAACTACATCTTCTATGGATGATATTGATCAACAAGTAAATGCAATCAATGACGCAATTACAATTATTGATCAAATTGCTTTCCAAACAAATATTTTAAGTTTAAATGCAGCAGTTGAAGCTGCAACTGCCGGAGAAGCAGGTAAAGGCTTTTCAGTAGTCGCACAAGAAGTTAGAAACTTGGCAAGCAGAAGCGCAGAAGCAGCAAATGAAATAAAAAATTTAGTCGAACATGCGACAATAAAAGCGAACGATGGGAAAAAGATTGCTGATAGAATGATAGATGGATATTCTAATCTAAATGAAAATATATCTAAAACCATTGATATTATAAAAGATATAGAAATGTCTTCAAAAGAGCAGCAAACAGGAATAGAACAAATTAATGATGCAATAACACAATTAGATGGACAAACCCAAGAAAATGCAAATGTGGCTGCACATACAAGAGAAGTTGCCATTCAAACGCAACATATTGCTTTAGCAGTTGTTAAAAATACCGATGAAAAAAAATTCATAGGAAAAGAAAAGGTAAAATCTAAAAAAATTGATAATGTAAATTCTGAAGAAGAAGTTGAAAAAACTAATATTGAAGAGGAGTAAAATAAAAAATTTTTTTATTTTTTAATAATTTATATAGTTATAATTTATAATATTTTAAAATCTTTTAAGCTAGTATTACAACCTGATTAAAAAAGGATTATTAGTGGAAAAGAATTCAGAAAAAATTATTGCACGTTTATTTCTCCTTGGAAATACTATATCAAATACTACAGAAGGTGTATATGATGGCTCTTACAATATTAGTCAAATTGTTGGGAGTTCTGGTGTAAATCAAGCTTATTCATATGATATAGACTTTGTAAGTGATGAAAAAATAGATATCTCAGATATACTCGATATAGATGTTAAAATCAAATTAAGAGATGAAAACTCTACTAGTAAAAGGGAAATTTAATAAATGAAAATAATTTTTATAGCATCAATATTCTATCTATCTTGTATAATACCTTCTTATGCATCAGGTTTTGGTTGGTACGTTTCTTCTTTTGATTGGAATGATTTTACAAAACAGATAAAAATTCTCAATAATAAAAAGACAGAAGAACAAAAAAATATATTGGCTGATCAAATAATAGATGCAATGATTCCAAGAAGTGAAGACCAAACACAAAAAGTACCTTTTAGCTTTCTATCTATAGAAGAATCACCTATGAATAGTTTAGAGTTTTATTGGGAAGAATCACTTTTATATGCAAATAAAGAACTAACAAAAAAAGGAATTATAAATAATTATTTTACTCGGTTTAATACGAGTAAATCATCTATTATTCTTCCAAAAGAGATTATAAATCATTCTTTTAGTCCATATTTTTTTGTTCTTTCTCCTAAAGATATCCAGAAATTTTATAATCAATTAAAAATGTTATCTTCTAATACTACTTATCCTAAAGACTATAAACCAGATTTATTGCATATGGAAGGTGTATTATTAAAAAATTCAGTTAATGGTGAACGTGGGTTAGTATTCTTTGGTCATGACTAAATTTTTGAATGGTTCAAATAGTTTCTTAACAATCAAGATGCAAACTATATGTGAATTGAATCTCCACTTTTAATAAACTAAAAACTGTAACTACAGTTATAACAAAGTTGGAGACCTCACTAAAGTTAAAGTTTATTACAACTATATCAAAGATTAGAACTCAACTTTAAGTACCTCTCATATATCTTATAAATAGTGTAAGAAATTTATATTTTATAGTACTTTTAAATTGATATTTTCAAATAATATAATAAATTATTTATAATAAATATTATGTTAATATGCTAGTGCATAAAAACTGTAGAAACATACAATCCATATTGTTATACAGGAAGAGAGTTTGACTCTCATGATCTTTACTATTACAGAGCTAGATACTATGACCCAAAAAGTCAAAGGTTTTTAAGCCAAGACCCAATAGAGTTTTTATCAGGGGATTATAACTTTTATCGGTATGTTGGGAATGAGCCTACTAATTATGTGGATGCTTTGGGGTTTGCTAAAAAAGATTGTTCTAAATTTCTTAAAAAAAAGAAAGTTACTTCTAAAATTAAGATTAAACCTAAGAATTTACTTAAGAAAAAGCCTAATATCCCAAGTTTTTTATTTGAAGGTGTTAAATTATATGCTGAATCAGTAATTACTGATGTGTTTTTAGGAGAAATCGAAAAAAGAGGTGGTATAGTTCTTGAGCCAGAATACATTGGTCCGGGTTCTCCTTATGATAATTGTAAAAAAGCTCAATCTAAGAAAAAAACTAAGTCAGCAAAAGATAATGAACAAGTAAAAGTTAAAGACGATAAAAAGAATGATAAGAAAAAATGTAATAAAAAGAAAAGAGCTAAAGAATATACAAAAAATAGACCATCTTATAGAAAAGGAGTTGTAGAAACTGTTTGGAATAATGCGAAAAGTACATCATTAGATGGAAAAGTTCGTGATCCACACACACAAGAAGTGTTAACATGGGATAAAACCAAAAGTAGATTTGATCAGTGGCATATGGGTCATAAACCTGGAAAATCTTATAAAAGTTTATTACAGAAATATAGAAATTGTACAATTACTAAACAAAAGTTTTTAGATGAGTATAGTAATACTAAAAATTATTATCCAGAAAGTCCATCAGAAAACATGTCAAAAAAACATGATATAAATTAATAAGGAGAAAAATATGGAAGATACAATATATGATATAGTTGAGTTTGGTACTTTAGAAGAGTTAAAAGAGTTATTAGAACAAGGTACAGATATTAACGAAAAAGATGACGATCTTAATTATACAGCGTTACATTGTGCCATAGCCAATGAAAAAGATAGAATGGCATTATTTCTGATAGAGCAAGGTATAGATACTACGTTACAAGACGAAAATGGTTTTACTCCTTTGCACTATGCAGCAGAGTATAATAAACTAGATATTGCAAAAGCAATATTAGAAAAAAATAGTAGATCCCTTTTTATTGAAGATAAATATGGGAATCAACCTCTTTGGACAGTGGTAGTTCAAACAACATTAAAAACTTATACAGATAAAGAGAATAAACTTATTCAATTGTTTTTGAAATTTCATGCTGATGTTAATCATAAAAATAATGTAGGGAAAACGCCATTCGATATTGTTTCTGAAGAAAGTTTGTTACAATTTGAGCAAGTTAAAAATGTATATGATATTCTAATTAAATATAAAAAATAAATATGAATTCTTTAGAACAAGCAATAAAAACATCAAATGTTGAATTAGTAAAAACCTTGTTAGAAGATGGTGCCAATCCAGATGGTTCATCCGAAAACCCCTATTTAAAATTGGCTATTTTAAATAAAAGTACTATTGAAGTATTATATCTTTTATTAACATATGGTGCTTCGCCTAAATTTGGTTTTATTGAAGAGGTTAATGATGATATTTTATCTATAGCCATATGCTCATCGTATGATATTAAAGGGATAAAGTTACTTCTTGAATATGGTGCAAATTTAAATTTTAAAGATACAAATGCAAGATATCCTATTCAAAATGCAATATTGATGAACAGAGTAGATATTCTTGAATTACTTTTAGAATATGGCGAATATAATACATTGAGTGAATACCATAGTTTTACATTATTTAGTATACTTGATGAAGCAGTTATTTATGGTTCATTAGAGATGATTGAAGTATTATTTAATAACGGTATTGATAATGTTACTCAAAGTGATATGGAACAAATATTAGAAGAGATGGAAGATTTTGAAGAATATATTGATCAATCTAAAAAACAAAACCATACAAAAGAAGAATATGACATTATAGAGCAAATGATTTTACAAGAACATTCTCCCTATTTAAAATTATCAAATAATGAAAAATATATTATTTATGATAACGATGATGATTTAGAGATTCACACATTTGTAGATAGAAACTCCAATAAAAAATATCTCTACGCAGATAATAAAATAGATGCTTTTATATATTGGTGCTATACACATAATCTTTTGTATGAAAATTTTATGAGTGTTGTAGAAACTTACTTAAAAGGACAAATAGAGTTTAACTACAAACATTTAGAAAACCTTTTAAATGATACATTAGGAAAAAGTGCATTGACAACAGATTATTTTAGTGAACAAGGTAAACAGTTTGCAATTCATTATCTTACAGTAACCCACTGGTGGTATAATTACCATACAGATTTTAATAAACTCTACCAAGAAGAAAATATAAAATTACCAAGAAAAATAAAAGAAGAAAATGAGTTTAAAACAGTACTGAAACTACTAGATAAAAGATATGAACAATATTTAAGTAAAAAAAATTTTAACGCTAACCAAAACAAAGAGGAACTTAAAGCATTGCTAGAGGAACAAGAAATAAGACCTAGATATATACAACTAAGAATCACACCCACACAGTGAATAAATCTCCACTTTTTGTAAACTGAAAACTATAACTACAGTTATAACAAAGTTGGAGACCTCACTAGAGTTGCCTTATGTAAATGAACTTTTAGAAAAACTAAAGCAAAAATATCTTGAAACCAAAGAAGATAAATAGAACGAGTATTTGTAAATTATAAAAAAGTTGATATAATAAGGTAACACAAAAATATCAAGCCTCTTTTTTTAGAGATAATACATAGAGATTTGATTTATGCTTAGTTATATATGGAGCTTGTAATGACTAAAGATGAAATATTAAATGAATTATCTAAAAATAAAAGTTATATAGAACAAAACTTTGAAGTTGATAAGATAGGCTTATTTGGTAGCTATGCAAAAGGTAAGCAAACTGAAGATAGTGATATAGATATTTATGTAGAGTTTAAACATAAAACATTTGACAATCTTGCAGGGCTTTGGAATTACCTAGAAGAGCTTTATCATAAAAAAATAGACTTATTCCATAAGCATAAAAACAATAATAAGGTCATCATCTCAAATATACAAAAAGATGTAATTTATGGATAAGACAAACAACCAAGAACTATTAAAATTTATCCTAGATAGTATAGAGATGATAAAAGATAGATTTGAGGGTATTACCAGTAGTGATGATTTCATGCATAGTAAAGATGGTATGATTAAATTGGACTCTATTTCTATGAGATTACAATCGATTGGTGAAGCATTAAAAAATATAGATAAAAGAGATAGAGAGTTCTTGTTAGAAGTTGCTGATAAAAGATATTGGAGCAATATCATAAAAACAAGAGAGATAATAACTCATCACTATATAGATATAGACTCTGAAACTATTTTTATGATTTGTGATGAGAAGATAGATGATTTAGAAAGTAAAATATCAATCTTGATGAATAAGTTAAAATAGGTCATTGGTAAAAATTATTTACCTTAACGAAAAACAAAGAAAATATAAATATAGTTGTAGTTATAACTGACTCCTTTATCTTTATCTAAGTGAAAAACGTAATAATAATTCAACTACCTATGTATACGAACAGTTTGTATTTACACCTGTTGTACAAATAGAGACAGTAGTAACAACATACACTACTACCAGAATGACACGAATCACACCCCTGTAAATGAATCTCCACTTTTAATAAACTGAAAACTGTAACTACAGTTATAACAAAGTTGGAGACCTCACTAAAGTTAAAGTTTATGACAACTATATCAAAGATTAGAACTCAACTTTAAATACTTCTCATACATATTATAAATAATGTAAGAAATTTATATTTTACAGAACTTTTAAATTGATACTTACAAATAATATAATAAATTATTTATAATAAATATTATGTTAATATGCTAGAGCATAAAAAACTCTATAAGCTAAAAGGACATTAGATGTAGCAGACAATATGAAAACTCAAATTGTGGAGATCAATATCATAGGTACTAAAAAATAAAGGTAAATAAAATGAATTTAAAAGATTTAAAAAAAGAATATAATGAACTCTTAGTAAACTACGAGCCAGATAGAGAAATTAAATTTGTTAATAATATGTCTAAAAATAACGATCCTGATGTAATAGCTTTTCATTATAAGATATTATCAAATAAAGATAATTTAGAAGTATTTAAAGCTATTAGAGCATCATTTAATGATCATGATGAAAGAGCAAAGTACTTTTTATTAGATAAATTAAAAACTGAAACAAATCAAGAACTAAAAGCGGAAACACTATTTATTTTAGGTGCTTGGAAACCTTTAGATGAATGTGATAAGGAAAAAATCAGAAAGGTTGCTATTGAGTTTATTGATAAAAAAGAAAGCTATACAAATGAATATTATGGAATAATTGTCTTAGGTTGGATTGGAGGAAAGAAAGAGATTTCAATACTAGAAAAGGAACTTCTATCTAATGAGAATGATCAGTTACGTTTATATTCTGCTACAGCACTTAGGCAAATTTTTTATAAACAAGCTGATTTAAAAAACGATATTTTAAAATTATATTACACCTCTTTAAAAATAGAAACTGAAGAAAAGATAGTTCAAGCTTTAATTGCATGCATACAAGACTTGGTCGAAAAGAAATTTGGAATAAAAGAATCAATGAGAGGTGTAAAGTCTGGTAATATAGAAAAAGCAAAACCAAAAACATTAAAATTTTTAGAAAAGGAGCTATTATGAAAATATCACTATATGATGAAGAGTTTGATTATAGTTTAGAGGATGAAACTTTATCTTTAGAAAAAGTAATAAAAGAATTTTATGATTTATCTTCTGAAAAAGCTTCATTTTTTCAAATGAAAACAGAAAAAAGTAATACAGTTCAGATTGCATGGGAATATGATGATATATGGTTGATTGATATTCCAATTAAACTAGCAAATGAAGATTTGTTTTCTTTACAAAAGTATGCAAATTATGAAGAATGTATTGATATTATAAGTAGTGTTGATAAAAATAAAAAAATAAAAAATTTATTTAAAGTTTATATTTTAGAATCAACACTTGAAGAAACTATTCATAGTATAAAACCTATTTCAAAGTATAGTTTTGATTTAGAAAACAATGACAATATTGCAATAGAATTTACTTATGATGGATGGGAAAGAGGACTGTTTCTTTACTGGTCATATAAAAATAATCTTTTAATTGAAAAAGTCAACAATATAATATCACTACAAGATTTAGGATTAGAAAATATGAATCAAAGTTCTTTTTATAATATATTAACTAATATTTTCAATATAGAGTTTAATATAGATATTTATAAAAAAGATATTGATTTTATAAATGAATACTTTTTAGTTCCTTTTGAAGACATAAATTATTTTAACGATATTGAAATGTTATTTTCTGATATAAATAATACTTTGAGTATACATCAAGATAAAAATTCATATGAAAAGCTACTAAATATGCTAGATAATCGTTATGGTAGTAAAAAATCTTAATTCTGTATCTTTTATAAATGATTTAGAATCACATCCCTGTGAAAGAATCTCCACTTTTAATAAACTAAAACTGTAACTACAGTTATAACAAAGTTGGAGACCTCACTAAAGTTAAAGTTTATTACAAACTACATTGGAGATTGAAACTACACTTTATAAAAATCTCTCCTAAATCTTATGAATAGTGTAAGAAATTCATATAGGAAAGAGTGAGTGATATATTTATATAAAAGGAAAAAAGATGAGTTTTAGATATACACAAGAATGGGCAAATGAGTTATTACATTTATATAACAAACAATATGACAATACCAGAGAAGAGTTTTACAGAATTAATGAATTGCTTAAAATAGCTGAAGGTACTAATGATGTACGTGTGGTTCGAACATTAATTGAGTGCTTATCCATAGAAATAGAAGGAGTAGATGAAACTGTTAAAAATATTTTAAATACAATAAGCTTCCAAGTATATTATGAAGGATTGTTTTCAAGTTTAAGACTATATATTAAGGCTTGGGGAGAAGAGTTCGGTTTATACTTTTCTTCATGGCTAGATGAATGGTATGCAAGAGAATTAACTCAAGAAGAGTTAGAGACAGTTGTTTTTCCATTGGCTAAAAAATATTTAACTAAAGAAGATATGCAAAATGCCATTAATAATATTGAAGAATCAGATATGTTAGGAGATAGCCCGATAGATGAATTCTACGCATTTTTTAATAAAGAGCTAGATGCAAAATGGACTCCACCACTACAACAAGAGGAAGTTGAACCAATGAGTGAAGAAGAGATGCAACAAAATCATAAAGAAGTACAAAAAAATGCTTGATAAAATGGGCATAAACGTGAAGATTTAAAGAATACTAATGTCAGATAAATTAAAACAATTTTTAGAAAACTTCTCAAAAAAAGGAAATTAAGAATCACACCCCCCAGAATCACACCCACACAGTGAATGAATCTCCACTTTTAATAAACTGAAAACCATAACTACAGTTATAACAAAGTTGGAGACCTCACTAAAGTTAAAGTTTATTACAAACTACATTGGAGATTGAAACTACACTTTATAAAAATCTCTCCTAAATCTTATTAATAGTGTAAGAAATTTATATTTTATAGTACTTTTAAATTGATATTTTCAAATAATATAACAAATTATTTATAATAAATATTATGTTAATATGCTAGTGCATAAAAACTGTAGAAACATACAATCCATATTGTTATACAGGAAGAGAGTTTGACTCTCATGATCTTTACTATTACAGAGCTAGATACTATGACCCTACTTCACATAGGTTTCTTTCAAAAGACCCAATAGAGTTTATGTCTGGGGGTTATAACTTTTGTAAAGAAAAGATTAAAAAAGGGCTTGAAGAGATGGGAAAAGAAGATTATGATAAGTTTCTAAAAAATAAAATAAATGAAAATCAAAATTGTAAATAAAGGAAAAGAATGAAACTAGATGGAAATAATATGATAGAACTTTTAAGTCTACCTGAGTGGGATGAGAAAATAATAGATATGTTAGAAGAGTTTGGAGAAGAAAGACCTGTGTATAACCCTGAACAGTCTTATGTATTTGTTACTTTAAAAGATTATGGCTTGGAAATGATGTTTGAAACTGATTGTCTAACACCAAAACAAAAAGAACATGCAGGAGAAGGGAATCTTTGGCTTAATCAAATTGTATTCAATGATGAAACAACTATTAAGTTACCTTTTAACTTAGAAATAGGTGATAATTATGAAACTATAAGTAAAAAAATAGGTAAAAAAGCTGATTATACAAATAAATATGATGATACAAGATTGACTTGGCTATTGGATGATGGAGAAAAAAAATATTTTTTAGGTTGTAATTTTGATGATCAAAGCTTTAATACATTAAAAAGAATATCATTAACTTTATATGATAAAGAAATCAATTACCGAGGCTTGGTTCCAAATGAATAATAATCCTAAAATAACCCAATACAAAAATAAATTAGAACAACAATACATAGAAGAAAAAGATTGGCTTTATGCTTCTAATTTCTTAGAAAGTGGCTTTATTCAAAGAGGTGCTATATCTGACTTTTTATATGCATATAAAGATGATTTTTCTGAAAATGCTTTTATGTTAGGATTTGATTCACTTGCAGTATATTCATTTGATAGAGCTACATACTTTTTAACTACACAAAATAATAAAGAAAAATTCTTTGAATATTTTTCTTTATATGCATACTATAGTTATCTAACTATTCATGAAACTTCTAAAGGTTGTCAATGTTTACAAGGTATTCCTTATCTTGAAATGCAACGTTCAGCTAACTTCTTTGCTAGTAATATTATAGCTTCGCAATGGGATAAGGTTGAACTGATGGGAAAAGATTTAATTGATTCTTTAAATGCTAAAGCTTGTATTATTAGAAGAGGAAATGCTAGGGCATTACAAGCATGGTTTCTAATTGAACTTTATAGTAAAATATCAGCTTATGAAATAAACAAACGAAGAGCTTTTTATCCAAAAGAGTTTTATCCCTATGATATAGTACTAAAAAACTGGGATACTACAAATTTAAATGAAGTAGATAAATATATCTATATTTTATGTGATGCACATTTAGAAACTACTGGAAGAAATAGTGAAGAAAAGGCGTTATATCTTGAAATACCTATTCTTTTACTTTTCCCTTTTGAAGTTTTAGCATGGCTTAAATTTAGAGAAAAACAAGGCTTAGATAATCCAAAAGAGTTCTCTCATCCACTTATGAATGAACCGACAGTAACAACTGTTTTTGAAAATAAAACTCTAATACAAGAACCAGATAAAGTTCCATTACTTTATGAATTTTTAGAACCTATTTATAAACACTGTCCTGATATAGAAAAAGATTCTAAATTTTTAACTAAGTAAATGAATACTTTTATATAACAATCTTTATATAATATAGTCTTAATAGTATATAGGTCAAAACTTTTTAGTAACAATCCTTGTATGACATGGGCTTGACAAAATAAAATTAGAGTTAATACAATATTTATAAATGTTACTAAAATACTAAAAAATCAAACTTTTTCATATTAATAATAAAATACATTATAAATAAGTATTTATTTAGATAATAATTAGTATTATAATGACTATTATTATTTAACTATCGTTTTGATTAAAATTAATTCTTTAGGATTTAATAAATATGAAAATTAAGGATAAAAATGAAAAAAATATTAGTCTTATTAAGTTTACTACTAAGTATAAGTAGTTTTGCAAATAATGCACAAGTTAGTGAAGTTAAACAAGCTTTAAATACATATATTAATGCAATGAAAGATAAAGATGTTTCTAAAATGATTAATTCTCTTTATGAACCAGTATTTAAACTAATTTCAAAAGAACAATTAACAACATCTTTTGAGCAAATGTATCAAAGTAATAAAACACCTGAAATGAAAAATATAATTGTTAAAAAAATAGAAGATATACAACAATATAAAAATGGTTATTTTACACAAATTGATTACATCGCAGAACTTGAATTAGTTCCTCCTAGTGAGGATAAAGAAAAAATAGAATTGTTTTTAGAAATATTTAAGGCAACTTTACCTAAAAACTCTACTGCAATTTATAATGAAAAAACTTCTAAAATAGAAATTAACCAAAATTCAAAAATATTAGCTATAGATGAAAATAATAAAGGATGGTCATTTGTAGCTGAAAGTTTTATTGAAGATATGAAACAATCAAATCTTATTCCAACAAAAATGATAAACACAATATATCAAACTGATAAAGAACAATAGAACTATCTATATAAATAGAATATTAAGGATTAAATAACATTTTAATCCTTATTTATGTTAGATAAAGATGCACTCCGATTGAATGAATCTCTACTATTGGTAAAAAGAAAAATAGTAGCTACAGTTTAACAAAATATAGACGTTTGAATATACTAGTGACAATTTGATATGCTAAATGCATGAAATTTATATAGAAAAATTAAATAATATATTTATGTAGAAGTTCTTAAAAAGACTGTTAAAATAGACTAAATACAATGAATTATAAAACCCTTAAACTTTATCAATCGATTTTAAATATATACAAACCTATCCTTTTTTATAATAAACTATAAAAAAGGATTTAAAATGACACTTAAAAAAATATTTTTTATGTTTTTGATTTTTTCTACATCTATTTTTGCAAAGGAGAGTTCTATGAGTATATATGATTTTACAGTTAAGGATATTGATGGGAAAGAGGTATCAATGTCTAAATATAAAGACAAAGTTTTATTGATAGTAAATGTAGCTAGTAAGTGTGGGTTTACAGGTCAATATGAAGGTTTGGAAAATCTTTTTGAAAAGTATAAAAATGAAGATTTTATGATTTTAGGTTTCCCTTCAAATCAGTTTGCAAATCAAGAGCCAGGTACTAATGAAGAGATTAAAGAGTTTTGTAGTCTTACATTTGGAGTGAACTTTGATATGTTTTCAAAAGTTGATGTAAATGGTGATGACGCGACACCATTATACAAATATCTAAAAAGCAATTCTCCTGGAGTTTTAGGAACAGAAGCTATTAAATGGAATTTTACAAAGTTCTTAATAGATAAAAATGGTAAAATTATTCAAAGATATGGTTCAGTAACAGAACCAAAAGATATAGAACCAAAAATTGTTGAACTTTTAGGTAAATAAGGACAAATAATAGAAAACTTTTTAAGCACTATTTTGGAGTCATTTAAGTTAATGACAACATGGGAAGCTATAGCTATGATTTTAGCTATAGCTTATTTACTTTTAGCCATTAAACAAAGTTTATGGTGTTGGGTTGCTGCATTTTTCTCTACATTGATTTATTCGATAATATTTTTTGATGTTTCATTACTAATGGATAGTGCTTTAAATATCTATTACTTAGTAATGGCTGTATATGGTTGGTATGTATGGAAGTATGGAAATAATATCAAAACAAAAGAGCTAGAAATCTCTTCTTATGGATTATCTAAAAATATAAAAATCATAACAGTTTTAGCTGGTATCTCTACTATTTTAGGCTTTTTTATGGATAACTATACAAATGCTGATTTTGCATATATTGATTCTTTTACAACTGTATTTGCAATATTTTCAACTTATATGCTAGCCCAAAAGATTATAGAAAACTGGATTTATTGGATTGTTATTGATAGTGTTTCAATTTATATTTATATTCAAAAAGGATTAAATCTAACAGCTATTTTGTTTTTAATATATACTATTTTAGCAATTGTTGCTTATAAAAAATGGAAAAGTGACTATGAACATCAAAGAGCTTGAAAAACTTTCATTATTCACAAATGAAAACCTTGAAAGTATTGAAAAACTTCCTATTCAAGGCTTTTGCAATATAAATTATAAACTTACAACAAATAAAGCTAACTATTTAATAAGAGTATTTAAAGATAATAGTAGTGTAAATATTAGTAGAGACTTTGAGTTTTTTATTCAAAAAAAAGCTTCTCAAATAAATATTGCTTCAAAACCTTTATATATGAATAAAAGTTTTATGATTACTGAGTTTTTAAAAGGAGAGCATAAAGAAACTCTAAAAAAAACTGAACTAAAAAACCTTTTAAAAACTATAAAAAAGCTACATAAAATAAAAGTAAATCAAAGACCATATAAGATTGAAAAAGATTTATCTAACTATAAAAAAATATTAAAAGACAAAGAATCAAAAACTACTATTTTAGAAACTAAAAAAATATTAAAAAAAATAAAAAGATACGATAACTATCTTGTTACAACACACCATGATTTAAATCCCAAAAACATCATATTTTTTAACTCAAAAATCAGATTTATAGATTGGGAATATGCTGGAGTAAATAGTGTATTTTTTGATTTGGCAACTGTTTGTGTAGAGTTTGGTGTTGAGAAAAAGCTACTAAAATATGTATTAAAAAGCTATTTTAAAAAAGTGAAAAAAGAGTATAAATTTTTATTAACTAATTATATAAAAATCTATACAAACATTTGTAAACTTTGGTTTAAAAGTTTACAATAAGTTAACCCTCATATTCATCTTTTAAACTCTCTCTTATCTCTAAAAAATCATCTAAATGTTCAAAAAATATATCTACAAGTTTTGGGTCAAAATGTTTTCCTTTTTCCTCTTTAAAAAGATTAAAAATTCTCTCATCATCCCAAGCTTTTTTATAACATCTATCACTACCTAAAGCATCAAAAACATCAGCCATTGCTGTTATTCTTCCATAGATGTGAATATCTTCACCTTTTAACTTGTTTGGATATCCTGTTCCATCCCACTTTTCATGATGTTCATAAGCTACTGTTGCTGCACATTTTAACAAAGATCTATTTGAGTGTTTTAACATATCATAACCCAATTGAGCATGGGTATCCATGATTTTTCTTTCCTCTTCGTTAAATCTTCCTGGTTTATTTAATACTGAATCAGGAATAGCAACTTTTCCTATATCGTGCATAGGACTTGCTTGTTTTAACATCTCTGCTTCTTTTTTGGGCAATCCATAATATAAAGCAAATACTTTCGAATATTCAGCCACTCTTTTTACATGGTTTCCAGTTTCTTTACTTCTACTTTCTCCAATAGCACCCATAGTAAATACAACTTCTCTTTGAGTCTCTTCTATCTCTTTACTTAAAGCCTCAACCTCTTTAAGTCTTATTTGAAGTTCATCATACTCTTTTTGTTGTCTTTTATCACTTTGAGCCATGATTTTATCATGTCTATTAATATCTTTTATTAACTTATCAGTTGTTTTTTTAAAGCTATCTTGTAATTCGTGAAGTTCTGAAACTAGTTTATTTTCATTTCTAAACATATGATTTCCAATAAATTATTTTTCAATTAAATTAAAATTTAAACCTACGAAATCCTCTTTAAAATCTTCACCAGCTTCTAAAGCACTTTCATTTTCTTCATCATAAATCCAATTTATTTCAATAGACTTGTCATTATTATGTGCTTCTTCTAAAAGGTCAAAAAAATCAAAAAATAGTTTAGAACTACTTGAATTAAAGTAAATTATCTCCATATTTACTATAGTTTTTTTATCCCCATTATTTTCAAAATATTCTTCAACCCACTCTAACATTGGTTTATAAAACTCAAATGTATTTTCAGGATAAGACTTCCCAATAAGTTCAATCAAGCCTTTTTCAACATCAAGTTTTATAGAAGGAGTATATTTTGTTTCCTTGATTATTAAATTTTCCATTAATTACTTCTCCTTATTTGTAACAATTTTTGCTATAAAATGAAAATAAAATTTATCTTTGTTTATTTCCCTAAAACTAAATTTTATTTCATCACTTCTTTTTGCAATTTCATAAAAGCCAATTCCCCCACCTTTGCCATGGGTATCTTTACCACTTCTTCTTAATTCTCTATATCTTTTTTTTACCCCTTCTCTATCTAAATCAATCAACTCTTCTAATTTTGGTTGAATTTTATCTTTATCTTTTTGTGTAATAATATTTTGACTGTGTATAAAATAGTTTTCTTCTAAATCTTTTGTAACAACAATCAATCCTTGTGGATTCAATTTATCACAATCAGCATTTTTTGTTTTTGAATAATTCATCATATTTTGTGTCAATTCAATAAAAATAGTAAAAATATTACTTGCTACACCTAAATTTAAATCACTCTCTTTTGCTTCTTTTTCTAAAGCCTCCATCATTGATGAGATTAATGATTGAGAAAGAAAACCACCATAAGTTAAAAATATAATTCCATCTTCTTCTACAATATCTTGAATCATCTTTATATTCATATCTTAACCTTTTATCTCTTCAATAGATTCTTTTAATTTTTCCATTGAAAAGGGTTTTGTAATAACTTTTTTTATCCCTATTCTATATGCATTAATAATCTCTTTTTTATCTATAATAGAAGTTATTAACATAATTTTTACATTAGGGTTTATTTCAAGTAATCTCTTTGCAGTATCTATTCCATTTAAATTTGGCATTTCTGAATCTAGTGTGACAATAGAAGGCTTTAATAAAATAAATTTATCTATAGCATCTAATCCATCAATTGCTTCTCCTAAAACTATATAATTTAATTCATTTAGGTATGAATTTAATCTTTTCCTTGCAATATTAGAATCATCAACAACTAAAAATTTCATAAGATGCCTTAATTATTTGTTTAAATAATAATTACAAAAATATACTTTAATACAACTTTTGTATAATAAATAATATAACTTTGCAATTACTTTTTATCTACATTATAATATAATTATATACTAAAGGATGAAAATGTTTAGAATAATTCTGTTTTTAACAACTTTTTTTATAATATTACTCAAAGCAGAAGATTCTCTAATCATTGTATATGAAGAGCGTATACCTTATGTAAAAAAAGATTCAAACTCAATAAAAGGCTTAGTTGCTACACCTACAATAGAAGCTTTAAAATACTCCGGAATAAAATATCAATTAAAAGAAAAACCATCCAAAAGACACCTTTATGAAATAAAAGCAAATATAAATAAAATGTGTGCAATTGGCTGGTTTAGAAATATGCAAAGAGAAAAATTTGCAAAGTTCTCTTATCCTTTGTATCAAGATAAACCCTTGGGAATCATCTCAAGAACTGAAAATGAAAATATACTAAAAAATATTTCTATTGATAATTTATTAAAAAACAAAAACTTAAGCTTACTTACCAAAGCTTCTTACTCCTATGGTACATTTTTAGATGAAAAAATAGAAAAGTTCAAGACAAAAAATAAAATAGTTTATACAGATAATAAAAAAATGATTTCAATGATTGCAGCAAAAAGAGCTGATTATATTTTTATTTCAGAAGAGGAAGCAAAAGTTTTATTAGATGATTCACTAAATAAAAGTCTTAAATTTTTTAGGATAAAAAATATCCCAAAAGGAAATAAACGATATCTAATCTGTTCAAAAAATGTTAAAGATAATACTTTAAAACGTATCAATAAATATATAAAGCCTCTTAAATGATATTCAAAATATTTCTTACAATATTTCTATTTGTTACTAGCTCCTTTGCTGTAATTACAAATAAAGATATAGCTAATCAAATTGCCAATCCCTTTTATGTTTTAGATGAAAATGAAGTAATTAATATTTTAAAAAATCATATGGACAAAAATGAACAAATCAACTATATCACTTTATATGATTCTTTGACAAACAAAAGATTCTTGTTTTTATATAAAAATAGAGAACATGAAATAATACAAGAAAATTTTGATGAAGTGTATCTTCAAATAGAGTGTAAAAAAGAGAAATATGAAATCACCTATAAAGATGAGCTTATTGGTAGAATGGAAGTTTGTTCAAAAAAACAAAAGGTTAGTATAGAGTTAACAAAAGAGGAAAAAGAATGGCTAAATAAACATCCTACTGTTAAAGTTCACAATGAATATGATTGGGCACCTTTTAACTTCAATAAAAATGGTTTTCCACTTGGCTATTCTATAGACTATATAAATTTATTATCAAAAATTGCTGGATTTAAAATAGAGTTTGTTACTGGAACTTGGGATGAATCATTAAATAGAGCCTATAATAAAGAAATTGATATTATGATGAATATTGCAAGAACAAAAGATAGGGAAGAAAAGCTCTCTTACGTAAATGTTTATGCAAGAAATGTAAGTTCAATATTAACAAAAGATAATAGAAAAGATATTATAGACATAGAGTCTCTTTTTGGAAAAAAAGTATCTGTTATAAAAGGCTTTGTATATGAAAAATATTTAAAAAACAAATATCCAAAAATAGAAATTATAACCTATGATGACACACTTAGTACTATAAAAGCTGTAGTATATGGAGAAGTTGATGCAACTTTAGGTAAAACGGCAATTCTAAATAATATTATGCATGAAAATGTGATTAAAGGTTTAAAATATACAGCTGATGTAAAAGCTGATGATCCAGAGATGGAAAACTTATATATTGCAGTAAGAAATGATGCACCACAATTACATTCAATAATAACAAAAGCCATGAGAAAAGTCTCTATCCAAGATATAGATAAGCTCAAACTAAAATGGTTTGATGAAAAAAGAAAAATTAATTTTAGTAAAAAAGAATACAATTGGTTAGATAAAAAAACTGTAATAAAATATAGTGAAGTAAACTGGAAACCTTTATCAATTATTGAAAATGGTTCTATGTCAGGAATTATGGGAGATTATTTAAATATAGTATCAGAAGTGTCAGGTATTGAATTTAAATTTGTTCCATCTAGCTCTTGGCCTGATGTACTTGATAAATTTAAAAAAGGGGAAATTGATTTAGTACCTGGAATTGGAGATTCAAAAGAAGAAATACTTTTAGGTTTAGTTTCAAATCGATATGCTTCATATCCTATGGTTATCGTTACAAATGAAAATATTGATTATGTTGAATCTCTGGATAAGATCAAAGATAAAGTGTTTGCTATACCAAAATATTTTACAAGTTATAATTACATAAAAGCTCTATACCCGGATATTAAAATTATAGAAACAAGAAGTATTTTTGAAGCTTTATTAAAAGTATCTAACCATGAAGCTGATGTTTTTATAGGTCATATTGCCCCTGCACTATATAATATCTCAAAAATAGGAAAAGATAATCTTAAACTTGCTGGTCAAACGGGAAAAGACTTTAACCACCACTACCTAATAAATCCTAAAATGCCAGAGTTGCTGTCAATAGTAAATAAAGTTTTTAAAACAATATCAGAAAAAGATAGAGAAAAAATATATAATGGTTGGGTTAAGGTAAAAGTTGAAGAGAATAAAGGTTTTTCCCTTAAAAAAGTTTTATCATATGTTTTACCTATAATTATCATCATTCTAATTATTATAGCTATCATAGTATACTGGAATAAAAAATTAAGACAGCTTGTTGATAAGAAAACAGCAGATATCAAAAATCAAAAAGAACAACTTGAAAATACTTTAACATCTTTAGATAAAAATGTAATCTTTTCAAATACAGATAAAAAAGGAAATATTACAAAAGTAAGTACTGCATTTTGCAATACCTCTGGATATACAATTGAAGAATTAATAGGTCAATCACATAATATAATACGACATCCAGATATGTCACAAAAAATATTTAAACATCTTTGGAAAAATCTAAAAAATGAAAAAATATGGGAAGGTGAAATAAAAAATAAAAGAAAAGATGGCTCAGTATATTGGCTTTTTTCAAAAATAGAACCAGATTATGATAAAAATTCAAAACTTATAGGATATAAGGCTATAAGTCAAGATATTACAAATAAAAAAATCGTAGAAGATTTAAGTAAAAATCTTGAGCTTAAAGTGGAAGAAAGAACTATAGATTTAGAAAATGCGAAAAAAGAGATTGAACTTATTCACCAACAAACTCAAGATAGTATTGAATATGCTTCTTTAATCCAACATGCATTAATCCCAGAAAACTCATCTTTTAAAAAATTTTTTATTGACTATTTTGCAATTTGGAAGCCTAAAGATATTGTTGGTGGAGATATATATTTATTTGAAGAACTAAGAGATGAAGATGAATGTATATTAATGGTTATTGATTGTACAGGGCATGGAGTTCCTGGTGCATTTGTAACTATGTTGGTAAAAGCAATAGAGAGACAAATTATATCAAATATAAAAAATACAGATGAGATTGTTAACCCTGCAAAAATATTATCAATTTTTAATAAAAGTATGAAACATTTATTAAAACAAGAAGATGAAACTTCTATTTCAAATGCTGGCTTTGATGGTGGAATTCTTTATTATAATAAAAAAAATAATATAATGAAATTTGCAGGAGCAGAGACTTCTCTTTTCTATGAAGAGGATGGAGTTTTCACTGTATTAAAAGGGGATAGACAATCTATTGGATATAAAAAATCTGATAAGAATTATCAGTTTACAGAGCATACTATAGAGTTAAACAAAGGTATGCAATTTTATATTTCAACTGATGGATATATAGACCAAAATGGAGGTAAAAAAGGATTTCCATTTGGTAAAAGAAGATTTAAAAAACTTCTTGAAGAAAATTACAAATTACCATTTGCTGACCAACAAGAGATTCTTCTTTATGAAATGATGGAGTATCAAGGTGATTTTGAAAGAAATGATGATATGGCTCTAATAGGATTTAAAATATGAGAAAAGACAATTTAAATAAACAATATGTTGGTAAATTTTTAAAAAAAGATTATGACCATTTTAAAGATGGATTATTTGACCTATTAGAAGACTACAAAAGAAAAAGTGAAAGGCTTGACAAGATTATCAAACAAAGCGATAAGATGCAACTAAGATTATTAGAAGCAAATGAAGAATTAGATGAATATAAAAATAATCTTGAAAAAAAAGTTACTGAAGAGATTGAAAAAAGAGAAAAAAATGAAAAAATTCTACTTGAGCAATCAAAATTTGCAGCTATGGGTGAAATGATTGATGCCATAGCACATCAATGGGCTCAACCTTTAGGAATATTAAATTTGAAATTAAGTATGTTAGATTTAGATTATAAAAGTGGACAAATAGATGATAAATATATTGATGATTTTCAAAAGAAAATGGCTGATGTTATAGAACATATGAATACAACATTAAATGAGTTTAGAACATTTTTTAGACCAAATAAAGAACAATCATATTTTAACACAAGAGAAATGATTGATAAAGTTCTTATGTTTATAAAAGATGAATTTATTAAATATAAAATAGATATTGAAATTCAAGAGATAAATAATTTTGAAATCATGGGGATTGAAAACGAATTTAAACATATTTTATTAAATATCTTAAACAATTCAAAAGATGCCTTTGTTTTAAAAGATATTAAAAATAGAAAAATTATTATAAAAATATATCAAGAAGACAATCTTAACATTTTGGAAATAAGCGATAATGCAGGTGGAATAAAAGAAGATATTATTGATGAAATATTTAAATCTAACTTTACCACAAAAAAAGAGAAAGGTACTGGTATTGGTTTATATATGAGTTGCCAAATTGCAAAGAAAAACAATACTCGTTTAAGTGCTAAAAATATAAAAGATGGAGCAATGTTTACTCTAAAACAAGCCTTGCCAAAATAGTTTTAGTTATTTAAAGGCAATGATACTGTAAACATTGCCCCAGTATATTTGTTTCCATAAAAATCGTATTCAACATTTTCAACTTTTATTTCACCTTTCATACTTTCAGTTACAATTCTATATGACATATAAAGTCCCAAACCTGTTCCATTTGATTCATTTTTTGTTGTAAAATAAGGATCAAAAACTTTATTTATCACATTTTTAGGAATTCCTTTTGCATTGTCTTTTATAATTATTTCTATATTTTTATCGGTTTTATTTGTTTCAATAAATATATATTTTTCTTTTATATTATTCTCTTTTAGGGCATCTTTTGCATTATGAACAATATTTATAAAGACTTGAGTTAATTCATTAGGGAAACCTTTAATAAACTCACTTTGACACTTTAATACTAAATTTATTTGATGAATTTTTAGACTACCTTTTAATATTTCAATATTTTTTTCAATATTTTCTTTTACATCAAAATCTATGGCACTTTTATCACTTTTTACAAAATCCATAAAATCATCAATTGTTTGTGAAAGATATTTTGTACTATTTACTATTCCATCAATTGAATTATGTAGAGTTTCATCGGTTAAAACGCCCAATTCATTTTGAACCCTAATCCCACTAGCACTAGTAGATATTACACTTAAGGGTTGTCTCCATTGATGAGCTATATTTCCAATCATTTCACCCATTGATGCAAGTTTAGATTGATGTAACATCATCTTATCTTTCTTTAAAATATTCAAATATAAACTATCAATCTTTTTTAAAAAATGATTTAACCCCATATTTAACACTATAAAAAGTATTATGATTACTAAAAAAGTAATCATCAAATTCTTTTCAAGCATTTCATCAAACTCTTTTTTAAAAGTTGTTAAATCATAAGATATTAACATTTTTGCAGCAACATTATTTTTATGATCTAAAAGTTTAATAGTATCTATATAATAATCTTTTCCTCTAAACTCTATTTTTGATATTTTTTCATCAAAATTTATTTTTTGCAAGTTATCTCTTATTAATTCACTTCCTCGAACAAAAATAAAATCATTAATTTTATATTTATAATTACTTTCAACTTTTTGCAAAGACAATTCTAATTGTTCATTTTTAACAAAAAGTGATGATTTTATATTAAAAATATTATTCATCTTTTCAATAATATATTCAGGTTCAATTCCAACTTCAACAACACCAATTAATTTATCCTCATAAAATATAGGAGTTACAATTCTATGTGTCATTTTTAATTTGCCAATTTCAAAACCAAATTGTCGTTTTTCAGTAAGTATTGTATCTAGTATGATTTTTCTTTTTTTATTTAGCTTATCTCCAAACATTTCAGGCTTGTGAACTCTTAAAAATGCACTTCCATCAGTCAATCTAAAAGTCATTATCTTAAGATATTTATTGTTTTCACTCATTCTTTTGAAATGTTTTTTTGTATATTTGTATAATAGTTTTCTATCTTTATTTTTTAATGCTAATCTACTCTCTTTATTAAGCATAAAATTTGTTCTTTCTGCAATATTTTTGTCTAATTCATCTATAAAAAGATTAAAAGTATTATTAATATTTTCATTTTGAGTAGTGATGTCATGTTCAATGTGATTTTTTATTAAATGATTTTCATATGAAATAATTACGATACCTGTACTAATTAGAATCATTAAAATTAAAATTAATATTCTATTTTTTATCTTTTTTTCAATACTTAGCATACTTAACTTTTCCTTTAAAAAAATTATTATATATAAAATTTACTTTTATTATCTTTTAAAATTATAAAAAGATAAAAAAATAACTTATTTTAGTTATTTTATATATAAAAAATATTTTTTATTGTAATTTAAAAGCTTATTATATAGGACTCTAAAGCTATTTATAGATTTCATATAATATAAATCTTAATTATTTTTAATAAAAAATATTTTTATATTATAATAAAAAAATAAAATATTTTTTAAAGAAATGGTTTTAAAAGATTTTTTAGATAAAATTCCAAAATGAATTTAGAAGAGAAATTAAAGCAACTACCAAATGAAGCCGGAGTTTATCAATATTTTGATGAAAAAGGTAAGCTTTTATATATAGGAAAAGCAAAAGTATTAAAAAACAGAGTAAAGTCTTATTTTAAATTTACTCCAAAGCTATTGCCTGCTGATAAATTAAGTCCACGTATATATAAAATGATTACAGAAGTAAAATCTTTAGAATGGATAGTTGTACCAAACGAACACGATGCACTTATTCTAGAAAATTCTCTTATTAAGCAATTAAAACCAAAATATAATATATTACTTCGTGATGATAAAACCTATCCATATATTTATATAAACTTAAATGAAGACTTTCCACGACTTGAAATTACAAGAAGAGTATTAAAAGAAAAAAATATTAAATATTTTGGTCCCTACTCTACTGGAGCTAGAGATATGTTAGATTCTATTTATGAAATTGTTCCTTTAGTTCAAAAAAAATCTTGTATAAAAGGGAAAGAAGCCTGTCTTTTTTATCAAATAAAAAAATGTTTTGCTCCTTGTGAAGGAAAAATTTCAAAAGAGGATTATTCAAAACTAGTTGATGATGCTTTAAATTATATTTATAATAAGAATAAACTTATCTCAAAACTAACTAAAAAAATGGAAGAATATAGTAGTGAATTTAGATTTGAAGAAGCTATGAAATTAAGAGATAGAATAAAAACTATTGAAAAATCTCAGATACAAACAGGTATGGATTTAGCTACAAATGAAAACATTGATCTATTTGCAATAAAAATTATTGGTACTAAAGCGGTACTTGTAAGAATGTTCTTTAGGGATGGAAAATTAGCTTCTAGTAATCATAACTATATTAAACCAAACAAAGAAGATATTACAATTGATATTCAAGAAGCTTATGAAAGAGCCATTGTTAATTACTATGATAATGAGATTCCAGTATTACCTGATGAGATTATAATAACTACGCAATTAGAAGAAAAAGATGAAATAGAAAATTTTATAAAAGAGAAATTTTCTAAAAAAATACCAATAATTACACCACAAAGAGGTAAGAAAAAAGAGATTTTAAATGTTGCTTTAAATAATTGTGATGAGCTACTTAGACTATCTTCAGTAAAAGATACTACCTCAGTTTATGCACAACTAAAACAACTATTTAATTTAGAAAAAGTCCCTAATAGATTTGAGTGTTTTGATAACTCACATATGATGGGACAAGCAACTGTAGGAGCGATGGTAACTTGGGAAGAAAAGTTTGAAAAAGGTGATTTTAGACACTATAATCTAGAAGCAAAAGATGAATATGCCCAAATGAGAGAAACACTAATAAGAAGAGTAGATAGTTTTGAAAAAAATCCAGCTCCTGATATGTGGGTAATAGATGGAGGAGAAACTTTACTTAAACTTGCAATTGATATAAGAAATTCATGTGGTGTAAACCTTGATATTGTAGCTATAGCAAAAGAGAAACTTGACTTTAAAGCCCACAGAGCAAAAGGTAGTGCAAAAGATATAATCTTTTTTGAAAATAATGGAGTTATTGAAAAATTAGATTTACTTCCTAGTGATAAAAGATTACAATTTATACAAAGATTAAGAGATGAAGCACATAGATTTGCTATATCATTTCATAAGAAACAAAAAAGAAAAGAAGACACACAAATCTCTTTATTACAGATAAAAGGTATAGGTGAGGCAAAGATGAAAAAACTTCTTTTATATTTTGGAACATTTGAAAATATAAAAAATTCTTCTATTGAAGAATTAAAAGATGTTCTAAACGAAAAAGATGCTATGCTTATAACAAATTATTTTAAAACTCTTGAAGGTTAAAACCTTGGCAAAAATCATTTTAAATAAATCAAACTACTTTCATAATCTAAAGGTTGCTGAAGAAAAATTAGGTTCAAAAGATAAAATTGCAGTTGTATTAAAAGATAATGCATATGGTCATGGACTAATAGAAATTTCTACAATGGCAAAAGAATATGGTATAACAAAAGCTGTAGTAAGAACTATCGAAGAAGCAGAAAAGATTGAGACATTTTTTGAGCAAATCTTAATCTTAGCTGACACTGCTATTCACACTTATTCACATACTTTTCACATAGCTGTAAATAGTCTTGAAGATATAGAAAGGTTACCCAAAAACACGAATGTTCACATAAAAGTGGATACAGGAATGCATAGAAATGGAATTTCACTTGAAAACCTAGAAGAGGCTATTCATGGGATTTTGAGAAAAAAACTTAATTTAACTGGAGTTTTCACACACTTTAGAAGTGCAGATGAATTATCATGTGAATTCTTTTGGCAGAGGTCAGTTTTTATACAGGCAAAAAAACTTGTAAAGAGCTTATGTGAAAAACTTTTTTTAACTATTCCTAAGTTTCATTGTGCTAACTCGTCAGCTTTATTTAGGTTTAAGAATTATGAGGAAGATTTTGCTAGATTAGGAATAGCACAATATGGTTATTTAGAATCAAATCCCATCTTTGAAAATCCAAAATTAAAACCAGTAATGTCACTTTGGGGAGAAAAAATTGTAACAAGAGAATTAAAGAAAAATCAAAAAGTTGGATATGGTGGAAAATATTTGGCAAAAGAAGATATGAAAGTTTCAACATATAAAGTTGGATATGGGGATGGGTTTTTAAGACTGAATGGAGAAGATACATATTTTACACCCAAAGGTTATCAAATTTTAGGAAAAGTTTCTATGGATAATTTATCTATCAATTGTGAAGATGAAGAAGTATGTATTTTTGATGATGTTACAGCTTTAGCTAAAATCCACGATACAATAACTTATGAAATTACTACAACTTTAAATCCAAATATCCCAAAAGAGATTCGATAATGAAGATTATATTTTCTTTTCTTTTTTTACTTAGCTATGTCTATTCATATACATTTGAGCAAGCAAAAGAGTTTGAAGAAAATAATGGCACTCTAAAATCAATCTCTTTATATAAGAAACTAATAGAAGAAAACAATACTAATGCAATGCTTCATTTGGCAAAAATATATATACAAGGTAAAGAGATTCAAAAAAATATTAATGAAGCAAAAAATCTTTTAGAAAAAGCAAGTGAATTAAATCACAATGAATCCTCTTATCTTTTAGGAAAACTATATTTATCTAAAAAAACACATTTTTATAATCTAGCAAAAGCTTATAATAGTTTTGTAAAAGCTGCTAATAATGGATATGCTCCTGCTCAAAATATGGTTGGACAATTTTTAGTAAATGGAATTGCTGTTGACAAAGACTATAAATTGGCTGTAAAACTATTTGAAAAAGCTTCAAAGCAAGACTTTATTGATGCACAATGTAACCTTGCTTTTATGTATGCCAGTGGAAAAGGTGTATTTCCAAACTTTGGTCGAGCTCATCAATTTGCTAAAAAAGGTAAAATACAAGGCAATAAAAGATGTATAAAAGTTTGGAATGATTTTAACCTTGAAAAATATCCAGAAGACAAAGGTTGGAAGTTTAAATTTTATACTAAGCCTGAAAACTAAAAATATTTAAAAAAAACTACATTTTCTTTATATTAATTCTTATATTTTTTACTATAATATACTTTACAATTATTATATAATTGAAATCTTTTGGGAATAAAAATGAAAGAAAAAAAAATTGTTGGAAGAAGAGAAATAATCTCTATTTTAGATTTAAATCTAATTGATTTAGATGCAAAAGTTGACACTGGGGCAGATTCTAATGCTTTACATTGTGATGATATTGTTATAAATGAAGATACTGTAGAGTTTACTCTTTTAGATGAAGTTCATCCCTCTTATCATGGGAAAAGGATGAAGTTACCAATATATAAAATAAAAAAAGTTAAAAGCTCAAACGGGCAAGTACAATTAAGACCTTCTATAAAAGTTAGTGTTGAATTTATGGGTAAACATTATAAAAGTGTAATTTCACTAACAAATAGAGCTGATATGAAATTTCCAATGCTTATAGGAAGGCGTTTTTTAAAAGATAGATTTTTAGTTGATGTTGCACAAGAATATATAAGTAAAAATAAAAAGGAACTGTAAATGAGAGTATATATTTTATCGAGAAATTCATCGTTATATTCAACAAGAAGACTTGTTGAAGCAGCAGAGCAAAGAGGTTGGGAAGTAAGAGTAATAGATTATTTAAAATGTAGTATTGAGATAATGAAAGGTGAATTAAAGATAAATTATTTGGGTAAGGAATTACCAAAACCTGATGCAATTATTCCTAGAATTGGTGCGAGTAGAACATTTTATGGTACTGCTATGGTTAGACACTTTGAGATGATGGATGTATTTTCTGTAACAGGAAGTTTAGCTATAAAAAGAAGTAGAGATAAACTAAGAAGTTTACAAATATTATCAAAAAATGGTGTAGATATGCCAAAAACTGTATTTGCTTCAAACAAATCTAGTGCAAAAGATGTTATCGCTTTAAGTGGAGGAACACCATTAGTTTTAAAAATACTTGAAGGTACTCAAGGGGTAGGAGTTGTACTTGTTGAAACACTAAAAGCAGCAAAATCAGTACTTGATGCTTTTTATGGAATGGATGTAAACTTATTAGTTCAAGAATTTATTGAAGAAGCAGGTGGTGCAGATATTAGAGCTTTTATAGTTGATGGCGAAGTAGTTGGAGCTATGAAAAGACAAGGTGCAGAGGGAGACTTTAGATCAAACCTACATCAAGGTGGAAGTGCAACTGCACACAAATTAACTAGAAAAGAAAAAAGTACAGCTCTTGCTGCTGCAAAAGCAATGGGACTTGGTGTTTGTGGAGTTGATATGATACCATCAAAAAGGGGACCACTTGTTATGGAAGTAAACTCATCTCCTGGATTAGAAGGTATTGAAAAATCAACAAATATTGATATTGCTGGTAAAATCATGGATTTTATTGAAAAAAATGCTTCACATATTGGTGGAGATGAAGAAAAACCAAAAAGAAGAAGAATAAAAAAAGATAATATTGGAGCTTAAAACTTGGATAAAAGTAACGATAAATTTATATTATCAGGGAAAGAGATAGAAAAAGGGACTATAACTACCTTAAATATTGAACTTCCTAAACTATATCAAACTCCAGCGACTCTTCCTATAAAAATTATTAGAGGAAAGAGAAATGGACCTACTGTATTTATAAGTGCAGCCATACATGGTGATGAATTAAATGGTGTAGAGATTATTAGAAGATTTAAAAAATTAAATATTCTAAAAAGAGTAAAAGGTACAATTATTCTTATCCCCATTGTTAATATATATGGAGTGATGACATTATCAAGATATATGCCAGATAGAAGAGACTTAAATAGATCTTTTCCTGGTACAAAAAAAGGTTCTCTTGCAAGTCGTGTTGCAAAAACTTTTTTTGATGAAATTGTTACAAAGTGCGATTTGGGAATAGATTTACATACAGCTTCAATTCATAAATCCAACCTTCCTCAAATAAGAGCCAATATAAATGATGAATTTACTTTTAAACTGGCAAAAGCCTTTGAAGCACCAGTGATTTTACATTCTGAATTAAGAGATGGTTCTTTAAGGGAAGCAGCACAAGAAAACAATATACCTGTTCTTCTTTATGAAGCAGGAGAAGCACTAAGATTTGATGAAACTTCTATTAGAATTGGAGTAAAAGGTATTGTAAATGTTTTAAGAGAGTTAGAAATGATTCCTAAAACACCAATAAAAAGGAAAAGACTTCCTATAATTACAAAAAGTAGTCAATGGATTAGAGCAACAGAGAGTGGAATTTTAAGAACTATTAAAAGACTTGGTGAAACAGTACACGAAGATGAGATAATTGCCTATATTGATGATACATTAGATGATGAAAGTTTTGAAATAAAAGCTCAATTTGATGGAGTTATAATAGGAAAATCTGAAATTCCTCTTGTACAAGAAGGTGATGCAATTTTTCATATTGCAAAATTTAAAAATCTTGAAACAGCTGAAAATAAAATTGAATATTTTAATGAAAATGCTATTGAAAATAGTGAGTTTATAGAATTAAATAAAGAAGAGATTATCGAATAATCTCCTCTTTTTATAATAAAACTATTGTAGCTAAACCTAAGAAACTAAAAAATCCAACTACATCTGTTACCGTTGTTAATATTACTGTTGAACCAATTGCTGGGTCAATATCAAATTTTTCTAAAAGTATAGGTATTACTGCACCAAAAAAACCTGCACTCAAAAGATTTATTACCATAGATAAAGCAATTACAAATCCTAAAAGAGGTATTTTAAACCAAAAGAATGCGATAAAACCTATAATAAAAGCAAAAATAAACCCATTTGCCAAAGATATTAAAACCTCTTTACTTATAGTTTTTTTAGCATCTTCATAACTAATCTCACCTAATGCCATTTGTCTTACTGTTACTGTTAATGTTTGTGTCCCTGCATTTCCACCCATAGAAGCAACAATTGGCATCAACACAGCAAGTGCAACCAAAGATTGAATAGTTGCATCAAATAAACCTATTACTACAGAAGCCAAAATAGCAGTAATTAAATTTATTCCTAACCATATTGCTCTTTTTCTACCAATTAAATATATACTCTCTTCATGTTCGGCATCATCATTAACTCCGGCCAAAGAGTACAATTGTTTAGTATCTTGCTCTTGAATAATATCATGAATATCATCATGAGTAATTCTTCCTAATAATTTTCCATTATCATCTACAATTGCCAATGCACTTAAGTTATAATGTGTAAACATCTCAACAACTTCACTTATATCACTTTTATGACTTGAAGAATAGTTTGTAATTTTATCTTCTGATATTTCACTAAACTTTTGTTCTTTTTCATAAAGAATTAATTCTTCTAAACCTATTCCGCCTATTAGCTTTCCATTTCTATCAACTAAAAATACATGAAATATATTATCTAATAAATCATCCTCTTTTAATTTTTTTAATCTTTTTACAGCTGTTCCAATATCTTCATCTAAAGTCGCACTAAATAACTCACTTTGCATGTAAGATCCAGCCTCATGATCTTCATATGAATTTAATCTCTCAATTATCTCTTTATCTTCATTATCAAGTTTTGATAGAATTGTTTGTGCTAACTCTTCATCTTTTTGTGAAATATTATAAATAAGCTCAGAAGCATCATCACTATCCATTTTAGATGTAATATTTGCAATTTTTTTATCACTTATTACCTCAGTTATCTCCTCTTGAATATAACTAGGCATTTCACAAAGCATCTCTGCAAAAAGTTCACTAGGGATTTTTTTACAAATAAACTCATACTCTTTTTCATCTAAATCCCTTAATTTTTCTAGCTCTTTTGCTAAATCATAAGGGTGTACTTCAGAATTACCTGCTTTATAATCTTCAATAGCAGCTAACAATAAATCTTTTGTTTCTATAACCTTTAAGTCATCCATATTAAATCCATTTAAATTTTTTCAATAAATAATACTGTACTATACCAATTACTAATAAAAACAATGTAAAAATCATAAAAGAATCTTTATTTTCTGCTCCAGGGACTCCACCTACATTTATACCTAAAAGCCCAGTTAAGAATCCAAGTGGTAAAAATATTGCAGAAAGAATAGATAAAAGATACATTCTTTGATTCATCTGTTCAGTAACTTTGTTTGTTAGTTCATCTTGAACTAAAGCAACTTTGTCATTAATAGAATCTAACTCTTCTACATATCTAATTAATTGGTCATTTATCTCTCTTAGTTGAATTTTATCATAATCACTTATCCATGAAATTTTACTATGATATAAAGTATATATAGCTTCTCTTTGAGGTGACAAATATCTTCTTAAAGCTATAGCTTCTCTTCTAATAGTTGAGATTTTTGTTCTTAGTTCTAAACTATTTGACTCAATAACTAATTCTTCAATCTCTGATGCACTATCTTGAATATTATCAATTGTTCCTTCCATTCTACATGTTAACCTATCTGCAATAGCTACTAAAAATTCTGAACTATTTATAGGTCCTTTATTATGATTTAAACTAGTAATAATATCTTTTACAGATAATAAATCTCTTTTTTTTGTACTTATAATTACATTTTCACTTATAAATAATCTAATAGAAATCATATCTTCAGGATCAGAATTAGGATTTAAATTTACTCCCCTTAATGCGATTAAAATATTATCATCTAAGATTGTTGTTCTAGGTCTTGTTTCATCTGTTAATAATGCTTCAACAGCAATAGGATCAATTCCGCTATATTCTCCTATCCACTCTATTGCTTCAGAACTTGAATAATCAAAATGTACCCACAATAAGCCATCTTTATTATCATAGCTTTTTAATTGTTCATATGAAATCTCTTTTGCTGAACCATTTTTATCAAGCACCAAGGCATGAGATAAACCATTTTGACTCATTTTTTTTCCTTATAAAAATTCAACTCTATTCTTTCCAAGTTGTTTTGCTTTGTACAAGGCAGCATCTGCTCTTTCTATCAAAGTATCGATTGTATCTTTTTCATTTACTGTAGATACTCCAAAACTTGCTGTTTTTTGTCCAATCTCTATAAATCTATAGTTTTCCAATGCAACTCTTGCTTTTTGGGCTAAAACTTGAGCACCTTTTTCATCTGTATAAGGACAAATAATAATAAACTCTTCTCCACCCCATCTACAAAAACTATCCACATCTCTTATTGTTTTATTTATAACATTAGTAAACTCAATTAGTACTCTATCTCCTTGACTATGACCATAAAAATCATTTACAGATTTAAAATCATCTAAATCCGCAAAAATTATACTAAATGGTTCTCTAAATCTTCTCCATACAGTAAACTGATAATCAATTATCCCATTAAATTTACGTCTGTTATGAATACCTAATAAAGAATCAGTTAAAGATAACTCTTCTACAAGTTTTTTATCTGTAATATCAAATCTGACTGATTGATATCCCATAACTTCTCCAAAAGCGTCATAAATTGGTTCAATTTTTACATTTACCCAATAAAAATCTCCATTTTTTTTCCTATTTTTAATCTCCCCAGACCAAACTTCACCTCTTTTTATGGTTTTCCATAAATCTTCATATATAGATGATGGCATTTCTGAATGTCTTACAATATTATGAGATTTTCCTATTAACTCTTTTTTACTGTATCCGCTAATTTTACAAAAAGCATCACTGGCATAAACAATTATCCCTTTTAAGTTTGTTATTGAGATTAAAACATATTTATCTACTGTTTCAACATAAGTATCTAATCTATTTTTTTGTTTTATAATTTTCATCATACTAAGAATATTTGTATTGAACTCTTCTTTATCAATAGGAATAGAAATAAAATCTTTTACACCACTTTTATAAAATTTACCTCTTATCTCTTTTAGCTCCAATAAATCATTTTTATTTTGTGCACCTGAAAATATAATACTGTCTTTGAAATTTATATCTTGCTTTATCTCTCTACAAAGCTCTATTCCACTTCCACCTTTTATACTCTCATCTATATATATGATTTTTAGATTACTCTCTCTACTTATTATACTTTTCGCTTCTTTTATTGAAGTTGCAAGTAAAGGTTCAAATAATAAAGAGTTGAAAATTTGTACAAGTGATTCTAATTTATCAGCTTTTTTATTGTCATAACAAATAAGCACTTTTCTACCATTAAAATACTCTAAGCCTTGTAATAAATCAGCAAGATAATATTTACCGGCATAGTTATTATTTATCACATAATCAATAATTGGGTATTTTAATAATTCTTCATATTTAGTAGAAGTAAGTTCTTCAACAGTGGCTATAGTTGGAATTTTCTTTTCTAAAATATATTCAACAATTTTTTTACCATTGTCATCAATTTTTTCAAAATCTACAATTGCTGCAAAAAAAGTTTCACTTTCTAATTGCTCTAATACTTGCTCCAAAGATAAAGCCAAAATAAATTGAAATCTTCTATCTTTTATTATCTCTTGGAGAAAAGCTACTAATTTTATGTCATTGTCTGATACTAGGATTTTATGTGTCAACACTGCGCCTTTAAGAGGGATATAATATTTATCTATTATATCCAAAAAAAAGATAAAGAATTAAACAACTAAAGCATCATGCCATTGAACAATTGATAGTCTATACCCTTCTTTTACTTTTAAAACTTCATGGGTAAAATATGGATTACTTAGGAAAAGTACCATATCTCCAGCTTCAGGCTTAAATTTAATTTGATTGCCATTTTTGTCATATAAATAATTAAATACTAATTCTCCCCCACTAAAAGTATTAAAAGAGGAAGATTCATCATAAGAAGTTGAAAAAAGAACACTTGTTAGTTTTCTATTTGGCACAACACATTTAAATCCAATAAGTTTATCATTATCCATAATCATATTGGAATCATCACTATGTGCAACATAAAAAGAATCTTTTTTATACTCTAAAACTTGTATTTTTGTACTTGTTGTAAGTGCAATATTAAAATACTGCTCTATTTTCGATTGATGAAGCTTAAACATTTTATCATAAAGAGTTCTATACTTTTTATCTAATTTATAAATCTTTGTTTTTCTAATTTTTTTATCAATATGATTTTCATAATTTTCAGATTTAACTTTTGCATCAATTGCATCATTATCTTTTATTTTTGAATTAACAATCTCATCACAAATTTCTTTTGAAAAAAAATCTTTAATCACCAAAAATGGGTAATCATGATAAGGGTTAGGAAGTAGTTTTGTTTCTATTTCGAGTGAGTTTAAAAAACTATCACAATAAACGTAATTGCTTATTTGTTCAAGCTGTTTTGGGTTCATAGGTACCTTCTAAAAAAATTTAAGAAGGAAATTATAAACCAAAATCAAAGAAATAATCTAAAAAAAATCTTAAATTTCTTTTAGATTAGAGAAAGTACTATATTATAGGGGAGTATAAAAAGATTTTATTTTTTACTTATATCTTTTAAAAGATATTTTATAGATGTCTTTTCTAAAAAATCCACAAATTTTGAAAAATATTCATTAACAAGATTCTCATCCACCCCATTTAATGAAATCACTACCATTCTTTTTTCATCTAACATTTTAGGTAAAGAAGATAATTCAACTTCACTTGGAACAGTTTTCATAATATCTATTAAATCGTTTTCTCCACAATAAGCTGTTAGAGATTTTCTGTATTTTTGTAAACTGTTTTTTTCATAATGCTTATCTAAAGCTTCAACAACCATAGCTTGACTCATTGAAGGAAATCCAGGAGTAAAAAAGAATCTATCTTCTAAGTAGAATCCTGGAACATTATTTACTACATTTTTTAAAAGTTTTGCATTTATTGGAAGATATGCCATATTTACTCTGTGAGGATAAGCTTCTTCACCAAATTGATTTATTATAAGTTTTTTAGATTCTTCGTGAAATTCCATTTTACCAGCAGTAAAAACTTTTGCTGCAACTTCTCTTGTATAATCATCAGGAGTTGCACCAATACCACCATAAGAAAACATCACAGAGTTTTCATCTTCTTTAATAAGTTTATAGATATTTTCCATCAATCTAGTATCATCTTCAATTACAAAAGAAGCTTTATGGACCCAACCTCTTTTTAATAACTGTTCATTTAAAAATGCAAAATGTGCATCTTTTCTTCGTCCATTTAATAGTTCAGTTCCTATAATTACAGAGTAAAAATTAACTTCTTTATTCATTATATTTTCGATTGTATAAATTGATCCATTTCAGAAACAATTTGGGCAATTGTTCTCTCACCATCTACTTTTTTCAAAATACCTTTACTTGAATAAAAATCTTGAATATCTTTTAAAGGTTCAGTGTAAACATTCATTCTATTATTAAACACCTCAACATTATCATCAGCTCCTCTAGCACGTCCTAAAACTCTATTTCTTGCTACATCCTCTGATACTACAACTTCAATAGTATTTATTAATTCAACTTCTGATTCTGTTTCTAAATATTTGTTTAGTTCTGTCATTTGCTCTACACTTCTTGGATATCCATCAATTATAACAATATCAGTTGGAGCATTTTTAATAGCACTTAAAATAGTTTCAATTGCAATATCAATGGGAACTAAATTTCCTTTTGATACACAAGATTCAATTACTGCACCTCTTTGTGAACCGCTAGCAATTTCAGCTCTGAACATATCACCTGTAGAATAATGTGTTATTTTTTGATGTTTTTCTGCGATTAGTTCTGCATCTGTGGTTTTACCAGAACCAGGGGCTCCAATAATTAAAAAAAGTTTCTTCATTTGTTGTGTCCTTATAAATGTACCTTTAGTGTGTCTTAAAAAAAGAATGTAATCTTATCCAAAAAAATCTATGACTTATATAAGGTAATTAATTTTCAGCTTTATACTGATCAATAAAATCTTCAAGTAGATAATCAACAATAGATTCATAAATATCATTTTCTAAATCTTCAGCTTCAAAACTATCATCTTTTTTATATGTTATGGCAAGAATTTCAAGTGATTTATCCCTTAAACTCAAAACATCTTCTGATATCATAATAGAGGTTTGTACAAAATTTATATCTTTTATTTTATCTATTTTTATTTTTACAAGAAAATTTATATATTTATCAGTATTAGTTTTTATTCCTAAATTTTCTAGTTTTGTTTTTATATTATTTTCAAGTTTTTCTTCAAGTTTTTTGGAAATATTTTCTTTTTTATTCAAAATTTTTATATTTAACTCTTTTAAATTCTCTAAACTATATGGTGTAATAGCAAAAGAATAAACTGCAAAAATAAAAAATAAAATTAGTTTACTCATTTCCCATTTGCCTCTTTTAAAATATAATAAAACTCTTTTTTGTTTTTATATCCTAGAACCTTTGAGATAATTTCTTCTTTATCCTTACTAATAAAATATGTTGTAGGAAACAAGTTTGCTTTAAATTTACTAGGATAATTATTTGAAGCTTCATCAACAATCAAAGGGACAAAATCTCTTTTTACAAGGGAATCTATATTTTGTTTTTTTAAAGTTTGTTTCTCCATTTTTCTACACCAAGGGCAAGATTTTTGAACAACAAACATCATAATATTTTTATTTTCTTTTTTTGCTTTTATTAAGGCTTTTGAATATGAAGTTTCATATCCCAAATCTGTTGAGACAGCATATAAACTAGAAAATAAAACTAATATAACTAATAAAAACTTTTTCATATCATTCCTTAACTTTGCATACCTGCACTTGATTTACTTCGTCTTTGATAATACTTTTTATCGATTACTATATTTTTTTGTTTCTCTTTTCTTGCTCTATCTTTTTCAACATATATTTTCTTTCTAGTTACTGGATCTAACTCGGTATAATACATAACAGAAGAGTATGTTCCAGGTGTTGGAGTAAATACTTGAGCTTGTTCTGGATTCATTTTTAATTCATGGGTTGTAAAATGTTTTAACTCATGCATATCTTTCTCTTCACATCCAGGATGAGCTGCAATTAAATAATATGTTAGAAACTGTTTTTTTCCAGCTTCTTTGTTTAATCTATCATACATCTTTTTAAACTCAATTAAAGGCTGTTTTCCTGGTTTCCCCATAAGTTGTAAAACTCTATCAGAAGTGTGTTCAGGTGCTACTTTCATTTGTCCAGAGATATGATGTTCAACTAACTCTTTAAGATATGTATATCCATGTTTTTTATCTGCTGGAATAAAATCATATCTTAATCCTGAAGCAACAAAAGCTTTTTTCACCCCGGGAACTTTTCTAATATCTCTTAAAAGATTTATACTTCTACTATGGTCAACCTTCATAACTTTACATAGTCTGTCATAATCAACACATCTTATATCGTCGCAAGTTCCTTTTTTAAGTTTTTTACCACACTCATACCCATACATATTAGCAGTTGGTCCACCAACATCAGAGATAATACCTTTGAAGCTTTTATCTTTTGTAAACTCTTTTGCTTCCCAAAGAATATTTTTTTCACTTCTTGTTCTTATTGTTCTTCCTTGATGAACTCCAATTGCACAGAAGTTACACTCTCCCCAACATCCATGGTGAGTTTGTATAGAAAACTTAACTGTTTCTAAACATTTTACTTTTCCTTGGGGTTTATGATATGGGTGTAAATCCCTTTCATACTTATATGAAGCAACCTCATCCATTTCACCTTCATCTAAATAATCACATGGAGGATTTTGAATAGCATATCTTGTATCAACTTTTTGACAAAGTCCTTTTGCGTTTATAGGGTCATTGTTTTTATAAAAATCATCAAAAAGGTCTATATATTTCTCTTTATCTTTTAAACACTCATCATGGCTTGGAAGTTGAATATAATCCTCAACTGGTTCTTTAGAGATATAACAAACTCCCCTAACCTCTCTTGGGTCTAAACCTTTGTCTAAAGCACTTGTAAACTCTCTAATTGCCATCTCACCCATTCCATAGATAAGATAATCAGCTTTTGCATCAAATAAAACTGGTTTTCTTAATTTGTTTGACCAAAAATCATAATGGGTAACTCTTCTTAAACTAGCTTCAATCCCACCTAAAACAATAGGAACTGTATCTTTATAATGTCTTCTAATAAGATTTGTGTAAACTAAAGTTGCCCTATCAGGTCTTTTATCATTTGTTCCACCAGGAGTATAATCATCTACATTTCTAAATTTTTTTGTAGCAGTGTAGTTTGATACCATTGAATCAATACTTCCACCGCTAACTCCCCAGTAAAGTCTAGGTTCACCCAATCTTTTTATATCATCATTTTTTATATCTGGCTGCCCAATAATCCCAACTTTGAAACCTTGTGCTTCTAGGATTCGTCCAACAACAGCAACTCCAATAAAAGGAGAATCTATATATGCATCTCCTGATACTAAAATCACATCACATTGGCTCCAGCCTCTTTTATTCATCTCTTCTTTTGTTGTAGGTAAAAACATTCTTTATCTTTAAAATTTTTTTACAATTTTATCCAAAATGTTTTAACCTATTATATAAATTTCTAATTAGTTGAATCTCTTTGTGTTAAATTGTCATCTATTTTTTTAATATCTAAAATCATAGCTACTTCAGGTTCATCTAAATCATCAATCTCAACAATACTTTCAATTAAAGCCCCTGCTCCTAAAAAATGACTTTGTATTTGTTGAATTGATTTTGATTCAACTAAAGAGATACTCTCTAAAGATGATACAAGTATTCCTATACAATGCTCTTTATTGTCTTTATCATATTCTAAAAGTATAATTGTTTTTAACTCTTCATCTTGAATCTCTTCATTAATAAAACTTCTAATATCTAATACAGAAATAAGCCTATCTTTATGTAAAACCATCCCTTTAAAAGGATTCTTCTTATCCATATCAATAGATTTTTCTAACTTATCTATACCAATTGATTCAATAACATTTTTTGCATGAACTGCTAAAAACTTTTTACCTAACCTAAAAGTTGCCAACTCTACACTATTTGAATCTAATGATTTTTTTAAGATATTGCTATTTATAAATTTTTTTCTTTTTATTTGAGACAATCCATTTAGACATTTTTTTCCTATATAAATAAATACTAAACAAAAAACATCATTTTTATAGTCATCTTCGCTACTTTTATATTCCCTATAACCTTTTGAACATCTGACACCTAAAGCATAGTATTTATTGTCTATTTCAATTATTTCACTAAGTTTCTCATTGTTTTTTAGTTTGAAAAACTTATCATCAATATTTATCTTTGAATCTACACTAAGTTCTTTGTTTGTTGAAGATATTACATTTTTATCCCTATCGGCAAATATTGCAAAAACAGATGAGTTATCACTTGGTAAAGTTTCTTCTAGCATAGCTTGAAATTGTGGAGTAGAATCAAAAACTATAGCTATTCCACCATTTATTTTTGAATCATTTTCAAAAGATCTGATAGCACTACAATATACATATGTTGATTCGTTATTATAAAGATTTGTTTTTTCAAAATCTGATACACAATATTTTTGTGTATTTTCTAAATTTAAAGTTCTTTCAACCCAAGAATCAGAAAGAACTTTACCTATTAAATGTTTCTCTTTTTCATTTGAAACAGCTATAATTTTTCCATTTTTATCAAAAACAAGTAGATTTGTATAAACTGTATAAAGGTCATTTATATATTTTAATATAGATGATATTTGCTCCTCTTTTTGCTCTAAGGTATCTTTATCATCTAATGCTTTTCTAAAATATGTAGTTAAAGCCCACCATCTACAATCATTTGCTCTTTCATAAAGATTTCTATCCATAATATCAATAGCTAATGATGATAAAAACTCACTATCTTTTAAAATAGAATTTATAATAGTTCTATTCAAATTATTTAAAGATGAATTTGCTTTTAGTCCAGTTACACCAATTTCAGATAATAACGACTTTGAAAACTCCCTATTTGATGACTTTACTTTACTTTGTGCAACATTACCATTCCATATTACACGGCTTAGATTATCTTGGATATTTTTACTTTTATTAAATACCTCTTTTAAATCTTTTGAGAAATGTTGTTCATTATCCATCATTGCTTCAATTATATCATCATCAACTTCTTTTGTAGTATTAGATTCTTCACTTAAAAAAGCATACTCTAAAGGTATCATAATATGTCCGTGCCATTTTAAACCCTTAAAGCCTTGATACCCATTTGTTAAACAAGATTTTGAGATAAAATCTCTTCCTGCAAAAGATACAATTTTATATCTAGAATCCACAACAATCTCTTGTTTTGAATTTAAAGGTATACAATCCTCATCACTTGAAGCTATCACATACCCTTCTTCATCTAATATTGTTATTGTTTCTTTATTTTTTTTATCAATAAGATTATTGAAAATTCCTTTCATCTCATCAGTAAATTTAAAACAAAGACATAATACACCAAGTGATTCAGAATTAAAATTGTTAGTTCTTGTAACTTTATATGAATAAACTAAAGATTTTTTATATTGTGGTAAAAAATTATGTGAATCATATGTTTCAACATACTCTTCACTTGAATTTAAAACCTTATTAACAAAATTTAAATCGACATTTTCTATATTTATACTTTCATCTAATCTTGCAACAACTTTCCCCTTAGTATCAGCAAGAACAATATCATAATACACAGAATATTTTTTCACATATTCTAAAAATCTTTTTTGTATCCCCTCTTTTAAAAGATTACTTTCTTTATTGTATTTTGAAACATAATGCAATAAAAAGTCTCTAATATCATCATCTGTAGATAAAAATCCAATATCTGCAGTACGCTCAAATAGATTTCTAATTACAATATCAATTGCAACTTGTGCTTTAAATTCCATCTCTGCAGTTACTTTTTTAACAGTTTCGTCACTTAAGTGATTTAATAATGTAGTAGTAAGATTTAAAAAATTTTCTTTTGTTTTACCTATATCAATATTGATATCACCTAATTGACCTAATAATGCAAATATATCCCAAGATGAGCTAAGTCTTCCCAATTCTTCCCGATACTTGTCTACATCTTCTATATGTTTAATTATTGGATAAAGCTCTTTTTTTACCTTTATCCCTTTATAATCTATTAAATTTTTTGACATATAATACTCCCTTTATACTATTTGAATATTACTACAAAATCAAAAAATAATTTTAATTAACCTGCATATTAAATATACAACTATATATTTTTGTATACTTTTCTTATTTTTATAAAATAAATTTTTTGGGATTTAATTTTCTATAAAAAGTCTATAAATAGGAGTTTTCTAATTTTAGTCTTATACTTCATATAAAACTTTTGTGCAATAAATAAATCATTTTGTTAGTAATATTTTTTTATTAATAAAATATGTTTATTAAAAATAATTTTAAGAAAATATTAAAAGTTTTCAATACCTCTTAATATAGTATAAAGATTAACTTTCCAATTTCTAGTATAAATATTATATTCAACAATCTTACCATCAATATGCCCCTTAAAAGATTGAGCAACTCTAAAATCTGCTTCATTTGAGATTAAAATATGTTTGATGTTCTCTTTTCTGACAAATTTTAATAAAGAGGAAACATCATCGATGTGTAACATCTTATATTTACGATGATAATTGTTTATTCTAAATCTATTTGTAAAATAGTCTAATTCATTATTAAAAGAAAAAATACCGTAAAGATCACTTTCTACTAATCTTTTTTTGATATCAAGATATGTTTCATCTAATTCATCTAAAAATCTTTCATAATTTATTTTATATATCTCTTTATCATTTGGATTTATTTTACTAACAGCCATATATATATTTTTTGCAATATCTCTTGCCAATATTGGGTCTAGCCAAATAAAAGGATTAATCTTGCCATCTTTTAGTTTTAAAAAAGGAAGAGATTCACCCATGTTAAAAACTTTTAAATTTGGATTTCTTTTCTTAAAATAGTCTTCTATGATTTTTTCTTCATCTAAAGCAAAATTAATATAATAATGACTTGTTGCAAATTTTTTTATTTTTGATAAATCATCTAAATTAAATTTTGTTTCACTTTCTTCAATAACCCTAATATAAAAAGTTTTATCTGCAATTTTTTTTAAAAAGAAAGCTTCTACAGGATAAGTAACAGTTACAGCAATCATTGAGAAAGCTGATGAATAAAAAAGCAATAATATGAAAAAAATTTTAAACATATTATTGCCTATAGTCTTATGCCTCGATTTTTCTTATTCTAAGGCTTAATTCTTTTAATTGGTCAGCATCAACAGCAGATGGAGCATCTGTAAGAAGACATTGAGCTCTTTGTGTTTTAGGGAAGGCAATAACATCTCTAATAGAATCAGTTCCAGCTAAAAGCATAATTAATCTATCAAATCCCATTGCAAATCCACCATGGCTTGGAGCACCATATTTAAGTGCATCTAATAAGAATCCAAATTTTTCTTGAGCTTCTTCATCAGAGATTCCCATAAGTTTAAATACTTTTGATTGAATCTCTTCTTTATGAATTCTGATTGAACCACCACCTAGTTCTGTACCATTTAATACAATATCATAAGCAATAGATTCAATCTCTTCTAAATCATCAACATTATCTAAATCACATTTTTCTAAGTTTGGCATTGTAAATGGGTGGTGTAAAGCTTTTGTTCTACCATCTTCAACTTCAAACATTGGGAAATCAACAACCCATAAAAATTCAAAAGCATCTTTTGGAATAATATCCATTTGCTCAGCTAAGAATAATCTAAATCTTCCCATATAATCACATACAGTTTTTTTATCCCCTGCTCCAAAGAATACTACATCACCAACTTCTAGTTCAGTAACTTTTACAATCTCTTCTAAATCAGCTTCAGAGAAGAATTTTGTAAGTGGTCCTTTAAGTCCATCTTCTTTCATTTGGAAGTAACCAAGACCTTTAGCTCCAAATTTTCTTACATAGTCTTCAAAACCTTTCATTTGTCTTTTTGAGAATAGATTATCACCATTTGGACATCTTAAAGCTTTGATTCTATTGTTTTTAGTATCTTTTGCAATTGAAGCAAAGATTTCATTTGTAGAGTTAGCAAAAATATCAATAACATCAACCATTGCCATATCAAATCTCATATCAGGTTTGTCAGAACCATATTTTTCCATAGCTTCTTTATAAGTCATTCTAGGAAAAGTTGTAGGAACATCTTTACCACAAGCTTTGAAAGTATCATGGATTAATTTTTCAGCTACTTTGATTACATCTTCTTGATTACAAAAAGACATCTCAACATCTATTTGAGTAAATTCTGGTTGTCTATCTGCTCTTAAATCTTCATCTCTGAAACATTTAGCTATTTGGAAATATTTATCAAAACCAGATACCATTAAAAGTTGTTTAAATAATTGTGGAGATTGTGGTAATGCATAAAATTCACCTGGGTGAACTCTACTTGGAACAAGATAATCTCTAGCACCTTCAGGAGTAGATTTAGTTAAAATTGGAGTTTCAACATCTAAAAATCCTAATTCATTTAAACAGTTTCTAACTGCAATATTTGCAGTACTTCTTAATTTAAAAATATCATATGATCTTTTTGTTCTAAGCTCTAAGAATCTATTTTTTAATCTAATTTCTTCATTTACTTTCTCATCACCTAATTCAAAAGGCATTGGCTTTGATCTATTTTCTATAGTTAAAGATTCAACTACAATTTCAATCTTTCCAGTGATAAGATTTGGATTTTCTAAACCTTCACCTCTTTCTCTTACTTTACCTTTTGCAATAAGAACAAATTCATCTCTTACACTATCAGCTACTTCCCAAGCTTCTTTATTATCAGTAGGGTCACAAACTAATTGAACTAGTCCACCTCTGTCTCTTAAATCAATAAAAATAATTCCACCATGGTCTCTTCTACTATTTACCCATCCAGCAACAGTAACAATTTCACCAATATTTTTCTCAGTTACTTCAGTACAATAATGCGTTCTCAATTCCTACTCCATCTTTTATTTTTTACTTTTTTACTTAAAATTTCGCGATTATACCTAAATATGACTTAATTTGCTAGTATATTTTCAAAGCCATAAATAGTGCTTTTATATAAAGTTTGCTCATAATCAGCTTGATTTTCAATAACTTTTGTTTTAATTAATTCTGATTCATTTTCATTTATAAAATAGTTTGCACCTACAAGTGCTGAGTAATCAACCCACTCATAGGCTACATCAGAACCTAAAAGCTTAGTATAATCTTCTATAAAACTGTCTATTTTACTAATTGAACTTACAACATAAAAATTCTCTCTATCTTTTGGCTGAGTTAGTTTTATTAATAAAGGATTATAATTTAATTGTGTAGATAAAACTTTTTCTGGTTCAACCTCAAATGCTGTTAATTGAGACAAAATAATTGATGATTTTACAATTGGAGTATTTAATATTATTGTACTTTCCTTAATTCTTTCATCATTCATTATATACTTATATCTATTATTTGTTCTTTCTATCTCTTTTACTATACCCGTTTCAAAAAATGTTTTTTCATAAATATTCTTTAATTTACTTCCTAAATAAGACTTTACATAAAACATAGTATTTTTACCACTTGATAAACTTCTTAAAAGATTTAATTGTTCTTCATAAGATATACCACCAAAAATAAAATTTTGATTGTATGTTATAACTTCTGCTTTATTAATTAATGGAAAATAAAATTTAATATCTTCAATATCTGTTAATTTATTTAATTCATCAAATCCATCTTTTGTAAACATTGTAATAACTTTTGTAAACTCTTTTTGTTTAATAAGTTCTAATTGAGCAGAGATATTCATTGGGTTTTCATTATATGTATCAAAGGCTTCTAATTTAAATTTTTCATTATTGTATATTAAAAATGCACTAATTGTATTAATTGTCGAATTTGCATATCTTCCAACCTTACTTGAAGGGTAAAGGATTGCAATTTTCCTAACATCAGATTCTAAAATTTCATTTTCTTCTACAATAGGTTCAACTATCTCTTCTACTACTTGTTCTCTGTCTTCTAGAACTGGTTTAACTACTTTTTCTTTATTCAGTTTAATTATTGGAAATTTAAATTCATTTTTACCTGAACAACCAATAAGTAATAGTGATATAAAAATAATTGCTAATAAATTTTTCAATTTGACTCCAAAGTTGATTTTATTTTTAGCATATCATAATATGCTTCTTTCTTCGAAGATGGGTTTCTTAGAAGATAACTAACACTAAATGTTGGCAAAACACTATAAGTTTTGTAATTAATGAATTGCCCTCTAATTTGATTAAAAGGAACTACATCTGAACATAAAAAGTTATATGCTTTTTCACCAAGTGTAACTATTAACTTGGGATTTACCAATTCTATTTCTTTAAATAAATATGCATTACAACTGCTAAAATGTGATGCATTCATTCCATTTAAACTTTTGCACTTTACTAAACTAGTAATATAAATATCTTCTTTTTTTAAAGGTAAAACATTCTCAATCATTTTAGTTAATTGTTCACCATTTTTACCAGCATAATGACTTTTTAATTCATCTTCTGTTGCAGTAGGTTCATCTGTAATTAACATCAAAGATGCATTTTGATTTCCTTCACCAAAAAGTGCATGTTTTCTACTCTTTGACAATTCACATAAATAACAATTTTCAACCAAAGATTTTAATTCATTGAAATTATTAGGTAATGAATCAGAACTTAATTCTTTATTATTAATTTCAATAATTTCATGATAATTATAACCAATTGATTTTAGAAAATTCAGATTATATAAAACTCTTTTTTTTACCGATTTTGTCATATGAAATTGTACAAAAAAACATCTTTTGTAACAATTTGTTCCAATAATATGAATAAATTTTAATTAATTATTGACTTTTGTACAAATAATATGTACAATATATTTTATAAAAGGAGTATAATGAGTATACCAAGTTTTAGAAAATTAGAAAAAGATCTAGAAGTAAATAAAACTACTTTACATAATTGGAAAAAAAATAGGCCAAAACTTTATGAGTTTATTATAGAGTCTTATAGAGATAAAGAGTTATTAAAAAATCATCTGAAATTTATGATAGAACAGAAAGAATATTATGAAAATGAAATAGATTTAACAAAAAATAGGGTAATATAGTTAAATACACTTATGAGGCTTATGACTTAGTTACTTTTTAAAGGCGCGACACTAATAATTAGGCTTCATAAATGTATTTATTGTATTACTTCATCGTTATCTAAAATTATTTTATTACGTCCTAATTCTTTAGCATTATAAAGTAAAATATCTGCTGATTTTAATGTTTCTTCATAAGATTCATAATTTTCTCTTAATGCTGCCCCAGCTGAGAACTTTATAGACAATTTTATATCTTTATATAAAAACTTATTATTTTCAATAATATTTTTCATACGAATTAAATAGTTTTTAATATCTGACAGATTTTTATAATGTATTAAACAAATAAACTCTTCACCACCGAATCTTGCAATAATATCTTCATCTCTAGTTATTTTCTTTAATATTGAACCAAATGTAGCAAGTACACTATCTCCACAATCATGCCCATAAGTATCATTAATCTTTTTAAAATGATCTATATCAATAAAAACTAATGCATAAGTAGAATCAAAAGCTTTATATTCTTTCTCAATTTTTTCTACAACATCATTATATGCTCTTCTTGTAAGAGTTTTTGTTAAAAAATCAATTGATTTTTCCTCTTGAGCCATAGATAAACTATGTTTTAATTTTTCAATTTGAGAATATAATCTATCACTCTCCTTTTTAGATTTAATAATTTCTTCATTATTTTTATTAACTACGTCTGAAAACTCTTCTACTACTAATGAAAATTTTTCATATAGTTTTCTTAAGTCCTCATCTGAAGATGTAACAAGTTTTAAAGAGTTGATTTCATGTTTTATATTATCTACTTCATCTAGTGTTATTATATTCTTCTCTATTCTATTTTTTAAAAAAGTTGATAAAAATGACATTAATTTTTTTAAATCACTATTTTTTTCATTAAATATTTTTTTATCTTCATTAATTCTCATATTTGTGATTTTTCTGAGCTTTCTGATTATGTTAACATTAATGAGATTTTCAGGACTATTTGATAATTCTGTACATATTATATTAATTTCATCTTTGATTTGTGAAGATAATGATGGTAACATAAAATATGAAAGATGTTTTAAAAAATATTTTAAATCTTCATTTTTAACTCTTGAAGATAATAATTTAGAAATCTCTCGATAAGAGACTGAATTTAATGATTTTTTATCATTATATGATAGATTATTAATTAATTTGTGAAACTCATCAATTTCTTTAAAATGTATATTATTTTTTTCAACAATTGAAAAAAACTCTTTTTCATAATTTTCTGGGGTTGCTTCAATATTATGGTGGGAAAGGTTTGTTAAAGTTAGTTTTACAACCTCACTAATTTCTTTCATATAGTTATACTCTCTAATTTAGATTGTATAACTATACAATAGAAAAAAAGATAATATGCTTAATATTATCTTTTTTATTTATATCTATGTGTGATTCTACCCTTATCAAGTGAATATGGTGTAATCTCCACTTTCACTTTATCACCTGGTAAAATTTTAATATAGTGCATTCTCATTTTACCAGAGATATGACATAAAACCACGTGTCCATTATCCAATTCAACTCTAAACATAGCATTTGGTAAAGCTTCTATAACTTTTCCATCAATTACTATTACATCATCTTTTGCCACTTTATCTCCTAAGTTTACTACTCTTCTATTTGACTTAAAATAACTGCTTTTCCATCGACTACAGCAACAGTATGCTCATAATGACTTCCTCTTAATCCATCAGCAGAAACAACATCCCAATCATTTTCTAAAATAACTGGTTCTCTCTCCTTTTGACAAATCATAGGTTCAATACAAAAAACCATACCATTCTTAATCTTAGGTCCTGACTTTGCATTTCCTGATTCTAAATAATTTGGAATTTCTGGTTCACCATGAGGTTTTTTTCCTATACCATGACCACAAAATTTAACTAAAGGTTCATAACCTCTGTCTACAATAAATTTTTCAATCTCTAAAGATAGTTCTTTAAATCTCATACCCTCTTTTATAATGCTAATAGCATGATATAAAGAGTCTTTTGCACAAGCAATTAATTCTTCATCTTCTTTTGATATCTTTCCTATAGGCATAGTAATTGCTGCATCACCATACCAGCCATCGATTTCACTTCCAATATCTAGACCTAAAATATCGCCCTCTTTTAATACAGTATCATTTGGTATACCATGAATGATAACTTCATTTAAAGAAGTACAAACTCCAGCAGGGAATCCATATAAACCTTTAAAAGATGGTCTAACACCAAGGTTTGCCATAAAGTCTTCACCCATTTGGTTAACTTCTTTTAAAGTCATTCCAGCTTTAACATTTTGTTCTAGATGATTTAAAGTCTTCGCAACTGCTTGAGAAGCAGCGCGAAGTTTTTCGATTTCATTTGGTTTTCTTAAAGGAATTGCCATAATTCTTATAGTCCAACCGCACTAAGTGTTTGATACTTATTCATATATTGTTGTGCTTCAATTTTTCTCATTGTATCAATTGCAACTTGAACAACGATAAGAACTGCTACACCACCAAAATAGAATGGTACTCCCATAGCTTTTACTAAAAGCCAAGGCACAGTTGAAATAAGTCCTAAATAAACAGCTCCCCAAAGTGTAAGTTTACTTGCTACATCATTTAAGAAATTTGCAGTTGATTCACCAGGTCTAACTCCTGGAATAAATCCACCTTGTTTCTTTAAGTTTTCTGAAATATCTTTTGCATTAAAAGTAATTGATGCATAGAAGAATGCAAAGAAAACTACAAAAAGGAACATTAAAAAGTTAAATGTGTATGAAGTTGGACTTAAAAAGTCTGCAACTGCAAGTAAAATTTTGTTTTGACTACCTTGTAAAACAGTAGCTGGGAACATTAAAATAGCTGATGCAAAAATTGCAGGGATTACACCTGACAAGTTTACTTTGATTGGAATATAATTCATAACTCTTTTGTTTTGATTTTGCATCATAACTTTTCTTGAGTATGAAACTGGAACTCTTCTTTCACCTAACTCAACATAAATAATTGCACCAACAGTAGCTAATACAATTACTAAAATTGCTATTACAGTTAAGAAGTTCATTTGTCCATTATTAACTAAATCTACAGTACCACCAATTGCTCCAGGAATAGCCGAAACGATACCTGCGAAGATAATTAATGAAATACCATTACCAATACCTTTTTGTGTGATTTGTTCACCAATCCACATAAGAAGCATAGTACCAGTTAACATAGAAATTGAAGAAACAGCTACAAATGTGTTCATATCAATTGATATTGCACTTTCTCCACTTTGACCTGTTAATGAATTTAGACCCATAGATACACCTACAGATTGAATTAATGTAATTACAATAGTTGCATATCTGATGATTTGCATATATTTTTGCATACCATCTCTTTCTTTTTTCATTTTACCAAGTGCTGGGAATGTTGCTGCTAGAAGCTCCATAATAATTGAAGCTGTAATGTAAGGCATAATACCTAGTGAGATAATAGACAGTCTTTCCACTGCATTACCACTAAACATATTCACAAGACCTAATGCATTGTTTGCATTTGAATCGAAGAATTCTTTAACTACATCAATATTTACTCCAGGTACTGGCACATAAGCCAGTAACCTGTAAAGAAGAATAAAGCCTAATGTAATAAGAATCTTATTTATTAGATCTTTACTCATAATTATTTTCCAGTAGTTGTTACGTTTTCGTCTTTAATTTTAGATGCTAAATCTTTAGCAGCTGAACCAACTAATTTCACTTTTGTAACTCTTTTTGAAAGTTTATATACAGATTTAATTGTTTCAACTGTAATTTCTTCAAGTGCTGCCACTTGCTTTACTTTATCTACATTGATAGAGTAAGGTTTAGATACTCTAGAAAAGAATCCAATTTTTGGAAGTCTTTTTTGTAATGGTTGTTGACCACCCTCAAAACCTCTTTTAATTTTGTATCCAGATCTAGATTTTTGACCTTTTTGACCTCTTGTAGAAGTCTTACCCATACCTGAACCTTGACCTCTACCTACTCTTTTAACATTTTTTGTACTACCAGTTGCTGGTTGTAAGTTATCTAATGCCATCAATTATCCTTTAATTCTTGCTAATGCTTCAACTGTAGCTTGTACAAGGTTGTTTGGATTATTTGAACCTAAAGATTTTGCAATAATATCTTTAACTCCAGAAAGTTCTAGAACTGGTCTTGCCGCACCACCTGCGATAAGCCCTGTACCTTCTGATGCTGGTTTTAATAAAATTTTACTTGAATTATATTTATGTTCAATATCATGAGCAATTGTTGTCCCATGAATGTTAACTTTTACTAAAGATTTAAATGCATCATCTAATGCTTTTTTAATTGCATCAGGAACCTCTTTTGCTTTTCCTGTACCAAACCCAACTGTACCGTTTTTATCTCCAACAACAACTAAAGCTGTAAATCTAAATCTTCTACCACCTTTTACAACTTTTGTTACTCTTCCGATTTTAACGATTGCTTCTTGAAAATCTTCTCTATTTACTGCTGCCATCATTAACCCTTATAATTTAATACCATTATCTCTAAGTGCGTCAGCGAATGCTGCAACTACACCATGATAAAGGTATCCATTTCTATCAAATATTACTGCTTCAATACCAGCAGCTTTTAAGCTCTCAGCAAACTGTGCTGCAACTTTAACTGCGTTATCTTTACTAACACTTAGTCCTAATGTTTTAGAATTAACTGCTGCTAATGTAACACCTGCAACGTCATCAATTGCTTGTGCACTTAAATATTTATTTGATTTAAATACAGTTACTCTAGGTGTTTGTGCAGTACCTTTAGCTATATTTCCTCTAACTCTTTTTTTTCTGATTGCTCTTAAAGAGTTCTTTTTTGCTATATCTTTTGCTCTACTCATATTTCACACCTTATTTCTTAGCAGTTTTACCAGCTTTTCTAACGATATGCTCGTCAGTATATTTAACACCTTTACCTTTATATGGTTCAGGTTTTCTAAAGCCTCTAATAATTGCAGCAGCTTGACCAACTTGTTGTTTGTCAGCACCTTTTACGTGAATAATGTTTTTCTCAACAGAAATTTCTAATCCATCTTGAATATCATAGTTAATAGGGTGTGAATAACCTAATTGTAACTCTAATACTTTCCCTTTAACAGCTGCTCTATAACCAACACCGTTAATTTCTAAAGATTTAGTAAATCCTTCTGATAAACCAGTTACAGCATTATTGATTAAAGCTCTGTATGTTCCCCAGAAAGCTGAAGATTCTTTATCTTCACCAATTCTATCTAAAACAACATTATTGTCTTCAATTTTAACACCAACTCTTCCGTGAGTTTCTACTGGAATAGCTTTATTCCCTTTTTTAACTGTTACTACTGTACCATCAACTGTAACTTCTACACCTGATGGAATTGCGATAGGTTTTTTTCCAATTCTAGACATTACACTCTCCTACCATACTGTACATAGTACTTCACCACCAACGTTTGCAGCATATGCTTCATCGTTAGCAATTACACCCTTGTTTGTAGAAACAATGATTGTACCATATCCATTTTTGAAACTTTTGATTTCAGAAGCGTTTTTATAAACTCTTCTTCCTGGAGTTGAAACTCTTGTTAACTCGTTGATTACAGATTTTTCGTTATCATCATATTTTAATGTAACTTGTACTGTTTTTTTATTGTTTTCACCATCAACTACTTTGAATCCTTCAATGTACTCTTTCTTTTCAAGTACTGTCAAGATTCCAACTACTGTATTAGAATGTAATAATGTTGCAACTTCTAATTTTCTAAGTGCAGCATTTCTAATTCTAGTTAAAGCATCTGCGATTAAATCATTCATCATAGCTTTTATTCTCCTACCAACTAGATTTTTTAACGCCAGGAAGTAATCCCTCGTTAGCCATTTTTCTTAAACAAACTCTACAAAGACCAAAATCTCTGTATACTGAATGTGGTCTACCACATACTGAACATCTTGTATATGCTCTTGAAGAGAACTTAGGAGTTCTCTTTTGTTTAGCAATCATAGATTTCTTTGCCATTACGCTCTTCCTTTAGTAAATGGAACTCCAACAAGCTCTAATAATCTGTAAGCTTCTTGATCGTTATCAGCAGATGTTGAAATTGAAATATTCATACCATGTGTTTTGATAATGTTATCATACACAACTTCTGGGAACATTAATTGCTCATCTAAACCAAAGTTGAAGTTACCTCTACCATCAAAACCGTTTCTATTTAAACCTCTAAAGTCTTTTACTCTTGGTAATGCGATTGAACATAATTTATCTAAAAATTCATACATTCTTTCACCTCTAAGAGTTACTTTAACACCAACAGGAGAACCTTCTCTTACTTTAAAACCAGCAACTGATTTCTTAGCAATAACTTGAACTGCTCTTTGACCAGAGATTAAAGAGATAGTATCTTGAATGTTTTGCATTAATTTACTATCTTTCATAGCTTCACCAGCACCAACAGAGATAACTACTTTTTCTAACTTAGCAGTTAACATTTTGTTTTTAGGAAACTCTGATTCTAAAGTTGGTTTGATTTCTGCATTATATCTTTCTAATAATCTTGCTGCCATCTTACTCACCTTCTACTTTTGCTACATTTGAGATATCAATAGGCATCTCTTTGTTTACAAAACCACCTTCTGGGTTTTTCTCTTGATCAGGTTTAACTGTTTTTTTAGCTACTTTACAATCTTTAACAATTACTTGTCTTGTTGAAGGGATAACAGCTAAAACTTCTCCAGTTTTACCTTTATCATCACCAGCGATAATTTTTACAGTATCACCTTTTTTGATTTTTAACTTAACAGCCATTATAGTACCTCCGGAGCAAGTGAAACAATTTTCATGAAACCTGCGTATCTAACTTCTCTTGCAACTGGTCCAAAAATTCTTGTTCCAATTGGATCTTTTTTAGCATCAAGGATAACTGCAGCATTGTCGTCAAATCTAATTAAAGACCCGTTTTCTCTTTGAACTTCTTTGTGAGTTCTTACAACAACAGCTTTAACAACAGCACCTTTTTTAACTTTACCAGTTGGTAAAGCTTTTTTAACAGAAGCAACAATAACGTCACCTACAGATGCATATCTTCTTTTAGACCCACCTAAAACTTTAATACACATGATCTCTTTAGCACCAGTGTTATCAGCTACATTTAATCTAGTAAAACTTTGAATCATTATTTAACTCCTGTAGCTACAATTTTCTTTAATCTGAAAGATTTTGTTTTTGATAAAGGTCTACACTCAACAGCGATTACAGTATCACCTTCATTTAATTCGTTTCTTTCATCATGAACTAAGTATTTTTTAAATCTCTTTACAGTCTTGTGGTATTTTGGGTGTAAAACGTATCTTGTAACTAATACAGATGCTGTTTTATCTCCAGCTTTTTTTACCACTACACCTTGAATCTCTCTTTTATGTGTCATACGTTAGATCCTTAGTTAGCTTTTGCAGCAGTTATAGCTGTTTGAATTTTAGCGATATCTTTTTTGCACGCTCTTAATTCAGAAGTATTAGTTAACTGCATAGTTTTTAGCTTAGCTTTTAATTCAAAAAGAAGCACCTTTTTCTCTTTTAATAACTCATTTAGCTCTTGTAAGCTTTTCTCATTTAAATCAGAATAATTCATTTTCACTTTCTCTACTTACAATTTTAGTTTTGAATGGTAACTTATGTTGTGCTAAAGCTAAAGCGTCTTTTGCTAATCCTTCAGCAACACCTGCCATCTCGAAGCATACTCTACCTGGCTTAATATTCATAACCCATTTATCGATAGCACCTTTACCTTTACCCATTCTTGTTTCAAGTGGTTTAGCAGTAAGTGGTTTATCTGGGAATACCATAATCCAAACTTTACCTTGTCTTTTAATTGCTCTTGTCATTGCAATTCTGGCAGCTTCGATTTGTCTTGAATCAATTCTTCCGTGCTCTAAAGCTTTAATACCAAATTCACCGTAAGCTAAAGAGTTACCTCTATGAGCCTTACCTCTGTTTCTACCTTTTTGGTATTTTCTGTATTTCATTCTTTTAGGCATTAACATGATTACTTACCTCTTCTTTTAGCTGGTCTTCTTTTTTGTGGTTTAGAAGCAGTATCTTTTTCAGCAGGAATACCTTTAGCAAGTACCTCACCTTTGAAGATCCAAACTTTAATACCAATACAACCATAAGTTGTATGAGCTTCTGCAAAACCATAATCAATTCTAGCTCTTAAAGTATGTAAAGGAACTCTACCCTCTAAGTACCACTCAGTTCTAGCCATTTCAGCTCCACCAAGTCTACCAGAAACAGAAACTTTAATACCTTTAGCACCAGATTTAAGAGCATTTTGCATAACTCTTTTCATAGCTCTTCTAAATGCAACTCTTCTTTCTAATTGTTGCGCAACGTTTTCAGCAGAAAGTTGACCAGAAAGTTGTGGTTTTCTCTCTTCTTTAATATTAACAGCAATCTCTTTACCAACTAAAGCAGAAAGATTGTTTTTTAATTTTTCAACGTCAGCACCTTTTTTACCAATGATGATACCAGGTCTAGCTGCAACGATAGTAACTCTAACTTTTTTTGCAGTTCTTTCAACGATTGTTTGAGCAACACCAGCATAGTATAACTCTTTTTTAACGTATTTTCTGATTTTATCATCTTCAGCAACGTTAGCAGGCATATTTGAAAATTTAGGAAACCATCTAGATTCCCAGTTTCTATTGATACCTAATCTTAAACCTATTGGATTAACTTTTTGACCCATTACTTGTCTCCTTTTTCAGCAGCCGCTACTTCAATCATAATGTGTGCAGTTGGTCTATGTTTTGGTGATGCACTACCTCTTGCTCTAGGTGTATATCTTTTAAGTACAGGACCTTTATCAACTCTTGCACTTGTAATAACTGCGTCTTCTGGTTCTAAACCAGCATTTGCTACAGCCGAAGCAATAACTTTTGAAATAACACCAGCCGCTTTGTTAGGAGTAAACTCTAAAGATGCAATTGCATACTCAGCATTCATCCCTTGTACTTCTCTAGCAATAAGTCTAGCTTTAGTTGGAGAAAGTCTAATAAATTTTAATACTGCTTTTCCCATCATTACACCTTTCTTTGCACAGAACCTTTGTGCCCTTTAAATGTTCTAGTTGGAGCAAATTCACCTAATTTGTAACCAACATGGTTTTCTGTAATTAAAACTGGTACAAAGTTTCTACCATTATGCACATTAAATGTTAAACCAATCATATCAGGTAAAACCATTGATCTTCTTGACCATGTTTTAATTGGTTTTTTATCATTAGCTTCAGTAGCTTTGATAACTTTTTTCATTAAGTGTGCGTCTACAAATGGACCTTTTTTTATTGATCTTGCCATCTTAAACCCTTACTTCTTTCTTTTTGAAATGATTAATTTGTCACTAGCTTTTTTCTTTCTAGTTTTATAACCTTTAGTTGGCATACCCCAAGGAGTAACTGGATGTCTTCCTGAGTTAGTTTTACCTTCACCACCACCATGAGGGTGATCAATTGGGTTCATTGCAGAACCTCTAGTTTGTGGTCTAATACCAAGGTGTCTAGTTCTACCAGCTTTACCTACTACCATGTTTGAAAAATCTTCATTTCCAACAACACCAATTGTTGCCATACAAACACCTAAAATTTTTCTCATTTCACCAGAAGGCATTCTTAAGATAATATATTTACCTTCTCTACCCATGATTTGAGCATAAGCACCAGCAGATCTTGCAAATTGTGCACCTTTTCCAGGTTTAAGTTCAACATTATGAACCATAGTACCTACAGGAATAGATTGAAGTCTCATTGCATTACCTGGGATAATATCAAGTCCTGACTCAGCAGCTTGTACTTTATCTCCAACTTTTAATCCAGATGGTTGAATAATATATCTTTTATCTCCATCTAAATAAGTAACTAAACAAATTCTACAGTTTCTGTATGGATCGTACTCAATAGTTGATACAGTTCCTTCTACACCAAATTTGTTTCTTTTGAAATCAATAATTCTATATAATTTTTTAGCACCTGCTTCTTTGTGTCTTGAAGTAATTCTACCGTTATTATTTCTACCAGCATTAGCTTTAACTTTTACAAGTAAAGATCTTACTGTTGGTTTAGAAGTAATATCAGAAGTGTCCATAACAGACATAAATCTTCTAGCAGGAGTTATTGGTCTAAATTTTTTAATTGCCATCTTCTATACTCCTTAAGCTGATAGGTTCGCTATTTCAGCGCCTTCAGGTAATGTAACATAGAATTTTTTGAAGTCAGGTCTTCTACCAGGTCTTCCTCTAAATCTTTTCACTTTACCACTTTGTCTTAAAGAATTGATTTTTGAAGGTGTTACTCCAAAATACTCTTTAAATACTTCTTTTAAACCGTTTTTAGTCATTCTTGGACTAGTTTGAACAACGATTACACCATTTTCTTGAAGCTCGATTGTCTTTTCTGTATATAATATTGCTTTAATATCTGTAATATCTGCCATCTTACGCCTCTTTTGTTAATGATTCAAGTACTGATTTTTCAACTAGTACTGAGTGATATGCTGCAACAATGTAAGCATTTACTTCTTGTTTCTCAATCATATAACAATTTTTAATGTTTCTAAACGCTAAGTATGTTTTCTCTTCAATTGAATCAACAATTACAAGAGTATCTCTTTTGTTTAGTCCATTAATAATTGAAACCGCATCTTTAGTTTTACCAGACTCAACTTTGATTGAATCAGCTACAAATAAAGAACCATTTTCAGCTTGAGCGTTAATAGCATAACTTAATGCTAAAGCTTTTTGCTTTTTATTGATTTTTTGATTGTAGTTTCTTTTTGTAGGTCCAAATACTTGACCCCCACCAACGAATAGTGGTGATCTTTTAGAACCCCATCTAGCTCCACCAGAACCTTTTTGAGCTTTAGGTTTTTTACCACCACCGCTTACTTCAGATCTGTTTTTTACTCTAGCAGTGTTTGCTCTTTGAGCTGCTAAGTAAGATTTAACATAAAGATATAAATTGTGTGAGTTAATCTCTTTGAAAGATTCTGGTAACTCATTTGCTTTTACTTCTACAGCGTTACTCATTTAGCAATCCTTACTCTTCCTAATCTACCATTTGATCCAGAAACTGAACCTTTTACAACTAATATACCTGTTTCTGCGTCAAAAGAAACTACTTCATTTTTAACAGTAACATTTGTATTTCCGTATTGTCCTGGCATTTTTTTACCTGGCATAACTCTACCTGGCCACTCACAGTTACCGATAGAACCTGTTCTTCTACCCATTCTGTGTCCGTGTGATGCTCTACCACCAGCGAAGTTCCATCTTTTAACTCCACCTTGAAATCCTCTACCTTTTGTTTTAAAAGTTGTTTTTAAAACTTTAGCTTCAGATAATCCAGATACATCTAAATCACCAGCTTCAGCATTTGCTACATTCATTGTTGCAAATCTGTTAAACTCTTTGCTTAAACCATATTTTTTTTGTTGACCTTCGATTGCTTTATTGAATTTCTTCCCTGAAGCATACGAAACAAGTGCTACACCCTCAGCTACATCACATACTTTTGTATCAAGAACTTTTAAAAGTGTAACTGGCGTTGCAGGAACTGTAATAGTTCTACTCATACCGATTTTTTCTACGATAAATTCCATTTATTACCCTTTCTTTATTATTCTTGACCCATTGATCTAACTTCAACATCAACTTCAGGAGCTAAGTCAAGTTTCATTAATGAATCAACAGTATCAGGAGTTGCAGCAATGATATCAATCATTCTTGTGTGCACTCTGATTTCAAATTGCTCTCTAGCGTCTTTGTTTACGTGTGGACCTTTAAGAACTGTATATTTTCTGATCTTTGTTGGTAAAGGTATTGGACCTCTCAACTCAGCACCAGTTCTTTTAACAGCTTCAACAATTGAAGCAACACTTCTGTCTAAAACTCTATGATCGTAAGCTTTAAGCTTTAATCTAATTTTTTCCATGTTTTTCCTTTAAAGAACTCGTTAGATGTGCCATAAAATGCACTCTAACCACTTTTAGTGGGCGCGTATTATAATAAAAATTTTATTAAATGTCAATAGTTATGGTACTTCTATGTATAAATTCTCTTTTTTCTTTCCTTTTAATAAGGACAAGTATATATAATTAGGGAACTATTTAAGCTAAACAAAAGAATACTGCTTTTATATATATTAAAGTGAAAATTATATAAAGTAAATTTTTAGGAGAAACAATGATTAGAAAACAACATTTAATAGAAGATAATCAAAACTATAAAAAATACAACTATTTTGAAATAAGTGAAAACTTAGAAGAACTACTTACAGAAGATTACTATTTATATGATAGCAAAGATTACAATTCTGATATTCCTACACAATTATATAAGAAAAACTTTTTAGATAAATATGATAGAGAAAAAGATAAACAGATCTATGCTTTATATATTGATGATGATAAATTTGAAAAGAAGGTAAAATTTATATATTCAGTAATTGATTACAAAAAGTATATTAATTTTGTAGCTCAAAATATGGAAATCGAAGATCCATCAGCTTATTCTATCAAATATTCAATTTTAGATTCTGATGGGGTCAAGGTTGAAGTATATAATATAAATATAACTGAGATAGCTTTTGTATTTTAAGTTATATTTCCATGATAAAAGAACTCCCCTAAACCAACTGCAAAAATAAAATTTCCATATAAACTGTGTTCAATACATACGAGAGTAAATGATTTACTTTCTATGTATGTTTTCATAAATAAATAGCCACCAACTAAACTAAACAATACTGCAATATAATTTTGAAAGATAATATGTATAAATGCAAAAACCAATGCATTTAATACAATTAAAGCCTCTTTTCTAAAAATTAACTCATATCTGAAAAGAAAAAATCTTCTGAAAATTAACTCTTGAGGTATTACTGATAATATAGGATACAAAAACAAAACAAATATAAATACTTTTGGTTTTTCTAAAATAAAATTAAATAATCTATCTTCATAAAATAAGTATGTAAAAATCAATAAGAAACATGCAAAATAAAAAAATCTTTTTAATACATAATGCAAATCTGATTTTTTTATTTTGTCAAATATAACTTTGCTATTACCAATACTTGTAATATATAGTATATAAAATGTTAAAATCCACAGTGTTGGTATTATAAAAAATGGTGATAATATTTTATAAACAAATAATAGTGGTAAACAAATAAATATTAATAAAAATTCAAAAAATTTAAAATATGGGATAGTAATCATTTTAATCCAATTGTATATATTGTAAATAATCTTTTTAATTATATGCTGTTTTGATTACATCTTGGTGATATAGTTTGAAATATTTTTCTGTATTTAATTTTTTAGTTCTGATATAATTAATTTATGGAAAATATTAAACTAAACTCATACTACGATGTAATTATTGTAGGCTCAGGTCCGTCAGCTCTAGGTGCAGCTTTTAAACTTGCAGAAAATTCTAATAAAAGTATTTTACTTATAGAAAAGAAAAAGATTAGTTCTGGTGGTTTAAGAAATGATTGTAAACAAAACTATACCTATCCAGTGGGATTTCCTTTAGAACATTGGGAAAAAGATGAAGCTCAAAAACTATTAATAGAAGTTGCAAACCATTTAAAACCAAAAATGGAAACAAGACTAAACATTGAGAAATATATTCAAAGAGCACAAAAACTAGATGTAAATATATTAGCAATTGATCAGGCACATGTTGGTACCGACAAATCATCAGCATTAATAAATGGTTTAATTGAGCAATTAAGAGATTTAAATGTAACAGTAGCACTTGAAACAGAAGTAAAAGAGTTAGTTTCAGATAAAAAAGAATTAATACTAAGTGACAATTTTAAAATAGAATTTAAAGATATAATTCTAGGTCCTGGGCGTGCAGATTATGACTGGATGCAAGAACAAATGGATAAGTTAGGTGTAACTTATAATGATAATATTGTAGATATAGGGATAAGAGTTGAAACAAGAGAAGAAAACTATCCTATTGTAAAAGAGTATTATGACCCTAAAATTCTTTTTCCAAATAAAGTAAGAACCTTTTGTACAAACTCAGGTTGTGCTCATATAGTAAGAGAAAAGTATAAGGGGTATTATTCAGTAAATGGACACTCAATGTCTAGGGATAAAAAACCTAATAATCTTGTAAATTTTGCTATGTTAAAAACTATTAGATTAACAGAACCTGTTGTAAGTGGTCAACAGTTTGGAAAAATCTTAGGTGAAATGGTTATGCAATTAAGTGGTGGTTCTGTTATTATGCAAAGGGTTGGTGACTTTAGATTAGGACAAAGAAGTAAAAAAGAAACCTTCAATGATGATTTATATGATTTTAAACCAACCTTATCCAATGCAGTTGCAGGTGATTTAAGTTTAAGCATGCCAGCAAAAATTTTAAGAGATATTTGGAGTGCATTAAAAAAACTTGATTCTATTGTTCCTGGTGTTTTACACCCATCAACAATACTTTATTATCCAGAAATTAAAACATATTCCAATAAACCAAATTTTCTAAATAAAAATTTTATGGTTAAAGATGGTTATTATATTATTGGAGATGGAGCTGGAACAAGTAGAGGGATAACTGCTGCTTGGGCATCTGGTATAAAAGCAGCGAATGGAGTCTTAAATAAAACTTATTTATACTAATGTCACAATTGCTGTCACAGTTTTGGCTAAAAAATGTGTAAATTATTAAATTTTCTTATACTCTTTACCTGAAATTTAATTTTTAGATATACAATTTTAATATGAAAAGAAATATAGAAGAATTTTTTAATAATACAGCAAGAGAATGTAGTATAAATCTAAATACTAGACTTAGTTGGGGATTTTACTTTAGTAATAAAGATAGTAAAGTTTTACGAAAAGCAAAAGAGCTTTTGGATTCAGAAGGGTATTCAACTCTTGAGATATGTTACGAAAATAAAACATACTATTTATGTGTTGAAGAGATAAATATTCACACTAAAGATACCTTGTATAACAGATGTAAAGAGTTTGAAAATATTGCTCAAACTCTACACATCAGTAGCTTTGAAGGTTTTGATGTAGAAGAGATGGGATTAAAGTAATCTGGTTTTATCTTATTGATAAAAACCAGAGAACATTAAGATATCATCACTTTGAGCATTTTTCTTATCATTTACTACTAAATCATTAATAATAGTTCCAATTGCTGGTCCAAAAGTCATACCAAGCCAACCTAATCCCATACCATAAGTAAGATTGTTTATATCTTCATCTCTTCCTATTAATGGAATATCATTTGGAGTTAGAGGTCTAAAACCAGTCCAATACTTTTCATTTCGCATTTCAAACTTTTTATTATATTCAAAAAAATTCTTTTTTATACTATCTATTTGTTTTTGAACCACATTTGTATCATCACTGCCAATCTCCAACTTTGAAGTAAATCTAACATCGTTTCTTCTTGGTGTCATAACTACAAATAAATCATTGAAGATTGTAGATACTTTAGGAGTAAACTCTTTATCCATTTCAAATGTTATACTATAACCTTTTGCAGGTGTCATCATTAAATCTTTATTACATTTGCTAGCTAATATTGTTTGATAACCTGTAGACATAATATAATGTTCTGCTTCATAAAAATTGTTTTTAGAAGAAACTAGGTGTTTAACCTCTTTTGCTTCTACTCTAATACTTTCTATTTTTTCATTTAATATAAACTCAACTCCAGCTTCCATAAGATGTCTTTTTAACTCTAACATAGTTAAACCTGGGTCAAATCTAGCATTCTTTTTAAATAGTATTGCACCTTTTATTTTATCTATATTTGCACTTGGAAGGTACTCTTTTAATTCATTTTTATCTAAGATTTTAAACCTATCTTCATCAACATAATCATATTTTTTCAATCTTTCATTATAACTTTTCTCTTCAGTAAAAACAGATAACATTCCATCCCTATGAAAATCAAAATCTAGCTTATCTTCATTTACCATTTTTTCATATAGGTTTAAAGATATCTCTCCATATTTTTCAAAAAGCATCATAGTTTTTTTAGTACGCTTTTCATTTGCATTTAGCATAAAATTAATTAGCCATTTATATACTTTAGGATCTAAAGATGGATGAATTACTGCTGGAGATTGTCCTCTTAACATTAGTTTTAAAGTATTTGAAACTACCCCTGGATAACTTAATGGAGATTTATCAAATGCTGATAAAAGACCTGCATTTCCAAATGAGGTTGAATCTGTAATATCATTTTCATCTATAATAGTTACTTTACGTCCACTTTTTTGTAAAAAATAAGCACTACATAAACCAACAATTCCACCACCTATTATGATTATATCTCTTTTCATAAGGTATCCTTTTTTTCTCTAATATTTTAATGATACTAAAATATTATCGTATTTTTTAAAATTTTTTGTATATATTTTAACTAGATTAACATATAAATCAAATAATTATTCTTTTGCTGCTGTTATAACTAGCTCAATTAAAGTATTATGACTAGCCATATTTGCTTGAACACATGAACGTGCTGGTTTATCATTTTCAGGAATCCATTCTTTCCAAACTTTATTAAAATCTTCAAAATCCCTATAAATATCTTTTAAAAATATTTCTGTTCTTAAGATAGTGTGTTTACTAACTCCTGCTTCTTTAAACCTTTCTTCTGCTATCTCTAAAGCTCTTTTTGCTTGTACTTTTATATCTAATTCTTTATCATCTGATACAATTCCTGCAAAATATACTACTCCGTTGTGTTCAACTATTCTACTCATTTTTTCGTTTACTTGTTTTCTTATTATCATACATTCTCCAATTTTTATAGTTATGAAATCAATTTAAAATATTGTTCTTGGGAAACAATATCAATATTATCTTTAACCCTATCTAAATAAACTTTTCCTATCAAATGGTCATATTCATGCTGAAAAATCCTTGCAATAAAATCTTCAAAAATAACATTTTTTGTTTTACCCTCCATAGTAGTATATTTTACTTCTATTTTAGTATGTCTTGGAACTTTAGCTCTAATTCCTGGAATACTTAAACACCCTTCCCAATCTTTTACTTTCTTTTTTGATTTTTTTATAATCTCTGGATTGATTAATACTTCATCTTTCATAAGTGGAGCATTTGGGTATCTTTCATTTGGATGAGAAGAGATGACTAATATTTGATATGATTCAAATATTTGAGGAGCAGCTAAACCAACACCTTTATTTTCTTTTACACAAGTTATCATTTTCTTTATAAGATTTTGTATTTTTTTAGAATTAATATTTTTAACTTTTTTAGCTTTTTTTCTAAGAATAGCTTCACCTAATTTTGCTATAGAACATTCATCTTTCATATATACTCTTTTTTCTTTTTTGCAATTATATTTGAATAATATTTTACTTGGATTAAAAAATTATATTTTTACATATTAAAGTCTACAAAAGAAATATAAATTAGGGCTTTGATAAGATATAATATAAAAAATAAAAGGATATATCAAAATATGACACAAATTAAAAAAGATTTATTAGAAGTTGTTGAAAATACAATGATACCAGAGGTAGAAGCATATTTAGAAGATTTACATAAGATTATTGAAAAAAAAGAACAAACAGATGAAACTATGGATGAAATAAGAGATATGGAGTCATTTCTTGTGGAGTTACAAAATATTGTTTATGCGGTAAATGAAGATAAGATTGATGATGAGCAGGCTACTGAAGTTTATGGGAAAATTCAGGAGTTAATTGCTGAGAGTCATTCACACGAATAAGTTTTGAGGAGTTGGACACTCCTCTTATCTCTCTTGTACTCACGAAGTGAGTACGCTTTCATACTTTTTTATTGAAAAAAGTATGGCAAAAAGCAACCAGACGGTTGTTGAAGGCGGAGCTTCCCTACAGTTTGCTAATGATTTCCTGACCTGCGAAACTTATATAATACATTTAAGGGAATATAGTTAATATATTTCCAAAGAGTTTGAAAGATAATATATCGTTGCGGAACTAAAGCAATTATAAAAAATAATTTATAATTAGCTTGATGGCGAGTTTGATAGTTATACTTTAAATTTGAGTGGCAACAAGAACAGTTTTATAACTAGTTCGTATTTTATAAGTCTAAAGTTTGTATAACAATTATCAGGTAGGAGAAATCCTACCCTAACGAACTCTTTATACTAAAATAAAGGTTCAAGAAATGTATTCTATCGGATTAGACGTAAGTAAGTCAACAATTAATGTTTATATTCCAATAAATGATTTAGATTTAATTATTGAAAATAGTTTAAATGGAATAAAAAGTTTATACTCTAAACTAAAAAAACTTTATAAAAATGAGATTGATAAATTAGTATTTATTTATGAACCTACAGCTAATTATTCATTTCTTTTAAAACAGTTTTGTGCAAACAAAAATATAAAAAGTTTTATAGTAAATCCTAAAAAAAGTGCTAGCTTTGCAAAAGTAATGGGATATAGAAATAAAAATGATATAAAAGATGCACAGCTTTTATCTAAAATGATTGTTACAGCTAAAGATAAAGATATTAAAATACCTATTGTAGATACTCTAGAAGAAGAATTAAAAGAACTTATCTCTGGATATAAATTAATTATTAAACAACAAGTTATAACTAAAAACCATATAGCTGCTTTAAAAGCAAAAAAAGATAAAAGCTATTTGATAAAAGAGTTTGAATTACAATATCAATTTTTAAAAAAACAAGAACAAAAAATTATCAAAAAAATAAAATCAATCATAAAAAAAAATGAGAGACTTCAACAATCATTTAATAATTCACAAACAATTGATGGTATAGGAGAAATATCTTCAATTGTATTACTTATACATTTTATTCAATATAAAAATGCTAATCAAAAACAAATTGTATCTTTAGCAGGATTAGATCCAATAGAAAAAAGTTCAGGTATATCAGTTAATGGAAAAACAAAAATATCAAAAGCAGGTTCAAAAATATGTAGAGGTACTTTGTTTATGCCAGCAATGACATCAATAAGAAATAACGAAAAATTAAAAAAGTTTTATGATAGACTAAAAGAAAATGGAAAACATACTACAGTTATACAAGTAGCAATTATGAGAAAACTATTAGTTATTGCTCATGCCGTATATAAAAATAATGTACCATATGATTCAGAAAGAATTTAATTTTATTATAAACTTCATTCGGGATTTTTATATTTTTTTAAGGTGGCAACTCGATAAAAACGTGACATCTAGTCACCTTTTTCTCTCAGACAGTCCTCGGTCTTTTTCGGAAATAATTAGAAAACTTCCGGCTTCAACAAAGTCTGGACTAGATTACTCTAGCCACAAACTTTCTTAGTTAGATTTAACACGACACCAATTTAAATAGAATGGTACTAAACAAATCAAATGTCCTTATCCAATCTCCCTGCATTTTTGAAGCTGAGCGTTTATTTATCTCTTTTCGAAACCCGTGACTAAACTGTTTGAGCGTTAAGAAGAGTGCTTTGACGCACTCTTTAGCGAGTTTTTAGGCACAGAAAAGAGATAAATAATAAGCTCGGGAAGCTTCAGCCTTCAAAACTTCGTAGGGTGATTTCTTTGCTACTTTCTTTTTCACAAAAGAAAGTCGATAAGCTATATTATCCATCTGGAAATTTTTCATTAAATAAGTTTAAGAACTTATATTTTTCTAGACTATGATCATTAGCAATAGAACAAAGTAAACTTATATGAAAATTTGTATTAATATTAATTTCAAATTCTTTTAAAAGTGTTATATATGAAGTATCAAATTTTTTACATAAATTAATTTCTTCATAAATAAGTTCTAATACTTCAAATACTTTATAAGAAAGTATCTGTAATGATTCAATTCTATATTTTTCATCTTGTGAAATATCAGTTCCTTTTTTTATGTTACGTATTATTTTTGCATTTTCAGAAAGAATATTATCATGCATAATATATTTCATATTTTGATTAAGTATTTTATAATACCTATCAAGCTTTAAATTAAAATTATTAATAAAAAATTCTTCCGTTTGCTTCTCGCTTTCTTTCCTTGATTCTTGAAGTTCTTTAATTTGTGCTTCTAAACTATTTGATTGAATTTTTAATGCTTCACTTTGTTGAATTAAAGATTCCTCTTGCTTATGAATACTCTTTTTCATATGTTTGTTTGATTCATTTTGTAGAATAATACTAAATGCAACTGCAAAAAAAGCAAGCGCAGCAAAGTGTCCTGATAGTATATCTCCTATTTGACCCCTAATTTCCCAAAGGTTTTCTATATTTTTTATATTATCTCCACTTAAAATAATTATAGGTGAATTATTAATATTTAAAATAGTTAAAATTAAATTACCTAAAACTATTATCACAAATAAAATTATTATATATTTCATACTATCTCTTTAAGAATAAATTTTATTATTAAAACTAAACAAAATATTTAGAAGCCTGCCCTTTTAGCTTCAAAAAAATCTCATCAAAATCAGCAGGATAAACTCTAACCCCACCAATACTAGATATAAAATTTGTATCCCCTATCCATCTAGGTAATGCGTGATAGTGTACGTGTTGAGCTATTCCTGCTCCGGCTGCTTTTCCTAGGTTCATACCTATATTTACACCTTCACAATTCATTGTCTCTTTTAGTAAGCTAACTGCTTGCCTTATTCTTATACTCATTCTTGCCCAAACATTATCTTCTAGCTCTTTTATTTTATCTGTATGAAAATGTGGGATCACCATAAGGTGTCCTGGGGAATATGGAAATTTATTCATTACTACATAGCAATATTCATCATGAAAAAGGACTTGATACTTTTCCTCATCTACATGCTTAGAGATATGACAAAAAATACATCCTTCTACTTTTTCGTCAGTAACATAATCGTATCTCCAAGGTGCATATAAATGTTCCATTTAAAACTATCCTATTTTTTTATATAAAGTTTGGTGCATCATTTGCAAAAAGGATTAAATCCCCTGCTCTAGTTTTTTCTGCTAATACTTTTTCCATATCTGCTTTTTCTTTTAAGATAAATAGTTTATCTTCATCTATGTTTGAACTTAGAAGATGCGCATTTAATGTCCCAGTTATTATTGCAAAATCAAATTTTTCATTTATCTCATTTGCTAAAAGAATGTTTGCTTCAGAAGTTGATTCAACTAAACCTGGAGTTATAATCACTTTTCTTCCCTCATGGTGAGAACAAATATTTATAGCTTCTAGCATACCTTCTAGGTTTCCATTGAAACTATCATCTATAATAACTTTACCACCTGCTTCTATTTTTTGAAGTCTATGTTCAACTTGTGGTAAATCTTTTAAAGATAATTTGATTTCATCAATACTCATTCCTAACTCATGTGCAACTAATATAACTGCTGTTAGATTTATAGCATTGAAGCTTCCTAGTATTGGAGCTGAGAAATGTTCTTGTTTTCCATTTATAACAATATCAAACCAGATACCATCAAGGTTTGACATAGTAACATGAAGATTATCTGGAAACTTGACTATTGTTTCATAATCTTTAATTGGAACAGATTCGTGTACAAAACCTTTTTTCATTCTAGGTGAAGTTAAGATTTCCATTTTAGTTTGAATAATATTATCTAAGGTTTTAAAATACTCAATATGTTGTTCTCCAACACTTCCTAAGACACAATATTGTGGCTCTAAAAATGTTGTAATCTCTTCAATATCACCTTTTTCTCTAGCTCCTGCTTCTGCAATATAGATTTGAGAATCAAGGGGTAAATCTCTATTTACATCTAATACAATTCCACCCATAGTATTTACAGATCTTGGTGTTTTATATACTTTATATTTTCTTTTTAGTACATGATATAAATAGTTTTTTATAGAAGTTTTACCATATGATGCTGTAATAGCAACAATTTTTAAAGCTGGTATTGCTTCAAGTCTCTCTTTTGCTTTATTTTTAAATGAGATAAAAAACATTTTTTCTAAAAGATATGAAACTATATAAGCTAAAAATATTGGTACAAACAATACAGCGGAAGAGTTACAATCTTCATTTGTTAGGCAAAGTGCAATTATTGCAAATGTTATAAAAAGTAATAGTGCTAAAAATCTTTTTACTCTACCTGTTAAGACTAAAGGCCTATCAAGTTTTTTATTCCAAAGGACAAAACTTGTCATAAAAAGTAAATAAAAGTAGATAGTAAAATACAACTCAGGCAATATATAAAAAAATACTATTGGCGAAGCAAAATAAGTGATGTGCCATTGCCACTTGTGATGTTTAAGTATTACTCTTTCTAGTTTATAGTTATACCATTGAAGGTTAGTTATTAAATACCAGCCCAAAGACATTATAAGTAATATATGTGTAAAAATATATAAATATTCCATTAACGAATCCCATTTTCAATTTTTTGACAAATATTAGATGCAAACTTTAAGAAAAAGTAGTGATCAGACTTATATGAATCAAAACTACTATTTTTAATCAAAGAATGAATTTTTTTACCTGATTCAAGAGAAGTTGCTTGATCATCTTCTCCCCAAAAAATCATACCATTTTTTTCATAAGAATTAAAATTATTAGTAAAATCTTCATTTACAACATTTTTAAAGGTTTGATACATGTTTTCACTCATTTTATCAACATCTTTACTTCTAAATGCTTTTGTGATTTTTCCAAGACCTAAGCTATTAAATATTTTTGAAGCTTTTATTTTAAGTTTTACATCTAAAGGTTTTTCTTCTAAAATACCAGCTGTACTTAAAAGAATCAGATTATCAGGATTTAAAAGTGTAGCAACTTTTCCTCCAAAAGAGTGACCTGCTATTGCTACAATATTTAAATTTAAATTTTTAAGAAAAGTATCTATTATATTTGCATAATCTTTTGTAGTCAAACTATAAGATGTAACGCTTTTACCAAAACCTGGCATATCTATATAAATATGCTTATACTCTTTTAGGTAAGAAGAGAATGCTTGTTTCATAATCTCTTTATTTGAACCCCAACCATGAAGAAATACAATTGTTTTATCCTTGTTTACATTAACAATATCATAAACAATATCAAACTCTTTATTATCTACAATGATACTCTTTAGAGCCAATTATTTTCCCTTTGCACTTTGAATTTTATTTACATAATCATAAGTGATCTTAATCGATTTTTGTTTTGGTAATGATGAAGATAAAGATACTAATGTTTTATTAAAATCTTCAAATAGATAATTAGCCATTGACCCTGGTACTGGATTTATTTCATTTAAATATACTTCATCATCTATAACAAAAAAGTCACATCTAATCAATGCACCTTCAAAAGTAGTATTATATATTTTTTTAAATGATTCTTTTATTTTTGAAGCTAATTCTTCACTAATATCAGCTTTTAAAGCAGTAGATGTTCTAGCAAAATCTAAATACTTTTTATCAAAATCCAAGAATTCAGCTTTTTGAGGTTCTTCTATAATAGAAAAATTATATTCACCAGCTATTTTACAACCTGCAAGATTGTATTCTTTGATACCTGATATGAATGGCTCTACAATTACTGCATCATCAAATTCAAAGGCTACATCTAAAGCATATTCTAATTCTTCATTAGATTTTACAATAGATACTCCAATTGAGCTACCTAAAGTAACAGGCTTAATAATTACTGGAAATTTTTCTACTTCAACTTTTTGTTCCCTTGTGTAGTATTTATAATCAATTGTTTTGATACCACAACTATGAGCATAACCTTTTGTTAAAAACTTATTAAAACTTACGCTACAAGCACCTTTTCTAGGACCTATATAAGGAAGATTATATAACTCAAAAATAGAAGAGTATAAACCATCTTCACCATCACCACCATGGGAAAGATTTAAATAAACATCAACATCTAGATTTTTTTCAGAGAATAAACCCTTTTTAACAAATGAACCTTTTTTTAGATTTAACAAATCGCATTTTTTATATTCACCACTACTAAAAAGTTTTGATTTTATTGTATTTGTCGGGATATGATAAAAATCTCTATTTTCATCACAAAAGATATAAACTAATTCTTCTTTTAATACATCTTTCATAGCTATTGCAGATACAATTGATATCTCATGCTCATAAGATATCCCGCCAAAAACTATTCCTATTTTCACTATAATTCTCCTATTTTTGTAACTGTTTTAATGCTTGCTTTACTAAATCACCAGTATTTGTGCCTGTACAATTTTTCAATACTTTTGATACTACATCTTTTTTAAATCCTAAAGATTCAAGTGCTAATGAAGCCTCTAAATGAAGTGAAGCATCAGAGTTTTCATCCTCATCTCCATCAATAATAAATCCAGATAATTCTACTAAAATTCTACTTGCACCTTTAGGTCCAATACCTGGAACTCTTTTTAACATCGAGATATCATTTGAACTAACAATTTGAGAAAAAGAAGTTGGAGTAAAAGTAGAACATATTGCTAATGCAACTTTAGGTCCTACACCATTAATTTTAATTACTGTATCAAAAAGTTTTTTTTCATTTGGGTCTAAAAAACCATATAAAGTTTGAGAATCTTCTCTTATAATATGTGTTATATTTAATTTGACCTTATTATCAATAATTTTTGAACTACAATTCACTGATACGAATATTTCGTATATAATACCGTTCACATTTAGATTTAATAATGTCGGTTCTTTTCTTTCAATTATACCTTCAATGCCTACAATCATTATTTTCCAAGTTTATTTGATTTAATTTTATATTTTATATATAATAAATGTTATACATTATATAATAAAGCAGCTTAATTATTAGGAAGTCTTGAATGTTTGATTTAATAACAAAAAAAATAAGTAATAAAATTATATTTGCTCTTTTCATACTTATGTCTTTATCAAGTTTAGCAGTAACATATTTTACCACTTCAAAAGTAAAAGAAGATGCAATTATAACTACTAAAGAGAATTTAGACATGCTTAATACAGCAATGTTTCAGAGTTTAAGAAATGCTATGAACACAGGAGATCCTGCACAAATAAAAAAAGCTGAAGATGAAGCTAGAACTATAAAAGGTGTAAAAAAACTAACAATAGCAAAAAGTAAACCTCTAATTGAGATGTATTCTCCAGGTACAAAATTTACTGAAGATAAAGATATCATCAAATCGTTCGATACAAAACAAAATCAAATTTTAGAAGTTGAAAATGCTGAAGGCCATAATTTAAGAATGATTAAACCTATGGTTGCGACAAATGAGTGTTTACTTTGTCACGTTAATCAAAAAGAAGGTGATGTTATAGGGGTAATGGACTTAACATTCTCTTTAGATGAATCAGACAGTAGAATTGGTGATTTAGTTATAGATATTCTATTATCATCTACAATCTTGGGATGGATTACAATTGGGCTAATATTGTTAATTGTTAAAAGAGCTACAAAACCAATTGAAGGATTAAAAAGAGGTTTCCAAGACCTATTAAAAACAAATGATCCAAATATTAAACTTGAAATTACTTCAAAAGATGAAATTGGTGAAGTTGCTGGATTATTCAACTCATATATGGATAAAGTAAACGAAGGTCTAAAACAAGATGAGAAAGTTATTGAAGAAGCAAATGATATTTTAGAAAAAACTGGAAATGGTTTCTTTGTATATCAAGTTAATGAAATAGCTGCTAATCCATATGTTGAAGATTTAAAAAATAAATTAAACACTATGATTTTACATACTAAAGAGACATTAGATAAAATAAATACAACATTAAGATACTATTCTGAGTCTAATTTTGATTATAAAATAGATGACAAAGGGATTTATGGAGACCTTGGTTCATTAACTGCTGGGATAAAACTAGTAGGTAATAATACTTCAGAAATCTTAGCAATGATTATGAATACAGGTGATTCATTAAATAAAAATACACACACTTTATCAACTGCATCAAATAGTTTATCAGAATCATCAAATCAACAAGCTGCTTCATTAGAAGAAACAGCAGCAGCTCTTGAAGAGATTACAGCAAATATTCAAGGAAATACACAAACAACTATTGAGATGTCTAATCTTGCATCTGATGTAACTAAAGCAGCACAAAATGGTCAAGTTTTAGCAAATAGAACAGCTACAGCAATGGATGAAATTAATAATCAAATTAGCTCTATTAATGAAGCCATTGAAGTTATTGATCAAATTGCTTTCCAAACAAATATTCTTTCACTTAATGCAGCCGTTGAAGCTGCTACTGCTGGGGAAGCTGGTAAAGGTTTTGCTGTTGTTGCTCAAGAGGTTAGAAATCTAGCTTCTAGATCTGCAGAAGCTGCTAAAGAGATTAAAGATTTAGTTGAAAATGCTACAAGTAAAGCTGATGAAGGTAAAAAGATTTCTGATGATATGATTGGTGGATATGATGTTCTTAATAAAAATATTAGCTATACAATCGAAAAAATTGAATTTGTTGCAACTGCTTCAAAAGAGCAAGAAAGAGGTATTACACAAATCAATGATGCTGTAAATACCTTAGATCAAGCAACTCAACAAAATGCTCAAGTTGCTGAACAAATCTCTAAAATGTCAGGTGAAATTGCTGATATGTCAAACTCTTTAGTTACAGCAGCTTCAAGAGCAAGCTTTTTACAAGAAGCTAGAGAAGAAGTTTGTAATGTAGATTTAGTTTATGATACTGCAAAACTAAAAGTTAATGTATTAAATGTAAAAGATAGTGTGTATACAAAACTAGGTAGTTATGAAAACTGGATTGCAAAAGGTTCTGAAGAACTTAATAATTGGATAGAAAATTATATTAAAATCAATCCAAATGCACAACACTCAGCACTTGAAGACTTAAAAGTACTAAACAACAATTTAACAGTAAAACTTCAAGATTTAATTAATGCAAACTCAAATAAAGAGTCAAATGAGGTGTTAAATGAAAAAGCAAAAGCGATCGAAATTGAATCACTTAGAATATTTGGAACTCTAAACCACCTAAAAAAAGAAGCGTGTAAAAATCAATAAAGAGTCTAACTCTTTATTGATTAATTCTGCATACTTTTAATTAAAGCCTCTAACTCATCATCATCTAAAACTTCATTGTTCTCATCACCTGCAATATGTTTTGCAGAACTGGCTATATTATATTCACTAGAATCAATATTTTTATTTTCACAAACAAAATTAACTACTCTTTCAATTTTTTGTCTATGCATATCTTGATGTTGTAGTAAACCAAAAGAGTTAGAAATTGAATCATTTATTTTTGATAGCTTATGAACAGGAAGTTTTGAATCATTTAGCATATCACCAATTGATTCTAAGTTTTCATATATAGCAACAGAGTTTTTTTCAGACTCTTTAATTACGTCGCACAACTCTTTAATTAGTTCTTCATAAGTCATAGGTAACCTTTTTATATTAATATATAAGTTTAGCTTACTTTGACTTAAAAAAATAATATAATGAAGTATGAGATTATAGCTTCTTTATTAATGAATAATTTCTGCTATAAACTCTGTTGCATAAGAACCTTTAGGAAGTTCAAATTGTATTTCCATCCAGTTTTTATCTTCTTTGTAGTTTGATTCTATATCTTTTGGAAATACCCAAGCAAATCTTCTAGCTCCATCCTCAGAAATTTTTTTATCAAAATCTTTTTCTAATTCATAAGCTAAACTTTCAGATTTTTTAACTCTTTTCCCACTTAATAAGCCAGTTGGTACTCTATCTCTTTCAAAAAACTTTTGAGATTCACTTTCTAAATCTTCCACATGAAAAATCTTACCATATGGATAATGACTCATTAAGTCTCCAGTGATTACTTTAAAAGGATGCTCTTGTTTTTTCATACTTGATACTTCATCTAAAGGTAAGGACAATTTTTCATAAATCTCTTTTGGTTCAAAAGCATTAACTAATTTTGAAAGCTCTATTCTTTTTGAAAGCCAGTTATTAAAAAGGTAACTTTGATAAGCATTAACATACATCTGTTTTAGTTTTCTATTTTTTTCTCTAAGTTCACCATTTATGATAGCTTCACCCTTTTTATAGTTATCACCTTCTATTCCAAATCTTTGAAAACCAAAATAGTTTGGCATTCCAAATTGTGAAATATTTGAAATAGCTTCTTCAATCTTTTTTGCATCTAATGGGGTAACTCTTTTTAATCTGATAAAAAACTTATTTCCTTTTAAGTGCCCTACTCTAATCTTATTGTTATGTTTCATAACTTCTAAGATTTTGATATTTTCATGATTAAACTTATCTATATTTTCTTCACAACTTTTTGGAACAGAGATATGTTGAATTGTCATTGCATTTTTATCTTTTAATCCAGCATAACCTATATCTCTTGATTTGCATCCTAATTGCTCTGAGAATATCTGTACAGCAGTCCAAGTTGTTAACTCTTTTTTTCTAAATTTAATTATGATGTGTTCACCCTCTCCACTAAACTCATAAAGAGGAACTTCTGTCACTACAAAATCATCTTTTGTTTGTTTAAACAATACATCTATTTTAGAGTGAGTTAAATATCTTTGTAAATTTTCCAACTATTTTCCTTATTCAAAATGGTGATTTTTACAATCGCTTTTAAATTTACCTTTTACAGCTCTTGCAAAAATATTTAATTTTATATTGTGTTTTTTAGCTATTTTTTCTATTTTAATTCTATTTTTAGGTGAAAAAGAAAAAAGTAATTCATACTCTTCCCCTGAACAACCTACACTTTTAGAGATATGATAAAAAAACTTAAACCCTTTTTTACTTTGTTTCGACATTCTTTCCAATTCAAAAAACAAACCATCTGAAATATCCATTGAGGCATTAACATATTTTGATATTTCATAGAAAAAATCTGCATTTAGTTTTGGCTCAATAAATTTAGAAGAGTTTGATATCTTTCCACCACATAATAATGTATTCAAATCTTTTTTACAAGTTCCCAATTCACCTGTATAACAAAGATAATCATTTTGTTTTATGCCACTTCTTAATATTGGTTTTTTTGTTTTTGAAATTATTGTAACACTTATATCAAGTTTAGTGTTTGATATAGTATCTCCACCTATTATCTCTATATTATATCTCTTTGCAACTTCTAAAAAACCAGAAGCTAAACTCTTCATATCTTTTTTTGAATAACTTTTAGGTATTGCAACAGTCAATAAAGCATATTTTGGTTTTGCATTCATAGCAATAGCATCAGAGATATTTACAAGCATCGCTTTTTTTGCTATTTGTTTTAAAGTAAACCAATCCCTTTTGAAATGTACATCTTCAAAAAAAGCATCATTGCTATATACCAAGTCACCAACTACAGCGCCATCATCGCCAATTATTTTTGAGTTTTTATTAAATTGTTTTATAAAAAAATCTTCTTTATTCATGGGGAATATTACCATATTGAAGCTTGCTTTCTGATATTTTTCTTAAATTTTTTTAGGATAAAAATTATCCTAAATACTTTAAAAAAATAATGGTATAATATTTTACCACATTATTAGGAGAAAAAATATGCCAAAGATTAACAAATATGTTGATATCGATACTGTAGAAAGAGAAGCAAAAAAAGATTTAATTGATAGACACTCACCATTTATTCACTGTGCTGAGACTGCAAAAGCAGGAGAGCCATTTGAAGTAACTGTAAAAATGGGTAACGAATATACTCACCCAGATGATTTTGATCATTATATTGAGTCTGTTTCATTATTTAATGGAGAAACATTATTAGCAAAAGCTTCATATGTTCCAGGAACATTAGGAAATGTAAAAGCTCATAATACTACAACATTTACAATTATTCCAACTGGTAAAAAACTTAACTTAGTTGCACATGGTTACTGTACTAAGCATGGTATTTGGGAAGGTACGCCTGTAACTGTTTCAGTTGCTGAGTAGTCACTAAATATTCATGCAAAAAAAAGGTAAGAGTTTTAATACTCTTACCTTTTTTTATTTACAATATTTAACTTTTTCAAAAGAACAACAATAATCAACTAATGATGTTACTTTTAATTTATATTTTGAATTTTGTGCAATTTGAATACTTGCAGGTGCAACATACTCAACCCAATCTTCTGCTGGTAGCATAACTTCAAGTGAACCTGAGTTTATATCAATTGTTGCTTTATTAACTGTGTTTAATTCATACTCTCCTGGTAACATAATTCCAAGTGTTTTTTTACTACCATTTTCAAAAGTAATACTTCTACTTGTGATATTACCATCATATAAAATATTTGCCTCTTTTGCTATAGAAACATTTGTAAAATCCATCCAATTTCCCTTTAGTAAAAATTAATTATAGAATAGTACCATAATATTTATTTGAAGCAAATTTCTATTTATTATTCGCTATAATTTTTTTCAATTTTATAAATAGAAAGTTATATGCAAGGTTACATTATAGATATTAAAGCTGTTAAAGATGATGATTTAATAGTATCAATTTTAACAGAATCACACATTTATACAACATACAGATTTTATGGGGCTAGACACTCAAATATAAATGTAGGCTATAAAATAGACTTTGAATTAGAAACAAATATAAAAAGCTCTATTCCTAGGCTAAAAGATGTAATTCAATTAGGATTTCAATGGATATTTGACAATGATAAACTATATTGTTGGCAAAGATTTATTAAACTATTTTATCCCCACTTAAAAGATGTAGAAACTATAGATGATTTCTACTTTAAACTTTTGGATAAATTATCCCACAAAATGATCAAACAAAACCCTAAAAGAGCTATTTGTAAATCATATATAAAATTGCTTGATTATGAAGGTAGACTTCATACGGATTACCATTGCTTATTATGTGAGCAAGAGATAAAAAAAGACATCTCACTAGTAAGAAGTTTTATGCCAGTTCATGCTTCTTGTACATACAGTAAAAGCTTTAAATTAAAAAAAATAAAAGAACTTTATGAAGAAAAAAGAATTATATCTTTTGAAGATGAAGAGGTTGACTATTTATGGAAAATAATACTTCAAGGACTATAAGTTTAAAAAGTATATAATTAATAATAATGTTATTGATTAGGATATTATCATGGATATTCAAGAAGAAAACGAATTTTTAGGATTACTAGATACAAGTAGTGAAGATTTAAATATTATTAATTTAATTGAAAATTATAAAATAAAAACTGATGATTCTTTTTTATATAGTGCTACAGATGACTATAAAGCTTTAATTGCTTATATTAGTGATTTGTATTTTGAACAAAAAAGTATCCCCTTTGATATTATAGAAGAGATAATCAATAACAAAAATTTAAAATCAGTTATAATTTTAGTTATCGAAGAAAAGATGAATAATATTCTTTTTGATAGTACTACTATAGTTTTTAAAGAGATTGTTACTATTATAGATCTATTATCAATGGGAAACAATTTTAATATTTTTGAAAACTATAATACTTACAATTTAGATAATTTATCATCACTCTTTAGGACATATGAAGATAGGTTAAAAGAGTTAGAAGAAAAAGGTGACGAATTAGATTTTGATATCACTTTTAAACAATATTCAATGTTAATAGAAACTATAAATCAAGTTTGTTCTATAAATTCTATGGATGTTATTAGAAAAAAAACTATAAAGCCACTAATAGAAGTAATTAGTGAAACAATAAATTTAATTAAATTTAATATAAAACTTTCAGAAGAAAAGATTAATATTTTAAATAATATTTTAGGTAAATTACTTTTTTACTATTCACATATACCTTTTATTAATGCTTCAAATAAAGATACAAAATATCTTATTGATGAGTTTCATTTTAATTTTGCAAAAACTTGTGATGGATATGAATTATCTAAAAATGCAAACTTTGCAAATGAAGGAACAAAAAATGAGCATTATAAAATATTTTTAAACTCAAGTACAACATTAATTTGTAACCTTTTATATAAACTTGAAAGAAACTATCCTAAAGAGTTATATAATGACTTATCTTATTTTGAAGACATTATTACCTTATATAAAGAAGAGATAAATCATACACCATTTATTGATTTTAAAACATTAGATGAATTTAATTCTATATTATTGAGTAATTATATGTTTATTTATGATGAACATAGAAAAGATTTAAGCTATAAAACTGTAATTGAAGATTTTTTAGAAGATAAAATTGAAGATTATTCAAATACATTTATTCTTCATGCTATAGTACTTTTTTCAAATGATATTGATGATGAGATGCTAATAAAACTTCTAAAAAAACTAATCTCTACAGAAAAATATAGAAATGATTATCATGAGTTTTTAAAACTAACTATATGTGATGTCATTATAAAAAAATTTGTTGATTCTAATAAACTAATATTAGATGATATTTTAATTAATCAAATAATTGATTATGTAAAAAAGAATAAGATTGCATCTCATCTTATGTCTATTTATTCTAAAATATACTTAACACTTTCTGCATATTATTCTTTATGTAATGATTTTATATCTATTGAAAAGTCAAAACTTTTTTATTTTTATTATGTAAAAATTAATGGCTATGATCTATTAGAAAATGAATTTGAAAAGTTAAATAGAAATATCTTATTAAATCATGGGAATAGATATTTTGAGGATTTAAAATTTGACAATATCTCAATAAATAAAGAAAAGGCTTTAGATATTGGTAAAAAAACACTTGAAAAATTTATTATACAAGAAGAGATAACTCTAAAATATAATATAAATCAAAAACTTTCAAATATAATTACACAAATTTTTACAGATGACGGTTTAAATGATGATTTATTAAATTCTCATATAGAAAACTTTATCTCAAATGATATTTTTCATGGACTAACTTTTGTGGCAGTTGAAGGTTTATGTCAAAAAAAATGTAAACTAATTGATTTGGGTTATGAGAGAATTGATATACCACTTTTTGATAAGTTTACTCTAAAAATTGCTTATTCTAAAGTATATAAACATATTTTTGAAAAAATATTTGAAGATAATATTTCATATATAAAACAAAATATTATCAATCTTATTGTTTGTTATTTAAAAAGTATCCCTATCTATAATGATGTTATAACAACCCTGTACAACATAGAAAAATTAAAAATTGATTTATTAAAAAGAGATGATAAAGAGTTTATTTTTATAGAGATTCATATTAATGATTTAATAAATTTAAATAAGAAATATGGATATGAAAAAACAAATATATATTTTAAAGAGTATGCACTTAAACTAAATGATATTCATCAAATATATAGATTAAATGGACCTAGTCTAGCTTTAGTTCTTGAACAAAATGATGACTATAAGTCTATTATAGAAAAAATAAGAAATATTGATTTTTTAACAAAAGATGAAACTATAAAGCCAAAATTGACAATAGGAGTTTCATGGGGAGATAGAACAAATATTGTAGAAAAATCTACTTTATCAATGAATCTTGCACAAGAGAATCATAATAAATATTATGAGTTTAAATAATTAAGAGTTAAACTCTTAATTATTCATCTAGAAGTCTCTCTTCTAGTTTATCAATAGCATCTTGTAAAGACTTTGTATCCAAACCAAATGCTTTTGCTTTTTCTAAACCTAATGCTATATTTTCTTCACTAAATGCATTTGTTACATTACAAATTGTTTTTATTACATTTAATATTTTAGATCTTTCTAAATATAAAGGCTCACATTTATCAAGTTCATCAACATATTCAATTACATTGATTAAATTATCACTTAATTTCCAGTGTTTGAAAATTTTAGCTGTGATTTCAGAGCTTGTCATTCCAACAATCTCTTTTTCAGCTTGAGCTAATGTTTTACCAGCAGCTATTAATTCTTTGAACTCTTCAGTTTTTTCACTTGTTTCAATAATATCTGCCAATACAAACTTTCCAGCTTCTTGCAATAATGCAGGTAAAACTAATTCTTCTTTTAGTTCAAAAGAGATCTTATTTAACCATAATGAAGCAAGTGTAGTAGCTAAATTTGAGGCTCGCATAAAATCATCACTGTTTATTCCATAAGCAGTAAGGTTAGTTTTAAGTAAATTTTGTATTGTACCACCAATTGCAATTGATATAGTAAAATTAATACCTAAAAGATTAATAGCTTTACTCGCAGTTTCAACCTTACTTCTAAAGCCAAACATTGCAGAGTTTGAAACTTTTAATAGTGTTGAAACAATTAAAGCATCTTTTTCAATAATCTTTAATAATTCAAATGCCTCTTTTTCTGGCTGTTGTCTAAACTCTTCAATCTCAATTATTGTTTTTGGTAAAGGAGGTAAAGACTCAATTTTTTCTATAATATTTTCATTCACATAAAACTCCTACAGCTAATTATTTAATTATACCAATTTATTATTGTATCAAGTATTAAATCTAAAGTGCATTACATCTCCATCTTGAACAATGTAATCTTTTCCTTCTAATCTTAACTTACCAACCTCTTTACACTTTGATTCACCACCAAACTCCACAAAATCACCATAAGAGATAACCTCAGCTTTAATAAAACCTTTTTCAAAGTCATTGTGGATTACTGCAGCTGCTTGAGGAGCTTTAGTACCTTTTTTAATAGTCCATGCTCTTACTTCAACTTTTCCAGCTGTAAAATAAGATTGAAGTCCTAATTTATCAAATGCTTTTTGAATAATTTGTTCTAAACCTGATTCTTCCACACCTAAATCTGTTAAAAACTCTTTTGCTTCATCCTCTTCAAGACCTACTAATTCTTCTTCAATTTTAGCACAAAGAACAATAACATCTGCACCAACTTCAGTAGCATGAGCTTTTAATGTATCAACATATTGGTTTCCACCTTCAGCTAAAGAATCTTCATCAACATTTGCACCATAAATCACATCTTTATTTGATAAAAATCTTAACTCTTTATCAAGTTGAATAAATAGATCACTCTCTTTATCTTCAAAAGTTTTTACAGGTTGTAACTCATCAATATGCTTATAAACTTGTTCTGCTACAACTAACATAGCTGCTGCTTCTTTTGAACCTTTTGATTGTTTTTTTAATTTTTCAATCTTTTTTTCTAATTGTGAAATATCAGAATAAATCAATTCAGTTTCAATAATCTCAATATCTCTAATAGGATTAACATCTCCTTCTACGTGAGTAATATTTCCATCATCAAAACATCTAACCATATGCAAAATAACTTCAACTTCTCTGATATTTGAAAGAAATTGATTTCCCAGACCTTCACCTTTTGAAGCTCCTCTTACAAGTCCAGCAATATCTACAAAATCAATTGTAGAGTGTTGAATTTTATCTGGTATAACTATTTTTGCTAACTCATCTAATCTTTTATCCGGTACTGGCACAACAGCTTTATTTGGTTCTATTGTACAAAACGGATAGTTTTGAGCCTCTGCATTTTGAGCTTTTGTTAACGCATTAAACGTTGTTGATTTACCTACATTTGGAAGACCTACGATTCCTACACCTAATCCCATTAATTTCCTTTTATTTAACTTGACAACTTAAGTTTGTCTCTATAATTTTTCTATCTAAATACACTTGATCTGATTGAATTTCATCTATTGATACCGTTGCAGTTCCTGCTTTTCTTAATACAACACCTGTTGCAAGGTTTGCAAATTCTAATGATGTTACTAAATCATTATCTAAAGCTAAAGCAAATCCAATTGAAGCTAAAAGAGTATCTCCTGAACCTGTTACATCAAATACTTCCAATGGTACAGTTGGTAATACTGATAACTTATTATCTTTTAATAAAGCAACACCCTCTTCTGATAATGTAACAATCGCTTCTTGTGTTTCAAATTTATTTTTTATCTCTTTTAATGCATCTAAAAGTCTGTCATTATTTTCAATCTCAATATCTGTTGCTGCAGATGCTTCACTTTTATTCGGAATAATTAAATATGCACCTTGATACTTACTATAATCTATTCCAAATGGGTCTACAATAGTTTTTACATTGTTTTTATTTGCATAAGAGATGATTTTTTGAGTAAAGTCCTTAGTTAAAACCCCTTTACCATAATCAGCCAATAGAATTACATCATAAGCTTTAATCTTCTCCTGTAGTTTCTCATAAAGTTTTTTAACACTGTCAAATGAGATATTATTTCTACTCTCATGATCAAATCTAAAAATTTGTTGATTTGCTGACATAATTCTAGTTTTTTTAGAAGTTTTTCTTCCATTTTGCTCTAAAAGGAATGATTTTGTTTCAATTTCATCTAGCATATGTTTTAAAAGTCTTGCATTGTCATCATTTCCAACAACAGACATTACACTAACTTTTGCACCAAGAGAAGCTAAATTTCTAATAACATTTCCAGCTCCACCTAATACATCTTTTTCTTCTTTAATATCAACAATTGGAACAGGAGCATCTAAAGCTATTCTATCACAAGCACCAATTAAATAAGAATCAATCATTAAATCACCAATTACTAAAACTTTTGGTTTTCTTTCTACTTTAATCATTTTTTATCCTATACTTTTAATTAAGATTTTTTAAAAATTGTAGAGTTGCTCTAACACCAGCTCCACTTGCACCATAAGGATTATAACCCCAATCTTTTTCAACAAATGCTGGACCAGCAATATCTAAATGTGCCCATTTATCTTTATTTTCTTCATTTATAAAATTATCCAAAAATAGACCCGCTGTTATTGCTCCACCATATCTAGTATTTGCAATATTACAAATATCAGCTATTTCAGATTTGATTGTTTTTCTTAAAAATCTATTGAATGGTAAAGTTGTTGCATATTCTCCTGCTTGTAAAGTATTTGCTACAACATCTCTTTTTAATACTGTATCATTACCCATTACACCAATTGTATATTCACCAACACCAACAACACAAGCCCCTGTTAAAGTTGCATAATCAAAGATATAATCAATATTTTCAATCTCATCTTGTGCATAACATAAACAATCAGCAAGAACTAATCTTCCTTCGGCATCAGTGTTTCTAATCTCTATTGTTTTACCATTTTTAGCTTTTAATACATCATCAGGTTTATATGCATCTCCACCAATCATATTTTCAACAGCACCAATGATACCATGAATTTCAATTGGAAGATTAAGTTTTGCAACAGCACTCATAATACCCAATACAGCACTACCACCACTTTTATCACTTTTCATAGTTACCATATAATCAGCTGGTTTTAAAGATAAACCACCAGAATCATAAGTTAAACCTTTCCCTACTAAAACAACTTTTTTCTTAGCATTTTCAGGTTTATAAGCTAAGTGAATAAGTTTTGATTCATGAACTGAAGCTCTACCAACACTTAACATTGCATTCATACCATTTTTCTCTAAATATTTTTCACCATGAACTGTACACTCTAAGTTTGAATCTTTTGCAATTTTTTTAGCAATATCAGCCATAACTTTTGGATAACAGTCAGCTGGTGGAGTGTTTACAATATCTCTAGTTTTATTTACTGCTTTTGAAATAACTTTTGATTGTTCAAAAACCTCTTTAATCTCTTCAGTAATTTTTGGAACACAAATATTTAATTCTTGTTTTTTTGATTTCTTTTTCTTAGATTTATATTCATTAAATTCATAAGCTCCAAGTAATGTTCCTTCTACTAAAGCTTTTAAATCTAAATCTTTTAATTCAATTTTTGCACTTTTAAATTTTGTTGTTTTGAATTTTTTTATTGCAATTGAGATTGCAATAGCAATACTTTCATAATCATGCTCTTCAAAACCAACATAGATTCTTCCTATTTCAGGGAGAAATGCTATAGATTCATCTTTTTCTTCAAAACCAATATTTTCTAATATTTCTTTATCATCACAGTTTTCTAAATCATCTACAATAAAAATTTCTAATTCTGATTCTACACTTATAAAATCATTTTCTAATAAATTAACTTTCAAAATTTTTCTCCTTTTTTTGGGTTACTTTATGGAAATAATACACAATGCTACCACTAATTATTATAGCAAATGGAGCAGCGAAATACCAATGATCTTTTACCCAACCTAATACAATTAGAATCTCTTCTCCAAAATACCAAGCTGGAACTATCGTTATTGCGGCCCAGCACCATGCTGATATTAAGTTGATAAAAGCAAACATTTTTGCACTATATCTTGTAAGACCAATTGATATTGGTATTATTGTTCTCATACCATACATATATCTTTGAATAAAAATAATAGGCCATCCATATTTTATAAGTAAAAGATGTGCCAAGGCAAACTTTCTTCTTTGACCTTTAAAGTTTTTATGTACATATGCTTTATTAAATCTTCCTATATAAAAATATATTTGATCACCTGCAAAACCTCCAAGTCCTGCTACAAATATTGCAAGATAAAGATTCATATGCCCAGAGTGAGAAAGTAAACCAGCCATAATTAAACCAACTTCTCCCTCTAAAATACTCCATGCAAAAAGGATTATATACCCATATGTTTTGAGAAGATAAATAAATTTATTTTCTAAACCTTGAACTGGAGCTTCATATAAATTATAACCCAAAAATGAAATAAATATCAAAACTACTACAAAAAGTATTTTTCCTGAATTATCTTGCAATTTTTCTAACATAACAAAACCTATTTAAAATCTAATAAGTTTTTTGCTTGAACCATATCTTTGTCACCACGACCTGAAAGTGTTACGATTACAAGTTTATCTTTAAATTTATCTTTTGCTTTTCTAAGATAAGCAATTGCATGTGAACTTTCAAAAGCAGGAATAATTCCCTCTTTTTGACTCAACCAAACAAAAGCATCAATCGCTTCTTTGTCTGTAATAGAATCATAAGTTACAACTTTCTCATCTTTTAAAAATGAGTGCTCAGGTCCAATTCCTGGATAATCTAATCCAGCAGAAATTGAATGAGCTTCTAATATTTGACCATTTTCATCTTGTAAAAGATATGAACATTGTCCATGTAAAACTCCTGGAGTTCCTTTTGCTAGTGAGCATCCATGTTTATTTGTATCTATACCTAATCCACCAGCTTCAATCCCAATACAAGTTGTTTCCTCATCTTCTAAAAAGTGAGAGAATGTACCAATTGCATTTGAACCTCCACCAATACAAGCAACTACAAAATCTGGAAGTTTTCCCTCTTTTTCTTGTATTTGTTTTCTAGCTTCCCATCCTATAATACTTTGAAAATCTCTTACCATCATTGGATATGGATGTGGACCTGCTACAGTTCCTATTATATAAAAAGTATCCCTTGCATTTGTAACCCAATATCTAATTGCATCATTCATTGCATCTTTTAATGTTTTACTTCCACTCTCAACTGCAATTACTTTTGCACCTAAAAGTTTCATTCTAAAGACATTAAGCTCTTGTCTTTCAACATCTTTTGCACCCATAAAAACTGTACATTCAAGTCCAAGTAGTGCAGCAATAGTAGCAGTTGCTACTCCATGTTGTCCAGCTCCTGTTTCAGCTATAACTTTTGTTTTACCTAATTTTTTAGCTAAAAGCCCTTGAGCAATTACATTATTAACTTTATGAGCTCCTGTGTGGTTTAAATCTTCTCTTTTTAGATAAACTTTTGAACCTAACTCTTCACTAATATTTTTAGCAAAATATAAAGGTGTTTCTCTTCCCACATAATCTTTTAGTAAGAAGTCAACCTCTTTCCAAAACTCTTCATCATGTCTAAACTTTTTATAGTTTTCTTCCAATTCTTCTAAAATTGGCATTAATGTTTCTGGAACATATCTTCCACCAAATTGTCCAAAATGTCCATTCTCATCTGGGTCAAACTTTGAAATTTTTGGGATATAATAGTTTTCTTTCATTTTCTCTTCTTTTAAATATCTAATACTGAATAAACTTTTGTATGTTCTTCAACTTTTTTTACACCATCTAAAAATTTAAGATTTAGAATAAAACAAGCCTCAATTAAATTAGCATCGATTTTTTTTATAAGCTTAGCTGCAGCAGTTGCTGTTCCACCTGTTGCTATTAAATCATCAATTAACAAAACATTAGAATTTTTTTTAGGGAAAGCATCTAGATGAATCTCAACCTCATCATAACCGTATTCTAACTCATACTTTTCACAAACAGTTGTACTTGGAAGTTTTCCTTTTTTTCTTACTGGAACAAAACCAATATTTAATCTATCAGCCAATGCAGCACCAAAAATAAACCCTCTAGAATCAATACCTGCAACATAATCCAAATTATATGATTTGTATCTCTCTTCTAAATGATTCATTAAAGTATGATATGCTTCTTTATTGTTTAACAGTGTAGTTATATCTTTAAATACAATTCCCTCTTTTGGGAAATCTTTAATATCTCTTATTGAATTAAATATTAAATCTTTATCTTCTTCACTTAATCTCATTAAAACTCTTTCTTTACAATTAAATCTTCTTCAAAAGGAGAAATATTTTACCTAAAATTTTATTATGTTTGTCTAATAGCTACGACTTAATAATATTTTTTACATCTTTGATACTATTACAAACAAAATCTGCTAAAGAATCTTTTTCATCAAAGTGATGTCCAGATTTAACTTGTATTGTGTATTTAATATTTGCATTTTTTGCACATAAAATATCTGATTTTTTATCTCCAATAAGCCAAGAATGAGATAAATCTATTTCATGTTTTTTTAAAATCTTATCAATCATTCCTGTTTTAGGTTTTCTACAAGTACAATTATCTTCAGGACCATGGGGACATGATTCAACTTGACTGATATGGATATCTTTTTGTTCTAATTGATCAAGCATCCAATTAGTTAATTTATTATAATCATTGATAGTATAAAAACCTCTTGCGATTCCCGATTGATTAGTAATAATAAAAAGTTTATAACCAAGATTTTGCAAATATTTTAAGGAATCAAACAAAGAATCAACAAATTCAAACTCTTCTATTTGATAAGTATAATCTTTTTCAACATTAACAACACCATCTCTATCTAAAAAAATTGCTTTTTGCATATTTGACCTTTTTTATTTGGTATATGCATTTTATCCAATTTAAATTAAATCAATCTCTTGTGTTACTATTCCCCTATTTATTAGCTCAGAACAAACTGCACCTGCATCTTCTACAACTGTAAGTGAAATCTTTTTATCAATTATTGAAAGTTCTAAACACTTATTTTCATCTTCTATAAAAGTCATTTTTGTATTTTCTATATTCCAATTTTTTGAATTTAATGTTATTACATCACTTAAGTTGTCAATTTTTCTATTTATTAAATAATAACTCTGTATTGAGTTTATTGTTGAGATTACATCTCGTTGAATTGTTGAAGCTAAAGCTTGATTACGAGTATTAAGATATTTAGGAATTGCAAAAGTTGAAATTATACCTATAATTACAATTGCAAAAATCAATTCCAATAAGGAAAAAGCAGATTTCATTTTCTTTCCTTTAGTTAAATAATTAATAAGATTATATTATTAAAAAACTTAACTAAAGATAATCTAATAAATTATTTAAAGAATATTTGGCATATCAATATTTGTTTCTTTGTTTGTATCTACGACTGACTCGAAAACTACTTCAATAGGAGCATCATTTGCATTTTCTTTATCAACAAATCTTGTATATTGCTTTTGAAAGTCTAATTTAACTGTTCCAATAGGTCCATTTCTTTGTTTACCAATGATTATTTCTGCTTCTTCTACAGGTTTATTAACAAATTTAGATTTATACTCCTCACCTTTGTCTGCTGCTTCTTTCTCTTTTCTTGCTTCTTCTCTCTCTTTATATACATCATCTCTATATACAAACATAATAATATCGGCATCTTGCTCGATAGCTCCAGATTCCCTAAGGTCTGAAAGCATTGGTCTCTTATCTGGTCTGTTTTCAAGTCCCCTATTTAACTGAGAAAGGGCTAGAATTGGGATTTTCATCTCCCTAGCAAGCATTTTAAGTCCCCTTGAGATATCTGAAACCTCTTGGTGTCTATCTTTATTTCCAGTTCCTTGCATAAGTTGAAGGTAGTCAATAATTACCATAGAGATATTATTATCTTCATTCTGAGCTAATTTTCTAACCCTTGCTCTTAATTGGTTAATATTAACACTTCCCCCATCATCAACAAAAAGTTTCTTTTTATTTAAATCTTCAAAAGCTCCATTAAGATTTGACCACTGGTTATCATCCATATCACCTTTTCTAAGATTCTGTAATGGAATTGAAGTTTTAGCTGCAAGCATCCTTAACATAAGTTGTTCTGCTGGCATCTCAAGAGAGAAGAAAATCACACCTTTACCTGCTTCAACATTTTTAAGACACATATTAAGAACTAGAGCTGTTTTACCCATTGCAGGTCTTGCTGCAATAATTACTAAATCCCCTTCATTAAAACCTGTTGTTCTTTTATCAAGGTCATAAAACCCTGTTGTTTCACCAATAAGGTGTTTATTTCCTAACTCTTTCATCTTTTTAATATATGAAAGGGTATCTCCAGTAATTAGATTCATATCTTTTAATTCAGAAGTTGCACTATCTGTTGAGATTTTATAAAGTTCCCCTTGAACTGTATCTAAAGCTTCATTTGCTGTAACTTCATCTTCTATTGCAACTTTTTTAATTGTTGTTGCTAGTGTTGCTAGTTCTCTTTTTACAGAACCATCTTTTATCTCTCTTACATATGCAAGTGTATTTGTAATTGGATTAGCTGATAGTATTTCTAATAGTATTGAATCATCTACATCTTTAGAGTCAACTCTTTTTCTAATAAACTCTTCATCAATAGGCATATCTGAGTTATGTAATTGAACCATTACATCAAATATTTTTTGGTGTGCTGGAAGATAAAAATCTTTAGGTTTTAATACACCTAAAACATCTTCTAACTCTTCTGGGTTAAAAAGTATTGAACTTAAAACGGCTCTTTCGATATTTACACTATATATACTATCCATCTATTCTCCATAACAATTAAGGATAAAATTGTAACTAAATTTATTTACAAGTAAGTTTATAAGAAAAAGAAGTGTAGAGATTAGCTATTTTTTTTAGCTTCAATCTCTACTTCTTCTAAAAATCTATTAAGTAGTTTATCTGTAGGAAGTTTTGCTATAGTCTCACCTTTTTTAATAATAAGACCAACACCTTTTCCATATGCTATTGCAACATCTGCTGCTTTTGCTTCACCTAAGGCATTTACAACACACCCCATAACTGAAACATTAAGTGGGGTTTTTATATGTTTTGTTTTCTTTTCAACTTCAGCAACGGCACTAACTAAGTCTGCTTCTATTCTTCCGCAAGTTGGACAAGAGATAATATTTAAGCCCTCTTTAGTAACTCCAGCATCTTTCAAAATTGCTCGTCCTACTTCAATCTCTTTTTCAAGTTCTCCTGTAATAGAGACCCTTAAGGTGTCTCCAATACCATCAAGAAGTAAACTTCCCAATGCAATAGAAGATTTTATAGTTGAGTGAAATAAAGTTCCAGCTTCTGTTACACCTAAATGAAACGGATAATTATTCATAGGTCTTAACATTCTATAAGCTTCAACAGTTCTTTGTACATCACTAGCTTTCAAAGATACTTTAATATCTTCAAAACCTAAATCTTCAAGATATTTTATATTATAATCAGCACTTTCTACCATCCCTTTAGGAGTCTGACCATATTTATCTTCAAATTGAGACTCTAAAGAACCACAGTTAACACCTATTCTAATAGGTAAATTTCTTTGTTGACAAGCTTTTACAACCTCTGCAACCCTTTTTTTGTTTCCTATATTTCCAGGATTTATTCTAATACAATCAACAACTTCTGCAGCTATTAGTGCAAACTTGTAATTGAAATGAATATCAGCAACAATAGGTAAAGAGCTTCTTTGCTTTATCTCTTTAAGTGCATTTGCTGCTTCAATATCAGGAACAGCAACTCTTACGATATCTGCTCCAGCAAAGTGTAATGCTTTTATTTGCTCCACTGTTGTTTCAACATCTGAAGTCTTACTATATGTCATAGATTGTACTGATATAGGGGCATCTCCACCTACAGCTACATCACCTACATATATCTTTTTTGTTGGGTATCTTTTAATGTTATTCATAGTGCGGGAATTTTATCAAAAAAAGTTTAATTATTAGTAAATATTTTATAGCTAATTTGTAATTTTAATATTAAAGTTCATTTTATTAGAAAATAAATAATTTTTTATTATAATTAAATTATTAGACATGTAGGATATTTATGCTAAAAAATAAGTTCATTTTAAATTTTTTATTTTTTACACTTATTTCTCTTATTATATATTCAATATCAACTATTTATATTAATAAAGAAGAGAGAAAACAATTAAGTGAAAAATATCAAAATATCTCTAACAATCTAAAAACTACTGTTTCAACCCTAATCACAGATAAAAAAAATGCAACTTTAGCAATGGCTATGTCTATAGCAAAAGATAAAAAGATTGCTGAAGCACTTTTAAGTAAAAGCAATATTCATGTTGATTACAAAAACTTCTCTTTGGAATTAAGAGAAACCACTAGATTTAAAAATGTTTGGTTTCAAATTATTGACAAAGATGGAAATAGTTTTTATAGAAGTTGGACAGATAAAAGTGCAGATTCCTTAAGATTTAGAAAAGATGTACAAGAGGTAATAAAAAATAAAAAAATCTTAGCTTCTATTAGTGTTGGAAGATTTGATATGACTTTTAAATCAATGGTTCCAATTTTTCATAATAATGAGTTTTTAGGTATTTTTGAAGTAATAACACACTTTAATTCAATTTCAAAAGTATTAGAAAACAACAAAATTGATTCTTTAGTTTTAGCCAACAAACGATTTAAAGATAAAATAACTTATCCTTTTTCAAACAAATTTTTAGATGATTATTATATCGCAAATTTAGGGGCTAAAAAATCCTTTATAGACCTAGTAGAAAAAGAGGGAATAGAAAATATTTTAAGTTTAAAAAACTATAAAATAGTTGATAATAACATACTAACTCATTTTGAAATTGTTGAATTTGGTAAAAACTTAATTGGACATGTTATTTTATCTATAAATCTTAATAATGTAAACATACATGACATAAAAAAATTTAAGAGAAATTCACAAGCTTATGTATTTTTATTTATCTTTTTATTTGCTCTATTATACACAATTGTCTCATACTATATTTATTCAAAAAGTATAAAAAAGCTAAATAATGAACTTGAAAATAATTTAGAAAAAATTAAAACTCAAGAAAAAAAGAATCAAATAATTCTAGATTCACAAAAAAATATAATAGTTATTACAGATGGATATTATATAAAAAATTCAAATAAACAACTACTTAATTTTTTCAATTTTAAATCTCTAGAAAAGTTTAAAGAAAAATATGAATGTATATGCCAAACTTTTGTAGATATGAATGACAAATATTATTTAATAGATAAAGATTATAATGGTAAAAATTGGGCTGAACATATTTTAGCAAATCCAGATAAAAAATTTAAAGCTGCAATAAAAAAAGATGGTATCTTAAGACATTTTACATTAAATGTAAATTCAACAATTTTTGATGAAGAAGAGATACCTTATATAATTGTAACTCTTACAGATATCACCCAAGAGATTGAGCAACAAAAAAAATTAAAAAATCTTAATGGAAATCTTGAACTTTTAGTAGAGAATAAAACAAAAGAGTTAAAAGAGTTAAATGAATCTTTAGAAAAAAGAGTTATAGAAGAGAGTGAAAAAAATAAAGAAAAAGACAGAATGCTCTTTCAACAAAATAAAATGGCAGCCATGGGTGAAATGTTAAGTAATATCGCTCATCAATGGAGACAACCCTTAGCTTCTATTTCTGCAGCTATTAGTTCTTTAAAACTGCAAAAAGAGTTAGGAATAGTTGATAATAATAATTTTAATACCACTTGTGACTTAATTTTAAAAAATTCAAGCTATTTATCACAAACAATAGAAGATTTTAAAAACTTCTTTAAAAAAGATAGAGAGAAATGTAACTTTTTACTAAAAAAATCTATTGCTGAAAATATAACTTTATTGAAAGAAAAATTAAAACATGACCAAATACAAGTGCTTGTAGATATTGATGATACTATAGAGCTTTTTGGCTATAAAAATGAATTTCAACAAGCAATACTTAATATTATAAATAATTCAATAGATGCATTAAACTCAAAAGATGATATAAAAATTAAAATTATAAAAATAGATTACGCAAATAAAATACTTTCTATAACTGATAGTGCAAGAGGTATAAAAAAAGAGATATTGACTAGAATTTTTGAACCTTATTTTACAACAAAACACCAAAGCCAAGGTACAGGTATTGGTTTATATATGACAAGAGAGATACTGACAAAACATATGGGATTTAATATTGATGTAGAAAATATTGATTTTGAATATAATAATGAAATATTGCATGGTGCATCATTTAAAATTCATCTATAAAAAGTGACAATTCTCACAAGAAAATCTATTAAACTTTAATTTTGAAAAACTAAGATATAATTGCGCCATACTATACAGAAGGAACCAAATGCAAAGTTTTACTGTTTTTGATATAGTAATAGTAAGTATAACTTTATTACTAGGATTGAAAGGTCTTTTAAGAGGTTTTATAAAAGAGATTTTTGGATTAATTGGAATAATTGGTGGTATTTTTGTAGCATCAAGAATGGCTGCTGAGATTGGAAATGCTATTGCACCAGTTTTAGCTCTTGAAAATAATGCTACAATAAAATTAATTGGATTTATTCTTGGACTTATATTATTTTGGGCAATTATTTATGTTCTTGGAATAATATTAAGTAAAATATTTTCTGCAAGTGGCTTAGGATTTTTTGATAGAATTTTAGGATTTCTATTTGGAAGTGCAAAAATATTTTTTATCTTTTCAATTATTGCATATGCATTATTTCAAGTTCAATCTTTCAAAGATTTGATGAACAACAAAATTTCTGACTCAATAACATTTCCACTTCTTGTGCAAACAGGTAGTTTTATAGTTAAATTAGATGCTTCTGATTTTGTAAAAAAAGTTGAAGATTCTGTTACTAAAGACGAAGATATTGTAGAAGATCCAGATTTAATAGAAAAAAAATCAATTACTCAAGAGTTAACTGATACAGTAAAAGAGATTAAAGAAAAAACTGTAGAATCAGGTTCAGCAGTTGTAGATAGTGTTAAAAAAAGTGTTGATAAAAAAGTTGATGAGATAGCTGACTCTGTTAAAAATGATGTTAAAAAAGAGATTACAGAAAATACAACTGAAGAAAATACTACAACAGAAGAAAATAAATAAAAAGTTTTAAAGGAATTAAAGATTGTTTGAAAATAAATATATACAACAAAGAATAGACAAAGCAAATTTTTTAAGAGAAAAAGGTGTTAATCCTTACTCAAATGAGTCTTCAAGGAATACAACTATTTCAAAATATTTAAATGTAAATAGTGATCTTTTTCAAACAGAAGAGAAAAGAGACGAAAATAGAGAATATACAGTTGCAGGAAGAATTAAATTTTTTAGACTTATGGGTAAAGCCTCATTTCTTAAAATAGAAGATGAGAGTGGAATATTACAAATCTATGTTGCAAGGGATAATCTACCAGAAGGTTTTTATAACGAAATTTTCAAAAAAAGTGTTGAAGTTGGAGATATCCTTGAAGTAAGTGGTTATCCATTTATTACAAATAAAGGTGAGCTGTCTTTACATGTACATGATTTAAAAATTTTAACAAAATCAATCTCTCCATTACCAGAAAAATACCACGGTATTCAAGATAAAGAGTTAAGATATAGACAAAGATACTTAGATTTAATCATGAACTCAGAAGTTAGAAAAACTTTCCATGTAAGATCAAAAGTTATCTCACTTACTAGAAGATTTTTTGAATCAAAAGGTTTCTTAGAAGTTGAAACTCCAATGATGCACCCAATTGCAGGTGGAGCAAATGCAAAACCATTTGTTACTCACCATAACGCTTTAGGTGTAGATAGATTTTTAAGAATTGCACCAGAATTATATTTAAAAAGACTTATTGTTGGTGGATTTGAAGCAGTATTTGAAATCAATAGAAATTTTAGAAATGAAGGTATGGATGCAACACACAATCCTGAGTTTACTTCTATTGAATTTTACTGGGCATATAAAACATATAAAGATTTAATTGAACTAACAAAAGAGTATTTTGAATACTTATTTGATAATTTAGATTTACCAACAGTACTTCCTTATGGTGATTTAAAAATTGATTTCTCTAAATTTAGTGAAGTTCCATTAATCGAATCTTTAACATCAATTGGTGGAGTTCCTGCTGATATTACAGAAGATAAAGAAAAAATCATAGCTTTCTTAAAAGAGAAAAATTTAGAAGTAAATGAAAATATGAATTTAGGACAACTTCAAGGGGAACTTTTTGATGAGTTTGTTGAAGCTAAATTAATCAACCCAACATTTATTACAGAATATCCAGTTGAGATTTCTCCATTAGCTAGAAGAAGCGATGAGAAACCACACTTAACTGACAGATTTGAACTATTTATTGCAGGGAAAGAGATTGCAAATGCCTTTAGTGAGTTAAATGACCCTCTTGATCAACTTGAGAGATTTGAAGGGCAAATGGCTGCAAAAGATAGTGGTGATGATGAAGCACATGAGATGGATAAAGATTTTGTAAATGCTTTATCTTACGGTATGGCTCCAACTGCTGGACAAGGGATTGGAATAGATAGATTAGTTATGATGCTTACTAATGAACACTCTATTAGAGATGTACTATTATTCCCAGCAATGAAACCATTAAAAGAAGAAAACTTCGATATTAACGAAGATGAAGAATAAAAGAATACAGGAGTTTACAAATGAGCTTTATAAATGAGAGAAGATTAGAAGAAGCAGATAAAGAGATATTTGATATAGTAGAAGCAGAACTACAAAGACAAACAGACCACCTAGAGATGATAGCAAGTGAGAACTTCACGTCTCCTGCTGTAATGGAAACAATGGGTTCAGTATTTACAAATAAATACGCAGAAGGATACCCATATAAAAGATACTACGGTGGATGTGAATTTGCAGATAAAGCAGAACAACTAGCAATAGATAGAGCATGCGAAATCTTTGGATGTAATTACGCAAATGTACAACCACACTCAGGATCACAAGCAAATGGTGCAGTATACGCAGCATTAATTAAAGCAGGTGATAAAATCCTTGGTATGGATCTTTCTCATGGTGGACATTTAACTCATGGTTCTAAACCATCATTTTCTGGTAAAAACTACCAAGCATTCTACTATGGTGTAGAATTAGATGGAAGAATAAACTATGATAAAGTTATGGAAATAGCTCAAATAGTACAACCAAAAATAATCGTTTGCGGAGCATCTGCTTATGCAAGAGAGATTGACTTTGCTAAATTTAGAGAAATAGCAGATGCAGTTGGTGCTTACCTTTTTGCAGATATCGCTCATATTGCTGGTCTAGTAGCTGCTGGTGAACACCCAAGCCCATTTCCTTACGCAGATGTAGTAACAACTACAACTCATAAGACTCTAAGAGGTCCAAGAGGTGGTATGATAATGTGTAATGATGAAGAGATATCTAAAAAAATAAACTCTGCAATTTTCCCAGGAACACAAGGTGGACCACTTGTACATGTAATGGCAGCAAAAGCAGTAGCATTTAAAGAGATATTAGATCCAGCTTGGAAAGATTACGCAAAACAAGTAAAAGCAAACGCAAAAGTACTTGGTGAAGTGATGATGTCAAGAGGATATGATATAGTATCAGATGGAACAGATAATCACTTAGTATTAGTATCATTTTTAAATAAAGAGTTTTCAGGTAAAGATGCAGATGCAGCATTAGGAAATGCAGGTATTACTGTAAATAAAAATACAGTACCAGGTGAAACAAGAAGCCCATTTGTAACTTCAGGGATTAGAATTGGTTCACCAGCTCTAACTGCAAGAGGTATGAAAGAGGAAGAGTTTACGTTTATAGCAAATAAAATTTGTGATGTATTAGATGATATCAACAACACAGACTTACAAGCTAAGATTAAACAAGAACTTAAAGAGTTAGCTAGGGATTTTGTAATTTACAGCAAATCAACTTACTAAATAAGACCAAAAAGTATTAAGGATATTTTATGGAAATTAGAGGCGAAGATTTTATAAAGAAAGTTCAATTAAAACAAGAAAAAAGTGAGATTGAAGAGAGACTTAATGAGATAAAAAACAATGAGTCTAGCTTTGAACAACAAGAGGTACCACAACCACAACAACCCTCTCCTTCTCAAAGTCAACTTGATAGAGAGATTGAGATTCAAGAGGAAAGGGAATATAGTGATATAATGCTAGGTAAAAATACTTCTAATGAACAAAGTAAAAAGAAATATCTTGTTTTAGGATTAATACTTGTAATTCTTTTTTTATTGACTATAATAATTATTCGCCTTTTAACTAATGATTCTACATCAAATGATTCATTTACAAAAGATAGTTCAAGTAATACTGAAAATAGTATTGGTAATGAAAATATAGAAGAACAGTATCAAAAAATCATCAATGAGAAATTAAAAAACATTAAAGAAGAAAAAGAGAAAGAAGCTCAAGCTGAAGAAAAAGTGGATGAAAATTTAAGTCTTGAAAAAATTGAACAAAAAGAGTTAGTTGAAGAGGCTAAAGTTGAAGAATCTAAACCTGATGTTTTTAATGTAAAAGAAGAGATAAAACCAACACCACCTAAAAAAGTAGTTGAGAAAAAACCAGCAGTTAAAAAAACTCAACCAAAAGTTATACAAAATGCCATCTCATCATCTACTAGTGCTATTACTACAAAACCAAAAGGAACTTTTGTTCAAATTGGTGCTTTTTCTAAGATGCCTAGTGCTGAATATTTAAATACTATTAAATCTAAAGGTTTTTCATATAAAGTATATAAAGTTTCAATAAATGGAAAAGTTTTCCATAAAGTTTTAATAGGACCATACTCTTCAAGAGGACAAGCAAAAAATGCAACAGATAACATTAAAAGAGATTTAAATGTGACTGGTGCATTCATATTAACATATTAATAAGGTATCTAATAAATGCAATTTTTTTCTAAAGAACTTTTTCTAGATCAATTCACTCCTGTTTCGATCTACGAAAAAGTTAAAAATATATATAAAAACGAAATAACATTTTTATTTGAAAGTACAATCAATTCAGCAGATGGAAACTACTCATATATTGTAATAGGTGATAGGGAACGAGTTTGGTATGAAGATGGTATTTGTTATTATAAAAATGAAAAAAAAGAGATTAGCCAAGTAGAATCTAATCCTTTAAAGTTTTTACAAAAATATTATAAATCAATAGATAAAGAGTTTTTCAAACAAAAATCTGAAGAGTTAGGAATTGGACTAATTGATGGTTTTATTGGGAATGTTGGTTATGATATAGGTAAAGAGTTTGAACCTGTATTAAAAAAATATATGAATGATTTAGAAGACCAACTTCATATTCCAGATTTAGACCTAATCAGACCAAATATAATCCTTGGATTCTCACATAAAACTTCAAAACTTGTAATGGTTACTTCTTTAGAAGAAAAAGCAGAAGATTTAGAAAAAATTGAACTTGAACTTTTAACTCCATATAGTTTCACTCCACTAAAAAAAGCTGAACTTTTTGATGAGGGTAAATTTAACTATACAAAAAAAGAGTTTTTTGATATGGTTGAAAAATCTAAAGAAATGATTAGATCAGGAGATGTTTTTCAAATACTTATGTCAAACAGATTCGTACAACAAGCAAGAGTTGATCACTTAAGTTTTTATAGAGCCCTTAGAAGTAAAAATCCTAGCCCTTATCTTTTCTTTTTAGAGTTTGAAGACTTCTCTATTGCAGGAAGTTCACCGGAAGTTATGGTAAGACTAGTAGATGGTCATATACTTTTAAGACCCATTGCAGGAACAAGAAAAAGAGGAAAAAATCTTGACAGAGATTTAGAACTAGAACAAGAGATGATAGGTGATGATAAAGAAAGAGCAGAACATATTATGCTTGTTGATCTTGGAAGAAATGATGTGGGTAGAGTTGCAAAACCAGGAACTGTTAAAGCAACTGAACTTATGAGAGTTGAAAGATATTCTCATGTTATGCATATGGTTTCAGATGTGGAAGCAAAAATTGATGACAAATACGATATGTTTGACCTATTTGCAGCAACATTTACAGCAGGAACTATGACAGGAGCACCTAAGATTAGAGCGATGGAACTTATTGCTCAATTTGAAGGGATAAAAAGAAATTTTTATTCAGGAAGTATTGCCTATTTTGGATTTGATGGAAATATGGATAGTGCAATTACTATTAGAACAACTATGCTTACAAAAGATAAAGTTATTTTCCAAGCAGGTGCAGGAGTTGTTGCAGATAGCCAACCAGAACTTGAATTTTTAGAAGTGCAAAATAAACTTGCAGCTAATATTTCAACATTAAAAGATTTATCATAAAGGAATAGTTTTGTTACTTGGAGTAAATATTGATCATATTGCAGTTTTAAGGGAAGCAAGAAAAATAAATGACCCTAATCCACTAGATGCAATCTCTATTTGTAAAATAGCAGATGCAGATCAGATTACAATACATTTAAGAGAAGATAGAAGACATATACATGATAAAGATGCTGAGATTATTTGTAAACTTTCACCTCTTCCAGTAAATTTAGAATGTGCAATAGATGAAGAGATCATTGATATAGTTTGTAATTTAAAACCAATGAGAGCAACACTAGTTCCAGAAAAAAGAGAAGAAGTAACAACTGAAGGTGGATTAGATTTAATCAAATACTTTGATAAAATTGAAAAAGCAGTTAAAAAACTTCATAAAAATGGTATTGAGGTTTCGTTATTCATTGACCCAAATAAACAAATGATTGAAGCCTCTTCAAAACTAAATGTAGAATGGGTTGAACTACATACCGGATCATTTGCAAATATCTATGCAATGCTTTATAGTAATCTAGCAAATACACACCATACAATCAAAGAATTAGAACTTCCAAGAGATGAATTAAAAAAACTATTAGAAAAAAGCAGAAAAGAGATTAAAAAAGCAGCTTTAAAAGCTCAAGATTTAAATCTAAAAGTTGCAGCAGGACATGGACTTAACTATCAAAATGTTACTCAAATAACTTCTATAAAAGCAATAGAAGAATTAAATATAGGACAAAGTATTATTGCAAGATCGGTATTTACAGGTTTAGAAAAAGCAATTATTGATATGAAAGATTTACTGTAATGGAACACATTAAACCAACTATTGCAATCTCAATAGGTGATTTAAATGGTATAGGTGTAGAGATTGCACTAATTTCCCACGAAAAGATTTCTAAATATTGTACTCCCCTTTACTGCATAAATAAAACTATGTTAAACCAAGCAGCTAAAATACTTGGAATTAAGATTCCAAAAGATTTTAAAACTTATGACGTAAAAGGTGACTTTGAAATAAAGCCAGGAAAAGTTTCAAGAAAAAGTGGGAAATATTCTTATGATTCTTTTAATGAAGCAATAAACTTAGCAAATAAAAATAAAGTTGATGCAATTGCAACCTTACCAATAAACAAAGAAGCTTGGAATAAAGCCAAAATAAAATACAAAGGCCATACTGAAGTATTAAGAGACTTTTTTGGCAAAAATGCAATTATGATGTTAGGTTGTAAAAAGCTTTTTGTTTCTTTATATACAGAACATATACCTTTAAAAAAAGTTGCAAAATCTATTGAAGAAGAAACACTAACTCAATTTTTACTTGACTTTTATAAAAGTGTAAATAGTGAAAGGATTGGTGTTTTAGCTCTAAATCCCCATGCGAGTGATAACGGCGTTTTAGGGAATGAAGAGGTTGAAATATTTAAAGCCATAAAAAATGCTAATAAGAAACTTGAAAAAGATATTTTTAAAGGTCCACTAGTACCTGATACAGCCTTTTCAAAAGCTTCAAGAAAAAACTTTAAGTATTTTGTTGCAATGTATCATGACCAAGGCTTAGCACCTTTAAAAGCACTATATTTTGATGAAAGTATTAATGTAAGTTTAAATCTACCAATCGTAAGAACCTCTGTTGACCATGGAACTGCATTTGATATAGCTTATGAAAAGAATAGAAAACTAAATTGTAAAAGTTATATAAATGCAATCAAAGAGGCCATTGAGTTACAAGATAGAAAATAATGACATCTTTAGAATTTTGTCATGAGCTTGAATTTACAAAAATAAATTTTATAGAAAGAAAATCAAAAATAACTCATCCTAAAACCATACTTTTAGGAGCACCTAAAGTTGGAAAAAGTTTTCTCATTTATGATTATTTATCAAATTTTAAATCAAAAGAATACCTTTATATAGATTTTGATGATTATAGAAATGAGAAAGAAGAGATTGCCCAAAACCTAGAAGAGTATGTTTTTAGAAATAATATAAAAGTTATAGTATTAGAAAATTTTTTATTCGATATTAAAATACCTTTTTGTGATAGTGTAATAATAACTTCAAAAATACAAAAAAACATGAAAGGTTATAAGACTATAAAAGTTAATCCTTTAGATTTTGAAGAGTACCTATTACATGATAAAAGAAATCAAAATATTACTCATAACTTTAATAGTTTTTTGAAATATGGAAATCTTCCACAAACACCTCAAACTCCTGACTTCAGGATATTTAAAGAGTTACAAAATATAATCAAACTTATTTTTGAAGATAAAACTTCAGAAGAGATTCTTAAAATATTAATTTTTAATATAGATGAAAAAAAATCTTTAAATCAATTATATCTTTCCCTTAAATCCAAAATGAAAATATCAAAAGATAAATTTTATGAACAGTGTAAATTATTAGAAGAAAATTTTATTATTTATTTTATATCTAAATATAATCAAGAAAAAGCCGTAAAAAAAATCTATTTATATAATAGTGCTTTTTTTAGTGCAACAAGCCATAAAAAGAAATTTAAAAATGAATTTACTAATATTATTTTTCAAGAATTGTTAAATAAACAAGAAGAGATATTTTATCTAGATTATATCGATTTTTATATCCCTAAAAAAGATATAGGAATAGTATCTATACCATTTTTTAATTCAATACTTATGCAAGCTCAACTTAAAAAAATAAAAAAAACAGCTTTAGAATACCATATAAAAGAGATTAATATTATTACTGTATCAAACAATGAAGTTATAAACTCGAAAGAGTTAAAAATAAATGTTTTACCTTTCTATGAATGGGCATTAGGTTAAACTATTAACTTTTTTTTTAGAATATTTTAGATAAAATCGCACAACTACAAAAGGACATAAATGAGAAAGAGAGTACTTGTAAAATTTTCTGGTGAAGCACTAGCTGGTACAGATGGATATGGTATTGACACTCAGATTTTAGACTACATTGGTAATGAGATCAAAGAGTTAGTTGATAATAATATTGAAGTTGGAATTGTTATAGGTGGTGGAAATATCATTAGAGGCGTTACTGCAGCAGCTGATGGTGTTATTAAAAGAACAAGTGCAGATTATATGGGTATGTTAGCAACAGTTATCAATGGTGTTGCTATGCAAGAAGCTTTAGAACATAAAGGACTTTCTGCAAGACTACAAACTGCAATTAAAATGGAACAAATAGCTGAACCTTACATTGTAAGAAGAGCTACAAGACATTTACAAAAAGGAAGAGTTGTAATATTTAGTGCTGGTACAGGAAACCCTTACTTTACTACAGATACAGCAGCAACACTTAGAGCAACTGAAATTGACGCATGTATGTTAATTAAAGCAACTAAAGTTGATGGTGTTTATAATAAAGATCCTATGAAATATAGCGATGCTGTTAAATTAGATCAAATAAGTTACGATCAAGCATTGGAAGACCATATCAAAGTTATGGATGATACAGCAATTGCATTAGCAAAAGATAATAAACTTCCTATAGTTGTAGCAAATATGAATGAAAAAGGAAACCTACTAAAGATTATCAATGGTGATCATAGTAAGTGTTCAATTGTAAAATAAAAAAATAAGGAATTTTAATGATGAGATTAGAAGAAAGAATGTCACAAGCTTTAAAAAAAGTAAACAATGACAGATATATTTTAGCTATTGCTGTGGGACAAAGAGCAGATGAATTAAGTAAAGGAGCTAAACCATTACTTGATAAAAATACGCAAAATATGAAATATACTGATATTGCAATTGACGAGATTGCAACTGGTGTTTTAAAAATCGAAGGTTTAGTTCATAAAGATTAGTAGTAAAGCTTTTGCTTTATTACTAATTTAGGTACTTATATGGATCCGTTTATTTTAAAAGTTCAAAGTATTAATACTTTGGATGATGCTATTGCACTACTACATAAAGAAACAAAAGTAAGCCAAAAACTTGAGAGTATAATTGATTTTGCAATTAAAGCTCACGAGGGTCAATTTAGAAAAAGTGGCGAACCTTATGTAATACACCCTATTCTTGTTGCGACTGTTGTATCTCACTTTTCTAAAGATGAAGATATTATTGCTACTGCATTACTTCATGATGTTGTGGAAGACACTGAATATACTTTAGACTTTGTTAGGGAAAACTGGGGTGACAATGTTGCCCATATGGTTGATGGATTAACTAAAATTGATGCTATTAGAGAGCATGAATTACCACCATCAGATTCAAACAAAAAACTAATATCTTCAGCTATGACATTTAGAAAAATGTTAATTGCTTCAATTGATGATGTAAGAGTTTTAATTGTCAAACTTTGTGATAGACTTCACAACATGTTAACACTTTCAGCACTTCCAGAAAATAAACAAAAAAGAATAGCAGAAGAAACACTTGTTGTTTATGTTCCAATTGCACATAGACTTGGTATCTCTACAGTTAAAAATACCCTTGAAGATTTAGCATTTTATTACATCTATCCAGAAGAGTATAAAAAAATTGACGACTTTATGATTGAGCATCAACATGCTATTCAATTAACTTTTAATAAATTTATATCTTCAACAAAACAAGTTTTAGAAAAAAATGGTTTTGATTTAAATACTGTGCAAATTAACAGTAGAATAAAACACTACTATTCTATATATCTAAAGATGCAAAGAAAAGGTGTAACAATTGATGAGATTCTTGACCTTCTTGCAATTAGAATTTTAGTTCCTGAAGATATTGATTGTTATAAAGTCTTAGGATTTTTACACTTAGCTTATAAACCTTTAATATCTAGGTTTAAAGATTATGTTTCAACTCCAAAAGAGAATGGTTATCAAACTATACATACAACAGTATTTTACAATTCAAAGATTTATGAAGTACAAATTAGAACTTTTGAGATGAATAAAGTTGCTGAATATGGTATTGCCGCACACTGGAAATATAAAAGTGGTTTAAAACATCAACCAAATCTAAATTGGCTAAAATCTTTAGAATACTCAAATGACAATGTGGAAGAGTTTTATCAAGATACAAAAGATAATCTATACTCAGAAGAGATTGTAGTATACTCACCACATGGAGACACTTTTAATTTACCAAGAGGTTCAACAGCTTATGATTTTGCCTATGCTGTTCACACAGATGTTGGGAAAAATGCAGTAGAGTGTTATATAAATAAAATCAAAAAACCATTATTAACTGAACTTCATAGTTCAGACATTGTTTCAATCAAAACAGTTGATTATGCAATTCCTAGATGTTCTTGGATTGACATGGTAAAAACAAATAGAGCAAAAAAACAGATTAGATTTTTATGTTCACAAAGATTAAAAGAGATTGATGAATTAACAGGTAGAAATATAATTAATACTGTTTTTTCAAAATATATGGATAAAGTTACAGCTGTTTACAAGTTTGATTCACTATATAAAGTGCCCCAAATTATTGACTACTTTAAGCATGTTAAACATGAAATTGAGAAAAAAATCATTCAAGATAGAGGATTTGTAGCTAGATTTAAAATATATACTAGTAAAATCAAAAAATTTAAATTTGATAATATGATTTTATATTCAAATTTTAGTATTAATTCTGTATCATTTGACCACTGTTGTCATCCCAAATTTGCTGATGAAATTGTAGCTTTTAAAGATGGGAATAAAGCTGTAATTCATCATAAAATGTGTGACAAGGCTTATAAACAAATTATGAGTAATGAACCTATGTTATTTTGTAAGTGGACCGTAGATACACTTTATCAATACAAAATGGTTGTTAGTTTACCAAATACTAAAGGTGAATTATCTAGATTACTATCTTATATGAGCCAATATGAAGGATATATCTTATCTGTGGATTATGGTAGAGAAAAACACTCCTACAGACAATATTGTGATATAGAGTTTGAAATAAATATCTCAAATGTAGAAGAGGTAAGAAAAATCATAGAGAAAAAAGCAAAAGTTATTGAATTTTTCTCAAAAAAAGATGCATATAATAAATAAAAAAGAGGATAAATGGAAGAGAAAGTAAAAGAAGCCCTTGCAGAAATACAAAGAGGAACTGCAGAAATAATTGATATTGAAGGAATTGAAAAATTAATTAGAAACTATTATGAAAAGGGTGAAAATTTTTATGTAAAAGCTGGATTTGATCCAACTGCTCCAGATTTACACTTAGGACACACTGTATTAATTCAAAAAATGGCAACATTTCAAAAATTTGGTGGAATTGTTCAATTTTTAATTGGAGATTTTACAGCAACAATTGGAGATCCAACTGGAAAAAGTGAAACAAGAAAAGTTTTAAGTGAAGATCAGGTTTTAGAAAATGCTCAAAGCTATAAAGACCAAGTATTTAAAATCTTAGATCCTGAAAAAACAGAAGTTAAGTTCAATTCAAAATGGTTAAAAGAGTTAGGTACAGGTGGACTTATCTCTCTTGCTTCAAATTTAACAGTTGCTAGAATGTTAGAAAGAGATGATTTTTCAAAAAGATATGCCACAAATACTCCAATAGCAGTTAGTGAATTTACTTATCCTCTACTTCAAGGTTATGATTCTGTTGCTATGGGAACTGATATTGAACTTGGTGGAACAGACCAAAAATTTAATCTTCTTATGGGAAGAACTTTACAAAAAGCATATAATACAGGAAAACAACAAGCTGTATTAATGATGCCTATATTAGAAGGTTTAGATGGGGTTCAAAAAATGTCTAAATCTTTAGGTAACTATATTGGAGTTACAGATGCACCAAATGATATGTTTGGTAAAACACTTTCAATTTCAGATGAGTTGATGTGGAGATATTATGAACTTCTTTCAACAAAATCATTAAAAGAGATTGAAGAGCTTCAAACTGGTGTTGAAGATGGAAGCTTACATCCTAAAAAAGTTAAAGAAGAGTTAGCAATGGAGATTGTTGACAGATTTCATGGGCAAGGACAAGGGCAAATTGCAAAAGTAGAATTTGAAAAAGTATTTGCAAAAAAAGATATCCCAACTGATATGCCAGAATATGAAATGGAAGCTGGTATTTGGCTATGTCAAGCTTTAGTTGATTCTAAACTTGTTAATTCAACTTCGCAAGCTAGACGTGATGTAAAGGCAAATGCTGTTAGTATTAATCAAGAAAAAGTAAATGATGAGAAACTAAATTTAGATGCGGGTGAATATATTTTACAAAAAGGTAAAAAAAGTTTCGCTAAGATAATAATAAAATAAAAGGGCAATTTTGAAAATAGGAAAATATGAAATAAAACACCCAATTATCCAAGGTGGAATGGGTGTTGGAATAAGCTGGGACAAATTAGCAGGAACTGTTAGTCTTGAAGGAGGATTAGGAGTAATTTCTGGAGTTGGAACTGGTTATTATAAAAGTGATGAATATGAAATTAAAACTAAAAAAGATAAGCCAGTAGATGTTCTAAACTTTTATTCAAAAGATGCCTTAACTACAATAATTAAAAATGCAAGAAAAATTTGTGGGGATTCTCCTTTAGCTTGTAATATACTTTATGCATGTAATGATTATGGAAGAATTGTAAAAGATGCTTGTGAAGCAGGTATTAATATTATTATAACAGGTGCTGGACTTCCTACAAACATGCCTGAATTTACAAAAGATTTTCCAGATGTAGCTTTAATTCCTATTGTTTCAAGTGCAAGAGCTTTAAAACTTATTTGTAAAAAATGGAAAAGATATAACAAACTTCCTGATGCAGTAATTGTTGAAGGTCCAAAATCTGGTGGACACCAAGGTTTTACTTATGAACAATGTTTTCAAGAAGAATACCAATTAGAAAATATTGTACCAGAAGTTATTGAAGAAGCAAAAAATTGGAACAATCCTCCTATAATTGCTGCTGGTGGTATTTGGGACAAAACCGATATTGATAAATATATGGATATGGGATGTTCTGGAGTACAAATGGCAACAAGATTTATTGGTACATTTGAGTGTGATGCAGATGCTGAATTCAAAAAAATATTACTAGATGCAAAAGAAGATGATATTAAACTAATGAAATCTCCTGTTGGATTACCAGCAAGAGGTGTTAGAACAAACTTACAAAAATCAATTGAAGATGGAACTGCACCAAAAGTTGTTTGTATCTCTAACTGTGTTGCTCCATGTAATAGAGGAGTAGAAGCTAAACTAGTTGGATATTGTATTGCAGATAGACTAGGAGCAGCTTATCAAGGAGATAGAGACACAGGACTTTTCTTTACTGGTTCAAATGGATATAAAATAGATAAAGTGATCTCAGTTCATGAGTTAATGGAAAAACTTACAAAAGGAGAATAAAATTTTTAAAAATTTTTTTCTTCTAATAATTTTAATTTTTTCAATCTCTACAACTGCTTTTGCTAGTCTTAGTGAAGATTTTTCCCAAGCAAGAATAGGCTATCTAAAAGCAGTTTTAAATAATAATCGCGATAGTGAAATCAAAAATCTTAAAACTTTAATTTATACAGGGAAAAAGTTAAATAAAGATGTATCAAAATATGAAAAAGAATTAAAAAAATATAATGGTTCAGTAGCTAAAGTAAGAAAAATTGAACCTATTAAAATAGCTCAAACTAAAAAAATTACTAAACCAGTAATTAGAACAATATCAGATAACTCTAAATATACTATAAAATCTGTTGAAGATAGAAATAATATGATTATTATTGATTTTAAAACAAAAGTTAATAAAGACTTTGTAAGATTTCAAGAAAAAAAAGTTAAAAATGGCTATCAAGATATTTATGATATAAAAGGAAGTTTCAAAGATGCTTATCCAACAAAACTATCTATAAATGGTGTTAATCAAATTGTAATTAAACAAGAAGACCCAAATACACTTAGAATACTTTTTGAAGATAATAAAAATTTAAAAACTATCTATTTTACAAACAATAATAGAGTTGTATTAAAAGTATTAGATGTAAAAGAAAATAATATAAAAAACAGTGTAAAAGTTTCAAAATCTCCAAAAGTATACAAACCAGGATTAAATAAAGTAGTTGTTTTAGATGCTGGTCATGGTGGAAAAGATTCTGGTGCAATTGGACGTGGAAAAAAGATGTATGAAAAATATGCTGTATTTGATGTAATGAAATACTTAGAAGATGCCTTAAAAAGAAGAGGATATAAAGTTTATATTACAAGAAACAGTGATAGATTTATCAAAGTTAGAAACAGAACAGTACTAGCAAATAAGAAGAAAGCTGATATATTTATCTCTATTCATGCAAATGCAGCACATAAATCAAAAGTTGATAAACTTCAAGGTATTGAAACTTTTTTCTTAAGTCCAGCAAGAAGTGCAAGAGCTAAAAGAGTTGCTGCACTTGAAAATAAATCAGATATAAGAAAAATGAGTGGATCTTCTAAAAAAGCTTTTTTAGAATCATTAAACAGACCAAGAATAACTGCTTCACATAAACTTTCAATTGATATACAAAAAAATATGCTTTATAGTGCAAGAAAGATACATAAAGATGTTGTAGATAGTGGTGTTAGAGAAGGACCATTTTGGGTACTTGTTGGAGCACAAATGCCATCAGTACTAATTGAGATAGGTTATATCACACATAAAAAAGAGGGGAAAAGACTTTTTAATAAAAGATATCAAGAAGCATTAGCAGTTGGTATTGCTAATGGTGTTGATTCTTATTTTGCAAAAAATCCTTAATTTGTTTTAATAGATGTTTTTGTTTTTTCTTTATAGAGGGAAGATCTTTTAAATCAAAAAATTTAACTTTTGAATTTTCCCAAGAAAGATAATTATCTAAAAGTTTATCTTCAAAAAAATAGTTTCTAAGGTTTGGTATTTTTACAGTATTTACTAACCAAACTCCTACATTTTTTTCATCATTCTTTTGTTCAAAATATTCTTCAAAAAGATAAGTTTCTACTTTAATTGATGATTCCTCATAGAACTCTCTTTTAGCACACTCTTTAGGAGTTTCATTTGAAACTTGCATACCTTTTAAACAGCCCCATTTATCTCTACTCTTAACAGATTTACATAATAATATTTTTATGGAATCTTTTTCTATTTTATATAATACAATACCATAAGCATTTATTTTAGTCATTATAACACTCTACTTTTTTTTCTATAAATTATATATGAAACAATAAACCAAATTACCATAGGTAAAAGCAATGAGAGTTCTGGTTTCATAACACCACTATTTGAAAACTTATGAAGCATAAAAAACACACCCCAGATAACAAGTGTAGCAAATATTGACATAGAAGTAAATGTACCCATGTTAAAAAATCTTCTATTATATGAGACAAAAACAAAAATCACAAACATTAAAGGTAAAATAAAAAATGGTACTAAAGTATCATAATAAATAGCGGCTCTAATTCTATCTGTATTAATCTCTTGCTTAGACAATAAATCAAGTGCAGAAATAGCATCAAGAATTGAAAAATTTGCTTTTTCTTCATAAACATTATCAAGAATTTTTGGTTTAAATCCATCTAAGGTATTTAAAAATTTTTCATATCTAACTTCAAGTTTTGAGCTTTCAAAGTTCATATATTTAGGCTTTTTAACAATTTTTGCATCAACTACATACCATTTATCATTTTGAAAGTATGCTTTTTTTGCAATAATTGTTTCTACTATATCATCATTTTGAACCTTATAAATATGTATTCCTTCAGCTCTTTTTTCTAAAGGTAAAAGCTTTTTGAAAAATACAAAATTATCATTATATTTTAGAAATATATCTGATTTTGTATTAGTAAAATAATTACCATCTAAAATCTTTTTCTTTTGTTCATAAGAGTATGCCAAAGGGGTCATTTGTATAAAAAGTTGTAATACCAATAAAAACAAAGAGATATAAATAACAGGAGAGAAAATTTGATTCTTTTTTGCACCCAATGAAGTAAATGCAACCAATTCATTATTTCTAATGAAAATAACAAGTGTTAATATCCAACCAAAAACTAATGATAGTGGAAGTGTTAAAGTTAATGTGAAAAAACTATTATAAATTAAATATAAAAACTGTAAATTTGCAGAACTAGGTAGTTTTTTTATATTTTGTAAAAAATCCATTCCTACGAAAAATAGTTCAAGTGATATTAAAACAATTATAAAATAAAGTAAATATTTTCTTAATATATATTTTGTAAGTATACTCATTCTTATTTCAATGTAAATTTAGATTTTACTTCATTAATTGATTCACCACTTTTAAGTGCATCAATTGCTGAAATAGTATGAGAGATTATACCTTCTAATTTATTTAATTCTTCTTTTGAAAAGTTTGATAAGACATAGTTTGCCACATCTTCTTTATTAAGTGGTTTTCCAATACCAATTCTAACTCTAATATAATCTTTTCCAATATGTGAATCTATTGATTTTAAACCATTATGACCACCATGACCACCACCTATTTTAAACTTTACAGTTCCAAAAGGTAAATCTAAATCATCATGAATAACAATTATATCTTCAATATCGATTTTATAATACTCTTTTATAGCTACAACTGCATCACCTGAAAGATTCATATAAGTTTTTGGTTTAACGAAAAGATTGTATCCTGATTTAAAAACATCAGCTTTGAAGTTTGATTTGTTTATATTTGAAGTATTTAAGCTTTTAGTCATCTCATCGATGACTAAAAAACCTATATTGTGTCTTGTTAATTCGTATTTTTCACCGATATTACCAAGACCAACAATTAAATGCATTTTAAGTTAATTACTTAGCTTTAATTACACCCACAACTGGAACTCTTGGGTCTAAGAAACATTTAACACCTTCTGGCATTTCCATATCTCTAATTAAGATTGAATCACCTGTGTCAAGGTCAGCAATTTGTAAGTTGAAAGACTCTGGTAAGTTTTCAATTGTACATTTTACTGGAACTCTTTTCTTATGGAAAATGAAAAGACCTTTGTTTTTTAAACCTTTTGGAGTACCTTCAACAGTTACTGGAACTTTATATGAAGTTTCAACACCTGGTTGTGCTACCATTAAATCAACATGTAATAAATCAGAAGTGATAGGATCTTTTTGATACTCTTGAACTACAACTTTAAGTGTGTTATCACCAACTTTTACATCAAATGCGATTGTTGTTTTGTTTCTTAAAAATTTAATGAATTCATTCGTTTTGAATGCAGCATTAATATTTTCTAAACCTTTTCCGTAGATGTTTGCAATTAAGTAACCATCTCTTCTTAAAGATTTAGTTCCTTGTTTTGTCATACTATCTCTTACGATACCCTCTAACATAACTTTCCTTTGTTTTAAAATAAGAGCGTGATTATATTTAAATTTATATTAATTTTTGTTTAAGTTACTTCTTATTTATATTTTTTATGTAGTAATATAAAGATTTTAACTCTTCATCTGTTAAAAAATATGTTGGCATAATTTTTGATTCTGTTTTATCGGCTGTCATTTTATCAATAAAAACTTCAAAACTTACATTGTTTATGGCTGGGGCTATAATAGATTTTTCTATTAATTTTTTTCCTTTTTTATCTTTTTCTTTATATTTTGCAATGATTACGGGTTTGTCACCTTTTGCATGACATTTTACACACCCTATTCCCCTTGGATTATCATATAACATTGCACCATATTCAAATTTTGTAATAAAAGAATTATCTATCTCTTGAGAGAACAAAGAAGTCACAAAAAAAAGTGAAAAAATGAGAAATCTCAATTCCAACCTTTATACTATACCACCAAATTAGATTTTCATTTTAATGTGGTATAAAAATTTTTTAGATATTATATCAACCTAAAATTAAAAATATATGAGGCTATAAAGCAATGACACTACTAGATGGTAAATCTTTATCTAATAAAATAAAAGAAGAAGTAAGAGTTGAAGTAGAAGAACTTAAACAAGAAAAAAACATAACTCCAGGTTTAGCAGTTGTTCTTGTTGGGGATGACGCTGCAAGTGCAACTTATGTAAATAGTAAACATAAAGCTTGTGAAACAGCTGGAATCTATTCTGAAGTTCACAAAAGAGATTCCTCTACTACTCAAGAAGAGCTATTAGAATTAATTGAGCAAATGAACAACGACCCAAAACTTGATGGTATTTTAGTTCAACTTCCAGTTCCAAAACATATTGATACAACTACAGTTTTAGAAGCAATTAATCCTTTAAAAGATGTTGATGGTTTCCACCCATACAATGTAGGAAGAATGGTTTCAAATCTTGATGCATTTTTACCTGCAACTCCTTTTGGTGTGATGAGAATGTTTGAAGAATACAACATAGATTTAGTTGGTAAAAATGTATGTGTAATTGGTTCTTCTGATATTGTTGGAAAACCTATGGCATCATTACTTATAAATGCAAAAGCTACAGTAGAAGTTTGCAACTCAAAAACAAAAGACTTAAAAGCTCATACTTTAAGAGCAGATATAGTTATCGTTGCAGCTGGACGGGTAAATCTTGTAACAGAAGATATGATAAATGATGGTGTAATTATTATTGATGTAGGAATTAATAGACTTGATACAGGGAAACTTGTTGGAGATGTTGATTTTGAAGCTTGTAAAGATAAATGTTCATTTATAACACCAGTTCCAGGAGGAGTTGGACCAATGACTATTGGAATGCTACTTAAAAATACAGTAAAAGCGGCAAAACTTAGAGATAAAAGAAAGTAGTGATATGCTAGGAAAAATTTATAGATGGTCTAGTTCTTGGACTGGAACCGTTGTAATTGTACTTACAATTATATTTTTTATTGCACAAGCATTTGTTATTCCTAGTGGAAGTATGAAAAACTCACTTCTAATTGGAGATATGCTTTTTGTAAAAAAATTCTCTTATGGGATACCTGTTCCTAGAATTCCTTGGCTTGAAGTAAAAGTACTACCTGATTTTAATGATAATGGGCACCTAATAGAGGGAGATAAACCTCAAAGAGGTGACATCGTAGTATTTAGATATCCAGGTAATGATTCAATCCATTATGTAAAAAGATGTGTTGCAACAGGTGGAGATATAATCGCTTTAAAAGATAAACATCTTTTACTTCACCCAAGTGAAGGTAATGAATATGTAAAAGAGAATTATAAAGATTATCAAATTGTAGAATTAAATGACAAACTGTTTGTTGTAGATCCATATAGAAAAGACCATCCAGGAATTCATAACGACCCAGCAGTTACAAGAGATGGTTTACAACCTTATCAATTATTTGATATGTTACCAATACAAATCCCTGAAGGTGAATTCTTTATGATGGGTGATAATAGAGACCATTCAAATGATTCAAGATTTTGGGGAACAGTTAAATATAAATATATAGTAGGAAAGCCTTGGTTTATATATTTCTCTTGGGATGAAAATAAAGAGATTAGATGGGACAGAGTTTTTAGAACACCATCTTCAATAGAGAAAGATATGGAAGGTAAACAATTAGAAATAAATCATAAAGAGGGAATATATTAATGAAATATTTTATAGGTGCAGACCATGCAGGTATTGATATTAAAGCATATGTAAAAGAACTATTTGAAGCAAGAGGACATGAAGTTATAGATATGGGTCCTTTTACAAAAGATAGAGTTGATTATCCAGATTTCGCTGCAAAAGTATGTCAAGAAGTACTTGCAAATGAAGGAAGCAAAGGGATATTAATTTGTGGTTCAGGTATAGGTATGTCTATGGCTGCAAATAAATTTGATGGAATCAGAGCAGCACTTTGCCATAACGAATATTCAGCAAAAATGGCAAGAGAGCACAATGATGCAAATGTACTATGTATGGGAGAAAGAGTTTCTGGATATGGTATGGTTGAAGCTATTGTTGACGCATGGAATAATGCTTCTTTTGAAGGTGGAAGACACGAAGGTAGAGTTGATAAAATCAATAACCTTTTTGGAAGCTGCAGAGTTTAAGAGAAAGGAAAGTTTATCTTTCCATTCTCATTAAAACCCCATCCTCATTTTCATAATACTTCTCTAAAATCTTTACTTTTTTAAATCCATATTTTTCATAAAGTTTTATAGCTTTTTCATTTGAAACTCTAACTTCAAGTTGCAAATCTTTTTTCTTTAGTTTTTCTAAACTAAAATCTAACAGTTTTGTTGCCAGACCCAATTTTCTAAATTCTTCTAAAACTGCAAGAGAATAAAGTCTAAAAAATCTTTTTCTTTTTAACCACAATATATATCCCACAATTTGTTTATCAACTTCAACTTTATATAAAAAGTTTTTTTCCACATGATAATAAAAACTACTTAGTTTCATCATCATAATATCACCTTTAAAAACTTTATTTTCTAGCTCAAAAAGTTTTTTTATATCTTTTTTAGAAGCTTTTGATATTTTCATTTTTGGTATATTGTATATTTTGGTACTAATTTATTTGGTCTATATGACATCTTAACTTTTTTAAGGTTTTCAAATCCCATATCATCACCAACATTTATATATTCAACACTATATTTATCTTTTAAAATTTTACTAAACTCTCTAAAAATAAATTGAGCACACCCTAAAACTTCAAAATCTGTTTTTTCTATAATAACACTTGCTGTATTAGCATTAATTTTTTCACCAACAGTAAAACCTTTTACCTCACCATCAATATAGATAACAAGACCTATTATGTCAAGATTTTTATAATCATTTACAAGTCTTTTTATAGCAAATCTTTCAAAATAGATACCATCTAGGAAAACTTCAACTTCCTCTTTTGGCATATATGTTGTTCTATCTTTTACCCACTTGTTAAATAAATCTAAAACAGCTTTTCCATGTTTATCTATATCTAAAACTTCAATTTTATGTTCTGGGTATATTTTTTTAAATTTATTAATCTCATTTCTCTTTGATTTATAAGAATCACCTTTTAAATCAATTAAATCATCAACTTTGTAAATATAATCAACTAACTTCTTCTCTATAATAAAATCTTTTAACATCTCATATATTAAAGTACCCTCTTCCAAGTAATCCACAAAACCTTCTAATATATCTTCATGCACATACTCAATTTTTGAGTAATTTCTATTGCTGTTATGAGTATTCATTATCTCAAAACATTGTAAAATTGCATCATATGTTTTTTCTTTCTTACCTATTGGAGGTAAAAGCATAGTTAATTCACCTGAGTTTAAAATAAATAAACAAAATGTATCATTTACAATCGCATAAAATCCTGTAGCAGTTGAAAGCCAAATATAATTTCCTGCAAATGTATAATCACTAACATCTACATTTATTAGTTCTAAATATTTGTCCATAACCTCTTTTGCTTTTAAATCAAAGTGTTTTAACGTGTAGTTGCTTATTGTCAAAGTTGACATTTAATTCTTTTTCCTTAAATTAATATTTTTCGGAATTATACACCTAATTTTTCATTTTGCATCAAAAATTTAAAAAAAATTTTATAAGGGCCTATTTATCAATGTTATGGAATAATCAAAACAAAAAAAAGAGTCGTCATGCATGAACCTTGGGTAGCTTATGTAGTAGTTGGAACAGTAACTGCTTTTATGATGTTAGGTAAAAAAATGATATTTTTTGATGATTCAAATAAAGAAGATAAAGAAGACAAAAATGATAAATCCTAAAATTATAGATTATATTTTCTCCTCAGCTTCAATTCAAAGATGGAATGACTATCCACGAATGGTTGAGTTGGTTGAACTTGATAAACAAGCACACAAATTTATAATAGCTTATTTTATAGCAAAATTTGAGCCAGATGTAAATTATAACCATCTAATAGAAGCTGGAATATTTGAGTTTTTAAGACGAGTAGTTGTAACAGATATAAGACCTGATGTATTTAGAAATGCCCTTCAAAAAAGGGCTAAAGAGATTAACTCTTGGGTTATTGCAAATCTTGAAAAATCTATTTCATCAATTGATAATGGACTGTTTTTACAAAAGTTTGAAGAATACCTAAACAATCCAAATATCTATAAAAAAGAGAGATTTATACTAAAAGCTGCCTCATATCTCTCAACTAGATGGGAGTTTTCTATTGTTTATCAAACTTCTACTTTTCTTTCTGATATTGAAAGTGTAAAAAAAAGTGTTGAAGATGAGCTAGAAGATTATTATGAATTAATAGGTGTTAGAAAAATTGCTTTAAAGAAAAAACTTGCAAAAATAGTTGATTTAAGTGGAAGACTTAGATTTCAAAAAAGATGGGCACAAACACCAAGAATACCTGAAACTTCAGTTTTAGGGCATATGTTAACTGTAGCTATTTTTTCTTACTTTTACTCTTTAGAGGTAAATGCTTGTGAAAAAAGAATAGAAAACAACTTTTTTGTTTCGCTATTTCATGATTTACCAGAAGCTTTAACAAGAGATATAATAACTCCTGTAAAATACTCTGTTGATGATTTATCAGATATCATAGCTGAATATGAAAATAAAAAGATAAATGAAGAGATACTGCCAAACCTACCAGATTTTATCCACGAAGAGTTTTGTTATATTTTAGGTATGTTTGATAATTTTAAAGATGAATTTGCAAATAGAATTTATAAAGATGGTAAAGTTGAATTTGTAGATGATATTTCAAAATATAATATGGATAGATATAATCCAGTTGATGGAAAAGCATTAAAACAATGTGACAAACTTTCAGCCTTTGTTGAAGCTAGTTTATCTATTTCACATGGAATAAAATCAAAAGAATTAGTAAATGGTAAAAAACAAATAATGAAATCTTTAAAAGAGATTGAGGGTGTAGATTTTAGTGCTTTAGCTAAAAATATAGATGAAGAGTTTTGTACAACTGGACAAACTCAGGTTAGGATGGATTTTGATTAAAAGAGAAAATCTCTTTTAATCTAAGTTTTTAAAAACTAAATTTTAAATTTACATAGGCATATCTTCCTGGGTCATTTAATAACTCAGTATTGCCAGCTCCTATATATCTAATATCATTATATGTATTTGTTGAAGCATATGTTTTATCAAATATATTATCAACACCTAATGTAATATCAAAATTCTTACTAATTTTATGATTATACTTTGCATTAAATACTGTATAAGCTCCTAAATCTTGTTCTCCATTATCTATATCATAATTACTCCAACCTTTTGAGGCAATCATTTGAGTAGTTAACTGGCTTACTCCAAAATCATAAGTTAATGATAAAGTTCCTTTTAGAGGTGGTATTTCAGCTAAATCTCTATCAGTTTGACCTAAAATAGCTTCATCTTTTTTACCTCTTAAATATGATACTCCATAATCAAAGATTAGATTTTCTGAAAATAGATAATATCCTGAAACTTCCATACCATATATTTTTGCATCAATATTTTGAAATGTTGTTCCATTTATATTATAAATATAATCATCCAAATTAGAATAAAAAACTTTTGTTTTAATATTAAAATCACCAATAGTTTTTTCAAAACCTAAATCTATTTCTCTGTTTTTTACAGATTCTAAGTTATCATTACCTTGAACCATTCCTGTTGAACTTACTATATACAATTCTCTTGCATCAGGTACCCTTTCAGATTTCCCAACTCCAGCAAAAAGTTTTGTATCTTCATCTAAATTATATACTGCAAAGATATGCCCATTTAAAGCATTATAATCTTTATCTTGCATTGTTGTATTTTCAGTATCTATAGATGTTCTATCATATCTTGTACCTATATCTATATCTAATTTTCCAAATGATTTTTCATACTTTAAAAAAGCTGCTTTGTTTTTTGTATCTGTACTAGAAATAGAATCTCTAATATAAGAGTTCATTTTATTATAGTATTTACCCTTCCAGTTTCTTTCACTCATATCTAAACCAGTTAATAAAGTTCCATCAAATAAATCAAAACTATTTTTTAGTTTAGTTCCCCAAATTGAAGATTTCATATGATTTGTCATCATCATAGCACCATTATTTCTAAGTGTAGTACTCATAGGATGGTCAACATCAGAATAGTAATATTCAAGATTCAACTCTTTAGAAAACTCTCCTAAATCTCTTTTTGTATATTCAACTGTATAAATATTTGAATCATCATAATCAGCATCCATTGGTGTATTTGGGTATAAAATATTATCACTTCTATTTGCTGTATATGACAAAGTTAATTCTGAACTGTCATCAAGATTTATAATTGTTTTAGCAAGAAGAGTTTTCTTATCATAAGCTTCTAAATCTGAACTAGAATATCTATTTGCAGTTGGTATACCATGATACACTTGTTGTTCATAAAAGTTATTACCATCTCCATCTTCATAAGAATCAGATTTCTCTTTTGAAGCTGATAATAAAAATTTTATATATTCATTTCCACCACTTACATTAAATGAAGTTTTTCTATAACCAAAACTTCCAATATTTAAATTTATATCTCCACTTAGTTTTTCAGTTGGCTCTTTAGTTTTAACTTTTACAAGTCCACTTAAAGTACCAAAGTTTTCCACATCAAAAGGACCCTCTATAATCTCTATACTATCAATATTATTTGTTAAGATATGAGAGGTAGTTGGATCCATTCTATTAGGACAAGCTCCGTAAATCTTACTATCATCTATTAAAACATTAATATTATCTTTTTTTGCTCCCCTTAAGATAATATCATTTGCAATACCACTTCTTCTAACTAAACTTACAGATGGTACATTTTTACTCAAGGCTTCAGCTAAATCTGCTGATTTTATTTGCTCTGAACTAACATTTTTAACAATTTTTGTATTAACTTTTTCTTCTACTGATATAGTTCCAATATCTACACTATCTTGTGCAATAAGTACTGAAGCACAGATAAACGACAAACCTATAACTTTCTTCATCTTCATCCTTATAAATAATTTTTTATATTTTATTTATAACAAGTTAATTAAGTGTTAATTTTTAGCTAAGCTTAAGAAAAAGCTTGTAAAAATACTTTTTGCTTTTTATGATATACTACAAAAAAGGAATTTAATGGCAAAAATAAATATAGATGTTGATGACAAAAATCTTACAACAGTAATGACTATTTTAAAAAATCTAAAATCAGGACTAATAAAAAATATAAATGTTGAAAGTAAAAATAATGAAAAAGATAGATACTTATCAAAAGAGAAATATAAACAAAAAGTTCAAAAAAAAGTTTTAGAAGATGAATTTTTACCAAAATCTACATCAACAAGTAAATATTTATCACCAAACGAATTCAAAAAAAGATTAAAAGGTTCATAATGCAAGTAATAGTTTTAATAATAGTACTTCTAGCAGTTTTAGCTTTTGCTATTTATAAAATAAATAATAAATTTGGTACGAAAGAGATCATGATACTTGTTGCAGTAATTGTAGTATCAAGTTTAGTTTTTGTACTTATATCAAGAAACCAACAAGAAAAAGTGCCATTATTATTTAAACAAAAATATGAAAATGAAAAAAATATTAAAATTTCAAAATTCACATATGAAAGAGTTAATAATAAAACAGTAACATCAAAAACAAATTTTGTTTATAACTTTGATTATATTATTTACAAAGATAAAGAAGAATATTTTTGTAAAATGGATAATGTAAAAGTTAAAAAGATTCAAGATGAATATATATTTGAAAATTTCAATGATATAAAAGAGGAGTGTCAAAAAAATTAAAATGCCTGATACTTATAAAAAATATATAAAAAATTTAAATTTAGTTTCTAAAGAGTTACAAAATCAACCTTTAGAAAAAGTTGATGAAAGTGTAAAAAACTTAAAAAAATGTTTTGACATAGCTTATAATAACAACTGTTTTAAACTTTATAATTATGATAAAGAACTACAAGATAAACTAAAACTAAAACTGTTTAGTAAACTTACTAAACATTCAGCTTCATTAACTTTTTTAGCAATACAAATCTTAGCTGCAAATGCAATTATGTCTAAAAATAATTTCCCTAAAAGAGAGTATTATTTCGATAAAAAATGTGGAATTGCAATAAACCATTTAAGGATGAAAGGAAGTTTTGTTACAGCTAAAAAATGCAAAGGTGGCTATAAATTAAATGGTGTACTAACTTGGGCAAGTGGCTATAAAATTTTTGATCATCTTTTAATAGGCTTTCATCATAAAGATTCTGAGATGGAAGTTCTAACTGAATTTAAAGAAATCAAAGGTTTTACTATAGTTGACACCCCAGAAACTTTTGTTGGTCAAGCTTTAAATACAGTAAATATAAGACTTGAAAACTTTTTTGTAAAAGATGAAGATATAGTTTCTACTAATCCAATTGGAAATTATACTAAAAATAAATCTTTATCTAAAACTGTTCATTATGCTTTATATGGTTTGGGCTTAGGGGCATTAGACTATATAAATGATGAGAAATTTAAAAATATTTCAAAAAAGAAACTAAAAAAAATCAAAAAAGATCTTTTAAACTCTAATGATGGAGAAGAGTTAGATAAGATAAGAATAAAACTCTTTAATCTTCTTCAAAACATCATTACTCTTTCTATGATTATTGATGGGGGAAAATCAATTTTAAAAGAGAAAACTTTACAAAGATATTACAGAGAACTAATAATGTTCAATGCAAATGGTCTTAATCAAAAAATAAAAAAACTATTTGTTGAAGAATATTTATTAAATAACTAACTTATAGATAGATGCCTTAAAGACATCTATCTAAGCTCCACCACCCACATTAGATTTTAATTCACCATGAACATCATTATGAGGTATTGAATCACACATATCTTCTGCTTTATGTAATGCTTCAATAACTTCTTCAAGATTTTCATAAGGGATTTCAACTAAGCCTGTAGTTTTACCATTTTCAAATCTATCGATTCTTACAACCGGGTCACTAAACTCACCATATGGTTTCTCAATATGAGAAATGTTTATTTTATCTTCCCTAAAATATTGAGCTAAAGTGATAGTTTTTACTTTGATTCTTTCTCTCATAACACCCTCCTTTTAAATCTATTATTTACATAATAACATAAAAAAAGGATATTTCATAATTTTTTTTATTTTTTATTTATTGAGGTTTAAATGATTTTTTTGTTTTACAAACATGGGGGAAAAGACAATTATCACAATCAGGACTTACTGCTTTACAGGTATATCTTCCAAATAATACCATCGCTTGATGAAAAATATGTAAATCATCTTTTAATTTTTTTACTAAATCAGCTTCAGTTTTTTCAACTGTTTTTTCATAAGATAAACCAAGTCTATGAGAAACTCTAAAAACATGTGTATCAACTGCCATTAGGTTTGCACCCTCAAACTCTATCATAAACACATTTGCAGTTTTATTTCCAACTCCAGCTAATTTGATTAACTCTTTTTGATTATGTGGAATATCTCCACCATAATTTGCAATTACACTTTGTGCCATTTTTATAATATTTTTAGATTTATTATTAAAAAAAGAACAGCTTTTTAGTAAATCTTTTACCTCTTCTAAATTAGCTTCCGCTAAATCAAATACACTTGGATATTTTTCAAAAAGTGCTGGTGTGATTATATTTACTCTTTTATCTGTACATTGAGCAGAAAGGATAATAGCAATTAATAACTCATAATCATTTTTATAATTTAACTCTGTTACTGCATCCGAAAACTTCTCTTGAAATGCTTCTTTTATGATTTGTATATCTTCTTTTGTAGCTTTTTTTAACCTTGGCAACCTATTTTCCTTTTAATCGTTTTTAGTCCAGTCAAACTGCATTTGCTTAGCTACTTTGAAAGCTAATTCTTCATTGTAAATTTTAGATATAAGATATAAACTCATATCAATACCTGCTGAGATTCCAGCTGAAGTTATAATATCTCCCTCATCCACCCATCTAACATCATTAACTACATTTAAAAGTGGAAAATCTTTTTGTAAGTCAGGAATATCTTCCCAGTGAGTTGTTACTGTATGCTCTTTTATCACACCTGCTTTTGCCAGTAAAAAAGCCCCTGTACAAACTGAAGCAGTGATTTGCGCTTTTTTAGAAACCTCTTTTATCCACTTTATTACATTTTCTTTTTCTAATTGAGCTGTATGTATTCCACCAACTACAATTAAAACATCAATATTTGGACTGTTTGAAATTGTATAATCACTTAAGACCTTAAAACTACCTCTTGCTGTTATAGTTTTTCCCTCTTCATTTATAAAAAATAGCTTATGCTTTTTCTCTTCATCTAAAAATCTATTTGCTACAGAAAAAACTTCATATGGCCCAGAAAAGTCTAAAACTTCTGCGTCATCATATATATAAATTCCTATATTCATTAAATACCTTCTATGATTTTTTTATTTTTTCTATTTGATCTCTTAATCTAATTGCTTCTTCAAAATTTAAATCTTTTGCAGCTTTTGTCATCTGTTTATTTAATTCAACTAAAATTTTCTTTCTTTCTGCTGCTGGAATTTTATTCATCTTTTCTCTTTTCCAAGCAGTATCATCATACTCTTCCATTTTTAGATTTTCATCTAAAGCTCTTTTTGTAGTTTTTGGAGTTATTCCATGCTCTTTATTATATGCTTCTTGAATCTCTCTTCTTTTTTTAGTTAAATCAATCGCATATTGCATAGAATCGGTAATTCTTTTAGCAAATAAGATTACTCTACCATTTTCATTTCTTGCTGCTCTTCCCATTGTTTGAACTAGTGAAGTTCTACTTCTTAAGAAACCTTCTTTATCTGCATCTAAAATAGCTACAAGGGAAGTTTCAGGGATATCCAACCCTTCTCTTAAAAGGTTAATTCCAACCAATACATCAAACTCACCAAGTCTAAGCTCTCTAATGATTTGGTTTCTCTCAATAGCATCAATATCACTATGCATATATTTTACTTTTATTCCTAAATCAGAATAATAAGAAGTTAACTCTTCTGCCATCTTTTTTGTTAAAACTGTTACTAAAACTCTTTCATTTTTTTCAATAACTTTTTTAATCTCATCATGAAGTTTTTCAACTTGATATTCACTATCTATAATATCAATCAATGGATCAAGAAGTCCTGTTGGTCTAATAATCTGTTTAGCTACAACATCACTTTTTTCTAACTCTAAATCAGCAGGAGTTGCACTCACAAAAAGATATCTTGGTGCTTTTTTTATAAATTCATCAAACTTTAAAGGTCTATTGTCAAGTGCACTTGGAAGTCTAAATCCATAATCAACCAAAACCTCTTTTCTACTTCTATCGGCTGCATACATCCCTCTAAATTGTGGTAAAGAAACATGTGATTCATCTACTATTAGAAGAAAATCTTTTCCTATTTGGTCAAAATAGTTTATAAGAGAATAAGGAGTTTGTCCAGGTTTTAAACCAGTTAAGTGTCTAGCATAATTTTCAATACCCTTACACATACCAGTTCCCTCAATCATCTCTAAATCAAACTCAACTCTTTGTTTTAGTCTTTGATACTCAACCAACTTGTCTTCTTGTTGGAAGTATTCTAGTCTATCATCAAGCTCTTCTTCTATCTCTTTAACTGCTCGTCCTAAGTTTTCACTTGTAACAACAAAAGGATTAACAGAATAGATTATTGCTTCATCTAACTCTTTAGTTTTTTCATTTGTTAAGTATTCATGTTTAGTAATAGATTCAACCTCATCACCAAAAAACTCAACACGGATATATTCATCTTCATAATAAGCAGGAAAAATATCTATAACATCCCCATTTACTCTAAAGTCTGCTCTATCAAAAAAGCTATCGTTTCTTTTGTAACCCATCTCTACAAGTTTTAATAGAAACTGTTTTTGAGAATACTCAAAACCAACTTCTATTCTTTGAACCATTGCTTTGTATTCTTCTGGATTCCCTAAACCATAGTTTGCAGAAACAGAAGCAATTACAATTACATCATCAAAACTAAGTAATGAAGCAGTTGCACTAAGTCTTAATCTTTCAAGTTCTGCATTAATAGAAGAATCTTTTTCTATAAAAAGATCTGTTCTAGGTATATATGCTTCAGGTTGATAGTAATCATAGTATGAAATAAAATACTCAACATGATTGTTTGGAAAAAATTGCTTGAATTCACTATAAAGTTGAGCTGCAAGGGTTTTATTATGTGTCATAATAAGAGTTGGCATTTGTGTTTTTTCTATCACTTTTGCCATTGTGTAGGTTTTACCTGAACCAGTAACCCCCTCTAGTGTTGTATATTGATTCCCTTTTATAATAGAATCACTAATCTGCTTTATTGCATTTGGCTGATCACCTGATGGTTGATATTCACTGTTTACTTTAAATTTACTCATTTTGGGATTATATCCAAGATTTTATTATGTGTTGTTTTATATTACAAATTGAAATATTTTATAAAGCTAAATAACATCTGACTTAAATATAATACTAAAACAGGCACCTTTATAAGATTTTCCTTCATATTTAAACTCTTCGTTATATACAGTAATCATCTGTTTATGTCTTTCTCTAATAATTTTATCAACTATTGATAAACCTAAACCAGTACCAATTGATTTATGTTTTGTAGTGAAATATGGTTCAAATATTCTATCTAGATTTTTTTCTAAGATTCCACCACCATTATCATAAACTTTTAGTTCTAGTGTTTTATTATTTATTTTCTTTGTTTCAATAAAAATATATCTTTCTGTATCTTTTACATTTTCAACCAGCGCGTCTTTTGAATTATTTATTATATTAATTAATACTTGTTCTAGTTCATTTCTATTACCATCTATTTTTATTGATTCATCAGTTTTCTTAATAACTTTAATATAGTTATCATTTGTTGCAGCAAAAGTTAGGCTTAATGAAGATTGAATTATATCTTTAATATCTATTATTCTAAACTCGGTAGTACCTTTAATAAAATTTTTAAAATCATCTATTGTTTCTGATAAATATCTTGCTTGTTCAATAATTTTTTCTGAAAACTCTTGAATCTCTTCATCTTTTATATTTTCCCCATATTCACTCTTAAGTCTTAAACCACTTGCACTTGTTGTAATAACACTTAAAGGTTGTCTCCATTGATGAGCAATATTGCCAATCATTTCTCCCATTGAAGCAAGTTTTAAATTATTTTCAAAAAGCTTAAGAGAAGTAACATCTTTTGTAATAAATAATAATCTTTTTTTATCAGGTAAAACAGATATTGTAATATTTACCCTTACTCTTCTTCCATTTTTGCCTATAGTTACTTTTTCAAAGTTTTTAATATATCCCTCTTTTATAGCTATATCTAAAGCATTTTCAGTTTTTTCTATATATTCAGGTGCTGTTAAACTGATAGATGATTTATTTATTAGCTCGTTTTTTGTGTATCCCAACATTTTTAGATAAGCTTCATTACACTCTAAAAAATTTGTTTTTAAATCGGTAATTGCTATCCCATCTTTTGATATTTTAAAAATAGTTTCAAACTCTTTTTTCTGTTTTTTAAGTTTATTTAAAAAATATAAAATTATCCCTAGGACAATTAAAAAAGCAATTAATAATTTATAAATAAGTGAATAATCTACTGTTTCTTTTACAACTAAAGGTTGAATCCATTTTGAGTGAATCTCTTTTTTTTCAATCTCTGTAATCGAATCTAAAACTTTGTTGATAATAGAGATTAAAACAGGAGAATCTTTTTGTATTAAATATTTATGTTGAAAAGTAAAATTTGTAATACCACTGATTTTTAAATTTCTTAAATGTAGTTCACTCATATTGTACAAAGATGTGGCAATATGACCTATAAAAGCATCTGCTTCACCACTTTCTACCATAATTAATGCTTCTTTTATATCAGATGTAGTTCGAATATTTAATTTAGGATAATTTTCTATTAAAAAGTTATAACTAGTATACCCTTTTGGAACAGCAACTGTTTTACCAGATAATTCATTTAGATTTTGAATATAATTAAATTTTTCTGTAGTTACAACTACCATAGGATAACTGCTATATGTATGACTTGTAAATCCTAATTTTGTTTCTTGTGGACTACTCCCAATACCTGGTACAATATCAATCTTTTTTTCTTTGAATTTATCTAAAACTTCTAACCAATTATTAGAAGGGATATATTTAAACTTTATTCCAGTTCTTTGTGAAATAATATTTAAATACTCTCCCATAATCCCATTCATAGTATTATTTTCAATTATAGATAAAGGTTTCCAATTTATTTCACTATAAGTTAATTCAGGATTATTTTTAATAAATTCTTTTTCTTTTTCATTAAAAACAATTTTTTTGTCATCATCTAAATTATCATGATAATTGTCCAAAATCCATTTTTGTTTTAATTGAGTTATTGTAGAAAAAGGTATTGAATCTAAAGTTTTTCTCATAATAGAGGCTAAAATAGGTTTTTCTTTTCTTATACCAAATCTTAAATCTTCATTTTTTGCTTCATCATGTACAAAAAGGCCTATTGGTTTTATACCTTTTATAAGTAATCTTTCTAATCTATGAATACTAATAGCACCACTAATTACTGCATCAACTTTTTTATCTCTTAAGGCATAAAACTTATCATTATTTGTATCGAATTCTACTATTTTTATATCTTTATCTTGATTTAAAACATCAATTAAATAAGAGTTTTTTACTATACCAACTTTTTTATTTTCAAGGGATTTTAATCCAGTATAAGAACCAAAATCACTATTTGCAAAAACACTAATTGGTATTTCATAATAGGGCTTTGTATATAAAGTATAAGATACTCTTTCTTTTCTATAAGACAATTCACTTATTACATCTATTTGGTTATTTTTGAATTTTCCAAAAACTTCAGGCCAAGTCCCTCCAACTTTTTCAAAAGTTAAACCTGATTTTTTTGAAATAATATCTAGCAATTCTTGAGTAAAGCCAACTTTTTTTTCATTATAAACAAAACTAAAAGGTATATAAGTATCAATTGAACCAATTTTTATCTTAGGATGTTTATTTATGAAATCTAATTCTTCTTGTGTAAAATTTATTTGATTATAAGCATTTTCTTCTATTTTTGCTACCCAAGTATTTGCAAGAGTAAATAAAAAATTTGATTCTAAAGAATTTAAAGATTTTTGTAATATAGATTTTAAAAAAAGTTTATCTTTACTTACACCAAATCTTAAATCCTCTTTTTTTATACTTTTAAACTCATCAATAGCTTTAAGAGTGATTAATGACTGAGAATTAATTGCTTTTATTCCCGAAGTATAAGATGCTAAGAAATAATCGATTTTTCCTGTTACTATTGCTTTTGCTTTTTCATTACTTGAATCAAATTCAATTACATCTAAACCCATATTTATTAAATCATTTTTATAAAATATACTTCTTGATACACCTACTTTTTTACCTATTAATGACTTATTGTTTTTATAAGTACTATCATTTTTTAAACCAAAAACAAAAGTGGGTATTTCATAATAAGGTTCAGTAAAAAGCGCATACTCTGAACGCTCATCTGTATATGATATATCTGAAATAATATCAGTTTTTCCATTCTTAAAATCATCTAATGCTTTAGACCATGAAGATGTTTTTATTTCAAATTTCAAACCACTAACTTTTGAGATTTGATTTATTAAATCTACACTAAAACCTTTATGTTGATTATTTGAGATATATGAAAAGGGTTGAAAATTATTTAACATAGAGATTTTAACTGATGGATTACTTTTAATCCAATCATTTTCTTCTTTTGTAAATATATTATTTGCCCATACTAAAGTAGATAAAATAAAGATTAATAAAAGTTTATGCATAACTATTTCCTAAAAATAATTATGCATTATAGTATAAAAAAATTTATTTTATACTGTTTAGGTATGTACTAGTTACTTCCTTCTCTAGTTTTTGCAGTTTGAGCCATAATTTCTAATTCTTTTTCAGCAGAAATAACAATTTTAGGATCAACTTTAAAATCAATTCTAGAATCCCTTCCTTCATAATCAACTTTATTTAAAATTGTTTTAATAGCATTTACTCTTGCAATAAACTTATCATCACTTCTAATAATAGTCCATGGAGATTTTTTAGTGTTTGTTTCTTTTAACATTCTATATTTTTTACGAGTAAATTCATCCCATCTTTCTTGCATTTGTAAATCAATTTCACTTAACTTCCAATGCTTTAGAGGATTTTCTTCTCTCTCTTCAAATCTTTTTGATTGTTCCTCTTTTGATACAGAAAAGTATATCTTTAAAAAATGAATTCCATGATCTATTAAATCTTCTTCAAATCTTGGAACAGTTTTCATAAAAGTTTCATATTGATCTTCTGTACAAAAACCAAAAACAGGTTCAACCATTGATCTATTGTACCAAGACCTATCAAAAAGTACTATCTCTCCACCTTTTGGAAAGTGTTGAATATATCTTTGAAAATACCATTGATTTTTTTCCACATCAGATGGTCTACCTAAAGCAACTACTCTATAGTGTTTTTCATTCATATATCTTGTTATTCTTCTTATTGCTCCACCTTTTCCTGAAGCATCTCTACCCTCAATCAAGATTATCATTTTTTCATTGTATTTTTCTAAATGGTCTTGAAGTTTTATAAGTTCTACCTGAAGTGTTCTTAAAGCCTCTTCTTGCGAACGATATTCATATTTTGCATGTAAATCCTTTAAAAACTCTTCACTAGGATTAGTTTTTAAGATATCTAAAAAATCTTTATAATTTAAAATATCTTCAATCTCTTTATCATATAGTTTTTCTATTTTCATTATTACTCCAAATTAAAATCGTAGGATAACTAAAATAAGTTACAAAACAATAATATTGTCTATTTTGAATAGTTTTTATAATTTGCTAAAAAATAAAATATAACAGATACATCTCTATTTGACCAAATATAGTCTTTACATAAAGCATCTTTAGATTGGTTAAAATCTACATATTGTTCATATTTTCTTATTATATCTCTCATAAGACTTTTTATATCATTTTCACTTGAATTTATAATAATATCAGGAAAAATATCTTCTTGGTTATAAATAACCAATTCTTCTAATCTTTTAAAAGTCATTAATAGTATTGAAACTTGCCATGAATGCCACTCTTTTTCTGATAACCTAGAACTTGCTTGATTTTTATAATCAAAAGATTTATATGATTCAAATATTTTTTTAGAGATATCTCTTAATTGGTTTTTTGACATACCTTCTATTATTTTAGGCAAATCTAAAGTATAAGTAGTTGGCATAGATACATGATAGTTTCTAGTTGTTTTGTTACTACTAGTTTTTTGATTTTTCCCTGTAAATACTATAAGTAAAACAATCAATAAAACAATAAATATTACTAAAAAAATAATTCCCAAATAAATTAAATTTATATTTATCATAAATTTTCCCTTGTAAAAACTTTATTTAGTCTAAAATAACTATCTTCACAACATAACGATGGAACATTTACATATAATTGCTTATCCTCAAAGGTTTTCCCTTGATGAAAATGTCCTTCAATTACAATATCACTTTTATAATTTAATAATCTTCTTTTTGCAAACTCATCAAAATTTTTCATTTTAAAACAAATCTCTTTCTTAATAAGTGTGTAATATATTTTTTTTGAAATAAAATAGTTAAAATCAAGCATATTTAAAAAAACCAATAAAGAATGATTTCTTATAATTTTACAATACAAATTATAATGCCATGGGGTAAAAATATCTCCATGTGCTATCTCAACAGTTTTTTCTTTATATTCGGCAACTATTGGTTGATTTTCTCGTTTTATTACTAATACTTGAGGAAAAAGCATATTCATATTATAATCATGATTTCCCTCTAAGTAAACTATTTCAATTATTTTTGAAAGTTTGTTTATTAATTCAATTAAATCATTATTTCTATTTACAAAATACTCACTTTCACCTGAAATAAAATCAAACATATCACCCATTAAAAAAAGTTGAGATGTGCGGATCTCTCCGGAATCTAACTTTTTTAAAAAAGTTAATAATTGTGTCTTTTTTTCATTATAATGAGCATCTGCTACAAAAATAGCATCATCTTTTATATTAAGGTACATAGGCTATTTTAGGAATCCCTTCATCTTCTTCAAATCCACACATTAAATTTGCATTTACAACTGCTTGAGAAGAAGCACCTCTTAATAAATTGTCAATTGAAGAATTAACAAACAATGCTTTACCATTTTTTGCTACAAAAATATCACAAAAATTTGTTCCTGCAGTTGATTTTAAATCTACTACTTCTTTTCTAACTCTTACAAATTTTGAATTTTTATAACTATCTTCTAATATTTTTTCAACATCAACATCATCTTTAAGAGTAGCAAATACAGAAACTAACATACCTCTTGTAATTGGTAAAAGATGAGGAACAAAATTGATTTGACAATCTACATTTTTAAGAAGTTTTACCTTCTCTTCAATCTCTGGCATATGTCTGTGTTTAAAAGGATTATAAGCATGACAGTTTTCATTTAAATGTCCAAAATGAGTAACCTCTTTTAAACCTTTACCTGCTCCACTCATACCTGTTTTTGCATCAATAAAAATTTGTGCATTTGTATCAATATAATCTATAAAAGGTAAAAGTGCTAATAGTGCTGCTGTTGGAAAACATCCAGGATTTGCTACTAAACTTGCACCTTTTAACTCATCTTTATAATATTCAGGTAATCCATATACTGAATCTTTTATATGCTCTTTATCTTCATGTGGACAATAATGTTTTTCATAAGTTTCAAGTTCAAGTCTATAATCTGCACTTAAATCAACAACTTTTACACCTAACTCTAAAAGCTCTTTAGCAAAAGACATTGAAGTTTTGTGAGGTAGTGCTAAAAATGCTAAATCGGCAACTTTGCTAACCTCTTTTGCATCTGCTTTTTGAACCTCTGCATTTACTACATCTTTTAAACAAGGATGAAGTTCTTGAACATTTTGTTCACCTGTAGAGTTTGCTATATAAGTAATATCAAATTTTGGATGATTAATTAATATTTTTATTAACTCTAAACCTGTATAACCACTTGCTCCAATTATTGCTACATTCATTATAATTTTAACTCCTGATAAGATACACTTAACACTTCAAAAGTTTTTTGACCACCAGGTAATGTTGCAGTTACTTCATCACCCTCCTCTTTACCTAATAATTGTTTTGCTAAAGGGGAATTAAAAGATATCATTCCATTATCTGCATTTGACTCAACTCCACCAACAATTGCATAGGTAAACTCTTCTTCTGTATCTACATCAACTAATTCAACTGTTGATCCAAAACTTACTTTATCATGAGGTAAACTTTCAGGATCTATAATCACAGCTTTTGAAATAATTGAACCTAATTCTCTAATCTGAGAATCAATTAAAGCTAACTTATCTTTTGCAGCATGATATTCTGCATTCTCTTTTAAGTCACCAAGTTGTCTTGCTTCATCAAGTGCAATTACAGTTTCAGGTCTTTCTTTACTTTTCAAAAAATCTAATTCATTTGTAATTTTTTCATATCCTACTCGTGTCATTGGCTCTTTATCCATGAAGCCTCCTATTTATAAATTTATGTTTTGATTTAATTTGATATAATACCGAAATTTTTATAAAAGAGTAGATATGCAAAGATATGACCGTACCTTAAAACTTTTTGGAGAAGAAAACTTCAAAAAATTTCAAAATACAAAACTTATTCTTCTAGGAGTTGGAGGAGTTGGAAGTTTTGCTTTAGATTCCTTATATAATACAGGAATTACAAATATTACAATTGTTGATTTTGATACCTATGAAGAATCAAATATGAATAGACAACTAGGAAGCCATGGAAATATTGGAAAAGTAAAAGTTGATTCTTTAAAAGAAAAATATCCAGAGGTTACAGCTATAAATGAAAAAATCACTCCTGAATGGATTGATAATTTTGATTTTTCACAATACGATTTAATTTTAGATGCTATAGATGACATTAAACCTAAAGTTCACCTTATACAAAAATATTACACTAAAGTGATTACAACAAGTGGTAGTGCAAAAAGACTAGACCCTAGTAAAATAGAGTATAAATCAATTTGGGAAACTTATAATGATCCATTTATTAGGAAAATAAGATATGAATTAAAACAAAGAGGTTTTAAGAAAAAATTTAAAGTTGTTTTCTCAAGTGAGAATCCAAACTGTCTAGAAAAGGGAAGTTTTGAAGCAGTTACAGGTTCATTTGGATTTATGATGGCTTCACTTGCAGTAAAAAAGATATTAAACAGTAAAAAGTAAAATAATTTTTTAAAGTTAAGTATAAGAAAAAAAGCAATATAATTTAGCAATAAAGCATATAAAGGGTTTTCATGAGTGGTATCAATAGTGTTGAACAAATGACTCAAGGTCATTTAAGAAACGTTCAGCAATTAGCTGTATTTTACACTGGTCACAATAATATTTATGCAATTAATATTGCAAAAGTAAAAGCATTTATAATTACAGAAGAAGTAACTATCAATGATACTCCAACTAATACAGATGTTATTGCTGGAATAGCGACGATTAGAGGTGAACCTGTTACACTAGTTAACCTAGATGCATGGTTAGGGCATAAAAAACTTGATGTAAAAGATTACAAGCTAATTATATACTGTGAGTTTAATCATAAAAAAGTTGGTTTTTTAATTAAAGACATGCTTGATATTGTAGAAAAAACTACAGATGAATTAAGACATTCAGAAGAAACTAATTCAAAAATCACATATACAACATATGTTAAGGTTCATAATAAAGATGAACTTTGTACAGTATTTAATGCTGAGCAAATGTTAAAAGATTTAGGTTGGGTTGATGATGGAGAAGATGTATTAAATAAATATGTTGAGTCTGCATTTAACACTTCAAAAGTAATTTTAGCAGCTGAAGATTCAAATGTTGCAAGGGAAGTTTTAACTAAATTTTTCAAAAAAGCAAAAGCTCACTATGAAATCTATATTAATGGTGCACAACTACTTAACAGAGTTCAAGAATTAGATCCACAAGATATTGGACTAATTATAACAGATATTGAGATGCCAGAAGCAGATGGATTCCAAGTTGCAACATTTATTAAAACAAATGATGAATATAGTCATATTCCAATTGTTGTTAACTCTTCTATGACAACTGATGCAGTAAAAAATAAAATGATATCAATTGGAGTTGAAGACTTTATTGGTAAAACTGATATCCAAGCTCTTTATCAAGCTGTAAAACAACACCTACTTCAATAATATTAGATGAGTTAACTCATCTAATATTTACACTTTTTTTAACCATTCCTCAAATACTTTTATTTGTTCTACTGTTTGAATAGTTGATGTACCACCAAATGATATTCTTGCATTCATTGAGTTTCTTAAATCAAGATACATAAGTATCTCTTCATCAATATTTTTCAACTCTTCATTTGCACTTCTAATTTCATCTAAAGTTAATTCACTTATATCTTTATTTAAAGAGTTTGCAGTTGCAACTACATCTTTTGTAATATAATAAGCTGTTCTAAATGGCATATTTTGTTTTTGAACTAAAAAATCTGCTAAATCTGTTGCACTTAAATGTCCAATTTTACAAGCAGCTTCCATTTTATCAACATTTACAATCATTGTTCTAATAACTTCTGTTAAAATTTTTATAGATATTTCTACAGTTTTAACTGAATCAAAAACACCCTCTTTATCTTCTTGTGTATCTTTATTATAAGCTAGTGGTAAACCTTTCATAACTGTAAGAAGAGAGATTAAATTTCCATAAACTCTACCTGTTTTACCTCTTAATAGTTCTGGTACATCAGGATTCTTTTTTTGTGGCATAATTGAACTTGTTGTTGCATATTCATCACTCATTCTTACAAATTGGAACTCATAAGAAGACCAAGTAACTAACTCCTCAGATATTCTACTAACATGCATCATACAAGTTGAAATATTAAATAAAATCTCTAAAGCAAAATCTCTATCACTAACAGTATCCATTGCATGTGGTGTTGGAGCATCAAAGCCAAGTATTTCACTACTTAAGAATCTGTCAATATTGTGAGGTGTTCCAGCTAAGGCAGCACTTCCTAATGGTGAAAAATTGTTTCTTTTATAAGAGCTTTCAAATCTTTCAAAATCTCTTTTAAACATATTTGCATATGCTAATAGATGATATCCAAAATTTAAAGGTTGAGCATGTTGTAAGTGTGTCATACCAGGGATTAAAGTTGTTGTATGTTTATTTGCAACTTCAACAAAAACTTCAATAAGTTCTTTTAGTTGAGCTTTTATACTTTCAGTTTTATCTTGTACATATAGTCTAAAATCAGTAGCCACTTGGTCATTTCTACTTCTTGCCGTATGAAGTCTTTTTCCAGGTTCTCCAATAATTTCAGTTAATCTACTCTCAACTGCCATATGAATATCTTCTGTTTCTAAAGAAAACTTAAATTGACCCGATTCAATCTCATCTTTAACTTGTAAAAGTCCTTTTTCTATTGCTTCTTGTTCATCTTTTGTTAATATCCCTTGATTACAAAGCATTTTGGAATGGGCAATTGAACCTGTAATATCCTGTGCATATAACTCTTTGTCAAACATTATTGAAGCGTTAAATTCATCTAAAATTTGAGCATTAGTATTTTTAAGTATTTGATTATTTTGATTTGACATAAATTATCCTATTTTGATAGTTGTGAAATTATAACATAAGTGTATTTAGTTTAATGTAGTTTAGTAGTGCACAAAGCACTACTCTTTTTCTATTTTTTCAATTGTATCTTTTATAATAGCTAAAATCTTTTTTTTAGCTTCATCTTCATCATTTTCTGGTACATCCCAACCTACAATTGTCATATATTTATCTAATAAATCTTTTACATCATCAACTATTGTATCATGAAGTTGTTCTAACTCTTTATCTTGTGCTGTCATAACTTCCTCCTATTAATAAATTTAAATAATTATAACATAAATAAAAAAAGGCCTAGTAAAAACTAGACCTTTTAAAATTAACGATTAAATGATTTTAGAAACTTTCCCATTCATCATCATTTGAGATTTTAGATTCAATTTTTCTATTTTCACTTTTTGGCATTGGTTTTGATTGAGTTTTAGTTTGAGCTGGAGAATTAACTGTTTTGTTTTTACTACCTAAGTTTTTTGCTTTAACTTGATCTTTACCTATAAATTGTTTTTCATTTGCATTTGTTACTACTAATTTTGCTATTTCATCAGTTTGAACAGCAATATCATGAGTTTGATTTGCAATTGATGCATTTTGTTGTGTTTGTTGATCAAGGCTGTTAATAGCATCATTTATTTGTTCAATTCCTGCTAATTGTTCTTTTGAAGCTGTTTCAATATCAGAAATCAATTCTATAGTTTTAGTAATATTTTCACTAAGACCATTATATCCTTGAATCATTTTATCAGATATTGCTTTTCCACTATTTGCTTTACTTGTTGCATTTTCAACTAAATCTTTAATCTCTTTAGCTGCCTCAGCAGATCTTGCTGCTAGATTTCTAACCTCTTGTGCAACTACTGCAAATCCTTTTCCTGCTTCTCCTGCTGTTGCTGCTTCAACAGCTGCATTTAGTGAAAGAATATTTGTTTGGAATGCTATTTGATCAATTACTGTAATAGCATCATTTATTGCATTAACTTCATCATCTATTTCATTCATAGCAGTTGTAGTTTGTTGAGCTAGATTTTTACCTTCATTTGCTGAATTTGTAACTTCATTTGCAAAATTTGACATTTTTACAACATTTTCAGTGTTATGAGAAATATTTGAAGTTATCTCTTCTAATGCTGCTGCTGTTTCTTCTAAAGATGCTGCTGCTTCATTTGAATTTACATTTAAAATATCAACATTTTTAAGTAAAACATTTGAACTTTCATCTAAAGTTAAACCATTCTCTTTATTTTCAACTAACATTTGATTTATTACATCTGCAAGACTGTTTAAACCACTTGCTGTATCACCTAAATCATTTCCATCTATTCTATATGTAAAGTCTAATTTTTGATAAGAGTTTAATGCTTTTGTTATATTATTTAAGTCACCGTCAACTTTAGATGAAACTACTTTAAATAAATCATTAACACCATTTTTCAATGATTCAATAGCTGTATTTTGAGTTGTTTCTTTTATAGTATTTTTCATTATTCCATTTTGTGCCAACTCTATAGCTTTATTTACACTATCAATTACAATTTTAGCAGAAGTGATATCTTGAGCAAATTTAACTACTCTAGTTACTTTTCCACTTTTGTCTTTTACAGGAGTATATGAAGCTTGAATCCAAACTGAAGTTCCATTTTTATGAAATCTTTCAAACTCATCTATTTGTGATATACCACTTGCCAAATCTTTCCAAAAATTAGTGTATGCTGTAGTATTTATGTAATTTTTGTCACAAAAAATTCTATGATGTTTTCCTACTACTTCATTTAATGTATAACCTAAGGCATTTAAAAAATTATCATTTGCATGAATTATTGTTCCATCTGGCTTAAATGATATAATCGCATAATTTTCTTCCATTGCAGCTAATCTTGCTGATTCTTCCTCAGTTTTGCCAAAACCAAACATACACTTCTCCCAAAATAATTTTATAAATTTTATCCATTTTTTCTTTTATTCTAATTTAATTTTGAACGAAGATTCACATAAGCATAAAAAAACCTAAGTTGACTAAACAACTTAGGTTTTGGGGAGTTTTGATTAATTTAAAATTAATTAGATTGGTAAAACTCTAATATTTTCATCAACTTTTTGTTTAAGTACAGATTCAATAGCATAAAGTGTACCAGTATCACCCGATGCACAACCATTACAAGCACCTAAGTATCTAATATAGATATCATAATGTGGAATATTTTCTTTTATATCAATAATCTCCATATTACCACCATCCATCATTAGCATTGGTCTAATATCAGTATCTAAAACTTCATCTACTAATTTGATTCTTTGTACAATTGTCATTTTATCAAATGAAGATTGTCCAGACTCACTAGCATCAGCAGCAGTTTTCATTCTTTCATGATCCATTTCAGCTCTTGTATTTTCTAGTACATCAACTAAATACATCTCTTTTTCTTCATGACCACCTGGTTTAATACATGACTTACAAAATGCACCAGCTTTTGTATAATCAGTAATCTCTTCAACAGTCTTAAGATCATTTAATTTAATAACTTCTTGAATAGTTGCTAAAGAAACCCTTGCACACTCACAGATAATGAACTCTTCTTCAAAAGATTCCATATCTACACCCTTGTAAGTTCCAGCTGCTTTTTTGATAACATCATAAGCCATAACTGAACAGTGCATTTTTTGAGGAGGAACAGCAGGAACATCTGGATGGTCTCTTAAAGCTTTTTCAACATCAATATTAGTAATTCTAACTGCTTCATCAACAGTTTTACCAATACAAAGCTCTGCCATAGCATCAGATGAAGCAATAGCTGTACCACAACCAAAAGATTTAAATTTTGAATCTAAAATCTTATCAGTACTTTCTTCAACACACCAGTAAAGTCTTACTGCATCACCACATGATTCTGCTCCAAAGTCAGCAACAATTAGTTTTCCACCTAATTCTTTTGCTCTTTCTTCAGTAATTTCACCTTGGTGAGTTGGATCATCCATTCTTCTGATTACTTGATTTGAGTATTCATCCCAAATTGAACCAGTAATTAAATCATTCTTTGCCATTATTAATTCCTTCTTCTTTTTTTACAATTGAGACACATGGTCTTTTGGTGTATATGCATATGAACTTGAAATAGATCTAAGTCTGTTAATCGCACCTTTAATCACTTCAATTGCATAATCAATCTCTTCTTCAGTATTAAATCTACTTAAAGAAAATCTAACTCCTGTATGAGCTAATTCACTATCACTTCCAAATGCATTCATAACTGGGTTTGCTTCTAAATCTTCTGATGCACAGGCACTTCCTGTTGATGCACCAATAGTTTTTTGATTTAAATCCCAAAGCATAGATTCACCCTCAACACCTCTAATTGAGATAAGTGTTGTATTTGGAGTTCTATTTTCTTTTCCACCAATAACGATTGTTTCTGGTATTTCAAGAATTGCATTTTCAAGTTTATCTCTTAACTTTCTTACATGGTTATTTTCATAAGCTAATGCCATTTCAGAAGTTGCTAATTTCATTGCAACTCCCATTCCAACCATAGAAGCAACATCAACTGTTCCTGCTCTATGTCCACCCATTTGCTCACCACCATGCATTAAAGGAGTTAATTCATACCCTTTTTCTACATATAAGGCACCAACACCTTTTGGTCCATGGAATTTATGAGCTGAAAGTGATAAATAGTTTACATTGCACTCTTGAACATCAACTGGAACTTTTCCAATTGCTTGAGTTGCATCTGTATGGAAAGGTATACCTGCTTCTTTACATATTTGACCAATCTCTTTTATAGGAAAAAGTTTTCCTGTTTCATTATTTGCCCACATAATAGATACTAAAGCTGTATCTTCTCTAATATAATCTTTTACAGCAGACGCTTCTAAAACACCCTCTTCATTTACAGGTAGATAAGTTACACTTACACCTTGAGTTTCTAAAAATCTACATGTTGCAGTAATTGCTGGGTGCTCTACTTCTGAAGTGATAATATGATTTTTATTACCATTTAAGATTTTATCAATCCAAATACCTTTTATAACTGTATTGTTACTCTCTGTAGCATTTGCAGTAATAATAATGTCATCTTCATCAGCTGCATTTATTCCATCATATAAATAATTTAAAGCCTCAACCATTTTTGGATGAGTTCCTGCCCCAAACTTATGAAGTGAATTTGGGTTACCATATATATGACAAAAAAATGGCTCCATTGCTTTAAAAACTTCTGGATCTACTTTCGTTGTTGCGTTGTTATCTAAATATACTTCCATACATATTCCTATACTATTCTTTGGTAAGTTTCATGCAATAAGTGTTCCATAAAAAATACCCTCTTGAATTTTAATTTTGAAATTATAATTAAAATAGGATAAAAATAGTCTTAATTAATTTAATTATACTTTTACACTATTCCTTTTCTAATTTTAACATAAGTTTACTTCTGAGATAATATATCAAATTTTATAAAGGTTATAATATGAAAAAATTATTTTTTGGTTTTTTATTTTTATTTATAAGTGTCCTATTTATTGGATGTGGTGAGCAAAAAGTTGCTTCTGATACAAAAGATATTGAGAAAAAAGATGTTTTAACTGTTGGTATGGAATTAGCATATCCACCATTTGAAATGAGTGATAAAGACGGAACACCATCAGGAGTATCTGTTGATTTTGCCAAAGCATTAGGTAAATATTTAGATAGAGAAGTTGTAATTGAAAATATAGCTTGGGATGGTCTTATTCCCTCACTAAAAACTGGAAAGATTGATTTAATCATCTCTTCTATGACTATTACAGAAGAAAGAAAAAAGTCTATAGATTTTTCTATCCCTTACGCACAAACATCTTTAGCTATATTAGCAAACAAAGATTCAGAAGTTAATTCAATAGAAGATTTAAATGTAGTAGGTAAAAAAGTTGCAGTTAAAAAAGGTTCAACTGGACATTTATATGCAAAAGACAATTTACCAAATGCAGATATTTTAGTATTTGATAAAGAAGCTGCTTGTGTACTTGAGGTTGTTCAAGGTAAAGCTGATGGGTTTTTATATGATCAATTAACAATTTATAAAAATTATGCAAAACATATGGATACAACAAAACCTCTTCTTACTCCATTTCAAAAAGATTTTGAATATTGGGGTGTTGCTTTAAGACAAAATGATCCAATAAAAGAAAAAGTTAATGAGTTTATAAAAAAAGCAAAAGAGGATGGAACTTTTGATAGCTTTGCTAAAAAATATTTAACAGATGCTAAAAAAACATTTGATGAACTTGGTATTCCATTTTTCTTTTAGGAAATTGTAAAAATTGAATATAAAAAAACTTTTTATCCATGAAAAAGGTTTAAAAGGTGATAAAAAGGTAGATAAGCCTATCTTCCTTTTTAACCTTTTACTTCTCGCAATTTTAGTTTTTATTACATTTTATTTAATGTTTAAAAATGTCTCATATAGTTTTAATTGGGACAGTGTTTATGAATACAGACAAAAATTCATAGATGGCTTTTTAATGACTATAGTTATCTCTTTTTTTGCTTTAATATTAAGTTTTATAATTGGATTATTTTTTGCCTACGCACAAAATTCAAAACTTTTAATACTTAGATATTTTTCAAAATTTTATATAGAGATTATAAGAGGTACTCCCCTTTTAGTACAAATTTTGATATTTTTTTACGTTTTTGCAAATAATTTGGGTTTGGATAATAGATATGTTGTAGGTGTTGTTATATTAGCTTTATTTGCAGGAGCTTATGTCTGTGAAATCATAAGAGGAGCAATTGAGTCAGTTGATTTTGAACAATATGAAACAGCACTAAGTCTTGGAATGACAAATTATCAAATGTATAGATATGTGGTTTTTCCACAAGCCTTTAGAAGAATGTTACCTGCTTTAACAGGACAATTTGCAAGTATTATAAAAGATTCATCTTTATTATCAATTATATCTATTAGCGAATTTACTATGAATGCCCAAGAGGTAAACGCTTACACCTACTCTACACTTGAAAGTTATATCCCCTTGGCAATTGGATATTTACTTTTAACCTACCCTATCTCTTATTATACAAATAAACTAGAGTCTAATATTAAGTAAGAACTTTAAAGATTAAAAAAAATTTAATCTTTAAAGTTATAATATCATATAAATATTTTTTTAATGAACATATGTTACATTAAATTTTAGAAATAGGATAAAAATAGTCCTATTTAAAAAGGGTTAAAAATGAGTGATAATAAACAAATAAAAAATATTTTAAACAGAGACTATAAACTAGGCTTTGAAACACTTATTGAGAGTGATACATTCCCAAAAGGTTTAAACGAAGATGTCATAAAAGCCATATCTAAAAAGAAAGATGAACCAGAATGGTTATTGGAATTTAGATTAAGTGCATATAAAAAATGGCTAAAAATGGAAGAGCCTTCATGGGCAAATTTAAAATATCCAAAAATAGACTATCAAGATATTTCATATTTTTCTGCGCCAAAAAAGAATTTAGATTCTTTAGATGAAGTTGACCCTGAAATATTAAAAACATATGAAAAACTTGGTATTCCTTTAGAAGAGCAAAAGATGTTGGCAGGAGTTGCAGTTGATGCTGTATTTGATTCAGTTTCAGTTAAAACAACTTTCCAAGATGAACTAGAGAAATTAGGAATCATATTTTGTTCAATCTCAGAAGCAGCACATAAACATGAAGATATATTAAAAAAATATTTAGCTTCTGTTGTAGGAAAAGGTGATAACTATTTTGCAGCATTAAACAGTGCAGTATTTACAGATGGAAGTTTTGTCTATATTCCACCAAATACTAGATGTCCAATGGAACTATCTACATATTTTAGAATAAATGCCTTAAATACAGGACAATTTGAAAGAACCCTAATAATATGTGATGAAGGCTCTTATGTATCTTATAATGAAGGGTGTTCAGCCCCAAGTAGAGATGATAGACAACTTCATGCCGCAGTTGTAGAATTAGTTGCATTAGATAATGCACAAATAAAATATTCAACAATTCAAAACTGGTTTCCAGGTGATGATGAGGGGAAAGGTGGTATTTTAAACTTTGTTACAAAAAGAGGTTTATGTAAAGGTGAAAACTCAAAAATCTCATGGACACAAGTTGAAACAGGTTCTTCAATTACATGGAAATATCCATCATGTATCTTAAAAGGTAAAAATTCAGTTGGAGAGTTTTATTCAGTTGCAATTTCAAGCCACGCTCAACAAGCAGATACAGGTACTAAAATGATTCACTTAGGTGAAAATACAAAATCAACAATTATCTCAAAAGGTATCTCAGCTATGAAAGGTGTAAATGCCTACAGAGGATTGGTTAGAATTGGAAAAAATGCCAAAAATGCAAGAAATGTTTCAGAGTGTGATTCTTTACTAATTGGAAATAGATGTAAAGCACATACTTTTCCATACCATGAGATAAAAAATTCATCTGCACAAATTGAACATGAAGCAACAACTTCTAAGATTTCAGATGAACAACTGTTTTATTTAAACCAAAGAGGAATCGATGAAGAGGATGCAATTGCAATGATTGTAAATGGTTTTTGTAAAGAGGTATTAAAAGAACTTCCAATGGAGTTTGCAGCAGAAGCAAAAGAGCTTCTTAGCATCTCACTAGAAGGAAGCGTAGGATAAAAAAGAAAAAGACTTAATATAAGTCGAGAAATAAACATAGAGACAAACGTTGTCTCCTTCAGAGTTTGTTTCTTTAGGTGTGGCTTTGCCATACCGTTAAAAGAAATTAAAAATGAAAAGGTTCCCTTAAAATTGGGGACCAATTTTAAGGATATAAGATGCTTAATATAAAAAATTTAAAAGTAAATATTGATAACAAAGAGATTTTAAAAGGTTTAGACCTAGATATTAAAAAAGGTGAAGTTCATGTACTTATGGGACAAAATGGTGCAGGAAAATCAACTTTAGTAAAAACACTAAGTGCTCACTATGATTGTGAAGTAACAGAGGGTGAACTTAAGTATAAAGAAAAAAACCTATTAGATTTAAGTGTAAGTGACAGAGCAAATGAAGGTATCTTTATGAGTTTTCAAAATCCTGTAGAGATTCCAGGGGTAAATAACAGCTACTTTTTAAGAACAGCTGTAAATGAAAAAAGAAAATATAATAAAGAAGAAGAGTTAGATGCAATAAGTTTTCTAAAATTGACAAAAGAGGAGTTAGGAAAATTTGATATTGATAAAAAACTTCTTCAAAGAGATTTAAATGATGGTTTTAGTGGTGGGGAAAAGAAAAGAAATGAATTAATCCAACTGTTATTATTAAAACCTGATTTAATTTTACTTGATGAGATTGATTCAGGATTAGATGTTGATGCAATTAAAACTGTTGCTAAGGTAATAAATGATTTATTAGATGGTAATCGATCAGTGCTTATGATTACTCACTATGACAAACTATTATCACAAATAAAACCGGACTATGTTCATATTATGCAAGATGGTAAAATAGTTAAAACTGGTGATTACAATTTAGCTTTAGAACTTGATAGCAAAGGTTATGAAGGAATAGGAATTAAAAATGAGACTTATGAATCTTAAAAACGAAGAACTTTTAATTGATGAAAGTACAAATGAACCTATTAAATTGATATATTATCCAAAAGAGGAAAAAACTAATTCTTTGAAAATAAGAGTAAAAGAAGGGATTAAAGCCTCAATTATAGAAGTGTTTGCAGGAAATGATTTAAATGAAACCTTTACAAGAGAACTAATTGTTGAAGATAATGCAAATTTAGAATATATGAAATATCAAAATATTGGCGAAAATTCAAATATCCAATTGCAATACAATATTGATTTAAAAGATAATGCAAATATAAAAATGACTAATTTTGAATTTGGTAAGGGTAAAAATACAAACCAATTTAATACTGAGTTTAACAATATAGATTCTAATCTAAATATTTATGGTTTGGTAAAAATTGATGAAAATACTAATTCAAAATCTGTATTTAAAACCTCACATAACAATCAAAATTGTTTTAGTGATATTAAATATAAACATATTTTAGATGATTCTTCAAAAGCAACATTTGAAGCTTTAAGTGTGGTAAATGAAAAAGCATTAAACTCAAAAGTATTACAAAACTCTAATACAATATTGTTAAGTGATGATGCAGTAATTTTTGCACAACCTCATCTTGAGATAAATATTGATGAACTAGAAGCAGCCCACGGTGCAACAACAGGAAGTTTAAATAAAGAGCAACTTTTATATTTAGAATCAAGAGGTATAGAGAGTAAAAAAGCTAAACAGATGCTTTTAAAAGCTTTTGAGAATGAAATATACGATAATATAGAAGATATTAAAATAAAAGAATTTCTTCAAGAATTAGAAGGGGAAGAAAATGTTTAAAAAAGATTTTCCATATTTCAAACACTCAAATACAGTATATTTAGATAATGCAGCAACAACACAAAAACCAAAAAGTGTTATTGATTCTCAAGTGGAATATTATGAGAAATATTGCGCAAATACCCATAGAAGTAGTTTTTCTGATGCAAATACTGCCACACAAAAATATGAAGAGACTAGAAAAATATTAAAAGAGTTTATAAACGCCCAAGTAAAAGAAGAGATAATTTTTACTAAGGGAGTGAGTGAGTCAATCAATTTTATTGCTAATTCTTTTACAAGGGATTACAAAACTGTTATTATCTCTTCTTTAGAGCATCATTCAAATATCGTTCCGTGGCATATGCAAGGAAGAAGTTTAAACAATGGTCTTGAAGTTGTAAAGTGTGACAGCAACCTAAATTTCGACTTTGAAGACTATGAAGAAATTTTAAAAAATAATCCAAAATCTTTTGTAAGTATCACACATATCTCAAATGCTTTTGGAAAAGTTCACGATATAAGAAAAATAATCCATCTTGCGCACAAATATGAGAGTGTAGTTTTAATAGATGCAGCACAAAGTTTAGCACATACAAAAATAGATGTTAAAGAGTTAGATGTAGACTTTATGGCTATATCTTCCCATAAAACATTTGGACCAACAGGAGTTGGTGCAATTTATGTAAAAGAGAAATATCTAAAAGAGTTAAAACCTTACCAAACAGGTGGAGCAACTATCCATGAGGTTGATTATAATGGTTCAATTCTACTTGATGCACCTTTTAAATTTGAAGCAGGAACACAAAATATTGCAGGTGTAATTGGTTTTGGTGAAGCTTTAAAATATGTTAAACATGTAGGATATGAAAATATAGAGATAATTGAAAAAGATCTTTACAACTATTTAGAACTTGAACTTGAAAAACTTCCTGGAATAATTTTTTACAATGACAGTGAAAATTGTGTAGGAAGTAAAAGTTTCAATTTTGAAAATATTTCCCATGATGATATTGGAATTTTGCTAGATAAAATGGGAGTTGCTATAAGAGTTGGACACCATTGTGCCCAACCAATTATGAAACAACTTAACATAAGAGGTACTATTAGAGTTTCACTGGCTTTTTACAATGATTATGAAGATATAAACAGATTAATTGAAGCTTTAAAAAAAGCCTTAGAGATGTTAAAGTAAAGGAAGATTGATGTCAATAAAAACAAAAGTTGAAAATATAAAAGATGATTTAGATTTTTTTGAAGATGAATTACAAAAATATGAATATATTATAGATTTAGGCAAAAAATTAGACTCTTTAGATGATAAATATAAAACTCCTGAAAATATTGTACATGGATGTACTTCACAAGTTTGGCTAATAAGTGAAGAAAAAGATGGAAAACTATATTTTAAAGGTACTTCTGATGCAATAATTGTAAAAGGACTTATATATATAATCCTTGAGATATTTTCAGGTGAAGAGAAAGAGACTCTTAAAACTGTAGATATGGATATTATCTATGAATTAGGATTATCAGAAGTTATTACACCAAACAGACAAAGTGGTGTAATAGGAATGATAAAAAAAATAAAAGAGATTGCACAAAAAGGATAAAAGATGGAATCACTAAATAAAGATCTTATAAAAGAAAAAATTATTGATAGTTTAAAAAATGTATATGATCCAGAAATTCCAGTAAATATTTATGACTTAGGATTAATTTATTCTATTGAACTTGAAGTAAAAAACAATTATACTTATTGCACTATTGAAATGACTTTAACCTCACCATCGTGTCCAGTAAGTGATAGCTTAGTAGAACAAGTAAGTTATTATACAAAACAAGTTCCAGAAGTTGATGAAGCAAATGTACATTTGGTTTTTGAACCAATGTGGGAACCTTCTAAGATGAGTGACGAAGCAAGAGAGATTTTATCAGCATCAGGAGCGGCATTTAATTGACTAGAAAATCTAAACTTATAATAATTGTATATACAATCACAATTTTACTTTCTGTGATGTATGCGACTCAACCTTTACAGCCACTATTAGCAAAAGAGTTTGATGTATCTATGACAAAAGCATCCTCTTTTACGGCTGTAATTATGTTGTTTTTAGCAATATCTCCTATTATATACGGTTATATTTTAGAATCAGTCAAGACAAAAACTGTTTTAAAAATTGCACTTATTACTTTACTTATAACAAACTTTGCATTATCCCTAGCAAACACTTATGAGATGTTTTTAACAATTAGAACAATTGAAGCTATAGTAATCCCTGCAATTTTAACAGGAGCCATGACAATTTTGGCAAAAGATAAAGAGAATACTAAACTAAATATGTCAATATATGTTGCAGCAACAGTATTTGGAGGAATGGTTGGTAGAGTATTTTCTGGATTTATAGCAGAAGAGTTTGGATGGAGAATAGTATTTATCTCCTTATCTTTTGCCCTACTTTTAGCCTATTTTTTAATAAATAAAATAGAGTTTAGAGGTGATGCTGAACTTGTAAAACCTAAAATGATTGATATAATCCATATTCTAAAAGATAAAAAATATCTAGTAATTTATACCCTTATGTTTATTGTATTTTTTGTATTTGCAGGACTTTTAAATATCTTGCCATTTAGAATTAAAGAGCTTATTCCCCAAACTAGTGAGACTCAAATTGGATTATTGTATTTAGGTTATGGGATGGGAATTATAATTTCACTTACAATACATAAAATCATAAATTTTTTCAAAAAAGAGATAAGAACTATTGTAGCTGGACTTGGTATATTTTTAATCTCAACACTTATGTTTTTAAGTACAAATGCCCTTATACTTTTTTCTGTTGTGTTTATATTTTGTGTGGGAATGTTTACTATTCATACTGTTTCAACAAGACTTGCAAATTCACTTAAAGCCTCACAAAGAGGTTTAACATCTGGAATGTATCTAAGCTTTTATTATATAGGTGGAGCAGTGGGTTCAATTATTCCTGCAATTGTATATGACAAGTTTGGTTGGGATATGACTATTTTATTATTTGCATCTTTACTTGTATTTATTATGGTTTTTATTCTTTTAAGTAGAAAACTTTTTAAAGCATATAATTAATTTAAATAAGAATCCATATCTTCTTTTGTGTCTATATCAATTGAGTTCTCTTTTGATAATTCAAGTTTTAGACACTCTTCATTTTTTAATATAGACTTTGCACCTTTATCTTCTTTTAACTGTTTTAATTTAGGATAATAAGTAAAAGGAAATATTGCAGGGACTGTTAAAAATCTATTATCTTCATATTGTGTTGCAATAATATTTTTGTTATTGATTAGATTTTTTAATTTGTTTAAATGAGAATAAGGAATAAAAGGCTGATCACACAATAAAATCATAGTATTTTCATATTGTTCCAAATGGCTTATGCCAAAAGATATTGAAGTTCCCATACCTTTTTTATAAAACTCATTATTTAAAACTTTTATATCCAAATCTTTTATCTCAGCTAAACACTCATCATATTTATGTCCTAACACTACAAAAACATCATCTGATACCTCTAATGCTTTTTTTACAGTTAATCTAAGTAAGGATTGATTTTTATATTTTATTAATTGTTTTGTATGCTCTCCTAATCTAGAAGAGCTTCCTGCAGCTAATATTAATATTGCTAATTGTTTAGACACTTAAATTTTTCCATTTCTTTTTGCTTCAATTTGTGCACAAATTGACAATGCAATTGATGAAGATGAATAACTTCCAATATCAAAACCAACAGGAGCAAAAAATCTATCATCACTTTCTAAATTAAACTGCTCTTTTTTTCTTTGCATATTTTTTTTATTTCCCATTAAACCAATATACTGCATATTTGTATTTAATAAAGCCTCTAAATACTTATCATCTGTTTTAGGATTATGACTTAAGATTACAGAAGCATCATAAGAGGATAAATCCAAAGTATAAATATCTTCTAAATTTTCTAATTCAATTAAATAATCTGCTTCATATACAAACTTTTTATCTATTTTAATATCTATAACAGTTGTATTCCAACCCATAAGATTTGCCATTGAGATTAAAGGTGTCACATGGGCTGCACAACCAAAGATTAAAAGAGAATATGGTTTTTTTATATAAGAAGATAAGCCTTCATAATCTTTATCATAGAAAAAAGGTTTTATTTCCATATTTAAAACTCCATGACCAGAGTTTTTATCTTTTGGAATATTTTCAAAGGTTTTTATCTCTTTATTTTCAAAACACTCTTTAGAAAAAGATATCACCTTTTCATGTAGATATTTACTTCCTAACACTCCAATTGTTTCATAAGAGGAGTTTACAAGCATCATATTTCCAGCTTTTGTATAAGTTGAGCCTTGTGTTTTAGTCACAAGACCCATTGAGATATCTAAATTATTTTTCTTACAATGTTCAATAAATTTTGAATACTCTTTATTTTCAAACATCTTTTATCCAAGTTTGATAGGAAAGTTTGTATATCTTTTACCTGTAGCGTCATAAAGTGCATTCATAGTTGCAGCAAACATTGGAGGAACACCAATCTCACCAACACCACCAATTTTCTCACCAGAGTTTATAATCTCAACAGAGATACTATCAGGGGCATCTGTTATTCTATTTACTTCATAATCATAGAAGTTGTTTTGTACAGCAGCTCCATTTTCTAAAGTGATTTGTGCATACTTAATATACCCAATAGTAAAGTTAACAGCACTTTCTATTTGGTTTTCAATTCCATGGGGATTAATTGCCATACCACAATCTACACAAGACCAAACTTTTTCAACTCTGTAATCATTGTTTTCAACTTTTACTTTCACAACATAAGCAACAATACTTCCAAATGATTCAGCAATTGCTACACCATAACCACTATTTTTTTCTCTATTTTTCCAATCTGATTGTTTAGCTACATTTTCTAATAGTTTAACAAATCTAGGGCTTTCTAAATTTTTAATTCTAAAATCTAAAGGATCCATATTTGCTGCTTTTGCTGCTTGGTCGATTAAGTTTTCAACTATTGGAGCTGAAACAGTATGTCCAACTGATCTTAACCATAACACTGGAACTGGTGAATCAGGACAAAAAGCTTTTAAATCATGGCTTTCTATTTTATAAGGGTGAGATTCTAAACCTTCTCTTTGAGTTGAATCAATACCATCTTTATATCCACCACCAAAGAATGTTCCTTTTAATAAAGATTGATTTATAATATCTGCTTTAAAGGCTGTAATATTACCCTCTTCATCAATAGCCATTTTACCTTTACTAATTGTCATAGGTCTATAATAACCCATCTTAATATCATCTTCTCTTGTCCATAAAGTCATAACTGGCCAAGGTTCGTTATGAGCTGTATAAGCAGCATCTTCGACAAAATCACTCTTTGGATTTGCCCGTCTTCCAAAACTACTTCCTAAATAGTTATTATAATATTCTACATTTTCTTCATCTACACCTAAAATCTTTGCACAAGCTGCTCTATATGCAGTTTGGAATTGTCCTCCAACAGACATATATGCTTTTTTACCTTGGTGATGAACTGTACAGTTTAAAGGTTCCATCGCTGCATGGGCTAAAAATGGAAATGAATATTCAGCCTCTACAACACTTTTTGCATCTTTAAAAGCTTTTTGAGTATCTCCATCTTTTTTCATTTGTGGTAAATCATTTTTATCTAAATAAGATTTATACTCTTTTTCTAAAGTACTTGTACTTGTATTTCCAAACTCACCTTTGTCCCATTTAACATCAATTTTACTAATGGCTTCTTTTGCTTGATACCAGTGTTCTGCAATAATTGCTATTTTTTCATTTGGTAATTTTTTGATTTTGATAATTCCTGGCATCTTTTTTGCTTTGCTGTCATCAAAACTTACTATTTTTGCTCCAAAAGATACAGGTTGAACAAGTGCAGCATATTTCATATTTGGAAGTCTTACATCAATACCAAATTTTGCTTGACCTGTAATTTTTTCTTCAACTTCAATTGGATGTCTTTTTACTCTTTTTCCAATTAAATTATGGTCTTTAGAATCTTTTAGTTTAACATCAGCAGGCAACTTCATATCTTTTATATCTTCAATTAAAGAACCATAAGATAGTTTTTCTTTTGTTCTATTGTTAATAACATATGAATCTTTTGTTGATACATCATACATTCTTACTTGCCATTTTTTTGCAGCTGCTTGTTTTAGCATATATCTTAATGTAGCACCAACTTGTCTAACTCTTTGTTGTTGAGTTTTTATACTCATTGAACCACCAGTTAACATCATAGGCATTCCAGGGATATTATATACATCATTTACAGGTGCAGGTTCAAAAATAATCTCTTCCCATTTTGCATCTAATTCATCAGCAATACATTGTGCTATACCTGTATATGCTCCTTGTCCCATCTCAACTTGACCTAAGATAAATGTAACTGTATTATCTTTATCAATTTTGATAAAAGCATTTGGTGCTAAAGTTTCACTTTTCTTTTCAATTTTTGCTGCCATACCTTTAATTGGTAAATTAAATCCAATGATAAAAGCTGAACTAACTAGCGTAGTATTTTTAATAAATCCTCTTCTGTTTAAACTCATTATTTATCCTTTCGCCACAGCAGACACTGCTTTTAAAATTTTATTATATGTTCCACATCTACAAATATTTCCTCTCATAGCAGTTTTAATCTCTTCTTCTGATGGGTTTTTATTTGATTTTAAAAGTCCTGCAGCATTAACTAATTGTCCAGATTGACAATATCCACATTGCGCAACATCATGCTCTTTCCATACTATTCTTAGAGCATTTAATTCTTTATCTTCTTTGTTTTCAATAGTAGTGATGTTTTTTCCGTAAGCCTCTTTAAGTTTTGTTTGACAGCCTCTTACAGCTTTTCCATCAAGCATCACTGTACAGGCTCCACACATACCAACACCACAGCCAAACTTCGTTCCAGTCAAATCTAAATAATCTCTTAATACCCAAAGAACTGGAGTATCTTCTGAGACATTTTTTAAGTCATATTTTTTATTATCTACAAATATATGAGTCATATTAGCTCCTATAGTTTTTTACTAATTATATTGTAAAGAATTTTTCTAAATTTCAATAGCACATTTTGCCACACAACTTGCCTAATACTACAAATTTTAAAATTATAATATTTATATTTACTTTTAATAAAATTGTAAAATTTAAATTTTAGTTTAGATTAATAATATATAGAACTTTTAGAATCAAATTAAAAGGGATGCTAAAAGTTTAGTCTAAAACAAATTTTTATATATGATGAGAGATTTAGTGGGTTTTGATTAGTAAGAAAAGCTAGATGGTTGAGTTCTAACTTTTCAATATGGAATTTTTTCTTTTATAGTCTTAAAAGCTTGAGCTGATTAAACCTATAGTAAGAAATGATACAACAACGAATACAACATATTTAACTACAAACTTCATAACACATCCTTTTAATTTTAATTCTTATAAAATTTTACATTATTTATGTCAATAATAAAAGGTGATTATTCTTGACAATTTCTTGACAAATTAAAAAGTTATATAAAAAATATTATGTGAGTTTTTGTAATTGTATCCTAATTTAAACTTATGCATTTGTACAATTTTATTTACAATATTTAAACCTAAGCCATGTCCCATTTGTTGGTTAGGTTCTCTAGTAAAGGGTTTAATATAATATATCAAATCATTTGATAATTCATCAGCAATATTTTCAACATACAAGGTTTTATTTTCTGCTTTTATTTTAATTGGGAATTCTAAAGCATATTTCATTGCATTATCAATCAAATTTTTTAAAGCCAAAGTCATATAATATTTATCTGCTTCTATTTCAAAATCATCTTCAATATCCAATATAATTTTTGATTCATCATCAATAGATAATTTAGACAAGGCCTCAAGTATTAGACTGCTTACTTTAAATTTATATATTTTTAATGTTGCAAAATTTAACTTTTCCCTTTGAAGTAGTTTATTAGTTAGTTCTTCTATATCTATAAAAACATTGTTAATATGTTCAACTTCTACTTTATATTTACTATTTTTTAAATCTTCAAGTAAAAATTTACCTTTTGTAATAGGAGTTTTTAACTCATGGCTTATATTTCGTAAAAGCTCTTCCCTTGAGTGTATTATGTCGCTTTGTTTTTCTAAATAGGAATTTAAATTATTAGTTATTTCACTTAATTCATTGTTTTTACCAATATCTACTTTTATACTATTTTCATCATCATTAAATAATTGCAAAACACCTTTATTTAATTTATCAAGCATACTTTTTATCTCTTTTATAATTTTAGATGAGATAACAAATGCTAAGGTAAATGCAATTAGAAGTAATAAAACAACTTCTATTTTTATGGTCTCTATAAATTGATTTTTATTTTTTTCTGTTTTGTTAAGTTCATTTTGAAGATAATCAACCTCTTGGTCAAGGAGATTTTTAGTCTCATTACTTAACTTTTCAAAATCAATATTAAATTTATCAAAACTATTTTGTTTCTCTTCTACAATCTTAAACAATCTATTTTTTATCAAAAAATCAATCTCTTTAAAATGTAAGAAAATTAACTCTAGATTCTTTTTTTCATTATTAGATTCTGAGTTTTCTATTGTTTTATTTTTTAAAAAAAGTACATTTTTATAAATATATTCTGCTTTATTTAGTCTCTCTTTTACAATATTCAATTTATCATAGTCGGTTATAATATCTAATACAATCCAAGAAAAAGAGTTATTATGTTCTTTTAGTTTTTCCACTCTTCTTATCTGGTCATAACGATGTATTTGTGCATTGTGTATTTCATTAAAATTGTATATTGAATAAAAAAACACCCCTATTATAAATACAGTAATAAAAAGTATTAAAGAAAAAGAGATAAAGAGTCGTTGTCTAATTGTCATTTATAAATTTATACCCTATTCCCCATACAGATTTAATATATTTTGATTCTTTTGAATCATCATTGATTTTAAATCTTATATTACTAACATGCATATCAATTGTTCTATTTTTTGTATCTTTTTTCAAAGATGTTTGATTTACAATATCTTCTCTTGAAACAACTTTATTAATATTTTTCATAAACATAAAAAATATTTCTGCTTCAATTTTTGTAAATTCTATCTCTTGATCTTCTAAAAATACACTTTTTTTATCTAAATCAATATTTAATTCGTTGATTCGTATCTCATTATCATTTATATTTCTTTTTAATATTGCATCTATTCTTAAAACCAATTCTCTTGGTTCATAAGGTTTTGATAGATAATCATCTGCTCCTAACTCAAAACCATGTATTTTATTTCCAATATCATCCCTTGCAGTTGAGATGATAATTGGAATATTTTTTATCTCTTTTAATTTTTTAAAAAGATCAAAACCATCCATTCCAGGAAGCCCCAAATCCAATATAACTATTGAATATATTGAATGATTTAATTCAAACTCTTTTAAAGCTTCTAAAGGTTGTGAATAAACATGACAATCATAATTGTAAGCTTTTAAAAAATTACTTATCAAATTTTGTAATTCAATATTATCTTCAATTAAAAGTACATTTTTATTTTTCACTATTAGCCTTTGTTAATCTCTTTATTTTTTGAAGATACTGATTTTAACCAAAAGTATCCAAATAAACCTGAGAATAAAGAAGCACTAAGGATTCCAATTTTAGCTTGGAATATAAGCTCAGGGTTTCCAATAAAAGCCAAGTCTGCAACGAAAATTGACATAGTAAAACCAATACCACCTAAAAAAGCTACACCAAATATTTGGTTCATTGAACTTCCTTTTGGAAGCTCTGCAAATTTTAATTTTATTGCAAGCCAAGATACTCCAAAGATTCCTATAACTTTCCCTAAAATTAAACCTGCAATAATACCTAAAGAAACTGGCTCTAGAATAGTTGACCCAATAGAAGAAAAATCAATTTTAATTCCAGCATTAGCAAGGGCAAAAATAGGAATAACAATAAGCGCCACTGGTAAATGAAGTCCATGCTCCAATCTTGCAGCAGGAGTTCCTACCTCATCAATTTTATCTTTAATATTAGTAAGTATCTTTTTTTGTTTTTCATGTAATTCAAAGTTTTCTTGCTCAGGATACTTTTCATACTCATCTAATAAAACTCTAGTATCTTTTGTAAGACTTGATGGTACTCTTTTAGGAGTTGATGGTATTGCCAAAGCTGCTAATACACCAGCTATAGTTGCGTGAACACCTGATTCAAGCATAAAGAACCACATAAACAAACCAACTATAAAGTATGGCAATATCATATGAATTCCAAATCTATTAAATGCAATCATAATTAAAAGCATAAGTCCTGCTAAACCTAAAGGTAACATATTTATTGTTTCAGTATAAAATAGTGCAATAACAATTACAGCACCTAAATCATCAACAATAGCTAAGGCAACTAAAAATGTAACAAGTGTAGTTGGTATTCTTTTTCCTAATAACACTAAAGCACTAATCGCAAATGCAATATCTGTAGCCATAGGAATTCCCCAACCATTTGAACCAAGTGTTCCATAATTTAAACTTGTATAAATTAGTGCAGGGAAAACCATCCCACCAATTGCAGCTAATATTGGAAGAATTGCAACTTTAATATTTGAAAGTTCCCCTGCAGTTATTTCTCTTTTTATCTCAAGTCCAATAAGAAAAAAGAAAATAGCCATAAGCCCATCATTTATCCAATGGTGTAACGAGTGAGAAAAAGCCCATGAACCAACATTTAGGTCAATATTCATATGAAAAAAGTGAGAATATGTTTCATATAAAGATGTATTAGCAAGTATTAAAGCTAATACTGTTGTTACCATTAAAATCAACCCTGTCGTAGTTTGCGCATGTAAAAATTCTTCGAAGGGAGTTGACACTTTTTTAAAAGCTTTCTCCCAAGGTGCATATAGTTTCATTTTTTTTCCTATAAATGTAAGTTTTAGATTTAAATTGTAAGATTATATCTTATAAATGTAAATAGGTTTATACATTTTTTCTTGACATTTTCTTGACATTTTAAAAATTTTTAAAAAAATTTACTTGACATTACTACTAATTAGTAATATAATTACATAAATATATTACTAATTAGTAATAGTTTAAGGTAGAAAATGACAAGAAAAGAATTTTTAAAACTATGCGCTTTATTAAGTGTATCACCGTTGTTAGCAAAAAATGAAACTAGATATAAAATGCCAGCACTATTTGTTAGTCATGGAAGTCCAATGAATATTATTCAAGGGCATATGTATGCCCATGCATTAAAAAAAGTGGTAAAAACATTTAAAAGACCTAAAGCTATACTTGTAATCTCTGCACATTGGTATGATAGTGAAACATTTATATCAGCATCAAAAGAGCAAGAAACTATTTATGATTTTTATGGATTTCCTGAAGAGTTATATAAAATTAAATATAATCCTAAAGGTTCTCCCGAATATGCAGCTACAGTCGAAAGTATTTTAGCAGAAGAAGGTTTTTTAGTTGATAGAGGTTTAGACCATGGAGCTTGGAGTGTGTTATATCATATGTATCCAAAACAAGATATTCCATCATTTCAGATTTCAATAAATAAAAATTTATCATATCAAGATTATTATGATATTGGAAAACAGCTCTCAATTTTAAGAGAACAAGGTATTTTGATTATTGGTAGTGGTGGGGCTACTCATAATCTAAGAGAGGTAAAATATCCACCTAATAATTTACAATTTGATGAATGGGCAGTGGAATTTGATAATTTTGTAGCAGAAAGTTTTTCAAATAAAAATTTTGAAAACCTAATAAATGCAAAAGAGCATAAATACTTCAAAATATCACACCCCTTTGATGATCATTTTATCCCTTTATTATATACAGCAGGTGTAGTTTCCAATGATGATAAAATCGAACATTTCCATGAAGATATTGCTTTAGGGAACATGAGTATGAGATGCATTAAAATTGGATAAATAAGTATAAAGAAAATAATGAAAAGATTAGATAAGTTCTTAATCTTTTCATCATGTTTTAATTTAATATTTTCTTTAAACTATCTTCAATCTTATTAGGGTCTGAAAAATGATCAACTTTTGCAACAAATTTTCCATTTTTATCAAATAAATAGATAAATGAAGTATGAGAAACAGAATATCCCATAGCAGAGTTTTCTAAAGTTATTTTCTTATAATATGTCTCATATCTACTAGTAATATCATCAATATTTTCTTTTGTTGATGTGGCACCTATAAAATTTTTATGAAAATATTGTGCATACTCTTTTAGGTTTTTTAAAGTATCTCTGTCTGGGTCTACACTTATAAATAAACCTACAAAATCATCTGTTTTCTCTTTATCAAATTTTTTCAATGCACTTGATAAGCTACCTAAAGAAGTTGGACATACATCTGGACAATATGTATAACCAAAATAAACAGCTAAAGCTTTCCCTTTTAAACTATCTTTAGTTACTTCTCCATCTAAAGTATTTACTTTAAAGTCATACTTTTTTACCTCTTTGTATTCGTCAACATAAGGTTTTAATAATACTATTAAAATAACTGCAACAACAACTACAATACTTAATTTTGAAAACATTCTCATTATTTATCCGTTTTAAATTGGAACCTTGCTCCAATTGTTTCATTTAATTTTTCAATTCTTATTTCTGCATTCCAATTCATATCCCCAACAGGACAAGTAGGTAGTGTACCTGTAGCCTCATAATTACCATTTGATAAGTTTTTTATTGGTAAATTAAATTCTCCCATAAACATATTTGTAGCATATATATTTAAATACAAATTTTCCAAGTTGGGATTATTACTTTTTATAGTAAAAGTTAATGGTTTCATTAAAGGGATATCTTTAGGTGTTATACTTAATTCAAAACTTGTTCCATCTTGAAGTGTAATAGTACAACTTTTTTCATGCAAATTACAATCTTCTTTTTGAGTAACAAACTCTACTTCACCTTTAAAAGATTGATATAAAGCATTAAAATCAATTAAAAAATATCCAAGAACTATTGCAATAATACCTATAGAAGATAGAATCAAACTCTTTAAATCATTTTTATTTTTAGTCATTTATATAACTTAATTGTGCATATTATGACCATGGTGTTTCATACCACCCATTACAGTTTTAACAGGTAAAGTAAGTGTTTTGCTCTCACCGTTTGAAAACTCTAGAGTTAAAGTTATATTTTCACCCTCTTTTAGTGCTTGATTTAAACCAATTAACATAATATGAAAACCTCCTGGTTGAAGTGAAACTTCTGTATTTGCTGGTATTTCAATACTTGGAACTTGAATCATCTTCATAACACCATCTTTCATTAGATGAGTGTGTAGTTCAACTACTTTAGATGCATCAGACGATGCTTTAACTATTGAAATAGTTTCATTAGAACTATTTTTAACTTTCATGAAAGCTGCTGAGTTAGGTAAGTTTGGAGGAGTAGCTCTAACATATCCATCTTCAATCTTTAATTCAGAAGCTAAAAGTATAGATATACTAAATGCCAAGAGAGTAATTATTTTTTTCATACATATCCTTTTTATTATCTATTATATATTAGTATTTTTTTGTTAATTATCTGTTAAAAATATTTTACCATTTTAAAATACTTTATCTTTATGACTCCATATAAAAGCTAAGTTCTACTTAATTTTCCTATGATAAAATTCAAAAATGCGACTTAGTTGCATAAATTTAAAAAAGGACAAATTATTAATGCAATTAAGTAATAGCATAATAGAAGTTTCCAATCTTAACTTTTCATATGAAAATCAAAAAGTGTTAGAAAATATAAATTTTAAAATTGATAAAAATGATTTTTTAACTATTATAGGGCCAAATGGTGGAGGTAAGTCCACTTTGTTAAAACTGATTTTAGGTATAAACAAACTTCAAGATGGCTCAATAAAAATATTTGGGAAAAATCATCTTGAAGAGATTATAAATGTAGGTTATGTACCACAAAATACAAATGTAAATCTGAATTTCCCTATTACAGTACTAGAAATAGTTATGATGGGACAAAACTCACTTTTAAAAAGAATATTTGGTTATAAAAAAGATGAGAAAGAAAAAGCAATAAAAGTTTTAAAAAAAGTAGGAATGGAAAACTTTTATAAAAACAAAATATCAAATTTATCTGGAGGTCAAAGACAAAGAGTACTTATAGCTAGAGCATTATTTTCCAATCCTAAAATTCTACTCTTAGATGAACCAACCTCAAATATAGATATAAGTGGCTGTGAACAAATATATGAAACACTTAAAGATTTAAATAAACAAATTCCAGTAATTGTTGTAAGCCATGATATCTCAGTAATTTTAAAGTATGCATCAAAGGCTTTTTACATAAATAAAAAGATGACAAATCATGATCTTAGCATGATGAAAGATGAATTTAAATCTATTGATTCTCATGTATGTGAGATTGAACTTTTAGAGATGTTAGGAAAATGCAGATGCTAGATATATTTTCATATGAATTTATTCAAAATGCCTTATTAGCTGGAATAATTGTGAGTGTAATAACAGCAATTATTGGAACACTTGTGGTAGTAAATAAAATGGTATTCTTATCAGGAGGTATAGCCCATAGCGCTTATGGAGGGATTGGACTTGCTATGTTTTTTTCTCTGCCTATGCTTTTAACAACCTCGCTATTTTGTATATTTGTAACAATTATAATTGCACTTGCCAGTTACAAAAATAGAGAAAACTTAGATATTATGATTGGACTAATATGGGCAGTAGGAATGTCTTTTGGTATTTTACTTGTTGATTTAACACCAGGATACCAAACAGATTTGATGAGTTATTTATTTGGCTCTCTACTTGCTGTAACAAATGAAGATATTTACTATATGTCTACACTTTTACTTTGTATATTTATTATAGTTACAGTTTTTTATAGAGATATATTAGCTGTATCATATGATAGTGAATATGCGAATCTAAGAGGTGTAAAAACAAGATTTTTTTATACTCTTATCCTAATATTATCAAGTTTAACTATAGTAATTTCAATAAAAGTAGTAGGATTGATTTTAGTTATTGCCCTACTTACAATTCCAATTTACATATCAAGCTTTTTTTGTAAAAGTTTAATTTCTATGATGATTACTTCTGCTTTACTTTCTATTTTATTTACAATTATAGGACTTAGTCTCTCTTATCAATTTGATTTAAGTTCAGGCCCATCTATTATTATGGCTAGTTCAATTTGTGCATTAATAGTTTTTATTTTTAAAAGTATAAAAAAATGAATATGAAAAGAGAAAAAATGGAAATAGATTTTAAAAAATCAAATGGTTTAGTTCCTGTAATAACACAAGAATATGGAACAAATGAGGTTCTAATGCTAGGATATATGAATAAAGAAGCATTAGATTTAACTGTAGAAACTAAAATTGTTCACTATTTTTCAAGAAGCAAAAATAGAATTTGGAAAAAAGGTGAAAGTAGTGGACATATTCAAAAATTGATTGATTTAAGAGTTGATTGTGATGAAGATACAGTTTTAGTAATAATAGAACAAGTGGGTAAATCAGCTTGTCATACAGGTGCTAAATCTTGTTTTTTTAGATCTTATATAAAAGAAAAAGATGAAAAAACAATTGTTGAATCAAAAATAGCAAATCTTCCTTCAAGATTTGGAAAGTTTGATATAAAAGCTTATAAAGATGGTTGCCAAGAACATCTTGCAATTATGAGTAAAAATTTTTCTTCCATAGAAGCACCACTTGTAAGAATTCATAGTGAATGTCTAACAGGGGATAGTATTGGTAGTTTAAAATGTGATTGTAACAACCAACTAAATTTAGCCTTAGAACTTATTTCAAAAGAAGGTGGATTGGTTATTTATCATAGACAAGAGGGAAGAAATATAGGTTTAGTAAATAAAGTAAATGCCTACAATTTGCAAGACCAAGGTTTCAATACAGTAGAAGCAAATTTGAAATTAGGTTTTAAAGAAGATGAAAGAGATTATAGGGCTATAGATTATATACTAAAAAATTTAGGAGTAAAAAAGATGAGGCTTATCACAAACAATCCTAGAAAAATCGATTTTATAGAAAGTACAGATATTGAGATTGTTGAAAGAATCCCAGCAATAACTAAAACAAACAAATTTAATGAAAACTATTTAAAAACAAAAAAAGATGAATTGGGTCACTTTTTGTAAAATACAGTCAAGTTTTACTTGATTGTATTTTTCTAAATACCCATAATAGTAGCAACTATTTTTCTACTTCCACCAAAATCTCTATGTTCACCCAGATATATCCCTTGCCAAGTTCCAAGATTAAGTTTTCCATTTGTTATAGCGATAGTTACTGAAACTCCAAAAATTGATGACTTTATATGAGCTGGCATATCATCTTCCCCCTCATAAGTATGTCTAAAATAATTTTTATTTGATACCACATCATTTATAAAATTTTCCATATCACTTCTTACACTACTATCACAATTTTCATTAATTGTTAGGCTTGCACTTGTGTGTTTTAGGAATAAATTTAATGTTCCTACTTCAATCATTTTTATCTCATTCAAACTATTTATAACTTCATCAGTTATTAAATGAAATCCTCTAGGATAATTTTTTAAATTAAGTTCTTTCTGAAATATTTTCATAAAACAATAATACCTAAAAATTAATGATTTTTGTGTATAATGATATATGGCAAAAAATTATAAAACACAAAAAAAGAAAACTACAACTCATTTTGTATTAGAAACTCTAATTAAAATTCTTTCTGTAGTTGTAATAATTATACTATCATTCATTGCTTACCATAAAATAAGTATATCAGATGGATTTGACTTTAGCTCTGCTTCTAAAAGTAGAGATAACGCAAGAATGCCTTCAGAACTAAAATGGTTTGATGATTTTAAAGGTGTTGAAAATGTACCTGATAAAAATGCGAAAAAAGGTGGAAGTTCAGGGGGATCTCAAAACTTCTTGCAATATGAAAGTGACAAAAACAAATAAATAAAATGGAAACGCTATATATAATAGGTTTTATTTTACTTCTTATTATCTCTATACTTATAAGCATCTCTTCAATCAAATATTTCTTAACTATGTGGAAATTTAAAAATAGAAAAAAAGATAAGAGTGAAGATGATGACTTTAAGTATTTTGATTAATGATGCTCTCTAACTAATCTATTTGTTAATTTATTTACAGCTGGTGCAACAAAAAATACAATAGGGAAAGCACATATAAATGCTTTTATAAAAGCTTCCATCCATTTTAGTACAAAACTATCAACAATTCCTAAATTAATAAATGTAATAACCATACTCATAATAAAACTCATAAACATTGACATAAAAAATGCAAAAACCAATCTTCTATATTTTGGTGAAATCATATAACTCCTTATTAAACGTCCAATTTTTAAAAATGTATTTTATCAAAATAATTTTCATTTTATATTAGAAAACTCAAGAAGAGCAACTAAGTTGAATATTAGCATGTTCCATTGGTGTAGGATTTGAATATCTTTCATATTCTTTATGTTCCAAATATGGGTTTTGTGCAATAAATAACAAATCATTTGTTAATTTAAAATCTCCATTTTTAGCTTTTTCAATCGCTTCTTGTAACATATAGTTTTTTATAATAAATTTTGGGTTAACTGTTTTCATCAAATCTTTCATTTTTTTAAAATCTTGATTTTGATTTTTTATTACTTTTTTATATTCTTTAAACCACTCAAAAATAGATTCTCTAAAAATTGAAATATCAGTAATACTGCTAATATCATTAAGGTTTTCTAATTTTGATAAACGATAAAAAAAACAGTTATAATCAATTTTTGCTTTTTCTAAAGATTCTAATAAAGAGATTACTAAATCAATATTGTTATCACTACTTAAATTTATATCTAAACCTAATCTTTTATTCATAAGTTTTAAATACTCTTTTTGATGTATAGAAATAAAACTTTTTAAATACCCTACTAGCTTTTTAAAACTACAAATTTTTCCAAGAATAAAAGCAAATACTTCAAGATTCCATCTAGCAATCTCTGGTTGATTACTAAAGGAATATCTTCCTTCCATATCTGTATGATTACAAATACAATCCATCTCAAAATTATCCATAAAAGCAAAAGGACCATAATCAATTGTAAGTCCTGCAACACTCATATTGTCTGTATTCATAACTCCATGCATAAACCCATAAGCTTGCCATTTGGCCAATAACTTAGCAGTTTTTTCAACTAATTCACAATAAAACTTTTCATATTTATTCTCTTCATTTTCAAGATGAGGATAACTTTGTTTTATCACATAGTCTGCTAATTTTCGCAGATTCTCTTCTGCATTTTTTCCTCTGGCAAAATATTCAAATGTTCCTATTCTTATCCAAGAAGGAGACATTCTCATAACTACAGCTCCTGTTTCAATATCATCATAAGCTCTATATATGGGATGTGTTGAACCTATTATTGCCAAAGCTCTTGTTGTAGGTATTCCTAAAGCATGCATATGTTCACTCATAATATATTCTCTGATAGATGAACGTAAAACTGCCCTACCATCCCCTTGTCTTGAAAATCTTGTTAAACCTGAACCTTTTGTTTGAAGATGCCAAGTGTTTATGCTTCCAAGATTTACAGCTCTTCCATCTCCTAATTGGGGTACAAAATATCCAAATTGATGCCCTGCGTATGCCATTGCATATGGAACTGAACCTTTTAAAACATTTTCACCATTTACAAATGCTACAAAAGATTCACTTTCACAACTACTATAATCTAAACCTATTAAATCACAAGCACTTTTACTATAAGAGATTAGATGGGGATTGTTTAAAGGAGTAGATTCTAACTTTTGATAAAATTTTTCATCAAATTGAAAATAATCGACACTTAGCTCTAATTCATTTAATTTCATTTTGTACTTCTATACTTTATTTCATAGTAGATTAGCTAAATAAGATAAAATTAGTCTTATATTAGAAAAATTAATAACTAAAATTAAGGTGATTTAACTCTTATAAAAAATAGGTTATAATTCCCAAAAAAATAGGATTTGCATGAATAATATTAAAATAGAGACAGCACTTAGCCATTTAACAAAATTTGCACCTTTTGAAGACAAAGCAGGAGCATCACACTTCCCAATATACAACACTGGAACTTTTGATTTAAAGAAACAAGATGGTGAAAAAATTTATGATTATACAAGAAGTGATAACCCTACAAGAGAGACTTTAGAAAATCTTTTTACTGAAGTTGAAGGTGGAGCTGGTTGTGTTTGTACACATACAGGTATTGCATCGGTTGCTCTACTATTTGAAACAGTATTAAAAGCAAATTCTCATATTTTAGTTGAAGCAGATTGTTATGGTGGAACATTTAGATTATTAAAAGTATTTAAAGAAAAATACAATATAACTGTTCACTTTGCAAACTTCTTAGAGTTTGATAATGTTGAAAAGATACTAAAAGAAAATCCTATTGAATTAGTACTTTGCGAATCTCCTACAAATCCTGGATTAAAAATAATTGATTTAGAAAAAATAGCTACTTTAAGCCATAAATACAATTCACTATTTGCAGTTGATAACTCATTAGCTACCTTTATTAGTCAACTACCACTTGAATTAGGTGCTGATTTCTCTTTATTTTCAACTACAAAATATATTTCAGGTCATGGAGCAGTTGTAGCTGGAGCAATTGTTGCAAAAACTAAAGAGTTGGCACAACAAATACATTATTATGCAAATGCTCATGGAAGAAGTCAAAATCCAATGGATGTGTACCTAATCTCATTAGGGATACCTACACTTAAAGTTAGAATGAAAGAGCATCAAGAAAACTCTATAAAAATTGCAAACTTTTTAGAAGAGCAAAATTATATTACAAAAGTAACCCACCCTGCTTTAAAATCTCACCCACAATATGACTTAGCAAAAAAGCAGATGAAATATATTCCGGGTGTATTTTGTGCTGACTTTACTTCACTTGAATTGGCTGAAAAGTTTATTGAAAATACAAAAATATTTGGTGAAAAATGTTCTTTTGGGAGTCCTGATTCAAGGATTGAAATACCTGCAAAAATCTCCCATGCTTCTTTTTCAAAAGAGGAGCTTGAAGCTATTGGTATAGCTGAAGGTACAGTTAGATTTTCTATTGGTTTAGAAAATATTGATGATTTAATTGAAGATATCAAGCAGGCTGTAAAATAGATGGAAAAAGCTTTTTTTAACCCTATTGCAGTAGGTGAAACATTACCATCTAAAAATATCCATGCAGTATCTGTATCTATGCCAAAAATATCTGATGTAATCGGATATGAAGAGTTTGATGAAGATACACTAAAGGTTATAAAAAGCGGTTACCCAAGATTTATATTACATCCATACTTAAAAAAACTTAGCTCTTTTATACAAAAAAAATATCAAGTATCAGATGCTTATGAAGTGGTACTTTTAAGTTCAAAAAAAGCAGTTGATTTAGTAAGTGACAAATACTATATTTATAATAAAATTGACATAGATGAACCTTTTGGGGTTATTCTTGTACAAAATGGAACTACTCAACTTCAAAAAGTATTAAGCTATATTCAACATGTAGGTTGTAACCTTTCTTCAAGATTAGCAGAAGAGTATCTTTTCAAAGAGGGTTTGATAGATACTTTACATAAAGAGGAATTAGAAGAAAAAGATGTGTCTGAAAAGATAGTAAAAACAACTTTAGCAAAAGCATATAAACAACCTATAGAAAATGTAGAATTAACCCCATCAGGTATGAATGCAATCTATTCAGTTGTAAGAGGACTTCACTCGATACAAGCTCATAATGGAAGAGATATTCTAATACAATTTGGTTGGCTTTATTTAGATACAATGAATATAGTAAACCATCACTTCCAAAGACAAAAAGTGTTTCCAGATATCTCAAACCTAGATTTATTAGAAAAGTATTTAAAAGATTATGGGCTTAGAATTACAGCTATAATAACAGAAGTTCCAACAAACCCATTATTAAAATGTGTTGATATAAAAAGATTAAGAACACTTTGTGATAAATATAATATTCCTTTAGTAATAGACTCAACATTTGCTACACCATTTAATTTAGATTTGACTAATTATGCAGATATATTTGTAGAATCTCTTACAAAATTTGCTTCAGGAAATGCAGATGTATTAATGGGTGCAATTATCTTAAATAAAAAACATAGACTCTCACATATGAATAAAGAGTTTTTTAAACACTGTGAAAATGTATTTATAAAAGATATACAAAGAATGGCCTTTGAGATTAAAAATTATGAAAATAGAGTTAAAAAAATATCTTCAAATACAAAAAAATTAGTAAAATACTTAGAAACTTGCCCTTATGTTGATAAAGTATATTATTGTTTAGATGAGGACAATAAAAATAATTACTCTCAAACAATGATTGATGACAACTCTTATGTGGGTATAGTATCTGTAACTTTTAATAAACCTTTAGAAGAAACATATGATAAACTAAATTTTGCAAAAGGGCCTAGTTTAGGTACAGAATTTACACTTCTTATGCTTTATACATATTTGGCTCATTATGATTTAATTAAAACTAAAAAAGGTAAAGAATTTTTAGAAAAGATTGAACTTCCAATTGATTTAATAAGAATTTCAGTAGGAACAGAACCTATTGAAAAAATCATAAAAGAATTTGAAAGAATAAGAATAAATAATATTTAAATATTAAGAAATAACATTATATAATATTTTAAAACTTTTTTAAAGGAATAAAATGTTAAATAATTTATCAATTAATTTGAAGCTAAAAATCAATAGTTTATTAATTGTTATTGGTCTTTTAATTTCAGGATTAGTAATATACAATGCACTAAACTCTTTATCAAAAGAATATAAATACTCTATAGATATTGCTAAACAAAACGATACAATCAATGCAATTTTTATAAATGGACTTCTATACAACTCTTCATCAGGGGTAGTTTTCCAAAACCCAAACTCTGAAAAAGCAAAAAAAACTATGACAACTGCAATATCAAAAGTTGAACAAGCTGCAAATAGCTTCGAAAAATTAAATACTAATCTATATAAAAAATTTGACAAAAAAGTTACTAACTTTCTTAATACTGCTAAACCTCTTTATAAAAAGGTTAGTGAAGGAAAAGTATTAGAAAAAGAGGATATGAAAATCTCTTTAAAAGCATGGAGAGATTTAAAATTCACAATTACTGATATTATCAAAATACTAAAAGATGACTCTAAGAAAGCACAAGAAAGTTACAATAAATTAATAAATGAATACCTTACAACTATAGTAATTTTGTTGATAGTAATTTTATTAATCATTTTTATTTTTAATATTTTATTATCTAGAAGTATAATTATACCATTAGAGACCCTTGAAAATGCAATGGAAAACTTGTCAAAAGAGGGTTCTACACAAATTAAAATTGATATAAAATCAAATGATGAAACGGCACAAATAGCAAAAAGTTTCAATAAATATATAGATAAAATAGAAAAAGATAAAAAAGAAGATGCTCTTGTTATCAAAGATGTACAAAATGTTGTTAGTGAGATAAAAAAAGGTAATCTTAACCATAGAGTTACAACATCTACAGCAAATAATACAATTATGAAACTAGTAGATACTTTAAATGATATGTTAAATACTCTTCATAATATAATTGAACATACACTAGATACCTTAATAAAATATCAAAATGATGATTTTAAAGCTAAAACCTCTATGTCTTTAGAAGGTGACATTGATAAACTTTTAAAAGGTATAAATAGTCTTGGAAAAAGTATCTCTTATATGTTAGTTGAAAATAAAACTAGAGGATTAACCCTAAATAAAAGTTCAAACGAATTACTAATAAATGTTGATCAATTAAGCAGTGCTTCAAATGAAGCAGCAGCAAGTTTAGAAGAAACAGCCGCAGCATTAGAAGAGATAACCTCAAATATCTCACATAATACAGAGAATGTAGTAAAAATGGCTCAAAATGCAAATGAACTTAAAAAATCATCTTCTGAGGGTGAAAAACTTGCAACTCAAACAACTACTGCAATGGATAGTATAAACGAACAAGTAACTGCTATCAATGATGCTATTTCAGTTATTGACCAAATTGCTTTCCAAACTAATATTCTATCTTTAAATGCAGCTGTTGAAGCTGCTACTGCTGGTGAAGCTGGTAAAGGTTTTGCTGTTGTTGCACAAGAGGTTAGAAACCTAGCTGCTAGATCTGCAGAAGCTGCTAAAGAGATTAAGGATTTAGTTGAAAGTGCTACAGTTAAAGCTAATGATGGTAAAAATATTGCTGATATTATGATTAAAGGTTATGTAGGACTTAACAAAAATATCAACACTACTTTAGAGCTTATCTCTGATGTTGAAGTTGCTAGTAAAGAGCAACAATCTGGTATTGTTCAAATTAATGATGCTATTAATTTATTAGATAGACAAACTCAACAAAATGCTGCTGTTGCAAATGAAACTAAAGATATTGCTGAACAAACTCAGGATATTGCAAATGAGATTGTTAAAGAAGCTGATGAAAAAGAGTTTATTGGTAAAGATAATATCTCTGCTTCTTCTCATAAAAACAATACATCATCTAAGCCTGTTGTTTCTCAAACTAAAATTTCTAAACCTATTAAAAATGAACCTAAAAAGGTATCTGAATCTAAACCTTCTACAAGTAATACTATTACACCTAATAATAATGACGATAACGAGTGGGAAAGCTTCTAGGCTTTCCTAAAGTACAAAAATTTATAAATATTTATAAATTTTACTTATCAAAAAAAATAATAATAATAAATTATAATCATAAAAAAATAACATTTAAAAGCAATAATATAATAATTTAACAAGCATCAAAAAATAATAAATATACCTTTAAATATGCTATTTAATTATCAGTTGGAATTAAAACTAATTTAAGTTTATTAAAACTAGAATATATACATATGGTTTATAAAAGGGGTATATCATGGGTATAAAACAAAAAATAATAGTTTCATTTTTAGTACTAATTGGAATATCAATTATTTCAAATATTTATATTTCGTACAATATACATAATGTAAAATCAAATTTCAATGAAGTAACAGAAAAAGATTTTGCAGGTATAACAGTATTATTAGAAGCAGATAGAGACTCTTATCAATCAAATATTGCGATGTCTCAGATATTCAATGTAGAAGATAAGAAAAAAATAGAGAAATTAACAGAAAGTGTTAATAGCAATTTACAACAAGTTGCTGACAGATTTAAAAAATTTGAAAAACTTTTGAATAAAGAGATGCCAGAACACAAATCAAAATTCAATGATTTTGATGACTCTTACTCAAAAGTACAAACACATACTAAAAAGCTACTTTCTTTAGTAAATGAAAATAATATTGAAGATGCAAAAAAATACTACTTCAATGTTTATATAAATGATTATGAAACAATGAGAGATTTAATTGATTTTTTTACACAAGAAACATATCATGTGGTTGAAGCAAATAAAAACAATACCTTATCACTTATTAGTAATTCTTTTACTACTTTTGTTGTAATTGCACTTATAATCATTGTTATTGGTATTGTATTCACAGTTTTACTAGGTAGAAATATTAATAATTCAATTGAAAAATTTAGAGATGGATTATTAGGATTTTTCTCATATTTAAATAAAGAAAAGTCAACTGTAGAACTACTTGATGATAGTTCAAATGACGAAATAGCTAAAATTGCTACTGTTGTAAATAAAAATATTGAAAATACAAAACAACTACTAGAACAAGATTTTGCATTAATTGAAGATGTGAAAAGAGTAGTTGCATTGGTAAAAGATGGTAATATAAAAGAGAAAATTGAAAAATCAACACATAATCAATCCCTAGAAGAGTTAAAAACAATTTTTAATGATATGTTATTTGCTATTTCAAAAACAGTTGCAGATGATTTAAATGCTATAAAAAAAGCATTAAATGAGTACCAAAAACTAAACTTCACATTTAGAATTGAAAACACAAAAGGTGAAACTGCTGAAGGATTAAATACATTAGCAAATATCATCAATGAGATGTTGGTTGATAATAAAACAAATGGTTTAACTCTTCAAAATAGTGCTTATACTCTTTTAGCAAATGTAGATAAGCTAAGCAGTGCTTCAAATGAAGCAGCAGCAAGTTTAGAAGAAACAGCCGCAGCATTAGAAGAGATAACCTCAAATATCTCACATAATACAGAGAATGTAGTAAAAATGGCTCAAAATGCAAATGAACTTAAAAAATCATCTTCTGAGGGTGAAAAACTTGCAACTCAAACAACTACTGCAATGGATAGTATAAACGAACAAGTAACTGCTATCAATGATGCTATTTCAGTTATTGACCAAATTGCTTTCCAAACTAATATTCTATCTTTAAATGCAGCTGTTGAAGCTGCTACTGCTGGTGAAGCTGGTAAAGGTTTTGCTGTTGTTGCACAAGAGGTTAGAAACCTTGCAAGTAGATCTGCAGAAGCTGCTAAAGAGATTAAGGATTTAGTTGAAAGTGCTACAGTTAAAGCTAATGATGGTAAAAATATTGCTGATATTATGATTAAAGGTTATGTAGGACTTAACAAAAATATCAACACTACTTTAGAGCTTATCTCTGATGTTGAAGTTGCTAGTAAAGAGCAACAATCTGGTATTGTTCAAATTAATGATGCTATTAATTTATTAGATAGACAAACTCAACAAAATGCTGCTGTTGCAAATGAAACTAAAGATATTGCTGAACAAACTCAGGATATTGCAAATGAGATTGTTAAAGAAGCTGATGAAAAAGAGTTTATTGGTAAAGATAATATCTCTGCTTCTTCTCATAAAAACAATACATCATCTAAGCCTGTTGTTTCTCAAACTAAAATTTCTAAACCTATTAAAAATGAACCTAAAAAGGTATCTGAATCTAAACCTTCTACAGGTAATACTATTACACCTAATAATAATGACGATGACGAGTGGGAAAGCTTCTAGGCTTTTCCACTTAAACCATAGAAGCATTTAAAAATAATAATATCCCTAAAACAAACATAACAACAGGTGATGCAATCTCTAAAAAGTTAGTTATTCCATGAGATTTAGATGACACCTTTTGTAAGCTAACTCCTAAAAATGATGAAATAAATATCACAAGCCCCATTCCAAGACTTATAAAAATAGAAGCTAAAAGTACAGCAAAATATGTTTTTAATATAAAGGCATAGATGAATAATATTACTGTACCGGGACAAGGAATCAACCCTGCTGTTAATACAAAATATAAATCTTTTTTCATAAAGTTTGGTTTTAAACTTGTTTTACTTTTTGGTGCTTGTGTACTCCATGAAGACTGAGTACTCGAGCAAGAACTACAAGAACAAGACTTATGATTAAATTTGTTATATAGGATATAAACAGCTAATATCATAATAAGAACTGCAGATACTTTAGTTAAAATTTCAACAGAATCATTTACAAAATTGTTTAATATAGACTCTAAAATAAACACAGAAACTACTACTAATATTAATGCACCGATAATATGAATAAATGCACTTGCTTGTGATATAAAAAATGCTTTTGTATATGAACTTTTGTTTGATATAAAATATGAAAAGGCAAGAGACTTTCCATGTCCAGGCCCTAAAGCATGAATTATTCCATACAAAAATGAGATTAAAAGTAAAGTAAATAAGGCAAAATCATCACCATTTTCTATTTTTATTAAATACTCTTTTAACTTTTTTGTATACTTAGAAAGTAAAGTTTCTTCAACATTCTCTTTTTTTAATAATTTCTCTTTATCTTCTATATTTTGGGTGTTAGCTTCTTTCTTTTCATCTATAACTTTTTTAGAAGCAGAAGAAGAGATATAAAATGCAACACTTTGCCTATTTACTTCTTTATCAATTTTAAGGGGAGAATTAATTTTTAAACTATTTTCTGCCATTAATAAAATAAAATAGTTTTCATCATCATTTACATTTATAAATAAAATATTATCTTTTACTATGTCATAATTTAACTCAATTGTATATTCAAAGTGTAAAAGTGAATTTTTAATAAATGTTTTATACTCTTTTATTTTAAAAGGTTTAGATTCTTCTTCATTTATAACTTTGTCATAAGAGATATGAGTTAGATAATTTTTAGGAACAATATAATCTAACAGGGATTGTTCAACAGGTATTAACTCATCTTTATCTAAATAATTATTTTGATTAACATCATAAACAGTTTCTAACTGTTGGGTAAACTCTTTAGTCAAAACCCAAAGTAGTTTAGCTTCTTTTATTTTTGTTTGTGTTGTATTTAAAGTTACACCAACTCTTGTTTCAGGGGAATATATGGTACAAAGTGCACACCCATAAAGAGTGTGCGTAAATATTAGAATAAGTAATAAATATTTATTTATACGATTTTGCAATTTCTTCAGCTACTTTTATTAAATTTTCGTCCCACTTTTCAGCTAAGGGATTGATTGTAGCAACATTACCATTTATACTCTTAGATATTGTTTTAGCACCTTTTTGAGAAAATTGAGGAGCTACAAAAACTATTTTTATATCATGTTTTTTTGCTTCTTGAACTAACTCTACAAGTTGTGCAGGTTTTGGCTCTTTACCTTCAATTTCAATTGAAATTTGTTCTAATTCATATCTTTTTGAAAAATATCCCCAAGATGGGTGAAATACCATAAATGCTTTATGCTCATAATTTTCTAATATTGATTCAATTTTTTTATCTAAGGTATCTAACTCAGCTAAAAATTTATCTAAATTATTTTTATAGAACTCTTTATTTTCTGAATCTACTTTTACTAAAGCGTTATAAATATTTTTTGCCTGAATTTTTACTAAAGTTGGTTCTAGCCACACATGTGGGTCTAAGCCAGAATCCTCATGTGCATGCTCTTTATGTTCGTCATGATGTTCATCTGCATGCTCTTCATGTTCATGATGCTCATCTACATGCTCTTCATGTTCATGGTGTTCATCTGCATGTTCTTCATCTTCATAATGGTGATGTGCCGCCATTGGAAGCTTTTTTATACCTTCAGAAGTATCAACCATAAGCATATTTTTATTTGCACTTTCAAATTTTTCTAACCACACTTTTTCAAATGGAACTCCAATTGAAAAATATGCAATAGATTTAGATAAAAGTTTCATTTGTGATGTTTTAGGTTCGTAAGTTGCAGGACTAGCTCCTGGTTTAACCATTACATTTACATCAACTTTACCCTTTGCTATTTTATCTACAAAATATTTTTGAGGAAGTATAGATACTGTAACTTCTTTTGCAAGAACTATACTACTTAAACTTAACAACATAAATAATATTAATTTCATTTTTATCCTTTTTTGCAATCAAGTTGCATTTTTGGAATTCTAATCTATAAAAACTTTAATGCAACTGAATTGCAATTATAGAAAAAATGGATAAAACTATTTTTTAAAAATATAAAGATATAATATTTTATGAACTTAGAAAATATATCAAAAACAATAAAACTTACCTCAGCAAGAAAAGCTATACTTGAAATACTAATCTCTTCAAACAAACCTTTATGTTATGAAGATATTAAAGACAATATTAGCATGGATAAAGCTACTTTTTATAGAAATATAATTAAGTTTGAAGAGGAATCAATAATTAGTTCTTTTGAATCAAATGACAAAAAAAGATATTATGAAATAGCTAAAACTAAACATTCCCATTTTATTTGTAATGAGTGTTCTAAAATAGAGTGTATACATGAAAAAATTGATGTAGATTTAAAAGGATATGAGATCGATAATATTATTATAAAAGGAATTTGCCCTAAATGTTTAAACAAACAGGAGAAATAAAAGTGATTCAAAAGTTAATTACTTTAGAAAAATTTATTAATAAAGAAGCATTAAGTGGTATTATACTTTTTATTGCAACTGTTGCTGCTGTAATTGTTGCAAACTCATCTTGGGGACAAGATTATTATGATCTTTGGCACCTTCCACTTGGCATAAACCTTGGTGGTCATGAAATCTCAATGAGTTTAACTTATTGGATTGATGATGGATTAATGGCTCTATTTTTCTTAATGGTAGGGCTTGAAATAAAAAGAGAAATGCTAATAGGTGAACTCTCAACTGTTTCAAAAGCAGCATTTCCAATAGTTGCAGCAATAGGAGGTATGTTAGTCCCTGCTTTAATTTATGTAGGTTTTAATACAGACAATCCTTATGGATTTGGTATCCCAATGGCAACAGATATTGCTTTTGCTTTAGGTATATTGATGCTTATGGGTACTAGAGTTAACCCTGCACTAAAACTATTTTTAGTTGCCCTTGCAGTTGTAGATGATTTAGGAGCTGTACTTGTAGTTGCAACTGTATATACAAATGAGATTCATGCAGGATATTTTTTACATGCAGGAATCATATATGCTTTAATTTGGGCAATGAATATCAAAGGTGTAAAAAAATTAACTCCATATTTAATATTAGGTATTGGATTATGGATATATATCCATGCAATTGGTATCCACGCAACTATTGCAGGTGTATTATTAGCTTTTGCTATTCCTATTAATTCGAAAATTGATGAAAAAAAATTTATATCAGATACAAGAAAAGATTTGGATGATTTTGAATCACATATTGATGATATTCCAGTTATCAATCACCATCAAATTGATTCCTTGGAAAATATTGGATACAACTATGATAAAGTGCAAAATCCTTTAATAAGATTAGAGCACAATTTACATGGCTTGTCTGCATTTTTTATTATGCCACTATTTGCTTTTTCAAATGCAGGTGTACTTATAGATTTTTCAGGAGTAAGTCAAAACCTAATGATCGTTTTAGGTGTAGTTTTGGGTCTAGTTATAGGAAAACCTATTGGTATTTTAGGTCTAACTTATCTTGCTACTAAACTAAAAATTGTAGAAAAACCAGAGGAACTTTCATGGAGTGAGATTTTAGCTGTAGGTTTTATTGCCGGTATTGGTTTTACAATGTCGATTTTTATTACACACTTAGCTTTTGTAGATGAAACTATTATTGCAGCAGTTAAACTAGCAGTATTTGCAGCCTCTTTCATAGCGGCTGTAATTGGAGTAATATTATTACTTAGCATAAAAAAAGTATAGAAATAGAGCAATTTTGTTCTATTTTTATATTTACCTTTTAGATATAATATCTTATGAATAAACTACAAACTTTTGATAAAACAATCTTTGAACATGTAAAAAAAACAAATGACCAATTTACAAAGCACTTCCACGATACTTACACTATTGGTATAACCCATGATGGAGAGTTTAAGTCTTTACATGAGAAAAAAACTTTTTATTTATATAAAAACTCAACAAAAGTGATTAACCCAGGAGAGGTTCATGGTGGAGACTCAAACTCTTGGAAATATACAAATTTTTATCCAAGTATAGAATTAGTAAGCCAAATATATGAACAAGTTTTTTTTGAGAAAAAGAGCCCTATTTTTACTGAGCATACAATAGATGATATTGTTTTGTGTAATCTATTAAGACAATTTTTTATCAATACATATTCAAATAGTGATAAGATGGAAACAGAAACAAGTCTTATAACAGCACTTTCATATTTGATAAAAAACTATACCCATAAAACAAAAACTTATGAGCCAATATTTAATAATAAACCTATTATAAAAAACTCAATCGAATTTATACAAGATTCTTTAGAAACAAATATTTCACTTGATGACTTAGCATTAGTTACAAATCTAAGTAAATACCATTTTTTAAGAACATTTAAAAATACTACTGGCCTAACACCCCATCAATATATTCTAATAAAAAGAGTAGAAAAAGGTAAAGAGCTTATCTCAAAGGGAATAAATCTAAATGAGATAGCATACCATACTGGGTTTAGCGATCAATCTCACTTTAATAGAAGTTTCAAAAGAGTTTATGGATATTCACCTAAAACTTTAAATAATAATATTTTTAATACCAAACTGTAGCAATTTTATTCTATACAAAAAACTAATTCTTTGTTATATTTCCAATAAAAAAGAGTTATTATGACTGAATCAAATAAAAATATATTCTATTTCTTATTATTCCTTGCAATGGTTGGATGGGGAGCATCTTGGGTAAATGTTAAAGTTTTAAGTTCATATATAAATGAGTTTGAAACTATGTTTTTAAGATTTTTTATAACTGCTATTACGATGATACCAATTATTTTAGTACTAAAAAAATCTTTTAAAATTGATTTAAAAAGTTTATTACTGGTAATTATTACAGCAATTGTTTTTATATCATATATGAAATACTTTTTTCTTGGAACTAAATATGGAACTGCTAGTTTAGGTGGTGCTTTTGTAACAACTTTAATACCTATAAATACTTTTTTAATATTAGCATTATTTGGAAATAGAAAAATAGAAAAAAAAGATGCAATAGCATTGTTTATTGGTGCAATTGGGGTAATGACTATGTTAAATGTATGGAGTTTTAATCTAGAAGAGATATTTACTGTTCATAATATGTATTTTATACTTGCTTCTATTTTTTGGCCTATAGTTACAATTTTAAGTTCTAAATCAACTAAAATATCTCCAATAGTATTTACTTTTTATTTGTATGTTGTAACTTCTGTTTTAAATATAATATTTTTTGTTGATATAAGTGAGATTGATTACTCTAAATTTGATAAGATTTTTTATATAAATATATTTGTATTAAGTATAATCGCTTCAACTTTTGCCAATACAATTTATTTTTTAGGTATTGAAAAGCTAGGTGCAAGAGAGGTTAGTAGTTTTATCTTCTTTGTTCCTTTTGCAGCAATAATTTTAAGTGCAGTATTTTTAAAAGAAGAGATTAGTATCTCAATTATAATTGGTACAGCATTGACAATTTTTGCAGTTAAAATTCTAAACAATATAAAAATATTTAAAAAAAGAAAAACTTAACCTAGGTCAATTTTATCCTTTCATAAAAATGATATTATTATGAATAAATATTCATAGAAAGGTTAAATATGATTGGAAAATTAACAATTTATTGTTTAGGTGTCTTATTTTTTACAAGTTCATTATTTGCATTAAATGAACCACATACTGTAAAAATATTGGAAACAAAAAATGCTGGAGCTTACACTTATATAAAAGTAGAAGAGAACAATGATACTTATTGGGCAGCAATTAGTAAATCAAATGTAAAGGTTGGTCAAACAATAACTATTCATGAACAAGTTTGGATGAAAGAGTTTAAAAGTAAAGCATTAGATAAAACATTTGATAAAATTTTATTTGCACAAATACCTAAAAAAGGTGTATCAGGTAGTGATAATATCCATAATATACATGGTAATATGATAAAGAAAAAACAATCAAATGAATTAAAACCAAATCCAAAATTTAATGAAGGTATTATAGTATCAAATAGTGAAGCTATTAAAACTAATATTTCTGATCTATTTACAAACAAAGAGAAATATAAAAATAAAAATGTTGAGATTGAAGGTGATGTACTTCAAGTTTCAAATAAAGTTATGGGAAATACTTGGGTAAAAATATATAATGGAAAAGATGCTGTAATATTTAGATCTACTAATGAAGATGAAAAAGTTTCTATTGGAGATAAAGTAAAAGTTATAGGAACAATAAATACTGATGTGGATTATGGATATGGATTTAAGTATGAAGTAATAGGAGTAAATGGTAAATTTACTATTCTAAACTAAAGAAAGAGTTATCTTTCCTTAGTTTAATTTTTCTGCTTTATAAAAAATTGCATAAAATACTGGAACTAAAATCATTGTAAGCATTGTAGCTACAACCAATCCAAAAATAATAACAACTGCCATAGATGCAAAAAATGGATCACTAACAAGAGGTATCATCCCAAGAGCTGTTGTCAGTGCAGCCATAGATACAGCTCTTAATCTATTTATCCCTGAATGATATATTGCTTCATTTAAAGGTAATTTATTTATCTCATTTTCTAAAGTTATTTCATCAATTAAAACAATTGCATTTTTTATTAACATACCAGAAAGGGACAAAAATCCAAGTAAAGACATAAATCCAAAAGGTAAATCCATAATTAAAAGTCCCAAAACAACCCCTATTAAAGCAAAAGGTACAGCTAACCAAATAATAAGTGTTTTTTTAAGGGAATTAAATAAAGCAACCATAATTAGAACCATCAAAATAAAAAATAAAGGAAGTGATTGAATAATTGGTTTTTTAGCATCATTTGAACTTTTATATTGTCCATGCCATTGCACATAATATCCATCTTCAAAATCAATATTATCAACTTTATCTTTTATATCAAAAAGTAAATCATTTGGAAGTTTTCCTTCAATAGGATCAGCATGAATAGTTAATGCTCTTTTTCTATTGTATTTATAGATAATATCATCTTCAAAAACTGTTTTATATGATGTAATTAGTTGTTTTAAAGGTATCATTTTATTTGCTACAGGGGAGAAAATTTGTATATTTTCTAAATTTTTAACATCTTCTCTTTCCGTTTTTGGTGCTCTTAAAATTATTGGTAAAAGCTCTGTACCATCTCTATAGACACCTATTCTTCTTCCTTGAAAGGTATCTAAAATTGCTTGAGCTATATTATCTTTTGTTATTCCATTTAAATTTGCTTTTTCGTAAGAGATTACAGGTTTTAAAACTTTAACTCTATTTCTCCAATCACCTCTTACACCTTTTGAATAAGGTGATTCCTCAAATATTTTATAAACTTTTTGCTCATAAAATCTTATCTTATCTAAATCTTTTCCAAATATTTTTGCTTGGACTTTTCCCCCATCACCTGGTCCTAAAATAAATTTTTTTCCATATACATTTAAATCTGGATATCTATTTTTTGCTATGTTTTCAATCTCTTTGATTATCTGTTCAGATTTTGTGTAATCTTTTACATCAATCAACATCTGTGCAAATGCAGGATTTGGCTTTTCTGGATCATAAGTTAAGATAAATCTTAAACTACCACTTCCTATAAAAGTTGAGATATGTTCAACTCCTTTTACATTTAAGATATCTTCATTTAGATTATCAAGATATTTTGTTGTAGTTTCTATTGATGAGCCTTGAGGAAGAAAGTAATCAACAATAATTTGAGGTCTTGAAGAATCAGGGAAAAAACTTTGTTTAACATATTTGAAATTCATTAAAGATAATACAAATATTATTAAAGCAACTAAAACAATCAAAAATCTATGGTTTAATGCAAACTTTAAAGTACTACCATATAATCTATAGATTATAGATTTATATTCATCTTCAGATGATTGTTGATTATCTCTTTTTTTTCTATGTGGTTTTAAAAACTGCACTGCTAAAATAGGAGTTAAAGTCATTGCAGTAACCCATGATAAACCTAAAGATATCATCACTACAAAAAATAAAGACCTAGTAAACTCCCCTGTTGAATCTTCTGATAATCCAATTGCACCAAAAGCTAAAATCGCAATAATAGTTGCACCAAGTAAAGGCCAAGCTGTTTGTTTTACAACTTTAGAAGCTGCTTCTTTTGGATTCATTCCCCTATTTATACGAACTAAAATTCCATCTACAACAACTATTGCATTATCAACTAACATCCCAAGAGCTATTATTAAAGCTCCTAAAGATACCCTTTCAAGTAAAATACCAAGCATAGGCATAAAAATAAAACTTACAATAATAGTTACTAATAAAACAGTTCCTATTATCAAACCTGAACGTAAACCCATAAAAAGTAGTAACACTATAATTACAATACCTACTGCTTGGATTAAATTTATTATAAAAGAATTAATTGATTTTTTTACATCTTTACCTTGATGGGAAATTACACCAATTTTGATACCCAAAGGTTTATCTTTTTCCAGTTCTTTTAACTTTTGGTCAATTAATTCTCCCATTTTTACAACATTTCCACCCTTTGCAGTAGATATCCCTATTGCAATTGAATTATGACCATCATATTTTAAAAGTTCACTACTAGGTTCTTCATATGAATCTTTGATTTTAGCAATATCTTTTAAAAATATTTGAGAAGTACTAGCCTCACCTTTGATAATAATATTCTCTAACTCTTTTACACTTGAAAAACCATCTGCATTTACTCTTATAAACTCTGTTCCAACATTTATCCTACCAAAATTTGGTATTAAATTTTTTATATACAATTCATTTATTATTTGCGTCTTAGAAATTCCAAGTTGAGCCAATTTTTCTTTATTTATTTCTATTATTAAAGCTCTTTGTTGTTCCCCAAATGTATCAATTTTTCCAACACCCTCAACCAATATTAACTCTTTTTTCAAAAAGTCTACATAATCTTTTAATTCTTCATAAGAGTATTCATCCCCATAAATTGATAACATAATTCCATAAACATCCCCAAAATCGTCATTTATATAAGGTCTATCTACTCTTGGAGGTAAATAGGTTTCTCCTATTTTTTTCCTAAGTTCATCCCAGATTTGTTGAAGATCCTTTGATTTATATTTATCTTTCATCCGTACAATTATTAAAGATTGTCCTGCACTATTTTTTGTAATTATTCTTTTTACATAAGGTAAGGTTTGAATAGTCTCTTCAATTCTATTTGAAACCTCTTTTTCTACCTCTACAGCTGTTGCTCCTGGATAATTTGTAATAATCAAGGCATCTTTAATTGTAAATTCAGGGTCTTGAAGCTTTCCTATTTTTTCATAAACAAACAATCCATAGGCTACACCTAAAATTGTGAGCATATAGATTAGTAATTTATTTTTTATACTAAATTTTGCAAAATCCATTTTATTTATCCAATTTTTCATACTCTTTTACTTCATCATTAGATTCTAAAAATCTAACTCCTGAAATAACTATTCTTGAAACATCATCTAAACTACTTAAAACCTCCACAGAATCTCCTGAAACTTCCCCTACAATTATTTTTTGTTTTTGAACTCTGTTGTTTTTATTTACTTGCCAAATAAAACTATTTTTTGATTCATCTGTAAAAACTGACTTATAAGGTATAAATATTCTGTTTTGTTTTGATTTTTTAATTAAAGCTTCTACTTGTGCAGTCATCCCTGGAAGTATTGTTGCATTTTTTTGGTGTGGCATTTGTAATGTTGCTTCAAAAGTTCTTGTAACCTCTTCAGCTGTTGTAGAAATATCTATTAGTTTTGCTTCATATCTTTTTTCTGCTAGAGTTACATAAAAAGTGATTAGAGATGAAATATAATCAGGTGATAAATTTCCTTTAAACTTTAAAATATCACTTTCAGGAACAAAAAATTTAATTTTATATGAAGAGTTATCTTGCAAACGAACAATAGCTTGTTTTACTTTTACTCTAGCAAAATCATCTACTAGTTTTTTTGCCATAACTCCATCAAATTCTGCTATTAACTTAGTCTCATCTAAATTTTTTTTAGCAACTTGTAATGCAGCCTTAGTTACATCAAGATTTTGTTTTTGCTTCTCAAAATCTACTTTTGCTATAAAGTTTTGTTCATAAAGTTTTTTATATCTATTATAATCAATTTCAGCCTGAGTATAATTTGCTTTTGCAGAGTTGTAGTTTGCTTTATATATCTCATCATCAAGTTTAGCAATAACAGAGCCCTTTTCTACTCTTTCTCCCTCTTTATAATAAAACTTTACAATCTTACCTGCAACTTCAAAAGCCATATTTGTATCTTGAAAAGCTTCAATTTGAGCTGGATATTCAAAAGACTTTACAATATTTTTACTATCTTTTAAGTCTAAAATTTTTACAACTTTTATTTTCTCTTTTTCAATTTTTTCTTCTTTTTTATCGCTACATCCTATAAAAAATGCTGCTGATATTAAAAAAACAATTAATATATTTTTATTCATTTAGTTCCCCTATTTTTCAACTATTGCATCTAATAGTATATTTGACAAAAGTTCAGCTATATAATTTAATGTTTTTTCACTATTTAGTTTTAATTCATTGTCATTTGCCAAAGGTAAATTACTCATTTTTATAGTATAAAAAGTTTCTATTGTTCCGTAAATAAAACTATGAACAGCATAACTATCCATACTTTTATATTTTTCTTTTAGGTTCAATTTTTTGATTATATCTTCTAAATATCTAGTTTCCTCATCAAGATGGGGAATAAAACTTTCATCTACATTTACTCCAAAATTTGCTTTTTCTCTCAATGCCAGTGAAACTATATACGGATTTTGTTTTATACTAAAAACTATTGCCTCAATATAATCTTTAAAAAGTTCTTTAGGATCCTTGTTTTGGTCAAAAATTGCTTTGATATTATTATTTCCTCTAGTCATTTCGCTTTTTATAACTTCGTTATATAAACTTCTTTTATCTTTAAAGTGATAATAAATAGTTGCTTTGTTTATATCAAGTTTTTTTACCAAATTATTCATACTTAAAGCATCAAATCCAACTTTTGCAAACTCTTTTGCTGCTACATCTAATATTAAATCTTTTGTTTTCATTTTATTCTTTTTTAACTAACCGTTCGGTTAGTTTTTATTAAAATAATATATTAAAAAAAATTTATTGTCAAGTAAAAAAGAATAAATAGGGGTTTGAGCAAAGTAAAAACTTTGCTCTAAAGTGGAGGATTATCTTACGTATGAAGCGTTGTTAAAATCTACAGTAGTTCCATTTACATATTCAGGACAATCTGTAGCTAACCAAAAAATCACTTCTGCTGCTTCCTCAGGTTCAGCGAACCTACCACAAGGTACTGCTTTTTTAAATTCAGCTTTTCTCTCTTCTGAATTATCTTTTTGCATATCAGTTTCAACAGGACTTGGAGCAATACAATTTACAACAATTCCATGACTACCTAATAGTTTTGCAAATATTTTAGTAGCATTTATAAGTCCAGCTTTTGCAATCCCATACCAAATATCAGGATGTCCAATTTGCCCTGCAATTGATGCTGTATTTACAATCTTTCCATAACCTCTTTTTTTCATCCCTTCACTAAATAGTGTCATAAGTTCAACGGGTGCATAAAGATCCACATTCATAATATGTTCTTTTGCTTCTAAAGGATAATTGTCATATGTATATTTTGGTTGCATATAACCTGCGTTGTTAACTAAAACATCAATCTCTCCAACCTCTTTTACTAAATCTTTAAGACCATCCATATTTGATAAATCATACTCTATTGTTTTTACTTTTGGATTATCTTTTAATGGGAAATTTGAAAAATCTCTTGCAACAGCTATAACTTCAAAATCTACTTCTAAAAACTTTTTAACTACTTCTAAACCTATACCTTTATTTCCACCTGTTACTAATACTCTATTTAACATTATATTTCCTTTTCTTATTTTTTATGTTATAGATAATAATGAAATTATATAAAAATTTTATTATTTTTCAAATATACTCTAAATAAAAAGGATAAAAATGAAAACAATTCTTCTTATTTTAACTTTTATAGTCTATTCTTATGCAGTTGATCCTATTATGTTGCCCCTAAAAGGAGTGAAAGTAACACACCAATTTACTAATGGAGTAAAAAAAGATTATGTAATTCAAAGGGAAGTTGATTCTAAATGTATGGATATTGCAATCAATGTAGAAAACTTTCAATCGGGGAATCTAGCTTCAAAAAATATTGATAATATATGTAAAAAAACATTTATTGTAACAAAAGGTATAATCCAGCCTCTTATTTTAACTGATGGTGTAAAAACAGTAGCAGAAATAGAAGTGTTGGATTTTATTGAAAACAGATCTTCAAAAGATAAAAACAAATACGTTTTAGTAGATAGCAGAACAAATGATTGGTTTCAAGCAGGAACTATTCCAAGTGCAGTTAATATCCCTTATGATGAATTAACATATGATGAAGATTTTGAACTTGAATATGAAAGAGCTTATGAATTATTGGGTGTAAAAATTTTAGAAAAAAACAAATATGATTTTTCAGATGCTAAAACTGCAATTTTCTTTTGTAACGGAGCTTGGTGTGCGCAATCTCCAAGAGCAATTAAACAATTGGTTAAAATAGGTTATCCAAAAGAAAAAATTTTGTGGTACAGGGGAGGAATCGCTTCATGGGCAGGACTATCTTTAACACTTACAAAAAAACCAGAGGCTAAATAGCCTCTTAGTTTTGACCAAACATCTCTTTAAATGCTTTTGCTATCTCTTGGTCTGTAGCAACTCTTTGTACTTTTGCTGTTTTTACAGTTTTTTGTATCTTTGGTTTTGTTTCATTTTTATTAAATAGTTTATCAAGATTGATTTTATCTCCAAGTTTCTCTTGAATCTTCTTCTCTAATTTTTCTTTGTATTTCTCTTTTATTTTTTGACCTGCTGCTGATTTTAAAAATGCTTTAGTATCAACTGATATTTTTGGATTAGATAAGTTTCCTTTTACAGTAGTATCAAAACTATAATCTTTTATTTTAGATTGAATTAAGGCAACAACTGTATTGTTTTGCGTATTAATTGTACTACTTGGAACTACAATTGAAGTATTTTTACTTTTCATATCAACTACTGAATTTATGATATTATCATTTATATCACTTTTTAATTCTACTTTTTCATAAATCTCTTTTGTAATATCAAATTTTGCAAATGTATTAATAATATTTGAAAACTCATTTTCTATAAATTGACCATTTAATAAATCACCATATACTTTTCCAACTTTTGAAGCCAAATTATAATCTAGATCGATATTTGATTTTGATTGAAAAATCTCTGGATAATATAACATGTGAGTTAACTGTTTTACTTCAACATCTTTGATATTTGCTTTGAAATCATCATTTAATAAATTAAATTTTATATCTCCACCAAACAATGAAGTGATACCATCTACACTAAGATTTTCTTTTTCTTGTTTGATATTACCATCAACTTTTAATGAACCTCTCATTTTTTGTTGAGTTACATCAAAAAGTTTTGATAAATCACTAGCAAGTAAACTATAATCACTTATAAAACTTGTATCTTTTACATTAAATACAGCTTTTTTCATATCCAAATTAGCCATACTAGTATCAACATTTACAAGAGAGATAGCTCTAGTATCTTCTAAATTTGTTGTAATATCAGCTGTGAAATTAAGATTTTCTTTTAATTTTTGATTGAATTGTTTATTTACAATTGGATTATTTACTAATCCATTAGAGATTTTAGTAGTAATAGTTCCAGCTAAATCTTCAATATTTGCATTATCCACTTTTGCAACAATATCAAGTATACCAGTTGCATATTTTGGTTGATTTACTAAATTAAGTATTGATTCAATTTTCGCATTACTAATAAGAATATTAGCTGATTTTGGTTTTGAATCTTCAACTTTAAGATCATAAATAGTTTCACTACTAAAAATATCACTACTACCTTTTAAAGTGATATTTTTATCTTCAATTAAAACATCTCCTTTTGTAGAAAATGAACCATTTAATTTTTGATTGATTAAAGCTTCTAATTTTGATAAATTTTTAACAAATAAAGAATAATCACTGTTGATTACCATAGTATTTAGATTAATATTTGCATCTTTTATATTTAACTTAGCTATCGAACTATCAAAATCAACTTTTGTATTTGCATTATTTGGAATCAGATTTGTAGTAGTTTTTGCTTCAAAGATAATTGGAAGTTTATCCTCTTTTAGCTCTTTATTAATAGCTTTAGCATTTAAAACACCATTTGTGATTGAAGTATGAATAACTCCGTCTAAAGTTGGTATTTCAGCATTGTTAACATTTACATTTACATCAAGTAAACCTTTTGCGTAAATTGGTTGATTTACCATATATAAAAGCTCTTGAAGTTTTGCTTGCTTCATATTGAAAAAGATATTTATAGGTTTAAAGTTCACAAGTTGAACTTTATATGCTGTTTTACTAGAAGCTACTAAACTATCTCCACTAATTGAAGCTTTCTCTTGATCACCTACAATTGAACCTTTTGTAGAAAAAGAGCCATTTAGTTTTTGTTTAGTTATATTTTGAAGTTTTGATAAGTCTTTTACATTTATATCATATTTTAAATCTACACTTTTAGCAAAAATATTTAATTTTCCCTCTATATTTATCACTGAATTTTCATCAAGTGTTGCTTTAAATAAAATATCACTCATAGTTAATTTAAAATCATTAACTTTCATGTTTACATCTTTTTGTCCTTCATTTACTTTAGTTTCTATTATAGAAGCTACGTAAGAGTTTCCAGGACTTGTAAATAGTACACCATAAATTGCACCAATAATTATAATTATAAATAATGTAAGACCGAAGAATAGTTTTTTCATTAGTTACCTTTTGTGTTTACTTTTGTATTTGAAGATTTAAGGATTATACAGCAATAAAATTGAAGTCCTTATTATGTTTTTTATTTAAGTAAACAATCTGTAACTTAAAAATAAATGATAAGCACTGCAAATACCTAGCTGTAGAGTTTAATAAAAAATATTAATATATTTACATAAAGTAACACTATGCAAAATTTATAACAGTTTTAGAAAAAAGTCTCATTCTTTATAAAAGTTTAATTAAAAAATTTATAAAATACCACCTATGCAAAGTGATAAGTAGGGATACGCAAGCCGAACGGACTTTGTTAAAAAAATAAATTTTAAGGAATATAGAATGAAAAAAATCGTTCTTTTAATGCTAGCTTTAGCTGGTTTTGCTTTTGCTGCTGAAGCAGAAGCTGGTGAATTATTAAAAGCTTACTCTGTAGTTGCTGCAGGTGTTGGTCTTGGTCTTGCTGCACTTGGTGGTGCTATTGGTATGGGTAATACTGCTGCTGCAACTATTGCTGGTACTGCTAGAAACCCAGGTTTAGGTGGAAAATTAATGACTACTATGTTCATTGCATTAGCGATGATCGAAGCACAAGTTATTTATGCATTAGTTATTGCGATGATCGCATTATATGCTAATCCATTTATGTAAGATCTGATTTAACTACAGATATTATAAAAAACCTAAAAGGTCAAGAGTTCTCCTCTTGGCCTTTTTTTATTTCTAAATTTTAGAATTTAAACATTTTTTTAAAGCTAAAAAGATATAATCTCAATCTTCAAAGCGACCGTGGTGAAATTGGTAGACACGCTATCTTGAGGGGGTAGTGCTTTCGGGTGTACGAGTTCAAATCTCGTCGGTCGCACCATTTAATTTATAAAAATTAATTTTAATATACTACAAGTAACCATACGATAATAATTATTTAAATAACAATAAAGATACAATTATAATATGAATATTAATACTAGGAAATATTATGAATATATGTTTAGTAGGTGCAACAGGATATTTAGGTCAACATTTAGCAAAAGAGATGAATAGTAGAAAAATCAATCCCATAATTCTAACAAGAAGGTGGAATGAAGGATTTGATTCTATTATAAAAACTAAATATGTTTATCAAGTTGATTTCACAAATCCTGCTTCATTAAGTCAAAAGTTACATGGTGTTGATATTGTTATTTCAACACTTGGAATAACCCGACAAAAAGATAATCTGACTTATATGGATGTAGATTATCAAGCAAATCTAAATATTTTAAATGAAGCTATAAACTGTGGTGTGAAAAAATTTATTTATATCTCTGCATTAAATGGAGATAAATTAAAAAATATAAAAATATTTGAAGCAAAAGAAAAGTTTGTAGAACAATTAAAAAAATCAAATCTAGAGTATTTAATAATTAGACCAAATGGTTTTTATTCGGATATGAAAGATTTTTTACAAATGGCAGATAGCGGTAGAGTTTATCTTTTTGGAAAAGGAGATAAAAAATTAAATCCAATCGATGGTACAGATTTAGCTAAATTTTGTTTAGATTCTATAGATTTAAAAAATCAAGAATTAGAAGTTGGTGGACCAATAATATATTCCCATAAAGAAGTTGCAAACCTTGCTTTTAAAATCTTAAATAAAAAACCTGAAATCACCTATTTACCAGATTTTCTAAGAAAATTTATTTTAAAAATATTACCTATATTTTTATCTTCAAAAACCTATGGGCCAATTGAGTTTTTTCTAAGTGTTATGGGAATAGATATGATTGCTCCAAAAGAGGGAAAATATACTTTGGAATCTTTTTACAAAAATGAAATTAAAAAAAGTCCTAATAATATTTAAATTCTTTTTTGAAACATGAGTTAAATGATAATTACTATTAAAAACAATAAAATCATTAAGGCATTTATTAGTATAAACAACCATGAGCTTTACTGCTCCAACAGGTAGAAGTTTACATCAGGTCAAGCTACTATAAATCAAACTGTAACTATGGGAGTAACTAATATAGAAGATTACTCTAAAACAATTAATTCTCATGTAAAAAAAGATATAGGTTTATACAAAGCAAAAGAGACTGGTAGAAATAAAGTTTGTATTTCATAAAATAAAACAGTAAAGTAAAATAAGAAAAGTGATTTTATTAGATTAGGAAAAGCTTCCTAATCTATATTTTTTCAGTTTTTAAACCTTTATATAATGATACACACATAACCAATAATACAATTGTAAAAGGTAAACCGGTAGTTACAGCACCTGCTTGTAATGCCTTTAATGCTTCTTTTCCTCCAACAAAAAGTAAAGACCCAGCAATAAGACCTTCAACTACTGCCCAAAATATTCTTTGAGGTACCGGCGCATCAACTTTACCACCTGCTGTGATACTATCAATTACCAATGAACCAGAATCTGACGAAGTGATAAAAAATACAAGTACTAATACAATAGCTAAAAAAGAAGTAATTGATGCAAAAGGTAAATGTTCTAACATTTGAAACATAGACAGAGATACATCAGAAATACCATTTGCTAATTCTCCTATTCCAGAAATTGATTGTTTTAGAGCTGAACCACCAAATGCACTCATCCATAAAATAGTAATTACTGTTGGTATTAATAATACTGCAGAGATAAACTCTCTTACTGTTCTACCTTTTGAAATTCTTGCAATAAACATACCTACAAATGGCGACCATGATATCCACCAAGCCCAATAAAATACAGTCCAACCATGGAACCAATCAGTATCATCTCTTCCAACCCAATTACTAAGAGGGATAATATTTACAATATAATCCTTTGCTGTAGAAAAAAATGTTGAAAATATACCAAATGATGAACCAGCTAAAATTACAAAGAATAGTAAAAATACAGCAATTAACATATTTATATTACTTAAAAGTTTAACACCACCATCAACTCCTCTAATAACTGAAAAAGTTGCTATTGCTGTAACAAAAATAATAATTGCAACTTGGGTTGAAATACTAGCATCTACTCCAAATAAAAAGTGTAATCCACTACTTGCTTGCTGTGCACCTAGACCTAAAGAAGTTGCTAAACCAAATATGGTTGCTAAAACAGCTAATAAATCTATAATATGACCTGGCCATCCCCAAATCTTATCACCAAAGATTGGATAAAATGCAGATCTAACTGTTAATGGCAACTTTTTGTTATATGTAAAAAATGCCAAAGATAAAGCAACAACACAATATATAGCCCAAGGGTGTAATCCCCAGTGATACATTGTCGCACCCATTGCCATACTTGCTGCTTCAGGAGTATTTGCTGCTACACCTAATGGAGTTTTATACCATGCAGTATAATAAGCAACTGGTTCAGCAACACTCCAAAACATAAGTCCAATACCCATACCTGCTGCAAAAAGCATTGCAAACCAAGAGATTCTAGAAAATTCAGGTTTTGCATCTTTTCCACCAAGTCTTATTTTTCCAACTGGTAAAAAAATAAGAACAAAACAAAAAAGAACAAATATATTTCCCGCTAGCATAAATAACCAATCAAAATTATTTATAGACCACCATTTTGCACTTTCTAAAGCCTCTTTAGCTCCTGCTGGGAACAATAGAGTTAATATTACAAACAATAAAATTAACACTGCACTCATAAAAAATACTGGGTTATGTAAATCCATTCCCATTATTTCAACATTATCTTGACCGACTTCATAGTCAGTATCATATACTCTTGCTGACATTAAATTTTCCTTTTTGATTTATGTGAGAATATTACAATATTTTATTAAAAATATTACAATATTGATGATAGATTTGACATACTTTATGTCATTTTTTATCATAGCATATGTTATTGTTTTAACATATACTATATTAAATACAAATAAATTTAGATTTTTTGATAGATATTATGGAGAAAAGTTTTAATATAATTCTTCTATATTAAAACTCTTTTTTATTACTTTGTTTGCAAAGTTTTTAAATTTAGATTTTTCTTTATCTTCTGAAATAACAATTAAATCTTCTTTTTTTATATTGTTAATAATTTTATCTATATCATTTTGAGTTAGATTTTTTTCCTCTATTAAAACTTTTGAAGTTTCTTTTTTATATTTTTGTATAACCTCATCCAATATTGTTGTAAAAGATGTATCAAAATGTTTTTTTATCTCCATAATATGATGCATAAAACTTATTGGGTCATTATTATAAACTAATATCATATCTTTCAAAACTTTGCTTTTAGATAATTTTTTTAGTTCAAAATTCTTTTTAAATAGCTCATCTATTTTATCTTCATTTTTAGGTATAAATACTTCAAACCTACTACCTTTTCCAATTTCACTTGAAACTTTTATATCTCCATCTAAAAGCTTTAACAGATCTTTACATATTGCAAGTCCAAGACCAGTACCACCATATTGTCTGGTAGTACTTGCATCAACTTGTTTAAATCTATCAAAAATATGTTCCAATTTATCTTCAGGTATACCTATACCTTCATCTTCAACTGATATTTTAATAAATTTACCTTCATCTTCTACTTTAAAAAATATGTTCTTATCTTTTGGCGTAAATTTTAAAGAATTAGATAATAGATTTTTTACAATTTGTTTAATTCTAGCTTCATCACTATGAATAAAATTCAAACTTTTATCCATCTCTAAATTGAGTTTTATCCCTTTTTCTTCAGCTTGAGAACTAAACATATCATTTATATTTTCCATTAACTCTTTTATATCTAAAGTTGTATAATCAAGTTGGATATGTCCAGCTTCAAGTTTAGATATATCAAGTACATCATTTATAAGATATAACAAGTCTTTCCCACACTTATTGATTATCCCTAAACTTTTTATTTGTTTTTCATCTAGATTGCCAGTATTATTGTTTTTCATCAATTCACTAATAACATTAATTGAGTTTAATGGTGTTTTTAGTTCATGACTCATATTTGCCAAGAAGTCATCTTTTGCTCTAGATAACTCTTCTGCTAACTCTTTGGCTTCAAAAAGTTTTCTAGTACTATCATTTAATTCATTCATCATACTTGAAAAGTTTTGGTTTAGTTGTTCTATTTCTCTAATATCAGTTTTTATAAGTTCAACTTTTGAATCAGTTGATTTTATCTCGGAAGTTTGATCTGATAACTTTATGATTGGTTCAGTTATAACTTGAGAAAATTTATTTATTCTTTTTAAAAGCATATAAAAGAATATAATATAAAATAAAAATAAAAATCCTATTGCTAAGTATCCTATCTGATTAGATAACTCTTTTAAACTTTCAATTGAACTAAAAATCTCTTTTTTATCTATTAAAACCATAAGTTTCCAATCTGTTGCACTTACTGTTTGTTGCAAAGTTAAATAGTCATTCTCTTTGATTTTTAATGAATCTGATTCTAAATTATTTTCAATAAGGTTTTTAAAATGTGATGCAAATGGGGATTTATTTTTTAATATATTAAACTCTTCAGGTTTTTCTATAGTTTTTAAAATATTATCAGTATATAAATGTTTTTTTAACTCTTTTAGTCCCAAAAGGTCTTCAATTTTTTCAGGCATAGCAATTATCATACCATCTTTATTAATCATAAAAAGTTTTGCATTATATGCTAGTTTTGTATTTAAAATATTTTTTACAAAACTATCAATAGTTATATCTAAACCTGTTACTCCCTCTAAAAAATCACCATTGTAGATAGGAACAATGCAAGAAAGCATCCAACCATTTCCTGCTGGGTCCAGATAAGCCCCTGTCCATACAGGTTCTTTTTTAGGATTATGTTCTAAATCAGCCAAATAGTAAAAATTGTAATCTTCCATTTGAATATGAGGACCATATTGTTCATATACTTTGTCAATAAAAGGATAAAGTCTATTCATATTGTCCCAGCTATTAAAATATGTTGCAACAATAATAGGATTTATCTCTGTTATACTTTTAAAACTAGTATCCATTGCTTCAGTAAAAGTAGCTTTTGCTCTTGCTTTTTCATCTATTTTTGTTTGGGCAGAGTAATAAACACTTGAACCAACTTTATTAGTTTTATAAAAAACACCATTTTCTGCAACATCAAAACTAGGTTCACCATTTGGTAAAGCAGTGTATTTAGGATTATTGAATATTACTTGATGTTCATTTTGCAAAAGCTTTGCCATCATCGAAACTTCATTTAATTTATCTTCTATAAGTTTAACTTCATTTGATAAGATATCTTTTGCATGAGATTGAGCTTCTCTTAATAGTAAATTTGTGTTTTTTGATGAAATATATGCATTTATTGAAAAGTAAAGTACTAATAATGCAACCTCAACTACTAAAATGGGAATTAGTGAAAACTTAACAAAATGAGAAGCTAAAACTTGTTGAAGAAATTTTTTTGCCATCTTTTTCCTATATTAATTAATTATTGATTATTAAATATCTTAACTTAAATAACCATTACAATTATACACTAAGATGGTACTATAATAGTATTATTGATTCCAATCAATGAAACTCATCTTTATTTCATATAGTATTGCAACTCAAGAAAAAAATAAAGGAATTTTTATGAGTATGTTTTGTTATCAATGTGAAATGAGTGCCCCAAATGGCTGTGGTTCAACAGGAGCTTCAATGGGTACATGTGGAAAAGATGAAAACCTTGCAAGACTTCAAGATATTATGATTTTTGGATTAAAAGGATTAAGTGCATATAGAGAACACTTAAATGAACTAAAACCAAATGAAACAAAAAATGTAGACGATGTTATAAGTGAAACTTTATATTTCACACTTACAAATGTGAACTTTAATTTTAATGACCATATAAACCAACTAATGAAAGTTGGAAGTGCAGGAGTTGAAGTTATGGATAAACTATCAAATGCACACACAAACAAATTTGGTATTCCAACACCTGTAAAAGTTAGCCAAAATGTGGTAGAGGGAAAAGCTATATTAGTTACTGGACATAATTTAGATATGTTAGAAAAACTTTTAATAGCAACAGAAAATAAAGGGATAAATATCTATACTCACTCTGAGATGCTTCCAGCTCACGCTTACCCTGAGTTAAAAAAATACTCTCACCTAAAAGGAAATGTTGGAAAAGCTTGGTTTGACCAAGCAAAACTAATGGAAAAATTTAAAGGAACATTTGTAGTAAGCACAAACTGTATTGTTCCACCAAAGAAAAATGCATCTTATGTAGATAGAGTTTTCACATATAAAATTGTAGGAATAGAAGGTGGAACAGCTATAGTTGATGATAACTTTGATGAATTGATAGAAAAAACTTTAGAGTGTGAAGATACAAATATGCAAGAGAATCTTACTTTAACAACTGGTCATCACTATAAAACTATTTTAACTTTGGCACCACAAATACTAAAAGCAGTTGAAGAGGGAAAAATTAGACAATTCTTTGTAGTAGCAGGTTGTGATGCACCTGGAAGTGCAGGAAATTATTATAGAGAGCTAGTTGAAAACTTACCAGAAGATTGTGTGATTATAACTTCAAGTTGTGGGAAATTTAGATTCAATGATATCGATTTTGGAGAGATTGAAGGTACTGGAATTCCTAGATATTTAGATTTAGGTCAATGTAATGATTCAAATGGTGCAGTTGAGATTGCAAAAGCTGTAAGTTCAGCTTTAAATACTCCAATAAACGATTTACCAATCTCTATTGTTCTTTCTTGGATGGAGCAAAAAGCAGTTATTATTCTTTTAGCCCTATTCTCATTAGGTGTAAAAGATATCTATCTTGGACCAAAACCACCACAATTTGTAAACGAAGATATATTTAACTTCTTAGTTGAAAACTTCAACCTTCACTTAACAGGTGATGCAAAAGAGGACTTAAAAAAACTTCTTATAGAAAAAGCAGCATAAAAGCTGCTTTTGAAACTATTTTACAGGTTCAAACCCTGCTTCTTCAATAGCCTCATAAAGTTTATCTACAGATAAAGACTCATCTTCTAAACTAACAGTAACTTTTTTCTCTTCTAAACTAACTTCAGCGTTATTTACACCAGCTACATCTTTTAATTCATTTTCAACAGCCATTTTACAATGTCCACAATTCATACCATTTACACCAATTTCTAATTCTTTCATATTTTCTCCTATTTTATAATTTTGTTTGTTTTAATCTTAAAGCATTTGTTACAACAGATACTGAACTAAATGCCATAGCAGTACCTGCAACAATTGGGTTTAATAGACCTGCTGCTGCAATTGGAATACCAATTATATTATAAATCAATGCCCAAAAAAGATTTTGTTTTATATTTGCCATAGTTTTTCTACTTAGATTTATAGCTTTGCTAACACCTGTTATATCACCTTGCAGTAAAGTTACATCTGAAGCTTCTATGGCAATATCAGTTCCACTTCCAATAGCAATACCAATATTTGCAACAGCAAGTGCTGGTGCATCATTTATTCCATCACCAACCATTGCTACAAAGGCTCCTTTTTCTTGAAGCTCTTTTACTTTTTCACTTTTTTGTGTTGGTAAAACCTCAGCAAATACATTATCAATACCAACTTGTTTTGCAATATTTAAGGCTGTTTTTTCATTATCACCTGTTAACATATACACATTGATATTTAGTTTTTTCAACTCTTCTATTGCTTGTTTTGTAGTTGCTTTAATCTCATCCGCAACTACTATTACACCCTCATAGGTGTTATCATAAGCCACATAAATAAGTGAACCAACCTCATCTTTTATATCATCATTTTCTATTTTAATATTTTGTTCTATAAACTTTTTTGAACCAACTAAAATCTGCTTTGAATCAATCTCACCTTTTATACCAAGTCCAGTTACAGCTTCCACATTTTTAACTTCTAAAAGCTCACCTTTAAAAAAGTCTGTAATAGCTTTTCCAACTGGGTGTTCTGAGTGTTTTTCTATAGATGCAGCTAGTTGTAAAACTTTTGTTTCATCTTTTGCCAAAACCTTTGTGACACTTGGTTTTCCAACTGTTATTGTTCCTGTTTTATCAAAAACAACTGTATCAACTTTTTGCATATTTTCTAAGTATTCTCCACCTTTAAAAAGAATCCCATTTTGTGCACCTTTTCCACTTCCAACCATAATAGATGTTGGAGTTGCCAAACCTAAAGCACAAGGGCAAGCTATAACTAAAACTGCCACCATATTTATTAAAGCAGTTTCAAGAGTTGTATCTTTTGCTAAAAAATTCCAATAAGCAAATACTAAAAAGGCTAAGACAATAACAGTGGGTACAAAATATCCAGAAATAACATCAGCAAATCTTTGAATAGATGCTTTACTTCCTTGAGCTTCTTCTACAACTTTTACTATTTGTGAAAGGAAACTCTCATCACCTAGTTTTGTTGCTTTGTATTTAAAAGTAAAGTTTCCATTTATTGTGCCACCAATTACTTCACTCTCTAAAGATTTTTTAACAGGCTTACTCTCTCCTGTTACCATTGATTCATCAATATAACTCTCACCCTCAATTATAACTCCATCAACAGGAATCTTTTCACCAGGTTTTACTAAAATAACATCATCTTTTAAAACTTCACTTGTAGTTAAAGTAAGTTCTTTTCCATCTCTTAAAACATTTGCTTTTTTAGGGGTTAGATTTAGAAGTTTTGAGATTGCTTCGCTTGTTTTACTTTTTGCTCTATGTTCTAAATATTTTCCCAATAATATTAAAGTAATTAATACAGCAGAAGTTTCAAAATATAAGTGTCCACCAGTTGTAATATTATAAATTGAGAATAAATATGCAGCAGTTGTCCCCATGGCTACTAGTACATCCATATTTGCACTAAAGTGACTTAGGTTAGAGTAAGCTCCTTTATAAAACTGTGCTCCACAATAAAACTGAACAACAGTTGCAAGAACTAACTGAAAATAACCATTTGAAAAAATATCTGGTATGAAAGTTAAGTTAAACATCATATCAAACATCCCTAAAAGCATAGGAATACTAAATAGTGCTGAGATTATTAGTTTAATTTTTTTTGCTTTTAGTTCATCATCATGATTATTAAGCTCAACACCTTTTGCCTCTTTAGCACTAAAGCCTAGTTTTTCTATTCTTTTTATTATTGAATCACTTGTTTGTAAACCTTTTAAAATAGTAAAGGTTCCTTTATTTGTAGTAAGATTTACATTTGATTCAACAACACCATCCATTTTTCCTACTTGTTTTTCTATTCTACTAGAACAAGCCGAACAACTCATACCTGTAATATCAAACTCTATTTTCTCTTTTTCAACTTCAAATCCATATTTTTCTATTTTTTCAATAATTGGGTCTAAATCAAGTTTATCTTCTGAAGTAAAAAAAGCTTTATTTGTAGTAAGATTTACTGTTGCATCTTCAATATTTTCGTTTTTGTTTAAAAGTTTTTCCACTCTACTTGAACAAGCAGCGCAGGTCATACCTTTGATTGATAAATTATAATCCATTTTAAAACCTTTTTGGTTTTTATTTATTAAAAAAGTGATTATACACTTTTTAAAGTTATAACTATTAAAAAATAGTTTAGTTATAAGGGAGTTTTACAAAAGAAAAAGAGAGTAGTATTTTACTACTTATTATTCTTTATCTTCTGTCTGTTTTTCATTTGAAGGAGTAGGAAGTTCTTTATTCTCTTTTTTCTTAGCTGGCTGATATAAAGTATGATGCCAATAAGAAAAACCCACTAAAGCAACTCCAGCAACAACATGAAGTCTTTTCATAAACTTATTTTTCATATACATTGATGTTGCAACTGTTATACCCATTGAGGCAGTCATACCTATTTTTGCAATCTCTTTTTTTGTATCTAAATCAATATCAATTCTTGGTAAAAGAGGTTTTTTTTCTTCTATTTTTATCTCTTGTTTTTCCATATTATTTTAAATGTAAAACTATTTTTTTACATTTACTCCTTTCATTGAATTAAGTAATAAACCTATTGTTGTTCCATTATGTAAAAAAGCAGTAGTAACTGGTGAAAATAACCCTACAGTTGCACCTGTTAAAATCAAACTATTAATTCCTACTGTTGCAGCAAAATTATAATTAATAAGTTTCATTGTTTTATTTGCCAACTCTTTTACTTCCCAAATAGCTGCTAAATCATCTTTTAATAGACCAATATCAGCTGTAGCTTTTGCGATATCTGCACCCTTACTCATACTTATACCAACATGTGCACTCATAAGAGCAGGAGCATCATTTATCCCATCTCCAACAAAAGCAACATTAGAACCCTCATCTTTAAGCTTTTTAACTATATCTGCTTTATCTGTAGGTCTCATATTGGCAAATACTACATCTATACCTAAATCATTTGCTAAAGCATCAGCTTTTTCTTGAATATCACCTGTAAGCATAACTAATTTTTTAGCCCCAAGAGATCTAAGTTTTGCAAGAGTTTCTTTTGCATTTTCTCTAACTTTATCTCTCATCTCAATAGTACCAAGAAGTTTTTTGTCATACCCCACATAAAGTAGAGTTTTTCCATCAAGTAAACTCTCTTCAATTTTTTCTTCATATTTAGAAAAATCAATTTTTTCATCATCTTCTAAAAAGTGTCTGCTTCCAATAACAACCTCTTTGTCATTAACTATAGTTTTTACACCATGGGCTACTATAAACTCTACTTCTTCATGGTGCATATGAATAAAACCTTTTTCCTTAGCAGCTTTTACAACTGCTTCAGCTACAGGATGAAAATAGTGTTCTTCAGCACTTGCAGTAAGATTTAATATATCATCCTCTTTCCATTCTTTGTCAAAAGAGTTTATTGATTCAACTTCAAGTTCCCCATAAGTTAGAGTTCCTGTTTTATCAAAAACAAAAGTGTCTGCATTATTTAGGGCTTCAATTGACTTAGCACCTTTTATCATAATCCCATCTTTTCCTGCTTTAGAAATAGATGATTTAAAAGCAACTGGAGTTGCTAATTTAAGTGCGCAAGAGTAATCTGCTTGAAGTACAGCAGCTACACTTTCAAAATCTTTATTTATAAAATAAGACACACCAGCTAAACCTAAAGTTACAGGTACTAGTTTATCAGCAAGTTTTGTAGCTTTTAAACCAACTGCTGATTTTTCATTTAAAGATGAAGCAATATAATTTTTAATCCTAGCAGTTGCAGTATCTTCCCCTACATATTCTGCCCAAATTTTAAGTCTTCCTTCTTCAACTACTGTTCCAGAGATAACTCTATTTCCTCTTTGTTTAGTAACAGGTTCACTCTCACCTGTCATTGAAACCTGATTAACTGAAGCAGTACCTGAAATAATATGTCCATCAATAGCTATTGTATCCCCTGCACCAACAATAACTATATCACCAATTTTAATCCGAGCTGTATCAACTAGCTTTTGTACAACATTTCCATCTTCTTCAACTTCAATCCAAGCTTTTTTTACATTTGGTTTTGCTAACTCTTTTATTAAATCATCACTTTTATGAACAGTAGTTTCTTCTATATATTCACCTAGTTCTAGCATTGCATTGGTACTGTTTGCAGCAAAATAATCTTTTCTTGCAATACTAACACCAACAGCTGTAGCTTCTAAAACCTTAGAAGTAAGTCCCTCAGTAAAAAGCTCTTTTGTTCCTTCTATAAGTAAAGGTTTCGATGCATATGAGGTAATTGCAAATTTTGCAATATCATTATCAATAAATCTTTCTGCACCTAAAGCAGCACTTGCTCTTAAAACTCCATTTAAACTTGGTTTTTCTTCACCTACACAATCAATGCAATCACTTAAAAAAGTATCACAAACTTTATATCTAGCTAAATCAAGTTTTTTTAATAAATCCTCTATAGTATCAAAAGCTTTTCCATCATGTTCAAAAACAATAGAACCAATTTTTTTATTAACTCTTACGCTATTTATTCCATTAATAGATTGTAAATACTGAACTAAAGATGAAATATTAAAATCCTCTTTTTTTAAGTCTTCTAAATAAAATCTAACTCTTTTTTGAGTTTTGTGTAAAAGTTTTATATTATTTTGAGCCATTTTATCTCTTATTCTTGTGCTTCCATTTCAGCTTTTGCATCTTCAAATCTTTCTTTCATCTCTTCAATACCAGCACTAAATAAAGTACTCCCTTTTGCAATTGTTTTAAAAATCGCTTTTTGTGCATTTTCATTTGTTAAGATATATGCCCCAACAGCTCCAACAACAGCACCCATTAAAAATTTATTTGTATCAAAAGAACCTAATAAACTACTATTTGCAGTATTATCAATATATGGATTTTGATTAACTAAATTAACATCTTGTGCTTGTTGAGTATTTGCTGTTTGAGCTGTTTGATTTATATAAGGATTTGCATTTATTGTATTATTTGTATTATCAACCATTATTTTTCTTCCTCTTCTTCAATAATCTCTTCTGGCATGTGTTTAGGTGTAAACTTTTCATTGATTTTCTCTACAGCATAAACTCCTGCCATACCAAGAGATAGAGCAGTTAACATTTTCATATAACTTCCTTCCCCAACATAATTAGCAGCTGCAATAGAACTTCCTGTAACAATTCCACCTTGAATTGAAAGTTTTAATGAGTCTTGGATAGCCTCATTTTTTCCAATTTGACCCTTTTTATATTTATTATAATTTATTCCTGCTGCTAAAGCTCCAGCTGCAAGTGAACCACTTACTACATGTCCTGTAACATTTCTTGGTGCACCTGTGTCAATTGCTAAATTAGTTGCCATTAACTACTTCTCCTTTTTCTTCTGTTATCTCTTCTTTTTTCTTTGATTTTAGAGTTTCTACTTTTTCACTTACAGTTGCTTTTACATCTTTAGTAAGTTCTTTAGTTTTTTCAAATCCCTCTTCTGCAAATTGTTTTGCTTTTTTTGCTCCAGTTTTAACACCATCTCTTATCTCTTTGTTATTGTTATAAGCAACAACGGCAACAGCACCCGCTGCAACTCCTGCAATGAAAGGTAACATTATTTCTCCTTTTTAGTTTTTTTATTTTTTGAAAACAACACAACTACTGACCCACCAATAAGTGCACCAAGTGCAAAAGGTATAAATGGCATATTAAACCTCCTCTTCTTCTTTAGTATCTTCTTTTTTATCTTTTGTTACTTGTGAAAAAACTCCTGCTCCAACAGCACCTAATAAAGCTCCACCTAAAAATGAAACATTTGAACTACTTAATAGTTTTAAAATATCTTCTTGACTTACATTTCCTGAAGCAAACTTAGATGCCATAGCACTAATCTCATCCATTTTATTTATAGCTTCATCTATATTATGGATACTATTTTCTTGATGTACTGCATTTATATCTACTTCATTTACATTCAGATTGGAATGTTTTGCAACAGCTTGTCTTAAAGCAGGAAGATGATTGTTATAAGAAGCTGCTTGTAGTCTATATAATAAATCTAATACATCTGGATACTCTTTTGCATATGTAATTAAATTATCATACATTTTAATATTATCAATCTCTTCAGCTACACCTATTTCAGCTGCTTCTAAAATTGAGTTAGGTGTTTCAACTTTAATAACCCAATCATTTAATGGAGCTGGTACTTGATATTTATTTAATAATACAGTTAGCTCTTCATAATGATTTATTTCAGCTTGTAAAATATTTATAAAAGGAGTTTCACTTCCAAATTTTTCAACTATAACTCTATAGTTTTCATAAGCATGATACTCATCATAAACTGCTATTCTTAGTATTTGATGTAAGATTGGCTCATTATAATTTGGATTTACCCTTAATCCATCTAATAAATCTTGGTCAAAATTTGAAGTAGGTAGATTTTCTTCTACAACTGTTTGTGCATCTTGGTTTTCTTCCATTTATACTACCTCTTTTGTTAGTTTATTTAAAATTTCAGCTATCTCTTCAAGGTTTTCTTGATTTATCATATCTTTCCATAATTTATCTGGAAAAATTGAATTATCATATTCAATAGTAATAGAACCTATTACTTTATTTATTTTAATTTTTTTTATACCATTTATTTTATTAGGAATATCCTCAATATCTTCTAAAGAGATATTTCCACTTTGTTCTTTTATTTTTGGACTTACTCTAACTCTTATTCTTCCTTTTATATGATGAATTAAAGTTAAATATGAACCAATTTCTATTAATTTATCAACTGTTATCAAACATGTATCCTTTTAGTAACCTAATTATTGTATAATTATTTTAATTTTAGCTTAATATAAATCAAGAATTATTATCAATAGCTAGTCTAGATGAATTAGCCATTATTCCTACTGTATGACCAATATGAATTAGTCCTGCGCCAACAGGAGTCAATCTACCAACTGCAGATAAAGCTACTCCCATAAGGTTTGTTCCAGTACCAATATAATAGTTTTGATTTACAACATTTAAACTTTTTTTACTTAAATCATATAAATTTATAACATCTTCAGGATGAGAGTGGGTAATAGCAATATCAGAAACTGCTATTGCAGCTTCACTTCCACCTGCTGCAAAAGATATAGCAACATCAGCTTTACTCATAGCAAATGTGTCATTTACACCATCTCCAACCATAACTACTTTATCATATTTTCTTTTTAACTCTTCAATTGCATCAGCTTTTCCTTGAGGTGTTTGATTTGCAAAAACAGAGTCAAATCCAAAATCAAGTGCAAAACTATTTGCAACCTTTACCTCATCTCCTGTTAATAAAGCAATATGTTTTACACCTCTATGCCTTAAACTCTCAACCATCTCTTTAGTACCAGGTCTAACTTCATGTGTAAAAGCTAAAAGACCTAAAACTTCATCTTCCAATGCAACTAAAACTACAGTTTTACCATTATTTAGATGTGTAGATATTTCATGTTTATACTCTTTTGTTGATACTTTATATTTAGATAATAAAGCTTTATTTCCTATAAGTAATCTTTTATCATCAATTTTAGACTTTACTCCAAATCCTGGAATTATTTCACTTAATATCTCTTGATTTATATCTATTCCTCTATCTTTTGCACTTTTGACAATAGATGTTGCAATTGGATGTGAGTTTCTGTATTCTGCCATTGCAGCATATGAGATTAATTCATTTTCACTAATATCACTAAAAAGTAAAACATCACTTATTACAGGTTTTCCTGTAGTTAAAGTCCCTGTTTTATCAAAACAGAACACTTCACTTTTCCCTACATTTTCTAAAGCTTCTCCACCTTTTATTAGAATACCTTGTTTTGCTCCATTTGAAATACCACCACTAATTGCAGTTGAAGCTGCTAAAACAGTTGCACATGGACAAGACATAACAATCATAGTTGAAAATGCAGCTGTAAAAGAACCTGTTAAAAAGAAAGTTCCAGCAGTTAGTAAAGTTCCTAATTTAAGTAACTTATTTGCTAATCTATCTGCTTCAACTTCACTTGGTGATTTTTGAAGTAATGAAAACTCAACTTCTCTCATAGTTCTTGAGATATAAGTATCATTTCCAAGTGCAGTAACTTTTATGTAGATTCTTCCTCTTTCACAAACAGTTCCAGCAAATACTTCATTTCCAACAACCTTAAAGTCTGGTTCACTTCTTCCATTTATTAAAGCTTCATTTATCTCTGCACTACCCTCTTCTATTACGCCATCTACTGGAATCTTTTCACCACTTCTACTAACAACGATATCGCCATCTTTTATATCTTCAATATTAGTTTCTATCTCAACACCATCAACTAAAACATATACTTTTTTAATATCAAGTTCAACTAAACTTTGAATCTCTTCCCTTGATTTATTTGCAATATATTCCTCAAGTAGCATACCACCTCTTAATATATATATTATTTCAAAAGCAGCAGTAGCTTCTCCAAATAAGATCGCTAATATAAGGGTACTACTCATAAAAGTGTGTAGAGTAAATTTTTTCTGTTTTATATCTTCATAGGATTCTTTTAATAAAGGAATTGCAGCAACTATAGAAACAAGCCCAACTAGACTAAATGGTGTTGCAGCAATAGTAAGACCTAGAATATTTTCACTTATAAAAATATATGCCGCATATCCACTTAATAAAACAAATTCAAATACTTTTCTTCTCCAAGATTTTTCATCATGTTTTTTTATATTACAACTGTTACAACTTTTGTTTTCACAAAGTGCATTACTTGCAGGGACAGATAAAGATATATTGAATATATTATTCATCTTATCAATTATCTCATCAAGCGTAACATTTAATGAGTAAGTAAAAACAATAGATTTACATGAAATATTTTTTCTAAAAGAAGTAAATATTGATTCAAACTCTTTTTCTATTTTTTCTAGATTTGAATTTAAAGCAAATATATCTGATTTTAGTCTAACTCTATTGTTTGCAATACTTTTAATTACTATTTCATTTTTCATTTTATTACCCTAGGTCTTTTATTTAATATATTATTTGCAATTTCTATTCTTTTAAAGACCATCCTTTAATTTTAATAATTATTATCATATAGTATACCTAAATTACTTAATCTTTCATAAATATAATATTATTTTATTTATTGATAACCATTATTAATATTAAGTATTTGTTAAGTTAATTGATATTACAATTCATTACATTAATGATATTAATTATTAAAATAACTATAATATCATTTTCCCACGAAATTAATAAAGGATACATATATGAAGAAAACAAGATTAATTGCAGCATCAGTAAGTGTAGCAGCAGCTCTAGTATTTGCTGGTTGTACAGCAAGTTCAGAAAACACTACTGTTAACACAGTTAAAGTAGATAAAAAAGCTGAGAAGATACTTGCAGCGTATGCAAAAATTGCTCAAACAAACTATAATGATGCACTAAAAGATGCAAAATCTTTAGAAGTTGCAATTGAAAAATTTGTTAAAAATCCAACTGAAGCTACATTAGAAGAAGCTAAAAAAGCTTGGTTAAACTCAAGAGAGTCATATGGGCAAACTGAAATTTTCAGACTTTCTAATGGACCAATTGATGCAGAAGAAGGTTGGGTAGCTGATACTTATGGTGCACTTGAAGGGCAAATTAATGCTTGGCCATTAGATGAAAATATGATTGACTATACAATTGATGCTGATGGTAAAAAAACATCAGGAAATATTATTGATACAGCAGGAGAGTTTAACCCAGGTGGAGAAGAATCAAGTAGTGTAGATGTTTCTACAATTACAGTTGATGCTATTACTGCTTTAAATGAAAATGGTGGTGAAGCAAATGTTTCTACAGGTTATCATGCAGTTGAATTTTTATTATGGGGACAAGATCAAGACTACTCTAACTTTGTAAAAGATTCAATTACAAGTGGACCACTTACAGCTGGACAAAGACCTTTATCAGATTTTACAACAGATAAAAATGCACAAAGAAGACTTGCTTATTTAAAAGCTTCAGCTAAAAAAATTGTTTCTGATTTAGAAGTAGTTGCAAATGCTTGGGCTGATGATGGACTTTATAAAAATGCATTCTTAGGAAAATTAACAGGTGCTGATGCATCTAAAAATATCACTTCAAATACAGCATTAAAACAAGTAATTGCTGGAATGGGTGTATTTATTAAATCTGAACTTGCAAATGAAAGAATTGCTGTTGCAGTATTAACTCCATCAGAAGAAGATGAACACTCTTGCTTTTCTGATAATACACACAGAGATATCGTAACTAACTACTTAGGGTTTAGAAATGCTTTAACTTCAACTTATAATGGAAAATCATTTGGACCATCTTTATTAGATGCTGTTTCAAAAGAAGACAAAGCTAATATTGTTGCACTTATGAAATCAATTGAAGAAAAAATTGCTAGTATAAATGAAGTTGCTAATACAAAAGAGCACTTTGATTACCAAATTCAACCAGATAACCCTCAAGCAAAAGTTATTGTAAAACTTAAAAATGAGATGAGAAAATTAGGTGATGCAATGGTAACTGTTGCAACTGCAAATGGAATTTCATTAAGTACTGATGATGTTACAGATCCAGAAGAGACAAAACTATAATTTAAAACTCTTCAAAACAATATTAACAAAAAGCCTTGTAGTAATTTTTACTACAGGGCTTTTTGCCGTTAATGGTTTGGGCAAAGATTTATCAAGTGAAAAAAATAAGTCTTTACTTCTAAAACCTGTAAATGGCTTAAGTGATGAAGAGTATGATAAATTTATTTTAGGAAAGAGTTTTTTTAGAATTCCATGGGTTGAAGCGCCAAGTGCTACAACTGCTAGGGATGGTCTTGGACCTTTATTTAATGCTAATACCTGTGCTAGTTGTCATCCATCAAATGGTAGAGGAACTTTATATAATAGTAATGGTGATTTTTCGAGAAGTTTAATTCCTAAAGTATCTTTAGAAAATAAGAAAAAAGATAAAACTATCTTAGAAACAAAAGGTTTAATTCCTGAACCAATATATGGTGCACAAATTGCTCTAAATGCTAACCATGGAGTTAAATTTGAAGCTAAAACTGATATAACTTATAAAGAAAAGAAAATCACTTTCCCAGATGGAGAGATTGATATAATACTTGAACCTAACTATGCTTTAAAAGAGTTACAATATGGTCCTTTACATAAAGATTCTGTTCTAACTTTTAGAATTGCTCCAACCCTAAATGGATTAGGATTATTAAGCGATATTTCAAATGAAGATATTTTAAAAAATGAAGATGAATTTGATAGAGATAATGATGGAATATCAGGACGTGCTAATTATGTATATTCACCAATAACAAAAAAAATTGAACTTGGAAAATATAGTTGGAAAGCAACAACAACTTCTATAATACATCAAACAGCTGATGCAGCAAACAATGATATGGGTTTAACTACAACTTATTATCCAAATGAAAACTGTACAAAACAACAAGAGGCATGTAATAATGCCCCAAAAGCAAGAGATGCTCTTGATATTACTGATATGAGATTGGAAGCTATGGCTTTTTATCTTAAAAAAAGAAAAACCTATACAGCAAATAAAAATACTCAGACATATAAAGAGGGTATTGAAATATTTAAACAAATAGGTTGTAATAAATGTCATATTGAATCTTTTGTAACTAAGTCAGGTATAAAAATTGCACCCTTTACAAATATGCTACTTCATGATATGGGAGAGGGTCTAGCTGATGGAAGAAGTGAATTCAAAGCAACAGGAAGAGAATGGAGAACTCCACCATTATGGGGATTAGCATTACATAAGAGAATAAATGGTAAAAATCCAAGGCTACTCCATGATGGAAGAGCAAGAGATTTCCAAGAAGCTATTCTTTGGCATGGTGGTGAAGCTCAAAATGTAAAAGAAACATTTATGAGTCTTGAAAAAGAAAAAAGAGAAAAACTACTTAAGTTTTTAGAAGAGGTATAAAATGAAACTATTAAAATATTTTTTAGTTGTATCACTTTTAACACTGCTATCTTATGCAGATGATACAAGTGATAATAAAGAGACTTTAAAAAATCTGTATGAAAAGGTTATTCTAAAAAATACGAATAAAGCCTTAGATGATATTGATGCTTTAAAAAAATCTGTATTAGAAAAAAATGCTAAAAAAAGTAAAGAGGATTTTACAAATCTTGTAAGGTCATGGAAAAGTGTTCAGGCATTTTATTTGTTGGGCGATATAAATGAAGATTTTATTGATACTCCAAGATATCTTGATGTTTTTCATAATATAAATGAGGATATTACAGCACAATTAGATAGAGCAATAAAAAGTGAAGATGAAGTTAGAATTGCACTTTTTAAAAACTCTTTAAAATCTATTAATGCACTTGAATATGTAATATCTAAAAAAGATATTAAAGATGATAGAGTAAATAAATTTGCAATAGCGATTATTACAAAAATTGAAAGTTTATTATCTGAAATAGATGAAGAGTACAAAGCACAAGAAAAGAATTTTTTATCTGATATAAAAAAGGCTAATTCAATCACTATTAATACTTTAATTCAAAGTACTTATAAACTAAAAGAGTGGCGTATTGGGGATATTATTGGGGAAACTAAAAAATATGAAGGTAAACCTGATAATAATAGAGCTGAATATGTGATAAGTAAAAATAGTTCAAATGCAATTGAAGCAATACTTTTAACATATAAAAATATTTTTAATAATAAAGATTATAAAGATTATGGAGATTACTTATTAGAAATAACTGATGGTTCATTGGTTGAGGATTTAAGAGAATCTATTGACAAATCATTAGAACTTGCAAAAGAGATTGAAGATGACAATCTATTAAAGACACAAGATTTGTATGAAGAGGTTAGTAATATTCACGTAATTTTATTTTTAGAGATTATTGAAGAGTTATCAATAAATGCAAAAATTATTGAGGCAGATGGAGACTAGAAGGTATTAGATGGATAATTTTTTAGTATTAGAGTATTTGATAGATCCAGGAAGACGTACATACTGGATATATCTTGCATCTTCAATTGCAATTGGGATAATATTTATTTATTTTAATAAAAGATATAGAAAAATAGCTTTTAGTTCTAAACTTTGGTTACATCCAAGTTCAAAACTTGATTATTACTATTTTATTTTGTCGTATTTTATAAAAATGTTATTGATTATTCCAATAGTAATTAGTGCAAAAACTGTAGCTTTGTGGGTAAATAAACATCTGTATTACAATTTTGGCTTTAACCAAATACAAGATGTTTCTTATGAGACTACAATCGCTTTATATACTATTACTTTATTTGTTGTAAGTGATTTTACTAGATACTGGATACATAGGTTCTTGCATACTATTCCAATTTTATGGGAATTTCACAAAGTTCACCATAGTGCAAAAGTATTAAACCCTTTAACTTTTTATAGGGTACACCCTGTAGAAAATATTCTTTTTGGATTTAGATATTCATTAAGTATTGGATTAGTTACTGGTGTATTTATATATTTCTTTGGTTCAAAGGTTGGATTATATGAAGTTTTAGGTGCAAATATATTTATCTTTGTATTTTCACTTTTTGGTTCAAACCTAAGACATTCTCATATACCTTTTGCTTATTTTGAATGGATTGAAAAATGGTTTATTTCACCAAAACAGCACCAAATACACCATAGCAAAAAATATTTTGATAAAAACTATGGAAGTTACTTAGCTGTTTGGGACAGACTATTTGGATCTTTAACTCTTTCAAAAGAGGTAAAGGTTTTAAAATTTGGATTAAGAAAAGAACAAATGAATAATTATAAATCTATTACAAATATAATAGTTTATCCATTTATTAATTTATTAAGAAGGAGAAGTTAATGAAAAATTTAAAATTTTATAGTGTTATTATTGCAATTATATTTTTTAGTGGATGTACAAATACAGCACCTACAAAAGAAAATATAGCAAAAAAAATTAAAGATAAAGAACAATTAGGTCAGGTGCTATTTTTTGATAAGAATCTATCTAAAAATAGAACTCAATCATGCTCAACTTGTCATAATCCTGAACATGGTTTTACAGATGATAGGGATAATACAGTTAATAAAATGGCATCAATGGGTGATGATGGAAAATCTTTAGGTGATAGACAAGCACCAAGTGCAGCATATGCTATGTTTAGTCCAAAGTTTCATTATGATGAAAAAAATAAAAAATATATTGGTGGACAATTTTGGGATGGTAGAGAAGCAACCCTAGCAGGACAAGCAGGTGGACCGCCACTTAATCCTATTGAAATGGGAATGCCTGATAAAAAAAGTGTTGTTGAAAGACTAAAAGAAAACCCATATTATGTGAAAACTTTAAAAGCTATTTATGGAGATGATATATTTAAATCTGATGAAAAAGCTTATTTTGCCATGACAGATTCAATAGAAAAATTTGAGATGACAAAAGAGTTTGCACCTTTTGATTCTAAATATGACAGATATTTAGAAGGAAAATATGATTTAACACCTTTAGAAGATTTAGGAAGATCACTATTTTTCTCTAATAACAATAACTCTTGTGCAACTTGTCATGTTTTAAAAGGTGAAGATAAAAAAGGTGAAACATTTACAAATTATGAATATCATAATATTGGAGTACCTGCAAATCCAGATTTAAGAGCGAAAAATGGTGTAAAAGCTACTGATAATGGCTTATTAGCAAATCCAAATGTTACAGATGAGAATCAAAAAGGAAAATATAAAGTTCCAACACTTAGGAATGTTGCTGTAACTGCACCATATATGCATAATGGGGTTTTCAAAGATTTAAGAACAGTTGTAGAGTTTTATGATAAATATAATAATCAAGATAGAAAAATTAATCCAGAAACTGGAAAACCATGGGCAAAGCCTGAAGTTAAGGAAACAATATCTTTAGATGAATTAAAAGCTAATAAACAAAATGATAGAAAAGTAGATGCACTAGTTGCATTTATGAAGCTTTTAACTGATAAAAGATATGAACATCTCTTAGAAAAATAATCCTAGTACCTTCGGGTACTAGGAGATATTTAGAAATTATCATTCCATTTTATATATTTTACTTATTCTTTTTACTAATTATTCAAAATTAATTATGTATAATTATAACTAAACATAATATGTGGAAAAAATGTGTTAAGATTTATATTAATTTTTATTTTACTATTTAAAATACTTTTTGCATCTTCAAATATTGATTCCTTACTACAGGAGTATGAAGAGACTTCAAAAAATTCATTACAAACTCTTAATGAAAAAATGGGTCATGCAAGAATATATTCTCAAAATGACTTAAAAGCTATGCAATACGATAGATTGAGCGAAATATTAAAAGAGTTACCTATAACTAGTTTAAATAAAAGTTCATTTGGAGCAAATACCTTATCTTTAGTTGGAACAAAATCTGAAACAAGTGGATATTTTAGACTTTTTATAAATGATCATGAAGTAAGTTCAGCATATACCCAATCTCCTTTTTTAAGTTGGTATGAACTTCCTGTTAGCCTTATAGATTACATAGAGATTTATATGGGAGAGGGTTCATTTACTTTAGGAAGTGAAACAGGTGTTGAGTTTATTAGAGTTTATACCAAAAAACCTTCAAAAGAGAATGGTGGAAACATTAAAACTACTATCTCAAATAATAGTGATAATTCCCAAGAGTTTTCTTACTCAAGTATGCTTGAAAATGGTTGGTCTTATTTATTATATTTTGCAAACCAAAACAGTTTTTTTGATAGATTTAATAAAAATGATTTACTTGACAATGATACATCTCAAAAATATCTATTTTTAGATATAGGAAATGATAAAAATAAAATAAACCTAGGATATACTAAATTAGAAAAAGAGAATTATCAAGGTATGTCTTATGATGCAAACGCTGATGATGGAAAAATTAAATCTACTAATTTTTTTATAAATTATAATAGATATTTTTTAGATGATGATTCTTTAAAACTTAATCTTTCAGCAGATGTAGAAAATAGAATATTTGAAGAACAAAATAAAGAAGCAATAGGCGTAGTTGGAATACCTGGTTATTTAGGAAGATTTATTACAAAATTTGATGATGATTCCAAGTTTACAAAACTAAATGCAACTCTTTCAAAAAATTTTAAAACGAAGAAAAACAATTTATTTACTTCTCTGAGTTTTTCAAGTAAAGATTATGATGTTAACAGTAGAGCTGTAAATAATATGCCACTATATAACTATGGAAATCAATTTAATAAAGAGAGATCATACTCTTTAGCTATTCAAGATGATTATAAACTTTTAGACAATTTAATAATAATTGGTAATTTTAAAGTGAACAATTATCAAAGAAATGGCTTTATGGTTGATAAAACAGAAAACCTTTATAGAATTGGTGCAATCTATTTACCAACAACAAATCTTGGTTTCAAAACTTTTTATACTATGAGTCATATTCCCCCATCATTTTATAATATTGATTCTGCTTTTATGCAAAGACCAACTTTAGATTCTCAAAAATATGATTATTTTACATTTGAAGGTGCATACACTTTTGAAAAATCTAGATTAAGTGTAGAGTATTTTAATGTACATATCACCGATTATATCTATTTTGCACACCCAATAGGCTTTATAAATGTAGACCACAAAATAAAAACAAATGGATTTATATTTGATTATACTTATAATTTTGATAAAAAAAGTAAATTGGATTTCAACTATTTTTACAGTCAATTAACAGAAGAACAAAGTAATTACACTGATGGTGGTTATCTAAAATATACTAAATCTTTTGATAAAACTAGTTATTTTGCTTCACTTATATTTAGAAAAGGTTTTAGTTATTTAGGATTAGATATTAAAAACTCTTACAATTTAAATATTGGGGCCACACATAGTTTTACAAAAAATTTTAGTGTAAGTGTAAAAGGAACTAACCTTTTAAATAAACCTACACAATCTATTTTAAGTGATTATACAGCAGGTTATGGTAACCCTAATTTATCACTTATTGATGATTATGATAGAGCTATATCTTTTAGCTTGAATTGGAGATTTTGATGAAAATATTATTATCATTATTTCTATTTATTCTTAGTTTATATGGACAAAATTACACATATTTAATTGATGAATATGATAAAGTAATAGACTTAGAAGCAAAAATCATTACAAAAATAGCAAAAGATATTACACACCATAAAAAAATCAATCTTTATATACCTGATATAAAACAAATAGACAAAAAAGTTTATTCAACAAAATTAAATATTGTAAATAGTTGTCAGAAAGCTGATTTTATTTTTGTAAAATATGATGACAAAAATTTAAAATGTCCCAATATAGATAATAAATTCTTTTTTACAAACAACTATAAAAAACTATTAAATAGTGATAAATACTTAGGTGCATTTTTTTGGAGTAAAAGTAGACCTAATATTGTACTAATAAAAAATAGATTAGCAAGAAAACAAATAAATTTGAAAAAAGAGTATAATAAGTTTATAGAAGATTATAATGAGTACTAAATTCATAATAAAAAAACCTTTTTATCTTATTGTTTTTTCATTATTAATTTCTATTTCTTTGGGTATTTTACTTTACGGAACTATCCAACTTGAAAAAAAATTTGAACAAAAAATGTTAGATATATCCACTTCAGATGTTATCTCAATCTCTAAAAACAGTTCTAATGTTATAACTTCACTTTTAAAAGATAGTAAAGATTATGTTACAGATATAAAAACAAACCCTCAATTATATAATATAATAGAAGGAAATCTAAGTATTCTTCTAACAAAAAACATAAAATATGCCTACTTACTTTATAGGGATAAAAGAGGTGTTTTTAGATTTTTAATTGATGGAGCGCCAGAACAAGACAAGGCGTTTATAAATCAAAAATTTGATATTGATAGTCCAAAATGGTTAGATGTTTTTACAGAAAAAAAACCTATGTTAATCAAACAACCATTACTACATCAATTATCAATCACTTATTTAGTTCCAATTTTGTATAAAGATAATGTTGAACTAATCTTAGCTATAGATTTTTCCGTAGAAAAAGTTGAAGATATAAATCAAATTATATCTGTAATAAAATATGTGATTATCTCTATAATTTTTGTAATCTTATTATTTATAGTAGCTTTTGTTATACAAACAATAAAATATATAAGTGCTAAAAAAAATGCTTTTATTGATAAATTAACAAATGTATACAACAGAAACTATTTACAAGAATCAAAGGATTTTATTAATTTAACTGATTATATTTTAATAGCTTTAGATATCGATCACTTTAAAAAGATAAATGATACCTATGGACATGATGTTGGAGATAAGATATTAAAACAGATTGCAAGTACAATCCTATTTTGTGTAAGACAAAATGAAGATATAATTGTAAGATATGGAGGAGAAGAGTTTTTAGTTTTAATAAGAACAAAAAGAAAAAATCACCTTCAAGCCCTTAATGTTTTAGAAAGAATATTTACAACAATACAAGATAAAAAATTTAAAATATCTGCTGAAGAGTTTATAAATGTTACTGTATCTATTGGAGTTAATCTTTCTCCAGGAAAATCAAGAACCTTTCAAGATGCATTTAAATTAGCTGATATAGCTTTATATAATGCAAAAAACAAAGGTCGTAATAAAATAGAAATACATTCAAACGAACAAGATAATAATAGTCTTTTTATGACAATAAATGACGTAAAAGATGCAATTGAAGAGAATAGAGTTACTTGCTTTTATCAAAAAATCATTGATAATAAAAACAATCAAGAATCTCACTATGAAGCTTTACTTAGAATAATTGCACGAAATGGAGAGATTATAACTCCTGATAAAATTTTCCCAGTGATTAAAGGAACATTTATCTCAAGAAATATCACTAAAAAAGTTTTAGAGATATGTTATGAAAAATTAAATAAGAATCCAGATATTTATTTAAATGTAAATTTAAATCCACAAGATATTATAAATGATTCAATTTTAACTATCTTAAAAAACTATGCAAATGAAAAAAATATTGCAAATAGATTAGGGTTAGAGATAGTTGAGAGCGAAGATATTATCAATTATGAGAGTTCAAAAAGAAATCTTCTAATGTTGAAAAATCTAGGATATAAACTCTATATTGATGATTTTGGAAGTGGCTATTCTAACTTTATATATCTAACAGAGATAAATACAGACTACATAAAAATTGATGGAAGTATTATAAAGAAAATTTTAGAAGATAAAGTATCTTATTTAGTTGTAAAAAACATTGTAAACTTTGCAAAAGAAGCAAACATAAAAGTTATTGCAGAATATGTAAAAAATGAAGAGATTTATAATAAAGTAAAAGAATTGGATATCGAATATTCACAAGGGTATTATTTCCATAAACCAGAAAAATTAGATTAAAAAAAAGGGAAAGATAAAATCTTTCCCTTTTGGAACACAAAACTTACAAAAATTTTAAATAAACTTACTAGAATGAATACTGTAAAGTTAAACTTACTTTATCATAATCATCAATAGATGAATCTGCATCAACATTAATATATGTTGCAGCTATAGCCAATTCTTCAGTAATTGCATATTCAGCAGAGAAATCAAACTCATTCTCTTTTTTATCATCAAATTCGTATTTAGTTTGACCATACACAGCAGTTAAGTCAATATCTGCAATAGTATACGTTGCACCTAAATATGCAGTTCTTGCATCTTGTGAATAAACTTGATTTCCATCTCCACCTGCAATAGCATCAAAAGGATTGATGTTATCCCCTGCTGCATCCATAGAACCAATTCCATCATCACCAGTTTTAACATATCCAGCCATTAAACCAAATCCTGCTAAACTTGTTCTTCCTTCAATATGATAAATCTTACCATCTTCAACGTCAATTGCATCTTCAGATGATTTTGCTCCATGCAAAGTAATTCCAAAAACATCAGTATCATAATTAACTTTTAAACCATACCAAGAAGCATCTCCTGTATCTATATCCACATTATAAAAATATGGATTTAAAACAAGATTCTCAATACCCTCATATTTAGCATCAATAACAAAAGCACCATTTGCTAAATCAGCAAAATCTTCTAATACTGCATCTTCATCTGCAACTGCAATTCTTTGAGAATATCCAAAAACTAATGTTGTATCAGGAATTGCACTTACAGCTAAAACTGCTGCTTCATGAAAATCTCCCATCCACTCTAAATCAATCTCTTGTCTACCTAAAGTTAATCCAAAATACTTATTTGTATAAGATGCATTTGCAGTATGCATGATTGCTTTTGATTCAGAACCATCTGAGTAATCCCCATCTTCTACTTCTGAGAAATCATGATTTCCTCTAAAACCAACAGCAGCTTTAAACCCATTATATTCTGCTGTTTCATATGAAAGTTGAATAGAACCCATTGTAAAGCCAGAATCAGCATTTACCCCACTATTATTTTGTCTTTCTCCATAAAGTGTAACATCACCACTTACTGTTCCACCTTTTATTGCATCACTTAAACTATTATCAGCAAACAAACTTGAAGTTAGTAATAATGATGATACAGCTAAACTTATTTTTTTCATTAATTATTTCCTTTTTTATTAATTTATTTATTATGAATTATTATCTATAAAGTGTTTTTTATCTCTTGACACCAAGTATCAACTCTACTTTTGGTTAAAGATGATTGATTATCTTCATCAATTACAAGCCCAACAAACTCACCATTTCTAACCGCTGTAGATTCTTCAAAATCATAATCATCAGTTGATGTAAATCCTACAACTTCATTTCCATCTTTTGATACAACATCATAAATCGTTCCCATTGCATTTACAAACTCATCACCATAACTCTCTTGGTCACCTAAACCAAATAAAGCAATTTTTTTATTTGAAAAATCCATCTCTTGCAATTCATCATAACAATCTTCCCAATCATCTTGCAAATCGCCCTCACCCCAAGTTGAGACACCAATTATAAGAGAACTACAGTCATTCATTTTTGATATTCCATCTGAAGCAATATCAATTAACTCAAAATCTTCTAATCTTTTTTTTATCATTTTTGATACAAATTCAGTATTACCTGTACTACTTGCATAAAAAATAGCTTTCATTTTTTTCCTTTATCTTAATGTTGAACGCATAGAATATGGTATTAGTTTAATCATATAATCGCTTTTTATTAAATCATCACACTTAATTTGAATATGTCTATCAAAGTTTTCATTTTTTGGATAAACTAAATATACTTGATTAAACTCAGATGTTTTTATACAATTTACAGCTTTTTGGATATGTTTATCTACATCAAGATCATTACTGTTTATAAACTCCCAAAATGTAAATATTTTTGTTTTAAATAGATACTCTTGACTTTTTATATCTATTGAATCTAAATTTACATTTACTTCTCTATTTTCACTAGATCTTAATATTTTATTTAAAACAAAATTTTTAAATATTTTTTCTCCATCCAAATAAAATGAGTAATTGCAATCTTCTAAAATATTTATAAGTTTCACTGCACTTGAAATATTTGTTTCCTCTAATGAATTCTTTAAAGAACATTTATAAAAATTAAAATTTGCACTAACTTTTTTTAAAAATGAGTTAACTTTATTTGTTGTTTCAACATCTATTCTTGTGATAAAAGACTGTGTATAAACAGGGAATTGCAAGTTTTTTAATATTTTGTTCGAAAAAATATCAAACAATGATTCAGTTTTTGCTTTTTTTAGTTCATCTTTTGAAAACTTCATATCACAAGATACTTCTTGATTAAAAAGCTTAAGAAACATCAATCTTTTATTTCCAATAGTTTGAAACTTATCAAAAGATGGTAAAAACTCATTTTGTACATCAAAACCTATTTTACTCATTATCTCTTTCCTATTATTCTAATATCTATATTTGTTGAAAATTTATATTTTATAAAGTTTGAATCTAAAATGTGTGCTATAGCTAAAAACTCATCCATATCAGCATTTGTCACACTTTTTAAGTTAACTATTCTTCTCGTTAGTGGCTCATATTTATAATGTTTGAAATTGTTCAATTCATTAACTATAGCTTCACTCATTTTAATCCTCCTTACAATTGTTCACTTTTAAAAATTTGCAAACTTCACAATAAACTGAACTTGCACTTCTTTTTGTACAGATTAAAGGTATATTTTTCTTTTTTGCTTCTTTCCTATATTTATACATTGCATTATGGTTAATAAAATCAGTAAGCATAAGTACATAGTCTGTATTTTTTGGAATCTCTTTTCTACAAGCACTTGATTTTTTTCTAGTATCCCAATGTGTAATTGAGAATTTTCCTAATTCATCTAAAATACTTTTAATAGTATCTATCTTGTCTCCACCTATTATTAATACTGACATCTTATACTCCTTTTTATGATAATCAATATCAAAATAATACAATTCTAAACCTTAATATTTCCTGATATTGATAACTGTTATCATATATTATTTAATAACTCTTAATAAGTCTATTTTTTATATAATACGAATTATGCAAATTAATGGAGTTTATATGCACAAATTTTTAAAAATTTTTATTTTATATTTCTTTATTCCTTGTTATCTATTTTCAGCTCAAACACTTTTTACTGGGAATTTAGAAAAAGCAAAAGAAGAGATTCAATCTACACAAGAAAATCTTGATGAACAATCAATTGATCAAAAAGTAAATGAGCAAATAAAAATTGCACAAAATGTTATTAAAAATATTAATGAAGAGGTTTATTTATTAAAAGAGTTTCAAAATAAAGATTACAGTACAAGAATAAATTATCTTGAAAATAGAATCAGCTTAAATCAAAAAGAGGATAATAATTTAGCCATAAAAAGAGATCAGATTGAACTGCAACTTTTAAGACAAGAGGCATTTTATGAATCAACACTTAAGGATTTAGTTGAATCAAGAAGATCTTTTAAAGATATTGAATATTTTGAAGAAGTGTTAAATACTAACATCCAATATCTTTTAAAAAACAATTTTGATAAATTTCGAGCTATTTATGAAAATGAAAAAAATAATGAAAACAAAATCTCAAAAGAACTAACAGATAACTATCTAAAACTAGCAAATCAATATATTCAACAACTATTTACATTGAGATATTTGAAAGAGAATATAGATCAATATAGAACAACAAACTTTTTTATAGATAACTTTAATCTACAATATGTAATATCTATTATTGATTCAAACAAATTTATCTCCTCTATATCAAAATTTACTTCATATCATTTTAAAATGACAATCGGAGAGATTGTAATTGTTTTATTGGTTTTACTATTTTTTAAACTTTTTGTTACAAAAGTCATTACTATATTTATCTCTTTGTTAAATAGAATATTTATTCAAAATTATAACAGAGATGAAGATGAGGAAGAAGAAAATAAAGAGATTTTAGAATATATAGAAAACTCTATTCGAAAGCCACTTGTAATTGCACTTTATACTTTATCTATTCATATATCATTATACATATTAGTAAAAGACACCCTATTATTAAATAAAGTAGTGCCTTGGATAAATACTTTATATATAGGTCTTCTTACTTGGGCAATATATGCACTTCTATCAAATAGTATTACAAGTTTTGCTCAACATTTAGTTGAAAAATATCCTAATGTAAGAAGAGAGATGATTGTATTTATTCTTAGGATACTAAAAGTTATATTTATACTTTTAGTTATTCTTTTTCTTTTTACCCAATTAGGAATTGATATAAAAGCAATTGCTGCTTCACTTGGGGTTGGGGGTATCGCCATAGCCTTAGCATCTAAAGATACTTTAGCAAACTTTTTTGGTTCTTTAAATATTATGAGTGATAACTCTTTTTCACAAGGTGATTGGATACTTGCCAATGATGTTGAAGGTACTGTTGTAGATATTAGAATGAGAACAACAAGAATAAGAACATTTGATAATGCAATGATCACTATTCCAAACTCTGAACTTGCAAATACCCATATAAAAAATTATTCAAAAAGAAGAATTGGTAGAAGAATCAAAATGACTCTTAATATAACTTATGAAAGTTCTATTGATGATATATATAATCTTAAAAAAGATATCCATGAGATGCTTATCAATCATTCTGGTATTGCCAGTGAAAGAACAATCAAAGAGAGAAGAACAAGAAGATTTGAAGCAATAAAAAGAGAAGATTTAAATGGAGTAAAAAGAAACCTTATGGTTTATATAGATGAATATGGCTCAAGTTCTATAAATATTTTTATCTATTGCTTTTCGAGAAGTCCAGATTGGGAAGATTGGTTAGAAGTAAAAGAGGATGTAATTATGAGAATCAATAAATTAGTTAAAGAAAACAATTGTGATTTTGCATACCCTACGCAAACACTTTTTATGAAAAAGGATTAACCCTTTATATACTAATTTTAGGAATACTTATTTTAAAAACAGCACCTTTTCTAAGGTCTGTTTTATAAGTAATCTCTTCGTTAAAAACTTCTAGTTTTCCTTGAAATCTATTTTCTATCACATCTTTAGCCATAAAAAGCCCAATACCAGTCCCTAAGCTTTGATGTTTAGTGGTAAAATATGGTTCAAAAATTCTATCTATATTATTTTCATCTACCCCACCAGCATTGTCTTTAATATATATAGTATAAAACTTCTCTTCAATATGACTCTCTAAAAAAACAATTTTATTATCTATATTTTTATTAGAAAATGCATCTTTCGCATTATTTAACATTGTGATAATAACTTTAATCAATTCGTGAAAAGGTCCTTTAATATTAAACTCCATATCACTTTTAATTTTTAAATCAATATTTGAAGATTTAAAACTATTTAATATAAAATTCTCAACTTTGAAAAAAAGTTCTTTATTTGAAAATTTGGTATTTATATCATCTGTTTTAAAAAAGCTTTGAAACTCATTTATTATTTGAGATAAATATTGAGTCATATTTACAATTGCAGACAAACTTAAATCAAAATCTTCATCTTTTAAGATTCCCATCTCTTTTTGTACTTTTATCCCTGATGCTGCAGTTGAAATAGTACTTAAAGGTTGTCTCCATTGGTGAGCTATATTTCTTAACATCTCTCCCATTGATGCAAGCTTTGCTTGATGGAAAAGAAGTTTTTCATTTCTTTTTTTATCATCTTCAAGTTTTAATAATTCTGTAATATCTTCACCCGAAGATATCATCCCTGAGATTGTTTTTTTATCATCATAAATATATCTTCTTCTCCAAAGAATTGTTCGTTCTTTATCATCTGAACAAATCACGTTATATTGAATTTTTTCAGATATATCTACTTTATTGTTAATTGCATTTACAAAATCAAATATCTCTTTTTGTCTATCTTTTTTTCCAACAAAATTATTAAACCAATTTTTTCCTAAAATAGAATGCTCTTCATGGTCTAAAATCTCACAAGTTTTTCTATTAACTAAAGTGATATTGCCTTGTTTATTTACAACTACAATAGCAACATCAACAATATCAAGATATAGTTGCATAGTTTTTGTTTGTTCTAAAATAGTATCTTGAATACTTTTTCTTTTTGAGATATCAGTGATAAACCCTAATGTATATAAAAATTTACCGTTATCATCAGAAATATGATTTATAAAAATCTCTACCCAAATAATTTTTTGATCTTTTCTTATATATCTTTTTTCTAAAGTATAACTATTATCTTCTTTTTGTTGAGTTTCATTATATAAAATCAAACTTTTATCTATATCATCTTTATAAGTAATATCTGAAAAATTTGATTTAAGTAGTTCCTCTTTTGAATATCCCACTATCTCACAAAACTTATTATTAACTTTAGTAAAGTCCCCTACTTTATCTAAATAAATAATACCCACACGTGAGTGTTCAAAAAGAGATTTATAATCTTTTTCTAAGTTATCAAATTCTATATTCATTTTATCTTTCAACTAACATATCTGCTTTAGTTTTTAGTTTCCTATGTAAAAACTCTTCTTCTCTTTTTGTGAATTTTTTCTCTTTTTTCTCTTGAGTTTCTGCTTTTTTTGTTTTTATTACTGTCTCTTTTTTCTCTTCTTTATTCTCTTTTTTAAATAAAGTCAAAATTAAATATATTGAAAAAAGTATATTAAATATTATAATAAACCATTTAATTAGTATGGCTAATTCTAAATACTCTAATTTCTCTTTTAATGTTAGATATTGAACAATATCAGAATAAATAGCATTAGCAAAAACTACTACTATAAGTAAAAAACTAATTAAAAGCACTTTTCTTCTAAACTTATAAAGATAATACCAAAAAACTGCTGATTTTACTTGTTTAAACATATTAAACCTACACTAAAAAGTCTAGACCTAAAATAGCTAAAGCACCAACTAAAGATTTTGTTTTTAAATCATCTTTAATTTTATTTTCCTCATCTGTAATAATTATTTCTAACTCTTCATCTGTATAATCATCAAATGTTTTATGGTGTTCTGCAAGTCTAGCTTTTGTACTTAAGATTGCTTTTTCTCTGATTTTATTTTTTATAGATTGTTTTAACTCTTTACCCTTTATTGAAGGGTAATCAAAAGCTTTAGTAAAATTTTCAGAAGCTAGGTTTAATAGTTTAGTTGATCTTTCTTTTACTCGATTTTTTATACTCATTTATAAAATCCACCTACCTTTTTTTTATTATATCATCTTTATTTGTTATTTTTTCTTTTAATTCTGATGCAGTTTTAATTATATCAACTCCATACTTATCCCTTAAAGATTGTAATTTATTTGTAAGTTCCCTTTTTTTTATATCCTCTTCATACTCAAATATATTATAAGTAAACTCTTTTGGTTTTGAAAAGTTTGATACAGTTAGGTTTAACTGTACTACACTATGACTTGGATGAATATCATTTTCAAGAAAAAGTGTTTTCATTTTTGCCTTAAAATCACTCTCATTGAAAATTCTATTAACATTTACATAGTTTTTAGATTTTGTATTTGATTCATATTTTATTTTTATAGCATAGGTTAAAGGATTTACATCACTTTTTTTAACTATAAAACACAAATATCTTGATAAAATTATTACTCTTCTGATTAGCTCTTGTCTATCATAAATAGGATCAAAAGTTCTTCCTATACCTATTGATTTTTTATCTCTGTGTTGAGTTAGTTGGGTATCATTTATTCCACAAACTCTATTATATAAATCTATCCCTGGCTTTTTCCAAGAATAAAACAGATTTTTTTTATTTTTTATATCTCCTAGAGTTTTTATTCCATAACCTTGAAGTTTTTGCTGATACCCTTTTCCTATACCTGGAAACTCTTTTATAGGAATATCTTTTATGAAATCATCCATATCCTCTTTTTTTACATATTTTACACCATCAGGTTTGGCATATTCTGTTATTAGTTTTGCTAAATATTTGGAATGGGCAATCCCGATTGAAATTGGAAGTTTTAGCTCTTTTTGAATTTTATCTTTTAAATAATATGCAAAATCAACAATCTCTTCTTCACTTATATATCCTCTTAAATCACCAAAAAACTCATCTATTGAGAATTGTTCTACTAAAGGAATTTCATATGATAATAGTTTATATAGTTTTTGAGAAAGCTCATGATATAAAGGATAATTTGGTGGTATCATTTTAAGTTTGGGACAAAGCTTTAAGGCTTCGTTAACACTCATCGCTGTTTTAACCCCAAATTCTCTTGCTTCATAAGATGAAGTTGTTATTATTCCTCTTATTTTTCCATTTTCATCTACAAAATAATCATTAAAAGTTTTTTCACCCTCATTTGTTAATATGGTACTTACAAAAGCACCATTATTTTCACTAATTTTACGAACCTCTTTTTTAGTTGAGAAAATATTTAAATTACTTCTACCTCCAACAGCAGCTGGAATATTTCTTAAACTATAATCTAAAGTTCTGTGAGCAGATACAAAAAAACAATCTAAATCTAAGTGTATGAACATGGAGTAATTATAGCGACTTTTATTTCATATTGCAATAAAATTGCAATATGAAATTTTATAAATAACTATCTACTTTTGTTTTCAATAGTTTAAATAATTTAGAAACCTCTTCTTTATTAGATTTTTCAAGTTCTAATTTTTCTAAAATTTCACAAACCTCATCTAAACATACATTTAAAGCAGAGTTTTTAATATAATGGGCTTTTTGAGATATTTCTTGAAAATTAGATTCCTTTACAAAAACTTCTAATTCACTCATATCTTTTTTTATATCTTTTTTAAACTTCTCAATAATCATATTAGTAATAGACTCACTAATTCCCAATTGAGCCATAATCTTATTTGTATCAAATTCTAATTTTTCTTCTGAAGGTATAATTTCTAAGTCTACTTTTTCTAACTTTTTTTCTTTTATGCTATTTTTTAAAAACTTATTGAATAATTCAATTAATTGTTCTGTATTAACAGGTTTACTTAAATATCCATTCATACCCAAACTTAAGAATTTTTCTTTATCACCTTTAATTGCATTAGCTGTAAGGGCAATAACTGGAGTTTCAACTAAATTATTCTCTTCTTCATATTTTCTTATAGCTTTAAAAGAATCTATACCATCCATTACTGGCATATTTATATCCATTAATATTAAATCATATCTATTGTTTTTAAAAGCTTCATAAGTTTTTTGTCCGTTTTCTTGAAGTTCAAAATCAATATTTAAACTATTTAATATATAAGAGATCAATTCTTGATTTGCACTATTATCTTCTGCAACAAGAATTTTCCCTTGTAGTTTTACATCATTTATTTTATCTTCTTTGATATTTGTATTATTTTTCAATAATAACTCTTGTAAGCTATCATTAACTTTTGATGCATAAAAAGGCAAAGATACAAATTGTTCATCAGTTTTAGCAACTATATTTAAAGCATCATCCTCATATTCCAATAATATCAGTTTTGGAATATTTTTGTAGTTTTCTCTTATTTTTTCTAATTCTAAATTATTTTCATAAGGACAAACTAAAATATAATCCTCTTCTTGCATATTTATTGTTCCAAAAATATTTAAATACCTTTTTATATAATGGTAAGTATCATTTTTAATATCTAATACTTTAAAATTTAATTTATCTAAATAGTCTTTACTTTCAAAAATTGTAGCTTCACAAGTATTAAAAGATAAATCAAAATAAAACTTAGTTCCTTCATCAAGTGTACTATCAACAAATATAGCAGAATCTAATGACTCAACAATATGTTTACAAATACTAAGTCCTAATCCTGTACCTTCGTATATTCTATTTGATTTATGGTCTATTTGAATAAAAGGTTCAAAAACTGTTTGTAGTTTTTCTTTTGGGATACCTATACCTGTATCAATAACTTCAAATCTAATTTTTACATCATTTCCGCTATCTTCTAAAACAAAAATATTTAAAGTAACTAATCCTTTTTCAGGAGTAAATTTTATAGCATTACTTAATAGATTTGATAAAACTTGTCTTACTCTAACACCATCTGTTCTTACACATAAAGGGATTTTATAATCTAAATTAAATATCAATTTAATATGTTTTTCTAAAGCTCTTTTTGAAAATAATTCAACCACATGTTCACTAATAAAATATATATCTGTTTCTTCAATACTTATTTCAAAATTTCCACTTTCTATTTTAGAGATATCAAGAATATCATTTATAATCGTAAGTAAAGTATTTGCACTTGAATGTATTATTTTTAACTGTTTAACAATAGTCAAATCTAAGTTTTTGTTTTGTGTTAATACATCTGAAAATCCAATAATTGCATTTAAAGGAGTTCTTATTTCATGGGACATATTAGCTAAGAATACTGATTTTGCTTCATCAGCTTTCTTTGCTCTGTGTAAAGTCTCTTTTAAATAAGCTGTTCTTTGCTCTATTTGTTCTTCTAAAGTATGATTAATCTCTTGTAACTCTTTAGTTTTTTCATCAACTTTTTCTTCTAAATGAGAATTTAAAGCTTTTTGATCTTCAACTAAAGCTTTTATTTGAAAGGCCATGTCATTAAATGATTGTTCAAGTTTTCCAATCTCATCATTTGAAGATATTTCTATTTGATAATCTAACTCTTTATTTGAGAATTTTTTTGTTGCTATTAATAAATTTGATATTTTTTTACTTATATAATTTGACATCCAAATTGCAACTGCAATTATGATAATAATCATTAGAAAAGTGACAACTGTCAACTCATTTATTAGATTTTTTATATACTCTTTTACTTGTATAGTATTTTCATTAACAATATCTTTCATAGCATTTGTTTGACTATTTAATATATTTTTAACATTCTCTTTTGTTTCATTAGCAGCAGCATGAAACTCATCAACATTTGCTCCTAAAGTAATAAAACCAAATCCTCTTTTAGTATCACCATATTTACCAGTATAATATGGAATTGTAGCAGCTGTAGTTAGCTTCCATACTTTACTCCAATAGATAATAAAAGAACCAAAACCACCATTTTCAGTAACTTGCATCCAACCTTGACACTGAGGTGCAAAGTTTAAGTATCTACAATCTAAGCCAACATTTCCATCACTTGCTAGTTGTTTTATATTTGGTTTTTTCTTTAAACTTTGCTCTTCAAAAGTTGGATATGTTTTTAAAAACTCATTTATCTCTTTTCCTGAAGCTTGGTATTTTTCTGCAATATCTGCACTAAGCCAAGGCATCTCTCTTTTTCCAGTTTCTTTATTAAACCCTGTAATAAAATAATCTCTTGCATGGGAAATATTTCTACCTTTATAATCCCACATAAAAGTATAATTACCCTCACTTGCATCTGCAATATCTTGTTTAACACTAATTTTTGTAGGGTTTGAAGTATCCGTAAATTGCATAATATGTTCATGATCTAAAGCTAAAGATACATATCCTTGTTTTTTCCCATCTTTATATACAAGTGTTACAAATCTAATAATACCTTCAAATTTTTTTCCAATAGGATTTTCTTTTCCTGCATAGGCATATTTTTCTGGTTCAAATTCTATATTTGCTTTTTTTGCTTTCTCTTTGGTAAAAGTTCCTATAACTTTTGTTTTTACATACTCTCCAATTACATCTGATACATAAATCTCATCTTTTTTTAGGTTCTGAATCTCTTTGAAATAATCTTCAGAATTGATATAGGTATTTTTTTTATTTGCGATATTATGAAGCTTTTTATCAATTTGTGATACTTTATATATCTCATTTCCAGCTAAATCAAAATATGTAATCTCTTTATAAATAGGAATATTTTTTGTTTTATATTCTATTGGATCTATATAACTAAATTCTTTTTCATTGTCTTTTAAATCGGCTGTTGTTTTATCTCTTTTAATCTCTTCATGTTTTATTGGATTTATCCAAGTATTTGTAGCATCATCATATACATATTTGTTATGAACAATGATATCTTTGTTTTTACTCTCATAAAACTCTTTAAGTACCTTTTGATTAATATCTAATTTTGATAAAAGTTTAATATCACTATCTCTTTCATATAAAAATTGCGCAACATTATTTGCTATCTCGTAAGATAATCTTTCTAGTGCCAGCTGTGATTTTTTGTCTAAATTTTTTATACTATCTTCAATAGATTTGTTTGCAGTATTTATCACTATTTCTTTGTTTTGATTAAAAAGATATCTTGTACTATTTTGAATATAGTCATCAAGTTTTAAGGCACCTTCATAGGCTATATAAGCAATCAAAAGAAGTGGTATAACTTTTATAACTATAAAAAGAAGAATTAGTTTTGCTTTTATTGATAGATTTTTCATTTTATAGCCTTTTAATTATTGCTTTATTTATCTCTTTACTAATTATAGTAAAAATCTCTATTTTTTCATCTTTATTTAACTTTTGTGTTTCAAGTTTAGTTAAATATCCAGAAACCTCATCTAATGCTACATTTAAAGATGAATTTTTAATATAATGAGCCTTTTGTATTATATTTTCTTCATCTTCATCTAAAATATATTTTTCCAGTTCATCTAAATCTTTTTGAATCTCATTTTTAAATTTATTAAAAATTAAATCTGCAATATTTTCACTCACACCTAATTTTTGTGCAATTTTTGAAATATCTGTAGTTTTTTCTTTTTCTTCTTGTTTTATTTTTGTATTTACATTTAGATACTTTCTAAATACATCTTTTAGTTCAAAAGTATTAATTGGCTTACTTAAATAACCGCTCATTCCTAGTTTTAAAAATCTTTCTTTATCCCCTTTTATTGCATTAGCTGTAAGGGCAATAATAGGAGTTGAATTTATAGCTTCAAGTTTTTCATATTCTCTGATTTTTATAAAGGCTTCAATACCATCCATAATTGGCATATTTATATCCATAAGTACTAAATCATAACTGCTATTTTTAAAAGCTTCATAAGCTTTTTTACCATTCTCTTTTATATCAAACTCTATTTCCATATCATTTAAAATATATGTTATTAACTCTTGATTTGCCAAATTATCTTCTGCTACTAATATTTTACCACTAAAAGTATCATCTGAATCTACTTTTATTTGTTGTCTACTATTATTTGATTTTCTTAATAAATCTTGTAAAGAATCGTTTACTTTGGAAGCATAAAAAGGTAAAGATAAGCCATTTTCATTATCATTAAATTCAAATTCTAACATATCTTTTTCATATTCAAAAAGTATTAACTTAGGAATTTGTTTATGCTCTTGTCTAATCTCATCAAGATTATTTCTTTTATAATCACAAACTAAAATATCAGCATCGTCTTTTTTATCTATTTGACCAAAAATATTTAAATATCTTTTTATATAATGGAAAGAATCTTCCTCTTTATTTAATACTAAAAATTTTAATCCATTGGGATAAGAATCTTTTTCATTAAACTCTTTTTCACATATATTACTTTCTAAAATAAAAGAAAATTTTGTACCCTTGCCTACTTCACTTTCTATTTCAATTTTAGAACCTAAAGCTTCAATAATATATTTAGAAATACTTAAACCTAAACCTGTCCCTTCAAACTCTCTATTTGATTTATGATCAACTTGGATAAAAGGATCAAAAATTCTTTGAAGTTTTTCTTTTGGAATACCAATACCTGTGTCTTCTATAGCAAAGCTGATTTTCATTGTATTTTCATTTGTAGATTCTATATTTACATTAAAATTAACTATCCCTTGTTTTGGAGTAAATTTAATAGCATTACTTAAAAAGTTTGATAATACCTGTCTTATTCTAACACCATCTGTAATTAAACAAAGTGGTATTTTTTGATCTATATTAAAAATCAATTTTATATCTTTTTCATTTGCTTTTTTTGAAAACAACTCAACAACATGTTCACAAATATAAAAAATATCTGTTTCCTCTTTTGATATTTCAAAATTTCCACTTTCAATTTTTGAAATATCTAAAATGTCATTTATAATTGCCAATAAAGAATTTGCACTACTATGGATAATATTAGATTGTTTTTTACTCTGAACATCTATCTTACTTGAGTTTCTTAATACCTCAGAAAAACCTATAATTGCATTTAGTGGTGTTCTTATTTCATGGGACATATTAGCTAAGAATATTGATTTTGCTGCATCTGCTTTTTGGGCTTTTTGTTTTGATTCTACTATATCTGTGATATTTAATCTTATAGCTAAAAACTCCTCTATATTATTGTTATAATCAAGTATTGGTACAATAGTTGTGTTAACATAATATGGGGTTCCATCTTTTGCTTTATTTTTAACTTCACCTTTCCAGATTTTTTTTGCTTTTATTGTTTTCCATAAATTTTTAAAAATATCTTTTGGCATATCTTCATGCCTAATAATATTATGACTTTTACCTAAAAGTTCCTCTTTTTTAAACTTGGAAATTTTTATAAATTCATCATTTACATATGTGATAATTCCATTTTTATCAGTTTTTGAAACAATAGCACTAGTATCAACAGCTTTTTTGTATTGATTTAATAATTTAATTGTATTATTTAGAGTTGCTGTTCTTTGATTTACTTCATTTTCTAATTCAACTTTTACTCTTTTATGTTCTTTAGTTCTTTTTATTGAAATTATTGTGTAATGTATTCCTAAAAGTAATATTACAATTGAAAAAATAGACATTAAGATATTAAGCTCTTTAGGGGTTAAAAGAACTCCACTTTCAAAAGGTATACTTATTTCAACTACACCTCTTACATCTCCTATTTTCCAATCTTTTTTTGGACTATCAGCTCTGTTGTTGTGACACTCTACGCAAGTATTATCTAAAAATACATCAGCAACTGCTAATCTAAATGTCCTTTTATTATCTATTACAACATCTTTTTTATATACATCCTCTGGATTATTTACTAAATAAACTAAGGAATCTTTTTCAAATTTGTCTAGTTTTCTATCTTTTCTATTTGGATAAGGATAATCACTATAAATTTTTATCTCCATGCCATCTTCTGGAAGTATTAAACTCAAATCATGCATCATAGTAGCAGCTAAAGGTATCGTTAAATATGATTCTTTGTGATCATAATCAATATCTATAGTGGTGTTATATCTTATTTTATCTACAACATTACTGGTATAATATATTCTAGTTTTTTTCAAATAATTTAATGTTTTTACAGCATCATTTGTCATATCTTCAATTTTATTTTCATATGAATGTTTTGGAATAACAACAAAAACTATAAATGACAGAACAATTGAAATAACAAATACAGGTCCCACATAAGGGTCAAATATAGGAGAAAAAATCTTTTTTAATTTCATAAAATACCTTAAATTACTTCTTAAGTGTAACTTATAATATTTTATTATTTATATACTTAAAGTACCTCTTTTAGAAACTATTAAAGCTATAGAGTTAAGATTTTTAGTTATAATTTGCGTTGAAAATTATCAAAAGGATTAATCATCAAATTAGAACCATGTAGAAACTGCAAAAGTGAGATTAAACCAAAGCTTAGAAGATGCCCATATTGTGGAATATTAAATCCCACAGTAAAATTAAAAGAGATTTTTATTGGAATAGCAATAGTGTTAGTAGTTATGTCTATAATAACTTATTTTATGCCTCAACAATAATAACTAAAAAGTTATTTTTCTAAAAACACCAAATAAAAAACCTAAAGCCAAACCAATAAAGTGTGAATACCAAGCAATAGGAAGTCCTATTAAGATTGGTGCAACTGAGATTATTAGAATCCAAGTGATTATCCCTTTTCTTTGATATTTATCAAAATAAGCAATATATCCCATAAGTACACAAATTGCCCCTGAAGCTCCTACTAGATTTACTTGATTATCAAGGTAATAGATATAAAGATAACTTAAAAGCGAAGTTAAAACTCCCCCTACTAGATATATAAGTAAAAACTCTTTTTTACCTCTGTACTTTTCTATTAAATTACCAAATTGATATAAAACAAACATATTCATAGCAATATGCCCAAACCCTCCATGGGAAAACATAGAAGTTAAAGGTTGCCAATAAAAACCACCTTGTGTGAAATATAAATTTAATCCTAAATATAAACTTCCATATTGAATATTTGTTTGAATTAGAAACATTATAATAGTTATAACAATAATAATATTTGTAATTGTAAAATCTTTAGTAGTTAACATAATTTTTATAAACCTTTATTGAACATTCTATTCTGTCTTTTATTGCATTTTCATACAAAAATTTAAAATCACTTTCAAATCTTAATAACTCTTTTGAATTTATTCTAAAAGAGCTAATCAAGGTACCTGCACCTAGTCTATCAATATTTTGATTTTTTTTATCTTTTTCTATCAATTCATATCTTATTTTTAAGTATTTTTCAATATTTTCTTTAGGTTTTACACCAATTAAACTTTCATAAAAACTATCTAATAAAGGTAATTTAACTACATCTTCTATAGTTGAATTATTTTCTAGTTTTAAATATGAACCTTCAACTTTATAATACCCCTTGTCTAAAGCTTTTTGTGACTTTTTTAAAAGATTTAAATCTAAAAGACTTACTTTTGTAAAAGTATCAAGTTCACAAGGAATTTTTTCAATTTTTATAATATCTTCATCTTGGGAAAAATAGTTACTATATAGTGTGATAGTAATAGATATAAGTACAATAGAGGCAAATGTAAAAAAGTTATTTACAACTTGGCTATCACTTGCCCCTGATCTTCTCATTAAATTATATCAATGCTTCTTTTAAGACATCATCAATAGTGTCAACTGCTTTGATTTCCATAGCTTCTTTTACTTCTGTAGGGATTTCATCTAAATCTCTTAAAAAGTTTTTTCTAGGAATTAAAGCTAATTTCATTTTAGCTTTATATGCTGCAATTAATTTCTCTTTTAATCCACCAATAGGAAGAACTTTTCCAGTAAGTGTAAGCTCACCTGTCATACAAATATCTGATCTAACTTCTCTTTGGCTTAAAATAGAAGCAATAGTTGTAGCCATAGTTATACCTGCACTTGGTCCATCTTTTGGAGTTGCACCTTCTGGAATATGTAAGTGAATATCAAATCTTTTATAAACCTCACTTGGCTCAAGATTTGTTTTTTCCTCTTCCTCTTTTAAAGTTTTAGGGATAATATTCTTATCTATTTTTAATTTTTTATTATCAATAAGAAGTTTTACAACTGAATATGAAATTCTTGATGATTCTTTCATCACGTCACCCATATTTCCAGTTACATTTAAAATCCCTTTTCCTCTAAGTTTAATAGCTTCTGTTTTTAATACATCTCCACCAACTGAAGTCCAAGCTAAACCATTTGTAACACCTATAGTATTTTTCTTATCTGCTGGGTCAATTTCAAAAATTGGATTATCTAAAAACTCTTTTATATTTTTAGTATTAATTGATACTTGTTTTAATTCTCTATCTTTTAATAACTTCTTAACAGCTTTTCTAAATAATTTAGCAAATACTCTTCTTAGGTTTCTAACCCCTGCTTCTCTTGTATATTTAGAAATAATTGTTTCAATAGTAGTTTTTGATAAAGATATCTCACTTCTTTTTAAACCATGTTTTTCCAACTCTTGAGGGATTAGATAATCTTTAGAGATATGATACTTTTCATTTGGAGTATAAGATGACATCTCAATAAACTCCATTCTATCTCTTAAAGGTGCAGGAATACTTCTAACATCATTTGCTGTTGCTACAAATATAACTTGTGATAAATCAATTGCAAAATTTAAATAAAGGTCTCTAAACTCATGGTTTTGTTCAGGGTCTAAAACTTCAAGCATAACTGCTGTTGGATCACCTCTATGATTTGCTCCAAGTTTGTCAATCTCATCTAATACCACAACTGGATTCATAGATTTTGCATCAACTAAACCTTTTACAATTCGTCCTGGCATAGCTCCAACATATGTTCTTCTATGTCCCCTTAACTCATTTACATCTTCCATACCACCTAAAGCAACTCTTACTAGTGGTCTTTTTAAAGCTTTTGAAATAGAGTTTGCCAATGATGTTTTACCAACACCTGGAGGTCCCACAAAACATAACACTGTACCTTTTGATTTAAGGCTTTCAATTTTTCTCTCTTCAAGCATCTCTTTTACAGCAAAATACTCAGCAATTCTCTCTTTTGGTTTATCTAAAGAATAGTGATCTTTATCTAATTGTTCTTCAACATTTTTAACAGATATCTTTTCATCTGCATATTCTCCAAAAGGTATATCTAAAACATTTTCTATATAAGTTTGAAGTAATGAACTATCAGGAGAATCCTGATGCATTCTACTTAATTTTTCTATTTGTTTTTTTGTTTCTTTATAACCATCTTTTGGCATAAAAGGTTTTAGTTTTTTTAACTTCTTTTTATAAGCTTTTATCTCTACATCTTTTTGATTATCAGACCCAAGCTCTTTTTGTATAGCTTTAATTTGCTCCTTTAAGAAGTAATCTTTATGTGTTTTTTCAATTTTTGAGTTTACTTTTTGAGTAATCTCTTTTTGAATTTTAAAACTTTCTATCTCTTTTTTAATAGTTTCTATTATCTCTAATAATCTTTTTTCTATATTTGTTTCAGAAAAAAGTTTATAAGCTTCCTCTTTTTTTACTCTTAAAACAGAAGAGATTAAGTCAGCTATTCTTGAAGCTTCATCATTTTCTTCTATTGTTTTGATTAAATCAGATGGGAACTTTGAATTGATTCTTGATAATTTTTTTACTTGCTCAATTAATACATCAACAATAGAATCAACACTCTCTTTTGAATACTCTTCATCTACAAGTTTATCAACATAAGCTTGTGTTGGATTTTGTTCATCAAAACTTTTTATATGACCTTTTGTAAGTCCTTGAAAAAGTACTTTAATCTTCCCATCAGGAAGACTTACTTTTCTCATAATATTTCCAACAACCCCTACATCATAGAAGCCATCTTTTTCTCTTTTTCCCTCAAACCCTGGTTTACTTACAGTAACAATAACTAATTTATTCTCTTCAATTGCATTTTCCACTGCTTTAATATTGTCTTCATTATTTAGAAATAGCGGTGCAATCATAAAAGGGTATAAAAATACATCATCTTCAATAATTAATGGTATACTTTGAGGAAAAGAATCGTAATTTTCTAACTCCATAAAAACTCCTAAAATTTATAGTTTCTTAAAATAATATATCTCTTTCAAATGGGTATCTATAAAAAGGAACATCTACTGGTTCAATTTCTTCTGGATTAACCCAAGATTTTTTTACTTTTTCATTATACAGTTTTGCTGCCTTTGGCTTATCAAGTCTTTCATATAAATCAGCTATCTCTTTATCCAATGTAGCTTTTGCCATATATAACCTTGAATTCATTGTACTTACTAAAGGTGTATATGGTGATCTTGGAAAGTTTTTAATAAAATCTTCAATTTGAGAAATAGTATCCTCAATCAATTGTTGATCTCTTAAATCGTATGCAAAACCTTTGAAGTTGGCTTTAATCTTTAAGTATCTTACATAATCAATATTTTTGCTAAGTGCAAATCTTTTTATATACTCATCTAAATAGAAATTTGCTAACTCATACTCTTCTTCATCAATATGTGCATTTGCAAGTATCAATAATGCTGTTGAAAGAAGTGGAGAATTTCTATGCTCACTTTCTAAAGAGATATATGTATCATCTGCATCTTCTAAAAATCCAGTACTTATCTCATCTGCCATTTTATTAAACCAATATAGTGCTGGTTTATCAAATTCTTGAATTTTCTCAGATTTTTGAGAACAAGCTGAAAATACAAAAATTAAGCTTGCTGCTAAAAACAGATTAGTAAACTTTAAATAATTACCCATTAAATAGTCCTTTTTTATCTTAAAAGAGATATTCTATCTAATAAAACCTTGCTATTTTCTTACTTTTTTTGACCTAAATTCTCATATTGGTTATAATATAAAAATTAATTAAATTAAGAGGATTTATATGAAACTTACATTAATTGGAAATGGCTTTATGGCCCAAGCCTTAGCTAAAGGATTAGTTAAAAATTTTGAAGTTGAAATTATTGGAAGAGATATTAATAAACTAAAAAAAGTTAAAGAGGCTATTCCAGATGTTGAAATAAAACAGTTAGATGATACAGAAGATATCACTGATAAAAATATAGTATTTTGTGTAAAACCTTATGCCCTACAAAGTGTAGCAGCAAGATTGGAGGGTCAGGCAAATATACTATTTTCAATCCTTGCAGGTACTACTTTAGAGAGTCTAAGAAAACAAATCAAATCAAAATATTATGTTAGAACTATGCCAAATGTAGCTGCATCTGTTAGTAAATCTGCTACAACTATAACAGGTGATAAAGAGGCTAAAAAAATCGCTTTAGAACTATTTACATATATTGGAAAAGCTGTATGGGTTGATACAGAAAAAGAGTTAGATGTAGCAACAGCAATAGCAGGAAGCGGTCCAGCATTTTTATGTTTAGTAGCTGAAGCTTTAAGTGATGGTGGAGTAAAAGCAGGTCTAAATAGAAGTGTAAGTAATGAATTAGTTCAAGGACTTTTTGAAGGTTATGCAAAACTATTAGAAAACAACCATCCAGCTATTATTAAAGATTCTGTAATGAGTCCAGGTGGAACAACTGCAGCAGGTGTAGCAAAGCTTGAAGAGGGATCAGTAAGAAGTAGCATGATAAAAGCTATTGAAGCTGCTCACGAAAAAGCAGTTGAAATTGGAAAAAAATAGTTTTTCACTTATTGAAACTTTATTTAGTATAGTTTTATTAAGTATTGTCATAGTAGGGTTTAGTAAATACTCTTACTATGATAATTTTGATAAAGAATTTAATACTTTAAACAATATAGAAAACTCTTTTAACACTAAAAATTATAACTCAAATTTTCAAACAAATTCTAAAACAATCCAAATACTTATAAACGATATAGAAGAAAAAAATATAAATGTTAAACAAATTAGCTATAAAGATGAAAGAATCGAGCTTGTAAAATATGAAATCAAATAAAGCATTTTCACTATTAGAACTAATTTTAGTTATATTTATCTCCTCATTTGTACTTATTTTTGTATTTAAATTTTCAAAAGACTTATATCTTGTAGAAAGTGAAACTAGAGAGATTTCAATACTAAAAATCGATTTAAACTCTACAAAAATAATTATTGAAAAAAATCTTCCAAACATAATCAATAAACTTAAATATAAAGACACTACTTTATATATTGATGATAAAATTTTATTAAAAAATGTAAGTAATTTTTCTCTTATAAAGGGATCAAAAAAAGTTATTATAGATATTACATTAGATGATAAAATATCTCAAAAATGGGAATTTGAACTATGAAAAAAGATAAAAAAGCTTTTTTACTTTTTTCTACACTAATCTTAATCTTTATATTTTCTATATTAAGCATAAAAATATTTGAAAATAAAAGTATAAGCTCAGAAAATATATTAAATCAATACAATTATATACAAGCTAAAAACCATCTAAAATTTCTAGAAGAGTATGTTTTAAGTATAAAATCTTTGGATTTAATTGACAAAATACAAATCAAAAATAGTAAATTTGACATTATTGCTTTAATTGAAAAAAAGGATGGAGATTTTGAAGTTGAGCTAATAGTAAAAGCTAAAAATGAAAATATTAGAGTTTATAAAAGAGTTATAGTTTAACTCTTTTATAATATTACATCTAAAACTTTTTTTGCTAAAGATAAAGCCCTACTTCTATGTGAAAACTCTTTTTTTATTTCATGGGGCAGTTCACCTAATGTTTTATCAAAACCATTAGGAATAAACATTGGGTCATAACCAAATCCATTATCACCAATCTCTTTTGCTACTACTTCACCATGCATCCAACCATGTACTGTATAAACTTCATTTTTAAAAACTATTGCTATACAAGCAGTATAAAAAGCTTTTGTTTTTTCAATATTTTTCTCTTTTAATTTTGAGATTAATTTCGCATTATTTTTTTTATCATCTGCATTTTCACCTGCATATCTTGCAGAATATATTCCTGGCTCGTTATTTAGTATAGGAACTGAAATTCCACTATCGTCTGATATAACTATAATGTTCTCATCAGCGATCCTTTCATATATCTCTTTTGCTTTTTTTACAGCATTTGCTTTAAAAGTATCTCCATCCTCAATAACTTCATACTCACCTATTAAATTTTTGAAAGGAATTATTTCTTCATTTGGAAGAAGTTTTTTAAACTCTTCAATTTTTCCTTTATTACCTGTAGCTAAAACTATTTTCATAATTTTCCTTTTAACACTATTATCAAGTTTATTGCTATATAATTTTTTCTTTATTTTAACTTATGGGATTATATATGATTAAATCTATTTTACCACTTAGTTCTATTATAGCACTAAGATTTTTCGGACTTTTTATAGTTCTTCCTGTTTTATCAGTATATGCAATTAATCTATATGGAGCAACAACTACTCTTGTTGGTGTTGTTGTTGGAGGATATGCTTTAACGCAAATGATATTTCAAGTTCCTTTTGGAATTATGAGTGATAAACTAGGGAGAAAAGGTACAATTATTACAGGACTTATTCTTTTTGGTATTGGTTCAATATTCTGTGCAATTGCTGATGATATCTTACTTCTGATGTTAGGAAGATTTTTACAAGGTGCAGGGGCAATAGGTGCAGTAGTAACTGCAACAATTAGTGACTTAGTTAAAGAGGAACAAAGACCAAAAGCAATGGCAACTATGGGGATGGCTATTGGTATGAGTTTTGCTGCTTCAATGATTTTAGGGCCAACAATTAGTTCTTTTGCTGGTGTTGAATCATTATTTTATCTAACGGCTGTTATAGCTTTTGGTTCAATTTTTATTTTAATTAAATTTGTTCCAAATCCACCACAAATAACCCATTCAAATCCAACTGACAAACAATTAATACAAGTTTTAACAAACAAAAACTTAATCAAGATGAACATAACAAACTTTTTACAAAAAGGTTTAATGACTTTTGCATTTATGATTATTCCAATGGTATTAATAAACAACTTCCAATGGGAGATGTCAGATTTATGGAAAGTTTACCTTCCTGCGATGATTTTTGGGGTATTAGCAATGGCACCAGCTGCAATTATTGCTGAGAAAAAAGGTAAATTCAAAGAGATATTAGCAATAGGTATTGTATTTTTTGCAGTATCTTATTTACTAATTGGTTTAAGTTCAACTTCTTTAATCTTTGTAATTGGGGTAGTTATATTTTTTATTGGTTTTAATATGCATGAACCAATTATGCAATCACTTGCTTCAAAATTTGCAAAAGTTCATCAAAGAGGATTAGTATTAGGTATCTTTAATGCCCATGGTTATTTAGGTACTTTTATTGGGGGTGTTTTAGGTGGTATTTTCTTTGAAAAAGTATCTTTATCTTCTTTAGTTATGGTTATAGCTGTAGTTTGTCTTATTTGGATTATTTTGATTTTAACTATGCCTAATCCATCTAAGAAAAAAACTCTTTATGTACCTTTAACTAGTCAAGCTCAAAACAATAGTAAAAACCTTGATAAAATTTCAGAGATTGATGAATGGTATATAAATGATACTGAACAAACTATTGTAATAAAATATGATAGTGACCTAATCGAAGAAAGTATGATTCTTAATACTTTAAGACCTTGATGAATTCAATCTATTTTAATATAAATGGAACTAAAAAAAGATTTATTTTAATAAGTCTAATTTTAGTTTCATTCTCTTTTTCACTATTTGCAGATAATAATTTCAATATTTCAAATACCACAATTGAAAAAATTGGTTTAAAATATGGTAAAAAAGCAAAAAAAAGAGTTCAAATGTGGAATGATACAATGAAAAATGTTAGCTCAAAAAATATTTTTCATAAACTAAAAGATATAAACGATTTTTGGAATAAAATTCAATATCGTCAAGATTCAAAAGTGTGGCAAAGAAAAGATTATTGGGCATCACCTTTTGAGTTTCTAGCGGTTGGAGCTGGAGATTCAGAAGATTATGCAATTGCAAAGTATATTACTCTTTTAAACTTAGGTGTTTCAAATAAAAAATTAAAAATACTTTATATGAAAAACTTATCAGAAGAAACTCATGCTGTATTAACATATTTTCATAAAAGTGATTCAAAACTTGTTGTCTTAGATAATATAAATAAAAATCTAACATTAAAAACTAAAGAAGAGATTCAAAAAACTAACAAAAATTTTTTAAAAATAAGCACTTCATATATTAATGATATAAATCAAAGTGTAAAAATAAAATATAACAAGCAAAAAGTTGACAAAGAGATTATTTTAAATACACTTAAACTTTAATAGACTATAATTTATACTAAAAAAGGGGAAAAGTAATGAAAAAAATATTTGTTATATCTTTTTTCATTGTTTCATTAACCCTTACAATAACAATTGCAAATAAATCCTTTAATATTACAGAGCAAAAACTTCAGCAAATTGAAAGTAAATATGGTAAAAAAGCCAGAAAAAGAGTTGAGCTTTGGGATAAAACAATGCAAACTTCTAAAAATCAAGATATTTTACATAAACTAAAACAAATAAATGACTTCTGGAATAGAGTTACATATAAAAGAGATTCTGTTGTTTGGAAACAAAATGACTATTGGGCTGCACCATTTGAATTTTTAAGTGTTGGAGCAGGAGATTGTGAAGATTATGCAATTGCAAAATATTTTAGTTTAAGAGAACTGGGAGTTCCTGATGATAAGCTTAGAATAACATATGTAAAACTTATGAGAAGAGGTACTAAATTTGAGGAAGCTCATATGGTATTAACTTATTATCATAAACCAGGTGCAACACCTATTGTATTAGATAATGTAAATAAGAGATTAAAACTAGCAAGTAAAAGAACAGATTTAAGACCAGTTTATAGTTTTAATGCAAGTGGCTTATGGCAAGCAAAAAATAAAGGAAAAACTTCAGTTAGAGTTGGTTCAAACAACTTAAAAAACTGGAAATCTATGATGAATAGAATTTAAAAGGGGATTAAAAATATGTCTTTATCAAAACAACTGTATATGATTATTGCTTTTATATTTTTTATAATATTTAGTGGTAATTTTTTTATTAGCGTAAACAATATGAAAGACTATCTAGAAATAGAAGCTTCAACGAAAGCACAAGATACTGCCACTTCAATAGGAATGAGTCTAAGACCTTTAATAAATGATAAAGAAGACCCAGAAATCCAATCTATAATTAGAGCCATATCAAATAGTGGCTTTTATAAAGAGGTTAGACTAGAAGATGCAGATTTTATTATTACAGATAAAAAACTTATTGAAGCTTCAACTGATTTAAGTGATTCAAATTGGAAAATAAATAAAGTCTCTGTAGATTCGAAATTTGGATATATAGAAAAAATTGAATCTGACCAATCAATAAGTGAACAGCTATTAAAACTTGAAAATGAGCAAGATGAGATTGATTTAAGTGGTATGTCAGATAGTGTTAAATATAGATATGTACCTAGTGAGATTTATAAAAAAGGTGGAAATATCACATTTAATTTTACAGCTTCAAAAGATGGGCAAAGAATTGATACATTTGCAAATATTACACTAAATAAAGTTTTATTTAAAGAGAGTAGAGATATTAAATTTGACTATGTTCCCCAATGGTTTATAAAACTTATCCCTATCAATCTTGAAGAAAAATATAGTGAGATCTCAAATGGTTGGAACACAGCAGCTGTTATTTATGTAAGCCCTAATCCGGGAGAAGCCTATGCTAAACTTTTTGAGCAAGCAAGAAATTCAATTATTTACGCATTTATAGCATTTATAATCTCTATGCTTCTTTTATTAGTTTTTGTACAATTTATTTTAAGACCTCTTAAAAAAATCGAAAAACTTGCAAAAAATATTGCAAAAGGGAATTTTGATGTAATTGAGCCTTTACCTTGGACAATAGAGATTAAAAATGTATCAATAGCAATGAATGATATGTCAAGAAAAATAGAAGCAATGATAAATAAACTTACAAATAATCTTAGCAATCTATCAAAAAAATTATCAGAAGATGAACTAACAGGATTAAATTCAAAACAACCTTTAGAAACAGATATAAAACAGATGTTTATAAAAAAAGAAACTGGATATATCTTTGATATAAAAATTGATAACCTTTCAAAATATGTAAAAACACATACAAATGAAGAGGTTGACAATTATATTATCAAATTTGCAAATGTCTTAAAAGATTTGTCTGAAAATTCAAAAGCCTATAGAATATTTGGTTCAGAGTTTTTATTAGTTATAAAAGATTGTGATTATGATGGTACAAAAGAGATTGCAAATAAATTGAAAAAAAGATTTAATGATTTATCAATAGAATTGAATATTGATGAAATTGCACATGTTGGTGGAACTCCATTTAATGAATTAGGAACTTTAGCTGAAATGAGACAAGCTGCCAATGAAGCCTATGAAAAAGCAAAACTAATTGGTCCAAATGAGATATTTATTAGAGATACTAATGACCTTTCAAGGGATATGAATGCTTGGAGAGAATTGATTACAGAAATAATTGATAATAGCCACTTTGAAGTTGATTTTATCAATGATACATATACTTTAGATAATCTTGATGAAAATATTATTATGCAAGAAGCCTTTACAAATGCAAAAGATAAAGAGAATAATCCTATCCCTATTGGTTCATTTGTTTCGATAGCTGAAAAATATGAAAAAATCGTCGATTTTGATAAAGCTGTAATCTCAAAAATTATCAGTTTTATACAAATAAACAATATTAAACATGATATTTGTATTAATCTATCTTTAGATTCTATTTCTAATAACAACTTTATTATGTGGCTTGAAAAAGAGATTTTCAAAAATAGAGATATCGCTTCTCAATTAGTCTTCTCATTATCTGCTTATGGGGTTGCAAAAGATATGACTCTATTTAAAGATTTTTGTGAGTTTATTCATAACTGTGGTTCAAAAGTTATTATCAAAAGATTTGAAAGTAAATTTGTACCAACTGAAAACTTAAAAGAGTTTAATCTTGATTATATAAGACTTGCTAGAGACTATACAACTAATATGCATAAAGATCGATCTAAAAAAGAGTTTGTTGAATCTATAAATGAGTTAGGAAACCTATTAAATATAAAAGTTTGTGCAGAATCTGTAAAAGAGGAAAAAGATTTAGAAACTGTTAAAAGTATTAATCTTTTCGCTATAAGTAAATAAAGAGATTTTAAATCTCTTTATTCATAAACTACTAACTTGTCATCCTCATCACTCTCTTCATCAAAAGTGTTTGAGAATAGATTTATGTAATCATATATATTGTCATTTACAAAACTATTTGCTTCATCCATAATTGTATTAAATAAAATATCTTTACAATCAGTAAAATCGTAGGGAATCAAATCTAAAGTTATACTTTTATTTTTGTTTTCATATAACCACAATGTTCCATTTTCACTTTTTATCCAAAATGCTATTTTTTCATATAATAATAAAGATTCAAAACTTTTTTCTAAAAATTCAGATAAAGAAGATTTTATTTTCTCTCTTAAATCTTTATCTACAGTTTTATCTTGAATAGATATACATACCTCTTCCCAAAAATTAGCAATACACTCATTTTTTTTATCAGAAAAAAACATTACTTCACGTTTTTGTAAATCTTCTATTATATCTTTAGTCAATCTCTTCTGTAAGGAATAAACTAATTCAGAGATTATTAATTCTTCAGTTTTCATAATATCTCCTTTTATTGATTATTTTAACACCAAAAATCAAAGCAAGTATTAAAAATTTAAAACTAATTAATTGTTTAATGTTAAACTGTTATTAATAGGATTTAATCTATTTTTTATATCTTTTTTATAAAGATATAAAGTTCAAGTTTATTTTATTATCAGAGAGTATATGAATAATTTTATTTTCAATATTTATCAAATAAATTTCTATAATTATTTATATGTTAAATTTAATATTCCAAAACTGAGGAAACATAGGCATCCTAAAATGTCTACATGAAATTAAAATTAAAGGAGTCATACTATGTTTTACACATAGTAAGTCTTGAATATTTATGTAACTTTCACTATCTTTCACTTGTTCCATTAAATTAGAGTATTCTTTTATTTTTTCTGGAATTTTTATAGGTGCTTCAGCATAGCCACATTCAAAACCAGCATTTTGGGAAAACATAAATTTTTCAACATTTTCATCTGGATACCAGATTTGTAATGTAGCTTCTTTAAACATATTTTCTGAAATATGTTTAATACTTTTATAATTTTCTATTAAACCTAATTTTACACACCATTGAGCTAAAATAGGAATAAGTGTTGATGTTTTTATATAATCATTTTTATCAAACCCACCTCTTAAGTTAATATCTACTAAATCATCAAAGTTGTCAGTATCAATTGGAAAGTATTTTCCATTGATATTAAATGCAAAATCTATATGTGTAATTAGTTCATCAATCCACTTGTCTACAAATTCTATCTCATTCCATTCATGTAATAGAAATAATGCCATTGATATATCAATTATATGTTCATCATATACAGGATTTAACAGTCCTTTATGATTTTCAATAAACTCCTTTAATAATAGGGCTATAAAAGCAGAATACTTTGTATATTCTCCATTGTTATTTATTATAGCTGTAAATTGAAATAGATTTCCTAATAGGGCTAGTATTCCAAGTTGTTCAAATAAGATTAAACTCTCTTGTATGAAATTATTACCATAAAAAGACATTCCATTTTTCACTTTGATTAAAGGTTGTAGTTTCTCACAATATTTTGAAATAATTTCAAGATTTTTGTAATAAATTTTACCAATAATTTCAGTTAATTTTTTGTTTTCTGTAAGTCCATTTTTTGAAAGAAATTCCCATACATTTAATATAGTTCTTTCAGATGCAAGTAATGCATGTTTTAAATTATCTTCTGACTCAGACCATCTATAAATAATATTTAGTGACAAATATATTAATCTAAGAGTTTTTAGTTGATTTTTTTCTGATTGTTTTTCAAGTTCAGTATTGTTAATAATTTCATTAAGATATAAATAGTAATCTCTTAAATCGTAATCTGTATCATTTAGCAAAGCAAGAGTTTTCCTAAATTTATTTCTTAGTTCTTTAGGTATTAAATGTTCATTAAATAAATTTTCTTCAATAAGTATTGAAAGTTCATCTCCACCCCAAAAAGTAAATTCAATCTCATTTTCTTTACTATTCCTTTTAGTATATCCACTCCAGTTTTGTTGAACATTTTGATTTAAGTCCCCTCCTGTTGCCACAACAATTTTTTTCGGTAAAGATATGTATTTTTTTTCTAGATGTGTTGGAATATATACATCTAATATTTCATCTAAAGAAGGTCTAACTGCTTGATTTGAACCTCCATCCCATCCATTCCTAGATAAGTTTCCCTCTTTTATAGTAAAAAGGAATACTTTTTCTATTCCATCAGTATCTTTTCCAATTGATGCTACATCAACACCGTATTGTCTTGTACCTATTTGAGCTTTGCTTATTGTTTTATGATTCATAGATAATAAAAGTTCTGGTATTAGTTCATCAAGTTCTTTAGACTCTTTTAATAATGATAAATATTCTTTTATGATTAACTTCATTTAGATTCCTTTTTAGCTATTCTGAAATGGTATTTTTCTATAGATTTATGTATTGGATGGGCTCTTTCCGATGTTGGAATAGACATTGATGTTGATATCCTATGCATTTGTGTGGGTTTAGTATAGTTATTATCATGATTAGAAAAGCTTCCTTTCCCATATTTAATTAATATTTTTGTTGCTAATTGAGAGAATATACTTTTTTCTTGAGCTTTTTCCATCGCTTTTTTCATTGAATCATTGTTGGCTTTATGAATCTCTCTTGACTCTATTGTTGAAGGTTGTAATTCTTTTAACTTTTTAAGTTTCTTTCTTGAATCATTTATTGCTTCTAAATGTTTAATAACTGTACTAGTAATACTTCTCATATTTTTATCAAGTTTAGTACTTGTTATACTTTTAAAATATTTTAAAGTTTCATAAGGATAATCATCTCCTATATAATTAATAAAAACTTCATTAATTAGATTAATTGTATCTTTATTTGTATCTTCCTTATTTAAAATTGATAAAACTAATGATTTCTGTTCTTCAAATTGATATAGGTATCCTAATATTTTTCTACAAATGAATAATAAGTCTTCATGTAAAAGTGTATCTAATATATCTTTATCTAACTCAACTTGAGAAGAAATAAAGTGATGTAAAATTAAATGCTGGTTTATATTTTCACTATTTAATATATTAGTAACAAACTTATTTAAAAGAGTAGGATATTTTTGAGTTATTTCATTAATAAAGAAATCTAATTTTTCATCTGGAAAATTTGATGAAATATCACTATTATCTAACCATAAAATGAAGAATTGTTGAATTAATTCAATTGAGTTAGTTTCCTCTAAAATATGATTCAACGTAAATGCTATATTTTGAATTGTTCCTAATTCTTTTGAATTTGTACTTTTTAATGAATATAGACATTCTTTATACCAGTCTTCGTTAATATATTCATTTTTATTAAACATTAGTATTTGTGAAATATGATATCTTGTATTGTCATTTTTAAATTTACTGCTTCTTACTAATATATTTTTAAAAGTTGAATAACTGTTTTTTAAATTGTTACTTGCATATATTATAAGGTAATTAAAATCAAGACTTTTTATTTTTAGTATATTTTCAAATAATAGATATACTTCTTCTGATTCTTGTTCATTTATATTTATTTTATCAATAGCATCAATTGCACTTTTTGTCTTTATTGTATTCTCTGTATTAGTTAAGAAATTTTTTACATTATTATATTGATTTATATTATGAGTATTATGTAATGAAATTATTGTAGTAGAGATATGAAAAGTAATATATTCTTTATCAATTAAATAAAGTAAGTCTAAAAAGCTTTTTGTAAAATCTTTATTATTATCGCAAATTATTTTTGTTATATTATATTGACTTCCTCCAGCTAAATCACCTTGCATTTGATTATATAATAGTTCATACAAGGATAATATACTAGATGTATTTAATATAGATAAATGAGCAATTTTTTCTAATATATGAGTTAATAAGAAGATGTCCTGTCCCTCATTTATTGCAGATACCGCTATTTCAAAATAGTCAATATCAAGTTTTTCTTTAAGTTGGTTACAAAGAGTTATCAATTCATTATCATTTCTTATTTCTATAAGTGAACTATAGAATTCTTTGGGATATTGAAGTTTATTTATTAACAAATTTAGTTTTTTAGTCATTTTTTTATTTTTAGAAAAGGATTCATTCATATTTTCCCTTGATTATAATTTATAGAAATTTTTAATAATATTCAAAACTACATAATCTTATATAACTTTTTAAATACATCAATATAGATTCTTATATAAAAATCATTTTATGTAACCTAATATTTCTGAACAATTAAGTCCCTTAAAACTTCAGAATAATCTAATATATTTTTCTTAGTTTTATTTTGAGCTTTACTATTTATTGTCTTTTGAGAACCATTATATTCTTTTGGCATTAGAGTTTTTATAGTGAAATTAAAAGCTATTTTTCCCATTCTATTTTTACCTATTTCCATTACTATAGGAAAAAATAAATCATCAATAATAATATAATCTTCTAGACTAGAAAATACTTTTTCTTCTGTTTTATTATGAGATAAAATTTTTATTTTTTCTTCTAACATATTAAAACATCTCAATACAAATTGTTTTATCATTGAAGATAGATACCATTTAATTTTTTCTGCAGAATTTAATTGTGTCATATCACATCTTTCAAGTAATCTAAACAAAGAATGATATGAAAACTGTATAAATATTGATTTAAAAACAACTCCCTGTATTAAATCTACATATATATCAAAGCCTATATACTTGTATTCATTTTCATTAAATAAATTATCATTTTTAGTATTGTTTTTACTAAGAACAGTTACATCTGCAGCCACAAATTCCCAACTTTGTGATTCTATTTTTTTTTGTTCAAGAATAATAAAACTTTTCAAACTCTTTATACTATTTAATAGTCTTCTTACTTTAATTTTTCGTTTTGAATTAGAACCAACTTTAAAATAATTGTATTTTTCTTTTCCTTTAAAATTTTCAATGATTTTATCTATTTTCTCTTTCTTATTTAAATTTTCAAACAATTCCAAAAAACACCCTTTTCAATAAATAAGTGTCTATATTATCAATATTAGACTTAATACTATTTATAATACAAACTATAAAACTGTGTCATTTTTGTGCTAAAATTTAATATAATAATTGAAATATTTTTACAATTAGATTTTTTAATGATTATAGAAAGTGCGATTTTAAGGTATGTTAAAGATATAATTAATATATTAAAAAATATCTCGGCATTAAACTACTATTAATAATCCTTGATTATAATTTTGTTCTAAATATAAAGGAATTTGATGTTTGAAAGATTTTTAAGATTCTTTGTTGAAAACTCAAGGATGAATTACACTCTTTTTGTTTTAGTTTTTGCTGTTGGAATTTGGTCTTATAATAATACTCCAAAAGAGATTTTCCCAAGTTTTGAACTTGATATGATTTCAATAAGAGGTTCATATAGTGGAGCTTCTGTTGATATTTTAGATAGAATGGCTGTATCAGAAATAGAAGATAACATAAAAAATATTGAAAGTATTGATATAATCACTACAGTTATAAGCCCAGGAAGTTTTTCAATTATTTTAGAATTAAAAAAAGGGTTTAACAAATATAACGAAGCAGATAAAATAAAAGATGCTGTAACTTTAGTAAAAACAAACCTTCCCTCCGACATGGATGAACCTACAGTAAACGTAATAGAACGTTCAAGGTCTCTTATAGATATTACCCTTACTTCTGATAAATATTCAACAGATGAATTAAAACCTTTTGCTGATAGATTGGAAAGCCAATTATTAGGTGTAGAAGGTGTTAAAAAGATTACTATTTATGGGGATTCAGATAAATTTTATGAAATTCTTTTAGATGATAAAAAAATCAAAGCAATGAATCTAAATAAGAGCACTGTTTTTGATGCTATTTCAACTTTATCATATATTTTTCCAATTGGTAAAATAGAAGGTGAAAAGCACTATTATATCTCAACCTTCAACGGTGCAAAAACAGCAGAATCATTTTCAAATATTTTATTAAAAATAGGAGATAGTAATATTTATTTAAAGGATATAGCTTATATCTCTAAAAAATATGAAGACTCTTCTACACTTTATTCATTTAATGGTAAAAATGCAATCTCTTTAGCTTTAGAGCAAAGTGAAACAGCAGATGCAATAAAAATAGTACAAGATATCAAAAAACTTTTACCCCAAATAAATAAATCTAACCCCGATGTAAAAATAAGTATAGCAGATGACAATAGTGAAAAAATTTTAGATAGATTAAACATAGTTGTATCAAATATTATTCTTGGAGTTATACTAATCACAATACTTGTAATGCTTCTAATAAATTTTAGAATGTCATTTATTATTGCAATAGGAATCCCTACTTCTTTTGTAATAGCTGCACTTTATATGTATCTTTCAGGATATACAATAAATATGATCTCACTTGTGGGTGTTTTAATAGCAATTGGTATTGTTGTTGATGATGCAATTGTTGTTAGTGAAAATATACAACAACATATTGAAGAGGGGTATGAACCCAAAGAGGCTGCAATTATGGGTGCAAAAGAGATGGTTAAACCTGTAACTGTTGCATCTATTACTACTCTTTTCTCTTTTTTACCTATTTTAATGATCAGTGGGACTATGGGTGAAGTTATGAAGCTTATTCCTATTGCAGTTTCTGCATTAGTTATTGCGTCACTAATTGAATCTTTTGTTTTTTTACCTATACATGCAGCCCATACTCTTAAAAGTGGAGCTAAGGTAACTTCATGGGATAAAGCAAATAATGTATATAATTCAATTATCCATTTTTTTATGAATTGGAAAAAAACTTTTCTATTAATATTTGTTATAGTTGTCCCAATAAGTACAGTTTTAGCCATAAAATCTTCAAAATTTCAGATGTTTCCAAAATTTGATGCATCAGATGTAAAAATCTCAATAAAAGCAGATGAAAATACTAAACTAGAAGATGCCTTTAAAATTGTTCAAGCAATAGAAAATGATATTATGAAAAATAAAGACAAATTCTTTGTTAGAAGTATAGACTCAGTGGCTGGTTTTAGAAGAGATACAGGAAATAATACTGAAAACTATCCTTATGTTATGTATATGACAGTTGAACTACAAAAAACAAAAGATGTTAACTTTTTAGATAAATATGTTACTCCTTATCTTAGTTTGTATTATGATGATGAGGGAAGAGTAAGAACCAAAAAATCAACACAAATATCTAGTGAACTTAGTCAATTTTTAAAAGATAATGACTACAAAACTAAATACAACCTAAATGAAATAGTTGTTTTAGAAAGGAAAGTTGGACCTATTAAAGCAGATATAAAAATTGGTCTTGTGTCAAATGATAATGAAAAAATCATTAACTCAATCAATACTTTACAAAATGAACTTAAGGGAATGAAAGGTATAAAATCTTTATCAAATTCACTTAAATTTGGTGTGGATGAAGTAAAATTAAAAGTAAATGCTTATGGGGAACAATTAGGTTTAGATGAGGCTACTATTGGTTCATTTTTATCAAATATGTATTTATCAAAGAAAAAAGCTGTATCTTTTGATGATACAGATATGCTTGATATAAAAATAGAAAGTATAAATAAAGATGATTATGAAAACTTTAAAAATATGGAAATACCACTTAGTGATGGAACTTTTGTAGCTTTAAATCAAGTAGTGGATTTCAATATTATAAAAGGGTTTGAACAACTTATAAAAGATGATGCCGAAAGAAACTTCTATATCTTTGCAAATGTAAATCCAGAAATAATAACAGCAAATGAAGTGATTGAAAAGATACAACCAACTCTAGATAAAATAAAAGAAAATGGTGTAAAACTAATCTTTAAAGGGGAAGCTGAAAAACAAAAAAGTCTTAGAAATGATATGCTACTAGCTTCAGGACTTACTATTATATTAATTATGCTTTCTATGTTATATTTATTTAACTCGTTTAGGGAAACTTTTATTTTGATGAGTGTTATTCCATTTTCACTTCTAGGTGTTTTATTAGGGCATAAGCTTATGGGACTAAATCTATCTATGCCATCAATTATTGGAGCATTGGGACTTGCCGGAGTTGTTATTAATGATGGAATTATTATGATGACATATTTGAAAAAAGCAAAAACTTTACATGATGTATTTTATAGGGCAACAAAAAGATTTAGACCAATTATTCTTACAACAGTTACAACTTTGATTGGTATGAGTTCACTAATTTTCTTCCCAACAGGTCAAGCTGTTATTTTCCAACCTATTGCTATTGGTCTAGGATTTGGTCTTTTGTGGGGAACTATTTTAAATCTTATCTATCTGCCAGTAATATATTCTATTTCGCACAGACTCAAAGGGGATAAACCTTAAGAGTCTTTGCTCTTCATTGCTTCATAGGCAACTAAGATTTTCTTTCTTTCTATTCCCCATCTATAACCACTCATAGCACCAGATTTTGCCAACACTCTATGACAAGGAATTAAAAATCCTATGTGATTTGAGCCAATTGCACTTGCAACTGCTCTGGCTGCTTTAGGTTTGTTTATACTATTTGCAATATCTTGGTAACTAGCTATTGTTCCACTTGGGATATTTAGTAAAGCTTTCCAAATATTTATTTGAAAATTCGTCCCTTTTACATAAAGATCAAACTTCTCTTTTTTTACAAAAATTTTATCAAGATACTCTTTTGCTTTTTCATCATCATTTATTAGATTTGCTTTTGCCCAAATCTCTTTAAATCTTTTAAATATTGTTTCTTTATTGTCATCTATAAAGCCTAAATAACTTACACCTCTTTTTGTAAAACCAATTAAAGCTTCCCCAAAAGGTGTAGAACCATATCCATAGGTGATATCTACATTTTTTCCTAGTTCTTTATACTCTTTTGGTGTTACTCCAATAATATTTACAAATAAATCATGAAGTCTGCTTGTACTTGATAATCCAATATCTAATGAGCTGTCTAATATTGATTTTGATTCTTTTAAATGTTCTTTTGCGTAGTTTAGTGTAACTGATTGTAGAAATTGTATTGGAGTTACTCCCACATACTCTTTGAATACTCTTATAAGATGATATTTACTCATTCCAATATATTCTGAGATTTCATCTATTGTAGGTTGCTCTTTAAAGTTTTCGTCGATATATCTTATTACTTTTTCAATTTTTTTATAGTTTTCATTTTCTAAAGATAAGCTATCTTTCATATACCTTCCAAATTATAAGCTAAAGTTAGTATATATTATACCACTTTAGCTTACATATTTGCTAGTAATTAGTAAGTAGATTTGCTGTAAATTACAAAATCCCTAGCTAACTCTTTAAGTTCTTGTTTAATCTTAGCTTGTAAGTCTGTGTTGTTGATATCATCTAATACATCACAAATTTTATTTGCTATAAACGTAAACTCTTCCTCTTTCATTCCTCTTGCAGTTAATGCTGGTGAACCAATTCTAATCCCTGAAGTAACAAATGGGCTTCTTGTTTCACCTGGTACTGTATTTTTATTTACAGTAATACCTGCATTTCCTAAAGCTGCATCTGCATCTTTTCCTGAGAATTCTTTATTTAAAAAAGATACTAACACTAAGTGATTATCTGTTCCATCAGATACTATATCATATCCTCTTGACATCATAACTTCACCAAGTACTTTTGCGTTTGCTTTTACTTGTTTTGCGTAATCTTTCCAAGCTGGATCTAATATCTCTTTAAATGCTACTGCTTTTGCTGCCATTACATGTACAAGTGGTCCACCTTGTGTTCCTGGGAAAATTGCAGAGTTTATTTTTTTAGATATCTCTTCATCATTACACATTATCATACCACCTCTTGGACCTCTTAGAGTCTTATGAGTTGTAGTTGTTACTACATCTGCGTAAGGAAATGGGCTTGGGTGTTCACCAGCAGCTACTAGACCAGCAATATGAGCGATATCTGCAAAAAGGTAAGCACCAACTGCATCTGCTATTTCTCTAAATTTAGCAAAGTCAATCTCTCTTGCATAAGCAGATGCTCCGCAAACGATTATTTTTGGTTGTACTATTTGAGCTATTTCCATAACTTTATCATAGTTTATTCTTCCATCTAATTCTACACCATAGTAGAATGCTTGGTAGTTTTTACCAGAAAATGATGGTTTAGAACCATGAGTTAAATGTCCACCATGAGAAAGATCCATACCAAGGATTTTATCACCTGCTTTAATTAATGCTGCGTATACTGCACCATTTGCTTGTGATCCTGAGTGTGGTTGTACATTTGCGTAATTACATCCAAAGATTTCGCATGCTCTATCTATTGCTAGTTGTTCTGCTTTATCTGCAAATTCACATCCACCGTAGTATCTTTTATATGGGTAACCTTCTGCGTATTTATTTGTAAATACTGATCCCATTGTTTCCATTACAGCTGGTGATGTGAAGTTCTCACTTGCTATCATCTCTAGGTGATCTGTTTGTCTTTGTAGTTCTGCTTCTACTATATCAAATATCTCTTTATCTGCCTCTTCTAGTCTTCTTTCGTTTATAAAGCTCATTTTGTAAACTCCCAAAAATTAAATTTTTGAAAGTATAACCAAAGAAAAAAAATCAGACAATCCAGATATTGCGAAATTATAAAAATATGAAAAATTTAACTGCTGAAACACCTAAATCAATTGGTTCTTCACCTAGTGCAATAAGTGAATTTTCTACTGCATCAATCATTTGAGTTAAAATAACTTCAAAAGAAAAATTAGAGTGTGAATATAATGATTCTTTATTTGATTTTATTGAATCAAGATTTTGTATATCTTCATAAGTAATATCTTTATTTAGATTTAATCTAGTTTCTAATTCAATTTGCCAATTATTCTGCCAAGTTAAAAATAGATATTTATTATTTTCATCCATATCTACTTTTATCTTCCATCTTAATATCTGTAAATTTTTATGTAGTTTTGATAGCTTTTCTTTATCATATTGTAGAGCTGTTACATTATGAATATCTTCAGTATCATAAGCATATGAAACCATATATCTTAAACCTAAAATAAGATAGTCATTTCTATTTAATAAAGGTGTTTTTGAAAAAGCTAACTCTAAATACTCTTTATAATCTTTTATAATTTTTCCTTGATATTTCAAAAGTAGTTTTTTATTAAAGTCATTTAATACTGAATATATTTTTTTCTCATTTTTTGTATTAAAGTTTTTTGGATTTCTTTTATCAAGTTTAGTTTTAAATTTTACAAGTAATTTTTGTATTCTTTCTTGGTCTTTTGTTATTAAGGAAGCGGCATTAGTTTGAAAAACACTTTTTACTTCACTTTGATTTGTAGCACAACCAGTAAAAAAGATACTTAGAATCAAACTAAAAATATATATCCAACTTCTCATCACTTACCTTTTACTAATCTATAGTTTATATTCCATTTTATCATATTGATACATAAATTTTATTTTTAAATCTGCTTCCCACAATTTTTTAATAGATACATGATATAATTCAAAAAATTTAAAAGAGAACAAAATGCCAATTGTTATACCCAAAAAATTACCTGCTGTTAAAATATTACAAAATGAAAATATTTTTGTTATGAATGACAAAAAAGCTATGAAGCAGGATATTAGACCACTTAAAATACTTATATTAAATTTGATGCCCAACAAAGTTGAAACAGAAACTCAACTACTAAGACTTTTAGGAAATACTCCTTTACAAACAGAAGTTACACTAATAAAAACTGCAACATATCAGTCAAAGAATACTTCAGAAGACCATCTTGAAAGTTTTTATAAAACCTTTGATGAAGTAAAAAACCATAATTTTGATGGACTTATTATCACAGGTGCCCCAATTGAAACTATGCCATTTGAAGAGGTTTCATATTGGGAAGAGTTAAAAGAGATTATGGAGTACTCAAAATCAAATATCACCTCAACTTTATATATTTGTTGGGGTTCACAAGCTGGATTATATCATCATTATGGAATACAAAAATATGAAAAAGATAAAAAGATATTTGGTGTATTTGAACACGATTTATTTAATAAAACAAACCCTCTTTTAAGAGGTTTTGATGATGAAGCATATATTCCCCACTCAAGATATACTACTGTTTTAAAAGAGGATATTGATAAGATTTCTGATTTAGAACTTTTATTATATTCTGAAGACTCAGGAGTTTGTTTAGTTGCATCAAAGGATAGAAGACATGTATTTATGAGTGGGCATGTTGAATATGACTTTAACTCTTTACAAAAGGAGTATTTTAGAGATGTTGAAAAAGGTATGGATATAGAGATTCCAAAAAACTATTTCAAAAACAATGACCCAAAACTAGAGCCAAAAGTTAAGTGGCGTTCAACTGCACATTTACTATTTGCAAACTGGTTAAACTATTTTGTTTATCAAGAAACACCATTTGAACTAAAATAAGAATTCAAATAAAAAGCCCCAAAAGATAGGGGCTTTTTTTAACTTAATGTTTTAAGTTCTGCTTCTACTTTCGCAAGTTTTTCTTCTGCTGAAGCTAATCCAGCTTTGTTTTCTTCAATAACATTTGCAGGTGCATTTGCTACAAATCTTTCATTTGATAACATTCCAGAAAGTTTTGAAATCTCTTTTTCTAATTTCTCTTTTTGTTTAGTAAGTTTATTAATAATTGGTGTCATATCAATTTCACCAGTTGGGATATAAACCTCTAAGTTATCACTTACATCTGTAATAGAGTTTTCTTGTTTAGTATCTACAAACTCAATATTTTCTACTTTTGCAAGTTTTTCAATAAATGGTTTTGCAACTTCAGTATCAATAGAAGAATCAAGTTTTACATAAGCTTTTGCAATTTTGCTATTACCCATATCAATAACAACTTTTGCTCTTCTAATAGCTGTAATTGCCTCTTCAATAATAGCAAACATATTTTCAATATTTTCATCTTTTTTGATATCTTTAGGGAAGTTCATAATCATAACTGAATCACCCTCTTCTAAAGATGTACCACTTAATTTGTGATATAAGAAATCAGAAATAAATGGCATAAATGGAGATATCATTTTTAATGTTTCTTTAAATACAGCCCCAAGTTCAGTAATAGAATCTTTTGAAGCTTTTGAATATTCAATACCCCAATCACAAAATTCAGTCCAAACAAATCTGTAAAGAATAGATGCAGCTTCATTGAATTTATATGTTTCTAAAGTCTCTCTAACTTCATTTACAGCAGTTGAAAGTCTACTTTGCATATAAAGACCAAGTGGAGTTTTAACCTCAATATCTTTTAAATCAGGGAAAACTTCAACATTCATACTTAAGAAGTTTGATGCATTGTAAAGTTTGTTTGTAAAGTTTCTAAATTGCTCTAAATTTTTAGCCCCAAGTTTGATATCTCTACCTTGAACTGCTAAGAATGCAAGCGTAAATCTAATAATATCAGCACTATGCTCATTTACCATATCAAGAGGGTCAATTACATTACCTTTTGATTTAGACATCTTTGCACCGTGTTCATCTCTTACTAATGCATGCATATAGATATCTTTAAATGGTAATTCACCCATGAAGTGTTCACCCAACATCATCATTCTAGCTACCCAGAAGAACATAATGTCAAATCCAGTGATAAGTAATGAGTTTGGATAAAATTGTTTTAAATCCTCTTCATTGAATGTATCTTCCATATTTCCATTATTTCCCCAACCAAGTGGTGAAAATGCCCAAAGACCTGAAGAGAACCAAGTATCTAAAACATCTGGGTCTTGAGTATATTTTTTAGAAGCACATTTTGGACAAGCTTCTGGTTCATCAGCTTTATCTGCCCACTGATGACCACAATCATCACAAGTAAATACAGGAATTCTATGTCCCCACCAAAGTTGTCTAGAGATACACCAATCTCTTAATTCATCCATCCATGCTCTATAAGAGTTTATCCAATGTGGTGGATGAAATTTAGATTCTCCTGCATAAGTTTTTTCAATAGAGTTTTTAGCAACTTCGCTTCTTACAAACCATTGTTTAGAGATATAAGGTTCAACAACATTTTTACATCTATAACAATGTCCAACTTGATGAATATGGTCTTCAATTTTTACAATGAATCCCTCTTCTCTTAGTTTATCAACAATTGGTTTTCTAGCTTCAAGTCTTTCAAGTCCTGCAAACTCTCCACAATAGTCGTTTAAAATACCTTGTTCATCAAAACATGTAATAAACTCTAAATCGTGTCTTTTTCCAACTTCGTAGTCATTTTGGTCATGAGCAGGAGTTACTTTTACAACACCTGTTCCAAAGTCCATATCAACATGTTCATCTGTAATGATTTTGATTTTTCTATCAGTAAGCGGTAAAACAACCTCTTTACCTACAATTGTAGTATATCTTTCATCATCAGGGTGAACCATAATAGCTGTATCCCCAAAATATGTTTCAGGTCTTGTTGTTGCAACTGTTACAAATCCAGAACCATCTGCAAAATGGTAATTCATGTGGTAAAATTTACCATTTACCTCTTCATGCTCAACTTCAATATCTGAAAGTGCACCATCATGTGTACACCAGTTAACCATATAATTATTTTGAACAATCATACCTTCATTGTAAAGATGAACAAAAGCCTCTTTTACAGCTTCTTTTAGTCCATCATCCATAGTAAATCTTTCCCTTGACCACGCAGGAGTAACACCTAATTTTCTCATTTGGTGAACAATATTTCCACCAGATTGCTCTTTTTGTTGCCATGCTCTTTCAAGGAATTTTTCTCTACCTAATTCCTCTTTTGTTGTACCTTCTGCTAATAATTGTTTTTCAACAATATTTTGTGTAGCAATACCTGCATGGTCAGTTCCTGGTTGCCATAAAGTTTTATACCCATCCATTCTTTTAAATCTAGTGATTATATCTTGAAGAGTAAATGTTAAAGCGTGCCCAATATGCAGACTTCCTGTAACATTTGGAGGAGGCATCATAATAGCAAAATTTTTATCTTGCTCTTGGATAGCTTTATTTCCATCTATCTCAAAATAACCTCTATCTTCCCAAATCTTATAATATTTATCTTCCACTTGTGATGGTTCATACTTATTACTCATTTATATTCCTATTAATTTTCTTAGTTTTAAAATATCCGCGATTATAGCGTAAAGTTAATTTATTTAACTTGACATATTTTATTTTATATTCAATAGCACGTTAAAACAATATAATAGGGAAAAAGAATGATACTAATTTAAATACACGTATAGAGTTTCTCTATACATGTATAATTGATTTATTTATTTAAATCTTTTGTAAAACTATTTAAATCTGCTCCATCTAAATTTAATTCTTTTAATAAAGAATCAACAATCGGAGATTGAGCTCTATATTTTAAAGCACTGTTTACAAGTTGATCAGGTAAAGAATCTGTCGAGGAATCAGAAACTTTTTGACCATCAGAATTCTGTGCTTGAGTTAAACCATCTACTTGAAGAATTTTAATACTATCAATTTGTTCCATTGGCTTAACACTTTGTGCAATTATCTCAGGTAACTGCTCTATAAGTTTAAGTTTTATTTGCATAGCTATTTGTTCTGCAGATAAAATATTTGAGGCATTATTTATTGATTCTTTTCCTTCTGCTTCAACTTTATACTCAACTGCTTGAGCTTCTGCTCTTAATTTTTGTGCTTCATTATCACTTTTTGCTGTAATTATAGCTTTATCTGCTAAACCACTTGCTAATATTCTTTGTGCTTCTGCTTGATCTTCTGCAGCTTGTTTCTCAGCTTGTGCACCAACTTTAATTGTAATAGCTTCTCTTTCTGCTTCTTGTGCAGCTTCAACCAATTCAATAGATTTTTTTCTTTCTGCTATTTCTGTTTCTCTTACTGTTTTTACTTTCTCTTCTGCTTTTACTGCTTCGGCTCTTGCTTCATCTGCCTGTGCTTTAGCAATTGATTGTGTTTTTGACTTCTCTGCAATTGCTATTTCTCTATCTTGATTTGATAACTCAATTGATTTACTCTTTTCAATATTTTTTTCTTCTATCAATTGTTCTTTTTGGATTTTTGCTTGTTCTACCTCTTTTTCAGAAGCTATTCTTTTTTGTTCAATCTCTTGATCTGCAAAGATTTTCGAGTTTTCTGCAACTTTTCTTTGTTCAGCTTCTTCTTTTGCAATCTCTGCAACTTGAGATGCTTTTCTTATTGCAACTTCCCTTTGTTGTTCTAAAATAGCATATTCCTCTTCTCTTTTAATATCAAGTGAAAGTTTTTTAGTATCCAAATCTTTCTTTTCTATCTCTACAGAAGTATCTCTTTCTATATCATTTCTAATTTTTCTTCTTGCCTCGATTTCTTGTGTTAATCTTGTAAGACCTTCAGCATCAAATGCATTATCTGGATTAAAATATTTTTTACTAGTTTGATCTAATCCTGTTAAAGATACTGATTCTAATTCTAATCCATTCTTAAGTAAATCTTCAGATACTACTTGTTGCACTTTTTGTACGAAATCTACTCTTTGTTCATGAAGTTCAACCATATGCATCTCTGCTGCTACAGCTCTTAAAGCATCAACAAATTTCCCTTCAATTAGCTCTTTTAATGAGGTGGGTTGAGTGGTTCTTAAACCTAATGTTTGAGCTGCAAAAGCAATAGATTCATTTATTGGTTTAACTCGTACATAAAATTCAGCTAATACATCTACTCTCATTCTATCTTTTGTAATCAAAGCTTGTTCGTTTGCTCTTTCTACAGCTAATCTTAATGTATTCATATTAACTGGTATTACTTCATGTAATACAGGTAAAACTATCGCTCCACCATTCATGATAACTTTTTCACCACCAAGACCAGTTCGTACAAAAGATATCTCTTTTGTTGCTCTTTTATATAATCTTGTAAAAATCAAACCTAATGTTATTAATGCAACTATAATTATAATTGGTATTAAAACTGCCATTGACGATAAATTTATTCCTATATCCATTTTATGCCTTTATTTTAATTTTTCTGGAATATCTTTTATTGCTAAAAAATTTTTATTATTTTGAGCGGAGATTAATACTTTATCTCCTTGTTCAAAAACTTCATTTTCATTTTCAGGTTCAATCATAAAATAATGTACTTGACCATATATATCTTTAACTTTTGCTTCTGCTGGTGATCCTTTTTTTGCTTTACCTAAAGTGATTATTGCAATATGACCTATTAAATCATTTCTAGATATGGAAGAGGTTTCATCTTTAGGTAGTAGTTTTGCAATAATTCCACCAAATACTCTAAGAGAGAAAATTGATAAAATAAAAGTAGGTATAAGCACTAAATACTGTAACCATAAAATACCAATTATGTTGTAAACTAGTAATTGTATAAATAAACCTATCAATCCAAAAGAAGTTAAAAATATTACTAATAGCATCAGAACTGGGACTTTTTTTAATCTTATCCAACCAAAAAACTTTGTTAAATTAAAATTAGTATCAGTTTCTAAATTAATATCTGTATCAAAATCAGGGATAAAAGAGTCAAGTATATCTGATAAGCCTGCTCCAATTATCACTAATATACCTTCAAATATTGCAATTAATAACATCAAAAAAATTGCACTTGAGAATATTACATTATCATGATTAAAGATAAACTCTGAAAAACTCATTTTTGTTCAGCTTTTAAACTTTGTAATCTTTCTTCAATTCTATTATCTCTAACAAGTTTGTCTAATTGGGCTAACTCTATATCATCTTTATCTAAATATTTAGATTCTACTTCAATATTATTAACTCTATCAAATGCTTCTTGTGCTTTTTGCATATTGTTACTAATACTTGAACTTTCTTGTTGTTCTTTATTTATTTTAATAAATTCTGCTAATTCATTTTGCATCTCTCTTTTTTTAGCATTTAATGCATCAATAAAGTCTTCATATTTTTTAATATTTAACTCTATTTGAGAAACAGTTTCTTCAAGAATTGGTATTTGAGTTTCTATATCCATTTGTCTAGATATTGCAGATTTTGCTAAATCATCCCTATTTTCTTTTATTGCAACTTTAATCTGCTCTTTCAAGTTATCATATTTATTCTTTTCATTATCAAGTTGAGATTTTGATTTTTTTAAATCAATTGTTTCTTTTCCCAAAGATACTTTTACCTCATCTATAGTTGAATCTATTTCTCTGATTGTTTCTTTCATAACAATTTCAGGAGAAATAGATTCAGCTTTATCAACCAAAGCATTAACGCTTCCCGAGATTAATCTACTTACTCTTGATACAATTCCTTCATTCATATTTAGCCTTTTTATAATTTTAAAACAATAAATATGCTTATTTATTATTTTGGTAGATAAAAGTATACTAGATTTAAAATAAATCTTTAATATTTAAAATTTATGAAATTGTTATTTTTCTAAAAAAATTAAAGAGGATTTAGTTTTCCTCTTCATTTCTGATTAGTCCTGCTTCTTTTAGAAAGGGAGAGTGAATAAAGTCTATTTTTTTAATCTTATCAAACTTTGCATAGCTTAGGTATAAAATATCTTTTGCTCTTGTAACAGCAACATAAAAAAGTCTTCTTTCCTCTTCAAGACTTCCACCTTTGCTCATTAGTTTTCTATTTGGAAACCTTCCATCCATAAGGTCTATTACAAAAACTTCTTTAAACTCCAAACCTTTACTGGCGTGAACTGAAAGTAAGTTAACGCCCTCACCTTCACTCATCTCTCCACCACCTAAAATCATAGAGTTAACAAACTTTGATAGGTCTTGGAAGTTTCTAGATAAATTTCTAAGAAGCATCCCTTTTCTATTTATTTTTGCTAATCCTTTTGCTTTTTGAGTTGGATTAATTTGTCCATCTTTTTGTGTTGCTCTTTTTGTGGCTAGAAAATCTTTTATTTTTGAATACATCATTGAACCAACAATATTAGAAACCATTGTTTCAGGATTTTTTACCCTTCTTAACTGTTTTACTAAAAGATAAAAATCGTAAATATATTTTGCACCATCAACGGATAATTTAGGATGCTTTAGTAAAGGATTACCTAAAAAACTATCTTCAAAACCACAATCTTTAAATTTAGATACTGAACCTAACTCTAAAAAATCATCAAATAGTCCAAGTTGAATATTCTTTACTTTATTTGTCTCAAAAGGATTATGTATATCTTCTCTTGGATGAAACAATCCTTTAAATAAATCTCCATCACCAAGTTTAATTAAAGCATCAAAAATATCTTTTGCAATTGCTTTTCCTATCCCTTTTCCATGTTCTAATACGTGAATAAAAGCCATCATGTCATTGTGAGATAATTGCATTACAAGCATATCAATTACAAATTTAACCTCAACAGAATCAAAAAAAGACATTCCACCTTTTCTTTTTGCTGGTATTCCATACTCTCTTAAATTTGCTTCAATACCATCTGCACTTGAGTTATTTCTAAAAATAATTGCTATATCACTGTGAGGAGTTCCACTCTTAGAGATTAAATCTGAGATATGATGATATTGTTGAAAAAGTTCAGTAAAGGCTAAAAGTTTAGGTGCAATATTTACATCATTACGCATTACTTGAAGCTGTTTTTCATATATTCTTTCATTGTGTTCTATAACTTTTGTTGCTAAATCAAGAATAGGTTTACTAGACCTATAGTTTTTTCTAAGTGTAAAAACCTCTGCATCTTTATATCTTTGTGAAAATGTTGAGATAATACCTATATCTGAGCCATTAAAAGCATAAATACTTTGGTCATAATCTCCTACACAAAAAAGTGACTTAGGCTTAAATCCATCTAGCAATCTTCCTTGTAAAGGATTTGTATCTTGATATTCATCAACAAGTATCTCTTTAAAAGCAAATTCATTTTCTTTTAAAGTCTTAAGCATAATTGTCAACAAGTCATCAAAATTTGCATATCCATATTTTATTTTTAATTCATTAAACTCTAAAACAACATCTTCATATATTGCTGTATAAAGTTCGTGGTCTGGGTTTTTATTTAATATCCATTTTTCAAAACTCTCACCATCATTTGAGTTTAGATATAAAGAGTACATATCATACAAATATCCACCATCATATGGGTTTGCATCATCACTTCTATCATAAAAAACTCTTTTTTCATATAATGATTTAAAAAGAGTTTTTAATTCATTTGGTTGTTTTAGTGTAATATTTATATTTAATTGTTTTAATAGTTTATAAGAAACAGAATGAAAAGTTCCAGCCATAATTTTTTGAGCTATCTCTTTCCCAAAGAATTTTGCAACCCTTTGAACCATCTCTGCTGCTGCTTTATTTGTAAAAGTTAATAATAATATCTCTTCAGGTTTAACACCATTATTAATAAGATTTGCAATACGTCCTACAATTGTAGAGGTTTTTCCAGTTCCAGCACTGGCAATAATAAGATTATATCCCGTAGGACAGGTAGCAGCACTTAGCTGGTCTTCATTTAGATTTGATAATGGCATTAGTGAATTATTCTCTTTGAAAGTTTTTCTGTTGGCGAATAGTAGCAATAAAGTACTTTAATTTGGGTAAAAAAAAAGGGCTCCTTTTTCAAGGAGTCCTTTTACACACAAGGAAACAAATTGGAAAATTTAAAAAATTCGCAGTTTTTTAAATTTCTGAAGGATTCGCATACCTTCTTAATCCATGTAAAAATTATAATGGATGAGAATTAATACTAAAGTAACAAAAAGTTAATCAATAGATAACAATGAGGTGTTTTTTAATATATTAATAAAAAGACAAATCCCTTAAAATCGTACTTTCTATAAACTTAATAAAAATTAACATATGAAAAATTCTATTTAATATTTTAAAAATTAGCACAAAATTAACACAGTTTTTTAATATTATATTTCATATAATTATAACACCCTAACATTTTATTGTTGATAAAACTAAATCTTTTAAATAAGTCCGTTTATTTGATTATATAAATCTTTAGTCATCTTAGATAAAGGATGTTTATTAAAATCTCTTTCATCGTAATAATTTCTAAATATTTTCTTATAATCACTCTCAGTTAATTTAAATTTTCCAAGAGACCTTTTATAGCTTTTTGGATATTTTAAAATATCATCAAATATTTCATTTATTTGTTTATTATGAACTTCATTATATAAAGATTCAAGATTTAAAATCTCTGAATTTTTACAACGAGGCTCTTTTGACATAAGCTTTACTTCTTTTACTTGATTAGACTTAAATTTAAAATCAAATCTAAAATCATTTTTCTTTATTTCATATGGACTAAGACAATTATATTTATAAGTATCAACATCACTTTTTATTTTATTGCAAAAGCTACAAGATGGTAAAAGATTTGAGATACTTAAAGATAAAAATGGATAAATTGATTTTGGATAAAAATGTTCTATATCAGGTGATTGATTTTTATTATCTCCACTTAAACTATGCTCTTTATAAATTGGATTTATAAAATTTCTATTGCAATATGGACAAACATTTATATCTTCAAATAAATCAAAAAAAGGTCTTTTAAAAGATGATTTAATATTACTCAAATTTTCACTATACAGTGTTTCGAACTTTTTTTGATATTTTTTAAAATCACTTGATTTTAACTTTTTATCCCCTTGATGTATCAATAACGAGTTTAAAGCAATTTTAGTTTTTAAATAGTTTTTTATAGTATTAATATCTGCAACTAAGATAAAATACAAGTCATTCTTCAAAGTTCGAAGTTCCTCTTTAAAATCATCTGATAGTTTACTTCTTAATAAATTAGTAATTTGCTTATCAATCAACTTTTTAAATTTAAATACTGAGATAGTATCAATATAAAGTTCTCTCTCAAAAACTGTTAACTCATTGTAGTTTTTAGTCGTTTTTTCTATCTCTTCTATTTTTTCTATTACTTTTTGTTTTAAGTCCAAAACTTCTTTTTTATCAGAATTACAAAAAACTCTTTTTTTAGCACTATTATCAACTTTAATCATTTTGATTTCCAAATAGTTTTGCTAATATCTTTTCTTGTTTATCTTGAGTATATTTATCTAATTCTTTTTTTATCTCTTCAAACCTCTCACTTTTCAAACTCTCAACAATCTCATCAATATCATCTTTAATCTCAAATAAAGACTTTATCTCATCTTCTAATTTATTTCTTAAAAGTGGCTCACCTATATTTTTTACAACTTTTAAAAGATTTTTGGATTCTTCTTCTGTAATTGTTTGCTTATCAATTCCATGAGACTCTATCCGTTCTATTATATAAGTTATTTTATCTTGTGCAAATTTACCCATAAAATCATCTACAAAAAAGCTATCTGCATAAATATCATAAATATTTGCACCAAAGGTACTTTTAGTAAAATCTTGTTTATCTTCTGAAAATTTTGCATTTTCTTCTTTTTTTAAAAACACAACCCTATCATTTGTAATATCAGATAATATCATTGGTGAATGTGTAGAATAAAGTATATAAAATTTATTTTCACTATATGTCTTTAAGAACTCTATTAAATCATATAAAAATTGTCTTTGCCACTCAAGATGAAGTTTTAAATCTGCTTCATCTAAAAGTATTAAAATATTTTCATCTTTATTTTCTTTAATTATTTGTTGAATTGCATCATTTATTCTTGCATTTATTACCTCTTTTGCTTTTTGTCCTGAGGAAATAGGAGGTTCAAAAGAAAAACTAAAAGGCTGAATTCCATCTTTTACAAATTTTTTATATTTTTGAAAGTTTAGTTCTGAGTTTGAGTCAATAGGAGAATTATCTTTATATTTTTGATTATATATAACCAGTAAATTATACTCTATAAACTTTTCTTTCTCATTCAAAATATTTAATAAATATTTTTTTTCTTCATCTTCAATAAAAGCACTTTTTAAAAGACTAACCAAACATACATATGAAGCTCTATTATAATCTGTTTTATCATAATTAGCCTTCTCAGTATTTTTTTCTTTTTCAACCTTTTTTATTATCAATAATTTTAATATATTATCATCAACATCTTCTAATTTATCTATAAGTATATTATAAAATGAAGAGTAATTATCTTCAACAATTTTTTTTATCTCATTTAGGGTTTTTTCTTTATTATCTTCTATCACTTTATTATCTTTTGAGAGTTGAATAGATTTATTTTTTTTGTCTAATAATAAGATATCTTCAAATTTTCCTTTTTTAAATAAATCAATTAAAATAAAACTATTATATCCCATCTCTTGTCTTAAATAATACAACTTATATATTTCAAATACATTTTTTATGTCATCTATTTTTTTATCTCGAGATTTAAGTCGTTCCAAACACATTTCAAATGCTTTTTCTATACCAAAATACATTAACATTCTCTTTGAATTATCTTCAAAATCCTTAGTTCGATATCGTCTATATTTAATCTTAAAAAGTTTTCTTACACTTTCTAATATAACTTTTATATTTTCTCTCTTTAAATCAAAATTTATTTTAGATAATTCATTAAAAAAATCATCATTAAATAATCTGTTCTCATTTTCAACAGCTCTTTTATTTATTTTTAAAAGTTCTTCATCTACATCAATTTTTCCAATTCTCAAATAGTTATAAATATTTTTTTTATAAACTTCTAAATACTCTTTAACAATTTTTTGGTTCTCTTTTATTTCCTCAATAAATATTTCTTTTTCTTCTAAATAATACTCAACAATATCATCCATAATAAACTTAGGTAACTTATCAAAAATCTTTTCTATTTTTTCATACTCTTTATTTTTATTTAAAAGTTCCATCACTTTTTGAAAAAGTAAAATATATGAATCTTTAATAAACTCTTTTGCATCTTTGAAAAATGTTTTTGATGGATTTATTGCATAATTATAATTAAATTTATACATTTTATGTAAATCACTTATTTCAAGTAATTCAATTTTTTTATCTAAAGAGTCTCCATCGATTTTAGAAAGTATTTCAACATCTGAAATATTAGAGTCATCTTTTAGATTTTTATTTATTTTTTCTACTATAGAACTATAATATATCGATTTGAATTTTCTTTCAGTCTCTATCTTTTTATTATCTATTCTTACAAAAAAGTCAGATTCCTCTTCATAAGGAATGTTAAACTCACCATATAATTTATGTCTTCTCAATTTTGTTAAATTATTATCTAAAATATAAAACTTATCTCTTTCTTCATATATACAAATTGAATAATCATTCTTTTCATCTCTTATAGAATTTAATAGTACACTTTTACCTGTGCCATTTTCACCAAGAAGTAAACCTATATCTATATTTTCTGAATAAAAATCATTTATAAAATCAATATTTTCTTTTTTTTTAAAATAAAATTGATTTTCAGAGGATTTTTCATTATCTAAAGTAAATTTATATTTTTTAGATAGATGTACAATGCTGTCTTTTTCAAAAGTTGCGAACTCTTTGTAAAAGTAAATAAAAAGTAATCTCATAATAGTTCTTTATACAAAATATTTTAAATTAATTATACATATATATAATTAATTTGATAATAAAATTAACTTTGAATATAAAAATATTTTATTGTTTCAATAAAGTTAATATATAATAATTTTATGAATTATAAGAACTCAATAACTTACATCATAAATTCTATAAAAAGTATGAATAAATTAAATACTTCATACAAAAAACTTGAAAAGCTAATTGATACACATAGATTAAAAATCTTTGCAAATAGAAATTGGGAAAATCAACATAATACAAAAGTTGACTTCTCAGAACTATTCGATAGTTTATTAAAAATAGTAGCCCCAAAACTTGAAAAGACTAATGAAAAAGAAATAGAAAATATCATTGATAATACATTTAATAAATTTCATTATTCCCTTAATGAAAATTGTTCTTATGATTTTGAAGACAATTTAAAAAAATTAGTATTAAATGATGAAGTAAAGATAATCGATAATGTCAAATATTCAAAATCATTATTTGATATGTTTTTTATAATAAACTATCAAAAAAATCTCATGAATGAATTTTTAAAAATAAAAGATGATGATACTATTCCACTTAAAGAAAAAGGAGTTGCTTTTTCTTCAAATAGAGATATATCAGAGGTACTTCAGTCTATAAAAAATGATGTTGAAGATATTCTAAAATTAGTAAATGAAAATGAAGAATTAGAAAGAATACTTAAGGGTATAAAAAACTTTGAAAAAAAACCTTATGAAGCAATAATTATTCTTAGCACTATTAATGAGAATACATTTAAATATTTAAAAAATGAAAATGATATAGAGATTCTAAAAATTATACTAAAAATGAAAAAAAGACTAAATGCTTCACAAGGTTTAAAAGAAACTGATTTTATTCATAGTATGAGATTTTGGACTATTTCACTTTTTCCATTTAGTGAAATTAATAGGTATGGCTTTGGTAATCAAACTGATTTTATAGATTTTTTAAATGACCTTCTAGAAAATATTGTAGATATTGATTATTTTAAATATAATGCTAGAGATTTAAACAAAGAAATTCAATTAAAAGATTTATTTTTTGATAAACCAATTATGGAGAAAATTACTCAAAAGAATAAAAAGAAACATCCTATTTACGATAACCCTAGGTTTTTAAAACTTTTTAGAGACTTACTACAATTATCTTTGAAAAAAAGTCAATACAAAATCAAAAGATAAAAACTTTCATATTTGCATTGAGCAAATATAAAAAATCTGTCAAACTTCCAATCAGATATCTAATTAATACATAGCGCGCTTTGTAAATAAAAATTACAAAGGAAAAACAATGTTAAAACTTGTAGGACAACTTATCAATATAGTTGATAAAAGTAAATACAAAAAAGAGGATGGATTAGAAGTTGATGTAAAAGCAAAACTTCAAATCTTAGTAGAAACAATCAGAGCTAATGGAACAAAGATAAAAGAGCTTCATACAATCTCTATACCTGATACTAGAATTATGCTCTATAGAGACAAAATAAACAAAGAAGTTAGCGTAGATGTTGGAATCATTTCTAAACAATATAGCTTCTATGGCGTTTAGCCAAAGAAAGATGAGACAAAAGTGTGGGGAGACACACTTTTTCTCAGCTCTTCTTTGAGAGACGAAAAGGGGTATATTTATTAATAGTAATACCCCTTCCTAGAACACTTAATTAAAACAACAAATATAACAAAGAGGAAACCATGAAAAAAATATATGGCATAGACTCTTTATACTTCTTCTTTGAATCTAATGAGGAATATGACAATTTATACTTAGACATATTAGACCAAATGGAAGATATAAAAGGAGTCTTTAGAAAAAAAGAAATACAGTTTGAAAAGAAAGATATCCATATAAAAATAAATGATATCACTTTACAATACTTAGGAAGAAGAGAAGGTTTTTACTTTTTTAAAGAGTCTCAACATGAGCTTTTTAGAATTGGATTTAAAGATATAAAAGATAATAGAGGATTAAATGATATTAGAGTACAGCTTCAAGGAAATGGTATTTATACTATTGGTATTAATTCTATTATTGAATTACTCAAAAAAATGTTAGATGGATATATAACTAATTTTATACCTATTACAAGAGTAGATATAAACTGCTTTATTCAACATGACTTTTCTTTTGTAAAAAAAGATATGTTTGTAACTAGAAAAAGAAAATATTCAACTATTAATGAAATTGGAGATGCAAATTCAACTCAAACTATTTATATAGGGAAAGACCCTTTTAAATTAAGACTTTACAATAAAAGTCTAGAACTAAAGAAATCTAAAAAGTTTGAGATTATGAATGAGTACTTTTTAAGTAATGACTTTGACATGGAACAACCAATATTTAATATAGAGTTTCAATTACATAGAAGACATTTAAGACAATATGAGATTCAAACAGTAGAAGAGGTATTATCTAATACAAAGAATCTATTTCAAAACGCTATGGATGAAATTAGACTAATAGATACAAGTTCTATTTCAGAAGCTAATTTACAAAACAATAAATATCAAGCTAAAACACATCCAATTTGGGAAGAGATTAAAAATGATTTTAACATTGAATCTTTTTTACAATCTACAATATCTTTAGAAAGAGTAAAAAGAAAGTTATCAATATATGATGAAAACAAGTTTGAGTTTGAATACTTAGGACTTATTAGAAAAGCATATATAAATAATCTTACATTAGATATAGAGTATTTAAAAGAGCTATATTTAAAAGCAAAAGATTCTATATTAAATCCAAAGCCTAAAAAAGAACAAATCAAACAAAGATATGTTGATATAGATATTATTGATAAAGAAGGAAATATCAAAAGATTAAGACAATTAGAAGATGGCTCAATAATAACTCCAACTAGAACTGTATCAGTTGTAGAGCTTAATGATTATGAACTATTTAGATATGCAGATAAGATTCAAAATGTTCAACATGAATCACAATGGTTTAGTGATATGTATAATGTTGCATTAAGAGAATTGAAGTTTAGAGGTTTAATGCCAGAAGTTATTAAAGTGGAGGTGGATGATGAATCTCCAAGCATTTGAGAACTTAGAAGATATTCCTAAACTTCTAAATTATTTAGAACAGATACATACTAGATTAGAAAAGCTAGAAAACGATTTAGTTCCTAAACTTGATTTATCTAAAAGAGCAGGAGTAAAGAAGTATCTAAATGTTAGTGATAGTACTCTTCATTTGATGATGAAAGATGGAAGATTAAAACAAGGTATTCATTACACTAAAAATCTTAATGGTAATCGTGTTAAAATCAAATTTATAGAAAGTGCGATTGTAAATTTCAAGGAGAAAAAATGAAATTTTACTCTCGTAATGACATACTATATGTCAGAATAAATGGTCAAAGAGTATCTACCAAATTAAAAGATACAAAAGAAAATAGAAAACTAGTTACATCATATTATAAAAATGATGAGTTCTTTAAAAAGTTTGATGTTAATAAAAATGTTCCAACTATTGTTGAGCTTTGTGAAGAGGTTTTAGATGAAAAAGAAGAAACTCTAAAACAAACAACTTATAGAGCATATGAAAGTATTTTTAGAAATAGAATAAAAAACTATTTTAATGATACGCTTATCAATGAGATAAAACCTATTGATATAGAAAAATGGTATAAAACATTTAGTGATAGAAGTACTTTAATAAATGCTCTATCAGTTTTTAAGCCAGCTATTGAGAAAGCAATACTAAGGGAGTACATAAAAACTACTCCTTTAGTTATTTCAAAACCAAGATTTACAAAAAGTTATTCATTAAATCCTTTTACATTTGATGAAATTATGTACTTGTTAGATACTTGTAAAATTAATTGGTTTAAAAACCTTATAGGAATTAACTTTTTTACAGGTCTTAGAACTGGTGAAGTTTTAGGTTTAAAATGGAGTGAAATAGATTTTACTAATTATACAATAGAAGTAAATAGAACTATAACAAAAGGGTTTATTCAATCTCCAAAAACAAAAAGTTCTCAAAGAGTAATTGATATGCTTCCTCAATGTGAAAAATTTTTAAAATCTCAACAAAGATTAACTGGACTTGGTGAGTATGTTTTTATTTCTCCTTGTACAGATAAACATTTTCTTGATTCTAATTCTTTAGCCAGTAATTGGAAAAAACTCTTAAAAAAATGTAATCTAAAAACAAGAGGAATATATCAACTAAGACATTCTTTTGCAAGTAACATGTTATCAAATGGAGAAGATTTACTTTGGGTATCTTCTATGTTAGGTCATAAATCTGCAAATATCACATTAGAGAAATATACTAAATACCTTAGAAGAAGAACAGTAAGAAAAGTTTCTGTACTAGATACTATGAACACAAAAGTAGCACAGTAACTCTTCTAAATACCATCACTAAGGTATTGAGTATTAATCAATAGTTAATGTTACAAATTGACTAAAAACTTTCCCATTCATCGTCCTTACTATTGTCTTTTATAACACCTTTTCTATCGTGCAAAGACTCCTCTTTTTTGTACTCATTAATTTTTTTATGGTATTTTTTTGGGTCTTTTTCCTCTTTAAATGTATCACGCCCTCTTTCTAATCTCATTTCATCGCATTTATGTTCTTTTATTTTATCTATATAATTAAATACAGCTGTTGTATTCTCTTCAATATTTTTTGCGATGCCAATTAATTGACTATCTTTTTTATCTTTTGAATCTACATCTATATATTTTTGTACGCAACTGTGAACATTTTCATGGGCTTTTAATAAATCTTCCCAATCTTTATTTTTTGTAAATCCTTCATTTGAATGAGCTTCTATCCACTTACCTAAATCACATTCATGGTGATTTTTTACTTTCCATGATTCACCTTGCCCAACTTTGCTAAAGTTGTTTTCTTTAAATGAGATATGATCAAGTTTTAATTTTGTTGTATCAAATACAAGATTTACATTACACACCGATTTTTCTTTTGATTTATCAAAGCTTGTTCTTTGAATAATAGAAACTAATTGTGAAGATAACTCACTTAAAGCCATCGCTTTTTGAGATACTGCTTCTGAAGCATTTGCATTTTCTTGGGTTGACTTATCTAATTGGTTTATTGCATCATTGATTTGGTTCATACCTTGTCTTTGTTCATTTGAAGCAGCTGAAACTTCCCCTACTAAAGAAGCTACTTCTGATACTTTTGAACTTAAAAAGTTAAAACTCTCTACCATCTTGTCAGCTGTACCTTTACCATTTTTTGTTTTTTCTTGGGCATAAATAACTAAATCTTTAATCTCTTTAGCAGCTTCAGCAGATCTACTTGCTAGATTTCTAACCTCTTGAGCTACTACTGCAAAACCTTTTCCTGCTTCTCCAGCTGTAGCTGCTTCAACAGCTGCATTAAGTGAAAGAATATTTGTTTGAAATGCAATTTGATCAATTATTGTAATTGCATCTACAATATCATCTGTAGCTTTATTAATATCTTCCATTGATTTTCCAGTTTCATGGGCTAATCTATCATCTTCTTGACTTGTTGCTTCCATCTCTTTTGAGATTATTAACATCTTTTTAGTTTTCTCATCATTTTGAGTAATAGTTGAAGTTATCTCTTCAATAGCTGCTGCTGTTTCTTCTAAAGAAGCTGCTTGTTGTAAAGACGATGCTGATAATTGCTCAGAAGTTGAGGCTAACGCTTCAGCATTTGTAGATAATCTTTTACTAGAATTATCTACCATATTTAAAAGCTCTGATACAGAAGTTCCTAAAGCGTTTGTTCCTTTAATTAATGATCCAACATTACCTGAACTTTTTGCATCAATTGAATAATCATAGTGGGCATTACCATATTGAATTAGGGCATTTGTAATAATTGATAAGTTATCTTTTGTAACTTTTAACATCTCATTTACTTTTTGTTTTAACTCTTCAACTTGAGGAGAGCTTGCAATTTCTTTTATATCATATGTATAGAATCCCTCTTTAGCTTTATGAACAATATCAATTGCTTCTTCTATAACTTTAGCATCTTGTTTTATTCCATTTTCTATTTTATCTAAGTAGTTATTGAAATTTTGTGCAACTTTTCCTATTTCATCTTCTCTTTCTACATCCACCCTATTTGAAGTGTCTGAATTTTTATTTATTGAAGTAATTGCATTATCTAACTCTTTTAGTGGTTTTATGATAATTTTTCTTGAGAAAATAGCAATTATAACACTTATTAGAAGTAAAATAACCACTATTAGTGCTAAAGCCATGTATATAATTGATTGGGAATGAGCTACTAACTCTTCAATATGTTTAATCTCTTCACCAACTACATAATAACCAATTTTATCCCCCGAATAATCTACAATTGGATTTAATGTAATAAAGTACTCATCTCCTACATAATAAGTGTTTTTTTCAATATCTGAAAGATTTAAAGAAGAAACATAATTTGCAAACTGTTCATCATATGTTTTTTGATTTAAAGCATATTTTCCTACTTTTTTAAGTTTTTCAAGAATAGACTTATTAGAAATTTTTTCTTTATCTAATAACATTAATACATTAGAGTGATAATATTTTTTCACATCTTTTATAATTGAATTATATCCAGCTTTAAACTCTACACTTCCAATAAATTCACCATTGCTAGTTATGGGTGCAACACCTACTAGATTTACATTTGAAACACCAACCTCTGTTCCTACTACTGCTTTTTTATTTGCGTGAACACTTGAAATAGCTTCTCTTATATCTAAAAGTTTATCACCATATTTTTCAGGTTTCCATGATCTTAAAAAAGAGTTTCCTTCATTGTCATGAAGATGTATTTTTATGTTTTTAAAGTTTGTATTATCTTTAAAATCTTTTGAAAGTTTTTGCATAATAGAAACAAGTTCATCTCTATCTTTATTTTTTAAAGCTTCAACTATTTTTCCATCATTTGCAATTGATACTGCATTTGATATACATATCTCCTCTTTAGCTAAAACCTTTTGTTTAACAATTGAGTTTAAATTTTTTGTTGCTTCTTTATAAACTCCCAATTTAACGTTTCCTAAATAAAAAGAAAACATACTAAAGGCAATAACCAAACCAACTATAGAACTTACTAAAATAAGTAAATTCAATTTACTTCCTATACTCCAACTTTTCATGATAACTCCATTTGCATAATAATTAAATTATAACAAAAAAATACATTACTTACCATTTAATTATAAAATTTTATAATCAACTCTTATCTTATGTCGAAATTAAAAATTATTTTTTTTAATAATATATTGTAGAAGTTTAAAGTATCCAATAATCAATATTATTATTATAAATAGTAAGTCAATTAATACAAAAGATTTTTGTGCCATTGTAAAATGTATTGTAATAAGAATAAGTGATATATAAACTAGCTTATGGTACCTAACATAATTTTTAAATAATCTTTTAGTAGAGGTAATAGCCATAAAAAGTAGTATAAAAAAAGCTATAACTCCAAGATAAATAAATGGTTTATCAAAACTTTCATTTATTATAAATGAAAAATCCCCTTGTGCATCAAAAATAATAAAATTTAGAAAATGTAATAAAGCATAAAAAAATCCCATCAAACCTACTATTTTTCTATATTTAATAAGATTTATCCATTTTTTTATTAAAGATAAACTTACTGTAACAAAAAGTAATACTGTCGCACTTATTCCTGTATATGTATATATATATTTTATAGGATCAATTACATTTTTTATAATAAAAACTTCATATACAATAAAAAAAAATGGTAAAAACAATAAAAAAGTTAGGATTCCTTTCTTCATATGCATTCTTTAAAAATATTTCTTCAAATCCATATTTGCATATAATGATGCAACTTCTTTTTCATAACCATTAAACATCAAAGTATTTTGTTTAAAAAATTTACCTAAAACCCTCTCTTTCTTTTGACTCCATCTTGGATGATCTACATTTGGATTTACATTTGCGTAAAATCCATACTCTTTTGGATTTTCTTTTTGCCAAGAGTTTAAAGGTTCTTCCTCTACAAAACTTATTCTTGCAATTGATTTGATAGATTTAAATCCATATTTCCAAGGAACAATTAATCTAATTGGTGCTCCATTTTGTTTGGGCATAGATGAACCATAAAGTCCAACTGCTAATATGGTTAAATCATTCATTGCTTCATCTAGACGTAAGCCCTCTACATATGGATAAGATATAGTTGAGAAAAAACCTCTAGCTTGGTCAGGGAACATCTCATCATCAAATAAAGTTTCAAATCTAATATATTTTGCTTTTGAAAGAGGTTTTACATATTTTATAAAATCTGATAATTTAAAGCCAATCCAAGGTACAACCATAGACCAACCCTCAACACATCTAAATCTATATATTCTCTCTTCTAATTGAAAATTCTTTAATAAATCCTCAAATCTGATTATCATCTCTTTTTCAACTAAACCATCTACAATAATATCCCAGCTATTAGTGTTTAAAGTTTTAGATAAAGGTTTTACACCCTCTTTACTTGTAGTAAACTCATAAAAATTGTTATAAGAAGTTATTTGCTCATAACTGTTTAGTTCCAATTTATTTGGATTATTATCTTCTATATAATTTAAATTTTTTAAAGGTAAAGACTCTTTTGCAAAAAGTTCAATAACTGAAGATGTTGCAACTAAAGATGCAGCACCTAGTTTTAAAAAATCTCTTCTTTTATCAAAAAGTTCTTTGGGAGTAACTTCATTTTCACTTATTTGCCAAGAAGGCTTTTTTAATATATTCATATTAACTCCTATTGTGATAATGAAATTTTAAAATAATAGCGTTTAGTAAATGTGTAGCCATAAAAAAAGGGAAAGAGGTTAAATACCTTCTTTCCCTTTTTTAAAGATAAAATATGATCTATTTAATAGCAGCTAAAGCAGCCTCATAATTTGGCTCTTCAGTAATTTCTGGACAAATCTCTTTATATGTTACAACACCTTGAGCGTCAGTAACAAAAATTGCTCTACAAGCAACACCTGCAAGTGGTCCATCAGCAATTAATACACCATATGCATTTGCGAAATCTTTATTTCTAAAATCACTTCCAACTTTTAAGTTTTCAATTCCTTCAGTTGTACAAAATCTTCCCATTGCAAATGGTAAATCCATAGATACAACTACTACCTCAGCATCAGTTCTTGCTGCTTCTTCATTGAATTTTCTTGTTTCTGCTGCACAAACAGCAGTATCTAATGACGGAACTACAACTATAACTTGTGCTTTCCCACCAATTTTAATATCAGATAAGTCTTGTCCTACAACATTTATTTCAGGAGCTTTATCTCCTACATTTACTTCTGTACCAGCTAAGTTTACTAGGTTACCCTTTAGTTTAGTTGTTGCCATATCTTCCCTTTTTATAAAATTTGGCGAAATTATAATTTAAGATTATAAATAAATTCTTAATTATAAATTCTAATATAAGTTTATCAATATTTATATATTTTTGACTTTAAGTCAATAAAAATAAACTTATTTATTTTTATATTGTTTACTTTAATCGTATAGATGTTTCTAAAAGTTCTATTTTATTCTCTTCTAAAAGTTTTGTAAGTGAAGCTTTAAATGCTTTTTTACTCATTTCAAAAGTCTCTTTAATATCTTCGGCATCACTTTTATATGTAAAGTTTAGTTCTCCACTATTTTCTTTTAGTTTTTCTAATACTTTATTTTGATTGTCATCACTTTGTTTTGCACCAATTTTTTGTAATGAGATATCAAGTTTACCATCATCTCTAATATATTTAACAAAAGCTTTTTTTCTATCACCAACATTTACATTTTCAAAAATTTCATTATGATAGATTAAACCTTCATATTTATTATCTACTACAACTTTAAATCCAAGAGGAGTTTTAATATAAACTAAAATCTCTACTTCATCATTCTTTGTTAAATTTTTAGGACTTTTTTCTAATAAAAATTTTTCTGTTCCTATAAGTCTATGTGTATTTTCATCTTCAACGATTTGGATTACTTTTCTATTACCCACTTGAAATGTAGACTTTTGTCTATTTTTTGGTACTAATAAATCTTTTGGCAAGCCCATATCTAAAAATGCACCAAATTTTGCCATATCAACAACTTCCAAACAAGTAAAGTCATTTTTCATAGCATATGGTTTTAAAGTAGTTGCAACTAATCTATCTTCACTATCTGTGTAAATAAAAACTTCTATTTCACTACCTATTTGCATCTCTTTTGTAACATAACAGTTTGGAAGCAGTACTTCCTCTTCATCTAAAGATATTAGATAAAGACCAGGTTCTGATACTCTATTTACTTTTAGGATATTTAAAATTCCTAATTCTATTTTTTTATTCATTTTCTTCCTAAAAGTTTTGAAATTAATAAACTTATTACACCAACAACAATAATACTTGCTCCTGAACTTATATCAAAATAATAAGAAATTGCAAGACCAATTAAAGTAAAACAAGTGGCTAATATTGCACTTAAAATCATCATTGAAGATAATTTTTTTACAAAAATCTCTGCCATATATGTTGGTATTGTTAATAAGGCTATAACTAAAATAAGTCCTACAACTTTTATAGCCCCAACTACACTTAAACCTGATAAGATTAAAATTAAAGTATAAAAAAACTTTACATTTATTCCCCTTAACAAAGCAAATTCACTATCATAAGACACCGCTAAAATCTGCTTATAAAAAAGGATCACCAAGCCAATTATAAAAAAATCTAATATTGTTAGATATATTATATCATCATTTGAAACAGCTATTATTGAACCAAAGAGATAACTCATCAAATCAACATTGTATCCAGGTGTTAAATCTACAAATATTATCCCTATAGCCATTCCAAAAGCCCACATTATACCAATGATAGCGTCTATTCTATTTCTATTTTTCAAAGTAAGTGCAGAGATTATAATAGCTGTAGCAACAGCAAAAACTGTAGCACCAAAAAGTATTGGAATACCTAAAAATATAGCTAAACCTATTCCACCATAAGAACTATGGGCAATACCTCCTGCTAAAAAAGTAATCTTATTTGCAACAACTAAAGAACCAATTATTCCTGCTGCAATAGATACTAATATTCCTGCAATTAGTGCATTTTGTATAAAATCATATTGTAAAGCTTCAAGCATATTTTTCCTAATTATGTGTATGGTTACAACATATTTCTGTTTTACCAAGAGCAGATAGAAGTTCAACTTCACATAGGTGTTCTTTATCTATATCCACAATGTTGTTATTGTTGTTTTTTAAATGATGATAAACTAAGCTTTTATTGATGTGAGCTACATTTTTTGCATAATTCAATAAAATAGAGATATCATGACTAACTACAACTATTGCCATTGCCTTATTTAACTCTTTAAGAAGTTCGTATATCTCTTTTTGCCCTTTTACATCAATACTTGCAGTTGGCTCATCTAAAAGCATTATCTTAGGATTTGTACAAAGTGCTCTGGCTATAAAAACTCTTTGTCTTTGTCCACCACTTAAATCTCCTATTTTACTATTTGCAAAATTCTCCATATCTACTTTTTTCAAAGAGTTCATTGCACAAGAGATATCTTCTTTACTATAACCAAATAATTTTTTCTTTGTAATTTTATGTCCCATTAAAACTACTTCTAAAGCAGTTATAGGAAAATCAGTATTTAAATTTGTATTTTGAGGAACATAACCTACTAGATCATTTTTTAAACTTTTAGTAATGCTTCCATTTTTTATTTTTAATAATCCCAAAATAAGTTTCAATAGTGTTGATTTACCCCCACCATTTGGACCAATAATAGCTAAAAAATCATTTTCTAAAATATCTAAATTTATATTCTCTAATACTCTTGAGGTATCATAACTATACGAGATATTTTTAACTTCAATTAATTTATTCATTTAAACCCATATCCTCTTTTCATTCGCGATTATACTATAATCCCTTATCAATTTAGATAAAGTCTATATAATCTAACAATTTCAAACCAAAATGTACCTATATATTCATGAAAAGCTAATGTTGTTTTTCCTATATTACTAACACTTGGAAAAGTTAAATAATTTATATTTTTCTTGAAAGAAAATTCAGTTGGCGCAGCAATTGGATTTAATCCTTTGGATTTAAATATCTTCATAGCTCTTGGCATATGAGATGCACTTGTTACTAAAATAAATTTTTCTTTGCCAACTGTTTGTTTTACATAATTTGCTTCTTCAATTGTATCTTTTGCTTTTTCTTGTGTTAATATATTTTTTGCTTCTACTCCTAAAGATATTGCTGCATTTTTTGATATTACTGCATGTGCAGTTAACTTATCATTTCCTGCATATCCTGATACAATTAATTTTGCATTATCTAATTGTCTATAAACCCTAATCCCCTCAGATAAGCGTTTTAAAGCAGTATTTGAAAGTTGTGATACTAATGAAACATTTGGATTTGTAGTGTGAGCATTTCCTAAAACAAGTACATATTTTATATTTGAGTCTATACCTGTATATGATTTGTATTTAGTTTCCAAAGGTTTTATTAAACTATTTGCAAAGGGTTCATAAGAGATTAAAAATAAAAAAATAAAACCAAAAGATAAAAAAGTTTTTGCCTTTTTATATTTATTAATAAAAAGAAAAAATAAGCCTATAAAAAGTAATATTAAAACAAGAGACAAAGGCATAAGAAATATAGATATAGTTTTTTTAATAAAAAACAACATTCTAAATTTTTTCTCCAATCAAAGCTGAAGTATAACCAACAACACTTTTATCATCTTTTGTTCTATCATAACTTGTACAATAATATAAAAGTTGTGTATCAAGATTGTACTTAATAGCAGATTTTATCATCGCTTTTACTCCAACTTTCCCGCAAGCTTCACAACCTTTATCAAACATATGCAAATCTTTGTTTACTATTGCGTTAAGACATATATTATCTAGTTTTTTAGCTTCTTCTAATGTATAAAAATGACTTAAATCTGTACTTATAACTATAAAATTATCTTTATCAAAAAGTAATTCATCAATTAATAAAGACAATTGATTAAAATCTAATTTACCATAAACTATCTCTATAATTTTTGCTTGCTCAAAATAGTTTTTTACAAAAGGAGCTTGGGTTTCTGTTGAGTGTTCCTTATGTGCCTCTTTATTAAAATCTAAAAAATTAAATTTATTTTTTAAGATATTTGAATATTCTAAATCAATCTTTATATCCCCTAAAGGTGTATTGTAAGTGTCATATAAAGCTATAGATGCCCCTTCTAAATAAACTTTATGTGAGGGTCCAATTATTATTACTCTTTTAATGTTGTTGTTTGAAGAGAGATTATAAGCTAAGTTTGCAGTAAATCCACTATAAATATATCCTGCATGGGGAGAGATTATAGCTTTAGGATTTATTTTTAACTTATCCTCATCTTTGATAGTAAAACTTTTATTAAAATGTTCAATAAATTTATTAATTTCATTATTACTATCTGGATAAAAAGTTCCTGCTACTGCCATTTGTCTACTAGTCATCTATTCTCCTTCAAATATTCCATCTATTTTTGTATTACAGTTTGGACAAAAATTTGATGTTAATCTATTATCAAGTACATTAAAATACTCTCTACTAATTAGTTTTTCATTACATTTTGGACAATATGTATTATTTGGAAATCCAATATTGCCTATGTACACATATAATAAACCTTCACTTTTTGCAATATCATATGCCATTTTAAGTTTTTCAAAAGAGGTTCTTGAAAGATTTAATTCTTTGTAATCTGGATGAAAAGCTGAAATATGCCAAGGGGTATTAACTCCTAGATTCTCTTTTATAAATCTTACAATCTTTCTAATCTCTTCTTCTGAATCATTTTTTGTTGGAACTAAAAGTGTGGTAATCTCAAGCCAAATCTTATTTTTTTTAAATCTAATAAGATTTGATAAAACTTGCTCTAAGTTTCCACCTAACTTTGTTTTATAATAATTATGGTTAAAAGATTTTAAATCAACATTTATAGCATCTATAACTGCAGTCATATCATCAATAACTTCTTCACTTTCAAAACCATTGCTAACAAATACTGATTTAATACCAAAATTTTTTCCTTCTAAAGCTATATCTTTTGCAAAGGGATAAAAAATAGTTGGTTCATTATAGGTATAAGAGATAGATTTACACCCTCTTTGTTTTGCTATTTGTGCAACATCTTTTGCAGATATATAATTTAATTTATCAATCTTTTTTTCTTGGGAAATACCATGGTTTTGACAAAAATTACAATGAAAATTACACCCTACTGTCCCAAGAGAAAGGGATTTTGAATTGGGTAAAAAATGATAAAGTGGCTTTTTTTCTATTGGGTCTATATTAAATGCACTAATATGACCATAAACCAAACATTCAATCTTTTCACCAATATTTTTATTAACTCCACAAACACCAATTTGCCCCTCTTTTAAATCACAATAATATGAACATAAAAGACAAGTTTTTTTATCTAAATTAGTATTTGAAGTTTTAAAATATTGCATACTAACTCTCTTTTATTTTTATAGCCTCATAGATAAAAATTTTTGGTAAGGCTGATAAAGAAGAAGGGTTTAATCCAGCTTTCCTACACAAATGAACCATAAAGTCATTAAAAGTTGGTAACTGTTCCCAAACTTGGGGTAAAAATGTTGCCCTTTTCCCATCAAGTTCAAGTATAACTCCATGTTTGTTTGGAACTAGTTTTTCTTCTAAATCTTTAAAATCATTATATTCCAATGGTTCAGGCTTTGTTAAAAGGGAAATTTCTACTTTTATTTGTTTGTATTCACTTTTTTCTAAAGGGGCAAACCTTGGATCATTAAATGCAGCTGCTTTAGAATTATGAACTATATCATCAAATAAAGTTCTGTGGGCAACTAAAGAACCTATACATCCTCTTAATTGTCCTTGTTTAGTTATAGTAACAAAGCTTGCTTGAACCTCTTTTAGAAAAGCAAATTTATTTAATAAAGTATCTTTATCTATCTCTATACTCTTATCGAAAACAGATTCAATTGATTTTCTAGAAAGTTCTAATAATACTTTATTTTTTTCATCCATTACTTATCCTATTTATCTTTTATAAGATCTTTTATAGCTTTGATAAATTTTTCATCACTATTTAAACATTTACAAACTTTATAATCTACTATCCCTATTTTTTCAGCTTCCTCTTTATATTCAATACTTAGTTCAAAATCTGTTTCTGAATTATCAATTAAAAAAGCGATTGGATATATTAAAACTTTTTCATCTTTGTATTTTTCTAACTCTTTATCTAAAGCTGGCTCTAACCATTTCATTGGTCCCACTTTTGATTGATAAGCCAAAGAGATAGATTTAAAGTCAATATTTTGTTCTTCTAAAATTTTTGATAAAATCTCTACATGCTCATTGATTTGTTTTTCATAAGGATCTCCCTTATCTACAATCTTTTGAGGTAAGCCGTGTGCAGAAAAGATTAAATTATACTCTTTATAGTTTTCTACACTATTTTTAATTGTATCAATAATAGCTTCATTAAAAATACTATTTTTATAAAAAGGTTCTATAACCTCAATATGAAATTTTCTTTTTGAATGCTCGATAAAATCTTCTACAGAAGATTTTGTTGTTGTAGTTGAGTATTGAGGATACATAGGAAAAAGTATCACCTCTTTTACCTTTTTTTTCTCAAGCTCTTTTACAACTTCACTGGCGAAAGGTGGAGTATATCTCATAGCCTGAACTACACATATATCTTCAAGTTCATCATTTAATTTTGATACTAATTTTTCGGTAAGGGGATTAATAGGTGACCTATTTCCTATCTCTTCATAATTTTTCCAAGCAGAATCTTTTCTACTACTTACAATAAATTTTGCAATTAAAGATCTAAAAAAGTCACTTTTTATAGTTAAAATATTTTTATCATTAAACATATTTGTTAAAAACATCTCCAGCTCATCTTTATTTCGTGCTCCACCCATATTTAATAAAACTAAAGCTTTTTTACACTCTTTAATCATCTATTTCTCCGTAATTTTATTTAAATCAATAAGCTCATCACTACACCATTTAGCTAAACTCATATCGTGAGTAATAAGTAAAATTCCACAGTTATTTAGTTGTTCTACAATTAGTTTCATAACATCAACTGCAACTATGTTATCTAATGCTGAAGTTGCTTCATCTACAAGCAATAAATCTGGTTTCATCAAAAGTGCTCTAAGTATAGAACATCTTTGTAATTGTCCTCCACTTAATTCATGTGGTCTCTTATATAAAAATTTCTTATGTAAATTTAAAAGTTTAATATTTTTTTCAATCTCTTTTTCCAAAATTTTTTTATCAAAATTTATTACATCATCTATTTGTTCAATTATTGAAAATGATGGATGAAAAGAACTATATGGATCTTGATAAATAGAACTTATTTTTTTTACATTAATAGTTCCATTAAGTGGCTTCAAATTTTCACTTACTAATTCAAATAGTGTACTCTTTCCACTTCCACTACTACCAACAATAGATATAAGTTTTCCTCTTTTTAATTCTAAATTAAAATTCTCATAAATTAATCTATTTTTGTCATATCCAAAACTTAAATTTTCTATTTTTAATACTGTATCATTTGTATCCATTTATTATCCTGCATTAGAGTAGTAACTATATAAAAACTTTTATTAAAAGCTGAATAAATCAAAGATAAAATAATTATAATTTATTTTTATCAATATTATATCCTCTACATAAGCTTAATAAAAGATTAAACTGATAAAATTTAACTTTTCAATTTAAGGAGAGAATGTAATGAAAAAAATTGTTTTAGGAACAATAATTGCTGCTGCATCTTTAATGGCTGCAAACTTCGCAACATGTGCTACATGTCATGGTGCAACTGCTGAAAAACCAGCACTAGGAAAATCTAAAGTAATTAAAGGTTGGCCAGTTGAAAAAACTGTTGCTGCTCTTAAAGGTTACAAAGATGGTTCTTATGGTGGAGCTATGAAAGGTGTTATGAAAGGTCAAGTTGCAAGACTTTCAGACGCAGATATTGAAGATTTAGCTAAACAAATTGCTGCATTTAAATAATTAAAAATTTAAATCTTTAAAAAGTGAACTACTTTTGTGGTTCACTTTTTTTTATTTCTTTTTTTGCTTCTTTTTTCTTATCCTCTTTTTTAACAGCATCATTTAAATCATCTTCGCTATCAAAAAGAAGTCCACCCATCATTTTTTCACTGTCATCAAATTGACCACCTTTTGCACCCCAAATAAACATACCTAGAACTGCAAAAGATAGTATTACCCCTACAACTAACATCATAAAAAGAGTATCATTTATCATCATTTTTCCTAATTTTTTAGTTTAATTCTCATTGAATTAGCAACAACAAGAAGAGAACTTAAACTCATTGAAAGTGCTGCAACTAATGGTATAACATATCCAGCCATAGCTAAAGGGATTGTAATAGAATTATAAACTAGTGATAATAGCAGGTTTTGTTTTATAAACTTATATGTTCTTTTAGAAATTATAAATGCATATTTTAAACTATCTAATGAACTGTTTAATAAAACTATGTCTGAAACAGATATTGTAATATCAGCAGAATTACCCATGGCAATTGATAAATCAGAGCTTGCAAGTGCAACAGAATCATTTATCCCATCACCTGCCATAACAACAGTTTTACCTTCACTTTTTAGTTTTTTAATATAGTTTGCTTTACCTATTGGGTCTATTCCAGAAACTACACTCTCAATTCCAACTTTTGCTGCAACTTTTTTTGCTACACTTTCATTATCACCTGTTAACATAACTATATTAAGACCATTTTGTTTTATACTATCAACTAAATTTTTAGCATCTTCTCTAATCTCATCTTCTAACTCAAAAGTTGCAATAACTCTTCTATTTATAGCAAAAATATAAACTGAGTTTGAACTATCAAAATTATAGTTAATTCTATTCTCTTTCAGTAATTCTATATTTCCACCTAAAAGATGGAAAGTTTTATCTTCAATATTTTTATATTTCCCAACTACACCTTTTGCTTGAACGCTTTTTACATCATAGATATTTTTTACTTGTAAATCTGGATATTTATTTGTTAAATATTTTTTTACTGACTTTGAAATTGGGTGTGTTGAAGAATCCAATAATGAATACATAAGATTTAATTTATGGATATTATCATCCATAATTCTTGCTTTTTTAACTTTTAATTCACCTTTTGTGATTGTTCCTGTTTTATCCATAACTAAAGTATCTGCTTTTGCCATTGTTTCTATAAACTTAGCTTCTTTAAAGAGTAAACCTTTTTTTGCAAGTTCAGAGATACCAATTAAACTTGCTATAGGAGTAGCAAGAGCTAGTGCACAAGGACAAGCAATAACTATAACAGAAATAGCAACAATAAAAGATTTTTCAAAATGATTAGTATTGTCGTAGTCAAAACCTAAATCAATACCAAAGAAATACCACACAATAAAAGTTAAAATTGATAAAGAGATTATTGTTAAAGTGAACCCTTTTGATATCTCATTGGCTTTGTATTCAATCTCTGGTTTTGAACTTAATGAGTCTTCTAATAGAGTAACAATAGAGTTTAAAGTTGAATCTTTATAAGTTTTCGTAACCTCATATCTAATCAAAGTATCATTGTTTATTGTACCACTGTATAAAACATCCCCTTGTTTTTTAAATATTGGTAAAGATTCTCCTGTAAGACTTGATTCATCAAAAGTTCCCTCACCACTTATAATTTTACCATCTATGCAAACTTTTTCACCACTTCTAATCTCAACAACATCACCAACTTTGATATTATCCAAAGCAACTGCTTTTTTTACACCATCTTCAACAACAGTTGCCTCTAAAGGTATTGAGCTTTTTATCTTATCTAGTGTATCGACTGCACTTTTTTTACCAATGACCTCTAAATATTTTCCAACTAATACAAAAGTAATAATCATTGTTACAGAATCAAAATAACTCTCCCCTTTTCCACCAAAAAGAATAAATAAAGAGTATATATAAGTAAATGTTGCCCCTGAACTTACTAAAAAGTCCATATTTAGAATACGGTTTTTTAATCCAAAGTAAGCCCCACGGAAAAATATCCAACCAGAATAAAATAAAACAGGAGTAGAAAATATAAATTCAGCTAGATGGATATATTCTCTAATCTCTTCATCAATTCCTGTAAAAAAGCCAGTATATTTTGCAACTCCGAGCATCATGATATTAACACTTGCAAAAACAGCAACCATCATACGGATAAAATAATCCCTTTTAGCTTTTACAGCTTGTTCATCTGCTACTGTTGCATCATAAGCATATGCGTTATATCCAATACTTCTAATTTTTAAAATAATTTCAGATAATTTAATTTTTTCTTCATCCCAAATAATTTTTGCTTTATTATTTGTAAAATTTATATCTGCACTTACAATTCCATTGGTTTCGAAAAGTACTTTTTCATTTAGCCATACACATGCAGCACAATGAATCCCTTCAATAATTAAATCAATTTGTCTGTATCCGTCATTAGTAGTTTTTATAAAAGTATCTTCAAAGCTTTTTGTATCAAACCTTTCGATATCATCGTTAGTTTCAATAGGAGGAGCAATTGTTTTATTTCCTAACTTATCATAAAAAGAATCAAGTCCATCATCTTTTAAAATATGGTATACCCCTTGACAACCTTTACAACAAAAGTTTAAATCTCCTTCTTTAATCATCACCTTTTCATCAAATTCTAAATGACAGTGATTGCACTTAACATTAGCCACAAAATTTCCTATAAATTATGAATTAATAACAAAAAATCAAATGCGAACAAAAATAGTTAACATTTATATAATAGATATTATAATATTATATCGTAATAAGTTTGGAGTAAGTCTTAATGATATCAAATGTATCTATTTTAAAAAACATAACAATACTATACGCAGAAGATGAAGAAGCTTTAAGAGAAATAACTCTTAATATACTAAAAGGCTTTACAAAAAAGCAACTTGTTGCACAAAATGGAGCTGAGGGATTAGAGCTTTTTAAGCAAAATGAATCTGAAATCGACTTAATCATTACAGATGTAAATATGCCTATTATGAATGGTTTAGAGATGATTAGAGAGATTAAAAAAATCAACCCTAATATTCCTATAATCGTTGCAACTGCTTTTTCAAATACTGAGTATCTACTTGAAGCAATTGATATTGGCGTTGATAAATATGTGTTAAAGCCAATTGATATGAAAAAATTATTACAACTAATGAGTCAATCACTTTTATACCACGAATTAAAAGATTTATATATTGACAACTTAACCCATTTACCAAATAGAAATAGACTTAAAAAAGATTTAGAAGACTCAAATGAAGATATAATTGCAATGATTAATATTGATAAGTTCTCAACTATCAATGACCTTTTTGGTGAACATAATGGGGATAGAGTCTTATTAAAATTTTCAGACACACTTCAAAAATATTTTAGTAAAGAAAAGTTTCTAATATATAGAGTTGAAGCTGATAAATTTCTAGTAATCGCCAGAAGTTATGACTTTGATGTTCAAGAGTTTTATGATCTTTGTAAAAAATTTGAGGATTATATTGAAGAGGACCCTGTTTCAATTGATGAACATGAAATTGATTTAAATATAACTATAGGTATTGCAAAAAGTAGTGATGGAAATGCCTATAAATATGCCCAAAGAGTTATTGCTTATGCAAGAAAGAAATTTGAACCTATTTTAATATATAACGATTCCTTTAATATTCAAGAATCATTTGAAGAAAACATCAAATGGATCAAAAAAATAAAAAATGGTGTAAAAAATGGAAACTTTAAAGCATATTTCCAACCTATTGTAGATACACAAACTAAAGAGATTTATAAATATGAAGCACTTGTAAGATATATAGATGATGATGGAACTGTTGTTTCTCCATTTACCTTCTTAGATATTGCAAAAAAAGCAAAACTATATCCAAATATAATCAAAATCATGATTAATGAAGCCTTTAACCTAATTAAAACAAAAGGTAAAAGAGTAGCTGTAAACATCTCTTTTGAAGATATTGCCAGTGCAAGTACAATGGACTATGTTTATGGGGTTATTGAAGAGAATAGAGAATATGCAAATAAACTAGAGTTTGAGATTTTAGAATCAGAAGAGATTTCAGACTTCTCTGAAGTATTTAAATTTATTAACAATATGAATAAATATGAGTGTAATATTGGAGTTGATGACTTTGGTGCTGGGTATTCAAACTTTAATATGCTTGTGAACCTTGATATTAATTATGTAAAAATTGACGGTTCATTAATTAGAGGTATTAATGAATCTAAAAACCAACAAATTATTGTAAAAACAATTGATGAATTTGCTAAAAAATTTGGTTTTAGAACAGTTGCTGAGTTTGTTTCAGCAGAAGAGATTTATACAGTTATAAAAGAGATAGGAATTGACTACTGTCAAGGTTACTATTTCGATGCACCTCTAAGTTATGATGAGATTAATTAGCTAACCACTTAGCTATAATCTCTTCATCATTAAATAATTTAGCTTTTATTCTTGCTATATTTGCAATAGCAACTAAACTTTTTGAAGCTTCTTCTAAATCATCATTTATTATAAAATAATCATATTTTTTAAAATACTTAATTTCTGTTTTTGCATTTGTAAGTCTTTTTTCAATAACTTCATCTGCATCTGTATTTCTATTTTTTAATCTATTTTCTAGGTCCATTAAAGATGGAGTTGTAATAAACACAGAAGTAACTATATTATCAAGTTTTTTTCTAACTATAGTATGCCCTTGAACATCTATATCAAAAATTACAAGTTTACCTTCATTTACAGCTGAGATTATTGGTTTTAGTGAAGTTCCATAATAATTTCCATGAACTTCAGCCCACTCTAAAAAATGACCTTTTTTTATATCTTCTTCAAAATCTTCTCTTGATACAAAATAGTAATCAACACCATCTTGTTCCCCAACTCTTGGCTCTCTTGTAGTTGTAGAGATAGAAAAATGATAATCCCCTATTTGTTCATATACATTTTTTAATAAAGTTGATTTACCACAACCACTAGGTCCTGATAAAATTAGAATTGCACCTTTTTTTTCCATTATTTACTAACCTTTAAAGATAATGTTACATCTACATCTTCGCCACTTGATAATTTATCTATAACACTTTGATCAAATTTTTGTAAAAATGGTTTTAGTTCATTGATACTGTAATTATTTAAGATAAGTTTTCTTGGTTTGTTTTCATCTTGTGAATCTAAATCAAATTCATAATCTCTTACTTCACTAAGAGCATCATCAATTATTGCGTTGATATCTTTCCAATCATTTTCATCAACTGTGTGTGAAACCTTATCATGAATCTCATCATCATGTAAAATATCACTAATTTTTGTTAATTCATTATTATCTAAAACTCCACCATTGTTTAATGAAGCAATAGTAACTATACTTTCATCATTTTCATCTTCAATATCCATTGCAACATCTTCTGCAAGAGACTCAACATAATTTGAGATAATCTCTTCTTCACTAAATTCTGAACTATAATCTTCTACTGGTTGTTGATATTGTTTTTTATTAAACTCTATTTCATCATTTATAAATTCTATTTGTTCTTTTAAAAGTACTTCTAATTCAGTTGGTAAGAAAGGTCTATTAATTATAAAATCTCTTGATTTATCAAAAGGTAATTCTTCACTAACAATAGCTGCAAGTTTTTTTGTAAAAGTTTTTAAACTATTAAATTCTTCTGTCACGAACTCTTCGTCAACAATTATAATATCAACGCTTTCACTAAAACCTAAATCTTCTTGAACACTTAATTTTAAACCTATCTTTGCACAAACAAGTGTGAATATTTTTTCAATAATTGGTGTTTTTGTTACTAAAATCAAATCCATTACTTCAACTCTTCCAATTGTAAGTTTTCTAGTTTATAGACTTTATCACACTGCATTGCTAAATCATCTTCATGAGTTACAAGTATCATACCTGCATCATTATCTTTAATATATTTATGAAGCACTTGCATTACAACTTGTGCGGTCTGTTTGTCTAAATTACCTGTAGGTTCATCTGCAAATATAATTTGAGGTTTTTTTGTAAGTACTCTAGCTATAGACAATCTTTGTTGTTGTCCACCACTTAATTCCCCAACATTTTGATTTATTACAAAATCGATATTCAACATTTTTAATAAATCTTTATCTATGCTATTTCCACTTAAAAGTGTAGCAATCTCTAAATTATCATTTGCAGAAAAACCTCTAAAAAGGTAATGTGCTTGAAATATTATACCAAAATCTTCTCTTCTTATATTTAAAAGCTTTTTCTTTTTAAGTTTATAAATATCCTCATTTTTAAAAACTATTTCACCAATTTTAGGTTTTAATAAAGATGAAAGTATATTTAAAAGTGTAGATTTACCACTTCCACTAACACCAATAATTGCAATAGATTGTTTCTTTTGTAGAGATAAATTTATATTTTCAAAAAGCTTATAATCAAATTCGTGAGTTAAATTTTTTGCTTCAAGCAGTATTTTAGAGTCGTCAGAAATGGGTGTGTTATTTTTATTTGTTTCACCCATTATTCTGACTTCATATGTTAAATTATTATTTACCCATTTGAGCTGCAACTTCAGCTGCGAAATCTTCTTCTTTTTTCTCGATTCCTTCACCAAGTTCAAATCTAACATACTCAACAATTTCAATTGATGCATCACAAGCTTTGATAGCTTCTTCAACAGTCATTGAATCATCCATAACGTATGTTTGAGATAATAAAGCGTGAGTTTTATCTAATTGAGTATTATCTTCAATCCATCTAGCAATTTTACCTTTTACGATGTTTCCAATAATTTTTTCTGGTTTACCTTCAGCTAATAACTCTTCTTTCATTCTAGCTTCAGCAGCAGCAATAGCTTCTTCAGTTAATTGTTGCTTAGAAACAAATTCAGGAATATTTTTAAGAGGCTTACCAAGTCTAACTAACTCTTCATTCTCTTTTTCAATATCAGCAATAATTGCTTTGTTTTCAGAATCAATAAAATCAGCACCTAAATCTTTATAAGAAATAACTGTTGGTTTCATTGAAGCTGCGTGCATTGCAACTTTTTTTAATAATTCAGTTGTTTTTTCTTTTGCTGCATCATCACATTTAGCAGCTAAAATAACACCTACTTTTCCTAAGTGAACATAACCATTAACTACTGGTCCTTCAACATTAACAACTTTTCTTGCAACAAGGTTTTCACCAATTACTGCAATTTTTTCATTTAAAAAAGTTGTAAACTCTTGCCCTTCAATTGATGAAGAAGCTAATGCTTCTGCATCATTTAAGCTATTAACTTGAGCGTGAGTTGTAATTTGCTTTGTTAACTCTAAGAATTGTGCATTTTTAGCAACAAAGTCAGTTTGTGAGTTGATTTCTGTCATAGTAGCTTTAGTATTGTCATCATTAACTAAAATAGTAACAATACCTTCAGCAGCAACATTACCTGATTTTTTAGCAGCTTTTGCAAGACCTTGCTCTCTTAACCAAGTTTGTGCTTCTTCTATATTTCCATCACACTCATTAAGTGCTTTTTTACAATCAAGCATTCCTGCACCAGATTTTTCTCTTAACTCTTTAATTAGTTTTGGAGTTGCTCCTGCCATAATTATGCTTCCTCTGTTTTTTCTTCAGTTTCTACTGCTTCAGCTTCACCTTCAGATACTGCTTCAGCAACTACTTCTTGTGCTTCTTCTTCAGAAACTGGAATCTCTTCACCAGCTTCATCAGCTAATGCAGCTTTACCTTCGTTCATTGCTTCAGCCATTTCGTTACAAAATAATTGAATAGATCTGATTGCATCGTCGTTTCCTGGGATTGGATAGTCAACAACGTCTGGGTCACAGTTAGTATCTAATGGTGCAACTACTTTGATTCCTAATCTTCTAGCTTCTTGAATAGCAATTTTTTCTTTTACTGCATCTAAAACAAACATCATATCTGGAAGTTTGTTCATCTCTTTAATACCACCAAGATAAAGTTCTAATTTTTCTTCTTTTCTTGTAAGCATTAAAGCTTCTTTTTTAGTTAAAAGATCTAATTGACCTTCTTCTCTCATTTTCTTAATTACTTCTAATTTTCTGATTGATTTTTTAATTGTTCCGTAGTTAGTTAACATTCCACCTAACCATCTGTGGTTTACATAAGGCATTCCACATTTGATAGCTGCATCTTTAACAGCTTGGCTAGCTTGTTTCTTTGTACCAACGAAAATCATTGTTTGACCTTCTGCTGCTGCATCTCTAACTACATTATATGTATATCTGAAATATCTTAACGTTTTTTGTAAGTCAATAATATAAATATTTTTTCTTACACCGAAAATGAATTTTTTCATTTTTGGATTCCATCTTCTTGTTTGGTGTCCGAAGTGTACACCACATTCTAATAGGTCTTTCATTGTAACCATAGTTTTTCCTTGTTTTATATTTTTTAGGGTTTAGCCTCTGTGCCCCTTAATGGCAAGTACAATTAACTTGTCACAACCCATACCAGGATTGACACATGTGAGGTTTTCTATTTAAAATAGAGTCGTGATTTTATCTAAGTTAACTTTAATCTTTCTTGAAGTGATTTATTTTCATTAATATTTTATAAATATTCTTAAATATTTTGCTAAACTATTTAAAAAAGGAGTTTTATGCTTTTTTCAAATATTTTTAAAGAAGATAAACTACACCTAGATGATGTAACAATTAATTATAAACATGCAGGTGTAGGAAAAGCTCTTTTATTAATCCATGGATATCCTCAAACACATACTATGTGGCACAAAGTTGCAGATGAACTAGCAAACTCTTTTTATATAGTATGTCCTGATTTAAGAGGTTATGGAGATAGTTCAAAACCAAAGGGTTTAGAAAACCATGAAAACTATTCAAAAAAAACTATGGCAAAAGATATGATTGAACTTATGCAACATTTAGGATATGATGAGTTTTTTGTTGCAGGTCATGACAGAGGAGCTAGAGTAACCCACAGACTTTGTTTAGATTATCCTAAAAATATTTTAAAAGCTTGTGTTATGGATATCGCTCCTACATATCATATGTTTAAAAATACAGACCAAGATTTTGCTACAGGGTATTATCATTGGTTTTTTCTAATACAACCAGATAATCTTCCTGAAACTATGATTGGGTCTAATCCTGCTTTTTATTTAGAAGAGAAACTAAAAAGATGGAGTGATAAAGAAGTTACATATGATAAAAAGTTTAATAAAGAAGCTATAAAAGAATATATCAGATGTTTTGACAAAGACTCCATTCATGCAACTTGTGAAGATTATAGAGCAGCAGCCTCTATTGATATGAGTGATGATAAAAAAGATAGAAAGAGAAAAATTGATACTCCTTTATTAGTATTATGGGGTAAAAAAGGTTTTGTAAATAAAACCTATGATGTTTTAAAAGTCTGGAAAGATTATGCAACAGATATACAAGGGAAAACTTTGGAGTGCGGGCATTTTTTACCTGAAGAGAAGCCAAAAGAAGTGATTGAAGAATTAAAAAACTTTTTTTGTAAATATTAGATAAAAGGATTACCCTTTTATCTTTTATGCACTTATCTCTTCTACTTCTTCATGAACTACACAATCAGTAACTACATTATAACCATGATTTAAAGCAAGGGCTATTGAGCCACCAATTGAACCACAAATATCTCCTGCTAAATATATTCCATCACAGTTTAAATTTTTTTCATCAATAAATGGTTTCTCTTTTTCATCTAACTGCACACAACAACTTTTTAAGAACTCTTTTGGTGTTACACCACCTAAAGCATAAATAATTCTGTCGTATTTTTCAATTGTACCATCATTATAAAATACTTTAAATTTACCCTCTTCATCTTCAAGCTTTTCTATATCAATTCCAAGTTTTGCTTTTATCTCACCATCTTCAACACAGTTCATTAGGTTTTTTATGTTTTTAGGATTTGCTTTTGTTATCTCTTCTCTTCTATAGTTAAAAGTCACATTATTATCTTGATGGATAAAATATGCATATTCACATGCACTATCTCCACCACCTACTACTAAGACATCTTCATTTCCTTTACAATCTGAGATTGTATGGTTTGCACGGGATTTTAAAGAAGCTGGTATTTTATAACTTGGTTTATTTGGTTTCCCCATTTTTCCTATTGCTACAACAATTTTTTTGGCAAAATAAGATTCTCCTGTTGTAGTTATAATTTTAAATCTGTTTTTTAATCTACTTATTTTTGAAATCTCTGTGTTGAATTTTGCATCAATAAGTTTTTTTTCTAAAGATTCCTCAAAAAGATCTAATGTACTCTCTTTTGTACCATCTTCAAAATCTATATGACCTTTTAAATCAACCTTTATGCCTTTCCAATCTTTATCCACTGGTTTGTTATCGTTAAAATATTTTCTAATTGTTTGTGAATGATTATCCCCCTTTTCAAACATCAAAATATTTTTAACACCGAAGATGACTGCCTCACATGATGTTGCAATGCCTGCTGGTCCGGCACCAATAATTGCTATATCATATACATTTTTCATATCAATCTCCTTTTAGATTTTGTTATATTTTCATTATAATCCATAAAATAATATATTCAAGAATTTGTTGTCTAATTTTTATTCAAATTTTTTTGAGTCTGAACTCAGATTTAACTACTTTTTATAAAGTGTATTTTAAGTTATTTTTAAGAATCTATTTTAAGCTGTTAAAACCTTACTTTTGATAGAATAACGCAAATTTATACTTACGTTGAAGAAGAGCTAAATGTTATATACAAAAATCACAGAAATAAAAAATGAAATATCTAAAGTTGTAATTGGTCAAGAAGATATGGTTAATTCTATTTTAATAGGGTTATTAACAAATGGACATATACTTTTAGAAGGTGTGCCTGGACTTGCTAAAACTACAACTGTAAAAACAGTAGCAGATGTAATTGATTTAAAATTTAAAAGGGTTCAATTTACACCCGATTTATTACCAAGTGATATTATTGGTGCTCAAATTTATGATATGAAAAGTGGTGACTTCAAAATAAAAAGAGGTCCTATTTTTACAAACCTTTTATTAGCAGATGAGATAAACAGAGCTCCTGCAAAAGTTCAATCAGCTTTACTTGAAGTTATGCAAGAAAGACAAGTTACTATTGCAGACGATACTTTTACAGTGGATTCACCATTTTTAGTTTTAGCAACACAAAATCCAATTGAACAAGAGGGAGCTTATTCTTTACCAGAAGCTCAACTTGACAGATTTATGTTTAAGATTGTTGTTGGATATAACACAAAAGAAGAAGAATACGAAATAGCAAAAAAAGTAACTTCAAATGAGATTTTAGAACTAAACAAAATTATAAATAAAGATGTATTATTAACCCTTAAACATGAGGTACAAAATGTACATATTGATAGTGAATTGGAAAAATATATTGTAGATATTATATGTGCAACAAGAGAACCAGAAAACTATAATCTTGATGAGATAAAAGATTATATCCAATTTGGTGCAAGTCCAAGGGCGACTATTGATATGTTTAAAGCTGTAAAAGCTATGGCATTTATTAGAGGGAATAATTATGTTAGTCCTATTGATATAGCTTTAGTTGCAAAAAATGTATTAAGACATAGAATTATCCTAACATATGAAGCAGAAGCTATGGATATAAAAGTTGATGATTTAATCCAAAAAGTATTAGAAAAAATTGATATTCCATAATCTATGAATAAAACTTTAAAAAAAATCATAATCAAAACCAGAAGAAATATATTTTCTGAAATCATAGGAAACAATTCATCTTTATTAAAAGGTGAAGGGTATGATTTTTTAGAGCTAAAAGAGTATGAATATGGTGAAGATGTTAAAAAAATAGATTGGCTAATCTCTGCAAAGTTTAAAAAACCTTTTGTAAAAGTGTTCCATGCCCAAAAAGAGTTAAATATAAATATTGTTCCTATTTTAAATGGTTCAATATATTTTGGTTCAAAAAGATTTAAACAAGAATTAGTAACTGAGATTTGTTCTATACTTGGATACTCTTGTGTAAAACAAGGGGACCCTTTTTCTTCATTTATTGCAAATGAATCTTTAGAACTTTGTACAAAAAAATCTAAAAGAAATTTTGCTGTTACAATGATGAGTGAAAAAATTTTTAATTATGATTGTATAGGTAAAAGTGTTGATTTAAAAAATTTAAGTGATGAACTTTTTAAAAAGATTAGAAAAAAATCTATTATTTTTCTTGTTGGTGATTTTTTTGATATAGAGAATCTTGATTTTAAACTTCTTAGTAGAAAACATGAGATTATAGCTATTATGGTAAGGGATAAATTTGAAGAGCAACCCTTTGAATTAGGAAATGTAAATCTAGTAGACCCAGCCACTAATCAAACTTTTGATGGGAATATTGATAAAGCTATGATAAAAGAGTATCAAAAAAGAGTAAAAGCAAACGACCACAAACTTTATGAGCATTTTCAAAAGTGTGGTATTAAGTTTACAAAAATATATACAAACGAAGAGCCTTTACCAAAACTGTTAAGGTTGATGAAATAATGAATGAAATAAAAATCAATGATATTAAAGAGTTAGTTGATATACCTGATTACTCTTTATATATTTATATGTTTTTATGGATAATAGGTTCCCTTGTAGTTTTTATTCTTCTTTTTATACTTATTAGATATTTTCTAACTAGAAAAAAGAATAAGAAAAAAGAGTATTACACTATATTAAAAAACCTTGATTTAAGTGATTCTAAAACAGCTGCTTATACTATTACTAAATATGCAAGACTTATTAGTCAAAGTGATAGGGAAAAGAAACTTTCAAATGAGTTAATAGAAGAGTTAGAATCATACAAATATAAAAAAGATGTGGAACCTTTAAATGATAATTTTAAAATCCTTTTTGGAAGATTTATGGATAATGTAGATGTTTGATTATTTATTAAGTATAAAATTTGAATACCCTTATTTACTTTTATTGATATTACTTTTTGTTTTTTGTTCAATATTTTGTAAAGCTAAAATTCCAACATATATTATTCCCCATTTAAATATATTTTCACAAAGTAAACGTAAATCAGTTATTTTAACCTCAATCTTGAAATATCTAGTAATAATAGGTTCAATTATTGCTTTAGCATCTCCATATAAACAATTAAATACTCAACTTATAAAAAATGATGGAATAGATATTGTTCTTAGTTTGGATACTAGTGGTTCTATGAAAGAAAGAGGTCTAAATAGAGCAAATGAAAATGAACAAAGATTTGATGTTGTAAAAGAGATTGTAAAAGATTTTATTCCAAAAAGAGTAAATGACAATATTGCTATTGTAGTTTTTGGAACATCAGTTATGATGGCAACTCCACTTAGCTTTGATAAAGAAGCACAAAAAGAGATTGTGGATTATTTAGAAGTTGGAATAGTTGGAGATAAAACTGCAATGTTAGACTCTTTAGCTTCATCTGTAAATATTTTAAAAGAATCAAAAGCAAAATCTAAAATAGTAATTTTACTTAGTGATGGTGAAGACAATGCTAGTAATATTCCCCTTGAGATCATAATAAAACTTCTAAAAAAGTATTCTATAAAAGTATACACTGTTGGAATTGGAAACTCAAATAAAATCATGTTAAATAAAATCTCAAATGAAACAAATGGAAAATCTTATATTGCCTACTCAAAAGATGATTTAAGTGAGATTTATAAAAGAATAGACTTATTAGAAAAAAGTAAAATAGAAAACAATAAAATCACCCTAAAAGAGTATTTATTTTTCTATCCACTCTTTTTAGCTATCATTGCATTAATAATCTATATTTATTTAAAAAATAAAGAATAATAAGGTAAGTTTTGGAAGATAAAAGAAAAGAAGAACTAAAAGGTGTTATGGATAAAACCTTTAGTCAAGAAGAGATTGAAAACAGATTAAAAGAGCAAATACAAGCTGCTTCAAATAATAGGGATAAAATGAGTAAAAAAAAGCCTACTCAAAATAAATCACCTATTAATAAAAAAAATAATTTCTCTTTTAATAACTTAAATTTTAATGCTCTTCTTTTAATATTAGGTTCAGTTATGGCAATATTAATCTTTGTAACAATATATCTTTTTAATAAAGATACAAAAGATTTTGTTAAGCCAAATAAAACAGATGAAGAAAAAAACTATTTCAACAAATTATATAATTCAAAAAACTATGATACTTTTAAATGCTACTCTTTTAAAAATGGAAAAATTTCTCTTCCAATAAAAGAGTGTAAAGAGAGTCTTGATGAGTTTTTAATCAAAAATAAAACAGCCAATAGATTTGAAATAGTACCTTTAATCTCTGAAAATGATTCAATTATTTATAAAGATATTGAAAAAAATCTAAGTGATAAAACACAAGAGCAAAAAGATAAAATCAAAGAGTATTTAAATATTGGTTTATCTAGTGAAAGAATACTTGAAAGTGTTTGGTATATAAAGAAAACATTAGGAGAAGCTACAATAGTAACTTCATCTCAATATTATGTAAAGTCAGACAATAACAATGAAAAAGGTGTAATTATTAGAGCATATCATTAGATATGCTTTAATACCTCATCTTTATCCACTAAAGGCATTTTTTTATCATAAATAATTTGATAAGGCTCATCACCTTTTCCTAAAATAAGAACTACACTGCTTGGATTTTTTTTACCCATTTCAATTGCAATTTTTATAGCCTCTTTTCTATTTACTTCAACAAAAAGATTTTCTTTGTTTTTAATACCTACGCAGATATCTTCAATAATAGCATCAGGATCTTCAAATCTAGGATTATCTGAAGTTACTATTATAGTTTTTGCATAATCAGAAGCTATTTTTCCCATAAGTGGTCTTTTATCTTTATCCCTATCACCACCTGCACCAAATACAGTTATGATGTCATAGTGATTAAAGCTTTCATAAACCTCTTTCATCCCATCAGGAGTATGGGCAAAATCAACAATTACTAATGGATCACTAGAGATTATCTCCATTCTTCCACTAACTCCAGCAAAGTTTTCTGTAACTTCACAAATCTCTTCTAAAGAGTTATCAGTAATCATATCAACACTTGCAACAGCTGCCATTATGTTATAAATATTAAATATTCCCATTAAGCTAGAAGTATATGAATATACTTTGTCAATTTTAGTGAACATTACATTTGTACCATTTTTAAATGAATAAGCTGATACATTATATGTAGATGGATTTTCTAAACCATAAGTTAAAGCATTAGTTGTATTAAATTTTGCATTTTTATCATCTTTATTGATAAGTTTTTTACTCTCATCATCAAAAAATGAGTTTTTAACTCTGATATACTCTTCTATAGTTTTATGATAATCTAAATGATCTCTTGTAATATTTGTAAGAACTTTTAGTTCAAAATCTAAACCTTCAATTCTTTTTTGCTCGATTGCATGGGAACTAACTTCCATAATAAAATATTGACACCCATTTTCAAGTGCTTTTTGAATATGTGCAAAATTTCCAAGTTGTACAGGAGTTGTTAAAGTATACTCTTCAACTTTTTCATCATTTATAAAAAACCCTCTTGTACCTTGTAAAGCAACTTTATATCCCAAATCTAAAAGCATTGAATAAATAGCTGCTGCTGTTGTAGTTTTACCGTTAGTTCCAGTTATACCTACAACTTTTATTTTTGACATATCAAGATGATTTTTTAAATCTTTTGCTTCAACAAACTCTTTACATCCATTTTTTTTTGCATCTTCAACAAATTTTTCATTTTGTTTAGAGATTACAAAATATGAATTTTCATCAGCCTCTTTTGAATTATCAGTATATACTTTATTATTTATGATCAGTTGCAATTTTTTTATCTTCCAATTTTTTATATAGCTCTTCTATTTTTGAATCATAAGAAAAATAGTCGTTAAAACCATCTAAATATGAATAAGCTGTATTATTAAAATCGTTTTCTATAAGCTTATCAACAAAATCAAAAAAATCCTCTTTTGTTTCAATAGCTACTTTTGTAGAAAACATTATATCTTCAAATGCAATTCTAAATGAACCCCTTGAGATTATTAATCTTTTAAAATCTTCATATCTAATTGCATCTAAAGAATCAACTGTAGATGATGTTAATTCTTCTAGAATCTCCATCATTTTATCTACATCCCCATCATATGCATTTACTACATCTTCTACATAAGCAATTGCATCATCAATATTTTCATTTTTTGCAACTGCAAAATAGTCAAATAAAGATTGAGCTTTCTCTTCATCTTCACTTGCTATATCACAAAACAGTGCATATATAGGGTATTCTTTATTTTCAGGGAAAGTTGATGATAGTTGTGAATAAATAAATAAAGCTTTATCATATTGTTTATCCATAAAATATTTATTTGCTTCATTTAAAAGTCTATTCTCATTTACCATTAAAGCTCCTGTAAATTATTTTCCATACCTTGTGGTACGTTTACTATTTCTAATTCTGGATGTATTGCTGCTTTTAATTCTTTTTCAACAATAAATTTAAGTGTACTTCCACTTGCACTACATCCAACGCAAGCACCTTGTAATTGAACATATACTTTTCCATCTTTAATATCTAATAGTTCAATAGCTCCACCATCTTTTGCCAACATAGGTGCAATTTTATTTTTTATAATAGATTCAACCGGCGGTCTTAAATCTTCATCAGTAAAGGGCATCATTGTTCTTCTTTTACCTTCTTACTTTTTTTATTTACATAAAGTATTCCCATAGCTATTAATACAAGAATAACAGCTATTGTTGAGAATATAAATGTTAATGTAACTTCAGATTCAAACATCTTAGTTTAAAACACTTTCACATCTACTACATAGATGTTCTTCACTATCTGAAGTAAATTTCCAACATCTTGGACACTTCGCTTTTTTTGCTTTAGCAACTGTAAATTTAACATCATCAATTTCAAATGTTGCTAAAACATCAGATTGCTCTTCAGTTGTAATTGAACTAACTAAGAACCAATCTTCCATTTCAACTCTTTCTAAAGCTAAAATCTCTTCACAAGATGTAGAGATTTCTAACTCTAAAGTTGATTTAATAATTTTTTCTTTTTTAAGTGTATCGATAGCTTCACTAAATTTATCTTTAGCAGATAATAAAATCTCTTCATTAAGATTACTTTCAACTTCTGGTAAAATAACTTTTTCAAAATCAAAAATATCTTTAGCTTCACCTTTGATAAATGTAGGTGCAAACTCAAGTAATTCATCCATTGTATAAGTTAAGATACAAGCTAATGTTGAGATAAGTTTTCTTAAGATAATAGCCATTGCACTTTGAGATGCAATTCTATGGATATCTTTTTTATCATCACAATATAATCTATCTTTACATACATCTAAATAGATACCTGAAAGGTCAACTACTAGGAAGTTGTTTAATTTATTTAAACCTTTTGAGTATTCGTAAATAGAAAATGCTGCTTCAATCTCATCAAATGTTTTTTTAGCTCTGCTTAAAACCCATTTATCTAAGATTCCCATTTTATCAACAGATACAATGTCTTCTAAATCATCAACATTTGCAAGTAAGAATCTTGCAGTATTTCTGATTTTTCTATAAAGTTCTGCATTTTGTTTTAAGATATTATCAGAGATTTTTAAATCTGATTGATAATCACTCATAGCAACCCAAAGTCTTAAAATCTCAGAACCATATTGCTTCATAACTTTATCAGGAGCAATTACATTTCCTTTTGATTTAGACATCTTCTCACCTTTTTCATCAACAGTGAATCCGTGAGTTAAGATCGATTTATAAGGTGCAATCTCTTGTGATGCTAAAGTAGTTAAAAGTGAAGATTGGAACCAACCTCTGTGTTGGTCACTTCCTTCTAAATACATATCAGCAGGGAATGTTCCAGCATCATAATTTCTACTTCTTAATACTGCATGTTGAGTTGAACCTGAATCAAACCATACATCTAAGATATCCATAGTTTTTTCTAAATCTTCAGGATTAAGCCCACTTCCTGGATATAATAACTCTTCAATAGATAAATCATACCAAGCATCACAACCTTTTTGTTCAAAAATCATAGCTGTATAATTTAAAACTTTTTCATCAAAAATGATTTCATCAGTTTTTTTGTTTCTAAAGAATGCAATTGGAACACCCCAATCTCTTTGTCTAGAGATACACCAATCTGGTCTTCCATCTAACATAGCTTTTAATCTGTTTCTTCCCCACTCTGGGTAGAATTTGATTTCATTTACAACTTTAAGTGCATTTTCTCTTAATGTTTTATTCTCTTTACCATACTCATCATCAATTGCTATAAACCATTGTTTAGTTGCTCTAAAGATAATTGGTTTATGAGTTCTCCAACAGTGTGGATAAGAGTGTCTGATATCAACATGTTTTAATAATGCATCACCTAACTCTTCTAAAATCATACCGTTTGCTTTAAATACATGCATACCAAGATATTTATCTGTGTCATGGAATAGTTTTTCTCTAACTATTGTTTCATCATATTTACCCTCAGCATCAACTGGCATAATAACATCAAGACCATATTGAAGACCAACTTTGTAGTCATCTTCACCATGACCTGGAGCTGTATGAACTGCACCTGTACCTGATTCCATCTCAACATGGTCACCAAGAACAATTTTCGATGTTCTTCCATTTAATGGGTTGATTGCATTTGTATTCTCTAAAGATTTAGGATCAACTGAATCTACAACCTCACCTTTAATAACTTCTTGTTCTATTAAAGAGTTATATAATTTTTTAGCAACAATAAATTTATCACTAGTTAAAACATATTCCTCTTCAGCATTTAAAGCAATACCAGTATTAGCTGGTAATGTCCAAGGAGTTGTTGTCCAGATAATAACACTTGCATCTATAGTTTCATGTTTAAATGCAACAAAAATAGATGGTGAAGTTTTATCTTCATATTCAACTTCTGCTTCAGCTAGTGCAGTTTGTGCTGCCCATGACCAATATACAGGTTTGCTTCTTTGAACTAATAAACCTTGGTTAGCAATTGCACATAACTCTCTATAGATATTTGCTTCAAATTTGAAATCCATAGTTAAATATGGTTTATCCCAATCACCTAAAACTCCAAGTTTTTTAAACTCGTCTCTTTGAATATCAATAAATCTAGAAGCATGTTCTCTACATAACTCTCTAATTTTTGACTTAGGAAGCTCTTTTTTCTTTGTTGTTCCTATCTTCTCTTCAACTTTTTGTTCAATTGGTAGACCATGACAATCCCAACCTGGAACATATCTTACAGATTTCCCATCAAAATAGTGATATTTAACAATAATATCTTTCAAAATTTTATTTAGGGCATGTCCTATATGAATATGTCCATTTGCATACGGTGGTCCATCATGAAGAGTGAATGATTCTCTATCTTTTCTATTAGCTTTCATTCTTTCATAAACTTTTGTTTCATCCCAAAGTTTATATCTTTTTGGCTCATTTTGAGGAAGATTCCCTCTCATTGGAAACTTTGTGTTTGGTAGTAGTAAACTCTCTTTGTAATCCATCTTAAGTACCTTAATTATCAATTATTACGTTATATTCTATAAATCGCAGATTATATCTAATAAAAAGTTAATATTTCATAACATAAATTTTGACTTATGCTTAGTGCAAAATTTTATTTAATGTACAATTGTATATATACAAGTACAAAAAATATACATAAAATTTAAATTTGAACTATTTATTAGTAGTTAGTTACATATGTACACATATTGGACACTGCTTTAATTGAGCTAAAATCAATAAAATGTTACTATTAAACATAATTTTAGCAATCTTACTATTTTCAGTATAACTTTCATCAAGGAAGTATTTGTTAATATGCTAAAATCTTTTTTAAAATCAAAGAACAACAATAGGACGAAACTAAATGAATACAAAACATTATGATGTAGTAATTGTAGGTGGGGGTATTTCTGGTGCTGCACTTTTCTATGAGATAGCAAGATATACTGATGCAAAAAGCGTATGTATGTTAGAAAAATATGAAGACTTAGCTACTTTAAACTCTAAAGGAACTAGTAACTCTCAAACTATCCATGTTGGAGATATTGAAACTAACTATACATTAGAAAAAGCAAAAATCACAAAAAGAACTGCAAAAATGATTGAAAAGTTCAATCTTATGAGAGGTTTACAAGATAAAATTATGTTTGCTCACCAAAAAATGGCTTTAGGTGTAGGTGAAAAAGAAGTAGATTTTATCAAAAACAGATATGAAGAGTTTAAAGAACTTTTCCCTTATTTAGAATTATGGGACAAAGAAAAACTTAGAGAACTTGAACCAAAATTAGTTTATGCTGATAAAGAACAAACTCAAGATAGACCTGAACCAATTCTAGCAATGGGTACACAAAGTGAATATACAACTGTAGATTTTGGAGCTATGACTAAAGAGCTTGCAAAAGCTGCACAAGAAGAGGAAAAAACAACTGATATTTTCTTTAATGCAGAAGTAGATGAGATTGAAAAAGTTGGAGACAAATATAAACTTACAACAACTAGTGGTTCAGTATTTACAGCAAACTTTGTAGTAGTTAATGCTGGTGCTCATTCACTTTATTTAGCTCATAAAATGGGTCATGGTAAACATATGGGTTCTTTATCTATGGCTGGATCATTTTATATTACAAATGGTGAATATTTAAATGGTAAAGTATATATGGTACAAAATCCAAAACTTCCATTTGCTGCACTACATGGAGATCCTGATATTTTATGTGATGGAAAAACAAGATTTGGACCAACAGCTTTAGCATTGTTAGTTCTTGAAAGATATAAAGGTGGGAAATCATTCTTCCAATGTCTTAAAACTATGAATTTTGATGGAAATATCTTAAAAATATTCTGGGACTTATTAAAAGACTCTGATATTAGAAACTATGTATTTAAAAACTTCTTATTTGAGGTTCCAGGTATCAACAAAGGTCTTTTTGTAAAAGATGCTAGAAAAATTGTTCCTTCATTAAGTACAGAAGATATTGAGTATGCAAAAGGGTTTGGTGGAGTAAGACCACAAGTTCTAAATAAAGAGCAACAAAAACTAATGCTTGGAGAAGCTTCAATTAATCCAGGTGATGGAATTATCTTTAATATGACTCCTAGTCCAGGAGCTACATCATGTTTAGGAAATGCAGAAAGAGATATTAAAACTGTTTGTGAATATCTAAACTTATCTTTTGATGAAGAAAGATTTAAAGCAGAATTAACAGAGGACGAATAAAAAGAGAGTTTTACACTCTCTTTTAAGCAATAAAGCCTCAAAATGGAAAAATCAAATTATATTACAACAGAAGAACTAATACAGTTCCAAAACCTTCTTAGGGAATCAAAAAACACTATTACAACAGCAGAAAGTTGTACAGGTGGATTAATAGCTTCTTTGATAACTCAATTATCAGGTTCATCAGATATTTTTAATGGTGCAGTAGTAAGCTACTCTAATGAGATAAAAACACAAGAATTAAATGTAAAAGAATCAACTTTAGAAAAATTTGGTGCAGTAAGTATTGAGGTTGTGGAAGAGATGCTTGAGGGTGTGATTAAAAAATTTGATGCAGATTTTGCAATTGCAGTAAGTGGAATAGCAGGACCAACAGGTGGAACAAAAACTAAACCTGTAGGTACAGTTGTAATAGGAATATCAAATAAAAATAACGAGAAAATCGTAGAAGTTTGTCACTTTGAAGGAAGTAGAATTGAAGTTCAAAATCAAGCTGCAAAATACTCTTTGAAAAAACTTTTTAAATTTTTTCAAAAAACCCTTGACAAATAAAAAAAAATTGACTATAATTCCACTCCATTTTAAGAAGATGTACTTCTAAAATGTGTTTGACCCGTTAGCTCAGCCGGTAGAGCATCTCCCTTTTAAGGAGGTGGCCGAAGGTTCGAATCCTTCACGGGTCACCATTTTAAACATATTTATGTTTATAAATGTTCTTTAAATTTTTATATTGTTGGCCCCTTCATCTAGCGGTTAGGATTCATGGTTTTCATCCATGCCACAGGAGTTCGAGTCTCCTAGGGGTCACCAAGTTTTATTTGGTCGATTAGCTCAGTTGGTAGAGCGCTACCCTTACAAGGTAGATGTCATAAGTTCGAGTCTTATATCGACCACCATATGTAAATGGCCCCTTCATCTAGCGGTTAGGATTCATGGTTTTCATCCATGCCACAGGAGTTCGAGTCTCCTAGGGGTCACCATTTATTTATAATTTAGTGCGGTTGTAGTTTAGTTGGTTAGAATGCCTGCCTGTCACGCAGGAGGTCGCGAGTTCGAGTCTCGTCAACCGCGCCACTTTATAATAAATATACCATATGACCCGTTAGCTCAGCCGGTAGAGCATCTCCCTTTTAAGGAGGTGGCCGAAGGTTCGAATCCTTCACGGGTCACCACTGGTCGATTAGCTCAGTTGGTAGAGCGCTACCCTTACAAGGTAGATGTCATAAGTTCGAGTCTTATATCGACCACCATTTTTTTGCATTGTTGTGCGGTTGTAGTTTAGTTGGTTAGAATGCCTGCCTGTCACGCAGGAGGTCGCGAGTTCGAGTCTCGTCAACCGCGCCATGTGCTTAGATACTTTTCCAGATTATTTTATCTACATTTCAAGATTTTTCAGTTATTCTAATTTACTTAATACTTAGGATACTTAATGGTTAAAGCAAAATCTCTATATCACTTAATTTTATATAGTATATTTTTTATTGTTTTACTTACCTCCTCTTTTACTTTTATAATTATTGATAATGCTTTTGATGAGTTCCAAGAAAAGATTGAGATAATAAAAACTGACTATACAAATAAACAAAAAGATTTAATACAAGCAGATATTAAAAAAACTTTAAATTATATTAAATATTATCATGATAAATTCAAAAATAAAAAATCAGAAGAACTCATAAAGAAAGATATTCTAGAATCCTTAGAGATTATGAGAAAACATGGAAATCTAAACAATTATATATTTATATATGATTTTAATGGTACCTCACTTTATTATCCTGTATCAAAAGATTATATAGGGAAAAATCTATATGAATTTAAAGATCCCTCAGGTAAAAAAGTAATTCAAGAGTTAATAGATATATCAAAAAATAAAAATGGTGGATTTATACAATATATTTGGTATAAACCTGAGATTAGAAAAGATGCACTTAAAATATCTTATGCTTTATCTTATGAACCTTGGAATTGGACTATAGGTCGAGGTATTTATCTTGATGAGATTGATAAGATAGTAAAAGTAAAAAAAGAGGAATATGATGAGAAAATCTCTAATTATGTTCTTCAAATTATGTCTTTAACTATTATGCTTGTACTTTATTCAATTTTCATTTACAAAAATGCTACTATATTAATTGTTAATGATGTAAAAGAGATAGGAAAATATCTTAAAGAATCTCAAAAAGATGATAATAGAATTAAACAAGATAGATTAATCTTTGGAGAATTTAAAGTTATTGCAAATTTTGCATATGATGCTATGCATAATATAAAAGATAAAAATATTATGTTGCAAGAACTAAATAAACATCTAGAAGAAACGGTAAATCATCAAACAAAAGAACTACAAAACCTAATTGATTCACAAAAGAAGTTTTTGAAAAACTCTGTACATGAGATAAATACACCTTTATCTATTATTCGTACAAACATCGATTTACTTAAAATGCATTCAGAAGATAACAAATATGTATCAAATATAGAAAGTGGAGCAAAAATCATCCAATACATTTATGATGACCTTTCATATCTAATAAAAAAAGATAGAGTTGATTATCCTAAAGAGTACATAGATTTTTCAGAATTTTTAAAAGAGAGACTTAATTTCTTTGATGGTATTGCAACAGCAAATGATTTAATGTTTACAACAAATATAGATGAAGATATTTATATTAAATTTAATCGATTAGAATTACAAAGAATTGTTGATAACAATATCTCAAATGCAATCAAGTATTCCTTTGCAAAATCTAGTATTTATGTAAGACTTACATATTTTAATGATGAATATGTGGAATTTAGTGTAAAAACAAATTCTGATAAAATTGAAGATATAAATAAAATTTTTAATGATTTTTATAGGGAAAATAATTCACGTGGAGGCTTTGGTTTGGGGCTTCGAATAGTAAAAGAAATATGTGATAAAAATTTAGTTATAATCAAACTTGAATCAACTGACAATGAAACAAAATTTACTTATAGGTTTAAAATAAATGAAAATACTGCTTCTTGAAGATGAATTAATGCTAAACAATGCAATCTCTGAGTATTTAAAAGGGATTGGGCACATGGTTGAGAGTTTCACTGATGGTGAAGAGGTTGTTAACAGTGTTGACGGATCATTTGATTTATTAATCTTAGATATTAATGTACCTAAAAAAGATGGTTTTGAAATCTTACAAGATTTAAATGCCAGAAGAGTATATATTCCAACAATATATATTACTGCTTTAAATGACATAGAAGATATTACTAGAGCATATGATTTAGGCTGTAGAGAATATATTAAAAAACCTTTTCATTTAGAAGAGTTAGGTATAAAAATAAATCAAATATTAAAAAAAGACCAAAAAAGTACTTCCCATGTAAGATTTTCAGAAAACTATTCTTACTCAAAAGAGAAGAAAACTTTATATTTCAATGGAGAACCCCAAGCTCTTACAAAAAAACAGCTAGATATTATCCATATTTTAGCTCTTAATATTAACATGATTGTTGACTTTGAAAGATTTAGAGTTGACATCTGGGGTGGAGAAAATATTGACAATCCAACTATAAGAGCAGAGATTTCTAGACTAAAAAAAGGTTTAAAAGAAGACTTTATCAAAAATATTAGAGGTCTTGGCTATAAAATTGACAGATTTTATTCTGTTTAAACTCCTTCGATAAATAGGCTTCTTCGAAGCTTATTTGCTACACTAATCCTACACTTAAAAAAAACTTTTTTATATTGCTACCCTTTTGCTATATTAAACTCTTATACTTTCAATGTTGGATTACTAAAAATAATTTTAGTAAAAATAAAAAAAGGAGTATGACATGAGTCCAGAGAAAGCAGAAGCTTATTGGAAAGAGAATATCTCAACTATTCTTAAATTATTAGTTGTTTGGTTTGTAGTCTCTTTTGGATGTGGTATTTTATTTATTAATGAGTTAAATACAATTGAAATCAGTGGTGTTAAACTAGGATTTTGGTTTGCACAACAAGGTGCAATTTATGTATTCGTTGTTCTAATTTTTGTTTATGTAGCAAAAATGAGTGCTATTGACGAAAAATATGGCGTACATGAATAAGGAGTATTAGTATGGAATTACAATCATTAATTTATTTATTCGTTGGTGTATCTTTCGCTATATATATCGGAATTGCACTTTGGGCTAAAGCTGGTTCTACAAAAGATTTCTATGTAGCTGGAGGGGGAGTTCACCCAGTAGCAAATGGTATGGCTACTGCTGCGGACTGGATGTCAGCTGCTTCATTTATCTCAATGGCAGGTATTATTGCATTTAAAGGTTCAGATGCAAGTGCTTACCTAATGGGTTGGACAGGTGGATATGTTCTACTTGCAATGTTATTAGCACCATACTTAAGAAAGTTTGGTAAATTTACAGTTCCTGATTTCGTAGGTGATAGATACTACTCAAATGTAGCAAGAACAGTTGCTGTTATTTGTGTTATCTTTATTTCATTTACATATGTTGCAGGACAAATGAGAGGTGTTGGGATTGTATTCTCAAGATTCTTACAAGTTGATGTAAATACTGGTGTACTTATCGGTATGGCAATAGTTTTCTTCTACTCAGTATTAGGTGGGATGAAAGGTATTACTTATACTCAAGTTGCTCAATATTGTGTAATGATTATGGCTTATTTAATTCCAGCTATTTTCTTATCTTTACAAGTAACTGATACGTTCTTACCACAATTATCATTATTTGGTCAAACGACATTTGCATTCCACGATGGGGTTAAGGTTATTCCTGAAGGAACTTATCTGTTGCATGCCTTGGATACAGCCATTACTGACTTAGGATTTAAAGCATATACTGAGCCAGGAAGTTTATGGAATATGTTCATGTTAACAACAGCTTTAATGCTAGGTACAGCTGGGCTTCCACACGTTATTGTTAGATTCTTTACGGTTCCAACTGTAAAAGATGCTAGAATCTCTGCTGGATATGCGCTAGTATTTATTGCTATTATGTATACAACTGCATCATCAGTTGCTGCATTCTCAAGATTGAACTTAATTAAAAATGTTCAAAATGTTGAGTATAAAGCATTTGTTGCAGGTGAGTTAACACATGCTGACGGTTCTCCAAATGATGGTGGATGGTTCAAAACTTGGGAACAAGGTGGATTATTAGCTTGGACAGATAGAAATGGTGATGGTAAAATTCAATATGGTCCAGATGCAGCATTTGAAGGACCTAAAGGTAAACCACAATTTGATGGTACTAATGTTGGGCCAAATGGTGAAAGAGCTACAACAAATGGTAAACCAGCTGCAAATAGTGGAAAAATTGAAAATGAATTATATGTTGATAGAGATATTATGGTTCTTGCAAATCCAGAGATTGCAAACTTACCTAACTGGGTAATTGCATTCATCGCAGCTGGGGGTCTTGCAGCAGCATTATCTACAGCAGCAGGTTTATTACTTGTAATTGCATCAGCAATTTCACATGACCTTATGGGGCAAGTAATATTTAGAGATCCAGAAACTGGAAAATCTAAATTAAATGAGAAAACAGAGTTAATGTGGGCAAGAGTTTCAGCAGTAGTTGCTATTTGTGTTGCTGGTTACTTAGGAATTAACCCTCCAGGTTTCGTTGCACAAGTTGTTGCGTTTGCATTTGGTTTAGCAGCAGCAGCATTCTTCCCAACAATTATCCTTGGGGTATTTGACAAAAGAATGAACAAAGAAGGTGCAATCGCTGGTATCTTAACTGGTTTAATCTTTACATTTGGATACATTATTTACTTTGTATTCTTAGGTGGATCAAAAGAGGATTATTTCTTAGGAATTGCTCCTACAGGAATTGGTACAGTTGGTACAATACTTCACTTAATCGTGGCATTCGTTGTATCAAGAATGACTCCAGAACCTCCACAAGAGATTCAAGAGCTTGTTGAGTCTATCAGACTTCCAAACAATGCTGGTGAGGCACACGATCACTAAAACATAAGTCAACCTTCGGGTTGGCTTTTTGTTATTTTTTTATACTATAATATGGGTAGTATAAAAAAATATCAAAAAGGCAGCTACAAATGAGTCTTCGAGATCAAAAATCTTTTCTTTCAAATATTCATCCTTTTGAATTGTTAACAGAAGAACAAATGGATATCTGTATCAGACATATGGATATTGCTTATTATGCAAAAGACGAAATCTTAATAACCCCAGAAAAAATACCAAATCATTTTTTTGTAGTAATAAAAGGTATTGTACACGAATATAAAGAGGATGAAGTATTGATGGATTACCATCATCAAGACTCTTTTGATGGGAACTCACTAATTTATGGAAAATCAAAAAATAGTTTTAAAGTTTATGAAGATTTAATCTGTTATGAGATTGAAAAAAAGATTTTTTTACAATTAGTAGAGGAAAATGAAGGTTTTAAAAACTTTTTTTTAACAAACTTAGTTAATAAATTTCAAACTCTGAAACAAAAAGAATACAAATCTGAACTATCATCATTTATGATAGCAAAAGTGAGTGATACAATTTTGCACCCTCCTTGTATTGTTGATGTTGGAACTAAATTAATTGATGCCATTGATAAATCGATGCAATTTAATACCTCAACAATAATTGTAAAAAAAGATAATGAATATGGAATAATTACTGACTCTATTCTAAAAGTAAAAGTATTATTAGAGGGTAGAGATTTAAATATCCCTGTTGAATCAATTGCAATTTTCCCTATTTTATCAATAAATAAGGATGACTATTTATTTGATGCTTTAACACTTTTAATAAAAAGAAATATAAAAAGAGTTGCAGTTACAGATTCAAAAGGTGATTTAGTAGGAATGTTAGAACAAATTGATGTTTTATCACACTTTGCCAACCACACTTTTGTTGTTGATAGTAAAATTAAAAATGCTCAAAATTTAGAACAACTAAAAGATGCAAGTATTGAGTTAATTAGCACAATCAAAACTTTACATGCAAAAGGGGTAAAAGTAAATCATATCTCTAGTTTAATTGGTCAATTAAATACAAAAGTTTATAAAAAAATTTATAAACTAATTTTACCTAAAGAGTTACAAAATGATGCTTGTTTTATTGTAATGGGAAGTGAAGGTCGTAATGAACAAATAATGAAAACAGACCAAGATAATGCTTTAGTTGTAAAAGATGGAATTGATGTTGAACAATACAGACCATATATGCAAACAATGACTGAAACACTAATTGATTTTGGATATCCTCCATGTGAAGGTAATATTATGGTTAGCAACCCATTTTGGTGTAAAACAGTTCAACAATATAAAAATGAAACAAAAAGGTGGATTGAAGCACCAGCTATGCAAAACTATATGGACTTGGCAATATTTTTTGATTCATTTGCTGTTGCGGGAGATAAAGATTTATTAATTAATCTAAAAGATGATTTATTTCAAAAGCTACATGACAAAGATGTTTTTATGGCTTATTTTGCAAAAGCTACTTTAACCTTTGATACACCAAGTACAGTTGCTAACCTTATGACAAAAACCTATAATGTAGATATTAAAAAAGCCGGTGTTTTCCCAATTGTTCAAGGGATAAGAAGCTTAGCATTAAGGGAAAAGATTAGAGAAACCACAACAGTAAGAAGAATAAAGATTTTAGAACAAAAAAAAGTTTTAGAAAAACAAATGGCAAATGAACTATTAGAAGCATTTGAAGTTTTAAATACTCTAAGACTAAAAGCTCATCTACATAAATTACAAGATGGTAAAAAAATGAATAATGAGATTGACACTCATACCTTAGGAAAGATAGAAAGAGATTTACTAAAAGATAGTTTTAAAATAGTAATTCACTTTAAAAAATTTATTACTTATATTTTTAGAATAGAAAAGATTCTATAATGTTTAAAAAACTAATGAATAAATTTAGATTACATAATCTAAAAGATAAAAATTATGAATATCTATTTAATGAACCGCCAAAAGATGAATATGTTTGTTTAGACTGTGAAACAACAGGTCTAAATCCAAAGAAAGATGAGATTTTGTCTATTGGTGCAGTGATTATTAAAAAAAATAAAATTCTTATGAGAGATACATTTAATATATTTGTTAAACCCTCAAAAGATATAAATAGTGAATCTATTAAAATTCATCAAATAAGACCTGTAGATTTAAAAAATGCGAAAGATCCAAAAGAGGCAATACTTCAGCTTTTAGATTTTATTGGTAACAGACCTATTATTGGCTATTACATAAAATTTGATATTGCTATTATTTCTAAATATACAAAAGAGTATATAGGAATCTCCCTTCCAAATCATCAAATTGAAGTTTCATCAATGTATTTTAAAACTAAAAAAAGACACAGTGAATATGAATTTGTAGATTTAAAATTTGACACAATTATGAAAGAATTAGATATACCTGAACTTGGAAAACATGATGCACTAAATGATGCTATTATGACCTCAATGATTTTTTTGAAACTTAAAGATAAAGCAGCTGCAAATACAACTTTCTATACTGGCTAAAACATTGATTTTATGGGTTTCGTAGCATTAAAATAGCATTTTTTTTTGATATTGTAACTTATAGTTACTAAGAGTTTTTCAAGGCTTAACCTTCACTTAATATAACTAAATTATCTGTTTTAAAATTATAAATAAATGTATAATTCTTTTTGTTTAAATCCATTGTTTTTATTGTCTAAAACAAAGGATAAATTTATTATGAAGGAAAGGATAATTCTATGAATGAACAATTAGTAGAAAAGATCAAAGCAAATCCTAACTATCAACAATTAGTTAAGAAAAGAACAAGTTTTGCAATAAAACTTGGGATATTTGTTTTAGCAATGTTTTATGCTTATATATTAACAATTGCTTTTAACCCATCGCTTTTGGGAACAAAAACAGGAGATGGTGTTATGACAATTGGGTACCCTATTGGTATTGCAATTATTGTTATAAGTTTCCTTACAACATTAATCTATGTTAGAAGAGCTAATGGTGAGTATGAAGAACTAATTGAAAAAGTAAGAGAAGATGTAAAGGATGAATTATAATGTTTAAGATATTTGCTATTTTATCAGTTTTTGCAGTTGCTCTATTTGCAGCAGGTGATGCTTCATTTGAAGCTACTAAAAGAGAATTAAACATTCCTGCAATTATTATGTTTTTTATATTTATTGGTGGTACTTTAGGTATTACATATTGGGCAGCTAGAAGAACAAAATCTGCAAGCGACTTCTATACAGCGGGTGGTGGAATTTCTGGTTTCCAAAATGGTATGGCTATTGCTGGGGATTATATGTCAGCAGCTTCATTTTTAGGTATTTCTGGACTTGTATACTTAAAAGGTTATGATGGTCTTGTATATGCAGTTGGATTCCTAGTTGGTTGGCCTGTTATTCTATTTTTAATGGCTGAAAAATTAAGAAACCTTGGTAAATTTACTTTTGCAGATATTGCAGCATATAGACTAGGTCAAAAAGAGATTAGAACACTTGCAGCATTTGGTTCATTGGCTGTTGTTACTTTATATCTTATTGCACAAATGGTTGGTTCAGGTAAACTTATCCAAGTATTATTTGGATTAGAGTATGAATATGCTGTAATTTTAGTTGGTATTATGATGATTATTTATGTAACTTTTGGTGGTATGCTTGCAACTACTTGGGTTCAAATTATTAAAGCAATTCTATTATTATCTGGAGTTTCATTTATGGGATTCATGGTAATGAGTCATTTTGGATTCTCGTTTGAAGCCTTAGCTACAAAAGCAGTTGAGACACATAAAGATGGACAAGCAATTATGGAGCCAGGGGGACTTGTATCTGACCCTGTATCTGCAATCTCTTTAGGTCTTGCACTTATGCTTGGTACTGCTGGTTTACCTCACGTACTTATGAGATTCTTTACTGTTGGAAATGCTAAAGAAGCTAGAAAATCTGTTGTTTATGCTACAGGTTTTATTGGTTACTTCTATTTAGTTATTGCAATTATTGGACTTGGTGCAATTGTATTCTTAAACTCACCAGAAGGTTCACAATATTTTGTAGATGGTCAACTATTTGGTGGAAATAATATGGCTGCAATTCACTTATCACATATTGTTGGTGGAAATGTATTCTTAGGATTTATTTCAGCTGTTGCATTTGCTACTATTTTAGCAGTTGTTTCTGGTCTTACACTTGCTGGAGCAAGTGCTATTTCTCATGATATCTATGCATCTGTTATAAATACAAATGCTTCTGAAGAGCAAGAGATCAAAATCTCTAAAATTTCAGTAATCGTTATTGGTATTATTGGTGTATTATTAGGTATTGCATTTGAGCAACAAAATATTGCATTTATGGTTGGTCTTGCATTTGCTATTGCTGCATCTGCTAACTTCCCAATTTTATTCTTATCAATTTACTGGTCAAGACTTACAACAAGAGGTGCAGTAATTGGTGGATTTATTGGTTTATTAACAGCTGTTGTTCTTGTAATTTTAGGACCAACTGTTTGGGTTAGTATTTTACATAATGAAGAGGCTATTTTCCCATATAAATACCCTGCTTTATTCTCAGTTACTACGGCATTTGTTGCTATTTGGTTTTTCTCTATTACAGATAATTCTCAAAGAGCAAAAGATGAAAGAAAAGCTTTTGAAGCACAAAGTGTTAGAGCTGAAACTGGTTTTGGTGCAGACGGAGCAGTTGACCACTAACAGTACAAAATGTACAATTATTGTACACTAAAGAGAGTAGCTTTACTCTCTTTAGAAAACAAGACAAAAAAACTCCTACATAGCCCCTAAATTAGCATATGTCAACAACTTTACATTTTTGTTACCTTTTTACCTAAATAATAAATATTTATGACTTTTTGTACATAACTTGTACACAAGTTCATCTCCTCTATGTATAATTAAATTGCTATACACTTAGTTACTGTCAAACTAACTAAATGTTGATAATAGCAAGAGTGAAAACTATTATTAGTTCTTATAAAGGGGAAAAGATGAAGGACGAACTAGTTGACAGGATTGAAAACAATCCTAAATATCAGGAGTTAATTGCAAAAAAATCTAGCTTTAGTATAAAGTTAGGAATTTTTGTATTAGTAATGTTTTATGCATATATTTTAACTATAGCATTTAACAAAGAAGTATTAGCAACTAAAATAGGTGATGGCTTAACAACTATAGCATTTCCAATTGCACTTGCAATATTAGTAATTAGTTTTATTACTACAGTTATTTATGTTAAAAGAGCAAATGGAGAGTTTGATGACTTAACAAATGAAATAAAAGAAGATGTAAAGGAAATGTTATAATGTTTAGAATTTTAGCACTAATTTCACTAATATCTCTAAGTCTTTTTGCAGCTGGAGATGCAACATTTGAAGCGACAAAAAGAGAATTAAATATTCCAGCAATTATTATGTTCTTTATTTTTATTGTTGGAACATTAGGTATTACTTATTGGGCAGCAAAAAGAACAAAATCAGCAAGTGATTTTTATACAGCTGGTGGAGGAATTACAGGTTTTCAAAATGGTTTAGCAATTGCTGGTGATTATATGTCTGCAGCTGCATTCTTAGGAGTATCAGGACTTATTTATTTAAAAGGTTATGATGGGGTTATTTATGCGGTTTCATTTTTAGTTGGATGGCCAATTATTTTATTCTTTATGGCTGAAAAATTAAGAAACCTTGGTAAATTTACATTTGCAGATATTGCAGCGTATAGATTAGGTCAAAAAGAGATTAGAACACTTGCAGCATTTGGTTCTTTATCAGTTGTAATCTTATATCTTATTGCACAAATGGTTGGGGCTGGAAAGCTTATTCAAGTATTATTTGGTATGGAATATGAGTTTGCAGTTATTCTAGTAGGTGTTATGATGATTATTTATGTAACATTTGGTGGAATGTTAGCAACTACTTGGGTTCAAATTATCAAAGCTTGTTTACTTTTATCTGGTGTTTCTTTTATGGCTATTATGGTTATGTATCATTTTGGATTTAATTTTGAAGCATTAGCTGTTAAAGCAACTGAGAACCATACATCAGGGGAATCAATTTTAAGTCCAGGTGGATTTATCTCAGATCCAATTTCTGCAATATCTTTAGGTATGGCTTTAATGTTAGGAACTGCAGGTTTACCACACGTACTAATGAGATTCTTTACTGTTGGAAATGCTAAAGAAGCTAGAAAATCTGTTGTTTATGCTACTGGTTTTGTTGGTTACTTCTGGGTTATTATCACAATTGTTGGTTTTGGTGCAATTGCATTTTTAAATTCTGCTGATGGTGCACAATATTTTGTTGATGGAAAACTATTCGGTGGAAATAATATGGCATCTATTCACCTTTCACACATGCTTGGAGGTAATGCATTCTTAGGATTTATTTCAGCTGTTGCATTTGCTACTATTTTAGCTGTTGTATCTGGTCTTACACTTGCTGGGGCATCTGCTATTTCACATGATATTTATGCAAATGTAATCAATCCAAATGCAAGTGATGAAAAAGTTGTAAAAATTTCAAAAATAACTGTTATTATAGTAGGTATAGTTGGGGTTATTTTAGGAATCGCATTTGAACAACAAAATATTGCTTATATGGTTGGATTAGCATTTGGTATTGCAGCATCTGCAAACTTCCCGATATTATTCTTATCAATTTATTGGAGAGGTTTAACAACTAGAGGTGCATTTATTGGTGGATTTATTGGTTTAATCACAGCTGTAACATTAGTTGTAGTAGGACCAATTGTTTGGGTTCAAATTTTAGGAAATGCAGAAGCATTATTCCCATATAAACACCCTGCTTTATTCTCTGTAACAGTTGCATTTGTTGCAATTTGGTTCTTCTCAAAAACTGATTCATCTGAAAGAGGTAAATCTGAAAAAGAGTTATTTAGAGCACAGAATGTTAGAGCAAACACAGGAATTGGAGCAGCAGGAGCTGTTGACCACTAAAAAAAGTCAAAGGATAAACTCCTTTGACAATAATCTTTTTTTTAAGAAATAAGGGTATTATTTCTCAAATCTATTTTTTAAAAGAGAGAATATGAGTATACACGAACAATTAGCTTTTATAAAAGAGATTCATCCTTTCGAGAATCTTACTAAATCCCAACTTGATAATTTTGTTGATAATCTAGATATTTTATATTTAAAAAAAGATGTAATTATCCAAGAAGAAGCTAAAGAACCTGAATATCTCTATTTTATAATAAAAGGAATAGTTCAAGAAAAACAAGCCGGTGAAGTTGTTTCAATATATTCAAATTACGAAATTTTTGAACCTATGTCGCTTATAGAAAACCGTTCTAAAAACTCTTTTGTTACTGCACAAGAAACTATTTGTTATATTTTGCCAAAAGATATTTTTATAAAAACTATTCATGAGAATGAAACAATAGAAAGTTTCTTTTTTCAATCTATATCTCAAAAACTAAATATGAATATGGATAATGAAAAAAATAAAGAATTAGCAAATCTAATGGTTGCAAAAGTAAAAGATGCAAATGTTCATAGAGCTGTAATTGTTCCATTTGAAACTTCCATATTTGAAGCTGTAAAAACTATAAAAAAAGAGAAAGTTCCCACCCTACTTTTAAGGGATGAAAAAGATGAAATTCATATAGTTACCGATTCAGACTTTAGAGAAAAAGTTATATTAAACAGAATGGATTTTGACGAACAAGTTGGGAAAATCTCAAATTCAGGTTTAAAATATGTAAATGAAAATGACTTTTTATTTAATGCCCAATTACTTATGACAAAACATGGTTTAAAAAGATTAATTGTAAAAAACAATACAAATGAGATTGTAGGGATTATTGACCAAATATCTTTATCTTCATTTTTTGCTACTCACACTTTTTCAGTATCAAATGAGATAGACAAAGCAGAAAATTTAGAAGAGTTAAAAAAAGCAACTCAATCTTTTTCTAAAATTATAAAATCTCTTCATGCAAAAGGTGTGAAAGTTGATTTTATCTCAAAATTAATCAATCAATTAAATAGAAAAGTTATGAACAAACTTTTCAATATGTTAGCCCCTCAAGGGCTTATTGGTAAGTCTGCACTTCTTGTTATGGGAAGTGAAGGTAGAGGTGAACAAATATTAAAGACAGACCAAGATAATGCACTTGTAATTGCAGATGATTGTGAAGTTTCTAAAGAAGAGATTTCTAACTTTGTACATAACTACACCGAAACCTTGGTTGATTTTGGTTTTCCTAGATGTGAAGGTAATATAATGGTTTCAAACCCTTATTGGTGTAGAACATTTAGTGATTTTAAATCTTTAATTTATGAATGGATCACTCAACCAAGTGGTGATAATTTTATGAATCTTGCAATTTTCTATGATGCAATGGTAGCATCAGGAGATAGGGAACTTTTAACTCAACTAAAAGAATATATATTTAAAATTGGCTCAACATCAAAAACATTTTATATGCATTTTGCAAAAATAATAATGGATTTTAATGTACCATTAGGTTTCTTTGATGGTTTTGTTTTTGATTCAAAAGATAAAGACCATAAAAATGAAATAGATATTAAAAAAGGTGGAATATTTATCATAGTTCAAAGTATAAGAACCCTATCTTTAGAGCATAAACTAATGCGTGCAAATACCTTAAAAAGAATACAAGAACTACAAAAAGTTGGAGAATTAGATTCAGAATTTGCTCAAGAGATAACTGAGGCATTTAATTTTTTACTTACAATGAAATTAAAATCTAATCTTGAGAAATTAGATAAAAAAGAAAATGTAGATAACTATATCAATCCTGAAGATTTAAATACAATGGAAAAAGATCTATTAAAAGATAGTTTTAAAATTGTAAATAAACTAAAGAAAAAACTAGAACATCATTATAAGTTGAATTATGTTTAATAAAATAAAAAACCATTTCAATAAAAAAAATCTAAAAGATGAAAAATATCTCTATTTGTTTGATAAACCAATTGAAGATGAATATGTATGTTTTGATTGTGAAACCACAGGTTTAAATGTTCAAAAAGATGATATTATCTCAATTGGTGCAGTAATTATAAAAGATAGCACTATTATCTCAAGTAAAAAATTTGTTAAATTTGTTAAACCAAAAACAAAACTACAAGAAGAAGCTATAAAAGTTCATCATATAAGAGAGTGTGATTTAGAAGAAGCCGAAGAGATTGATACAGTTATAGAAGAATTCCTAGAATTTATAGGAAATAGAAAACTTGTTGGTTATTTTTTAGAGTTTGATATTGCTATGGTAAATAAATATTTAAAACCTAAAATTGGCATAAAACTACCAAATAAAGCCTATGAAGTCTCTGCTATTTATCATGATTGGAAGATAGAAAAAATTCCTCAAAGTAATATTGACCTAAGATTTGATACAATTATGAAAGAATTACAAATTCCTAAGATGGGAAAACATGATGCATATAATGATGCAATCATGACTGCTATGATGTTTATAAAACTGAAAAATCAACCTAAAGTTACTATTAAGTAGTCTAACTTTTAACTGACACACTATATATATTCATCTTAGTTATAATTCAATTTAATTAAAATAAGGGAGAAAAAATGTTAATTCTTGTTTTAAACGCAGGTAGTTCATCTTTAAAATATCAACTTATAAATGTACAAACGGCAGAAGTAAAAGCTTCAGGTCTTTGTGAAAGAATCGGAATAGATGGAGTAATGAAGCACGAGATTGCTGAACACAGAAAATTACAAATAGACCATCCAATGCCAACACATAAAGAGGCTATCGAGTTTATGTTAGACATCTTAACACATGATGATACACAAGTTATTGCAAATATTGATGAGATTGCAGCAGTAGGTCATAGGGTTGTTCATGGTGGAGAATATTTTAATAAATCAATTTTAATAAATGCAAATGTAGTAAAAAAAATTGAAGAATTAGTACCTTTAGCGCCACTTCATAACCCAGCACATATTTTAGGTATTAAAATTTGCCAAGAGTTATTACCTGGAAAACCAAATGTTGCCGTATTTGATACTGCTTTTCATCAAACTATGCCTGAAGAAAACTATTTATATGCAGTACCTCACGAAGATTATACGGAACACCATTTAAGAAAATATGGTTTTCATGGTACATCTCACTATTATGTATCTGATCAAGCAATACAAATGTTAGATAAAAAAGAATCAAAAGTTATAGTTTGCCACTTAGGTAATGGTTCATCAATTTGTGCAGTTAAAGATGGTAAATCTATTGATACAACTATGGGATTAACTCCACTTGAAGGTCTTGTAATGGGAACAAGAAGTGGAGATATTGATGCTGGTGTGATTCCTTATTTAATGGATAAAAAGGGAATGGATTCTAATCAAATGATTAATTACTTAAATAAAAAATCAGGAATATTAGGAGTATCTGGAATATCATCAGATTTAAGAGAAGTAATTAAAGCAGCAAAAGATGGAGACCACAGATCAAAAATATGTATTGAGATGATGTGTAACAGAATTAAAAAATATATTTGTTCATATATTGGTATTTTAGGTGGTGTTGATGCTATTTGCTTTACTGCTGGTATTGGTGAAAATGCCGATTTAATTAGAGAAAAATCTTGTGCAAATTTAGAATTCCTTGGAATAGAACTTGATAAAAAGAAAAATAAAAAAAGAGAAAGTGGAAATAGAGAGATTAATAAAGATAATTCTCCTGTTAAAATTTATGTAATTCCTACAAATGAAGAGTATGTAATTGCTCAAGATACATACAACTTAGTAAAAGGGTAATCTCCCTTTTACTTACTTTGAGCTGGAGTTTTATTAAAATATTTTTTATAAGCTCTAAAAAAAGAACTAGGCTCACTATAACCTAAATAAAAAGCAATACTATTAAAATCCATTTTTGTATTTGTAATATAATGTCTTGCTAAATTCATTCTAACTGATAATAAAGCATCTCTAAACTTTTTATTCTCTTCTTTTAAATTATATTGCAATGTTCTAACACTAATATTTAATTTTTTTGCCACAAACTCTATTGTTATATCATTTTCTCCAATACTTTTTAAAATCTCTTTTTTAACTTTACTATAAAAAGAGCTTTCTTTCATATCATCTAATATTTTATTTGCTTGCATTTCAAAATAACCCAACATAGCTGGATTAGAATTGTTTACTTTTGTTTTTAATGTTTGATAATTAAAAAATATTGAATTCTCATCTGTTTCAAAAAATATTCTCTCACCAAATAGCTTTTTATATTCATCAAGGTGAGAAACTCTTTGTCCAGAAAAACATGTTTTATCTGGGATTATTTTTTTATCTACAATTTGTGAAAGTATTGAAAGTATTGCACTTAAGTGAACTTCTGCGTGAAAACTAGGAACTGGAATAGATGGATTTTCATTTATATAGATAGATAATTTATAATACTCTTTTGTTTTTTCTAAATGAAACTTTATAAATCCACTAATTAATTTTTGATAATAATTAAATTTTTCTATCATCTCTTTTAGTGAATTGGTATTTAACATCAAATAACCTAATATTCCTAAAGAATGGTAAGTTATTGATTTTCCAATTTTTAAAGATAAAGAAAAGTCACCTGTTTTTTCCATACAATATTTGAAGGCATTTGATAACTTAATACTGTCAATTTGGGAATCAGTACTTGTTAATGTATCTTTATCTAAATCTATCACCTTTAACATTTCATCAATAGCTACACCACTATTTATTTGCAGTGCTTTTAACACATATTGGAATGTGACAGATGATACTTTGGTCATTAAATCTCCTATTTTCGTAAAATGTCAATAGATTTTTCATATTATAACATATACTAACAGTAGTGCTTGTGTATAATATCTACAATTAAATGTATATTTAATATTCGAAGGAGAAAATATGTCGAAATTAGAGATAAAAGTTGACGAAAGTTATGAAAGTTTCAAAAACATTGATTGTTTTGAAAATGCTTGTGTTGTTATAGATAATATGTTAAGGGTTTTAGAAAATCCAAAAAATATGAATATTTATTGGAAAAAAATTGTTCCAATGATTCCTCAAGCATATTATGATAGAGATCCAAAATCAGATACAAAAGAGGAACTGTTATATTTAGTTTGTTCAAATAGTTTTTATCTTGATGAACTTTTTGAAAAAGCAGAAGATGAACAGGCAATTGACGCTCTAAATAAATGTGAACAAGAGTGTTGTTAAGCCTGTGAAAAATAGTAACACTATTTTAATTATGTCAAAATAGTGTACTAATTTTATACACTTATATAAATTTTTTACTATATCCAACCCTAAAACTTCTTAAAATGCTACTTTTATGCTACGATTCATTTATAATTAATTATTATATGAAGGACAATTAAATGGGTTTAATAGAGAGTATTAAAGAGAATGCAAAAAAAGAACTAAGAACAATAGTTCTTCCAGAATCAGAAGATGAAAGAGTGTTAAAAGCAACACAAATGGTTCTGGAAGAAAAAACTGCTAATGTAGTTTTAATTGGAAACGAAGAAACAATTAAAGCTGATGCTACTGCTTGTGGTGCTAACATTGAAGGTGCTACAATTATTGATCCAAAATCTTATGATGGTATTGAAAAGTATGTTGATGAGTTAGTTGAACTTAGAAAGTCTAAAGGTCTTTCTAAAGAGGAAGCTACTGAGATTATGACTACTGAACCTAGATTCTTTGGTTGTATGATGGTTAGAATGGGTGACGCTCACGGGCTTGTTGCAGGTTCAAATTCACCTACTGCTGACGTATTAAGAGCTGCTATTCAAGTTATCAAAACTGCTCCTGGTATAAATACTGTTTCTTCAGCATTTATTATGGAAACTGCTGATGGAAAATTTGGAGATAATGGTCTTATTTTATTCGCTGACTGTGCGGTAATTCCTGAGCCAAATGCTGAACAACTAGCTGACATTGCTTGTGCTACTGCAGCTACTGCTAAATCTGTTGTTGGAATTGATCCTAAAGTTGCTATGTTATCTTTCTCTACAAAAGGAAGTGCTAATCATCCACTTGTTGACAAAGTTCAATATGCTGTTGATATTTTAAATGAAAGAAATGTTGATTTCGCATTTGATGGTGAAATGCAAGCTGATGCTGCTATTGTTGAAGCTATTGGAGCTAAAAAAGCACCTGATTCAAAAGTAGCTGGTAAAGCAAACGTACTTGTATTTCCTGATTTACAATCTGGAAACATTGGGTATAAACTTGTTCAAAGATTTGCTGGTGCTAATGCACACGGTCCTGTTGTTCAAGGTCTTGCTAAACCTGTTAATGACCTTTCAAGAGGTTGTTCAGTTGAAGACATCGCAAACTTAGTAGCTATTACAGCAACACAAATTTAATTTACAATATAGACTATAAAAAGGGAAAAGACATGTTAGTATTTATTTTAAACGCGGGAAGTTCATCATTAAAGTATCAATTAATGAATCCAATTATCAAGAAAGTTTTTGCTTCTGGTATTTGTGAAAGAATTGGTATTGACGGTGTTTTAAAGCACGAATTTGGTGATGACAAAAAATTAAAACTTGAAATTGATATGCCAACTCATAAAGAGGCTATTGAGGCTGTATTATCTACGCTTACAACTGGTGAGGGTAAAGTTATCGATTCAGTTAATGATATAGAAGCTATTGGTCACAGAGTCGCTCATGGTGGAGAATCATTTACTAGTTCAGCTTTAGTTACAGATGAAGTTTTACTTGAAATTGAAAGATTAATTCCACTTGCACCTTTACATAACCCTGCAAATATTCTTGGTATTAAAATCTGTCAAGAGTTAATGCCTGGAAAACCAAATGTTACAGTATTTGATACTGTATTTCACCAAACTATGCCAGATTATGCATATATGTATGCACTTCCATATGACCAATATACTAAACATGGTATTAGAAAATATGGTTTTCATGGTACAAGCCACTATTATGTTTCAAATGAAGCAAGAGGAATGCTTGATAAAAAAAGAAATACAAGAATTGTAGTTTGTCACCTTGGTAATGGTTCTTCAGTAACTGCTGTATTAAATGGTAAATCTATTGATACATCTATGGGTCTTACTCCTGTTCAAGGTCTTATGATGGGTACTAGATCTGGAGATGTTGGTGCTGGAGCTATTAGTTATATGATGAAACAAGAGGGTTTAGATATTGACCAAATAACTGAACTAATGAATAAAAAATCTGGTATTTTAGGTATTTCTGGGAAATCTTCTGACTTAAGAGAAGTATTAGCACATATGGATACAGATGAAAGATGTAGATTGGCTGTTGATATGGTTGCATATAACATCAAAAAATATGTTGGTTCTTATGTTGCTGCACTTGATGGTATTGACGCTTTATGTTTCACTGGTGGTATTGGTGAAAACTCTGCACTTATTAGAGAGATTGTATGTACAGGACTTGACGGAATGGGATTAGTTCTTGACCCAATCAAAAATAATAAAAAGAGAAATGATTCAAGAGATATTGCTACAAACAGTTCTAGTGCAAGAATTTTTGTTATTCCTACAAATGAGGAATATGTTATTGCAAATGATACTTATAAGGTTGTATCTCAATCATAAATATAATAAAAAATATTTCGTATAAAAGTAAGAAAATTATACTTATGTATGATTGATGTACTACTTTTATACACAAAGTTTGTTTTTGTATTATTATTAAACCTAATTTTTTTTAAAATGCTATTTCAATGCTACTCTTCAATATTATAATTTATTGAATTTACAAGAAAGGACGCATGAATGGGTTTAATAGAGAGTATTAAAGAGAATGCAAAAAAAGAACTAAGAACAATAGTTCTTCCAGAATCAGAAGATGAAAGAGTGTTAAAAGCAACACAAATGGTTCTGGAAGAAAAAACTGCTAATGTAGTTTTAATTGGAAACGAAGAAACAATTAAAGCTGATGCTACTGCTTGTGGTGCTAACATTGAAGGTGCTACAATTATTGATCCAAAATCTTATGATGGTATTGAAAAGTATGTTGATGAGTTAGTTGAACTTAGAAAGTCTAAAGGTCTTTCTAAAGAGGAAGCTACTGAGATTATGACTACTGAACCTAGATTCTTTGGTTGTATGATGGTTAGAATGGGTGACGCTCACGGGCTTGTTGCAGGTTCAAATTCACCTACTGCTGACGTATTAAGAGCTGCTATTCAAGTTATCAAAACTGCTCCTGGTATAAATACTGTTTCTTCAGCATTTATTATGGAAACTGCTGATGGAAAATTTGGAGATAATGGTCTTATTTTATTCGCTGACTGTGCGGTAATTCCTGAGCCAAATGCTGAACAACTAGCTGACATTGCTTGTGCTACTGCAGCTACTGCTAAATCTGTTGTTGGAATTGATCCTAAAGTTGCTATGTTATCTTTCTCTACAAAAGGAAGTGCTAATCATCCACTTGTTGACAAAGTTCAATATGCTGTTGATATTTTAAATGAAAGAAATGTTGATTTCGCATTTGATGGTGAAATGCAAGCTGATGCTGCTATTGTTGAAGCTATTGGAGCTAAAAAAGCACCTGATTCAAAAGTAGCTGGTAAAGCAAACGTACTTGTATTTCCTGATTTACAATCTGGAAACATTGGGTATAAACTTGTTCAAAGATTTGCTGGTGCTAATGCACACGGTCCTGTTGTTCAAGGTCTTGCTAAACCTGTTAATGACCTTTCTAGAGGTTGTTCAGTTGAAGACATCGCAAACTTAGTAGCTATTACAGCAACACAAATTTAATTTACAATATAGACTATAAAAAGGGAAAAGACATGTTAGTATTTATTTTAAACGCGGGAAGTTCATCATTAAAGTATCAATTAATGAATCCAATTATCAAGAAAGTTTTTGCTTCTGGTATTTGTGAAAGAATTGGTATTGACGGTGTTTTAAAGCACGAATTTGGTGATGACAAAAAATTAAAACTTGAAATTGATATGCCAACTCATAAAGAGGCTATTGAGGCTGTATTATCTACTCTTACTGCTGGTGAAGGTAAAGTTATTGATTCTATCAATGATATTGAAGCTATTGGACACAGAGCAGTTCATGGTGGAGAAGAGTTTTCTGGTTCTGTAATGGTTACAGATAAAGTAATTGAAACTATGAAAAGATTAATTCCACTTGCACCTTTACATAACCCTGCAAATATTCTTGGTATGGAGATCTGTCAAGAATTAATGCCAGGTAAACCAAATGTAGCAGTATTTGATACTGCATTCCACCAAACTATGCCAGATTATGCATATATGTATGCACTTCCATATGACCAATATACTAAACATGGTATTAGAAAATATGGTTTCCATGGTACATCACACTACTTCGTTTCAAATGAAGCTAGACAAATGTTAGATAAAAAACATAATACTAGAATTATTGTATGTCACTTAGGAAATGGTTCTTCTGTTTCAGCTGTACAAGATGGAAAATGTATTGATACATCTATGGGATTAACTCCTATTCAAGGTCTTATGATGGGAACTAGATCTGGTGATGTTGGTGCTGGTGCATTACAATATATGATGAGTCAAGAGGGTATGACTATTGATGAAGCATTAAATATTATGAATAAAAAATCTGGTATTTTAGGTATTTCTGGGAAATCTTCTGACTTAAGAGAAGTATTAGATGGTATGACTAATGGTGAAGAAAGATGTAGATTAGCTGTAGATATGGTTGCATATAACATCAAAAAATATGTTGGTTCTTATGTTGCTGCTCTTGATGGTGTTGATGCATTATGTTTCACTGGTGGTATTGGTGAAAATGCTGCACTTATTAGAGAAAAAGTTTGTGCTGGTCTAGATGCTATGGGATTAGTTCTTGATCCAGTTAAAAACAACAAAAGATCAAGTAGCGCTAGAGATATTGCTACAAATGGTTCTGCATCAAGAATCTTTGTTATTCCTACAAATGAAGAGTATGTTATTGCTAATGACACTTATAAAGTTGTTATGGGTGGTAAATGCTAATAAAAAAAGATAAGAGTTAAACTCTTATCTTTCTTTTTAATAAGCTTTTAAATTAGAATTAAAAACTACAGAGAAATTTGTAACTGCTTCACTAATAACTCTATCAAGAAATTTATCAAATTTATCCTCTTTTTTCCAAACAGGATCTTTTACTTTTGATAATTTAATAATCTCATTTTTCGCATAAGAAAAAGTAGCAACATTATCAACTAATCCTACTTCTTTAGCTTGAGAAGAGGTAAATATATGTGCATCTGCAAATTTTGTATGCTCTTCAGGTTTTAATTTTCTAGCTTTTGCAACATCATTTACAAACATAGAATAAGTATCTTCAATAACCTTTTCAAGTTCTTCTTTTTCATAACTTGTCCACTCTCTTGTTGGAGTACCAGACTCTTTATATCTTCCTGCTTTAATTGTTTGTGTTTTTACACCAATTTTTTCCATTAATTCTTCTAGATTTGTTCCTTGAAAAATAACCCCAATAGAACCAACCATACTTCCTGGATTTGCAACAATTTTATCTGCCCAAATTGAAGCATAATAACTTCCACTTGCCATTACTCCACTTGCGTATGCAACAACTGGTTTTACAGCTCGTAACTCTTTTATAGCATAAGAGATTTCTACAGAAGGTGCAACTGCTCCACCAGGAGAATTAACATCTAATAAAACACCTTTGATATTTGGATTCTCTTTTGCTTGTTCTATTTGAGCTAAAACTTTTTCTGCTGTCATAATTGGACCATAAAGCTCAATCTTTTGCAAGTTTGCCATCTCAAAATTTTCACCACTTATAGCAGAATCTTCTGAACTTGCAACAAAAAAATAAATTATTGTTAAAAAAACTATAGTTTTAAAATATTTAGTAATAAAATCAAGTATTGCAATTATTGGATAAAATATCTTTTTTAAAACATTAAACATCTCTTCCCCCTATTATTGTATTTTTTACATTTTTTGTATGTAAAATAATATTCATACATAAATCATTTTCATCTTCAACTTCATCTGGCAAAGTTAAAGTTATAATGTCCGCATCTTTATCTTTTAAAAGTATCCCTTTATTTAAACCTAAAGCTTGGGCTCCTCTTTTTGTAGCTGCTTCTATTAAAGTTTTTGAAAATGTTATTACATTTTCTTCTGTATGTGTCATTAAAGCATTTCTTAACTCATCAAACATAGATAAAGAGTTATTTGAACTTAAACCATCAGTACCTATAGAAAATGGTATATTTAAATCAAACAATTTTTTAATATTCAGTTTTGTATTGTTTAAAACTCTATTTGAAGTAACACAATGATTAATCACAGCATCTAAATCTTTAATCTTTTCTAAGTCTTCACTACTAGCTTCCACACAATGAGTAAAAGATAATTTATCAATATTTTCAAACTGATTTAAAAATTCAATTGGTTTTGTAACAGCTTTTTCTTGTCCTAAAAAGTTTTTAAAGAAATCTAAAAAACCACCTTCATCTTTATGAAGCCATTGGAACTCTTCAGGTGATTCTAAAAAGTGTGCACTAACAGATAGGTCATCAGCTTTTGCTATATTTAATGCTTCTCTAATTAAAAATGGATGAACTGAATATGGAGAGTGTATAGCAACAGCAGGATAAAAACCTTCCCTTTTATTTTTTTTAGAAAGTTCAAGTCTAGATTTAAAATCAGCCAATAATGTATCAATCATATCAGGTTTACTTCCAATCACCTCATTAAAAAATACTATATTTAAATCTGATTCAAAACAGCTTTCTAAATCAAAAGCATATGATGATATAGCACCTATAGTTGTTGTACCACTATTTTTAATCTCTTCTAATTTTTCTTTTAATAAATCTTTTGTTGCATTTTGTATTAGTTTTTCTCTTGAAGTTATAACTGAGTTTAACCATGACATAAAATTGCCATATTTTAAAGTTGTGGAATTTGATGAGAATTCTAAATGAATATGTGAATTGATAAGTCCAGGCATTAAAACTGAATTATTACCTAAATCTTCTATTTCAATATTTGGATATTTTTCTTTTATAAAATCTATTGTTGCAACATCAATAATTTTCTTATCAAAAACAACAGCACCATCTTTTATGATAGTGCTATTTTCATCACAAGTTATAACCCACGATGCTTTTAAGATTTTCATTATTAACTATTTTGAGCTTCTGCTTCAGCTTTTTGTTTTGCTTGAACTGCTTTCACTTCAGAAACAATTTGAGTTAGTGAGATTAAACCTAAATGATAACCAAAAGGTCCAAATCCAGTGATTACACCTGTAGAGGCACCAGCTGTAACTGATTTTTGTCTATATTCTTCTCTTTTATAGATATTTGAAATATGTACTTCAACAGTTGGTAAGCTAACTGCATTTAAAGCATCTTTGATTGCAATTGAAGTATGAGAATATGCTGCTGGATTAATTAAAATACCATCAACTGTACCTAAACACTCTTGAATTCTATCTACAATTTCACCCTCTAAATTAGATTGGAAAAATTCTAGTTCAACTCCATTTTGTTCAGCACTTGCTTTCATTTGATCGTGGATTTGTTCTAAACTCATTGGACCATAAATATGTTGTTCTCTAATACCTAACATATTTAAATTTGGACCTTGAATTACCGCTATTTTCATATTATATTTCCTTTTATAAATTTTAGGTAAAATTATATTCAAATTTTGATTAATTAAAAGGAAAAACATGAAAAACTATATACTACTTAACGAAAATGCTGTATATTATGAGTGTGGATTCTCATGCGATAATGTAGTTTTTCTAAAACTAGGATCAATAAAATATTTTATTACAGATGCAAGATATACAGTTGAAGCTAAAGAATATGCTAAAGATTGTATAGTTATTGAAAGTTCTGATTTTATAAAAGATGTTCAGAAAATATTAAAAAAATCAAAAATCAAAAAAATTGTTTTTGATCCAAATGATTTTAAACTTAGCTTTTACCAAAAACTAACTAATGACATAAAAATAAAATTTGAAGCGAAAGAAAACTTTTCAAAATTAAAAAGAATAATAAAAAGTGATGAAGAGATAGAGTTATTAAAAAAAGCTGCACAGATTGGAAGAGATGGATTTAAGGATTTAGCTAAATTTATAAGAAAAAATGGTTTTAGAGAAAGTGAAAACTTTTTACACTTTAAAGCAATTGAAAAAATGAGTCATATAGGAAAATATGATTTAAGTTTTGACCCAATTGTTGCTATAAATAAAAACGCAGCAAAACCCCACGCACTACCTACAAATACAAAACTGAAACTTCATGATTTATTATTAGTTGATGCTGGAGTTAAATATAAAAGATATTGTTCAGATAGAACATGTACTTCACATGTTGATTTTGAAAATTTTTCTTTTAAAAGAGAACAAAACTTCAAAAGTAAAAAACATCAAAAAATTTATGATTTAGTATATAAAGCACAACTAAATGCTATTGAAAAAGCTAGAGTAGGAATGAAAGCTTCACAAATTGATAAATTAACTAGAGATGTAATTGAAAAAGCTGGATTTGGTAAATACTTTGTACACAGTACAGGTCATGGAGTGGGACTTGATATCCATGAGTTTCCAAATATTAATTCACGTTCAGATGTTATAATTGAAGATAATATGGTATTTACAATAGAACCTGGAATTTATTTACCTGAAGAGTTTGGGGTAAGAATTGAAGATACTGTTGTTATGAAAAATGGCAAAGCACAAATTCTTTAAAGAAAAAAATATTCAAAAATAAATCTTGATTTTTTAAGTCAAGATTTATTTTCAGGACAAATTATGAAAAAAAATTTAAATAAAAATCTAACACTTTTTTATACACCTAATTTCCCAAAAAAAATCTCCTCTAGTTCTAATAAAAGATATTATGTAACTATTGGTATTGGGGGAAATATTGGAAATACAAAAAATATTTTTGATAAACTTTTCTTATATTTAAAAGGTGATACTAGATTTGATGTGCTTATGACATCTGCTCTACTTCGTAATCCCCCTTTTGGATATTTAGAACAAAATCACTTTTTAAATGGTATAATAATACTTAAAACTAACCTTGCACCAAACGATTTTTTAAAAAATATGCTTAGGTTAGAAAAAAGATTAGGAAGAAAGCGATCCTTTCAAGATGCGCCTAGAACCTTGGATATTGATATCATATTTTTTAATAATAAAAAAATATGTACTGAAAAACTTATTATCCCTCACAAAGACTGGGCAAACAGAGAGTCTGTGATTATTCCGTTAAGACATCTATAAATTTAAAAGATAAAAAATCTATAAATATCATTTTATTATTAATTATTTGAAAAAAGGTAAATTATGAAAAAAAAAGTAGTTGTTGGGATGTCAGGTGGAGTTGATTCTTCAGTTACTGCACTACTGTTAAAACAACAAGGATATGATGTTGTTGGCTTATTTATGCGTAACTGGGAATATGGCATAAAAGGTAGCCAATGCCCAAACAGAATAGAGTTTGAAGATGCTAAAAAAGTTGGTGAACTAATAGGGATTGAAGTAAAAGGTAAAGATTTTGTTGAAGAATACAGAACAAAAGTTTTTGATGTATTTTTAGAAGGTCTTAAAAAAGGTCTTACTCCAAATCCAGATATTTTATGTAATAGAGAGATTAAATTCCACGTATTTTTAAATGAAGCAAAAAAAATGGGTGCAGATTTTATAGCAACTGGACATTATGCAAAGATTGCCCAATACAAAAATCATTTTGTATTAGATACTCCAAAAGATGATAGTAAAAACCAAACTTATTTTTTACATGCATTATCTAGTGAACAACTTTCACATGCTATGTTTCCACTTGGTGATTTAACAAAAAAAGAGGTAAGAGAGATAGCAAAAGAGCATAACTTACCAGTTAGTGACAAAAAAGACAGCACAGGAATATGTTTTATAGGTAATCAAAAATTTGATGAATTTATTACTCAACATCTAAAAGCTATTCCAGGAGATATTATAGATGAAAATGGAAAAGTTCTAGGAAAACACAAAGGTCTTATTTGCTATACATTAGGTCAAAGAAAAGGTATAGGTCTTGGTGGAATCAAAGGTCTTGAAGGTGAAAATAACACTCATAAATCATGGTATGCTGCTAAAAAAAATATTGAAGATAATACTTTAACAGTTGTACAAGATACAAACCATCCTTTACTTATGAGCAAAAATGTACAAGCTAGTCATATGCACTGGGTATTAGAAGAGCCAGCAAAAGTTGGAGACAAACTAATGGCACAAATTCGGTATAGACAACAAAAGCAAGCTTGTACAGTAGTTGAAGTAAATGAAGATAAAGTAATAGTAGAATTTGATAAACCTCAAAGAGCTGTAACTTTAGGACAAAGTCTTGTTTTATATTCTGGCAACTACTGCTTAGGTGGTGGTTTTATTAGTGATTACAATTAATTTGATATAATCCCACTTTTATTAATCTTTACAAAGTTTTTGTAAAGATTAAATATGGAAGAAAGCTATCCTTTCAAGATAGGCCTAAACCAAAACTAATATAAAATTGGCAAATAGAGAGACAGTGATTATTCCTTTAAACTAAATCTAGAACAACTCGTTGTTCTCTTTAGAGTTTTGCTACTTTTAATTGGATTTACTCCAATGATAAAAAGTAGTTATTGATTTTTGGTTCCCTTTAAAAGGAACTTTTAAAGGATAAAAATGAAAAAAAAAGTAATGGTAGGTATGAGTGGAGGAATTGATTCTTCAGTTACTGCTTATATGTTACAAAAAGATGGATATGAAGTTGAAGGTGTTTATTTAAAACTTCATAACAGAACTGATGGTTATCACGAAAAAAACTTAGATTATATTGAAGAGGTTGCAAAATTTCTTAATATAAAATACCACGTATTAGACTTAGCTGACAAATTTACACAAGAAGTATATGATTATTTTGTTGATTCCTATTTAGAAGGTACTACACCAAATCCATGTGTAAAATGCAATAGACAAATTAAATTTGGTGCTATGCTTGATTTTGCCAAAGCGCACAAAGCTTCATACTTAGCAACAGGACATTATGCAAAAACAGATGGTGAGTTTTTCTATGAAGCAGATGATAAAACAAAAGATCAAAGCTATTTCTTATCTCAAGTTGATAAAGAAGCCTTGCCTTATATGATGTTTCCATTAAGCACTTATAAAAAAGAAGATATTATCAAATTTGGTGCAAAACTTAATTCAGCCTACAAAAGAATAACAGAAAAAAATGAATCACAAGAGATATGTTTTGTTGAAACAGTATACACTGATGTTGTGAAAAGACACGCAAATATTGATATGCCAGGTGATGTTCTTGATGAAAATGGAAATGTTATAGGAAAACACAAAGGTTATATGCACTACACAATTGGAAAAAGAAGAGGATTTACAGTTGATGGAGCACACGAGCCACATTTTGTAACAAAACTTAATCCTAAAAACAATACTATTGTTGTAGGGAAAAAAGAAGCTTTAGAGATAAATGAAGTAGAAATTGAAAATCTAAATATGTATATTGAAGATTTAGAATTTGAGTGTACAGTAAAATTAAGATATAGATCTAAATCTATTAGATGTAGTGTAAAAATCATTGATAATAAAGCTGTTATTTCATTAAATGAACCTGCATTTGGAGTTGCAGCAGGACAACTTGCAGTATTTTATAAAAATGAAAAAGTTATAGGTAGTGGATGGATAAAATCAAGTAAATAAATTTATCTAAATTGTGTATAAGTAATAAGAGGGTATAATCCCAAAAATATCTATCTCACATGGAAAATCAAAAAAGGAAAATTTATGGCAAAATTTAAGCTTTTTAGTGGTACTGCAAACCCTGAATTTGCTAAAAAAGTTAGTCAGTATTTAAATATGAATGTTGGTGGAGCAAGTATCCAAAAATTTAGTGACGGTGAAATATCTGTTCAAATTCACGAAAGTGTTAGGGGACAAGATGTATTTATTGTGCAACCAACATGTGCTCCAACAAATGATCACCTAATGGAACTTCTTATTATGGTTGATGCTCTTAAAAGATCAAGTGCAAAATCTATCTCTGCTGTTATGCCATATTTTGGATATGCAAGACAAGATAGAAAAGCAGCTCCAAGAGTTCCAATTTCAGCAAAATTAGTTGCTGATATGTTAGAAACAGCTGGAATTGACAGGGTAATTACTATAGATTTACACGCTGCTCAAATTCAAGGTTTCTTTAATATTCCTGTTGATAACCTTTATGGTTCAGTTCTTTTTGTAGACTACTTAAGAGCTAAAAATCTTCCAAATCCAATCATTGCAAGTCCAGATATTGGTGGGGTAGCAAGAGCAAGATCATATGCAAATAAATTAGGATATGACTTAGTAATTGTTGATAAAAGAAGAGAAAAAGCAAATGTTGCTGAAGTTATGAATATCATCGGTGAAGTTGAAGGTAAAGATGTAATTTTAGTTGATGATATGGTTGATACTGCTGGAACTTTAGTTAAAGCTGCAGAAGTATTAAAACAAAGAGGTGCTACTTCAGTTATGGCTTGTTGTACACATGGTGTATTATCTGGACCTGCATTTGATAGAATCAATAGTGGAACATTAGATGAACTTGTTATTACAGATACTATTCCAGCAAAAGAAAAAAGTGATAAAATCACTATACTAAGTGGAACTAGAATTATAGGTGAAACAATTAGAAGAATAACTAATAATGAATCAGTAAATTCTATATTTATAGACTAATATAAAGATTAAATAAAGATTTAATTTATTTTTGGTTAATATCAAAAAACACGCAAGAAACAAGGAAACACAATGAAAAAGATTATATTATCAACTGCACTATGTGCATCGATGATGTTTGCAGCAAATAGTGAATATAAATATGAAATCACTCCAATGTTAGGAGGAACTTTCACTGAAGGTAATTTAAATTTAGAAAGAAACTATGCAAATGGTGGTTTAAGTTTTGGTTTTAATCTTGATGATTCAATGTTTGACCAAGTTGAACTTGGTTTTTTAAGATCACTTGAAGATGTTGATTATAAACAAAAAGCTTTTAACTTAGGTACAAATACATCTGTGACAAGAGTATTTGGTAACCTTGTTAAAGAATACGGACTAAACGACTCAACTTCATTATATGCTTTAGTTGGTTTAGGTATTGAACACTTTAATAATGAAGCTTATGGTAATGAAACTGGATTATTTGGTAATTATGGTTTTGGTATTAAATATAAAATTTCAGAAGACATTGCTTTAAAAGCAGATTTAAGACATCTTATTGAAACTGACCATGGAGATAATAATCTACTTTATACTGTAGGTATTGCTATTCCATTTGGTAAAAAAGCTGCTCCAGAAGCTCCAAAAGTTGATGAAACTCCTGCACCTAAAGATTCTGATAATGATGGTGTATTTGATATGAATGATCAATGTCCTAATTCAGCTGTTGGTGCACTTGTAGATAAAGTAGGATGTGAAGTAGATACTGACCAAGATGGTGTTGTTGATTCAAAAGACAAATGTCCAGATACTCCAAAAGGTGATATAGTTGATGAAAATGGTTGTTCATTAAAAGTAAACCTTAACATCTTATTTGATTTTGATAGTTCAAGAATTAATAACTCTTACGATTCAAGAATCAAAAAATTTGCTGACTTTATGAAAGCTTTCCCATCAGTAAGTGGTAAAATTGAAGCTCATACAGATGCAAAAGGTAGTGATGAATATAATCAAAAACTATCAGAAAGAAGAGCTGCATCAGTTGTTAAAGCTTTAGAAGCTTATGGTGTTGATGCATCTAGATTAAAATCGATTGGTTATGGTGAAACTAGACCAGTAGCTACAAACGAAACTGAAGAAGGTAGAGCATTAAACAGAAGAGTTGAAGGTTCAATTCAAAGATAATCTCTCCTATAAAGAGTGGTTTTAGGTTAATCCTAAAACTACTTTTTTAAATAACTTATTCAATTAAATCACACATAACTTAATTTTGGATATAATCGCCCAATTTAAATAACTCTATTTTAGGATTAAACTTGCAAAAAAATATTAGAAACTTTAGTATTATTGCTCATATTGACCATGGGAAATCTACACTAGCTGATAGAATAATACAAGAGTGTGGAGCTGTTACAGATAGAGAGATGTCATCTCAAGTAATGGATACAATGGATATCGAACAAGAGCGTGGTATTACTATTAAAGCTCAAAGTGTTAGATTAAAATATATAAAAGATGGACAAGAGTATGTATTAAACTTAATTGACACTCCAGGGCATGTTGACTTCTCTTATGAAGTTAGTAGAAGTTTAGCTTCATCAGAGGGTGCACTTTTAATTGTTGATTCAACACAAGGTGTAGAAGCACAAACTATTGCAAATGTATATATTGCTTTAGACAATGATTTAGAACTTTTACCAGTTGTAAATAAAATCGATTTGCCAAGTGCTGATCCGATGAGAGTTTTAGAAGAAACTGAGGAAGCTATAGGATTAGATTGTACAGAGCATAATCTAATTTCTGCAAAAACTGGTTTAGGTGTAAAAGATTTAATCGATTCTATTGTTGATAGAGTTCCAGCTCCTACAGGAGATGAAAATGCTCCAACAAAAGCTTTAATATATGATTCATGGTTTGATAACTATTTAGGTGCTTTAGCACTTGTTAGAGTTTATGATGGAAGTATTAAAAAAGGTCAAGTACTTAAGATGATGAATACAAAAGTACAACATCCAGTGCTTAGTTTAATGTATCCTCACCCTATAAAAAGAGAAGATACTTCTGAAATAAAAACAGGTGAGATTGGTATTGTTGTACTTGGTTTAAAAACATTAGATGGTATTGCAGTTGGTGATACAATGACTGATGCAAAAAACCCTACAGAAAAACCTATTTCAGGATTTGAACCAGCTAAGCCATTTGTATTTGCAGGTATTTACCCAATAGAAACAGATAAATTTGAAGATTTAAGAGAAGCTTTAACAAAACTTCAATTAAATGATTCATCAATCTCATTTGAACCTGAAAGTTCAGCAGCTTTAGGAAGTGGATTTAGAACTGGTTTCTTAGGTATGCTTCATATGGAAGTTATTAAAGAAAGACTTGAAAGAGAGTTTGACTTAGACTTAATTGCAACTGCACCTACAGTTGTATATGAAGTGGAAAAGACTGATGGAGAAAGAATTAGTATTCAAAACCCAAGTGAACTTCCAGAGCCAAATTATATTGAAACAATATATGAACCATATGTTAAAGCAACAATATTAGTTCCTGATGAATTTTTAGGGAATGTAATAAAACTTCTAAATGAAAAAAGAGGAATCCAAATTAAAATGGATTACTTAGGTAAAAGAGTACTTTTAGAATATGATATTCCAATGAATGAAATTGTAATGGACTTTTATGATAAATTAAAATCTACTACAAAAGGTTATGCATCTTTTGATTATGAACCAATTGGGTTTAGACCAGGTATTCTTAAAAAACTTGATATAAGAGTTGCAGGTGAAGTTGTGGATGCACTATCTATTATTGTACCTGAAGACAAAGCTTTATATAGAGGAAGAGAGTTTATTAAAGCACTTAAAGAGCTTATTCCTAGACAACTATTTGAAGTTGCAGTTCAAGCAAGTATTGGAAATACAGTTATTGCTAGAGAAACTGTAAAATCAATGGGGAAAAATGTTACTGCTAAATGTTATGGTGGTGATATTACAAGAAAAAGAAAACTTTTAGAGAAACAAAAAGCTGGTAAAAAAAGAATGAAAGCAATAGGTAAGGTAAATGTACCTCAAGAAGCTTTCATGGCAGTTTTAAAGATATAGTAGCCATATTTTGGCGAATTTCTGCGTCCAATCCAGAATTTAAATGCTCACGTATTTCTTATACGCTGCGCTTTAAATTCTGCCTTGTCCTTGAACTACACTCAAAATCTAACTACTCTATCTTTAAAAAATAAATTTAATTCAATAACTACATAAATTATATTTTAGATACAATAATTTCATGAAATGTTTATCTTGTGAAAACTACTCTTTTTCTATTATTTGTAAAGATTGTCAAAAAAATCTTCTAACACCCTCTTTTCATAAAAGAGAAATATCTAAAAACTTTTTTAACTATTCATTTTATTCCTTTTCAGAGATAGAAGATTTACTTACTTCAAAATACTATTTTCATGGGGACAGGGTTTATAATATCTTAGCCAAACTCTCATTTGCCAAATTTGCATCTAGTTTTACTTTTGACAAAATTGTTTACTCTATTGGTATTGATGAACATACGAGACATGAGTTTTCCCAAACTGCTATTTTATCACGTCATTTAAAATCAAAATATATAAAACCTTTATATGGAAAATGCAAAGCAACAAAACAAATAAAGTATGCGGGGAAAGATTTAGAATTTAGGAAAAAAAATAAAAGAAGATTTCAAACAAATCTAGAAAATAAAAATATTATCCTTGTTGATGATTTGATTACTACGGGGACTACTATACTTGAAGCAAAAAATACTTTAGAAAAAAAAGGGAATAATATTCTTTTTTCTTTAACTCTTGCCGATGCAAAAATTTGAACTTACACATAACTAACACTCATAATATATAATTCTGTCACAAAATGAAAAGGAGGTATAACCATGGAATTACTTGGAAAAGGGATTTTGATCTTAATACTTTTTTTTGTTACTGGACTTTTTGCAGCAGACCTTAACAGTATTGATAAGCTTGTTGACAAAATCAATAACACAAAAGATGTAAAAGTAAAAACTCAACTTCTAAATGAGTTAGATGATGAGATTGCTACTTTAGATAGAGATGCTGTGAGAAGAGCACAAGATCTTATTGACAAGAAATTAAAAAAACCTATATTCTCAGAAAATTAAATAGTTCTCTTAAATGTGAACATAACAACCCACAATCCATATTTAAAGGACAAGTTCTACGCTTGTCCCCTCTTCTATTTTACTTTTTATACTGATTTTTATATCTAAAGCATCACATAGTTTTTTAACTATACTTAAACCAATACCCAAGCCTCTATCGGTTTCTTTATAGTATCTATCAAATACTTTTCCAACATTTTTAATCCCAATACCTGTATCTTTTATAATAATCTTATTATTTGAAGCATAAATATGAACAATTCCATTTTTTTTATTATATTTACAAGCATTTGTAAGTAAATTGTCAAGAATTCTTTCAAAAGCATTTTCATTTGTTTTTACATAAAAATCTTCTATGTCTTTTTTAAAAACAATTGTTGGATATAGTTTTTGTAAAACTTCAATTTTGCTATTTATCACTTCCTCAATAGAGATATTTTCATTTTTTTCAATCCCCTTTTGTGAAATAAACTCTAAATTTTTATATAAAGAACTGATTGTTTTTGCACTAAGTTCAATTCTTTCTATCTCCTCAAAATCTCCCCTTTTTCGTAAGAGTTTTGAATTTAATAAAATAGAAGTTGAAGGTGTATTTAAATCATGAATAATATCTTTTAAAAAATTTTCCAAAAGATATAAAGCTTCTCTCATAGGTCTTAAAGAATAAAAAGCAAATCCAAAAGATAAAATTAAAAGAATAAACATAACAATAATTGAAAACTTAAATATTTTAATAATAAACTCTTCATAGATTTTTTCATATTTTTCTTGAGGAAAAATCACTTTTAACAGATACAATCCTGAATTAGCAGCCTTAAAATAAGAACAAAAACCCTCTTTACATCTATATAATTTAAATAACTCTTTTTTATTATCAAACTCAACTACATCTAATATAAATTTATCATTTTTGAAATCAAAGGTATAATCTCTCATTTGATAAAGTATATTTTGTTGTATATCTTTTATTTTGTCTTGATGATACATATATAATACAATACTTGCAAATATTGCTAAGGGGATAAAAAATAAAAATACAGAAGTTAAAAAAGATTTTTTTTCATATTTTTTCAAGTTTGTATCCTACACCTTTAGTGTTAGAGATATCAATATTTAAAACTTTTTTTAATTTACTAATTAATACTCTAAGGGCTGCATCACTAGGTTTATTCATATAATCAAAAAATATAGATTTATCAATTGTTTTACCTATATTTTTTATAAGAAGTGCAAACACATCTTTTTCAACACTTCCTAATGATACCTCTTCTTCATCCAATAATAATCTATTGTCAAATAAATCAAAAGTTATATTTTTATATTTTATTACTGGATTATTTCTTTTCATCACTGCTTTTATTCTAGCTAATAATTCATCAGAATCAAAAGGCTTTTTTATATAATCATCACAACCACAATCAAAACCATTTAAAATAGATGCCGTATCTCTAAGGGCTGTAATAAAAAAAGTTGGAGTTGTGTCTTGAGCTTCTCTTAGAAGTTTTAGAGTATTGGTACCATTTAATAAAGGAACATTTATATCAAAAAGATAAAGATCATATTTATTGTCATAGGTTTTATCTAAAACCTCTTCACCATCTTCTACTAATGTGACATCATAATTTTCTTGCTCTAACAAAGATACCATTGTTTGAGCTAAAATTGTATCATCTTCTAAAAGTAAAATCTTTTTTTTATTATCCATAAGAATCCAACTATTTATTTAAAAAAGTGTCATCATAAACTTTTGAAGGCAACTTTTGTTTTGCTTTTATAATAGCATTTGCTTCTTGCATCTCTTTTTCATTTTTATTTGCAAGTGTTTCTTTTAATTTTTTAAGCAATTTTTGTTTTTCTTCTTTGTTTTTTGTTATATTTATTTTCTCAAGTAATTTATCAACTACTATTTCTTGAGCATTTAAACTAGAAAAAAAAGTTAGTACTAATATGAAAATCAATTTTTTCATTTTATTTTTTCTCTTCAATTAATTGAATTTTTTCTTTAATTTTATCAAGTGGAAAAGTTTTGAAATCTTCAATATTACAGTTGTTTTCTTTTGCTAATTCAAATTGAGTTTTATAAGATTTTCTTGCTGCATTTATATTTTTTGCAAAAACAGTTTGGGTATTATTTTCTATTAAATATATTTGTGCCTTTGCACCAACTGTATCTTTTTCTTTTAAATATGCTTTTTCAAACTCTTCATCTATATATTTAGTGGCAAATTCCATTATTGATTGGTGTTTTTTACAATAAGGATATTGTTTTATCTCTTTTTCTTGCTTGGGTTTTGAAATACTTACATTTTTTTCTAAATTTTTTTGGCTACATCCAGTAAATAACAAAAAACTTATAAAAAAACATACTCTCCAAATCTTATACATTATTGGTTTTCCTTTATTTTATAACATAAAAAGTTTCCTTTTTATTATTAGTTTCATCTGTCTAAAGTTAGGAATTATATTGAAAACAATATTAAATATCAACAACTACATTTTATTAAATTAGCTAGCTATTTAAACTCTTTAACCCTAGCTGATGTAAACTTTTTGTATAATACTTTCTTTTAAAATAAAGGATAGTATGTGGTTGGAATTATCGATTACAATATGGGAAATCTAGCAAGTGTTTATAATGCTTGTCATCTATTAGATGCAAAAGCCTCTTTTGTAAAAGATCCTGATGAATTAAAAAAGTTTGATAAGATTATATTACCGGGAGTTGGTGCTTTTGGGGATGCAATGGAAAACTTAAATTCAACAGGTATGAAAGAAGCGATTTGGGAATACTCAAAAAGTGGTAAAAATATGATTGGTATTTGTTTAGGAATGCAACTTTTATTTGAAAGCTCAGAAGAGTTTGGAGCACATGAAGGTTTAGGACTTATAGATGGAAAAGTTGTTAAATTTGATAAGTCAAAAATGCATGAAGATACTAAGATTCCTCACATGGGATGGAATACAATAAAAACAAAAGATGACCATACTTTATTTGAAGGATTAGAAAATCCTTACCTTTATTTCGTACACTCATATCACGCAGTAACTGCTGATAAAAATGTAATTGGTACAACAGAATATGGATATGAATTTGTAAGTGCTGTACACAAAGAAAATATTTACGGATTTCAACCTCATCCTGAGAAATCTCACGATAATGGTTTAAAAATCCTAAAAAATTTTATGAATCTAAAATAAATTATTGGGATTTATCAGAAAGTACAACCTGATTTTTCCCATTCTCTTTTGCTTTATATAAAGCTTCATCTGAAAGTTTATACATCTCTTTAAAAGAATCTAAATTTGCAGCTGATTGTACAATTAATCCTGCTGAAATAGTAATATAATTTCCAGTTTCATTACTTATGTGTTCAATTTTCAAATCTTCTACTGCTTTTACAATATCTTTTACAAAATCTAGTGATTTTTCTATTGATAAATCACTAAAAATTATTCCAAACTCTTCTCCACCCATTCTAAATATATAATCAGTTGCTCTTTGAGCATGTTCTTTTAGAATTTTTGCTACTTCTGTTAATACTTTATCCCCTTCTGGATGCCCATAAGTATCATTATATTTTTTAAAATAATCCACATCAATAGTAACTAAACTTAAAATAGATTCTTCTCTTTTTATTCTTCTAATCTCTTTTTCAATCACTTCATTTAGATACCGTCTATTATAAAGACCTGTCATATCATCATGAATTGCAATATCTTCAAGTTTCTTTTTATTTGTTGTATCTTGTCTTATTGCAATATAGTTTACAATCTCTCCATCTTGAAACAAAGGAGTAATTGTTAAATTTGCCCAGCAAATCTCTTTTGATTTTTTTCTATTTCTTATTTCTGCTTGGAAAACTTCACCTTTTCTGATTGTTTCCCACATATTCTTATAAAAATCACTTGAATTATCTTCATGTCTTAATATTTTATGTGTATTTCCTAGTAATTCCTCTTTTGTATATCCTACAAATTCACAAAAAGAACTACTAACATCAATAATAATTCCATCTTTATCTGTAATTGATATTAATACATTTTCATCTATAATCTCTAAAAGTCTGTCGTTTTCAGATAATTTTTTCTTTAATCTTGAAGCACCAACTAAGTCTTGAATACTAGTAATAATTTCAGATAAATCAATTGGTTTTATAATAAACTTATCAATTTTTAATTCAATTGCATCAAGAAAAAAGTCAATATCAGAATATGCAGTGGTTATAATTACAGGAATATTTTTATTATTAATCTCTTTTAACATCTCAATACCATTCATTACTGGCATTTGTATATCTGTAATAATAATATCAGGATTTATTTCATGGAAAAGTTTTAAACCCTCTTCTCCATTTTTGGCTACATAAAGTTTTTTTACATATCTATTAAGAAAATAATACATCTCTTCACGAATTAGATCTTCATCTTCTACATAAAGAACAGTTGCACTCTCTAATATATTTTTATTTAATTTTTTCATAGTATTTCTTAATTATTTAATTATAAATTGTACTATAAAATCGATTAATAATATTTTAGTAATTATCCTTATACCTATCTCTAATACTTAAAAATTCATCTAAATTTTCCATAAATAAATCTATTAAATAAGGATCAAAATGTTTTCCTCTTTGATCTTCTAATAATTTTAAAATTTTATCTAGTTCCCAAGCACTTTTGTAACATCTGTCACTACCTAAGGCATCAAAAACATCTGCAATGGCTGTTATTCTTCCAAAGATATGTATCTCTTCACCTTTTAAACCCCTTGGATAACCTTTTCCATTCCATTTTTCATGATGAGTATATGAAATAATTGCGGCTGCTTTTAAAATTGGTCTAGTTGATGATTTTAATATGTTATAACCTATTTCTGAGTGAGTTTGCATAAAATCCCACTCATCAGGTGTAAGTTTTCCTGGCTTATTTAGTATTGAATCAGGAATACCTACTTTTCCAATATCATGCATTGGTGAAGAGGCAAATAAAATATTAATTTCATCTTGAGATAAACCAACTTTTGTAGCTAATACTTTAGAATACTCTGCTACCCTTTTTACATGATTTCCTGTTTCTTTACTTCTTGTTTCACCTATTTCGCCTAGTTTATATATAACTTCCCTTTGAGTTTCTTCCAACTCATTATGTAAAGTTATGATTTGTGTAATATCGTGGCGAATACTCATATATTCAACTATATTATCATCTTTATCTTTTATGGGAAATACGGTATATTTACAGTGATAAGTTGAACCATCTTTTGCAGTATTTGAGATATTACCATTATATATTTTACCCTCATCTAAATGGTTTTTTAACTTTTTAATACTCTCTTCATACTCTTGTATATCAATATTCTTATCTCTTATCATAGAATAAGGTTGCCCTATTAGTTCATTTTTTGAGTAACCACTAATTTTACAAAAAGCATCATTTACAAATATGATTTTTTTATCTATAGATACTCTTAATATAATATTACACTTATCAACTGCTTCTTCATATATCTTTGCAACTCTAATACTCTCTTTTAAATCTAGGTTTGTTTTTTCACTTTGATTTTTAAAAAACTCTTTTGATTCTTCTAAATCTGTTATATCATTTCGTAAAGCGATAAACTCTTCAATTTCACCATTAATATTTAATATAGGTTTAATTATTGTATCAACTATATAGTAACTACCATTTTTCTTTTTATTTTTTATGGTTCCATACCATGTTTTTTTATTACATATTGTTTTCCATAAATCCTCAAAAACATATTTTGGAGTTTCTTTATGTCTTATTATACTATGAGGTCGTCCTATTAATTCCTCTTTTTTATATCCTGAAATATCTTCAAAGGGCTTATTTACATAAGTTATTATTCCATTTATATCAGTTTTCGAAACAATTGAACGTTCATCAACAATATCTTTATATTGTTCTAATGTATTATGAATAGCTTTATTTGTTTTTTCTAAATTAATTATTTTAGATATTTCCAAAACTGATTCTAGTAATAAATTGTAATCAACTGGTTTCATAATATAATTATCAACATGAAGTTGTATGGCTTTATATAAATAATCTGAATCATTAAAAGCTGTAATTAATATAATTTTAGAATCTTTATCAAAATCTTTTATTAGCTTTGTCATCTCTATACCATCTATCTCTGGCATTCTAATATCACTTAATACTAAATCAGGATTATACTCTTTATACAGTTCATAGGCTTCTTGTCCAGTAGAAGCCAAATATAGTTTATTTACTTTATTTTTAAAAAAAATTTCTAATTCATCTCTTGCATCTATACTATCATCAACTAATAAAATATTAATATTTTTTAAATTTTCTAATAGCTCTTTTTTATGACCCATCTCAATCCTTATAAAGAGGTAAACTTATAATAAATTTTGTTCCATCTTCAATTGGTTCATTTATTAGTTTTCCATCCATATTCTGTTCTATAATAATTTTTGACATATATAACCCAATACCGGTACCTTTTCCCTCTTCTTTAGTGGTAAAATAAGGGTCAAAAATTTTATCTCTAATTTGTACTGGTATTCCACCAGCATTATCACAAATAGTTATATATGCAAAATCTGTACTTTTGTTAACTTTTAAATATAACTTTCCATTTGTTATATTATTTTCAATATAAGCATCTTTTGCATTATTGATTATATTTAACATTGTTTGTAAAAATTCATTTGGAAACCCAAACACTTTGATATCTTTATCAATCTCTTTTTCTATACCAATATTGTGATTTTTAAATGTAGACTCCACTAATTCCAGTGTTTCATTAATTATTTCATCAAGACTAAAGGAAATCTTTTCTTTATTTGGTTTAAAAAAATTTCTAAAATCATCAATTGTTTTTGACATATTTTTAGTTAGTTTATTTACTTTTTCAATTGAAGTATTCATAAATTCATCATTTAACTCATCAAAATCATAGGCAAATTTTATATTTTGAACTACTAATCCTAAAGCATTTAAAGGTTGTCTCCATTGGTGGGCAATATTTCCTATCATTTCGCCCATTGAAGCTAGTTTTGATTGTTGTATTAAAAGTTGTTCTTGCTCTTGTCTTTTTCTTATCTCAGAGTTTACTCTTATTTCCAAGGTATCATTTAACTCTTTTAACTCTTTTGTTCGTGCAGTAACCTCTTTTTCCAAATCAAGTTGATAGTTTTTTAATTTGTTTTGTGAATTTTCTAAATTATCAACCATAATATTAAAAGTGTTTGCTAAAGTTCCTATTTCATCATTTCTTTTTATATCTGATCTTTGGGTCAGATCACCTTTTGAAATTAAATTTGAAATATTATTAAGTTTAATAATAGGCTTAGAAATGATTCTCGCCAAAATATAAGATATAAAAAAACTACTAATTAACATAAAAAAAACAAGAATATAAAACTGTTTGTTCAATTGTTCTAATTGTGCATTATACTCATCAATAGATAACTCAAAATATAAAAAGCCCCATTCTATTCCTGAGAAAACTATAGGATATAAATATTTATAAACTTTTTTATCTGTAAATATAGACTTAGCTATTTTATTTTTAAATTGATTTTTTTTCAATTTTTTTTCAAGTTGTTTCCAACTATTATGTTTAACTAAAAGCTGATAATTTCCCCTTTTAGATAAAACTAAAGAATCTATATCTTTATTTAATGTTACATAATTTAATAAAGATTCTAATATCTTAACTTCATCATCTATAATCATATTATCACTGTTTATAAAAGTAATTGTATCACCTAGACTGTTTGCTTTTATTTCAATATTTTTAATTAATGAGTTTTTTTGAGACTCTCTTAATTCATACATATATATTGATAGAACACTTAAAAAAATTACAAAAGTAATAATAAAAATTTTACTAAAAAGATTAAGTTTCAATTATACTTTTCCTCTAGTTTAAAATAATCATCATAGTATTTAATTAAATTATCTAAATCATGTTCTTCTAGTTTATACATTGTAGTTTTATATAAGATATCAATTACATTATTGTAACCTTCATCTTTATCCATTTCAAGACCAATTTTAAATACTGAATCAATAATTATCTGTTTTGTATTTTTTGAATACATCCCTATAGAATTTAACTGTCCTATATCTGTTTTTTCAATAATTTTTACTTTTTTTACTATTGCAGGATTTAAAGCTAACATATCATCCCAAACTCTTTTATTAATAATTGCATAATCACTTTTGCCAAAGTAGACATTCAATACAACACTACTGTCTTTTTCTTCGTATCTAATTGTTTTTAAAATTTTTTCAGCTTTTTCTTTATTAAGCTCATAAGTATTTTTATTCAGCCAAACTTTTCCTATACTATCATTTTTTTGTATACTTAAAGTCTTGTTTTTTAAAGTTTTGAAACTACCATTATTTATATCATTTTTTCCAATTAGATAATAATAAATATATTTTCCACTTCCAAAGTCTAAACTCCAAAAATCTTTTGCATGTTTATATATATCTTCTTTATTTCTGAAGAAATATGGTGCTGTAAGAACTATCATATCAAGTTTATTGTCTCTTAAATCTCTATAAAGCTTTTCTTCATTCTTATAAAAATTAACATAAGCCTTGCCACCATCTTTTTTTATCAACTCTTCTATCCAACTTCTTAAAGCTACTCTTGCCTCTTTAAATTTTGTTAAAATAGTTCCTTGATATAAAAAACCACAAGTTGCTTCATATTTATAATTTTCTGCTTGTAATAAAGTAATTATTAAAAGAATTATTAATATAATCTTTTTCATTAGTTTCCATAAATTTAGTTTAATTATTTATTTTAACAAATAAATTTTATAATTTGGATAAATAATTGTTCATTTTTTTAAAATTATTTATTAGAAAAGCTTAAATTTTAGGGAAAATACTAAAAAGAATTACTATAATTTTAACTTAAAATAATTATAAAGAGAGAATAATGGATATATTACCAGCTATAGATTTAAAAGATGGAAAAGCTGTTAGACTTAGTAAAGGTTTAATGGATAGTGCAAAAATCTATTCAGATGAACCATGGATGGTAGCAAAAAGGTTTGAAGAATTAGGAAGTAAATGGGTACATATTGTTGATTTAAATGGTGCCTTTGCTGGTAAACCTGCAAACTTAGAACAAATAAAAAAAATTAGAGAAAATTGTAACTTAAAAGTTGAACTTGGTGGTGGGATAAGAGATGAAGAGACTATTAAAATGTATCTTGAACTTGGAGTTGATAGATTAATTCTTGGTTCAATTGCAGTAAAAGACCCACAATTTGTAAAAGATATGGCAGCAAAATATCCTATTGCAGTTGGTATTGATGCTATGGATGGAATGGTTGCAGTTGAAGGTTGGGCAGAAGTTAGCTCAATGAAAGCAACAGATTTAGCTCGAGAATTTGCAAATGCAGGTGTAGAAGCTATTATATGTACAGATATATCAAAAGATGGAATGCTTTGTGGTGTAAATGTAGAATTTACTCAATCTATTGCTGATTCAAGTGGCATTGATACAATCGCAAGTGGTGGAGTAAAAGATATAGAAGATATTAAAAATTGTAAAAATAATGGAAAAATCTCTGGAGTTATAGTTGGTAAAGCCTTTTATGAAGGCACTATTAATTTAGAAGAGGCTTTTAAAGTCTTATAGCTTTATTAAAATTCAAACTATAATTTCACAAAAGGTAAAATATGAATTCTAACAAGAAAATTACTCTTATTATATTTTCAATGGTTACATTGTTAACCTTGATTATTGTTGCATTAGTTGCTATTGGTTCAAGAGAAAGTGGTTATAACAGTGCTAAGAAAAGAGCTTACTTAACTGCTGATATAGTAAAAAATGCTTTAACTTCCCATATGGTTAATGGAAATATGCATCAAAGAGATACTTTTTTGAATAGTTTGGAAAGATTAAGAGAGTTAAATGAACTTTGGGTTGTTAGATCTCCAAAAGTTAGTAAACAGTTTGGAAGCCATAGTGCGAATGAAGTTCCAAGAGATGATGTAGATGAAGAGGTATTAAAAACTGGAAAAGAAAAAGTAGTAATTAATGAAACAGTTGAAAGAGCAAATCTTAGAATCACTATTCCTTATACAGCCTCATCACTTGATAAGCCAAATTGTTTAGCCTGTCATGATGCTAAAGAAGGTGAAGTATTAGGTGCTATTTCAATAACTTTTGATATACAAGAGGATAGATTATCAAGTATAGCTATTCTTTTAAATATTATTGCAATAGTTATTGTTTTCTTAATTTTCTTCTTAATTTTTATTAGCAGAAAAATTAAACCTTATACAAGCTCATTTGATTCAATCACTAATATTTTAAAACAAGTACATGAGGGTAATTATGCAATAAGAGCTCAAGAAGGTATATTAAAAGAGGATAAAGAAGCCTTTATGTGGCTAAATGAAATTATTGAAAAACTTGAAACAGTATTAACTGGTATTGAAAGAAATCTTACTTCATTTGTTCATAATAGAGCCTCAAATGTAAATAATGATAAATTACTTACAGCAAAAGAGATTATAGAAGATATCTCTGAAATTTATAATTACAAAAAGACAATAGAAACTGATTTGACAAAAGATGATATATATTATAGACTTATTCAAGTTTTTAAAGATAAATTAAAAATACAAACATTCTATATTTTTGAAGATGATTTACAAAAAGATGAGAGAAAAATAATATATGCTCCAAAAAATAAAAAAGCTTGTTGTGATGTAAAAAGAGATATTAAAGAGCTATGCCGTGCAGAAAGAACTAATAATGTAATAACTTCTGAAACATTCCCTGAAGTTTGTAGATTAGCAAACTGTGAATCGTGTAAAGCTGAATATACTTGTATCCCATTTAATATAAATGAGCAAAAATCTGTAACTATACACATTCTTTGTGAAAGTAAAGATTGCATCAAACATAATAAATATCAAATTGGTATTATTAAAAAATATCTTGAAGAGACTAAACCTATTTTAGAAAGTAGAATCTTAATGGATGTATTAAGAGAAAGAAACTTAATTGATGGATTAACAGGTTTATATAATAGAAAATATCTTGATGAGTTTGTAGAAAGAACTATGCCAAACGAACTTGCACAAGATACTACATATGCTGTAATGTTCTTAGATATTGACTACTTCAAAATGGTAAATGATACATATGGACACGATGCAGGTGATGCAATTTTACAAAGACTTGCAAAAACTATGAAAGAGTTTGTAACAAATAGTGAATTTATTGTTAGATTTGGTGGGGAAGAGTTCTTAATTATTATGAAAAACCCAACAGAAGAGAGTGCAAAAGAATTAGCTGAAAAGATAAATCAAGAGTTTGCAAAAATTATCTTTAATTTTAACAATGAATCATTTAGCAAAACTGTAAGTATTGGTTACTCGTTCTACCCATCTGATACTGACCAATTCTGGAAATGTATCAAATATGCAGACCTTTGTTTATATGAAGCAAAAGAAACAGGAAGAAACAAAGTGATTAAATTTAGAAAAGAGATTCTAAAAAATGGAGATAAAGAGAAATACTAAAAATCTCTATATTTTCTAACTACCTTGCATTTTATTTTCAAATAATTAAAATGCAAGGGAAATTAATTTAGCTCTTTTCAAGCCTTCAAATAAACTGTATTATTCATATCTTAAAGCATCAATTGGATTTAATCTTGCTGCTTTTCTTGCAGGGAAATATCCAAATATCACACCAATTAATGTTGAGAAAATAAATGCTACTAAAATGATTTCATGATTTATAATAAATGGTAACTGAATCATAGTTACTGCTGTAAATCCTAAACCTAAGCCTAATGCAATTCCAATAATACCACCTAAAGTTGATAACACTACAGCTTCAACTAAAAATTGTAATAACACCTCACCTTCCATTGCACCTATTGCTAATCTAGTCCCAATCTCTCTTGTTCTTTCTGTTACTGAAACCAGCATAATATTCATAATACCAATTCCACCAACTAAAAGAGAAATTGCAGCAATTGAACCTAAAAGATAAGTTAAAGTTTCAGTAGTAGATGTCATAGTTGAAAGTAAATCTTGCATATCTCTAATATGAAAATTGTCATCTTCATTAATACCAATATTTCTTCTTTCTCTCATAAGTATAGTTATATCATCTTTTGCTTTTTCAATATTTTTACTATCATTTATTGAGGTAATTATAGTTGTAATATTTTTATTTCCTTTTACTTTTCTTTGATACATTCCAAGGGGTGCAACTATAATATCATCTTGGTCCCTACCAAATGCAGCTGCACCCTTTGATTTTAATGTTCCAATAACTGTACAAGAAAAGCTTTTTAGTCTAATCTTCTCACCAACAGGATTAATACTAACACCCTCTTCTACATCAAATAGTTGTTTTATTACAGTTGTACCTATAATACAAACTGCTTTACCAGCAGATAATTCTGAAACTTCAAATAATCTACCCTTTTCTAATTCCCAATTTTTAATTTCAAAAAAATCATTATTTGTTCCAACAATTTTACTTGAATAACTTTTGTTTCCATAAATAACATTTATGCTAGAGTCATCTTCAGGTGCAACACCTACAACATTTTGAATCTCATATTTTAAAGAATCTATATCTGCTTCATCAAAAGATCTAGCACTGTTATCAGTTCTAGGTGGTCCTCTTCTTTCTTGACCAACCCTTAGAGTTAACATATTGGTTCCCAGTTTTTTTATACCCTCAGTTACATTTGCTGTTGTACCATCTCCAATCATAACCATACCTATAACAGAGGCAACGCCAATTACAATTCCAAGAATAGTTAAGATTGATCGTAGAATATTTCTTCTAATCTCTTTTACAGCTATTAAAAAAGCATTTATTAACATTATTTATATCCTTTTTTAAGAGCTTTATCTATATGTCCATCTCTAAAATATATTGTTCTACTTGCATATGTAGCCATATCTTCTTCATGTGTTACCATAATAACAGTAATACCTGATTGCTCATTTAGCTTTTTTAATAAATTCATAATCTCAACACTTTTTATGCTATCAAGATTTCCAGTAGGTTCATCTGCCAATAAAATCAAAGGATTTGTAACAATAGCTCTTGCGATTGCTACACGTTGTTGCTGACCCCCAGAAAGTTGTGATGGAGCATGATGAATAACACTTTCTAAACCAACCTTTTTTAAAGCTTCAAAAGCTAATAATTTTCTTTGTTTTGCAGGTATTTTTCTATAAATTAATGGCAATTCTACATTTTCTAGTGCAGAAGTTCTACCAAGAAGATTAAAATTTTGAAATACAAAACCTATATAATTTCTTCTAATTAATGCCATCTGATTTCTATTTAGTTTTTCTACATGAATATTGTTAAATAAATATTCTCCTGAGCTTGGTTTATCTAAACAACCTATCATATTCATTGAAGTTGATTTTCCACTACCACTTGCTCCCATAATAGCTACAAATTCCCCCTCTTTTATAGAAAAATCTACTCCATTTAAAGCATAAGTTTTAGCTTCACCTTTACCATAGGTTTTAACAATATTCTTAAACTCTATTATTGTTTTTTTATTACCCATTAGTGCTACTTTGTGAAATAATAACTTCATCTCCAACACTTAAGTTTCTTGATTCAATTGCAGTAAACTTCCCATCTGTGTCGATTGTTTTCACTTTTACACTTTTTGCTTCTCCATCTTGTAAAACATATACAATTTTCATATTTGTTGGTTTTTTTATATCTTTTGAACTTTTATTAGGTCTAGAACTTTTGGGTCTTCTTCCTGAACCTGACATAATATCTTTCATACTTTTATTACTTCTTATCTCTTTATTACTAGGTTTAAATCTAAATGCAGCATTGGGAACTATAATTTGATCTCTTAATTGTTTTGTAAAAATTTGTGCAGTAGCTGTCATACCAGGTCTTAAAAGCAATTTATCATTATTTAGTAAAACAACTGTTTCATAAGTAATTACTCCACTAGATTCAATTGGGTTGTATCTTACTTGTCTAATTTTTCCTTTAAATTTTTCATCTGGATATGCATCAACAGTAAATTCAACATCAAGATTTTCTTTAATATTAGCTACATCAGCTTCATCAATATTTACTATAAGTTCCATTTTTCTTAAATCTTTTGCAACTGTAAAAAGAGTAGGAGTTGTATTTGTAGCAGCAACAGTTTGACCAACTTCAACTACTCTATCTAAAACAATACCATTTATAGATGATTTAACTACTGCCTTTTCAAGATTTTCTTCATCAGTTTTTAAATCATATTGAGCTTGTAATACTTTTGCTTTCATTGCATCTAAACTAGCTTTAGCACTTTCATAAGAGAACATTGCATCATCAACATCATTTTGAGAAGGGTACTTTCCTGCTGATTTTCTATGCATTTTTAGTATTCTGTCATAATTTACTTTTTTGTTTTTTAAACTAACTTCGCTCTCAATAAGATTTGCTTTTGCTATTGTTAAAGAAGCTTTTGAACTATCAACTTTAGCCTGAAGTTTTGCAGTATCAATTTTTGCTAAAACTTGTCCAACTTCTACCCTGTCATTAAAATCAACATAAATCTCTTTTAAAGTTCCTGAAACTTCGATACCAATATCTACACTATTTGTAGGTTCCAAATTACCCGTTGCTGTTACACTAACTACAACATCACCTTTTTCTACTTTTTTTGTGTTATATTCAACCTGATCAGACTCTATATTCTTATCTATTAGATAATAATAAATACCTGAACCTGCAATTAATAAAATTAAAACTATCCAAATATATTTCTTGTTTCCACTCTTATTTGAATAAGAGTTAAGTTCATCTTCTAAACTATTTTTCATTAGCTATCAACCTTTGTCATAAAATATAATTTTGAGTATTGTAATTGCATGTCTATATCATTTATCTCCAAATCATATTCATTTATTTTTTTTGTATTTTTAAGTATTTCTAAATCATAATCAGAACTCATTCCAGCCGAATTTGAGACGCTATTAATTAAAATCAAATCTTCATATAATTCTAAATTTTCATTTATTGTTATAAAGTATTTTTCATATGTATCGATTTGTGTTAAGATTTGATCATATTCATTTAGCAACTCTTTTTTTATATCAGATAGATTAACTTTTTGTTTTAATATTTCTAATCTAGATTTTTCTAACTCATATTTTTTTGTAGCATCAAAAAGTGGTAATGAAAAGTTCAAACCTAATGAACCTGATTTATTTCTACTATTTGTGTCTTCATTTAGTTCATCAGATTCAGAATAAGATAAAGAGCTTGAAAAATTAACTTGAAGTCCATATGAACTTTTTAACTCTTTATAACTTGAATCTAATGTATTAATTTTTGCATTTTCATATTTTAAATCTATGCTGTTATTTATAAAATCTTCTTTATTAATTGGCTTAAAATCAAGTATCTCTATCTCTTCATATTTTAAATCTGTATATTTAGACAATTCATATAATGCATCTTTTAATGAATTTTTTAAAGCAATATTATTTTTAAATTGTGTATTTTTTGCCATGATTGCATCGTTTAGTTCAGTAATATCCACATCTCCAGCTTCATATTGAATTTTTTTGAGTGCTAATTCAATCTCTTTATTTTTATATGTAAATTCATTTTGTTCTATTTGTAGTTTTAATTTTTTTATTGAGAGTAATGTTTCATAAATTGTTTTTAATATAACTAGATTTTCATTTTCCCATGCAATCAACTGTTCATTTAAAGTATCTTTTGCATTTTTTATTGAAAATTCAATTCCACCTGATTCATACAAACTTTGTGAAAATCCAATAGAAACACTTTTTGTAAACTTATCACTTTCAGTTGAAAAAGAGTGACTTCTATTTAAACTTGAACTTAAATCAACTCCACCAATCCAAGAATTATTTGATGATTTATATTGTTCTTGAATTATTCTTTTTTCAACCTCCCTTAACTCTTTTTTATCTTTATTCAATATTTGTAAATCATTTGAATAAACAATTGAATACAATAAAAGAAAAAACAAAACCTTATACAATTAATACTCCTTTTTTTATATATAAAATTTTACTAAAGCACTTTAAACCTCAACTAAACATAAGTTTAACCCAATATTAATGATACCAATTATTATTACTGCTTTAAGTATTAATCATCTGAGTTTGCAATTAAAAAAGTAAGTGATTAGTTTGTTTAGTTTTTATAGAATTTTATTTACATATTTAACAGAAGCCATTAAAGACTTCTATTAAATTATTTAATATTTAAAGTTGCACTTGCAGTATCAGAAACTACTAAATCACCCTCTTCTGATTTATTATTAATTTCAAATTTCCATTGACCAAAATTAGTTAAGACAAATGAGGCTTCACCTTTTCTAATATTTGAGAATAGTGCATTATCACCTTTACTTAAACTATTTGTTGCCGTAACAAATCCACTATCTAAAGGTTTTCCTTTAAATAATACTTTGAATTTTATTTTATCTCCAACATACAACTTTGAGATATCTGTTATAGGGATAAGCTCCAATTTGTGACCAACAGGCTTAGGTTCACTCCATTTTTTATTTACAAAATATGTTTTAGCATAAATTGTATTTTTCAATGAAGATATAATCTTTTTTGGATTTTTTACTTTATCTGCACTACCTCTAAAAAATCTGTTTTTCCCATTTTTATCTATATATTTAGTAAAAATATTTGTTTTTGTAGACATCTCTACACTATAAGTACCCGCTTTCGATTTTTTATTTAAACTGATTTTTTGCATTGCTAAATTACTGTCAACAATATTTATTGTATCGCTATCATAAATATCATCTAAACCTTTTAGAGGTTTTTTTAGTTGAATTTTTTCTCCATCGGGAGTTAACAGATTAAATGATTCTAAACTTAATCTATCAGAAACAGAATCCTCAATAGTTAAATTATGTCCAGTTCCGAAACCAACTGTAACTAAACTACTTCCATGGGATTCTGCCTCAAAAGAGTTTAACCAAAATCCATGTGCCAATAAACTTCCTGCTGTAGCAATAGATACTAAAGCTATTTTTGAAATATTCATTTTTTTCCTTTTATATTAATGTAAAAAATAAAGTTATTATCAAAAGCAGTGCTGATAACTTTATAATAAATTTTGGATAATAGGTATAAATCATTGCAATAAAAACAATGATTATCCCTACTAAACCAAGCCAATATGTAATACCTAAAGATAAACCAAAAATCTGTATTATTGCATATAAAGAGATTGCTAAAATTAGATAACCTAGCCAAATACATACAAGTTTTATAATTTTATTTGCATCTTTGCCTAATACTTCTTTATAGTGTTTATTTAAAACTAAAGAGAGTAAAAATAATCCTAAATAAGTTAAATACAAACTCATCGAAACCATTATTTAACTCCTTTTCTAGATTTTCTTATTAAAATAAATGCAATTAAAGCAAATACAAGTGCCGTAAAAATAAAGAAAACATCAAAATATATTAAGATATTATCTCTTGAGTAGATTTGTGAAAAACTATCAAATGTTGTAATTGCATTTATAATAGGAAGCATTGCATAAAGAACAATAGCTATAATTGTTTGTTCCAACCAAGCTTTTTTTGTATCTCTAACAAAAGCATAAATATAAGATAATCCCCAAGCAATAAAAAATCCACCTATTTCAAGTTCTTCTTTGTTAGATGTTGTAGTAACTCTATTTACTATAAAATAAACTGCTATAGCTATAAATATACCAATAATTGTTCCAACATTTAATTTATCTACTAATTTAAATCCAAAACTATTTCTAGTTAGTTCTTTTTTCTTTCTTTTTTGAACCCATAAAATAAGTCCTGTACCACTTAAGACAACCCCTATTAATCCACTTATAAAGAAAATGAATCTAAGAAAAGGATCTGCAAATAAAGCCTGATGCAAAGAGAATAAAGCAATATTTGTATTTGCAGTAATACTATCACCATTAGGAGGGGTTGATGTTTCTAATAACTCTCCACTAAGACCGTTGTAAACTGCCATTTCTCTACTACCTTTAAAACTAAATAAAGTTGTAGGATTCTTTGGACTAACTTCAACTACTATTGTATTTTTGTTAGTATCTTTTTTTATAGAAAATCTTCCTACATTATTTGGCCAAATTTTTTGTGCATCATCTAATATATTTATTAGTTTACTTTTTGATAACTCTTTTATCTCTTTTGATTCAAATGCTTTATTATGAACATTAATGCTCTTGTTCATACTTGCATTTAAAATTCTATAAGCATTTTTATTGTTATATTTTTTAATATATTTTTGAGTATTAGCATTTAAAATTCTATTAGTATTGCTGTTTTCATTTATATATTCTTGATTTTTTTGATTAGAATTCTTACTTAAGACATCAGATTTAATAGATTTTTTTACTTCTTCTAATTTTTGAGAAGACTTACCTATTTGACCTCTATCATTTCTATAAGCTAAGAAATCATCCCCATAATACATTTTCATACCCCAAGGCATTAATGTATTTCCTAGAAGTAAAAGACCAGAGTAAGTAATCATTATAAGAAAAGGAATAGAAGCAACTGCAGGTAAAATATGGGCATCCATCCACCCTCTTGTAGTATGTTTATTTCTAAATGTAAATATATCTTTGAATATTCTTTTATGTATAATTATTCCCGTAAAAATTGCAACTAACATTGCAATAGAAGCAATACCAACAATCCATCGTCCAATTTCTCTTGGAATAGAATATAACTCAAAATGAAATCTATATAAAAAATTGCCACCAGCTGTATTGGTAGTCTCTTTTATAAGTTCACCAGTTGTTGCATCGTAATATTTAGGTGGGACTCTTCTTTTCTTACCTTTTCTTTGTTGAGCAGCTTTTGCTGAACCACTATTTTTCTGTTCTATACCACCTTGACTAGCTTCCCCTTTATTTCTTTTTTGTGAAGCTTTATCTACATTTTGTGTATTTTTACCAAATTGTCTTTGCCCTCTAGTATTGTTATCTGCTCTATTATCTTTTGAGGCATTTACATTTTTTTGTTCATTTGTATTCTTTTTTAATATAGCACCATCTTCTCTAATACTTATTAGATTTGTACGACTACTTGGTAAAGAAACATTTACATTTGTAAATTTTTTTGAACTTTCCAATGCTTTATCAATAGCCACTTCAAAAGTTTTTTCAGAAACTTGTGATTTATGTAATTCAGGTTTCATCCATAGAGTTATCTCTCCTCTATAATAAGCACTTGTACCTGTAACAAATATTGCAAAAAGTAGCCATCCAAGAATTAATCCACTCCAAGTATGAAGCCAAGTCATTTTTGATCTAAATCCAGTTGCCATCATACACCCTTAATTGCCATAAAACATGCATTAAATAAATACAAATTAATACATATAAAAGTAAATTGTAAAAATAGATTTTTAACCGAAACACTACTAAATGAATAAATAATTGCAAGAGTCCAAATAATAAAAGAAAGCATTGTCGCAAGTAAAATTGCTTCTGCTTTATTGTCAAAAGGCAAGGCAAATGTTAAGGTAACAGAGGCTAAAGAAGCAAAAAGATAGCTTCCAAATACAGCTATTAATATTCTAATAACATTCATATTATTCCCATTATATATTTTATTTTTCTAAATTTTATTTGAAACAATGCCCAAGTCAAAATTCGCAAAAGACTTGAGCATTGATTTAAAATAATTAAAACTTGATATCTATGGCAAAACTATATCTTCTACCATCAAGAACATAAGAGTACCCCTCATCTGAAGTAACTTCTTTATTAGTGATATTATAAACACCTGCTTTTAGAGTTACATCTGACTTTATTCTGTAAACTAAACCAACATCAGCAAATGTATAAGATGGTGTCTCTTCACTCATTGTTTTACTTCTATAATTAACTTGTGCCCAAGATAATAGTTTTGGAGTAATATCCCAATCAAGTCCAGCATTGAACATATGTTTTGAAATATCATTTAAAGGTTCACCCGCACTTGAACCTGTTTTCTGTTCAGAATCTGTATAAGTATATGAATGTCTATATTTCAAATCTTGAGTAATTTGGTAATCTGTAGTTAACTCAATACCTTTAATCTCTGCTTCATCAATATTTATCATCTCTTTAAAACCATAACTATTTGATACAGTATAAGTTTCACCATTGTAATTACAAGTATTTGTTCCACTTGGACAAACATAATAATCTGATCTTGTAATCATATCTTCAAAATCAGTTTTATAAACTGTTAAACTAGCACTTATGTCATCTGCATTGTCATAAGATATACTTGCTTCATAAGATACACTTGTTTCAGGTTCTAAATCTGGGTTACCAAAATAGTTTCCACCCCTTGAAACACCTAAGAAATCTTGGCTTGATTGTTTTAAATTTGGAGCTTTATATCCAGTTGTAACTCCACCTTTTAAAGTGATTTCGTCTGTTAAATGATAAACAGTATATAATTTAGGACTAATATTTGAACCGAAATCTTCATTATCATCATATCTAGCACTCAAAAATAATGATAAATCATCTGTTAAAATCCACTCATCTTCAGCAAATAAAGAATACTGGTATCTATCTACTGTAGTATAACCTGAAGTATTAATTGAGTTTGTAGCACCATCTTTATAGGTTTCATCTTTATATGTAGCCCCTAAAGATAAGATATGATTGTCAAAAAATATTGTTCCTTGTGTATTTGCAACAAGGGTATCAGACATTATGTAATTACCTGTTGTAGTATTCCTTCTTGAAGGATTTTTTGCATCATCATATGTTATATATGACTTTATCAAAAAATCATCGTTTTTATATTCATGACTTATAGAATAAGTATCTTTATAAGAAACAATTTCACTTAACTCTGTAGCTGAAGTTACTCCTCTAATTGTTCGTGTCAGAGGTAAACTTTTCCCTGGTGTATGTGTTCGTTCTTGCTTATTATACATATATTCTAAATCAATAGTATTATTATCGTTTGGTGTGATAATAAATCTTGTAGCTAATTTTTTGTTTTTATATTCAGGATCACTACCTGTACTTTCTGTACCACCACCTGCATAATCACTTTCATCGTTATAATTAAAACTACCACTTAGATTTGCATATAAAAAATCATCAATTATGGGACTTCTTAAAGTAAAACTTGTGTTTAAACCATCATTATTTACTTTATTGTTTGAATCTGCCATTAAATATTCAAAAGATACACTTCCAGATACTTCTTTTGATTTTTTCTTTGTAATAATATTTACTACACCTCCCATTGCATCTGAACCATAAAGTGACGAGGCAGGTCCTCTAATAATTTCTATACTTTCGATATTATCAACTGAAGGCAAGAAATTCATTTGAACACCAGCTTGTCCACCATTTTGTGTAAAAGCTTGATCGTTTTGCATTGGTTTACCATCAATTAAAAATAAAGTATAATCATCCCCCATACCTCTCATCATAATACTTTGGTTTGAACCCCCATTTGTTATAAATAATCCAGGGACATTTTTTAACACATCACTAATATCTGAATAAGATTTATTTTTAATCTCCTCTGCTGATATCACTGATATAGTAGCTGGTGCATCTTTTATATTTTGCTCAAACCCTGATGCACTCACAACAGTTACTTCACTTAATTTTGCAGATTCATCATTTGCAAATAAAGTAGTACTTAGTATTACAGCTAAAGATAAACTAATCTTTTTTATTTCCATAAACTCTCCTTTTTTTGATAAATTAATTATATCGATGAAAAATGACGGAAAAATAATTCTAATAACTATTATCAAAATTAATGTTGTATTAAAAATATTTTTGTTAGAATCATTTTTTAAATGGAAAATAAATGTCAAATAATTTAGTAATAAAAAAAGATTTAAGTATTTTAATTGTTGAAGATGAGCCAATTATTGCCCTTGCAGTAGAAGCAAATCTAAAAAAAATTGGTTATGGACTTTGTAGTATAGCTACAACCCCAGATAACGCTATACTTTGTGCTCAAAATAATTATCCAGATATTGTTCTGATGGATATAAATTTAAATAATGCAAATAAAAATGGGATTGATGTTGCAAAAATCATCTGGAGAAATCTTAATATTCCTATAATTTTTTTAACTTCTTATAGCAGTAATAAAATATTAGACGAAGCATTAGAAGCAGAACCCTATGCTTTTCTAGTTAAGCCTTGTAAAGAGATAGATTTAAAAGCTGCAATTAATACAGCTATACATAAACATAAATATTTTTTTAATAATAAAAAAAATATCAATAAACAATTAAAAGAGGATAACTTTATATATATAGATAAAAATATGAAATTTAATAAACTTTCATCAGAGTTTTATATTAATGATAAATTATTCCCTTTAACTAAAATAGAAACAAAACTTTTTGAGATACTTACAATTAATCCAGGTAGAATTGTTAGTTTCGAAACTATCTTTACATATATTTGGAGAGAAGATATTTGTGAATTATCCAAATTGCGATCATTAATTTATAGATTAAAATCAAGATTAGGTGAAAACCCTTTTGAGAATATTTATGAGATAGGTTATCGAATAAAATTAATAGAAGCAGATGATTAATTATTTAAACTTTAAATACTATTCCTTTACTACAAAAATATTAATCTCTTTTTTTATTTTTGTTATTGTATTTATAATTAGTAAAAACTACCTTACCTTACCAAAAATTGAACAAAAAAATTATAATGAAGAGCTTGATTTTATTACAAAAACTTTATTAAATACGAAAAAACAACTTATTGTAATCTCTGATTATATAAAAATTCAGTCAAATCTCAGAAGGGAACTAAGTAAAATAGAGATACAAGAGCAGTTAAAGCAATTTGATTTATCCATAAAAAATATTAAAAAACCTCAAAAAATTGTTGATTTATTCAAAAAAAATTATATATCAAATTATTGTTCTTATAATTTTACGGGCAATAACTTTAAATATGAGAAAATAATAAAAATCAATCCTTTTGAAAAGAATATTAATAAAAAGTTTGAAAAATGGCAAGAATATAAAACTAATGGAAAAGTTATATATCTATTTTATAATCACAAATTCCAAAATAAAGATTTAATTTTATCGATTGGATGTTATTTTAAAGAATTAAATAAAGAACGTAAAAATTTAAAATTAAATCTAAAAGAACAAATAAATACCTTAACAAATATGAATTTGAAAACTGCCAAAAAAGCTATATTTAAAATAAAACCCAACATGAATAATGAGGAAATAACTCTTAAAAAAGAGTCCTATTATATAAGTAGAATTTCTGAACAAAAAGATATATCTATTGGTGATTTATCAATAAAACAAATACTAAAGGCAAAAGATAAAGGACCAATTGAACATCAAATAGGAGGTAAAAGTTATCTAACTTGGATTATTGATTTAAATAATACATGGGTAGGTAAAGGATCTTTTTTACTTGAATATACTGTTGAAAAAGATGAAATACTTAATAATTCAAAAGCTAATTTATCTTTTCTAAATGAAACATTAATAGCAATCTTTTTAAGTTTTCTAATTTTTATTGTATCTTTTGGAAAGATATTAAAAGATATTAATAAACTTACAAAAACAGCAACCTTAGTAACAAAAGGCAATAGAAATATAAGATCAAATGTAAAAGGTGATAATGATATTGGAATTTTAGGAGAGTCTTTTGATAATATGTTAGATTTTTTCGAAAATAATATTAAAATACTTGACAAAAGAGTAGAAGATAAAACTAATGTAATTTCAAAATCTTTAGAAGAAAAAGAAGTATTATTAAGAGAAATTCATCATAGAGTAAAAAATAACCTTACATTAACAATAAGCTTGATTCAACTTCAAGAATTAAATATGAAAGATGAAGAAACTAAAAAAGCCTTAAAAGATATTCAAGAAAGAATTTTTACTATGGTATTAATTCATCAAAAAATATATGAATCAAAAGACTTAAATAGAATAAATCTAAAAAATTATGTAACTGATTTAATAAATGCAATAATTAACTCTTATTCAATAAATAAAAATTTAGATTTGACTATTAATGTTGATGAGTTAGAACTTGATATACAATCAGTTATGCCACTTGGTATTATTTTAAATGAATTAATTACAAATGCCTTTAAATATGCCTTTAACAATCAAAAAGAAAATAAATTAGAACTTATAATCTCAAATCCAAGAAATAAAAAAATTATTATAATAGTTAAAGATAATGGGAAAAAAGAGATAAAAGATTTTCTTGAACTGTCTAATAAAACTTTAGGTTTAAAATTAGTTAATACAATTGTTAAGTATCAGTTATTTGGTGAATTTACATATAAATATAATAATGGTTCAATTTTTGAGATAAAGGGAGAAATAAATAACTATTAAGAGATTTAACTATCTATTTTTCCTCATTTACCATTGTATAATGTAATTCCAAACCTTTTGAAGTTGAAACAAAACCATTTACATTTATAGTTCCATCGTGTACCATCTTATGGTGTTCTTTACATAAAGGGATTAGATTATACTTATGGTTTGCATTTACATGACCTATAAAGCCATCTTTATTTGCTCTTGCTTGCTCTTTAATATGATGTACATCATCACAAGCTCTACCACAAATAATACAAGAACTAACAAATACATCTTTATTGTATTTAGATGATTTCTTTTGAGTAAGTCTTTCAACAGGAGAGTAATCATCTGTTAGTTTTTTTCTAATATCATTTGCAACTGCTAAAAACTCCCTATCCATATGAAGTGATTTGGCATATTCTAAACCATACATAGAAGAACCACTTCCATGTTTTAGTTTTCTATCAAATATAAGTTTATCCTCTTCATCTTTATACATCACAGATAGATGTAAAGAGATGATATTTTTTAGTTTTGATATCTCATCTATTTCAGGAAGTTGATGAAGGTGGGTTGCAAATACAAAAAGAGATTCTAATTTTGCTAATTTTAAAATAGCACTGGCAACAATACTTAATCCACTCATTGTTTCTGTACTATGTGATATTTCATCCCCTAAAACTAAAGATTGTTTAGTTGCTCTATTAAAGATATTTTTTAATTCAAGCATCTCAACAGCAAAAGATGAAAGCCCTTTTGCTATATTATCAGCACCACTAATTCTAGTAAATACTGAATCAAAAATAGAAAATCTCATAGATTTACAAGGTACATAAAATCCTGCTTGGGCTAAAATAACTGCGATTCCAATTGATTTCATAAGTGAAGATTTTCCTGAAGAGTTGATACCGTAAAGTAAAATACCATGCATCTTATTATCAAACATATTTATAGGGTTTGAGTTTTTTATTATTACATTATTTTTATGTTCCTCTTTTGATAAAGAAAGTTCTCCTAAAATAATATCATTTGGTACATAAATCCCCTGCTCTTCATTTGCTTCAATAATTGGGTGTCTTAAATCTATTATCTCTAAAAAGTTTTCGTCATCTTTTGTTTTAACTATCTTAGGAGCTACATAGTTGTATTTTTTTGCTGTTTTAATATTTGAAACTGTTAAATCAACCTCAGCAATAAACTGTACTAAATCCTCTAAAAGTGTTGCAAACTTTTTTTCAAACTCTAATAGCTTTTCTTTAAATACCAATTTATTTAATTCTATGATTTTTCTTAGATTATGTACATATTTATCAGAGATTGTATCACTTAAACTACAAGAGATTTTTACACTTGTTGTTTGAACTTTTATATTAAAATCTTTAAACAATAGCAACTCATCATCTACTATTAAATGGGAATTTAAAAGTTCATCTTTTATTGAATTATATCTATTTTTTGTAAGACTTAAGAAAAAGCCTTCTTTATCTAATCTTTGAATAGAAACATAGTTTCCATCAGTGTTTCCTAAAAATGTTAAAATATGATTTTTTAGAAATTCAAGTTTTGTATAAAGTTCTTCATTCTCTTTGTTTAATTCATCTATTTGATGATTTATTCCATCACAAACCATATTACACTCAACATCTTTTAGCATAAATTTACCAGATATACTTAAATCAAAAGTAGACTCAATAGAGTCAATAAACATTTGAAGTTGGGCAAGGGAGCAAGGGGGAGTTATAAATTTGTAGTTTTCCATAAATGTAACTACTTCTTTAATACTCAATAAAGAATCATATAAATAGTTTAACTCAAAAGGATGAAGTCTATTTAGTTTTATTCTTCTTGTAAGTCTTTCTATATCATAAATATTTGCCAACTCATTTTCAATTGGTGCGTGATAATCAAACAACTCTTTTGATAAAGCAAATCTTCTTAATAACTCTTTACTCTCTTTTATAGGATGGGTAAGTCTTTCTTTTAAAAGTCTTTTTCCCATAGCTGTTGAAGTATTATTTATAAGTTTAATCAAACTTGGATTGTGTGTTGTTTCTATTATATTTAATTGCTCTAAGGCATTATTTCCCAAATAGATATATTTACTAACATCAAGTTTAACAGGAAAAGATAGTTTTTGAACAATATTTGAATCATGTCCTATTACAAAATCGATTAATATAGCCAAAGACTCAGAGCTTAAAGGTACTCTTTCCATATCAAGATGCTCAATTGCTGTAAGTAGTGATTCTATATTAAATACATTTTTAAATAATTCATTTTGATAAGTGATTTTTGGAATAAAATTACCTATATGAAACGTTTTTAATTTTAGTTCAAGATAATCCACTACCTCTTTTTGATTTATATTCTTATCTTTAAAAGTTACCACTATCTCATTTGTTTTGTGCATATTCATATAATTAAACACTTCATCTAAAGCAAAAAATTTATCTTCACTTGTTCCATGTATTTCATTATAAAAACATTTTCCTGTAGTAACATCAATAGCAGAATAACCAACTAAATAGATACCTTTTATCTCATCAATTACTAATGAAGTGATATTGTTTTCATCTTGGTCAATTACAAAATCAAAGTTTGTTCCTGGACTTACAACAGTATCTAAGTATCTAGTAACCTTTGGAGGTAAACCCTTTTGTCTTATTATTACTACTGTATATTTTTGTTCAGATATTATTCTTGCTAAATGTTTTTCTAAAGAGATTGCAGGTACACCTGCCATAATTGGATTTTCTTTTGAGTTTTCTAAAATAGATTTGTTTTTTCTAGTTAGTTGAATATTTAATAGTTCAGCAATCTCTTTTGCTTTTCCTATTTGTTCATCATCATTATTTACTTCATAAACTTCAAAAAAAGTACCAATTTCCATCAGAACTACAGTATTTTTTCCATACTTCTCTTCGAACATTTTTTGAAGTTTAAAATAAGTAACAGTAAGTAGTGTTTTTTTATCGTCTAATAATTCCTGAACTTCTTCTCTCAAAACTATCTTCTAACTCCTGTCCAATCTCTTATCATTTTTCTTTGTTCCATAGTTAAATCTGCTTCATTATGTACCCAAAGATAACTTCTTAGGGGCATTGCTGCATATGCAGTTCTAAATATCTCTTTTATTTTTTTCTCTTTTTCTTCTTTTGTATAGTTTTCCCATTCAGAGAAGTTTAAAGCTTTTCTTCCATCTTTTACATGGGTATTTATAACCCAAGAAAATGGTGCAATATTAGAATACCAAGGCCATTTTACTTCATTTGAATGGCAATCATAACATGCTGTTTTAACTAAAGTTGAGATATTCTCTGGCATTTTCATCTCTAACTCTTTAGGTGTAGTTTCATTTGTTTTATCTATTGTAAAAAATTGCATTGCTATAAAAATAATAGCTAATATAATAATATTTGCTTTCATAATCTTCCTAATCTACAAAAAGTGAATATGGTCTTTTTAGTTCTTCAATAAAAGCTTGTATAGAGATATTTCTACTCTTCCTAAAAAACTCTTTTGAATCAAAAAAAACTAATATAGTAGGAATAGAAAATACCGAAAAATTGCTTGCTATCTCTTTATAAACATCAGCTTTTACTTCATAATTTTCCATTTGTGAAAAATTTTCTACAATTGCACTTTCAACTTTTGGTTTCAAAGCTTTGCAAACAGAACAATTTTCCCCAGAAAAATATATTAATACAGGATTACCTGTATTAATAATATTTTCTATCTCCTCTTTACTCTTTATCTGAATCATTTAAAACTGGTTCCACAATTTTTGAAGTTAATTTTTCCTCTTCCTCTTTTATTAACTTCTCTGTGTTGTTTTCAGGATTTTTATGATCTTTTCTATTTACAAAAATATCATGTCTACTTAAACTAATCCCTTTCATGTGTGATAATGGGAAAGCAAAAGCTATACCTTTTCCTGTAGTTGTTAAGTGAAGTGTATGAATAATAGATTTTATAACTGGATTAACTAAACTTTGAGGTAATAGGAATAATAATACAACCTGATTTGCTTCAAAAGATGGTCTATAGTAGTTATCCATTTGACCAAGTCCAATTCCATCTGCTCTAAGAACAGTAACCCCAGGAGCTCCTGCTTTATTAGCTGCTTGTATTGCATCAACTTTTTTATCATTTGGTACAATTATAACCACAGCTGAAAAGTCCATAGGTAAAGAGTGTCTTCTATCACTTCCATCTATATTCACAGTAGCTAAATCCATATTTTCTGCATCAATTAATGCATCTCTTAAAATATTTGCAGCTTCAATTTCAGTATCTGATTTAACACCAAGTTTTTCAATAATAATACCATAAAGCATAACTGTAATCATTGGAAATAATGAAGCAAAAGCAATAAGTCCAAATCCGTCAATTAAAGGGCTTCTTCCTTCAATATTTGTTGCTAGTCCAATACCAAGAGCTGCTACTAAAGGAACTGTTACAGTTGAAGTTGTAACCCCACCACTATCATAGGCTATTGGAATAATATATTTTGGAGCAACCCAAGTTAAGGTAATAACTAATATATATCCAAATATAATATAGTAATGAATATGTCCACCATCTACAATCCTAAATGCTCCAAGGGCAATACCAATTGCAACACCAAAGGCAACAAAGATTCTTAAGGCAAAATCATTGATTTTACCATCACTTATCTCTTTTGCTTTTTTTGCAATTGCCATAAGAGCTGGCTCTGCCATAGTTGTAGAAAAACCAATAGCAAACGCAAAAGCATAAATTACAAAAACTGAATCCCTTTTAGTAAGTTGATATGCCATAGTTTCACCAAGAGTAAATAACCCCATTTCTAAACCAAGAATAAAAGCATATAAACCAACAACTACTAATACAAATCCAAAAATTACTGTTTTTAGATTGTCAATTCTTTTTTTAATCACTCCATATTGGAAAAATAGAATAATTAATAAAATAGGCGCAACATCTTTAACAACTGAACCTAAACCATGAAGAACAGATTCAATAGTGATAGTTGTAGATACAGATACATTAGCTTCAACAACTACTTGTGCTACCTCTTTTGCTTCAACTAGATTATAAACAGCAATTCCATAGATTTGTACAAAAATCATTGGTGTTAATGAAGCAAAAGCAATAAGACCAAATCCATCAATTACAGGATTTCTCCCTTTAATTGAAGATGCTAAACCAATTCCTAATGCAGCAACTAAAGGTACAGTTACAGTTGAAGTAGTTACTCCACCTAAATCATATGCTAATCCAATAATCTCTTGAGGAGCAAAAAAAGTTACACCAACAACTAGAATATATCCTGCCATAATATAGTAGTGTATACCATGACCTTTATAGATTCTAAATACCCCAAGAAGTATTGCAAAACCAACAGAACCTGCAACAACCAACCTTAATATTGTTGCATCAATTCTACCACTAGAGATAGATGCTGCTTTATCAGCAATTACAGCTAGGGCTGGTTCAGCTATTGTTGTACCAAATCCAATTAAAAAACCAAAAAATAATACCCAAGCCATAGAACCATTTTTTGCAAAATCTCTAGCTAAACCTTCTCCAACAGGGAATATTCCTATTTCCAGACCTTGTAAAAAAATAGCAAGCCCAACTCCTACTATACCTAAACCAATAGTAGTAGATACCCATCCATCTGGTACTGCTTGAATAATAGCTAATTGAAAAAATAAAATTACTATTATAATTGGTAATAAATCCCTAAACGACTCTCTTAGTAACTTCAAAAAAAAGTTAAATTGCATCATGCGCCAACTCCTCCTATATACTCTCTAAACTCAACTAACTCGGCATTTTGCCCAACCACAACCAATATATCTCCTTCGTCAATTTTATGATTTATCCCTTTTGTATTAAAGATAAATTGTTCTCCCAACTCTTTATCCATAATCCCAATAAGTAAAATATTGTATTTTTTATGAATAGTTATATCTTTTAAAAATTTTCCATTTAACATAGATTCTTTATTTATATAAATTTCTGAAATATTTAAATCTGATTTACTAAATAATATCTCATCTAAAACTTTTAACATAAGAGGCTTAGTCATATATCTATATATTCTTTGTGCAGTAAGTTCATTTGGATTTAAAACTTTTGTTGCTCCTGCTATAAGTAATTTTTTTGCTTCTGCTTTTGTTTTTGAAGTTGAAATAATTTTTAAATTTTTATCTAAATTTCTAGCGGACAAGGTAACAAATAGATTATTTTTATTACTGTTACTTACACAAAATAAAGAATCAACATCTTTTCCTATTCCTATTTCTAATAGTTCATCATCATTTAGAAGTGTTGAATTTATAACTTCATATCCATCTTTTTTTGCTTTTATAACTTGTTCATCTACAAAACTTATTACAATGACTTTATAACCCTTTTCATCTAGCACTTTTGCTATTTTAGAGCCTAATATGGAATATCCGTAGATTACAACACTTTTTTTCATTTTTCTCTTTTAAAAATCTTTTGTTAATAAATCACTTCTTAACTCTTTTAGTGATTCTTTAAAGCCAATTACAATTAATATATCTTTTTGTTTTAATGTGTAGTTTATATTTACAGGATTAAATATAAATTCATATTTATTTGAATTATTTATTATACCAATTAGAGTTAAATTATAGTTTTCAAAGTTTATCAAATTTATATCTTTGTTTAAAATATTCATCTCTTCTACAATTTCTATCTCATCAACTTCTGCAGAGATTTCATCATTTAATAAAATACCATCTACTGCTTCAAAAGCAACAGGCTGTCCTATATATTCCCCCGCAACATAAGCACTTATCTCATTTGAATTTATTGTAAAATCTGCTCCTGCAAGTTTTAATTTATTTTCTACTTCGGGGTCATTTACTAGGGTTATAATTTTTATATTGCTATCTAATGCTCTAGCTCCTAAAACTATTGAAAGATTGGTAGCATCATCTTCACTTAAAGTAATAATAGTAGAAGCACCCTCACCTACACCCACTTTTTTTAGAAAATCCATATTTGTAGGATCATCTAAGATTGCTAATAGATTGTCATTTTGAGCTAAATTTATACTATTTTCATCATCATCTATTATTAAAACTTTTTTCTTATGTTTTGTAAGTTCCCTTACTAGATTTTTTGCCATAATATCGTAACCACAAATAATTACAAACTCTTCTAACTTGTTAACTTCATTTTTAACTCTATTCTTTTTTATAGTTTCCATTCTTTGGGCTAAAGCAGTTGTAACAATTGAGGTACTAAAAGCAATAACTAAAAAACCATTTATAACAAGTATTAAAGTTACAAATTTTCCTTCAGGAGTAATAGGAACAATATCTCCATAACCAACCGTTGAGATTGTAATTAGTGACCAATAAACTGCATCAAAAAAATGATTTACTTTGTCATTTACACCTTCTGGTCCCTCATATACAAACATAATTGTTGAACCAAAAAATATAACAATACCACTTAGGATTGCTAAAGTATATAATTCAAATTTTCTTTCAACAAAAATATTTAAAAACTCTTTTAAAGAACTTGTGTATCTGATAATTTTAAATAATCTAAATAGTAAAAATATTCTTAAAACTCTAAGAGGTCTATATGCTGGCAGGATTGCCAATAAATCTATAATTGACATAGGTGAAAAGATAAATTCAAGTTTCTCTTTAAAAGCCTTTTTTAAAGATTTCGACAACTTATAATCTTTTGCTAAAAAAAGTGATTCTTCATAATCTAAAATTACTCTTTTTCTTACATCACTATAAACCCAGAGTCTTCCTATCCATTCAAAAAGAAATATAACTATTGCAAAATATTCATAAGTATTTAACACTTCAACTTTTGTATGATTTACTTCATAGATTAAAATTCCAATGGTACTTAAAACCAAAAAAATCATACAGAAATCGAAATATTTTTTATATTTGTAGTGATTGTTTTCAAGTATATTTCTTGTAAATTCTTTAAAAGAAGTATACTTAAGTGAAGAGTCTAATTTATAAAAGCCATTTACTATAATATTTTTCATATATTTATGCCAAGGGAAGAATCCCTTGTACTTTATACTTGATGCTCAGTCTTTTTTGCTAATCTCTCTTTTTGAGAAAGATAAGAATTAACTGCACCAACATAAGCTCTTGCTGTTGCTAACATAGTATCAATACTTAAACCATGACCAACAAACTCTGGTGATTTATCATCAAAAGAAACTCTTGTTGTAACTTTTGCTAAGGCATCTTTACCTTCTGTTACTGATAAAACTTTATAATCTTTTAATTGACCATCATAACCTGTTAATCTATCTATTGTTTTAAAGATTGCATCCATTGTACCATCACCAATATTTGCATCTTGCATAATTTGATCTTTGTACTTAATAGTTACAGCTGCCATTGGCATACCATTTGAACAATCTGAGATTTGTAATCCAACTAACTCATAAGTTTTGTCAGAGTTTAATGCTTCATCTGTGATTAACATTCTTACATCATCATCTGTAACATCTTTTTTCTTATCTGCTAAAACTTTAAATTTTTCAAATACTGCGTTTAATTCTTCTTCTGAAACTTTATCAAAACCTAATTGGTTAATTTTATCTCTAAATGCAGCTCTACCACTGTGTTTTCCTAAAATTAATGTAGAATCTTTAAATACACCTACATCTTCAGGTTTCATAATCTCATATGTTTCTTGATGTTTTAAAACACCATCTTGGTGAATTCCACTTTCGTGAGCAAAAGCATTTTTACCAACAATTGCTTTGTTTTGTTGTGGTTCAACACCTGTAATAGTTGCAACTAATCTTGAAGTGGGGTAGATCTCAGGTGTATTAATATCTGTGTATAATCCACCAAATGCATCTTTTCTTGTTTTTATAGCCATAACTGCTTCTTCTAAAGCTGAGTTTCCTGCTCTTTCACCTAAACCATTTATTGTAACCTCAATTTGTCTTGCACCATTCATAACTGCTGCTAAAGTATTAGCTGTTGCTAATCCTAAGTCATTGTGATTGTGTACAGAGATTCTAGCTCTATCTCCTGCAAATTCAGATAACTCTTTAACCATTGCACCTAATTCTGTTGGTAATCTGTAACCAACTGTATCTGGTAAGTTAATTGTTGATGCACCTGCACCAATTACAGCATCCATAACCTCTTTCATAAATGAGATTTCAGATCTTCCTGCATCTTCTAAAGAAAACTCAACATCATCAACAAATGTTTTTGCATATTCTACAGCATGAATTGCTCTTTTGATAACTTCATCTTCACTCATTTTTAATTTATATTTCATATGAATTGGTGAAGTAGCAATAAAGGTATGAATTCTATGTAAAGGAGCATTTTGTACCGCTAAACCAGCTTGTTTAATATCATTTTCAACTGCTCTACTCAAAGAACAGATACTTGATTTTTTAACAACTTCTGCAATTCTGCTAACTGCATCAAAGTCTCCTGGACTTGCAGCCGCAAAACCTGCTTCTATGACATCTACACCCAATTTTTCTAATTGTAAAGCAACTTTAATCTTCTCTTCTGTGTTCATTGAACAGCCAGGAGATTGTTCTCCATCTCTTAATGTTGTATCAAATACGTATATTTTATTATTATCCATTTTATTACCCTTGTAAAGTGACATATTATACCTTTTTTTTATTGTAAAAAAAGTAAACCTATATTCTTAAGTTGTGATTTTTGTTATTTATTGTTTAAATATTAGAGTGATTTTGTAAGAAGCAGAAGAGTGTTAACACTTTTTATGAAATGGTTGTTGAAAAAATCAAATATTTTCATTAGACTCTCCTATTAAATTAGTGGTGTATTATATATATTTAAATATTGTTTGTCAAGAGTTTTTTAATTTTTTAGCAATAACAGTTTTCCCAGATATTACTTTATCATGTACTGAAACATTAATTTCAAGGTTTGATTCAAAATCAATAATTATTTGCCCATGGATAAATATAGTTATTTTTTCACCTTTTTTATAAGTTTCTTTTTTGTGAAAATCTAAAGTGGGATTAAATAAAGACGAGATTAATTTCATCTTCATATTTTCATATTTGATTTCAAGAGTTTCATTAAGTTTTTTTGCTTTGTATGAACCTAAAGGTAGATTTGTTCCTTTTTTAGAAATAAATTGTACTTTTGATGTATCTAAGCTTCTTAAAATATGAGTATCTAAAATAGAAACATCAATAGTTATACTTTTTTTGAACCCATTAGTATCAATAGATACGATTTCACCATCTATAGGAGAATATATCTCATCAATTTTCAAAGTAGTTATATCTACAAACTTAAACCTGTAGATATATATTGTAAATAGTAGTGCTACAAAAGATATAAATGATAAAAATTCACAATCTATTATATAGAAAAATACTAATAATAAAAATAGTATTTGAATCTTTCCTTTACCCTCTTTTGCAACAAAACTATCATACATGATTAGTCTTTTTTGTCTTCTTTTATCTCATCTTCATTTGATGAAATCTCTTCATCTTTTGTTGAGTTTTCTTCATTAACTTCAGTTGAAGACTCTTCAGTTGTTTCAGTTTCAGATTCTTCAGTTACATCTTCAGAGTTTTCCTCTTCATTTAATGCTTCTGTATGTAAATCCTCTTCTTCAAATACTTCTCCACCATGATCTTTAATGATATCTCTTACTCTTTGACCTGTAATAACTTCAACATCAAGAAGCTCTTTTGTCATCTCTTCTATTGCATCTTTGTTATCTTCTAATGCTTTTAATACAGCTTCATATCTTTCATTTAAAACATTTTTAACATATTCATCAAGATTTTTTGCCATCTCATCAGAGAAGTCTTTTTGAGTTTGTCCACCTAAGAATTGGTTTTGTCTTTTTTCTAAAACCATTAGACCTGCAATATCACTCATACCATATATAGTTGCCATAGATTTTATAATATCAGTTGCTCTTTCAAGGTCATTTCCAGCACCTGTTGAAATTTCGCCAATAAATACTTGCTCAGCAGCACGTCCACCTAATAAAACATCAACTTCAGCTATAAGCTCATGTTTTTGCATTAAGTATTTGTTTTCTTCTGGTGTATTTAAAGTATAACCAAGTGCTGCAAGTCCTCTTGGTACAATAGATACTTTATTTACTTTTTTAGCACCTTTTGTAATCTCCGCAATTACTGCATGTCCAGATTCATGGTAAGCAACAATTTTTCTCTCTTTTGGAGAGATTCTTCTTGATTTCTTTTCAAGTCCTGCAATTTGTCTCTCAACAGCTTCTTTGAAATCTTCATAATTTACTTCTTCTTTTGAAGCCCTACCTGCTAATAATGCAGCTTCATTTACAATATTCGCTAAATCTGCACCTGCAAGTCCAGCTGTCATTCTAGCAACCTCTTCTAAATCTACATCTTTTCCTAATTTAACATTTTTAATATGTACATTTAAAATCTCTTTTCTACCTTCAAAATCAGGTTTATCAACAAGAACTTGTCTATCAAATCTTCCTGGTCTTAATAGCGCTGGGTCTAAAACTTCTGGTCTATTTGTAGCAGCAAGTACAATAACAGGTGCTGATTCAGTTGAGAACCCATCCATTTCAGCTAAAAGTTGGTTTAGAGTTTGTTCTCTTTCATCATTTCCACCCATTGGACCACCTGAAGCTCTACTTTTACCAATAGCATCAATCTCATCAATAAAGATAATTGCAGGTGCTACTTTTTTTGCTTGTTCAAAAAGGTCTCTAACTCTACTAGCCCCAACCCCAACAAACATCTCAATAAAAGCTGAACCTGAAACTGATAAGAACTGTACGTCAGCCTCTCCTGCAACTGCTTTTGCAAGTAAAGTTTTACCTGTACCCGGAGGTCCTACTAATAATACACCTTTTGGAATTTGTGCACCAAGTTTAATATATCTTTCTGGAGCTGAAAGGAAATCAACAACTTCTTGAACTTCCTCTTTTGCTTCATGATTTCCTGCCATATCATCAAAAGTAACATTTGGTTTTTCAGAATTAATCATTTTTTTAGAGCTTCCGATTCCAAGAATTCCTCCTGAACCTCCACCCATAGATTTTGACATTCTTCTAGCTAGGAACATCCAAATTGCAAAGAAAATAAAAATTGGTAAAACCCAACCAAAAAGAATATCTGCAATTAGATTCTCTTCATTGATTCCACCATATGCAATACCCTTTTCTTCTAAGCTTGGAATTAAAGTATCATCTGGTACTACTCTTCTAGCTGTATAGGTAGTAACTTGTCCACCTGAAGGCTTACCTACTGCTTTTATTTGAGTATTACCTATACCAACATACTCTATTCCACCATTATTAATTAATTTTTTCAAATCAGAATATGGTACTGTTTTGTTTTTTGTTTGACCAAAACTAGACATACTTGAATTTTGTCCCATTATTGATTGGCCGTTTCCTTCTGGAAATACAGCCTTAAAAACAAAAATTGTAACTATTGAAAAAATTACAAAAACTAAAAGTGGATTGTTGTTAAAAAAGTTGTTGTTATTATCTCCACCATTTTTATTGTTTTTATCACTCATATAAATCTTACTCCCTTTATTTTTTAAATACTACAGTTACCCATTCATTTTTATGAATTACTTTTAACTGTTTCACATCTTGAAATTTTCTTAAAACCTTATCAATATGTTTATCCAATATCCCTGATATTATTAAAATACCATCTTCTTTTAAGCATTTCTTTAAATCTGACGCAATAAATACCAAAACGTCAGCTACAATATTTGCTATCACTAAATCATATTTTTTTTCAGCTTTATTTACACTTCCTATCCAAGAGTTGTTAAATATAGCATTATTTAAATTATAATTTGTTTTTGTATCTTTTATACAAACTTCATCTGTATCACAAATATCAACAACTGCACCAAGTTTTGATGCACCAATAGCTAAGATACCACTTCCAGTACCAACATCTAGCACTTCATCATCTTTTTCAACAAACTCGCTTATAGCTTCTAAACAACTTGAAGTAGTTTCGTGATGACCTGAACCAAACGATAAGGCAGGATCAATAATGATATTTATTTTATCCTCTTTTACTGATTCCCAAGAGGGTCTAACATAAAATTTTCCAACTTCTACAGCTTTTACTGAATCTTGATATTGTTTTATCCAATCAATATTTTTCTTTTTCGATAATATTGTTTCACACTCAATACCAACAGCTTTGGAAAATTCGTTTATTCCATATTCGATATCACTTAAGTCTTCTTCACTTCTAGCGATGATTGAATCATCACTCTCCTCAATAGCATCATTAACTAATGAGTTTAAAAGATCAAGAAAGACTTCGTAATTTCCTGAAGGTTTAATTATTAATTCGTAATAGTAGTCCGACAAATATTATCCTTTGCAAAAAGTTTAATATTTTATCTAAAAAGTTTTTAAAAAAAGTTTTCTATCATATCTCGCATAACATCTGCTTCTGATACACGATTTATAATATCTCTAAATTCAGCTGCACCTTTGTAGCCTTTAGAGTAAGAATGTAAAAGTTTTCTAAACATAATTGCACCATGTTGTCCATGAAATTTTAACACTGCATCAAAATGTTCTAAGATAATCTCTCTTTTTTTCTCTTCACTGATATTTTCAATTCCATGTTTAAGCTGATAAAAAATCCATGGTTTCCCAATTGCTGCACGACCTATCATTACGCCATCAGCATTTGTATAATTTAATACCTCTTTAGCTTTGTCATAATCTTTAATATCTCCATTAGCAATAACAGGGATAGATACAGCTTCTTTCATCATTTTAATTGCATCATAATCAACAGGAGCTTTATATTTTCCAGCTCTTGTTCTTCCATGAACTGCAATATAATCAACACCACAAGCTTCAACAACTTTTGCTATTTCAACAGGAATTTTTTCATTTACACCAATTCTAACTTTTGCAGTTGTATATTGTTTTTTATTGTATTTTTTTACTGTTGATAAAATCTCTTCAAGTTTTTTTAAATCCCCTAAAAGATTTGAACCAGAACCATGATTAAATACTTTTGGAGCAGGACACCCACAATTTAAATCTATTCCATCAATTCCGTCAATATCATTTAAAATTTCAACAGCATCTCTAACTAGTTCAGTTTTATTTCCTGCTATTTGCACAATATATGGATCTTCACTTGGTGCTTTTTCAATCATTTTTCTAGTTTTTTCTGATTTATAAACTAAAGCATTAGAAGATATCATCTCAGAGATTGTAATATCTGCACCAAATTTTTTAACAACAGAACGGAATGGTAAGTCTGTATATCCTGCAAGTGGAGCCAGCACCATAAGTGGCTGGCTAAAATCTATTTTATTTTTCATTAATTATTATATGAGATTTCGTCTAGAGAGTATTGCTTTCCAGCTTCTTTTAAATCTATTAAAGCTCTAAAAGCAACTAATTCATTGTTATCATAACCACTTAATATTTCTCTTACTTTGTCAATCATTTCTAATTCACATAGAACATATAAGTTTGCATCAACAGCTTCTTCAACTTCATTTGAAATCAATTCAAATAATTCTATTAATTTATCTGGACTTAATACAGCTTTGTAAAGTTTAGCTAAATTTATATACTCATTTTTTGAATAGTTTAAAGATTTTGTAATTTTAAGAATCTCTTCTTTTGATAATCCAAATTCAATATTATCAACATCTTTTAAAAAAAGTTTGTATGCCATCTCTCTATCAAGATTTACATTTGTATAAACTTTTTTGATTGTTGTCATTGCTTTATTTTCTAAAACATTAAAAAATGCTATTTTAATCACATCTTCTGAATATCCATCAACTTTTTTTAAAAGATCCAATGAAAAATCAACTTGGTCATTTATCTTGTTAATAAGATTTATTTTTGCAAGCTCAGAATTATTATCTAATTTAAGATTCTTTTCACTTACATATTTTCCAGCTTTTATATCTTTAATATAAGAAACTGTTTGATTTAATTCTTCATTAGTTGAAGTAAAAGTATTGTCTTTTACATCAAGTTTTAATTGATTTAATATTTTAAAAATATTTTTATACCCAGATGTTTTTAATTTACATTTTTCATCTTTTTGTAATAAAAAATTTTTTACAGATGTAACAATAGTTGATTCATCTTTTAGAAAAGCTTTTTGTTTACAGTAATTTACAGTACTGTAAAAAAGTAGATGTAGAAGGCTTAATACAAAAAGTACAACAACAGGTAATAAGAACCATATTACAATTGGCAAGTTTAATGAAAAATCAAAAACTTTTAATTCATAATCCCCTGCTTCCATACTAAAAATAGCTAATCCTAATATTAATATAAATAATAAAGAAAAGCCAATATATGATTTAAGTCCCACATCTAATCCTTTTAATTTTTTATTGTTCTACTTCGTAAATCTCTCTACAAGGTGTACAAAATTTTGCAAATGGTTTTGCTCTTAATCTTCCAATAGCGATTGATTCATCACACATTTCACAAATACCATATGTACCTTTTTCTATTCTTTTAAGAGCGTCTTCAATCTCTTTAAGTTCTGTAATTTGTTGATTAGCAATTATTCCCTCTTTGAATGAATCACTAGAAACTTCTGCATAATCATACTCATCTTTGCACTCAGAATCTTTTAAAGAATCTATACTATCTCTACTCCCCTGAATATTTTTAGTAATTTTATCTTTTCTCTCAAGCAAGATATTTTTTAATTCTTCTATCTGTTTAGTGTTAGCCATATTATACCCTATTAAAAAAATTTTGCAATTATACACAAAAATTTATAAATTATTTATGATACGGATGGTTATTTTTTATTGCTAAACCTCTAAATATTTGTTCAAGTAATACAAGTGTCACTACTTTATGAGCCATAGTTAGTGCACTAAGGCTTATTGAAATGTCGCATTTATCTAAAAAACTTCTTTCAAAACCATAAGCTCCACCTATAAAAAAATTTATTTCACTATGGGTTGTAATTATTTCTGAAAATTTAAAACTATCAATTTTTTTACCTAATACGTCTAAAGCTATACAAAAACCTTTCATATGTGGTTCAAATGCCTCTGTATAAGACTTTTGTGCTTCTTTTTCACCTATTGTTTGAGCTTTTGCTATATTTTTATTAAATACACTATGAACTTCAACTTTTGCAAATTTTGAGCACATTTTTATAAAATCATTTGAAAGTTTATCAAACTCATCTTTCGATGGTTTTACAATTGCATAAATATTAATTTTTGCCATAAATTTAAGTGATGGAGTAAAAACTCCACCTTTAATTAACTAACGTTAGTATCTTTTTGAAACATTGTTAATAAATCAGAAAGAGTCTTTTTCATCTCACTTCTATTAACAACCATATCAATTGAACCTTTTTCAAGTAAAAATTCTGCTCTTTGGAAACCTTCAGGTAAATCTGCCCCAATAGTTTGCTTAATAACTCTTTGTCCTGCAAATCCTACTAATGCACCTGGTTCTGCCATGATAATATCACCTAAAAATGCAAATGATGCAGAAACTCCACCCATAGTTGGGTCTGTTAATACAGAGATGAAAGGAAGTTTAAGTTTATCCATTCTTTTAAGTGCTGCAGAAGTTTTAGCCATTTGCATTAAAGAGAAAGTTGATTCTTGCATTCTTGCTCCTCCTGAAGCAGAAACAATAATTAGACCCTGATGATTTTGAATAGCTCTATCAACAGCTCTAACAATTTTTTCACCCTCAACAGAACCTAAACTTCCACCCATAAAAGCGAAATCAAATACAACAATTTGAACAGGAACTTCATTTATTGTACACTCACCACTAACAACTGCTGAGTTTCTTCCTGTTTTTTTGTAAGCTTCATCAACTCTTTTTTTATAAGATTTTTTATCTACAAACTTTAATGGATCTATAGGTTTTAAATCAGAATCATATTCAACAAAAGAATCACTGTCTGCTAAAATTTCAATTCTTCTTTTTGCACCAATTCTCATATGAAAATTACACTTAGGACAAATATTGTTTTGGTTTTCAACCTCTTTAAAGAACATCAATGCAGAACACTCTGGACACTTAATCCAGTGTGTTGGTGCATCACCTTTTGTAGGTTGTTCTTTATTCCCACTATCAAATGTAATCTTACTAAATAAGTTTTTTAAATCCATTATATATACCTCTAAACTAAGCTTTTAAATTTTTCTACTTGATCAAGTTTTTCCCAAGGATAATCACTTTGTCCAACTTGTCCTCTTGCAGCAACATCCGCATAAAGGAATGTTTCTTCAGAAGGGTTATCAAGGTTGAACTGCTCAGTAATCCATCTTGGAGTTAATGGATATTCATCCATTACAAATTGTGATAACTTGTCATCATCAATTTTTGTATATGTACCCATAGTATCAACTGCAACAGAAGTTGGTCTAGCAACACCAATTGCATAAGATATTTGTACAACTGCTTTTGAAGCAAGTCCTGCTGCAACAATATTTTTTGCAATCCATCTTGCAGCATAAAGTCCAGATCTATCAACTTTTGTATAATCTTTTGAAGATTGAGCTCCACCACCAATTGGTGAATATCCTCCAAATGAATCAACAATAAGTTTTCTTCCCGTTAATCCACTATCGTGTAAAGAAGAATGGTTTACATATCTTCCTGTTGGATTAATATGAATAATTGTTTTATCTTTGTCATACATATCAGTTGGTAATCCAGTATCATCAATAAGACCTTGGATTAACTCTCTAACTTCTTCTATTGGCATACCTTCAACTGAAGGTGCACTAACAACGATTGTATGAATCTTTTGAGGTTTACAATTCTCAAAATTCTCTTTTGTACCATAATCAATAGTAACTTGAGTTTTAATATCAACTCCAAGTTTATGTTTATGATTTAAAGCATAATTATAAACTTTATCTGCCAACATTCTTGCATAAGTGATAGCAGCTGGCATTAAGTCAGCTGTTTCACTTGATGCGAAACCAAACATAATACCTTGATCACCTGCCCCAATATCTCCAGTAGTTTGGTCAACTCCTTGAGAGATATCTGGGCTTTGTTGGTTTAAAAGCACCTGTACTTTTACATCATCAGGATGTAAACATTGTTCTTTTGTAAAACTAGATTTACCGTCGTAACCAATTTTTGCAAGAGCATCTTTTACAATCTCTTCATACTCTTCTTGTGATAATTGGCATTTAGATTTAACTTCTCCACCAATTACAACATGCTTTCCAGCAACAAAAACTTCCGAAGCTACTCTACTTTGCTTATCTTCAATTATCAATCTATCAACGATTGAATCAGCAATAATATCTGCACACTTATCTGGGTGCCCCGGACTTACAACTTCACTTGTAAATAAGTATTGATTTTTGTTTTCCATTTTTGTTTTCCTCGTAGGTTTTCCATTTTTGTTTTCCATTAAATACACACTTACTTTTTATTTTAAAATTAAAAAAATAAAAAATTAATATTTATTCAACAGTAACAGACTTAGCCAAGTTTCTTGGCATGTCAACATCATTCCCTAATCGTATTGAAATCTCCATTGATAAAACTTGCAATACAACTAACATCTCAAAGAACTCTAGCATATAATGCTCTGTTTCTTGAGTTTTGATAAAATCATCACTAAGTTCAAAATCAAGTGGTGATATGGCACAAATTGTACTATCTCTTGCACTTAACTCTTCAACATTTGATTTTATTTTATCATATAATAAATTTTGTGGCATCAAAGCTATAGTAAATAACTCTGGATCAGCCAACGCAATTGGACCATGTTTCATTTCACCTGCTGGATAACCTTCAGCATGTAAATATGATATTTCTTTTAATTTTAAAGCACCTTCTAGGGCTAATGGGAAAAAGACATCTCGTCCTATAAAGAAAAAACCATGACCGTGAAGATATCTTTTTGATAATCTTCTACATTTTTCGTGAATTTTATCCTCAACAATTAATGTTTTAGGAACCTCTCTTAAAGCTTTTAATTCACTTTGTAATTTCTCAGATGAAATTGAACCTTTTATTTTAGCAAAATAAAGAGATAACATCCATAAAACTACAGTTTGTGTCGAAAATGCCTTTGTTGAAGCAACACCTTTTTCTATTCCGGCTCTTGTTAAAATTGTATAATCAGCAAGTCTTGTCATAGATGAGTTATCAACATTACAAATAACCAAAGACTTAAGTCCAGCATTCTTTGCCATCTTTAAAGCCTCTAATGTATCAGCTGTCTCACCACTTTGAGAAATAACGATAAATAAAGTATCCTTTGTAAGAAGTGGCTCTTTATATCTAAACTCACTTGCTACTTCTACATTACATTTTATTTTAGAAAGTCTCTCAAAAAGGTATGAAGATGTTAGACCTGCATGGTACGATGTACCACATGCACATAATTTTATCTCTTTAATTCCTTCAATTAAGCTTGGATTAATTTCATCAAAATATATTCCTTCATCTTGAATTCTTCCAAGCATACAATCACTTACTACATTACTTTGCTCATAAATTTCTTTTTCCATAAAGAATCTAAAACCATCTTTTTGTGCAAACTGTTTTGAAGTAGGAAGAGTACTCCAAGTATAATTATCACTTAAAAATTCTATGTTTGAAGCAGAAGCTATTCCACCTACTCCATCTTCTAAATAAACTACATCTTGTGCAAGTCCAATTAGTGGTGCATCAGATGATGCAAACATAACTTCACCTTCATCATTACCTTTTGCAATAATTAATGGACTTCCATTTTTAAAGAAAAATATTTTTTCTGGATCTGCTTTTGAAATCAAAAGAATTGAAAAAGCACCTTTTAATTTTTCAATTGTATTTTCAAAAGCTTTTTTTGAATCGTTTAATTTGTTATAGAAACTTTCAAAAAGATGAACAATAACTTCAGTATCAGTTTGTGAAAGAAATTTCACACCCTCACTTTGTAATTGCTCTTTTATCTCTTTATAGTTTTCAATTATTCCATTGTGAACTACATAAGAGTATTCACCTAAATGTGGGTGGGCATTTAATTCTGTAGGTTTTCCATGGGTTGCCCATCTTGTATGACCAATTCCTATTGGGTATTGATCCAATGTGGCATTACTAATTTTATTTACTAGATTAGTTAATTTACCTAATGCTTTAAATACATCAATTTTATCATTGTTTAATAAAGCCAATCCTGTTGAATCATAACCTCTATATTCTAATTCTTTTAAACCATCTAATAAAAATTTAGTTGTATCTTTTTTACCTATGTACCCTACAATACCGCACATATTTACCCTTTTGTATATTTTTAAAAGTATTTATATTATCTAAAAATTGCTAAAAAACTACTTCATAACAAGATTTGATATTAAATGGGAATGTATTAGCCCATTTGAAGCAATAATATATTTATCTTCAAATAATTTATAATCTTGCAAATATAAATTTGATACTTGTCCACCAGCTTCTAATAAAATAATTATTCCAGCACTTACATCCCAAGCTTTTAGATTCATCTCATAATACCCTTCATAAGTTCCCTTTGCAACATAACATAAGTCTAAAGCTGCTGAACCTAATCTTCTAATATCTTGACATTTTGGAAGTACATTTTTTATCTTTTCTATAACATCTAATAAATCTTCATTGTTTGTTCCACTACTATATGGAAATCCTGTTGATATTAGTGCTTTTTGAAAAACTTTCTCTTTTGAAACTTCAATCTTTTCTCCATTTAAAAAAGCTCCGCAGCCAACTTCTGATTCATATAATTCATCTAAAATTGGATTATAAACTATTCCAATAAAAGGTTTTTTATCTTTATAAACTCCCACTGAAATTGCTGTATGAGGTACTTGATTTACAAAGTTTGTAGTTCCATCAATTGGATCAATAATTATTGAGTTTCCAAATTCAATATTGTTGTTATCTGATTCTTCTGCTATTAGATTAAAATCTTTAAATTCTTGGGAGAACTTTTCTTTTAGAAAATTCTCTACTGCTACATCATATTTTGTTACTAAATCTTTTTTTGCTTTAAAATTAACATCTTTTTTAGAAAAATATCCATCTCTTAATATTTCCCCTGCTTCTTTGATAATTTTTATTAATTTTTCTTTCATTTTATTCCATTTTGTTTTTAGAGATTTTAACTAAAATTAGTTACACTTCCATTAAAAAAGAGTGTTGTGTTTAAATTATTAGATGAAGAAGAGTTATATTTTGGTGATTGTAAAGATTGTCATGCAAAATGTTGCGATGGAAGAGAAGGGATAGTATTTTCTCAAATTTTATTAGATGAATTTGAATATATTTATAAAAATTTTCCTATTGTTTTTATTTTTGGTGGACTAAACTACATAAAACCAGTAGTTTTACTAACAAATGGAAAAAGCTTATGTCCTTATAATATAGACTTTAAGTGTACTATTTATGAGAAAAGACCTAGTGTTTGTAGAATTTATCCTCTTAGTACAAATTTAGATAATCAAATTTATATAGACAAAGATTGCCCACAAGTTACACTACAAAAAGAGAACAAAACACCACTTTCAAAAAATAAGAAACTTTCACCTTATTTTCAAAATGATATTTTTTATACTTATCAAGAAAAATATATTGAAACACATTATGAGTTTGATATTTTAGATAAAAATGATTTTAAAGAGATAATTAATATTAAGTCTATGCCTTTTTATGGATACTTTGGTTCACATAATTCTAAATATATAGATTTCCATAAATATTCATTAGTAAACTTAAATAAATATATTTAAATACTTTAGACTAATTACTTTAATTAACTTTTAATGTTAAAAAGTGCTATAATTTCATTATATAAACAATATGGAGGTGCTAATGACAAAGGATTTTCATTTTTAGTATTGTTAAAAAATAATTAAACATAGTTTGTTACAGAACAAATTTATAAATATGTGTATTATTTAAATCAAAAAGGGAAATGATTATTTAACATTTCCCTTTTTTTATATCAATAAATATCTGTTACAGTTTGATTTCTACCACTTTCTTTAGCTTGATAAAGATTATTGTCAACTCTTTTTATCAAACTTTCAATGGTGTCGTTTAAATTTACTTGAGAAACACCTAAACTAATAGTTTTATGTTTTACAATTTCAAATTCATACTTTGCAATTTTTTTTCTTAACTTTTCTGCAAGATGTTGAGCCCCTAAAATTTCAGTATTTACACAAATTATTAAAAACTCTTCTCCTCCCCATCTTCCCAATATATCTATTTTTCTGCAATTTTCTTTTAATATATTTGAAACTTCTATTAATACTTTATCCCCAACTTGATGACCAAAAGTATCATTAACTAATTTAAAAAAATCTATATCTATTAAAATAAGAGAAAAAATCGCTCTATTTCTTTTAAATCTATTAAACTCATATTCTAAACTTCTATCTAATTTGATCCTATTGTATAATTGAGTTAATTTGTCTGTTTCTGAAATCTTTTCTATAATTTTTTTATCAGTAATATCTTCGCTAATTGAACTAAAACTTAATATTTTACTATTTTCTATATTTGGCAAAGCAGTAGTTTTTATCCAATATAATTTACCATTCTTTTTTTTATTTTCAATTTCTCCAGTCCAAACTTTACCTTCATGAATATTATTCCATAAATCTTTACATACTAAATTATTTGTTTTAGTATTTCGTATTATGGATACATCATTTCCAATAAGTTCATCTTTAGCAAATCCACTAATATTGCATAAAGCTTTGCTTACTTCCACAATTTTTTTATTTAAATCAACAGTCATACTTATTACGTATTTATCAACCAAATCTACATATTTTAAATTATCTTTATAAATTTTTTCAAACTTTATATAAAGTTTAGATATAGGTACTGAAATAATTAAACTTATTGGAATAGAGATAAGTAGCGTTAGAATACCTATAGTATAAGCTAAATTACGATTACTATCAATAATTTTATCTAAATAGTGATTTTTGACTTTTAATACTAATTGAATACCTTCATTGTTATTAAAATACTTATTTAGTGGGAATAAATAAGTATTTGTAAAATTTCTTTCCTTTTTATTATTTTCAAAATCAATTTTATAATTAGTACCTAAATATCTTGACCAATTTTTTTTAGAATCTGGATTTAAAATAAAATACCCATCTTTATCAATCAAATAGATATTAAATTGTTTATTATCTTTAATATTATCTAGCAGGGGTTTTAGTTCAATATTTACAATTAATATCCCAACAAACTGATTATTATGAAATACTTTTGTTGATACTCTAAATGTTGGTCTTATAGGATATTCTAATTTCTTATTTTCAATATTCAAATCAACATTTGAATACCAATATTCACCTCTTTTAGTATTAACTGCACCTTTAAAATAGTATCTATTTGATTTATCTTGAAGCTTAGAATCTTCTACTATGAAAACTTTATCATCTTTTCTATCAATTCTTATCTTTTCTATACCATTTATATCTAGAAATCTTAACTGAAAATAACTCTTATTATTTTCCATTGTATTAATAAATAATTGTTCTATAATATTTTTATTATAATTAGTTGTATTGTTTATATAATCTAAAAATAACTTATTATCATAAATAGAGTTTATACTTACTTCTATTTTATTTATATAATTTTTAATCTGTGTTTTAATTCTATTTGATACAAAAAATGATTCATCTTTTAATTTTTCTTTTACTTCGTCGTATTTGACAGAATACTGAATATAACTTGTAATAGTAGCAATTACAAAACCAAAAAAAAGAAATAGCATAATATTTTTTAAATATATCAACCTGATATTTTGAAATTTCAACAATTCACCTTATTTTAAAAAATAATATTGTATCTATTTTATTATTTTATAAAGGTTAAATATTATAAAAATCTTAAAATTAAATTATAATAGTATTTTTTAAATTGTATTTATATATAAGTAATTGATTAAATTTTTGAAAGAAATAAAAAAGGGGAACAAGGAAATAATTGCCTTGTTCCCCCTCAATGGCTAACTTTGTTAGACCATTTCGTCTGCAAACTCTAAAAATGACAAGCAGTTGTCATTTTTAACGAGTTTTTACATCATCTAATTTAGTAAAATAGACTCAACTTCCCTCACCTAAACTATCTTAGTCAAAGATAGACTACATAAGACACATTCAAAAAACCCAACTTAGACATTTTGAGACACTTTTAAAACCATAAAATACACCTTAAAAACCACCTACTCATAGGAGATACAGAGGATAAAATCTGATTTCAAAATGGGTTAGACAACTGTGGTTAGGAAATTGGTTAAGAAAAATATTTTGAGTGTTTTTGGATAGACATAGTTAGACTATCTTAGACAATTTGAGACACCTTATTTTATAAAATATTTTTGGATTTTAATGCTTTATAAACTATCTCTTTTCTAAGGTTTAATTCTTCTCTTTTTATATCAGCATTTAAAGAAAAGAAATATACCTTATTATTTGTTTTTACATAACCTACATACCAACCGACAGCTCCATCCCATCCACTTTTTGCTTTTAATTCATATTTATCATTTTTATCTACTGTTATAATATCTTTAACTATACTAATGTTGTTTTTAGAAATTGGGAGATTTTCATTATAAAGTTTTTTTAAAAATTCTATCTGCTCATATGCAGATATTTTCAAATCACCATTTAACCAAAAAGATGATTTATCTTCTCCTAATGTTTTATTTCCATAGTTAAATTTTAAAAGATAATCAATATATTTTTCTTTTGATATTTTTTGTGCAAATTGTTTATAACACCAAACACAACTCACTGAAATCGCTGATTGTAATGTTTGATTTTTATTCCAAAGTTCATATCCTCTTTTTACTCCATCCCATTCTATAATATCATCTTTTGTTGTAATCAGATTTTCATTTAATGCAATTAAAGTATGAGGTATTTTAAAAGTTGAAGCTGAACAAAATCTCTTATCAGCTCTTTTTGAGTTATACACATACAACTCATTACTTTTTAGTGTTGTCAATACTAAAGTTCCATTAATATTAAACTCTTTAAATATCTTTTCAAATGATTTATCATCACCATTCAATAAAGTAAAACATAAAAACAGTAAACTAAAAAATTTTATCATCACTTCATCCGTTTATTTTTTTTCATTTTATCAAAAAGAAACTATTAGGTGGTTGAGAGGTAATTTACATTCCTACAACTAATTTAGACAAAAGTAGACAAATTTAGTCATAGTTGGACAACTGTGGTTAGGAAATAGTTAGGAAAAGTAGACATAGTACCCCAAAAGGGTACTATAAATAGACATAATTAGACAAATTTGGACATCTTTACATCATACCAGGCATTCCGCCCATTCCACCCATATCTGGCATAGATGGACCTGCTGGTTTATCTTCTTTGATGTCTGTTACTGTTGCTTCAGTTGTTAAAAGTAAAGATGCAACTGATACAGCATTTTGCATAGCTACTCTTTCAACTTTTGCAGGGTCTACAATACCAGCTTCGAACATATCTACATATTCACCAGTTGCAGCATTGAATCCAAAATTATCATTATCAGATTTTTCTACTTCGTTTACAACTACACCTGCATCAAAACCTGCATTAATTGCAATTTGTTTCATTGGTGCTTTAATAGCTCTTAGTACAATATCTGCACCAATTGATTCATCACCATCTAAGTCTAAAGATACTTTAGCAGCAGCTCTGATTAATGCAGCTCCACCACCAATAACAATACCCTCTTCAACAGCAGCTCTAGTTGCACTTAAAGCATCATCAACTCTGTCTTTTTTCTCTTTCATTTCAGTTTCAGTTGCAGCACCAACTTTAATAACTGCTACACCACCACTTAATTTTGCAAGTCTTTCTTGTAATTTTTCTTTATCATAATCAGAAGTTGTATTTTCAATTTCTGCTTTGATTTGGTTTACTCTTGCAGTAACTGCTTCATTTGAACCTGTACCATCTACGATAGTTGTATTATCTTTATCAATTACGATTTTAGAAGCTGTTCCTAAAACATCAATACCACAAGTATCTAGTTTCATTCCCATCTCTTCAGATACAACAGTTCCACCAGTTAATACTGCAATATCTTCTAACATAGCTTTTCTTCTATCTCCAAAACCTGGGGCTTTTACAGCTGCAATATTTAAAGAACCTCTTAATCTATTTACAACTAATGTTGCTAATGCTTCACCATCAACATCTTCTGCAATGATTAATAAAGGTCTTCCAGATTGATTTACTGATTCTAAGATTGGTAACATCTCTTTTAAGTTAGAGATTTTTTTGTCATATAATAATACATATGGGTTTTCTAATTCAGCAATCATTTTTTCAGAATTTGTTACGAAATATGGAGATAGGTAACCTCTATCAAACTGCATCCCCTCAACAACTTCTAATTCATCAGAAATACCTTTAGCTTCTTCAACAGTAATTACACCATCTTTTCCAACTTTATCCATAGCTTCAGCAATCATTGAACCAATTGCTTTATCAGAGTTTGCTGAGATAGTTGCTACTTGCTCAATTTCAGTTTTATTTGCAACAACTTTTGAAGACTCTTTTAGATTTGCTAAAATAGCTTCACAAGCTTTATCCATACCTCTTTTTAATGAAATAGGATTAGCACCAGCTGTTACGTTTCTTAGACCCTCTTTATAAATAGAGTGAGCTAATACAGTTGCAGTAGTAGTACCATCACCTGCTTCATCAGCAGTTTTTGAAGCAACCTCTTTTACAAGTTGAGCTCCCATATTTTCTAAAGTATCATCAAGTTCAATCTCTCTTGCAACAGATACACCATCTTTTGTAATTGTTGGAGCACCAAAAGATTTTTGTAAAAGAACATTTCTTCCTCTAGGTCCCATTGTAACTTTTACTGCATCAGCTAATTTTTCTACACCAGTATATAATTGATTTCTTGCACTATCACTAAATCTAATCTCTTTTGCCATAATTACATTACTCCTATAATATTTTCAATATCTAATATTAAATAGTCTTCACCATTTAAAGTGAACTCCGTACCTCTATATTGTTCGAATACAATTGTATCTCCCTCTTTTAGTTCTGTTACTTCAGAACCAACAGCTTTTACAACCGCAGTGTTAGGCTTTTCTTTTGCTGAATCTACAAGTATAATTCCACTTGCTGTTTTTTCTTCTACTTCTGTTCTTTGAACAAGAACTCTTTTACCTAATGGTTTAAAACTCATAATATTTCTCCTGTAAAATCTGTATTTTTAAATTTTTATTATATTAGCACTCAAAAAAATAGAGTGCCAAATTATAAAAAATTTTTTATTAATTGTCAAGTAGTTTGAGTAGATTTGACTAAAGTTTTTTAAAAAATTAATTTTTGTGTCTATTAATATATTTTAGTAGTAATTCATTTAATGAATTTTTTAAATTCTCATCAAGACTATTTAACTCACCAATACACTTATCTGCTAAATCATCTGCACTTTTAATTGCCCCTTCAAGACCTAAAAGATTTACAAATGAATTTTTAGCACTATCATTTTGTGTAGTTTTTCCTGCTTCCTCTTCACTTTGTGTTTCATCTATAATATCATCTTGAATTTGGAATAATAAACCTAAGTCAATACCAAAGTTGTATAGCTTTTCTTGTATTTCTAAATCATATTCAGATATTATTGCACCCATTTTTAAACTAGCAGCAATCAATTTTGCAGTTTTATGTATATGTAAAAACTCTAACTGATTTAGTTCTAATTTTTGATTTTCAAAAAAACAGTCTATTGCTTGACCTATAATCATTCCATCAATTCCACCATCAGTACTTAATGTTTTAATTAAATCAATTTTAATATCATTATGTAAGGGTGCATTTACTATTTGCTTAAAGCTTTCAGTATTTAGTGCATCACCTACTAATATAGCTGTAACTTCATCATACTTTTTATGAATAGTTTCAAAACCTCTTCTTAAATCTGCATTATCCATAGCTGGTAAATCATCATGCACTAAAGAGTATGTATGTAACATCTCTAATCCAAGTGCCACAGGTAATGAATTGTTTAATAATAATGGTTTTTTAGACTCTACCACACAAAGCAACAGCATAGGTCTAAATCTTTTTCCACCTGCTTTTAACATCTGCCCTAAAGCTTCTTCAAAATAAGGATGAAAAGTATTTGAAAGAGGAAGATTATCAAGAAGATAATCTTCAAATGTTTTTAAAAGTTTTTGCATCTTTAATTTTGACCAAATGAACCAAATCCACCCATCATATTCATGGCCATAGATTTTTTATTTTCATCAGATTGTTTTATTACATCATTCATTGCTGAAATCAATAATATTTGAAGGGAATCTTTATCATCCATTAAAGAGTCATCAATTTGAAGGTCTATAACTTCAGAGTTTCCATTAATTGAAAGCTCTACCATACCTCCGCCTGCTTTTGAAGTAAAAATTTTAGAGGCATTTTCTTCTTTGGCTTTATCAGCCATCTCTTGAACCTGCCCCATCACTTCATTTAAATTTATTTTACTTAAATCAATACCATCAAACATGATCACTTCCTACAAGTTCGTTAGTAATTGAATCAATATTGTTTTCATCATCAACGATTACAACTGTTGGTTTATAAGTTTCTAATTCCTCTTCAGAATATGAAGCATATGAAATTACAATAATCTTATCACCTATCTCTACTTTTCTTGCAGCTGCGCCGTTTAAACACATGTCTTTGCTGCCCGCTTTCCCTTTTATTACGTAAGTTGCAAATCTTTCTCCATTGTTAATATTAACAATTTCAACTTTTTGTCCAACTCTCAATTTTGAAGCTTTCATCAAATCTTCATCAATTGTGATTGAACCAACATAGTTCAAGTTTGCATCTGTTACAGTTGCTCTATGAATCTTACTATAAAGCATATCAAATGTCATTAATAATATCCTCTTTTAAGATAAACTTACAGGTTCTCCCCAGAATTGTTCAGGTATTAAATACTCTTGAACAGGAGCTCCACCTATAATGTGTTCTTCAACTATTTTATCTATTTTTTCCTTAGATAATTGGCAATACATATGATGACCTGGTTCTACTAACATAACAGGCCCCATTTGACAGCGACCTAAACATGATGTTCTAATTGCTTGAACTGGTCCCATTAATCCTTTTTGCATCATTGATTGCGCTAAGTGGTTAAATAAATCTCTACTTTGTTCTGTTACACATGAAGGTTTTGGCATACCTGGAGGTGCACTTTGTTCACATTTGAAGATATAAAATGTTGGTTGAGGAATTGCTGGCATTTCCATATTTTGAGTCCTTTAAAATTAAGATAAAAATTATCTTAATTTTAACAGATAATTTTTAAACCCATATAAAAAAGTTATTTTAATAAGTTTTTAAAATCTTAAGTAATATACTTGCTCAAAAATTTAGAAATAAAGGTAAAAAATGAAAAAAATATTTTTTCTACTTTTTGGTTTCATGTTACTATTAGAAGCAGCGAATCCTATTGCAGTTATAAAAACAAATCAAGGTGAAATGCAAATTGAATTGAGACCTGATTTAGCTCCAAAAGCAGTTGAAAATTTTATTACACATGCAAAAAATGGTTATTATAATGGTACAGTTTTTCATAGAGTAATAAAAAACTTTATGATACAAGGTGGAGATCCTACTGCATCAGGTAGAGGTGGTGAATCAATTTGGGGTAAACCTTTTCAAGATGAATTTGCTCCAAATATTACTTTTAACAAACCTGGAATTTTAGCCATGGCTAATGCGGGACCAAATACAAATGGAAGTCAATTTTTTATTACTACTGTTCCTACACCTTGGTTAAATGGAAGACATACTATTTTTGGATACTTAAAAGATGGAATGAAAACTTTAAAAACTATTGAAAATGTACCAACACTTGGACAAAGTAATGGAAGTAAACCTTTAATGGAACAAAAGATTTTAAATATTGAAATCAAATAATTTTTGGAGGTTATTTCCCTCCAAAAAGTTTAGCCATTAGTTTTTTATCCCCATAACTTATGATCTCTTTTTCAATTTTTTCATTTTTCTTTGCTTCACTTTTTGCTTTTTCTTGCCAATAAGCTAATTTTTGAGAAACTGCTTCAACATTTTCAACTGCATCTAACTTTTCTTTTGCACTAGTTAAAAGTTTGTCCATATCATCTAATTTTACTTCATAATAAACTTTTTGCTGTTTCAAATCTTTTTGATGTTCATCTTCAATCATCTCTAGTTTTGTTTCTAGTCTTTTTATTTCAACTTTTAAGTCTGCACTCTCTTTTGACATTTTAATTAGTTTTCTAGTTGCATCATGTGAAGTTTCACTAACTTTTCTATATGTATTTATTTCGTTTAAAAGTTTTTTATTTTCGGAACTATATCTTTCAAGTGTATTTATATAAGAATTTTTCTCTTGTTTCTCTTTTTGTAAGCCCTCTTTTAATGACTCTAATTCATCATTCAAATTATTTATTACTTGATAAAGCTCTACTGAACTTTTTTTACTTTTTTGAAAAATTTCACTTTTGTCTTTTATTAAAGAGGTTTGGATTTCTCGCCTTTTAATAGCTTTTGAGGTTTCATCTTTTTGTATTATTAAACATCCAGTAATATCTCCTGAATCATCTAAAGTAGAGATAACTGATGTATCAGCATAATAAAAACTTCCATCTTTTGTTAGATTTTTTAATTCACCATTCCATTGTCTGTTATCTAAAACACAATTATAAATTTTTTTATAAATTTCAGAATCCACATCTTTATGTTTTAAAACAGTTAATTCTTCACCTAATAACTCTTTTTTGTCAAATCCAGTAATTTTACAAAAAAGGTCATTTACAAAAGATATTTTCATATGTTTATTAGTTCTTATAACAATATTGTTGTTATAAATAATATCTTTATATTTTTTTAATTCTTTATTTTGTTGGTTTATAAGAAAATCATGGTAAGTATTTTTTGCAATCTCATTTAATGAAGTCATTAAATTTCTTATATCAATTGGTTTTATAATATATTCTGAAACTTTTAATTTTATTGCATCAACTAAAAATTCATTATCAGAATATGCTGTTGCAAATATTGTTGGAACATCTTTATCAAACTCTCTTATTTTTGCTAACATTTGTATTCCAGTTAATCCTGGCATATTTATATCAGCAACAATTACATCAATTTCATTTTGTTTTTGTTTATATAAAGATAAACCTTCTTGACCATCTTTTGCCGTATATACAGTGTCGAAAAAGTTTGAAAGCAAAGATGACAAATCTGCTCTAACAGTATCATCATCTTCAACATAAAGTAGTTTAAGTCTTTTTAATAATTTTTTATCAATTGTCCCAGACATTTATATTATTTTATTTCCATCTCAGTTATCAAATCAATAAATTTAATAAAATCAAAAGGCTTTAGTAAATAGTTATCTACACCTAACTCTTTTGCTTTATTAATATAGTCTGTTTCAGTATGTGCAGACATAATAATAATAGGGATAGAGTTCCCTCTATCTCGTAATTCTTTAATCATAACTAGACCATTCATAACAGGCATATTTATATCTGTTACAATAATATCTATGTCATCATTGGCTTCAATAATATCAAGTGCTTCTTGACCATTTTTTGCTGATAAAAAGTTTGCATTCAACTTTTGTAATGTATCAGTAATAATTTCGACAAGATCCGTCTCATCTTCTACAAATAGTAGTTTTAGCCGCTTTAATTTTTCTATTTTTTCTTGCATAAAATTATTTTATTCTTTTAATTCTTTAATTCATCTTTACTAACAACAGATTCAATATCCATTATTACAAGCATTTGATTATTTGCTAATCTTACAAAACCTTTTAAATATTTAGAAGGAATTGCTGACCCCATATCAGAAACAGGTGCTAATGTTGAAGTATCAATTCTTTGAACATCATCAACTTTATCAACCACAATACCAATCATTCTTTTATCATCAGTTATCACTGCAATTACAGCTGTGCTTTCATTATAAACAACTTCACCAGTTTTAAACTTTATTCTAATATCAAGAATTGGAACAACCTCACCTCTTAGGTTAATTAACCCTTTTACCCATTTTGTTGTGTTGGGTAATATTGTTATATTCTTAGGATATGTAAGAATTTCTCTAATTTTAGGTAACTCGATTGCATATTTCATTTTACCAAGTTCAAATGTCATAAACTCGCTTGAGTTTGCATAATTTATCATCTCTTCATGAGTATCGTTAATCGTTTCCATCTATTTCCCCTCTTCTAAATTCCATTGTTTGTAAACTTCTTTAATAGTGTCAATTTCTTCTCTAGAAGGTTTTCTTCTACAAGATAGATAACCTTTAGAACCATCACAACTTTCGAATGGATATACTGTAGCATATACCCAATAATATCCTCCTGATTTGGTAGCATTTTTTACATAGCCTGTCCAGATTTTACCTTTTTGTACTGTATCCCACAATGACTTAAAAGCTTTTTTAGGCATTTCAGGATCTCTTACTTTACTATGTGGCTCACCTATTAACTCTTCTAGGCTATATTCTGCTATTTTACAAAAATCATCATTGGCAAATCTTATTATACCCTTTTCATCTGTTTCACTAACTAAGAATGCATATTCATCTAAAACTGTCTCTTGTCCTGCTGCCATGTTCTCTCCTTAGTTAAACTTTTTACTTTTGGCATCTTGTACTAATTCATTTGCCATTGCTGATACTTCTTTTGCTATCTCTTTTACTTGATTAGCTTCACTCGCATTCTCTTGTGTTACTCTATCTAACATTGTTATTGTATCATTTATTTGTTCTATACCTGTCATCTGTTCTCTTGATGCTACACTTACATCTTCTATGATATGGATTGTTTCACTTATATGTGTATTTAACTCTTTATATCCTTCTATCATACTATCTGAAATTACTTTACCTTCATTTGCTTTTAGGTTTGCATCTTCTACTAATTCTTTTATCTCTTTTGCTGCTTGGGCAGATCTTGATGCTAGGTTTCTTACTTCTTGTGCTACTACTGCAAACCCTTTTCCTGCTTCTCCTGCTGTTGCTGCTTCTACTGCTGCATTTAACGAAAGAATATTTGTTTGGAATGCTATTTGATCAATTACATTTATTGCTTCATTTATTGCTGTTACTTTTTCATTTATCTCATCCATTGAAGATGCTGTTTTAGATGCCAAATCTTCACCTGTTGTTACTGAATCTCTTACTGTTTTCCCTAATGTTGCCATTTTTGTTGCATTTTGTGTGTTCCCTCTTGTTATAGAGGTAATCTCTTCTACTGCTGCTGCTGTCTCTTCTAAGCTTGCTGCTTGTTCATTTGCTTTTAATGCTAGGTTTTCCATTGAGCTTGTCATTGTTGTTGAGTTATCTTCTAATGTCTCTCCGTTATGCAGGTTGCTTTTCGCGTTTTCACTTAAAGCATCTCCTAACTTATTAATTGAGTTCATAACTTCTAGCATATCAGCTTTTAAATTTTCAGCTATATAAGCTTTTTCTCTAAAATCACCCTCAGAATAATGACCTAAAGTTTTCATAAGCTCTTTCATATTTAAATCCATAGCATCAAGCATTTTATTAATTGTAGTTTTTAAAGTCATAATCATAGGATTATCAGAATTAGAATTAATTCTACATTTATAGATACCTTGTTCAACTTTATCAGTTGTTAAAACGATTTCACCAATAACCCTCATATCATTTTTTAATTTTTTATCAAAAGTTTCAGCTGCCTCATTTAACATTGTTAACATTTGGCCTATTTCATCATTTGTATAAACAGCTGGTTTATGAAATGTATTGATTTTGAAAGAAACAAATTCTAAAAAGTATGCGAAATTTGATTTAAATTTATTTAAACCACCGGTAACAATCTTTTTAAATAAATACATTGTTATAAATACAAAAACTAAAATTAGAACTACCATTAAAGCAAGCATTACAAAAACTATTTGTGAAGAATTACTAATTACTGTTTCTAGTTTTTTTATATCTTCACCTAAAACATAGATACCAATTTGCTCCCCTTTTAAATCTTTAATAGGAAAAGCTGTATAAAAATAATTACTACCTTTTAATATCCCGTTTTGTTTTAAACTATTCATATCAATTTTTGAAAAACTATTTACAAAATTTTTATCAACATCTTTTTGTGAGATATAATATTTTCCAACTTTACTTTGATCAGATAAAGCATTACCTCTTTTATATTTTTCATCCATTAAAACTAAAAGATATTCACCATCTTTTTTAAAATCATTTACAATAGAGTTAAAACCTTGTATATATTCAATTGAACCTAAATATTTATCTTCAATATCAAAAATAGGAGCTAGTCCTCTTAAAACTAAACCTGCTCTTCCTACTTCAATTGCATTTAATGGTTTTTGTGTTTTTTTAACCTCTAAAATTGTTTCCCTAAAAGAGCTTAAATCATCCCCATACTTATCTGGTTTCCAAGCTCTAAAAAAAGATTTAACATCTTTATCATGAATATGAATTTTTACATTCTTTAAACTTGTTCCTGATTTCATAGCCTTTGAAATACCTTCTAATGAAAGCTTAGCTGTATCTCTATCTTTATATTCGAGTGCTGCCATAATATCTGTATTTTTTGAAAGTGTAATTGCATTTGTTAAACCAATATTCATCTTTGATTTAATTCTTTCATTTATTAAAAGTTCGAAATGTGCTTTAGTACTTAATTGTATCTCTTTTTCCATATTAGAAATCATGTAATATGAAACGGCAATGGCAAAAGCTATAATAAATATACCTGCTATTATTAGTTTAGTTCGAATTTTATTTGCAATAGATTCTGAATTCATTTCAAACCTTTTTTTAATATATAGGGCCTTATTTTATCTATTATAAACTTAATATATTATTGATTTTTTATATTTAATACCTTACATGAAACTATTGTTTGTGGGGATTGTAAAGCAATAATATCATCCTCTTTTAATTCTTCCAGTTTTATTATTTTATTTTTTAAAGTTATTTGAGCATAACCATTTAATTCTTTTTTATTTGGATGATTTGATTCAATTGCATTTTTTAATAAATTAATATTATTTTGTTTATTATTTATTACAGTATTTAAATAACTATCATAATTTTTCTTCAATAATTTTATTTGCTCTTCAATAAAATTGAACTTTGATTTTAAAGAGTTTTGTTCAAATAGGGATTTAATATTTTCTAAACTATTTTGTTTTTGAGAGATTAGATTTTTAAATCTAATACTTAAATCACTTTCTAAATTGTCTAAATAAATTCTATGTTCATTTATATCAGGAAGTGCAATCTCCATGGCATTTGATGGAGTTGCCGCTCTAAGGTCAGCTACAAAATCAGAAATTAAAAAATCAATCTCATGTCCAACTGCAGAAATAATCGGTTTTGAAGATTCATAAATAGCTGTTGCTACAATCTCTTCATTGAAAGCCCACAGATCTTCTAAACTTCCCCCACCTCTTCCAACAACTAATAGGTCTACATCTAAAGTTTGTGCATATTTTATTGATTTTACAATATCATGTTTTGCCTCTTCACCTTGAACTAAAGTAGGTATTAATACAAGTTCAACTAAAGGCCATCTATGTGTTGCAACTTTTTTCATATCTGCAATTGCTGCACCTGTTGGAGAGGTTATAAGTGCGATTTTTTTTGGATACTTTGGTAATTGTTTTTTAATCTCAGGATTAAAATAACCCTTTGCTTGAAGTTTTGCTTTTAACTGTTCATAGGCTAAAGCCAAAGCTCCTTGTCCTGAGGGTTCAATTTTATTACATAAAAGTTGATAACTACCCCTTGGAGTATAAACTGTAATAGTTCCAGTAATAGTGATTTTTTGCCCTACTTCTAATTGAAATTTCAAATATTTTGCATTTCCTTTAAACATTACACATGAAATAGTAGAGTTTTCATCTTTTATAGAAAAATATATATGTCCTGAATTGTGATATGTTAAATTAGATATTTCACCTTCAACATAAACATTTATAAATGTTGTTTCTAATAAAGATTTTATTTGAGTATTTAAAGTTGAAACAGATATTGCAGAATTCAAAGTTTACCTTTATTATCGTAAGAAATTAGATTTTTCTTGCGATAATTAAAGTTGAAATTTTCATTGAAAAATCTTTTGTATAAATAGGTTCAAGTCCAGCTTGTTTTAACTCTTTACAAAGATTTTCTGTTGTTAAAAACTCATCAATTGAGTTTGGAAGATAAGTATAAGCTGCTTTATTTTTAGAGATAAGTCCACCTAAAGTTGGTAATACTTTATTCATATAAAAATCAGTTAAATGATCTAAGATTGAAGTTTTCTCTTTTTTTGTAAACTCAGAGATAACAACTAAACCACCTTTTTTTAGAACCCTCGAAAATTCATCAAAAGCTTCTTGTCTTTGAACCACATTTCTAATACCATATGAAATAGAAATAATATCAGCACAATCATTTTCTAAAGGCATTTGTGCGGCACCTGCTTCTATAAATTTAACTTCTGGAAGCTTCTTTTTAGCTACATCCATCATACCAACACTTGGATCAACACCAACAATATTATTTAATAAAATACCATTGTCTTTTGCTATTTTTTGCCAAAACTCTATCATATCACCTGTACCACAAGCAACATCAACAATTCTTTCTAATTCATTTTTATCATAAAGCTCAAAAGCTTTATTACAAGCTTTGTTTCTCCAAGATTTATCAATCCCAAGACTTAATACTCTATTTGCTATATCGTATGTTCCTGCAATCTCATTAAACATAGTTACAATTTTTTCTTGTTTACCCATTCATATTCCTAAATTTTATAATAAATATTTACCCACAAAAAGACCAGCTATAAAGCCAACATTTAACATGATAATAATATACAATATTGATATTTTTTTATCTTTTTGTGGTATTTGTTTTAATACTTTTTTTTGTTCTATAATAGAATCATCTAATGATCTTCTAGCATAGTCAATATTATCAAAAGAGTTTCGTAAACTAAGCTCAGCTAGTTCAAGTCTTTCAACTATCTCCTTAGCCTGTTTAAATGTCATATCACTCATTTTTTAATATTCAACCAAGTATCTAAATCATAAAAAATTTTATTAAGTGTTCCTAACACATAATCTTTTGCTTCAGTTTGTATTCTTCTAAAGAAAAGATATTTTCTAGCACTTTCAATATCCCCTAACTCTTTAGCTTTCATAGCTTTAGCTGCAAAATCAGTATTATTGTATGCCATTTCCCAAACTGTACTTCCTAAATATCTACTCATTGTAATAACTTTATCGTTTTTTACAGGGAAGTATTTAGGGTCTTTTATAAAATCACAAATAACTGAATTGCTATCTAAATATTTGTGACCAAAAAAGTTTATAAATTGTTCTTCAACATAATCTGCATCCATAGAGATTGCTCTATTTAAGGCAAAAAGGATGTTGTTATCTAAATCTTGTTCTATTTTTTTTATTTTTTTTAAAGTTGCAATGGCATTTTTACCATCTAATTCTCCGTCACCTAAAGGGATAATCCATTTGATATTTCCAAAAGAACCAACTTTTTTAATCTCTTCTAAAACCAAAGAAGAGGTTTTATTTCCACCTACATCAACAATAATCTCATGATTATCATCCATTAAGATAAGCTCATCTAATTCTGTAAGTTTGTTAGTCCCTAACATTCTTTTATTAACTATTTCAGTTCTTGTAAAAGATTTACTGTCATTATTCTCATCATCAATTTCTATGTAAGTAACTTTTTTACCATGTTTTTTATAAAGATACGGTGCAATTACTTGCATTGCAACTGTAGATTTACCAACACCACCTTTTGTTTGTGGAATAATAATCATTCTTCACCCTTACTTAATTTATTAGTTTTCATAAATTCAACAATTTTTCCATGGAATCTGCAATATATTTTATTTAGAGGTATATCATAACCATAAAGTTTGACAATTTTATCCAAATTTTCATTAATTCCATATTCACACCAGCCTTGTAAATCCTCATAATTATCAAATTCAAAACCAAAATATGAAACTAATCTCTGAGTATATTTATCTACAACCATAAACTCTCTATTACAAGCATAACAAAGTATAGCATCGGCTGTTTCTGAACCTATTCCTTTTTGTTTTAACAACCATTGCTTATCTACTTTTTTTAAAAATATTTCAAAATTGACAAACTCATTAATAATATTTTTTGCTAAAAGTTTTAATCTTTGAGACTTTTGATTTTTAAATCCACTTGGAGTTATTGCTTCAATGAGTAGATTTAAATCAACATCAATTAAAGCTTCTAAAGAAAGAAGATTTAAATTTTTTAAATTAAAAAGGGATTTTTCTACATTTGTCCATTTTGTATTTTGAGTTAAAATTGCACCAAGTAAAATCTCAAAAGAGTTCTCACTTGGCCACCAATATTCACTATGATTTTCTAAAAGATTTTTATTTTTTAAAAAAACTAATAATTCAAAACTATTAGAAATCTTAGTTGATAATTGCATCTGTTTTAATTATTTCATCTCTATTACAATATTTTTTAAGTTTAAAACTATTTACAGCTTTACCCTCTTCTATATCTATTACCATCATTTGCAAAATAGATTTACAAGCATTTGGAACTTCAAAATGCCCACCCAATCCAGTTGTAGCTTTTTGAATAGGAATATTTTCATTCATACCAATTACATTGTCTCTGCAACCAGTTAATCCTATATCTGTAAGATATGCTGTGTTATCAGTAACTTCTAAATCATCAGTTCCAATATGTGTATGTGTTCCACATATTGCACTAACTTGTCCCTTTAACATCATAAAAATAATTCTTTTTTCACTTGTAGCTTCTGCATGGAAATCTATAAAAATATTTTTTATATTTTGTTGTTTTAAATCTTCCATAATCTTTTTTACCCAATTAAATGGATTTTCTACCATGGGCATACCAAATTGTCCCATTAGATTAATTACAGCTAATTTTTCATTATTTACTTCTACAACTTTAAAACCACTACCAGGTACACCTTCTGGATAATTATCAGGTCTTAAAACTTGTCCTGTTTCAAGAAGAGCAAACATCTCCTGCTTTTTATCAAAAGAGTGATTTCCACCTGTGATAATATCTATTCCAGTTTTTAATAATTCATTACAATTTTTTACAGTAAGTCCAAAACCATGACTTGCATTTTCTCCATTTGCTATTACAAAATCAATATTATATTCATCTCTTATTTTAGAAAGATTCTCTTTAATAATTTTTCTGCCTGGACGTCCAACGATATCACCAATAAATGCTATTCTCAAAATCAACCCTATATTATAAATTGTGAAATTGTATCGAGACTAGTATTAGTATTTACTTTCTTTTATGATTTAGCTTTTTGAAGTTTGATTTCAAATACTGCCCCAGCATCTTGATTATATGCTTCCATAATACCTTCTTGTTCATCAACAATTTTTTTGGCAATATTAAGTCCAATCCCCATACCGCTATGTTCTTTTGAACTTATAAAAGGTTCAAATATTTTTGCTAATATCTCTTTTTTTATTCCACCAGCATTATCTATAAATTTTATTACAATAAAATCCTCTTCTTCATAGATTTTTATATCTAATCTTCTATCTTCATAGGATTCTATTTTCTTTAACTCATCTAAAGCATTATTTACAATAATAACCCAAACCTGTTCAAGTCTTTGTTTTTGAATTTTTGCAAAAAACTCCATCTCATCTTTTTTTATATTTGTAAGTTTAAACTCTTTATCATTTAAAAATATTTTTGAGATCTGTTTTGAGACATTATAAGCCATAGTTAAAGAGGTGATCAAAGATGAGAATACATTTGTTTTTTCTTTTACTTCTGAAGAGGTTTGAGACATCTCTCTCATAGATTCAACAATTACAGAGATTCTTGTTATTGCATCTGAAATTTTTGTACAACTTTCTACCATCTCATTTTTCAAATTTTCATCAGACACATCATCAATATCCATTTGTAACATCTCAAAATTACCTTTTAGATAAGTTAATGGAGTATTTATTTCATGGGTAATACCTGCTGCTAATGTTCCAATTGAAGTAAGTTTTACATTTTTTAATCTTTCTTCTTGATGGGCTTTATCTTTTTGAATATTTTTTGTAACTTCCTCTTTTACTCTTTGTTCTAAATTTTGATTTAACTCTTGTAGTTTTCTTTTATCTTCCAAAGAGTTAACTACGACTACAACATTAGCTTTATCGGGAAGTATTTTTAATGAAAGATTTAAATATATTTCAGTTTCATTTTTTGTAATAAATATAAATTCCATATCAGAAATAGAGCCAAACTCATTTAAATCTTTTAATATTTTTTCTAATAAATTTTTATTCCTAATACTAATTAAATCAAAAATATTTATTGAAGTAATTTCATCATTTGTATAACCTAGGATATTACAAAAGAACAGGTTTGATTTTTTAATATTTCCTTTTATATCTATTAAACTAATTCCACTATATACATTTTGAAAAATTACATTTAATTGTTCAATTTGATAATATAAATCCTCATAAAGTTTTTCAACTTTTTTATTATCACTTATATCTTTTCTAATGATTGTATAAGATTTTAGGTTTGGCCCTTCAAAATCTGCTTTTATATAAGATTCTACCCAATACTCTTCTCCATCTTTTTTCTTAGCTAAGATTTCACCTTTCCATTCATTTATCTCAGCTAATCTGTCAAAAACCTCTTTTTTAATTTGTTTATATCTATCTTTTGAATAAAGTATAGAATAATGTTGTCCTAGAAGTTCCTCTTTTTGATAGCCATAAACTTCACAAAAATAAGAACTCACATCCTCAATCACATAGTTTTTTGACATCTTTAAAAACATAACATGCTGATCAATAATCTCTAAACTTTCATCTAATTCTAAACTTTTCTTTTTTATTGAATTATATAAAGAATCTTTTTCTGTTAATAGTTTTTTATTTATTTTTGAAATAGGTACAGTCAATAGCAAAGATAATATTAAAGATATTATCAATGTCAATATAGCTATAGTCAATATCTCATAAAGATATAAATTTATAAATTCATTTAAGTCTAATTTTTCAAAACTATTTAGAATAATAAGATAATTATCTTTATCTATTTTAAGAAATTTGTATATATATTCACTGTGAAGAAGCATTTCTTTTTTATGAATAATTTTATTTAAAAAGGGAAGTTCATTTTCCAAATTTATATTTGGATAATAATATTTAGACCAAGTGTATTTGTTTGTTTTATCAAAAATAATATTATTTTTCTTATCAAGAACATAAGAGAAAGATTTAAAAGAATCTATTAAGTTATTGATATTTATATCTAAAACTATAATATAATTATCTACTTTTTTTGCAATTTTTAATATATTTACTAAAGGGTATACTATATCTTTATTTATACTTTTTAAATCAATCTCACTAATATATAGTTCATTTTTATTTAAAGAAGATAGATATTTATAAAAATCTTCATTTTCAAAACTTTTATTGTTTGATGTATTTATTAAAACATTATAACTCTTATCTAAAATTGATATTTCCAATATATTCATATGTGAATCTATTATGGCTTTTAGATAATTTAAAAGTTTAATATTATCCATACTTTCTATTGAATTCAAATTTTTTATTGAATCTATAATTTTTTTATTCTCTATTTTTATTTTTTTAATTTTTGAATCTATATCGTCAATATTAGAATAAAAAGTTTTTATACTATTCTCTTCAACTTTTTCTTTAATCATTTTGTATTCAAAATACCCCAAAGAAAATATAATTGTTGTTCCAAATAATAAAAAAGTAAAAAATAATTTTGTAGAAAATTTTAAATTCATATTAATTCTCTTCTTTCACTTCTTCTATCTTTTATTTTTAATTCAATAAAAAAACAACACCCATTCTCTATATTTTCAACCCACATCTTTCCATCAGATTTTTCTATAATTAACTTTGCAAGATATAAAGGTAACCCATCAACTTTGGTATGATATTTTGTAGAAAAGTTATAATCAAATATTTTAGGAAGAAACTCTTTTGAAATTCCTCCTGCATTATCTGATATTTTTAAAGTTGCTATATCTTGTTCTGCAATCAATTCTATACTAATTTTTTTCTCTTCAATTTTTTTACTTTTAAATGCATCAATTGAGTTTATTATGATTCCTGATATAACCTTTTTTAAATCATAAAAAACACCATAATTTTCTAGTGTTTTATCCCCTTTGAATTCAAATACTATATTTTCATTACTAAAAGAGTCTATTGCCGAATGAACAACTTCAGAGATATTATATTTATCATTTTTATCACTATCTATAAATAGTTTTCTAAATTCATTTAGATTTATTGATAAATATTTAATCTCTTCTTTTTGATTTAAAACAAACTCTTTTAAATCTTTTTTTGTATATCTTGCAGTATCTACTCTATTTTCAAAATCTAGTAAATTTGAACTTATATTAGAAATAGGCTTTTTCCATTCACTTGAAAAGGTATCAAGAATTTGACTCATTAATTTAATTTTTGACTCATCAACTTTTAATTGATCACTTGTCTTAATCTCATTTAATTTAAAAAACAACTCTTTTTTTAATAGGCTATTTACCTTTTGTAATTGTTTTTCATCTGTAATATTTACTTTTATTGCTCTATAACCTACAATTCTTTTATTAATGGAATATATTGGAGAAATCACCCCTTTTTCCCAATAAGAATTACCATTTTTATCTAAATTCTTTATCTCCCCTTCCCAAGTTTTACCCTGAGATATTTTATCCCACATACTTTCGAAAAACTTTTTTGATATATCTGGATTTCTAACAATACTTATTGGTCTACCAATTATTTCACTTTTTTTATACCCACTAATATCACAAAAAGCTTGTGAGCAATAAGTTATTATCCCTTCTAAATCTGTTTCAACAAGGATTACATATTTATCAATACTTTTTGTAATACTATTTAATTTCAATTGTAAATTATAAAAAAGTTTTTTTCTTCTTTTATATTGATCAAATACAATGAAAACAAATAATAATAGAAAAATTGTAAACAGGGTCAATAGATTATAGTTATGTGAAATTTCAGAATATCTAGAAAAGTTCATATCAAATATAATATATCCTATTTTATCATCTGAAAAATATTTTGATATGGGAACAAAACTAGTTAAATAAGTTTGATTATTTTTCATTGAAATTAGTTCAAACCTAGATTCTTTGTTTAGTTTATACTCAACTTCATGTTTATCTAATTCATTACTATTTCTACTAGTGAAAAATGATTTTTTATAAAGATAATTTGTATCATAAACATAGGGCAAGTAGTTTTCTAAAAATTTACTATCTAAAGATTTTTCCAAAATAGATTTTTTAAAAATATATTTTATATCAATATTTTCATTTATTGATATTTTATGAGAAAATTTAGGTAAATCAATTGAAGTTTCAAAAATAGCTTGTACAAAATGATTTTTATCTAAAATGGGTTTAAAAATTTTTAATGAGGCATTTGTATTTGAAACTACAATAGAAGATAGTTCATTTTTATTTTTTGTTAAATCTTCTAAAATTTTTTTGTGAGTATTATTTAGATGATTTTTTTCAATTTCATAACGGCTATTGTAAATAGTTTTAAAATCATTAGAATAAATAGTTAATTCATCAATATTATAGGTTTTAAAAAAACTTGATAAATTATCTAAATTTTTTTTTATATAAGATTCTTCTTCTAAAGATTTATCTTTTTTTATAATTAAAGCATTTAATTTTTCATTACTAGCAATATGATTAAAAAAGAGTATTTCATTGTACTCTTTTATATTTTGTAAATATTTTTGGTAAACTTTATCTAGCTTTACAATCGTATTTTTTAAAACTAAGTCTTTCTCTTTCTTTTCAAAAGTTTTAAAAAATACTACAATAAATACAACTAAAACAATAGATAAGAGAATATACCAATTTAATAATCTCTTAAAATACATATGTCTATGAATCTAATATATTTTTAATCTTCGTTTCTAAAGCTTGTAGAGAAGAAAAAGGTTTCATTACATAATTAGTAGCACCCTCTTTATGTGATTTTAAAACTTTATCCAATGTAGAATAAGCTGTCATCATACAAACTTTTTGTGAAGGATTTTTTTCAATAATTTTTTCTAAAGCTTCTAATCCACTCATTTGAGGCATCATAATATCTAAAAGAATCAGATCAAATTTATCTTTTTCTATAGAATTAACTGCAACAACTGGGTTTGAAAATGTTGTTACTTTATATTTACCAATTTTTCCTAAGAATTTTTGTATCATACTTAAGATTTCAGTTTCATCATCCACAACTGCTATTTCATAAATTTTATCGCTCATTTTTTCTCCAAATTATTCATTAAAAAGCCTAGAAGCAGCCTCTTTCATAATCAAATTATTTTTTTCTTCTAAAATTCTATCTAAATAAACAAACACTTGTTCACTTGCATCTTCAACAAATTCTATTTTTGTTTCAATTAATTGTTTAGAACATGAAACAGAGTGACCTGAACACTCTTTTGCCAATGAATTTGCTTCATCATGTACAATCGAATGGTGTTTTTCAAGATTTTTATATGAAGGAACCATACTAAACTCTTCTTTTCCTAATCCTGAATCATACCATTTTCCAAGTCTACAGTTATGATGATCAACAGGGTTAAAGTTGTGTTCTCCACCAAATATTAACTGATAAAGATTGTTTTTATAAATAACATGGTCTAGTTTAGCTAAGTTTATAAAGATTTTATTTGAAATACTTTCCACCTCATAAACAGCTCTGTTTGAGTTTCTTTGGAAAGTATTCATTAAATCACTTAAAACTAAAACTCTGTCTTTTGTTTGGTTTACTACAACAGCAACACTTTCTGAGCTTTTTTTGATTCTTCCTGTTTCTAATTGAATAGAATCTACAACATTTTTTATCTGTGTTGCTGCCTCAGCTGACCTATTTGCAAGATTTCTTACTTCTTGTGCAACTACTGCAAAACCTTTCCCTGCTTCACCTGCAGTTGCTGCTTCAACTGCTGCATTAAGTGAAAGAATATTTGTTTGAAAGGCAATCTCTTGAATTATATTAATAACATCTGAAATATCTTTGCTTTTTGAAACCAATGAATTAACAACTTCATGTTCAATCTCAATTTCACTATGCAGTTTTTCTGTATCTTGAACAATATCATTTGTAAGGTTTAATCCCTTTGTTGAACCCTCTGCAGTTTCTTTTGATTCTTTCATCATAGATTTTAATTCTTCTAATAAACTCAAATATGCATTTTGTGTTGTTGATAAAGAATTAGTCATATTCTTATTATGTCTTTCAAGTAAGCCACCATCTTTTTTATCATGTATTGAAGTTTGCTTTAATGATACTATAGTGTAATCATTAAACTCTTTTATTGCAACAGAAGCTTCACAGTCATTTAGAATCACTCTATCTGAAGAGTTTTTAACTGCATTTAATACAACATGTTCATCAACCCCATGTTCAATGGTATTTTTATTTCTAAAAAATACTTTATCATCTTTTCCAAATACCATTAGCCCTTCACTTTGTGAAAACCCTGCCATTTGAATATAAATATCTAATTCTTTTTTTACATTTTCTAATTCTATGCTTGATATAGAATCTTCAACTTTTTTTTGTAAAGATTCAACTTTTTGATTTTTTTGCTCTAACTGTTCTTTTAAACCTTCTATCTCTTTTTTTAGTTGAAGAATCTCTTCATCTTTATGCTTGGAACCTGAAAAAAACATTAAACTTTGCCTTTAGTTTATTTTATAATATTTTATTATAACTTGTTTATACAGTTTTTTCAAGATTATTTTAATAATTTTATATACATTTTTTACATTATTATCTACTTTTATTAAGCTTTTTTAAGTCAAAATAATATTTTATTAAAAAATTATCTAATTTTAAATATAAAAAAATAATTTTATATGCACTTTTTTTATATAATAATTTATTAAATTCAATGGATTAAGAAAAAAATAATAAAATAGATATTGTGTACAATTTGTATAATAAAACTATTAAAAGGATTTTAATGAAATCAAAACTTAACAAACATGTTTTTTTCACTTCTTCTGGACTAATCATTTTGCTAGCATTGTTTGCATCTATATTTCCAAAAGTAGCTGATAATTTTTTTAAAAACTTACAAAATGTTATTGTACAAAATGGTAGTTGGTTTTATGTACTATCAGTTGCAATAATATTAATCACTGTATTTTATTTAGCACTTTCGAAATATGGAGATATTAAACTAGGTCCTGATCACTCTACGGCAGATTACTCATATCTTTCGTGGTTTGCCATGCTATTTTCAGCTGGGATGGGAATTGGTTTAATGTTTTTTGGTGTTGCTGAACCTGTAATGCACTTTTTAAACCCACCTGTAGGAGAAGGAAGTACAATTGAAGCAGCCAAAGAAGCTTTAAAAATCACTTTTTTTCACTGGGGTTTACACGCTTGGGCAATTTATGCAATCGTTGCAATTATTTTGGCATTTTTTAGTTATAGACATAATCTTCCTTTAACTTTAAGATCTGCACTTTATCCTCTAATTGGGGATAAAATATATGGACCAATTGGTCACGCAGTTGATATTTTTGCAGTAATCGGTACTTTATTTGGGGTTGCAACCTCTTTAGGTTATGGAGTATTACAAGTAAATACAGGGTTAAACTATTTATGGGATGTACCAGTTAATACAACTTCACAAGTAATTTTAATCATTGCTGTAACTGGTCTTGCAACAATTTCAGTTACAACTGGACTTGATAAAGGTATCAAAATACTTTCAGAAATAAATCTAGTGTTAGCTGTATTACTTCTACTTTTTGTATTGGTTGCAGGAAATACTATTTTCTTACTTCAAGCTTACGTACAAAATGTTGGTGATTATGCATCAAACTTATTAAAAAGTACCTTTAATCTCTTTGCCTATCAAAAAACTGATTGGATAGGTGGTTGGACCATTCTTTATTGGGCTTGGTGGATATCTTGGTCACCATTTGTTGGACTTTTTATTGCAAGGATTTCAAGAGGTAGAACAATTAGAGAGTTTACTTTAGGTGTTCTTTTAGTACCAACTGGATTTACTTTAATGTGGATGACATTTTTTGGTAATTCAGCTATTAGTTTAATCTTAGATGATGGTTTAATCCAATTTGGACAAGTTGTTAAAGACAATGTACCTGTAGCAATTTTTGCCTTTTTAGAACATTTTAGTTTTAGTGGACTTACATCTATAGTTGCTACAGTTATGGTTATAGTATTTTTTGTTACATCTTCGGATTCTGGTTCTATGGTTATTGATATGCTTTGTTCAAATGGTAATGACAATACTCCAATTTGGCAAAGAGTTTATTGGGCCGTTGGAGAAGGTGTTGTTGCTTCAGTCTTAATTTTAGTTGGAGGTTTAAGTGCTTTACAAACAATGACCATTGCCAGTGCTTTACCTTTTGCTATTGTTTTACTCATAGCCTGCTATGGACTAATAAAAGCTTTAAGAGTAGATATAGCTAAAAAAGAGAGTTTACAATATAACCCTACTCAAATAACAACCACAAATAATACTGCTGATTGGGATACAAGATTAAGTAATATAATTGACTACCCTTCTAAAACAAATGTAAAAAAATTTATTAAAAAGGTTACCTCTCCTGCTGTAAATGATGTGGCTGAAGAATTAAAAAAACATGAATTGGATGTTTTAGTAAAAGAGTCAGATGATGGTATATCTTTAACTGTTGTTTTAGGTGAAGAGGGTAATTTTGGTGAAAATAAAAACTTTATATATAAAGTAAAAGTTGAGCCAAGAGTTAAACCTAGTTTTGCTGTTGATGAAAAAGATGACAATGAAAGAACAGAAGAGGAATTATATTATTGTGCAGTTGTTCACCTAATTGAAGGGGGACAAGATTATGATATTATGGGATGGTCAAAAGATGGTATCAGAAATGATATTGTTGACCACTATCAAAAACATATGCACTTTATTCACTTATTAAGTTAGTAACATTTTGTTACTAGCTTAATCAAATTCTATTTGCACAAGATACAGCACTAGAAAAAGCAAATTGAAAGTTATAACCTCCAAGTTCCCCTGTTATATCCAAACATTCTCCTAAAAAATATAAATCTTTTTGTTTTAAACTCTCCATAGATTGAATATCTATTTCATCTGTACAAATTCCACCTTTTGTAACTTCAGCTTTTGTATATCCAAAATTACCAGCAGGTGAAAACTCATAATCATGAATTGTTTCTAATCTTTTTATCTCTTCTTCATTTAATTTATTACAAGGTTTATCTTTTAATTCAATTGATTCTAAAAACTCTTGCATAAATCTTTTTGGAAGTGGAATCTTTGAACTAATAAAAGCATTTCCAACTAGTAATTTTCTAACTTTTTTATTTGGTAAAAAATCAAAACTCATTTTCCCTTTTTTCCAATATAAAGAGCTATTTAAAATAACAGGCCCTGAGCAGCCTTTGTGGGCAAAAAGTAAAGAACCATAAAAAGATTTATTTTCAACTTTTGCTTTTACCATAAGAGATAAACCACTTAACTTTTTAAACCAAAATTGCTCTTTTTGAACAGTAAAACCAACAAGAGCTGGATTTAGTTTAGCTACTGTGTGCCCAAATTTTTTTGCTATATCAAAAGCAATACTTGAAGCCCCCAATCCCTCATATGATAAACCTCCACTTGCAACTACAAGTTTTCTTGCTTTTATGTTTTGATTATCTGTTTTTATAATAAAGTTTTCATCATAGTTTACATCAGTAACTTTTGTATTTAAAAACTTTTTTACATGACTTGTGGTTTTTGAAAACATATCAATAACATCTTGAGAAGAATTACAAAAATATGTTCCTTTTACTATTTTGGGATTTACTTTTGGATATACACCATTTTCATTTAAAAAATTTAATAAATCTTTATTTGAAAACTCTTTTAAAACAAAAGAAGTAAGTTTCTTCTCACCTAAATAATTATCACAACTTACTTTTTCATTTGTAATATTACATTTAGCTCCACCACTTACTTTTATTTTTTGACCTATTTTTGAATTACTTTCTATTAAACAGATATTTTTATTTTTTATTTTAGATGCAAACATCAAACCACTTGCACCTGCTCCTATAATAGCTATATCGTATACTATTTCTCTTCCTTTTTACATATAAAAATATTTTTATCATCTTTATATTCATATTCTAAAACATAATTATTTGCTTTTAAAATATTGCTAATAATATATAAACCTAATCCAAATGAATTTTTTCTTTTTTCCTCATTGGCAAAAAATGGTTCATAATATTTTTCTAAATCAAACTCTAACTCTTTTCCACTATTTTCAAAAATTATATTTTCACCATCATTTTTTATCGTAACTTTTTTATCATCAGAATATTTAATAGCATTATCAATTAGATTTTTAATTGCTATTGAAAAAAGTTTAAAATTAATATCAAGTTTTATATTCTCATATTTTTCAATAACTAATTCATCATCTAACATTAAAATATCTTTTGCATTATCAATAATATCATCTAAAAAGTAATATCTTTTTTCAATATTTTTTGAAGAAGATATTAACTCTTCAATTGAAGCAAACTCATTTATTAAAGATTCTAAACGATTGAAAACCTCTTTTAGTTTTTCGTAGTTTTCTTCATTTCTTTCTAACTCAGTTAGAAATTTCCCTTTTGTTATAGGTGTTTTTAGTTCATGCATTATGTTTCTAATAAAAACATTTCTAGCTTCTTTAAGTTTTTTTAATTTTTTGGCACTTATTTTAAATTCATTTGCTAATAAAGAAACTTCATCTTTTCTATTGGTATTACAACATTCAAAATCAAAGTTTTCATCACCTAAAGTACTAACTTTATCTTTTAATATTTTTAATGGCATTAGTTTTCTAAGAGTTACAAGAAAAGATAAAATCAAAGTGATTAATATAATTGCAAAACCTAAAATAATATATATTTTAGAATCTACTGTAAAATCATTTTTATCTTCTATTAAAAAGGTATTTTGTTTCTTTTTTAAATATAGATATTGTTTATTATTTAATTGTAGAACTCTAAAAAGTATATCTTTATATCTTCTTTGGGCTAAAACTTTTGTTTTTGGATTGTAAGTTACACTATTTATTTGTGGCTTTTCAGCTATCATGTTAAAATTTAAAGATGTTAAATTTTCATAAAATCTTTCATCAAAACCACCTTTTCTAAAATGTCGTTTAAATATCATTTGAGAAACTGGTCTATATTTTTCAAATAAGTAGTGTTCTACTCTTTTTTGATTACCAATCATTAAAATACCAAAACTAACTATTACTAAAATAATAGAAATAAAAAAACTTATTGTGATTGTAAAAAATATTGATTCTCTATTCATTTGTAAATTTATACCCCATTCCTCTAATTGTATGTAAATATTTTGGTTCTTTTGGATTATCTTCTATTTTATGCCTTATTCTATTAATAATTACAGCTAAAGAGCCTGAACTTTCATAATCAGAATTCATCAAATCTGAGTTATCAAATATATCTTCTCTACTGATTACAAAACCTTCTCTTCGTATCATTAAAGATAAAACCTCATATTCGGCAGCTGTCAACTTTATATATTTTCCTTCTTTTGTAATCTCTTTTTTATCCAAATCAAGATTAAAAAGTTTAACTTTTTCCTCTTTTACATCATCATTATTATGATTAAATCTTCTTAAAATTGTCTTTATTCTAACTTCAAGTTCCCTTGGATCATATGGCTTTGGTAGATAATCATCAGCACCCAATTGTAAAGCAGTTACCTTATCGGTTATGTCACTTCTCGCACTTGATATAATTATAGGTGTATCAAAATTTTTAACAATCTCTTTACACACATCTAAACCATCCATTCCAGGAAGAGTTAAATCTAATATTATTAAATCAAATTTATTTAACTTTAAACTACTTAGAGCCAAATACGGCTCCTCATAGTTAATTACTTCAATATTATACTGCTTTAAGTATTGAGTTAGAACTTCAGCTAATTCTAAATCATCTTCCACCATAGCAATTTTTATCAAAATCTCATCCTTTTTTTCATCATTGAAGCCATTTTTTCTTCTCTTAAATCCATAAGCACTTTTAATTGCTCTTTTTGTTCAGAAGTTAAAACTTTATATACTCTATCAATCATTTCAGCTTTTGATTCTAGCATATTATCTCTTTTTTGTTTCATGATTTCAATATATTTCTCTTTGTCAAAACCATCTTTTGAAAAAGCAACTGTAGATTTTACTTTATTTTTCATCATATCTTGTTTGATTTCTTGAATATCTTTCATTTGTTCAGAAGATAAATTTAAATCTCTTATTAAACCCATAACACCAAAATCTTTCATTTTTTTGTGTTTTTTCATCATAGAACTTTTCATACCACTAGGGCAACTCATACCTTTATCCATACCTTGCATATTTCCACCATATGCATAAAGACCAGTTCCTAATAATCCAGTAAGTGCTACTGTCATTAATAATTTTCTTTTCATCTCAAATCCTTTTGTCAATTTAAGTAACTTTTCATTTGCTACATTGAAATTATGACATTAGGTTTTTAACTCATTTTTAATTATATATTAACGGTAACTTAACAAAAATTTTTCAATTTTTTTTGATTTCTTTGAAATGCACACTTTTTCACTACTTTTTTCCATTATAATTTCATCAGTAAGTGAATCTATAAACTTTTAGTTTGTAGACATTTAGTACTTTATACTCCTTGTAAAAGGAAAGAATTTATTCCCTCCCCCCTATTCTTTCCTTTTATTTTCTTAAGTATTTCAATGTTGTATCAATAATATCATCATCATCTTTACTAGGACTTTTTATTGTCTCTTTTGTATCATCACCTTTTGTAAAAGTAACATTCATCTCATATGAGCTAATTGTTTTAATAGATTTTGACAGAGCAAGAATTTTTATCATGATTAATTCTAAGAATTGTTTTGTTGGAGTATCTGGTTTTCCAAATCTATCCTCCATCTCCTCTTCTATTACGTATACTTCCTCTTTATTTTGACATTTTGACAATCTTCTATATAGTTCAAGTCTTACTCTATCTTCAACTATATAATCACTACTAATATAAGCAGAAATAGCTAGTTTGATATCAACAGTTTTAGCTTCCTCTTTAGTATCTCCACTAAGAGTTGCTAATGCATCTTCTAGCATTTTTAAATATAAACCATAACCTATTTGTTTTATATGACCACTTTGAGCTTCACCAATAATATTTCCACCACCTCTGATTTCTAAATCTTGATGGGCTAAAGCTGTACCACTTCCTAAGTATGAGTTTGATTCTAAAGCAACCAATCTTTTTATTGCATCATTTGTAATTTTCTTTTTATCTTCAACTACGTAATAACAGAATCCCTCTTTGTCACTTCTTCCAACTCTTCCTCTTAACTGATGTAAATCAGCAATACCAAATCTATCTGCTCCATCAATGATAATTGAGTTTGCATTTGGAAGATGAAGTCCAGATTCCACAATAGAGGTTGCAAGTAAAATATCAAACTCTTTGTTTTCAAATTTTTCTATTATCTTTTCTGCTTCGGCTGGTTTTATTTGTGAATGGATTATCTCAACTTTGATATTTGGAACAACCTCTTCTATGTCTGCTTTTTTAGCTTCTATTGAAGCGATGTTATTATGAACATAAAAAAGTTGTCCACCTCTTCTTTTTTCCCTTAAGATAATCTCTTTTATAAGTTTGTCACTATACTCTTTAACATAGGTTCTAACTCCTAATCTTTCTTGTGGAGGAGTTAGAAGGGAACTCATACCTTTTAGTTTACTAAGAGCAAGATTTAATGTTCTTGGAATTGGAGTTGCACTCATAGAGAAGATATGAACATCATCCCTTAAAGCTTTTAATTTCTCTTTTTGTTTTACTCCAAATTTATGTTCTTCATCTATTACTACAAGCGCTAAGTTATTTGTTTTTACACTAAGAAGTGAGTGAGTTCCAATTACAAGTTGTAGCTCACCACTTTCTAAATCTTTTTTGATTTGAGATTTCTCTTTTGTAGAACTTTTTCCATCAAGTTTTGCCATCTTGATTCCATAGTCTGCAAATCTTTTTTTAATTCCATGAAAGTGCTGTGAAGCTAAAAGTGTAGTTGGACATACAAAGATTGCTTGGTATCCATCTAAAACTGTTGCAAGTAAAGCATTCATAGCAACTTCTGTTTTACCAAAACCAACATCTCCACTAAGAAGCCTATCCATAACTCTTCCTGAACTTAAATCCTCAAAGATTTCCCTAACACTTCTTGCTTGGTCTTTTGTATATTCAAACCCCGCACTGTTTGCAAAATCAGAAAGTAATTTTTTGTCTGTATTAATTTTTATACCATTTACAAGTTCCCTTGCAGCTGCTATTTTAATAATATCATTTGCAATTGCAAAAAGTTTATCTTTTACTTTCTCTTTAAGTTTTGCAAAACTTCCTTTTCCAAGCTTATCAACTACAGCATAAGAACTACCATCAGTAACATATCTATCAATAGTATCAATATTTTCAACTGGAAGTAAAAGTTTATCATCACCTGCGTAAGTTACAACAACAAAATCCCTTTTTGCTCCCATAACAACTACTGGTTCTATCCCTTGATATTGACCAATACCATGTTTTTCATGAACAACAAAATCTCCATTTTGTAACTCATCAAGAACAAGTTTGATTTTCTTTTTTCTTCTTTTTTTAATCTCTTTATTAAGTGAGATAATAACCTCATCATCACTTACAAGATTTATTATATAAGAATCAAATACATAATTGATATCTTTGTTTGAAAGCTCTAAATCAAAAGATTTTACTTTTGCTTCAGTTGAAGAGATAATAGTTACTTTTTTGTTTTCATGAAAAGTTAAAAACTCTTTTACATTTGCTGGTGCAATCTCTTGATAGTTTTTTGCTCTAAAGATTTGAGGAAGAGTTAAAAACTTGTCTTTGTTTATTCTTTTATCTTCAAAAACATAAACCTCTTCAAGTTCATCTAAAGCCTCTTTTGTAATAAATGAGTTTAATTTTTGAGGTAAATACTCACCTAACTCATCTAAATACCAAAACCCTAAAGAGTGAATATCTTTAATAAAAGCATCAGACTCAACCTTTTCAATCTGTTCATTTATCTCTTCAAGTTTTTGTTCATCTAAGGCTAGAAATGCTGGAGTTATTTTAAAAGACTCAATCTCCTCTTTAAAAGACTTTTGGTCTTCAATATCAAACTTTCTGATACTCTCAACTTCATCATCAAATAAAGAAACCCTATATCCAATTTCACTTCCTAAAGGACAAATATCTATAATATCTCCACGTACAGAAACTTCTGCTTCTGAAGTAACTATATCAACAAAATAATATCCCCAATTAAAAAGTTTAGATTTAAACTCTTCAAGATTTAAAGTATCGGCAAATGAGATTTCAAAAGAATCAAAACAGTTCTCTTTTGGCATAGGAAAAGAGATAGTTCTAACAGGAGAGATTAAAATTTTATTCTCTTTTTTATATGAGTAGTATTCATTTAAAACTTTTGTAATATCTTGAAGTTCAGTTGAAAAAGATAATAAATCATCCCCAAAGTTTGCTCTAAAATCAGCTAATGCAAAAGGTTTAAAACCCAAAAAAGATATAATATCTGAAGCCATTTGAGCTTGAATATCATCATTTACAACAAGAAGTTGACAATCTTTTAATTTTTTTTCATCTTTTAAATTTTTTAAAAATTCGTATATACTGTTCACTATTTAGTTTCTTCCTTTATCTCTGCCTCTTCAAACTCTTTTGTATTTAAATCATAATAATATGGAGGATATGGAAGTTCATTTAAAAGAAATACTAAATTTGCTTTTCCTTTAAATTCTTGTTTTTGTAAAGCAACTTTAAAAACTTCCAAGATAAACGCTTTTGTTGCAAAAAGGGATGTTGTTGATTTTCCTGTGTATACAAATTCTTCATCCTCTACAACTACAAAACCCTCTTTTTTTACATGTTTTTCAAATCTTTGTTTATCTTCTAAACCCTCTACTTCTAATAATACTAATAATTCAATACCATCTTGTTCATCGCTCATTTTTAATCTCCTAATAATTTAGAATTTTTATTTAATATAATCGTATTGTATTTAAATAAGGTTTAATATGGGGTTTAGAAGGCTTATAACAAAATCTACTATCAACTTAAGAATATATTTTTATAACAACTCAAAATAAAAATATATTTATTTTAATTTTTGTACATATTCAAGGAAGATTAAAACAAATTATTGGTTTTAATCAGTTGAACTAGATACTTTAATATGTCTTTATTATTTAAGAAAAAATAACTACATTACTCTTAAATATGTTAATTATTTTAAAATTTCAAAAAAAGAGTAATCTTTTATCATATTATTTTCATCTAAAATATCATCATCTTTTAATTTTTTAATTGTTCTTGATAATGTAGCTGGAGCCATATTTAAATTATTTGCTATTGTAGAATGTTTTTTCTCAATTAAAATATTAGGAGATTCTTTTAATAAAAAGCAAACTCTTTGAGTTGTATCATAAACTAAGTTTCGGTGAATTGTTTGTTCTAGTGTTTTCATCTTTTTTATCAATGCTCCTATAATATGAAATGACAAATTAGAATTTTTTTTTAAAAGAGATATAAAAATATCTTTTTTTAAAATTGCTACTTTACTGTGACTACTCACACTAACAGCAGTAGCAGGAAAAGTTGATTCTTGAAATGTAGCCATTTCTGCAAAAATTGTAGGTTTTGTAAAATTGTGAATAACTATTTCATTTCCCATTGTACCTGTTTTGTATAATTTCAAATTTCCTTGAAGTAAAATATAAAATGCTTTGGCATCTTCTCCTTCATAAAATAATATATTGTTTTTACTAAGAGTTATTATTTTACAAGCATCATTAATTAATTTTATTTCATCTTCATTAAGTAATTTAAAAAAATCTATTTTTTTCAATATATCTATATACATAAAAATATTTTAACTTAAATGAACTTAAGAATTATTGATTTAAGTCAATGATAATTATTATCATTTTTATTAAAATTACAAAATTAATATTCTAAAAGGTTTAAAATTGAAATTTATATTTAAAATTATAAAAGATTTTCCAGCTTATTTATGGAGTGGTTGGGCTTCTATTGCTTCTATATTTATATTTATTGCTTTTTGGGATTTTGGAAATCAATTATATGGTGATTTAATACTGCCTAGTCCAAAAGAAACCTTTTTAACTTTATTTTCTATGCTAGGAGATAAAGATGTTTGGGAAAATATTGTAATAACTGTAAAAAGAGCAATGATTGGTTTTGTTATATCATCTTTGCTTGGTTCATTTTTAGGACTTTTAGCTGGATTATTTGTTACTGCTTCAATGATGAGTAGACCAATTGTAACTATTTTAGTGGGGATGCCTCCAATTGCTTGGATTGTTTTGGCGATGATTTGGTTTGGGATGAGTGATACAACTGTAATATTTACTGTTATTGTTGCCTCTTTCCCTATTGTTTTTATAGGAGCTTTGCAAGGAACTAGAACTTTAGAGGGAAATTTAAATGAGATGGCAGAAAGTTTTAAAGCTCCTTTTCTTATGAAACTTACTGACTTATATTTTCCACATATTTTTTCATATATATTTCCTGCTTGGATTAGTGCTTTAGGTATGGCTTGGAAAATTGTAGTTATGGCTGAACTATTATCTGCAAATGATGGTATTGGAGCATCTCTTGCAATTGCTAGAAGCCATTTAGATACTCCTACAGCTTTAGCTTTGGTTGTAATAATGATTGGCTCACTTTTATTAATCGAATATCTAATTTTAGAGCCAATTAAAAGGGAGGTTGAATTATGGAGAGAATAAAAAATCAAAAAGAAGAATTAATTGTTCAAAATGTTGACCACTCATTTGGTTTTGAAGATATTTTAAAAGATATTAACTTTACTTTGGAAAAAGGTAAAGTTTTATCAATAGTAGGACCTAGTGGTGGTGGGAAAACAACTTTACTTCATCTTTGTGCCCACTTACTTGATTTAGAAGAGGGAAAAATAAAAAACTCTTTCGATAGCTCATCTTACGCTTTTCAAGAGCCAAGACTGCTTCCATGGAAAAATGTTATAGATAATATTGCCTTTGGTTTAAAAGCAAAAGGGATAAAAAAAGAAGAGAGAATAAAACGTTCAAAAAAGATAGCTTTACAATTTGGTTTAGAAGAGGAAGATTTTGAAAAGTTCCCAAAAGATTTAAGTGGAGGTATGAAACAAAGGGTTTCCTTCGCTAGAGCAATGGTTACAAACCCCTCTTTACTTTTTTTAGATGAACCTTTTTCTGCCCTTGATATTGGATTAAAAAAAGAGTTGCAAACACTTTTAATAAAAGTAATCGAAGAAAAAAATCTAAGTGTTTTATTTATAACACACGATTTAATGGAAGCAATTAAATTGAGCGATGAGATTTTAGTTTTAAAAGCAGAACCTGTAGGACATATTGTTGAAACCTTTAAATATGATTTACAAAAATCTTTAAGGGATGATGAATTTGTTTACCAAGAAACTGCCAAGTTATTATCTAATAAAACTATTATAAATACCTTTGAACTGGAGTTAAAATAATGGAAAACTTTGATAAACAAAAATTAGAAAATCTAAATGCCACTAAACATTATTCTTCATATCCAAAAGGAGAATTTCCACCATTTTTGGCATATGGTTTTAGACCTATATTTTTACTTTTGGCACCGTATATCATAATCTCAATTATTTTATGGTCTTTTACTTTTGCTGGTTATATTAACTTGTCATTTATACAAGATCCATTAACTTGGCATATGTATGAGATGCTTTTTGGTGTTGGAATTGCTGGATTTATAGCCTTCTTCCTAACGGGTGCTCCAGAGCTTTTCCCAGGAACCATTCCTGTTGTTGGAAAACATTTAGCAGCCCTTGTTATTTGTTGGGCTTTAGGAAGAATTGGTTTTTGGTTTATGGATTTTGTTGGTATTTATACAGTTGCCATTTTAAACATAGCTTCAATTATTTGGATAGTAGCAATTATTTTTAAACCTGTTGTTTTAGATCCAAGAAAAAGACATTTATCTTTAGCTATAAATGTCTTGGTAATCCTAGCCTTACAAATTTGGTTTTTTGCTTCACTTTTAGGTTTTAGTGAAAGCTCTTCAAATGCTATTATAATAGCAAGCCTTGGGGCATTTATAGTTTTAATTATTTTGGCTTTGCGAAGAATAAATATGGAGGCAATAAATGAATTGTTAGAAGATGAGGGGATTGATGAAACTTTTTTCTCAAGGGCTCCAAGATATAATCTTGCTGTATTTTGTATCTCTTTATATACCTTTGTGGAGTTTTTTTATCCAGCTAATTCTGTTTTAGCTTATTTAGCAATTGCAAGTGCTGCTTCTGTTTTAGCTATTATCAATGATTTTATTTTAAAAGACCATAATATTTTACTAAAACCATTTGTAATGTATATGATTTCTGTTTTAATTTTAACTAGTATTGCCTATGCAGCTTTGGGATATGATTATTTAAATGAGGAACTTTATGCACTAAATCATTTTAGACACTTTTTAACTACTGGTGTTTATGGCTTAGTTTTTTATCTAGTTATGATGATAATCTCAACCATTCACACAGGAAGACATCTATTTACAAATATTTATACTAGCATTGGGGTAATACTAATTATTGTAGCAACTTTTACAAGGGCTTTAATTCCATTTTATGAAGAATTTTTGATGCAAGCATATATTATCTCTTCAATCCTTTGGGCAATACCTTTTATAATTTACATAAAAATATGTTTTCCATATCTTTTAAATAAAAGAGCAGATGGAATACCAGGTTAATTAGGAGTTCGTTCTCCTAAAAGGTTTTAAATAGAGGATTATTTTTCTCTATTTATTTAATGAGAATAATTATAATATCAATATAAGGGAAATACATGAAAAATATATTCGCAATTTTTTGTCTGTTTTTAGCAGTTTTTTTAAATGCAAATGAGACAAAAGAAAAACTAGTTGTTGCAGGGCCTTTTGCTTCTGTATCACATCCAATTATGCATATGATAAAAGAAGATGCACTTAAAGACATTGGGGTTCAAATAGAGTTTAAACTTTGGAAAAATCCAGATGAATTAAGAGCTTTAGTTTTAAATAGTGATGTTAAATTTATAGCAACACCTACAAATGTAGCAGCAAATTTATTCAACAAAGGTGTTGATATAAAGATCCTAAATGTTTCTATTTGGGGAATATTAGGAATGGTATCAAGAAATCCAAACCTAAAAACCCTTGCAGATTTTAAAGGAAAAGAAATAGCAGTTCCTTTTAGAGAAGACATGCCTGATATTGTATTTAAAGAGCTTATCAAAAAAAGTGGTCTTGATCCTAAAAAAGATTTTAAACTAATCTATTCAAGCAATCCAATTGATACTATGCAATCACTTATTTTAAGACAGGTTGACCATGCACTTTTAGCAGAACCTGCTATTTCAATGGCATTAAGAAAAACAGGTTCTTTTCCTTTGAAACTAATTGCACCTGATTTATATAGAAGTGTTGATTTACAAAAAGAGTGGGGAAGATTATTTAAAACAGAAGCAAAAATTCCACAAGCGGGGATGTCTTTTTTAGGTGAGACTAAAGGTAAAGAAGAGTTAATCAAAAGATTTATGGAAGAGTATGACAAGTCTTTACTTTGGTATAAAAACAACCCCAAAGAAGCTGCAAAACTTGTTGTCAAAACACTACCAATGTTAAAAGAGGATGGTTTAGCTGATTCAATTGCTCACGTGAATTTACAATCAATTAGTGCAAAAGATTCACAAAAAGATTTGGAGTTTTTCTTTGAAATCTTAAAACAAAGCAATTCAAAACTAATAGGGGGAAAATTACCAGAAACAAGTATCTATTTCTAAAAAGGTTAAAAAATGAGTTTATTTATAGTTTCAAAAATAATACATATTTTAAGTGCAATATTTTTTATGAGTGTTGTAAGTTTTAGAACATTTATAATGCCCGCAATAAAAAAGATGTATGGAAATGAGATTTATTTAAAATCTGAAAAAGCAGTAGGCTTTAGAGCTAGAAAAATTATCATTATAAACAATCTATTTTTAATAGGAAGTGGGTTGTATTTGTTTAGTTTTCATATTCAAAGTATGACTTTACTTTTTCATTTTAAAATAGCAGTAGGTCTATTATTGGCATTATCTTTTTATATTGTTCCTTTGATAATGAAGAGGTTTAACCATATATCTTGGTTTTCAACTTTTTTTCATCATCTTTATTTCATATTGATGATTACAACAGTGATTTTATCACAAATTATGTTCACATAAAAATTTAATTTAAACAAAAGGAAACACAAAATGAACAAAAAAATTTTAATCTCACTTGCAACAAGTGCAGTATTAATAAGTAGTATTTATGCAGATACAACTTCTTTAGGAGAAATAACTGTAACAACAGCTACAAAGACTGAAAAAAGTATTGATGGTGTTACAGCTTCAGTAGTAGTTGTAACACAAGAAGAGATAGAAAAAACTGGTGCTTCAACACTAGATAAAATATTAGAAAAAATTCCATCTATAAATGCACAATATGCAAGATTTCCCCACCCAAGTTCTAAATCAAAAGCATCAATCTCACTAAGAGGTGTTGGTGCAAATGGTACATTAATCTTAATTGATGGGAAAAGATTAAGTGGAGAAACTGAAAGTCCCTATGAGATGACTAGAATCACAGCTTCAATGATAGAAAGAATTGAGATAGTTAAAGGTTCTATGTCAACACTTTATGGTTCTGATGCCATTGGCGGAGTTATAAATATAATCACTAAAAAAATAGATAAGAATGAAACCACTATTGATATAAAATATGGATCAAACGGTGATGGAGAAGCAAAAAATAAGAATGTAAACTTTATAACAAGGGCAAAAGTTGGGACTTTTAAATATAAAATCTATGGAAATATTAATGATACAACACCTTATAGTATTTCTAAATCATATTCCCAAGTTGCTACAAATCCTAGTACAGGTTCAGCTATTACAACAGATGCTCAACATGGAGTTACTGGAGTTTCAAATGTTACATATAGAGATGAAAGTACTACAAAGACTATAGGAACAAGATTTGAAAATGATTTTTCTGATAATTTAAAAGTAGGAATTGATGTAAATTATTTTAAAGAAAATAGAGAAGGTGAATATATTGGTACTGCTAAATATATAAATTCAGGAACACCTATTTTAGTAAAGAATACTCCTGTAAGCTCAGAAGATAAAAACTCAAGATTAGATGTATCTTTAGACTTAGAATATTTTATTACTGAGAAATTATCACTTGACACTAATATTTATAGATCTTATTATAAAAAAAGAAACTATACAAACCCTATAAATTTTACAGGCCCAACAAATACAAAATTTAGTGCAAATGTAACAATTGACGGTATTGAATCAAATTTAAAATATGAATTAAATGATTTAAACTTTATTACAAGTGGAATAGAGTATAGAAAAGAAAAAAGAGAATCTAGTGCTATTAATCCTGATCCATCTTCAAGTGAATTCATTACAAAAGTTGTAAAATATAAAGCTTTATTTATCCAAGATGAAATAGTATTAAATGATACTTTAAATGCAACGATTGGTGCTAGATATGATAATATATCAAATGCAGATAATAAAACTACATTCCAAGCAGGACTTGTACAAAAACTTGGAGAGAATACCAGTTTAAGAGCAAACTATGCACAAGGGTATAGAGCACCAGATATTGCTGAGCTTTATGTTGTTTCCCCCTCTTATAAAGATGGAAAAAGATTTGGTGCAGAAGTTATTTACGGTCCAAAAACAACTGCATATGATTTAAAACCAGAAGAATCTCAAACTTTTGAATTATCATTATCAAATAAATATAATGATTTATCATCTCAATTAACACTATTTAATACTACAGTTAAAGATAAAATTGAATTAGTATCTTATAATGATGGTACAGCAGCTAAATATTATACTTCTGAAAACCTAGATGAAGTAGTTATAAAAGGTATTGAAGCTTCATTTAGTTATATATTTAATGATAGTTTTGACCTTTCTTTAGATGCAACATATTTAAAAACAAAAGATAAATCAACTGGAAATGAATTAATGTATACACCTAATATTTCTGCTAGTATAGGAGCAAACTATCAGATTACTAAAGAATTTTCATCAAATCTAAATTTTAGATATATTGGTAAACAATTTACAAACTCAACTAATACAACAAAAGCAAATAATTATAATTTAGTCGATTTAGGTGCTAGATATAACATAAATAAGCATCTCCAATTTTATGCAGGAATAGATAATATTTTTGATAAAAAGATTGAAGAAGAACTAGGAACTAATGTAGGTAGATACTTTTATACTGGAATTAGAGTTAGCTTCTAATAAAATCCCTTCGAAAAGAAGGGATTTTATTTACCGATTTGATTTGCAATTGCTTCAATATCAGTATCAGATAAAGATGCAACTTGACCTTTCATAAGACCTTTCATTGCTCCACCATAAGAACCATCTTTATAACCATTTAATGCAGATACAATCTCTGCTTTCGTCATATCTTTAATGATTTTTGATTTACCTAAAGCAACTTTCTCACCATTTGCACCATGACATGCAACACATTTTGCGTATGGATTAGCAAATGCAGCACACGCGACTATTGAAGTAAAAAGTAATATTTTCTTCATTCTCTTCTCCTTATATTTTGTCTAATGACATTATAAAAGAATACTAAATAAGTAAACTTTTGTGCTTGATTAAAATCAATTATTGAATTAAAATATATTAATAGTAACTTAATTTAATTAATTATATTTTAATCTTAAAATGAATTATAATATAGGTGCAGTCTCTTTTGAGTCGCTATGTATTTTTTTTAATTTATATAAATTCTTTGACTATATTTTAGTATCTCCATCATCAAACATAGTGATATAATAATCTCTTAAAATTATTCACTTCTTTTTCATAAAAATTTATAACCATCTTTTTATTTACACTTTTCACACTTAATAGAATCTTTACCTTCAAATTCCTTTTCATTTGCCTTTTCAACAATAGTATCAGCAATATCAAATGTCTTGACAGCTATATTATTTGCTTCTATTGAGACTTCATTATTAGATTTGATTTGCTGCTCTAAGATAGATACAGCTTCATTAATTTTCACAACCCCTATTCTCTGTTCTTCTGAAATATTTGCTACATTTTCTATAATTTCAATTGTTTTATTAATATCAGTATTCAAATTAGAATATCCTTCTATCATATTGTTTGCAATTATTTTTCCTTCATTAGCCTTTTGATTAGCTAACTCCACTAAATCTTTTATTTTTTTTGCTGCTTCGGTAGATTTATTTGCTAAATTTCTTACCTCTTGTGCAACAACAGCAAACCCTTTTCCAGCTTCTCCTGCAGTTGCTGCCTCAACAGCAGCATTAAGTGATAGTATATTAGTTTGAAATGCAATTTGATCAATGATAGAAATTGATTCATTTATTGCTTTTACTTGAGTATTAATTTCATCCATTGCAATATTTGTTTTATTTGCTAGTTTTTCTCCATCATTTGATGATTTAACAACTGTGTTAGCTAATTTTGACATAGAAATTGTTTGTTCTGATATCTCAGATACATTTATTGTAACTTTTTCTAAAACAGATGTAGTATTTGTTAAACTGTTAACAGATTCAATTGATGATAAATTTAATTTATCTACATTAGTCAATAAAGCTTTTGATGAAGATTGCAAGCTTACACCAGTAGATTTATTCTCTAATAACATCTGAGTTATTGCTTCTTTTAACTTATTTACAGCACTTACTAAAATATTTAATTCACTGTCAGGATTTATCTCGTTTAGTGCTAAATTATTTCTATAGTCATAATTAGTATATTCTTCTAATACCGTGTTCATTATAGAATAATTTCTTTTTGTATCTTCAATCATATCATTAACTGTTTTCTTAAATTCTTCAATTGCAATATTTGAAGTCTTTGAAACAATTGTATTTGAATAAGTTCCTTTTTTTACTTTTTGCATTACTTCTTTAGCCTCTTCTATTAAGGCATGTTCTTCTTTTTCTTTTTCTATCAATATTTTTTCACGTTCTTCTATAATATTTTTTATTTCAGAATATTCACTAGACATTGAAGTATTTATCTTAAAAGCTACATCTTTTTTATCCATATTTTTTAAAAATTTTATTAGTTCTTTTGATAAGTTATTACCATTTTTTCTTTCATCTAATTCATGAAATATAAGTGCTATAGCAATTACAATTTGAACCATTTGAGCAAAATATTCTTCTGTGAAAAATATTGCATTTATTGGTAAAAGTATTATTCCTGTTAGATGAATAAGCGTCATTCTTAAATATAATGACTTATAATTAATCATTTAATTTCCTTTCTAAAATTTAATTTTTAATTTTTTCTTAATATTTATTAATCCTAATCTCAATCCACTGTATCTCATAATTTTTGCTAAACTTTTCCATTTAGTTTTTTCATAACAAGGATTAGGACACTGCCTGCATTTAGGCTTTATTTCATGAGGACACCCTTTAAGTCTATCAAACGAATAAGATATAGTGTTGTGACAATCTTCACAAAGAATAATTTTCTTTTCTATTGAAAATTCTTTATACTCTAGATTATAAATTTTTGCATATCTATTTTCATGTTTATCTTCACAAAATTTTACAAAGAATTTTTCTAATGTTAAAATCTCTTTTTGAAATTTTTCTTCAGTCATAATATTTTTATCACTTTATCTATGTTTCCAAATATATTTTGTACCCTTTCTTGCCATAATTTTCCAAACTCTATTTTTTCCTCTTCAGAAGCTTGGTTTTGCATCATTTTTTGCATCAAAATATTTATTTTAGGATTAACTGAAATAACATTTGGATTATATACCACTTCAACAGATTCTTTTGTATCAACTCTTTGAAATTTTGCATTTGTTGTTATACTATCATTGAATTTCATCAAGTCAAATCTTTTAAACTTTCCATTTAAACCTTTAAATCCAAAACTTTCTGTTGCACCTGTAATTTGAGTGATTACATTTGCTATAACCCCTGCTGTTCCTTCACTTGAGTTCTCTTTAAAGCTTACAAAAATCTCTCCCCTTTTAGGAATTTCATTTTTATATAACTCTTTTAATGCAGAAAGAGTCATAATATAAGCTCCTGCAACAGTTGGGCATGAGTGACCGGCAGCTTTTACTATATCTAAGTAACTAAACTCGACTAAGCCATCCTCAATAGAACCTAAAAAAGATGATAAATCATCTTGTAGTTTTATTGTTTCAATTGTGTTAAAAAATTCTGGGTATTTCATTATAATTCCTTAAAAATGATACATAGCTTGTGATAAAAAAACTATACAAACAACTAATAAAAAAGGTAGCCTATGACTTTTAAATACAAGAGGTTGAATTCCAAAAAATACTTGAAGAATTCCTCTTAAACCTAACCAAATCCCTAATACTGCCTTTATTGATAATAGAATTTGGAAATTTGAGAATCCATTTTCTCCAACAATTCCAAAGCTATTATGAAATAAAAACAAGCCACTTACTACGGCTACAACTAAAGCTTTAGGAACCAATACTCTTGTAAAATCTTTAAAGTATGCTCTAACCTCTGCATATTTCTCTTTTGATAATGTTTTTTGCATTCTCATTAGAATAAGATTGTCTGTGAATAAAAAACCACCGTAGATTAATACAGAAAATATATGCAAAAGTTTTATAATTAAATATGTCAAATGTATTCCTTTTTTTATTTGGAAGTATAATTATTTTGATATCAATTATCATTGATTTAAATCAATAACTTTAAAACATATCATCATCTTTTGATTCTTTTTTAGGATTAATTATAAATTTATTAAATTTTATACCATCAGGATAATGTCTATGTTTTGGGATATTATTAACTAATAACGCAATAAAAAATAAAATGAAAGCTCCAGTTGAGACAGGGTATAAAACATAAATAAATCCAAGACTATGAATATGTTCACTACCTAGAACTGCAATTAAGGCAGTAGCTCCTCCAGGAGGATGAAGAGTAAGAGTTAGTTGCATAACTAAAATAGATGTTGCAACAGCAAAAGCTGAACAAAAAAGAATATTTCCTGAAAAAAGTTTATAAGAAACAACTCCAACTAATGCAGATAATATATGCCCACCTATAAGGTTTCGTGGCTGTGCTAAAGGGGAATGAATAGCCCCATAAACTAACACAGCACTAGCACCAAAAGAGCCTATAACCAACCCTAAATCTTCATCACCTAATACACCCCTATGAAATAAAGTGATACACATAATGCCAAGGAAAGAACCTATCCAAGACCAAATTATATGTGAACGTTCAAGGGGTTCTGTATTTACTTTTTTAAATTGTTTAAAAAACTTCTTCAAACTAACCTGCCAATTTTGCTTTCACTTCATCTGTTGCCATAGTAATATTCCATACAGGCTCCCAAACTAAATCAACTTTTGCCAACTCAACTTTTGCTAACTCTCTTAATACGGCTTCTTCAACCCATTGAACAATCATTTGGTGCAAAGGGCACGATTTTGTACTTAGAGTCATAGTAACTGTAACTGCCATATTTTCATCACAAATGGCATCATAAATTAATCCCATTTCTACAAGATTAAAACCAACTTCAGGGTCATTTACAGTTGATACTGCTTTAAAAATTTCTTCTTTACTATACATCTTCTTTAAACCTTATCATATATAAAATATCGTTTAACAAAAAAATTGCACCTACACTTAAAAAACTAACTCCACTTTTATAAATACTCTCATCTATAGTCAAAATTCCTATTGCAACTGTTACAACCCCTAGTGAAGAAAACATAAACTGCATATTTGCACTTCTTATAGGAAGCATATCTGCTAACATTGGAACTTTTCTTTTACCTACATAGGGTGAAAACCTCTCATACCACACTAAAAAAGGGATGATTTTATAGAGATGTCCTGTTATAATAAATGTTATAAAACCAAAAATTCCAAGCCAAGAAAGGCTTAATAATAGGTTATCATTTGGGTAAAACATATAAACAATCCCCATTATAATTGAGAAGAACAAACAAATATAAGAAAACATCATGCTTTTAAAATATATATCTTTTTCTAATCGTACTCTTGTTTTATAGATTATAAATATTTGTAAAAAATATAAAACAAAAGCTAGAAAAGTAAGTAGATATCCAGAATACTCAAAAAAAACGATATTTGTAAAACTTGATAAAACTACCAATAAAATCCCAACAGTTAATATAAGCAATGCGGTTTTTACATATATCCAAGAAAAACTATGGCTAAGCCAAAACATTGGTAATAAAACTAAAGACATACCCATAATAGTAATACAAACAAAACCTATTAAAACCAAATATACATGTGCTTTTAATATTTGATATACTTGAATATCAACAGCACCACTGTAACCCAAAGCAAGAACAATTCCTACAATTAGACCAAAAAACAAAAATATATTTGCTACTAAAACACTTGTTATTACAAAATTAAATTTTTTAACCTTTTTTATTGTTAAAAACGTTTCTAATAAAAATACAAAAAATGCTATAAAAGCAATCACTCCACCATAGGGTAATACTGTAGGATAATAAAACCCAAAAGCCATCAATAAAGTTCCTACAAATAAGAGTGGATATATTATGTAATACAAATCAACTGCAAAATGCCCAACTTCTAGTACTACAGGAACCAACTGAGCCATTGCACCAAAAATAATCATCATCACAAAGCCCAATAAAAACAGATGTACCCAAGACAAAGTAATATTATTTAAACTATGAGCACTTGATATATCTATATCAAATAATAAAAATGTGCTAATAGTTAATATTAATACTCCAATTATAAAATATGGAGCAATCAACTTAAAAGGTGGTGCAAACTGTTGTGAAATATTCATGATTTTTATCTACCCTTGACAACAATTTTGTGAAAAATCAGTTGCACCTGAAGCTTCACTCTTTTTAGAAAAGATAACTTTTACTTTTCCATCCTCTGTTTGTTCCTCTTTAAAATCAAAATCTTGTTCAATTTTAGGAAACAAACCAGCAGGAGACTTATGGTTTATCATAACAAGCTGTGAATTTTCATCTATTAATTGTAATCCAGCCATTACATTTATCATAGGATCTGGTGGAGCACACATACTTGTATCAAACTGATATACAGTTAAACCATTTTGAATCTCTTTATAAAAATCTACCGTAGAGCCTAAAACTTCAATTTTTTCCATAGGAAAACTCCTTTTATTTTTTGTAAATATATCAATATTGAGAATTTATATCATTGATTTGAGTCAATAAAGCAATAGTAAATTTACTATAAAACAAAAGAAAAGCTTTTAGGAAAACATATTGTTTAATTTATTTAAAAAAAAGAATGGAAAAAAGAAAAAAATTAATTTATGTGTGTAAGCATTGTAAACTCACTTGCAAAACATGTGATACTATATATTGCTTCGCATGTTATACAAATGATAAAAATCCATGTCCAAGATATGGAAAAAGAAATTGTGATAAGTAAGACTAATTAAGTTTAAACCAATGTTGAAACAAATCCAATAAGTCCACCAAAAACTGCGCCCCAAATAACTAACCAACCTAAATACTCTTTGATAATATTTTGAACCATCTCTTTTACCATTTTTGGTGTTAGTTCATTTAATCTATTATTTACTACTAATGAAATTTTTTCGTGTATATCTTCATTTAAATCTTCTGATTTTAAAGTCTCATTTAAAATTTTTTGAAAAGAATCACTGTTTGAAATATCAATAATAGATTTTTTAAGTTTTTCTACAAAGGGTTCTTTTAAAGGTTCAAGAGCAGCTTCTCCACCAAACATCCCTAACATTCCACCAAAACTTGATTGCATCACTGCTTCTTTTAAAGAATCATATGCAGGAGTAAAATCTGTTTTATTTAAAACCTTTTCAAAATCAATAGTTTTTTTAACACTACTAAACTCAACTTCATAAAATTTTTTTAGATTTTCTTTTGAAAAAAATTGGTTCATTATAAGATTGTGTATTGAATCTTTAAAAGCTTCAAACTTTTTTTCAATAATTCCAGAACCATAAAGAAAAGGAACTTTTTCAAAAAGCATATGGATAGCTAAAGTATTTGTAATAGCACCACTAAATGCAAATAATCCAATAGCATAAACCAAATCATTATCATTTGCATAACCAAAAGCTAAAATTAATATTGTAATAATATTTGTAATATCAGACTTATTCATGGTGATAAAACCCCTTTTTAAATAAAAAAGGATTTTATCATAAGTTAAGTAATTAATCTATTTAGAAAGTTGAATAATTTTTTTCCACTGTTCAACTGTAAGTATTTTTTTAAAAGCATTTAAAGCTTCAATTTTTATATCTATTGCTTCTCTTTTTAATTTTGCAATCTCATCTAAATCTTTTTTTAACTCTAAAGGTGTTGCACCTTTTAAAACCTTTCTTTGCACTTTTTTTTCTATTGGAAAAGCTTTTCTAATCAGATTTTGAAACTTTGGAGGATAAACTTGTTTTACCTCTTTTGAAAATCGTTGCATTTGTTCAGCACTTATATTTAATTCTTTGCTATTGTTTTTAATCACTTTTCCTATATGTGGAAGAAGTATCAACTCATTTATTTTAAACTTATTAGACTTATTTACTTCCTTTGCATTTAAACTAAGTGCAAAAAACACTAAACTAATTATTACTAAAATTCTTTTCATTTTTTCTCCTAAAATTTATATTTAATACCAGCATAAATACTTGATTGAGGTATATATCCTAGGTATTCATTCATTTGTTTACTAAAAACGTTATCAACTCCTACAAAAAAATCTGTATTTTCGACTATATCTGTTATATTTGCTTTTAAATTTGTTATTGTATATCCACCTAATTTTTCGTACTCATCACTGTATTGTGAACCTGTATATTTAGTTATTGATTTTAACTCTACATTATCAGTTGGATAATAACTTAATGCAAAACCTGCAGTTTTTTCTGGAATTTCAATAAGACTTATATTTTCTGTTTTATTTTTTCCATCAGTATAATTGAAATTTAGTTTTATAAAAAACTTTTCAATCAATGAAAAAGAGACTGATGATTCTAAACCTTTTATTTCACTATCACTAATATTCTCAAATGTACTATAGTCACCATAAGAAACCTCAGATATCCTATCATCTACATCTGTTTTATAAGCAGTAAGTTCAAAATCAAAAATATTATAATTTCCAATAAGTCCTAACTCAAAGGTTTTACTTTTTTCAGATTTTAATTCATTTGAAACTTTGCCATAAGTTGTATCAACAACTGATGCACCTAGTTTTCTTTTCCCAGTAGGAGTTGTTTGGTCAACATATAATTCTCTATCATCAGGACTTCTAAATCCTTCTGAATAATTCCCACGAATAGATAAATTATCATTTATTTTATATATTGTTCCAAAACTTAAAGATATTTCATTTTCATCTATTGATGTTTTATCATATCTTGCCCCATAAATAAACTTTAAATCTTCTAAAAAACTATACTCATGCTGTGCAAAATATGAAGTGTATGTTCTATTATTTACAGTGAACGCAGTTGAATCTGTATCATTGATTCTATGTTCTGCTCCAAGTATATATCTATTATTTTTATTTAAAGTATGGGTAAACAATATATCATTGTTTAAATATTTTAAAACAGATTGATTTACACTAAAAGCAGAATTTGCTATTGAGGTGTAACCTAATTGATTATACAAAGGGGTATATGTTTTTCTATCTTTTTCATATTTTGAATAAGATATATTGTATTTTAGATTCATTTCATTTGAAATATTATAATCTAAAGATGCAGCTAAATTTAACCTTTCATTATCATTATATTGTTTAGCTGGAACATTTTTAGCCATTATATTTGTATTCTTAGGAGTTAAGTAAGCTGTTGGATAACTATCACTAACATAACTATTTTCTTTTGATTCATCTAAATGAGAAAATTCAAATGATAATTCTAATTCATCATTTATATCATAAGATACACTACCTCCTATATTTTTAAGCTCTAAATCAGATGTATAATCATTGTCAATAATATAATTGTCGTTTAAACTGTTAGACATTGCATTATATGCACCTCTTCCAGGTAGAGTATTATCTGATGGTGATTTTGCAATACCTGAATGCATCAATTTTATATTTGCTAATTTATTCTGAGAATACCCCTTTTTATTTAAATAATTTGAATAAAAATAAAAGATGTATTTCCTATTTTATTTGACACAAAAAAATCTGTAGCCTTTTTTTGTTCAGAACCTAATACTTGAATACTACCAGATAAATTATCAGAAGATTTTTTTGTTATAATATTAACTACTCCACCCATAGCATCACTACCATACAGTAAACTTGAAGTACCTTTTAATATCTCTATTCGTTTAACCATATCTACAGATATTCTTTCAAGTTCAAAGATTTTAGAAAACTCTCCATTTACTCGTTTTCCATTGACAAGAATAAGTGTATCTGAATGATTCATTCCTCTTATACTAAAACTATTTCCAGAAGGAGACAAATATATTCCAGCAACGGAGGATAAAACCTCTGATATATTTGACGCACCACTATTTTCTATATCTATATCTTCAATTACTTGTACCGTTGAAGTTAAACTTTTTATACTATTTTCAGTCTTTGTAGCTGTTATTACTAATTCTTCCAATCGCTCTACATTCTGAGCATGCAACAAAACACAACCACTTAGACCTAAAAAAACAATTTTTTTTAAAACCATCATTTCTCCTATTATGATTATTATTATCATTATAATAATACATGATAGTTAAATTTATACTTAATATAACTAATATTTATAATATTTTCATAATCTTGGATTATATATATGAGAATAATGATTAAATTTTCAGTTGTCTTAAATAAGAGAAATAGCTTTATATTTTATTTTTTTGAGTTAAATATCAATCAATTTATATATCTACACCATTGTTAATTGTATAACCAAAGCTAAAATCTATATGTAATAATATTTGTAATATCAGACTTATTCATGGTGATAAAACCCCTTTTTAAATTAAAAAGGATTTTATCATAAGTAAAGAAATCAATCTATTTAAAGACTATTATTCAAGCCCAACAAAACTTTTTATTGGATGATCTTCTGAAGGTAATTTTGTTAAGGTTTGATTATTTGCAGTTAAAGTTTCCATATACTTAACAAAACTCATTGCATAATCTAAATATGTATCAACTCCCAATCCTCTTTCATCTTGAACAGTTTTAAAAGTTAGATATCCATCTTTTCCACCTGCTGTATATGAGTTTGTAACAATTGTATACATAGTAGTGTTGCTAATTTCTGACCAAACTCCTGTTTGTCTATTTTTAATCTCTAAATTTGAAATTCTATTATTTGCACTTGCAGTTAAATCAACATCATATCTTAAACCATAAGAATATGGGAATGAACCAGTTGAACCTTCTGGATCAATCGTATTTGTTATTGCATCTTCTAATACTTGTTTTATTTCATCACCATACATTTGTAATTCAAATAATGTATTTGAAAAAGGTAATAAAGTATATGCGTCTCCCATAGTAATTTCACCTGCTTCTATCGCAACTCTAACACCACCTGCATTTTGAATACAAGCATCAGCTAAATTACTTAAATCATAAAATGATTTAGCAACAATAGGTGCAATATCACTTCCTAAAGGTAAGGCAGCAACACCGTCTCTAGCATCTCCAGGTATTCTATTGTGTCCTAACCTTTCACTAGCAGTTCCTATTACAACTGCTTTTTTAGCATCTACTTTATCTGAATATGTTTTTACTACACTTAACGTGTAATCATCTTCTGTCGTAATTTCTATATTCTTATTTGAAGCAATTGTATCTAAAATTGATGCTCTTACACTATCATTTACAACTTGATCATCACCATTTGCATCCTCTTGTGTAAACTCATTTCCTACTAAAAGTAAAGGGTTTCCTCCACAAGATATTACATCTCCTGATTTATTAAATCGAACATCTACGTTTCCAAGAATGTGTCCATATTCCCAAGCATGTGCTATACAAACTTTTTTACCATCTTTTGATTGTTCAACAGTTGGATAAGTACTTACACTACTTTCTAAGCCTAAAGATGAGAAATCACCTTGTAATGTATGTGAGTCACCACCAATTATTACATCAACTCCATTTAAAGCTTTTGCCATTGTTAAATCACTTGAGTATCCTTGATGGGTTAATAGTACTATTTTATTAACCCCTAAATCAGTTAACTCATTTATATAATTTTGTGCAGTTTCTAATTCATCTAAGAAGATTATCTCATCACTAGGATTTGATGAATTTTTAGTTTTCCCAACAATATCTATACCTATAATTCCTACTTTTTCACCTGCAATCTCTTTAATTACATAAGGAGTCCAATAACCTTCTAAAATATTACCTGATTGAGGTACAACATTTGCAGATATTACAGGGATTGTATCATTTAACATATCTAAAAATGATTTTAATCCTTCATCACCATCATCAAACTCATGATTCCCTAAAGAATATGCATCCCAAGAGATTAAATTCATCATAGCTGCATCAGCTTCACCTTTAAATAATGAATAAAAAAGTGTACCTTGAAAAACATCTCCAGCATTTAGTGTTAAAGAGTTAGGTTTTGTTTTTTTAAGCTCATTTAGTTTTGTTACATATCTTGCATATCCACCAACAGGTACATTTGTTTCAACACCATCAAACTCTAATGTCATTGATTCACTTTCAATGTGTGAATGGGTATCATCTACATGAAAAATTGATAGATTAAAACTATCCTCAGTAGTATTAAAAGAACTACTATCTCCACAACCTACAAATATGCTTCCTACTAAAAATAGTGAAGCTATACTCAAATAAAACTTTTTCATAAATATCACTCCTAATAAAAATAAGGCAAAGTATATATGTTAAAAGTTACATAATAATAACAAGTTAGTATATTGATTATTGTAGGCTAGTAGTAATTTTTATTTTCACTTAATAAAGGGAAGAGTTTCCCTTTATTAGATTTATTTAATTTCATAAATTGCAGTAGATCCACTCATTTCATAAGAAACTAATAATAGATTTTTTCCATTTGGAGAGTCACTTGCAGAAATAAATTTCATACCTTCAGGAGAGATATCACCTTTTGAACCAGTTTCAATATAATCTACAAAGATTCCATTTGATGGATTTGTAATATTATAAACTAAAATAGCATTTTGTCTTTCTAAACCAATAAAGGCATATGTTACACCATTAACTGTTCCTACAGCTAATGCTTCAGGTTCACCACCTTTATTTCCACTTCTTCCATCCATTTCACCTTCATCTTGATTAAATAATGCTGGTTGAAGTTCTGCAATTTTTTTAGAAATCTCATCACCACTATCCCATACTAAATCACCATTTGCATCCCAAATAGAGAAACTTCTTGCACCATAAGTATATAATTTATCATAATCACCATCATTGTCAGTATCACCTAAATCAACCATAACTTTTAAGTCATTTTCATTTTCATATGCAGCTTCGATAGAAGAATCAAGTGTAAGTTTTGAGATTTTGCTTTCGTCTGTTAAAGCATCTCCTTTTTCTAAACTATCATTTACATCATCAACAGGATATTCTCTTCCATCACCTTCATTTGCAGTTACTAAGTATATTTGACCATTATAAGTATATGAAGCTATTGAATCTGGCTGATATAAACCAAAAAGTTCTGGATAATTTTTCATTTCAATAATACCATTTTCTTCAATATCAATAGTATTTTGGCTTGAATAGTCTTTTGCACCAAATGATTTGATATAAGATAAAGTGTTTGTAGTTAAATCCACTTTTGCTAAAGCATTATTTTCTTGTAATGTAATATATGCATAGTTTCCTGAAACTGTAACATATTCAGGCTCTAAATCTTTTATTTGAGAATTACTTGGAGTTCCACCAAGTCTAACAACTGTACCATCATTTGCAGCAGTTGTAGCAATATTTAAAGCAATATCAGTATATGAATAATCAGATGTATTAATAACTCCAACTGTTCCTTCAGGGTCTACACTATAATCACCATTTGGCTCACCTTCATTTGCTACAATTACTCTTGAACCATCTTCATTAAATGTAACCATATCTGGTAGATATCCAACTTGAACAGTATGTAAGTGGTTTCCATCAATATCAAAAAATACTACATTCCCTTTACTATTTGTTCTTAATCCATCTGTTGATTTAGTTTCAACTGCAACTGCAATTTTACCATTATGGGCAGAAACAGAATTTACACCTGTGCCATAAGAGTTTAAATCAATACTTGAAACTAAAGTAGCAGATGTCACATCTGAAATATTAATAATATCAATCTTATTATCTGCACCATTAGTTATAAACATTCTTTTTGAACCTTTATCATATGCAACAATTTCACTTCCTGCTTCTTTATTCGTATTATATGAACCAACTTTTTCAAGTTTTGAAGATAAGTTAGGATTTTTTACAACATATAAAGTATTCCCATCTACAATCTTCATATCAGAATCTAAATACTTTTGTTCTAATACACCTGAGCTTGACCATGTAGCAAAATCATCATCATTTACAATACCTAAATCACCATTTTTAAATACAATTAAACCTTCCATTTTATCATGAGGATAATCTACTTCTTGTACCATATCTACTACTAGTTGTTTTGATACTGGATAAATACCATATGAAGCTAAAGCTTCCCATCCGCCATTTAATGTAACTTGCTCTAATGTTAATCCATCAATTGTTAATCCAATTGACTCATCTTGTATCATATTATCTTCTAAAGATAAACCTTCTAATTCAGTACCAGAAGATAAACTAATTTTATATACATGTTTTTGTAAGTCAGTAGTATCTTTTAAGAAGCTACCATCCCTTTCAATAATTAAAAATTCATCATTACTTAATGCAACAATTTCTGAATTAGAATTTGCATTTTTTTCTTGTTTATAAAGATATTGTTTTGTTGCTCCTGTTTCAACATCTACTGTAACAATCCTAGTAATAGTTTGAGATCTTACATCAGAAGATGATAAATCCATTGTTGACTGCATAATCCCTACAAGAGTTTTTTGATCAGGAGTTATAGTTAAACCTTCCATACCTCTATTTGCTCTTCTGTAAGCAAATTCTGCTGGCAGAGTAAAAGTATTTCTATCATCTTGTACAAAAGGGTTAATTCTTTCTATCTCTTTTCCATTTGCATCAAAATGAACCATATGAGGACCATATTCATCACTTATCCAAAATGTTCCATCATTTAATACAGCTAAACCTTCCCCATCTAAACCATAATCATCTAGTTTAATATTTCCATTTTCATCTTTTATTGTATTTCCGTCAGCATCATATGGAGTTTCACCAGTTCCTCCTAAAGCAGAAGTATTTGGTAATCCTGAAATTTCAGTTCCATCAGGTCTTTTTAGAAGTATATCTTTTATTTTTTTAACTGAATTGTTTGCTTGAATTTCAAAAAGTCCAATTCTTGGTACATAATCTGGTACAGGAAACATTTTCCCTTTTCCATCATCCCCTGTATATGTTGCATTTGGACCTCTATCTGTTAATGCATAAAATTGTTTTTCATTTGTAGGATGAGCTGCTGCTGCTGAGCCATATCCACCATTTCTTACAAAAAACTTTTCACCATCTTTGGCACCATTATCTAACTCTTCACCAATCTCTTCATATGGTAATATTGCTCCACCATTAAAAAATTTTTTTACTACAGTACCTACACTATAGTTATCATTAGATGAACTACCACATCCTACTAAAGAGACAGATAAAACTGCACTTGCAACCGTTAAACTCAACCAAGCTTTTTTATTCATTTATATTCCTTACTTTTTACTAAAATCAGGAATCTTAACTAGTAAAAGTTACAAATTAATAACATTATTTCATATAGCTATCAAAGTGTTTGTATTATTAAAGTGTACTTAAATTAATAAATCTAATATGTAACTTAATTGTAATTTAAAAGTTTTATATTTACGTCTACTCAATAGCATTGTAGAGTAAAAATTAAACTAAAAATAAGGAATAAAAGTATGAGAAAATCATATATAAGTATAGCTGTAGCTTCAATGGTTGCTTCATTAGCACTTGTTGGTTGTGGAGGTAGTGATGATAATGGTATTTTTAATACAATTATTGATACTCCTTCTTCAAACTCTCTTGTTAGAGAATCTGGGATTGCAAAAAAAGTTGTTTTATCACAGATTCCTGCTCCTTTAACAGATGAAGAAAAATCATCAATTATTGCAACAAATAGTGTTACATATGATAATGGTCAAGGTAGTACAAGTGCAATTGGATTTACAAAATTAATTAGCGCTAAAACTACTAATAATGGTCAAACATTTGGAGCTGTAAAAGATTATAATGATGCAACAGTTACAGATAATGATGGAAATCTTATCATTTGTGATGGAGCAAATGGAAATATTGGTGGTTCAGGTTTAGACCACACATCAATTTTAACAAACAATGGAAGAATCTTTGCAGTTTCTCAATTTGAATGTGCAAATGGAGCGATGTATGGGTACGAGTTATCTCAAGATCCATCAACAGGGGCATTATCTGTTGTTGATAACTCTATGCAATATATTAGTCAAAAATCTGGTTTTGGTGGATGGGTACACTGTGCTGGTATGGTTACACCTTGGGGTACACACTTAGGTTCTGAAGAATATGAGCCTAATGCAAGAGCATTTACTGCTGCTTCTTATGATGCAAATTTAGGTTATTTTGATGCTGGTAATGGTGAGGGTGATTACTTTAATCAAAACTTAAAATATTACTGGAATGGGGATTATACTAAAACTAGTCCTTATTATTATGGATTTATTCCTGAAGTATCTGTAAATGCTTCATCTTCAACTCCTACTTATACATATACAAAACACTTTTCTATGGGTAGAGCTGCATGGGAGCTTGCATATGTAATGCCTGATGAAAAAACTGCATATCTTTCGGATGATGGGACAAATGTTGGTTTTTATATGTATATAGCTAATACAGCTGGTGATTTAAGTGCTGGTTCTTTATATGCAGCAAAATGGAATCAAACTTCTGATGAAGAAGCGGGTTCTGCTGACTTGACATGGATTAAAATGGGAAGTGCCACAGATGCTGAAATTAAGTCAATTTTAGATGCAGGTATAGAGTTTAGTGATATTTTTGATGCTGTTGATCCTGCTGATGATAATACCTGTGCACAAGGTTATACAAGAATCAATACTTCATGGGGATTAGAATGTTTAGCTGTAAAAGCTGGACAAGAAAAAGCAGCGGCATTTTTAGAAACTAGAAGATACTCTGCAATGTTGGGTGCAACTACTGAGTTTAGAAAAGAGGAAGGTATTACTTATAATCCTGACCACAATAAACTTTATGTAGCTATGAGTGAGATTAGAAAAGGTATGTTAGATGGAAGTTCTAATGATACTGGTGGAAATAATGATATTAGATTAACTGAAAATAAATGTGGTGCAGTTTATGGTCTTGATATTTATGATGCAAGTGAAACTGCCGTTGATAGTACAAATGATGCTATTAATAGTGAATATGTTGTAAAAAATATGTATGGAGTATTAAGAGGTGAAGCATCTTCTTATGATGCTGGTTCAGATTATGAAGCTTATGAATGTTCTCCTGACTCAATTGCACATCCTGATAATATCACTTATTTAAAAGGTGAAAACTTACTTGTAATTGGTGAGGATACAGATAGACATCCAAATGACTTTATTTGGGCATATGATGTTGTAAATGGGAAAATGACAAGAATTTTATCAACTCCATATGGTTCTGAAACTACATCTCCATATTGGTATAAAGATATTAATGGATTTGGTTACTTAACTGCTGTTACTCAACACCCATTTGGTGAAACAAGTAGTAGTGATCCTGATTATTCATTAGTTGAATCTGCAACTAATAAAGAATCATCATTTGGTGTTGTTGGACCATTCAACTTCACAGCTAGATAATATTAAATATTTATAAAAGGGTTTATTCCCTTTTATAAATAGATTGTGAACTAAAAAATAGATTAGAATCTATTTATAAAAATAAGGTTAATTATGGAAAAAAAAGTTTTTTATGGAATGTCGGTTTTAGGAATAGTATCAATATTTGCACTAATTGGTTGTGGAGGAGGTAGTTCTTCATCAGGGATATCTTATAACAAACAAGTTTTAGATATAGATTTTAAAGCAACAGATTCAATAAACAATAGAGCAGCTTATGTAACAAGTCAGTGTTATACCAAAACTACGGATGATAACAATAATATTCATAATCCATGTTTTACATGTCATATCAATTCGGAAACACCAAATTATATTAACGACTTTGAATTACAAGAAGTCCTTGATTTTGGAGACTATACAAAAGTTAATAGATTTACAAATCTATTTAAAGATAGAACTCAAGCTGTAAATAATATAAGTGATGAAAAGATTTTAAATTATATTAGAGAAAATAACTATAAAGATTCTAACAATAATTTGATTTTGGCAAATAAATTAAATAATATACCTTCAAATTGGGATGTAAATGAAAATGGTAAATGGGATGGATACACTCCTGATTGTTATTTCAATTTTGATAATGAAGGATTTGATAAAAAACCAAATGGAGAGTATACAGGGTGGAGAGCATTTGCTTATTACCCATTTTTAGGAACATTTTGGCCAACAAATGGTAGTACAGATGATGTTCTAATAAGATTGGCAAAAGAGTTTCAACAAGACTCAAATGGAGTATTTAACAAAGAGATATATAAAATAAATCTTGCAATTGTTGAATCATTAATAAAAAGAAAAGATATAGATTTAGAAAATAGTGTTGATGAAAATTTATATCAAGTTGATTTAGATAACAATGGAACCTTAAGCACAGCCTCAAAAATTGTTTATAATTGGAATAAATATTCTTATAATGAAACTACAGGTAAATATTATAATTTTTCTATGAGTTATGTAGGTTTGGCAAAAACACTTTTAGAATCAAATACTTATTTAATAGGACCTGGAAGATATCCTAAAGATACAGAGTTTTTGCATACAGTGAGATATATTGATATTGATAAAACAAATGATACTATAAAAATGGCTTCTAGAATGAAAGAGCTTAGATATGGTAAAAAATATACTTGGCTTGGAGATTGGGAAATGGAAAATGCCACTTCTGCAGAAGTAAAAGATAAAAACGATTTTCCTGATAGAATTAGAACAATCCAAGGTAATACAGAAGAGGGACTTCTTACAGGACTTGGATGGGTATATCAAGGCTTTATTGAAGATGAGAATGGAGAATTAAGACCACAAAACTATGAAGAAACACAATATTGTATTGGTTGCCACTCAGGTATTGGAGCAACAACAGATAGTACTTTTGTTTTTCAAAGAAAATTTGATAATGCACATTTTCAAAAAGGATGGTACCATTGGTCACAAGATACGAATGGCTTAAAAGGTATATTAGAACCTAAAACACCAGATGATAGATATGAATATACACTTTATCTAGAACAAAATCAAGCTGGAGATGAATTTAGAAACAATAGTGAGATTATGGAAAAATTCTTTGATAATGAAGGGAATCTACTTAATGACCAAGTTCAGATTATGAGAGAAAATATAGCATATTTATTATATCCAAGTACAAAAAGAGCTTTAGAACTAAATAAAGCTTATAAAGTGATTGTTGATGAACAAAGTTTTATTTATGGGAGAGATGCTCATGTTAAACCAGTACAGAATGTAGAAAAAGAAATAAAAGACATAGGTTCTAGTACAGGAATAATAGCAGTAAAATATGAATAGCATTTATATTATAAATAACTGTAACTTTTTTGTAATTCATTTTTCTTAAAATTTCAAGTTTAAGGAGAAAATATGATAGATGTGCAAAAAGAGATTGAAAAAAAGTTTCCGAAGGTTGCAAAAAAACCTAACTTTTTAAGCAAATCCTTAATAAAGATTGCAAAAAAAGTAATTCATGAAAACTCAATAAACGAATTTTTAGAAAAAAATTCACATTTAAAAGGGTTTGAGTTTGTAGATGCAGTATTAGACTATTTTGAGTTTGATTATACAGTTTCAAGTAATGATATTCAAAATATACCAGCTTCAGGGAAAGTTGTAATTATTGCTAACCATCCTTTAGGTGCATTAGATGCACTTTCCCTTTTAAAACTTATTAGTACAGTAAGAACTGATGTAAAAATTGTTGCTAATGATTTTCTTGTAGGGATAGATGCCTTAAAACCTTTATTTATCCCTATTGATAATTATAAAATGAGACAATCTAAAAAAGATATTCAAAAGGTTTATGAAGCGCTGAATGATGAAAGTGCTATTATAATTTTCCCAGCAGGAGAAGTTAGTCGTGCAAGTGCAAATGGTGTTAAAGATCCATCTTGGAATAAAGGTTTTATAAACTTTGCAATGAATTCAAATGCTCCAATACTACCTATATTTATTGGAGGAAAAAACTCAAAAGCATTTTATACAATGTCTTTAATAAATAAAACATTTTCTACACTTTTATTATCAAATGAGATGTTTAGAAAAAAATCAACAAATATCAATATAAAAATTGGAGAAATAATTCCAAATGAAAATATCAAACCACGAGGTTTAGATAAAAAGGTTATTGTAAGCCTTTACAAAAAACATGTATATGCTTTGAAAAAAGGTAAAAAGTCTTATTTTGTAACCCAAAAAGCAATTGCTCATCCACAAAAGAAAAATGATATTTTAAAAGAATTAAAAAAATCTAAACTTTTAGGGGAAACTGCAGATGGTAAAAAAATATATCTTTATGATTATGAAGATGATTCTGTGGTATTAAAAGAGTTAGGAAGGCTAAGAGAATTAAGTTTTAGGAAAGTTGGTGAAGGTATAAATCAAAAAAGAGATACTGATAAATATGATATTTACTACCAACATATTGTACTTTGGGATGAGAATGATTTAGAGATAGTAGGCTCATATAGAATTGGAAATGGAAACTTTATAAATGGTAATATTGGGAAAAAAGGGTTTTATTCAAATACTCTATTTAAATACAATCAAAACTTTAATCCATATTTAGAAGATTCTATAGAATTAGGTCGAAGTTTTGTTCAACCAAAATATTGGGGGACTAGAGCCTTAGATTATTTATGGTATGGAATTGGTGCATATTTAAAAACCCATCCTCATATCAAATATATGTTTGGTCCTGTTTCTATATCTGGAACATTTCCTTCACTTGCTAAGGATATGATGATATTTCATTATAGTCACTATTTTTCAAGTAAAGAAATACTTATTGAGGCAAAATTACCATATCAATACTCTTGTCATATTCAAGATTTAAAAGATGTGTTTACACTTGATGATAAAAAGAAAGATTTTAAAACTTTAAAATCTACTCTAAATAGTATGGGAGTTACTGTACCAACTCTATTTAAACAATACTCGGATATTTGCGAAGATGGTGGAGTTAAGTTTCTAGCTTTTAATGTTGACCCAGATTTTTCAAATTGTGTTGATGGATTTATTTTAGTCGAAGTTGAAAAAATAAAAAATAGTGCTAGAAAAAGATATATAGATAAAGATTAACTCTTTATCTATTTAACATCACTTATTAATTTTAGTAAAATATCTTGAATCTCTTGAGCTGTTTCAATCATATCTGGATTAACATCATCTATTAATTGAACAATTGAATTCATACCAATAATTGTATCCCCATCTTGTGAATAAACAGCAATTTTACAAGGTAGAATTACTGAAAAACTCATATCCTCATCCAAAAGTTTTTTAGCAAAGCCAGGGTTGCAAACATCTAAAACTTTACACTCTTTAGTAAACTCTAAACCCTTTGATTTTAAAGTGTTATCAATCTCATGAACATGTAAAACTCCAAATTTATAACTTGGGGCTTTCTCTTTAATAGCATTTACAACCTCATCTACACTTTTATTTGATTGCTCAATATAATGCATACATTCTCCTATCTTTTAATTATTTGTTCTTCAATCAGATCTAATTTACACTCTTTTGTTTCTTCAACAAGAGCTCTTGCTACAATATCATCTTCAACAATTATATGTTCTAAATGTAAGTTCTCAAGCTCTTTTTTCTCACTAAATCTTGTAACTTTTACAATTGTTTTTGTACTTTGAGTTAAATCATTTATTACTTCACAAACTAAATGTACTTTTTCAGGATTGTCAATTGCTACAATTACAGCACAAGCTTGTTTTATATTTACAGACTCTAAGATATGTTTATGTGCAGCATTCCCAAATATAATTGGTTCATCATCTAAATATCCCATCTCAAAATATTTAAGATTGTGTTCTACAATTACATATTCATGACCATCTAGTCTTAAATTACTTGCTATCTCTTGTCCTAAATGTCCATAACCAATAACAACAATATGCCCTTTTGTATCTTTATCTATATTGTATGTATTTGTAATAGTTAGAGTATCATCTGGCACCAATTTTGATGCTAAACCTGACATATTTTTTAAAACTATTGGAGTTAATATCATAGAGATTACTATAGTTACTATTAGTATTTGTGAATATGTAGGGTCTAGTAAACTTGAACTTCTTGCTAATTCTAAAATTGCTAAAGAGAATTCTCCAATTTGAACTAAAGATAAAGCAGTTTTAAAAGCTACCCTTTTAGTATCATCAATTCTAACTATAAGATAAATAATTGCATATTTTAACAACAATAAAACAGGAAGCAATATTAATATAATTAAGATATTGTCTGCAATAACTGAAAAATTAATCTGCATCCCAACTGTTATAAAGAAAACCCCTAAAAGAAGATTTCTAAAAGGTGTGAGGTCAGCTTCAACTTGATGTTTAAATTTTGTTTCACTAATCATCATACCTGCAACAAAAGCTCCCAATGAATAGGTAAATCCAAAATGGTGAGCCAAATATGAAGCTCCTATGGCAATAAGTAATACAGATGCTACAAAAAGCTCATCAGATTCAGCTTTTGTAACATGCTCGAAAAATGGTTCAAGAAGATATTTCCCAACCACATATAATAGTGCTATTAATATAAATGCAGCAACAGTAGTATTAAAAATAAGTCTTACTACATCTTGGTCATCTCCAGATGTAAAAAATGACATCATAAGTAAAATAGGAATCACTGCAATATCTTGCATAATTAAAATACCTAAAACCCTTTGTCCATGTCTTTTTTTAATCTCATTTGTTTCATTATATGTTTTTAATACAATTGCTGTAGAAGATAAAGATAAAGCGGCACCTATTACAAGTGATGTTTTAAAATCAAAACCTAAAACAACCATACATAAAAATACAACAAAAGAGGTTGTTACAAGTATTTGTAAACTTCCTGTGAAAAACACCTCTTTTTTCATCTTTTTTAAATGTTCAATTGAAAACTCTAAACCAATGGTAAACATTAGAAATACAACACCAAACTCTGCAATCTCTTTCAAATCATGATTGTTAACAGCATTATGTAAATCAAATACATAAGCGATAATTGTACCTGTAACAATATATCCAATGATTGTTGGCAAATGAACTTTTTTTAATATTATATTTACAATTATTGCAATAAATAGTGTCCAAACTATAATCCCTAACATCTTTTTCCTCTAATCTAAATATAGTGCATTTGCTTATATCCAGGGATACGTTTTTTATATGCTGAATTAAGCATTGCATTTTTATAATCTAATAAATCAATAGCTAAACACTCTTGATTGCCTCTTCCAATTCTACCTAAATATTGAACCAATCTTCCAAAATATGAGATTGGGGTTGCAAAAATAATTGTATTTAAATGGGGAAAATCTATCCCCTCTCCAAAATATGAAGTAGTAGCTAATATAAGATTTTTCTCTTCTACTAACTGCATCTTTTCTTCTTGTTCTTTTTTACTAAGACTTCCATGGATTGAAACAAAATCAAAATCCATATTAAGAAGTTTCTCTTCTAAAATATTTATATGCTCTATTCTATCAGTTAAAAGTAAAATTTTTCTTTCTTTATTTGAAACAATTTGTTCTATAATAAGATTGTTTCTATTTTCATCCCTTGATATTTCATTTATCAATTCTGCATAAGTATCACAAGTACTTGTAAACTCTGTTTTTATAACCTTTAAATGATTTTTAACAGTTTTTTTATTTTTATATTCATAGGCTAAGTTTCCTAATTGTTGGAAAAGTATTGGCTCTAAACCATCTTTTCTATTTGGAGTTGCACTAAGGCCTAAAATATATCTTCCAAAAAAGTTTTTAACGATTTGTTCAAAAGTAACTGCTGGGATATGGTGACACTCGTCAACTATAACAAAAGAATAGTTGTTGATTACATCTGGTGTATTTTTTAAACTTTGCATAGTTGCTACATCAATTTGTCCATTTAGTTTATTTTTACTTTTCCCTAAATATCCAATATCTTTTTTTTCATATCCAAAATACTCTACAAACCTATCTATCCATTGAGATAAAAGCATATTTTTATTTACAATTATCAATGTAGTACAAGCTCTTTGCTCAAACATTTTTGCACCAATTAATGTTTTTCCAAACCCTGGAGGAGCTACACATATTGAAAAATCTTTTTTTAGTATAGAGTCAATTGCTTCTTGCTGTTCTTCTCTTAGATTAAACTTCACTTGTTTGGTTTCTATTTTCTCTAAATAGGTTTTATTGTCTATTTTATAATCTACATTGTAATCTTTAAAAAACTCTTCAATTTTATATATCAATCCCCTAGGAAGTTTTAAATAAACTTCATCCTCTTCAAAGTTTTTTATCACTTTTGGAGTATTAAATAAAGGTTTTCTTAGTTTTAATAATACTTTTATTTGAGGGTTATCAAAAGTAGCAAAACTTTTTAATTTGTTAATAAAAGTTTGTGACAAATCTTTTGTTGGAATATAAACAAAATCATATAGCTTTAATTCTAATCTAAAAGGTGGAATTTGGATATCTTCTAAGATAAAAGAACTATTGCTTACTGTATCAAAACCTATATATTTTTCTATAGTTGACGAAGATATTTTTTTAATATTTTGTAATATTGTCCATTGATTTTTAAAAATACTATTATCAAAAGGATTAAAAAATACTGTAGTATTATTTTCTCTAAATTTTAAATGTAAAGGTAACTCTAAAGGCTCTTCCAAAGAAGCTAATGTTGAGAAATCTTTATTTGGATATATTTTGGCATTTATATTTGCTTTTCTAAGTATATATTGAGCAAATTTTCTTGAATCTTTTGCACTTATTTTTGTTTCAAAAAACAACCAAACAAAAACCGAATTATAAGAACTGTACTCAAATAAAAAATTACTTTGTAAAAGTGAGAAACTATTTACAAGTTTTGAAATATCAGAAGGAAGTATCTCCAATACTACAAATTTAACTTTATTTTCTTTATCGATTATATAAGAGGCTATTTGAATCTGTCCTCTTAAATGTGCTTCTAAATCTTTATTAGTTAAGGGTAGAAAATCTTTTCCCTTAAAAGTTTGAGTTACTGGATAAAAGCTTTGTTTTAAGCCATCTTTACTTATCCATTTTTTTGCATAAATATCATTTCTGTTTACAAATAAACTTTCAAAAAGATTGATTTTATCATATTTTGAAAGTTTTATATTGTGATTTGTTTTTGAACTATTTTTTAACTCATTCTCAAGTTTTGCAATCTCTTTTTCAATATATTGCTTTTGAGAATAAAGCTCTTCTAGACGTTCATGAATTTTTTGGGCCATGTTCTATTTGTTGTGCTGGACTAAGTATAATGTTATTGATTTTATTTTCAACTTCATCATATTTACTTGTTAGATTAGAACCTTTTCTAATCCCTTGCCCTTCAAATTTTCCATCCTCTTCAATAACTAGTTCATTGTATTTCATATTACCTATTACTTTACCTTCAGATAATATTTGTACTTGGTTGCAATCTATTTTGCCATCAAGAAGACCACTTACTATTAAGTTATTTGCTTTTATATCACCAATCACTTCTCCAGTCTTACCAATAGAAATCATGTCAGCTTCTAATATAACACCTTCAAATTTACCATCTATATGAACACTTCCCTCTGTAGTTATTCCACCAATAATACAAGTTCCGTGTGCAATTACGGTTGCACCATTTTGGACTGTTCGTTTATTAGCCTTACCAAAGATTCCCATTGAACTCTCCTCTCCTTCTTAAAAATACCATAATAGTTCCCAAGTTGCCATTTTATAAACTCCCTAGGGTTTAGAATTTTTTCACCATATTTCAATTCATAATGTAAATGCGGTGCTGTACTTCTTCCACTATTTCCACTTAAACCTATAACTTGGTTTTTTCTTATAATATCACCTGTTTTTACAAGTGTTTTATTTAAATGTGCATACACTGTTTCAAAACCAAAATTATGACGAATCTTAATTACTCTACCAAAATCTCCATAATCTGACGACCTTGCAAAACTAACAACCCCATCAGCAGTTGCAAAAACTTCTGTTTTTCTTTTTGCTCTTAAATCAATTCCTCTATGAAATTTTTTCTTTTTAGTTACAGGGTGTATTCTATAACCAAACCTAGAAGTAACTGTTGTTTCTTTAAGAGGAGAACCACTTGGTATAGTGGTTAACATAAACATTTTAATTTTATCATTAATTGATTTTAATGTTTCTTGTGTAATTTGTTCTTTTTTCTCATTATCGTTTCTTAAACCAATCATCTCTTCTATATGGTCTAGCTTTGAACTTAGAGCTTCTATATCTCTTACTTTACCTTTTATTTGTAAAGAATAAAATTGATTTTGAGCTTGAAGTTTTTTTTCTTTTTCAACAAGTACTGTTATCTCTTTTTCTTTTAAATCTATCTCTTTTTCTTTTTGTTCTTTTAAAGTATCCATTCTATGGTTAAGTTCAGAGATAAACCAAAATGCACCACCCATGATAAGAAGTACGATTAAAGCAATTACCAAAATCACTTGTTTTATTATTTGATGAACATTAAACGCTTTCGTACTATGAACATCTGATATGGTTATTATCAATCTATCTTTCATCAATTTCCAAACTTTTTAAAAAATTTTCTACTACTAAAAAAGAACCAAATACCAAATAGTTTTCATCTTTTCTTATTTTTGAATTAGTATTAATTATTATATTCAATTTTTTACAAATATCTAATAAATTATTTTTATTTACTATTCTTTTATCATCAATTTCTAAAATTATCATCTCTTTTATGACTGGTTTTAGAATATTTAATACTTTTTCATAATCCTTATCTTTATATGAATTATAAATCAATACAATCTTATCATTTTTAAATTCTTCACGTAAAGATTCAGCAGCCAAAGGATTATGCCCTACATCAACTGTAATATTATCTGAAATTTTTTGACATCTACCAAATAGTTTAACATCATCAAATAGTTTAATATCTATCTCTATTTTTAATTCTTCCAATGCTTTTAAAACTAAACAAAGATTTCTTTGAAGAAATAATGGATATTTTTTTAAAGCTAATAAATCAAAGTTTTCAACTTTTTTAACTTCAATAACTCTTCCAAACTCTTCTTTTAATTCTTTTTTAACCTCAAATGCTATTTTGTAAACTTCTTTATGAATTTGATATCCAATTATCATCTTACTATCGGCAGATCGCATTTTAGTTTTGGCTATATCTTCTATTGTATTACCTAAAAAACTTTGATGGTCTAAATCTATTGTAGTAACCAATGATAAATTACTAGGTACTACATTTGTAGCATCAAATTCACCACCTAAGCCTGCTTCAAATACTAAGTAATCAAAACCATCACTTAATATCAAAGATAATAGAGTTGTATATTCAAAATATGTAAGTTTTTCCAACAAATTTAAAGGTAAATATTCTTGTAATTTTTTATTAGCAAAATTTAAATCAAAATCATTACAATCTTTACCATTAATCCATATTCTTTCATTAAATTTTTGAATGTGAGGTGAACTATAATGCAATACTTTATAAGATTTTTTTTGTAAATAATGTGCAAGAAATCTTCCAGTAGAGCCCTTACCATTTGTTCCTATAATATGAATTATATATGGAAGTTTTAAATATTTTGACAAAATATACCATGATTTACTTACAATAGAATAATCTATTTTTTCATAATACATAGTCTTATGACTTAAAACCTCTTTTAAAGAGGCTGATTTAAAATTAATCATAATTTTAATTATTAAAAGAATTAATGGCTAATTTAGAAACCACTTCTTCCAATGCCTTATTAGCAGCTGATTTAACACCTTGAAATCTATTAGTATCAGTAATTGTAGCTCCTGACTCAATATTTATATCATCACTACCACTTACAGTAAATTTTTTCATAACTCCGTCTTTTTCGTAAATAACACTAATCTTGACAGTAGCTTTATAAACATTACTGTATCCATCAGCATCAGTTTGAACAAGAGACATTGATACCGAATCTAGATTTAAAGTTAAAATTGTATCAGCAATACTTGGATTATCAACAATTTTTACATCAAGTCTATGTACTAAAATTTCATTCATTGAATCTTTTATTATAACTACATTTCTAGGATCTTCTAAATTAATAATAAGATTAACAAAAACCTTACCATCTAACTCTTTTTTTGTATAATAAGTAGCTGGTTTGTATCCACACCCTGTAATTATAAAAATAAATAAACAAAATATTAGTATTCGACTTGATTTCATTTTATCCCTTTACAACCAAGTTAACTAACTTGTTTGGAACTACAATCTCTTTGATTAACTCTTTACCTTCAATCCATTTAGTTGAAGTCTCTTTAGCTATTGCTAAAATTTCTTCTTTTGATGCACTTGGACTTACTTCTATTTCACATCTTTTTTTACCATTAATTGTAACAGCTAAAGTTACTGAATCTAAAGCAAAAACTTCATCTTTTACTTCAATTTTATCATTAAAGTTTTCTCTTTTAAATAGCTTTTCTGCTAATTCCCAAGATAAGTGAGGAATAATTGGCTCTAAAATATTCGTAAGTATATAATACCCTTCGGCCCATACAAGTTCATTGTCTTGTACTTGTAAAGCATTCATAGCTTCCATTGATGCAGCAATTAAAGTATTAAATGCATAAGTTTTGTTAAATACATCATTAGATTTTTCTAAAGCTTCATAAACTTTTCTTCTAGCTTCTTTTTCCTCTTTATTTAAAGATGAATGATCTATATTTTTAAAGTTTTCTATACCATTTTGAGTAATATGCTCACTTCTTTGTGCAAACTTTTTAATAAATCTAAATGCACCATCAACAGCACTATCATTCCACTCTAACTCTTTTGTTGGTGGTGCAGCAAAAAGGATAAATAATCTAGCTGTATCAGCTCCATATTTTTCTACAATTAAATCTGGGTCTACTACATTACCTTTTGATTTTGACATTTTTGCACCATCTTTTAAAACCATACCTTGAGTAAGAAGTTTTTTAAATGGCTCTCTTGAGTTTGTATAACCTAAGTCATTTAATACTTTTGTAAAAAATCTTGCATATAAAAGGTGTAAAATAGCATGTTCAATACCACCAATATATTGGTCAACATCCATCCAGTAATCACTATCAGATTTAGAAACACCCTCTTTTGTCCATTTTTGAGGATTAGTTGCATATCTTAAAAAGTACCAAGATGACTGAACAAATGTATCTAATGTATCAGTTTCTCTTGTAGCTTCTTTTCCACATTTTGGACATTTACATTTTTTCCAAGTAGGATGTGTATCTAGTGGATTTCCTTCACCTGTAATCTCCACATCTTCTGGAAGTGCAATTGGTAAATTTTCAGTTTTTTCAGGAACTAAACCACAATCATCACAATGTACAAAAGGGATTGGTGCACCCCAATATCTTTGTCTTGATACACCCCAATCTCTTAATTTGTAATTGATTTGTTTTGTACCAAATGAGTTTTGTTCAAAATGGTAAATTATAGATTTTTTAGCTTTAGTATTACTAAGTCCACTAAAACCTTCTGAATTTACTAATTTACCTTCACCAGTATAAGCTTCTGTTAGCTTATCAAATAAACCATCTGGACCTTCAATAACTTGTTTTATTGGTAAGTTATATTCTTTTGCAAACTCAAAGTCTCTTATATCATGTGCAGGTACAGCCATAACTGCTCCTCCACCATATGAACTTAAAACAAAGTTTGCAACCCATACAGGAACTCTTTCTCCTGTTAATGGATGGATTACATCAATCTCTAAAGAAACACCCTCTTTAGGCATTGTTGCTCTATCTCTTTCACTTACTTTTTGCATAGCTTTAATAGCATCTAATTTATCATCATCTAATAATTTATTATCTACTAGATATTTAACAATTGGATGTTCTGGAGCTAAAGCAGAATAAGAAATTCCATAAATTGTATCTGGTCTTGTTGTAAATACTTTATAAGAAGAGAATTGTTTATCTAACTTATATCTTGATTCTTTTGATAATTCAAAAGTAAACTCTAAACCTTCACTTCTTCCTATCCAGTTTTCTTGCATAGTTAAAACTTGTGATGGCCACTCACCCTCTAAGGTTTTTAAATCATCTAAAAGTTCTTGAGCATATTTTGTAATAGCTACATAATATCCTGGCATCTCTTTTTGTTCTACTGGAGTATCACATCTCCAACAACACCCTTCTTCTACTTGCTCGTTTGCAAGAACTGTATGACAAGGTTCACACCAATTTACTGTTGTAGATTTTCTATATAAAAGACCCTCTTCATACATCTTAATGATAAATTCTTGTTCCCATCTTGTATATAGTTCATCAGAAGTTGCGAACTCTCTTTTTGCAGAAAAAGATAAACCTAAAGCTTTTAGTTCATCTCTCATATAATCAATATTTTCATAAGTCCATTTTTTTGGATGAAGTTTATGTTTAATAGCTGCATTCTCAGCTGGCATACCAAAACTGTCCCATCCTATAGGATGAAGTACATTAAAATCTGCTTTTCTAAAATATCTTGCAAAAGCATCACCTAAACAATAGTTCCTAACGTGTCCCATGTGTATTCTACCACTTGGGTATGGGAACATACTTAAAATATATTTTTTATCTTTTTTATAATCATTTTGTGGCTCAAAACTTCCATTTTCATTCCAATAATTTTGCCACTTTGCCTCAATTTCCTGTGGATTATACTCCATTAATACTCTTCCTTATCTTGACTTTTTGCGCTCTCAATTAAAGCTAAAGCTATTGAGAATATATTTGCTACAACCGCACCAATTGCAAGAGATGTAGACATAGGTTCATCTCCAATAAATGTTAATACCATAAATGCAGGAATAAGATGTAAGTCTGCAACTAATGAACTAGCTAATAATTCTGCTGCGAGGAGGTTCTTAACACCAATTTTTAATATTGTTGATATAACATTAACACCTGCTGCTAAAAACAGAGCAACTGCATTTGGTTCATATAAAAAACCTGCTGTAGTAGTTAAAGACATAAGCGAAAAGAATATATAAGTTACCTTACCCCAATCCATGATAATCCTTTATCAGTTTTCTTAAAGACAATATTTTATCTAAAATATGATAAAAGAAGACTTTCTGGACTGTTTCAATTACTTTTATAACTTATTTTTTCTTTCTAGAAACGATAAGTTGATATATCAAATAAAGTATGATAAGTTTAAGTAAAAGTTCTAAAATAAGTACTCCCCCAAAATCTAATTCAAGAAAGTGCATTGGATTTAGATTATTTAATAAAAACTGTAATGAAAAGTCATTTGTAACAATAAAATACAGACCAACCAGAGTTAAAATAAGAAGTCTAAATTTACTTTTAGCATCATCAAATATTATATTATAAATACAATACCATACAAAAGCAGTTACTATTAGTCCAACTATTATCTCTGTTGTAAGAGTATGGGGAATAGAAACAGAATATTCTACATATTTATCCACAAATATAAATTCAAAGATTGCAGCAATAACTTCAAAGAAGAATATCCAAAATAATACTAACTTCCAATTTGTAGAGTTTTGAGATGTTATTTTATCAAAACCTAATTTTACTTTTTTTAATTTATCTCTATTCATTTGGTATACTCACCTTAAAATACAGTAATATTTTTTTATTATTTTTACAATTATATCATTAAAGTATGTTGAAGATATGTTAAAAAGTGTTATTTTTTTATCTAATTTATTATTTTCTTTTTATTTTAGGAGTTTAACACTCCTCTTATCTTTCTTTTACGCATATGCTATAGACAGTAAGATTGCCTTTTCTTTATTTTTATAAAAACAATTGAAGATAAGACTGTTATTGTATTAGATTTTGAAAAAGTTCAAGGCAAAAAATTAAATTTATGAAGGAGCTTACTGCAGTAAGTGACTGAGTAAATTTTGTTTTTTAACGCAAAAATATTTTAAAAGATGATGCAAGAACAGTCTTATTAGACTGTTCCTTTCTCATACATCGCTCTAATCTTCTCTTTCTCTTTTTGTCTTTTTACTTTCTCTGCTTCTTTTTCTCTAAAATTAGCAATTGAGAATTTTAATTGAACTAAGAATGATGCTGCAATGAAAATAGATGAATATGTTCCAACTATAATACCTACAAGCATTGTAAATGCAAATCCGTGGATAATCTCTCCACCAAATGCAAATAGTGTTGCAACAACGAAAAATGTTGTTAATGATGTAAGTGTTGTTCTTGATAAGGTTCTACTTACTGATTCATTTACAACTGAATTTAATAAGTTTTCTTTAGATGTTGAAATCCCTTCTCTAATTCTGTCAAATACAATAATTGTATCGTTTAGAGAGTATCCTAAGATTGTTAAAATCGCAGCTAGGATATCTAAATTTACTTCTATATTAAATAAAGATATTGCACCTAAAGCAATAGTGATATCGTGTGCTAATGCTAAGATTGAAGCAACGGCAAATCTCCATTCAAATCTAAATGAAACATAAATTAAGATTACAATTAAAGACAATCCTAAAGCCATTAAACCTTTTTCTCTAAGTTCACCACCAACTTTTGGCCCAACCATATCAACTCTTCTTACTTCAAAGTTACCTGTTGAATCAAGAATTCTATGCATCTCATCACCAATATCATTTGCAAGATTTGAAGATGAACCTGTGATTCTAATAACAACCTCTTCAGGTGAACCAAATTCAGTAATTGATGAACCTTTATAGTCTGTATTATTTAATACATCTCTAATTTTGTCAATTGGAGCTGGTTTTTCATATTTAACTTGAACAATAGTTCCACCGGCAAAATCAATTCCAAAATTTACGCCTTTTGTAAGTAATAATACAATAGAAGCAATAATTAATAAACTTGATAAGCCAAGAAATGGGATTCTTTTACCCATAAAATCATAAATTTTTCCACTTTTAAAAATTTCCATTATTTAATCCCAAACCATTTTTTTAAGTTTTTGTCTTTTGTCATTTTAGGCAATAAAGCTTCATAAATTCCATGTGTACCTAAAATTGCTGTTAACATAGATGCTAAAATACCAATTGAAATTGTTACAGCAAAACCTTTAATTGGTCCTGTACCATAAGCATAAAGAATTACAGCAACTAAAAGTGTAGTAATATTTGCATCAAGAATTGCACTCATTGCATTTGAATATCCATCTTCAATAGCCTTTGGTATAGACATACCTGCTCTTAATAATTCTCTAATTCTTTCTCCAATAATTACATTGGCATCAACTGCCATACCAACAGTTAAAACGATACCCGCCATACCTGGTAGTGTTAAAGTAGCTCCAAACATTGCCATTACTGAGATAATAATAAATATATTTGAGATAAGAGCAACATTTGCAATAATTCCAGCATTTCTATAATAAACAATCATAAATACAAATACAATTACAAATCCTGAGATAAGAGCTATCATAGATGCTTGAATAGAATCAGCACCAAGACTTGGACCAACACTTCTTTTTTCTAATAATTCAACTGAAGCAGGTAAAGCACCTGATCTTAAAGCAATAGCAACATTTCCAGCCTCAACTGTTGAAAATCCTCCTGAGATTTGACCAGAACCACCACCAATTCTTTCTCTGATATTTGGTGCTGAGTAAACTTTTCCATCTAATACAACTGCAAGTCTTTTCCCAACATTTTTACCAGTAAAATCTCCAAAAATTCTTGATCCACTACTATTTAGTGTAAAATTAATAATTGGTTGGTTTCCTTGATCAAAAGCAACCTTAGCATCAATAACTTGACTACCATTTAAAATTGGAATCTCTTTTACTAAATATTTGATTTGAGGATTATTTGTATCTTCTAAGATAATATCCCCATATTGTGCTGCTTGATATTTTGTTAAAGAATAAACTTGATCTGCTCTTTCTTCATCTACTGCCATAAGTTCAAGATTTGCTGGTTTAGATATAAGCTCTCTAGCAGCTTTTTCATCTTCAGCTGTTTTTATACCTGGTAATTCAACAACTATATCAGTTTCACCTTGTCTAACAACATTTGGTTCAGCCAAACCAAATTGGTCAAGTCTGTTTCTAATAGTTTCAACAGCTTGTGCTACTGCTAAATCTTTTGTAATAAGTTGTTCTTCATTTGTAAGAGCAATTTTATAGTTGATATCCTCTTTAGTAACATCTAAGCCTTTAATAGAGTTTAACATCTCATCAACTTTTGGAAGTTCATCTTTGTCAAGCACTGTAAAATGTACAGTATTATCTTTTATAGATAAATCTTCTATTAGCACCTCTTCATCATCTGCAAAATATTTAATAGATGTTGCAATTGATTTAATTTTAGAAGTTACTGCTTCTTCTGTCTTAACTCCAAGAAGCATATGTAAACCACCTTGTAAATCAAGCCCCAAAGAGATTTTTTTGCCGCTGTCAGTTTGTAAAAAAGAGGGAACAGAGAATACAACTCCAAAAATTATACTTAAAATAAAAATAATTAGTCTGTAATTAAAGATTTTCAATCTTAGTCCTTAAGTGTGTAAGTGTAAAACATAGAAAATTAAAACATGTAAAATTACATGTTTTAAAATTTCGTTAGTCTAAAAGTTTTGCAACAAACTCTTTTGCAAGTTTCATTTCAGTGTTATCATGGTTTTTAACTACAAAAAAATCTTCTTCTGCTTTAGTAATTTCTACCATTAAGCCACCATTTGTTACAATTTTATCACCTTTTTTAAGACCAGCAATCATTTCTTTATGCTGCTTAGCCTGTTTTTGTTGCGGTCTGATAATTAAAAAATAAAAAATAGCAAACAATGCAACAAGAGGTAATAATGAGCTTAATAAATCTGCACTTTGACCTTCCATACAATTTCCTTTTAAAAAAGTTTTTTCTATGTTTTTAGTAAAACGCGACAATTTTAACAAAACTTATATAATAAAAGGCTTGATAGTTGCCTTATTTTTTAGTGCTTTTATTTACCTTGCATATTTTAATATTGAATATAAAATTTTAAACACCATATTAGGTTTAGTTTCTCTATATTTAATTCTTAAAATTAATAGAAAAACTCTTTTTACAAGTGGTTTTTTTATTGGTATATTTTGGTTTTATTGGATAGGAAACTCTTTTGAATATTATGGTTTAAAAGAGATATCTTTTTTAGCTCCATTAGGTTTTGGTATAGGATATGCATTTCTTTTTTTACTTATTGGTATTTTTGAATTTACAATTTACAGGGTATTTATACTATTTATTTTATCTTTTATCCATCCTTTAGGATTTAATTGGTTCATCCCTGAATTAATATTTATAGACAGCTATTTAGAAACATCAAAAATATCTTTTGCCCTTATACTTTTAGCTTTGGTTATATTTATTGAGATGCCTAAGAAAATAAAACTTTTAGCCTTCATACCATTATTTTTTACTTATCATAATGTTGGAGAATATATAGATAATCCTTCTAATATAAAAATATCCATGCCACAATTAAATATTGCTCAAGATCAAAAATGGATTAAAGATAATGTTCCTACACTTATAGAACAAAATTTAGCTCTTATTGATAAAGCAATTGAAGAAAAAAATGATTTGATTATTCTTCCAGAAACTGTATTTCCTATAGTTCTTAATAATGAAGAGTTTTTACTTGCTGAATTGATTGATAAATCTTTTGATATAAATATTATTGCTGGGGCTTTATATAAAGAGGAAAATAGTTATTATAATGCAACATACCATATAGCAAAAGGAAAAGTTGAAATTGCAAAAAAAGTTGTACTTGTACCTTTTGGAGAAGAGATACCCTTTCCTAAATTTATCGCAGACTTAATTAATAACATATTTTATGATGGTGCAGAAGATTATAAAAAAGCAGATCGACCAACAAATTTTGTAATTAACGGCACAAAATTTAGAAATGCAATTTGTTATGAAGCAACAAGTGATAAAATATTTCAAAATCTAGATGATGTTAAATATATGATTGCAATATCAAATAATGCTTGGTTTACTCCATCTACAGAACCTGTTTTGCAAAATTTATTGTTGAAATATTATGCAAAAAAATACGACATAACAATATTTCACTCTGTAAATGGTAGTGAAAACAATATCATTAGACCTTAAATTATTTTTTGTTATTATAATTTATTATACAAAAAAGGCTTAATATGGAAGTTTATCTTTCTAAATTATTAGATTTAACTATTGAGTATGCTCCTAAACTTGCTTTAGCAATTATTACACTTATATTTGGACTTTGGATTATTGCAATAATAATTAATCTATTTGAAAAAACATTAATTGCTTCAAAAGTTGACAAAACACTTATCCCTTTTCTAAAAAGTTTAACCTCATGGGGTCTTAAAATTTTATTATTTATCTCAGTTGCTTCAATGATAGGTATTGCAACAACATCTTTTGTGGCAGTACTTGGTGCTGCAGGTTTAGCAATCGGTTTAGCCTTACAAGGTTCACTTTCTAATTTTGCAGGTGGTGTTTTATTACTTGTATTTAAACCATATAAAGTTGGAGATGTTATTGAATCACAAGGATTTAGAGGTAAAGTTGAAGAGATACAAATCTTTAATACTATTTTAGTCACTTTCCAAAATAGAACAATTATAATCCCAAACTCAGTTGTATCTTCTAATTCTATTGTAAATATAAGTGGTAGAGGTACTATTCGTGCTGATATTGAAATAGGTATCTCTTACAGTAGTAATATTGACAAAGCTAAAGAGGTGATTTTAAGTACTGTAGCTAAAAATGAAAAAGTTTTAAAAAATCCTGCTTGTGAAGTAGGAGTTAAAGCTTTAGCTGATAGCTCAGTTAATTTATTGGTTATGCCGTGGTGTAAACCAGAAGATTATTGGGAAGTGTTTTTTGGACTAACAGAGGATATAAAAAAAGCTCTTGATGCAAATGAAATTACTATTCCTTTCCCACAAAGAGATGTTCATATTATCAATTCATAAAATAGAGTTTTACTCTATTTTATATACTTCTCTTTTATCTTTTCTAAGATAATTTCTTTATCAAAGTTTTCATCTATTTGAAGATTTAATGCAAAATCTAAAATGTCTTTAAACTCTTTAGAGGGTTTCATACCTAAATTTATCAAATCTCTTCCTTGAATATAAGGTTTTAATCCCTCTTGTGAGATATTCATCTCTCTGGCTCTTTCTAAAACCCAAGATATTGCATCATCACATTTTTTCTTATCTGGGATTGTTCTTCCTTTACAATCAGCCAAACATACTATGCATAAATCTTCAATATTACATTTTAAAGACAATCTTTTAACTGCTTTAATAGATGAGTCTGCTTTGTATAATTGAAATGGTGCTAAATGGTTTTTAACTAATGGAATCACTTTTTCTATAAATTTTTTTTCATTTGTTATTCTATTTAAAAAAGTTTCAGTAGGTTTGACCCCTAAAGCTTCATGCTTATGAGAGGTTATTCTGCCATCAATCTCTTTTGTACAATAAGGTTTTCCTAAATCATGACAAAGTAAAGCATAAAACAGATATAAATCTCTATATTCATCACCGGTTTTAAGTTTAACCATCTCATCAAGAGTCATTAAGGTATGAACCCAAACATCACCCTCAGGATGATACTCTTCATCTTGAATACACCCTACTAAAGCCTCTAATTCTGGAAAATATTTAAGTATGCCAAACTCTTTTAAAATCTCCATTCCTATAGAAGGTTTTGGAGATTTTAAAAAAAGTTTTTTTAACTCTTCAAAAACTCTCTCTTTTGGTAATGTTTTAAATTCAACAGTATCTACCATATTTTTACAAAGTTTTTTTGTATTGGAATCAATCTTAAAATCAAATCTAGAAGAAAATTGTGTAGCTCTATAAACTCTTAAGGCATCTTCAATAAAAGTTTCATCTTTTATATGTTTTATAGTCTTATTTTTTAAATCTTCTATGCCATTAAATGGGTCCAAAAAATTTTTTTCAAAAAAATCATAACCAATAGAATTAATTGTAAAATCTCTTCTTAGGCTAGCTTCCTTGTAAGTTAATGAAGATGAAGTAATTACTTCAAAACCTTTATGCCCATCTTCTATTTTTTTCTCTTGTCTTGCTAATGCAAAATCAAAACTAAATTCAGGAGTTGATAGAAGTAAAACTCCAAAAGATTTTCCTACCTCTTTAACATTTCCATATTTTTTAAGGCAGTTCTCTACACTAGTTAAAGAAGTGGTATTATAAAGCTCAATATCAAAATCTTTTGATGGAATATTTAATAAGTGGTCTCTTACACAGCCACCTACAAGTATTGGCAAAACACCAATACTTTTTAGGTCAGTTAGAATATCCTCTAATATTTTAGGGATATTAATCGTTGTTGTAGTGATGAACATCCTGTTGTGGATAAGGAATAGTAATTCCCTCTTTGTCAAAAGTTGTTTTTACATTTTCTGTTAAGTCAAATTTTACACCCCAATAATCTGGAGTTTTAACCCAAGCTCTAACAACAAAATTTACAGATGAATCTGCTAATTCAGAAACTGCAACAGTAATTCCCTTATCTTGAAGTACTCTTTCATCAGCTTCAACTATACCTTTTAATAAATCTTTAGCTTTTTTAATATCATCATCATATGAGATACCAACAACTAAATCAACTCTTCTTTCTGGTTTTGCATTTACATTTGTAATTGAACCACCTGTTATAGCTCCATTTGGCACAATAATTTTTTGATTATCTGGTGTGATAATAATAGTATTAAAAATAGATACCTCTTCAACTGTACCTGATACACCACCAGCATTTACAAAATCTCCAACTTTAAAAGGTCTAAACATAATAATCATTACACCTGATGCAAAGTTTCCTAAAGAATCTTTTAGAGCTAAACCAATAGCTAAACCAGCTGCACCTAAAATTGCAAAAAATGAAGTAGTATCTACACCTAATTGTTTTAAAGCTGTTAAGATTACAATAACCATTAAAACATAATAAATAATATCATCTAAAAAATTAGCTAATGTTTTATCTACTTTTTCATTTCTTAACATCATTTTTTTAGCAAAGTCAGCAACTTTTTTTGCTACCCACTTACCTATAATAAATATAACAATAGCAATTGCAATATTTAATGCATAAAGACCAATCATATCAGAAACTGTTTGTACACTGTTCATCTTTTCTCCTAAAAATTTTCCAAATTATATCATATTTAGATTACAAATAAGCCATTGAATTATTTAGTTTCATTTATTAAATATTCAACAACCTCTTCAACTTTTACTTCAGTTTTTTCTAAAGTTTTTCTATCAACTACTTCAACTAAACCATCTTGTAATTTTTTACCAACAACAACTGCATAAGGGAAACCAATAAGCTCAAAGTCTCCCATTTTAAAACCAAATCTTTGTTGTTTTCTATCATCAATTATAGTTTCAATTCCAGCTTGTTTTAATGAATTGTATATATTCATACCAGCTTCTAATTCATCCTCTTTTTTTCCATTTGACACAATAACATCAACCATAAAAGGAGCTGTTGGCTTTGTCCAGATACACCCCTTTTCATCATGGTGTTGTTCTATAACTGCTGCAACTAATCTACTTACACCAATCCCATAACATCCCATAACAAAAGGTTGTGCTTTTCCATTTGCATCTAAAAACTTAGCATCCATAGCTTCTGAGTATTTAGTTCCCAGTTGGAAAATATGTCCAGCTTCAATCCCTTTTGTATATGATAATTTTCCATCACAACAAGGACATAAGTCACCCTCTTGAACTGCAATTAAATCTGCATATTCAAGTTCCATAGATGTTAAATCTACACCTGTGAAGTGATAGTTTTCTTCATTTGCACCACAAACTAAGTTATTATCTTCTTTTAATTCATTATCAACAAATACTTTTATATCTTTTGGTAAATCTACAATTCCACAAAAACCTGGAACTAATCCAGCAGCTATTACCTCTTCTTCATTTGCATCTTCTAAATCAAGTGCATTTGCTGCATTACAAGCTTTTGTTTCTTCTAATTCATCTGTTCCTCTTACAAAAAATAAAACAACTTCAGATGATTCTTCATAAACAGCTTTTTTCATAACTGCTTTCATAGAATAGTAAGAGTCTGCATTTAAAAATTCACTAACCTCAGCTATTGTTTTACAATTTGGAGTTTCAACTTTTTCTAATGCTTTAGTTTCTAATTTTTCTTTTTTGGCTGGTTTTCTTTTTGCTGCTTCAATATTTGCACCATAATCACAAGAATCACATACAACTATTGTATCTTCCCCTGAGTTTGCAAGTATCATAAACTCTTTAGAACCACTTCCACCAATAGCTCCACTATCAGCTTCAACAACTCTAAACTCTAATCCTAGTCTTTCATATACTTTTTTATATGCATCTTCCATCACATTAAATTCTCTAACTAAATCTTCATGAGAATCGTGGAAAGAGTATGCATCTTTCATTAAAAACTCTCTACCTCTCATAAGTCCAAATCTAGGTCTAGCTTCATCTCTAAATTTTGTATTTATATGGTATAAATTAATTGGTAAATCTTTATATGATGTTATTCTATTTTTAACAATATCAACAACTGTTTCTTCATTTGTAGGAGATAAAACAAAACCTGCATTTTTTCTATCTTTAAATTTTAGTAACTCAGGTCCCATTGCTATAGCACGCCCAGATTGTTCCCAAAGTTCTAAAGGTGTAACAAAACTCATTAATACTTCATTTGCACCTGCATTATCCATCTCTTCTTTTACAACAGCTCTGATTTTGTCTAAAACTATTTTTCCTAAAGGCATGAAATTATAGATTCCTGCACCAGTTTGGTTTATAAATCCACCTCTTACTAAAAACTGATGAGATGGCAGTGTTGCATCATTTGGAGTCTCTTTAGTTGTTGGTATAAACATTTGAGAAAATTTCATTTATTATATCCTATTAATTTATTTTAAATTTATCGCAATTATGTGCGTTTAGCATATTTGCATCAGAACTTAGTCCAAAAATTGATTGAACTGTTCCTACAACAATATCACATTGATTATCTTTTGAAAGAGTTTTAATCTGTTTTTGAGGAAGATGTAAATATTCATTTATAACTGTTTGACAAAGCTTTCTAATATTTTCTTCATCATCTCTATTTATAAAACCTTTTTTCATTGCGTTTTGAAGTTTCTTTTCTATAATTTCATCTGCTTTTGTATACATATGTTTTACTACTGGTTCTATCTCTAAAGATTTTAACCATTCAAAAAACTCCAATGACATTTTATTTACAATTGAATAAGCTGTTTTAGCTTGTTCCGCTCTTAAACTCATATTGCTATTTACAATATCTTGTAAATCATCAACTGAATATATCATTAGATTAGAAGATTCAATATCATCAATATCTCTTGGAACTGCAATATCAAACCAGTATCTTTCAAAACTACACTCTTTGGTCATCTCTTGAGTAATTATTGGATAAGGAGCTGATGTTGCAGTAATCATAACTGGTGTTTCATTTAAAAGCTCTTCTAGCTTTGAATACTCTTCAACTTTTACATACTCTTCAAAGGTATCTGCTAGAATTTGTGCTTTTTTGATATCTCTACTTGTTAAAATTACATCAAATCCTGCACTTAAAAGGTGTTTAATGGTAAGTTCACTCATCTCACCTGCACCTATAACTAGAGCTTTTACTCCACTTGTATCTTTTATAATCTCTTTTGCTTTTGCTACTGCTGTACTTGCAACAGAAACAGAACCTGTTCCTAAACTTGTTGCATTTCTAACTGCTGCTGCACATTTAAAAGAGTAGTGTAAGGCTCTTGGTAGTTTTTGATCACAGTAGTTTTTTGCTAAAGAAAATCTAAAAGCATCTTTTAGCTGTCCTACAATTTGTGTTTCACCTATAACCAAAGAATCAAGTGCCGATGCTACAGAAAAAAGGTGGTGTATAGCTCCATCATTATCATAAATATCTGCTCTATCATATAGATTTTCAAAATCTATTTTTGAATAATTACTTAATTTTTTGATTATTGATTTTGAAGCTTTACTTGTATTATTAACTGCTGTTATAATCTCAACCCTATTACAGGTTGACAAAAGTATAGCTTCTCTTATATTTTCATCTTCTATTAATTGTTTTAAAAATCTATCTTTATTTTCTTCATTTGGAAATGCAAGTTTCTCTCTTGTTTGAATATCTGTATTTTTGTGAGAAAAACTAATACTTAAATAACTCATAATCTCAACTCTCTTTACGTATCTTAAATAATTTAAAATTCTCTATTTATCATTGCACTCATAATTTGTACTAAAGATTCATTATCTTCATCTTTAACAGCCGCAATAGCTTCTAAACCTAATTTTTTAGCTTCATTAATTGAATCTTCAAGTGCTTTTGTTTCTGTCATTTGTTGTTTAATCCATAAAGTATCTTCTTGGCTTAAACTCTTTTTATAAAGACTCTCTAATCTAGCTTTATCTTCAACTCTTTCATGTAAAAGAAGGTATGGAATAGTAACTTTTCCTTCAACAAAATCCAACATTGCAGGTTTTCCCAGAGTTTGGCTATCTTGCGTAATATCTAAGATATCATCTATCATTTGGAAAGCTAAACCAAGGTTTTTACCATAAAGTGCAAATTTATCTTTATCTTTATTTGCTAATATTGCAGCAGATTTTGCAGATGCTTCAATTAATGAAGCTGTTTTTTTGTAAATCATATCTAGATATTTATCATATGAAGTATTGAATTCATTTGTCAAATCCACATCTAACATCTCACCAATACTTAATAGTGTAACTGCATTTGAAACAGTATATGCAACTTCTCTATTCATCTGACTAAGTTCAGTAAAGGCTTTTGAATATAAAATATCTCCAAACATAATAGAGGTTTTATTATCAAAAAGTGCGTTTATAGAAGGTTTTCCCCTTCTTGTATCTGCTTCATCAATAACATCATCATGTAATAAAGATGCCGCGTGAATCATCTCTACAATTGCACAAAGTTTTATTGATTCTTCATTAATACCTGCAATTTTAAGTATTAATTTACTTCTTAACATCTTTCCTGTAGCTAATAAATCTAGTAATTCTAAACTTTTTTTATCATTACACTCTTTAACAAAATCTTTTATTTGATCTTTTACTTTTTGTAACTCTTCCACTTTTTACCTTATGAATCTAATCTACAAACTATATCGCCTGCAAGTTCAACATATAAACCTTTTTTCATCTGTTCAACTTCATCTAAATTTTGAATAACATATTGTTTTATAACTTCATTTATATCAAACTCTTCACTTTTATCTTTTGATAAAAGTATCTCCATAACTGCAAGCTTTTCTAATAATTTGTCAAACTCATCTTCAACAATCTCTTTATTAGCTTGATTTGCAATATCAAAATATTTTGACTTGGCAGAACCTACAAATAAATCATCTTCATCTTCGATTAACCAATTATTTGCCATCTTATTTATCCTCTTCTAGTCTAACTCTCACTGATTTTGCGTGAGCTGTTAAACCTTCAGTATCAGCCAAAAGTGCACAAGCTTCCCCTAATTCATCAATTGCATTTTTAGAAAAGTTAATAATTGAACTTTTCTTTAAGAAATTTTCTACATTTAAAGGGCTATAAAATTTAGCTGTACTTCCTGTTGGTAAAGTATGATTTGGTCCAGCTATATAATCACCAATTGGTTCAGGAGTATTTTCACCTAAGAAAATTGCACCTGCATGTTTTATTTTAGGTAATAATTCAAATGGATTTACAGTCATCACCTCTAAGTGTTCAGGAGCAATTTCATTCATAAGTTCTAATGCTTCATCCATATCTTTTGCAATAATAATTGCGCCCCTATCTTCTATAGATTTTCTAGCAATAGCTTCTCTACTTAGAGTTTTTAAGTAGTTTTCAACCTCATCTGAAGTTTGTATAGCTATATTTTCATCAATTGTAATCATAATTGAACTTGCCATCTCATCATGTTCAGCTTGTGATAAAAGGTCAATTGCCAAATATTTTGGTTTTGCACTACTATCACTTAAAATACCTATCTCTGAAGGTCCTGCAATCATATCAATATTTACTTCACCAAATACTAATTTTTTTGCAGTTGCTACAAAGATATTTCCTGGACCTGTTATTACATCCACTTTAGGAATTGTTTGTGTTCCATAAGCCATTGCTGCAATAGCACTAGCTCCTCCAACTTTATAAGCTTTACTTACATTACAAATGTGACATGCTGCAAGCAATAATTCATTTACTTCGTTATTTGGTGTTGGAGTACAAACAACAATCTCTTCAACACCTGCAACTATTGCTGGTATAGCATTCATTAAAAGTGAGCTTGGATATGCAGCTTTTCCACCAGGGATATAAAGCCCTGCTTTATCCACAGGAGTTACTTTTTGTCCTAAAATTGTTCCATTTTTTTCAAAATCAACCCAAGATTTTGGAAGTTGTTTTTCGTGGTAAGTTTTTATTCTATCATAGGCTGTATGTAAAGCTTTTTTTAAATTTTCATCAATATTATCATAAGCTTTTTTCATATCATCTTGAGAAATCATAAGCTCTTCATCACTTTTAACTTCCCATTTATCAAACTTTTCTATGTGAGCTTTTAAAGCTTCATTACCATCTTGAACAATCTCATCAATTATTCCTGTAACTATTGCTGAAACACCTTTAATATCAGTTTTAGCTCTAGCTAAAATATTTTCAAACTCTTTACTAAAATTTGCATCTTTTGTATTAATTATCTTCATTATATATTTCCTAATATATCTTTTATGATATCGTCTATATCTCTATTTTCTACATTTACTGTAACATCAGCTACTTTTTTATAATCTTCAATTCTTTGTTTATATATTGTTTTTGCTTCTTCTAAATTTGATAAAAGAGGTCTTTTCTTTAATTTTACTTTTGCATTTGGAGCAGAGTGTATTCTATTTAATATACCTTCAAAACTTGATTCTAGATATATAACTTTCCCTATATTGTGAATATTTTCTTGTCTAAAAAATCCTCCACCAGTAGAGATAATAGTATTATCTACATTTTTTTCAAGCCATAAAGCACACTTCTTTTCTAAACTTCTAAAATAAGGTTCACCCTCTTCTTTAAAAATTTTTTTTATTTTTTTATTCTCTACACTTTCTATTAAATCGTCTGTATCAATTGAAAAATAATCTGTTGCTTTTACTAAAGCTCTGGCTATTGTACCTTTTCCAACACCCATAAAACCTATTAAAATTATATTATTCTTTTTATCCAATTAGAATTTCCTAGTTTATAAAATCGTAAGATTATATCTAAATTTAAGTAAAAGATAAATGACGAGTGTCAAATTTGTTTTAAACAGGGATTTTAAAAGTAAATTGTGCCCCAGAGTATTTTTTATTTCTATAAGTATAATTTACATTCTCTACTTCAATTTTTCCTCTCATATGTTTTTCAACAATCATTTGAGTCATATAAAGGCCAATTCCTGTACCTTGAGCTTGATGTTTAGTTGTAAAATATGGTTCAAAAATATTTTTAATAATTGATTCATCTATCCCTTTTGCATTATCTTTAATTTTCAAAATAAATAAATCATTTTCTTTTTTTAAATTTATAAAGATATATTTTTCATTTTCTAGTTTTTCAAAAGCATCTTTAGCATTGTAAAATATATTTATTAGTGCTTGCATAAACTCATTTTCATAACTTTTTATTACTGTATCATCAACATCTTCAAATATCACAGTAATTGAATTATTTTTAAGTACACCTTCTACTAGTTCTATTGATCTATCTATTGTCTTTAGAATAGAGAACTCAACTTTCTTTTTGTCTGATTTAAAAAAGTTTCTAAAATCTTCAATTGTTTCTGACAAATGTTGTGCTGTAGAATTGATTTTTTTAAGCTCTTTTTTCTCATCTTCTGCAGTTGAAATATCTAAATCTTTTTTTAACTCAATTGCTGTTGATATTGAACTTATCAAACTTAATGGTTGTCTCCATTGATGAGCGATATTCTCCAACATCTGCCCCATTGAAGCCATTTTTGATTGTTGGAATAGTAATTGTTCTTTTTGTTTAGTTTCACTTATATCTACAACTGCTGATATTCTTACTTTTTTTGAGTTTATTATTGCATTTGTACCTTTTGATAATACATCGATTATTGTTCCATCTTTTTTAATACCCTTTGATTCAAAAATAGTTGAGTCATTATTGGTTTTTCTTTTTTTAATCTCTTTATATGTTTCTTTAGGTACAAAAACTTTTATGTTTTTTCCTATAATCTCATCTTTTGAATCATAACCATACATTTTATGTGCAACATCATTTGCATCAATACAAATATTATCTTCAAAAATAAATATTGCTTCAGTAACAGAGTTTATCAATATTTCAAAATCTTTAATTGAAGCTTCCAATCTTTTTTTTGTTTTTATTAACTCTTCATTTGATTTGTTTAATTGATTTTGTTGTTTTTTTAGTACCCTATTATGTCTTGTTAGTTGAAAATGTCTATAAAAAAGAAATAAACTTACAATAAGAAGTACAATTCCTATTTGATAAAAAAGTGTATAGTCAAAACCAGATTCGACATTAACAGAGATATAACTATTGGTAATTCTTTGTTTATCTTTTTCATCTATAGCTTGAACTGCTTTTTGAAATAATTCAAATAAGATAATATCATCGTTTCTTACCCCAATACCTAATTCAAAATAATAATTGAACTTACCACTTATTTTAAGTTCCCAAATATAATTGTGTTGAAGAGTATAAGCGATAGTTGGCAAGGCATCTACAAAACCAAAAAGCTCCCCTTTTGCAACTTTTTGCATACCTTCTGTAACATTTACAACATCAACTATTTTATTATCAGGATGTAATCTTTTTAATATCTCTCCTGTGGCATAACCTTTTACAACTCCTAGTTTTTTTTCTGAAACTAAACTGTCTGGATCTGAAATAAATAATTCATCATTTCTAGTTGCAATCACTAAAGGGAAAGAAACATAAGGGCTTGTAAAATTCATATAAGTCAATCTTGAAGGAGTTGCCGAAGCCAAAGAAAAAATATCACATTCTCTTGATTTTGCAAATTCTACTGATTCACTCCAAGTTTTAGTGGGAACTAACTCTATTGGAATACCAATTTTTTTTGATAGAATAGGTATATATTCTGAAGTCATTCCTACATGTTTACCATCAATAAGTTTTTCATAAGGCATCCAATCAGGATCAATACACATTGTAATTTTATCTTTTTTAGATATATATTCTTGTTGTTCTTTTGTAAAATTTAATTCTGTAACATTTTTAGCAGATGTATCATAAATTATATCATCAACATCAAATTTTTTTTGAATTAGTCCATCATTTACAAATTCATTTATATTTTTTTGAAACAATTGTTTATCAATTTTACCAACCTCATATATTTTTGGCATAATCAGTTTTTCTATTTGATTAGCTTCAAATAAAAGAGCATCTTTTGTTTTTACTTTTGAATATTTATCATAAATAATATCAACTATCTCTTTTTTGTGTTCTAAAGAATAAAGCCATCCTTTATTTGTTGCTTCTAAAAATTTTTTTATAAGTTCAGGGTCATTTTGTGTTAATTTTTTTGTAGTAAATAGATTTACTCCAGAACCATATATTCCATAAGACTGTGGGTCAATGATATTAAAAGGGACATTTGATTTTTTAATTTCATAAATTTCATTTGATAAATATGCACTCATAACATCAACTTTACCACTTATAAAATCATCAGGATTAAAAGAATGCTGTCTAAATTTAAAATCATTTTCTGAAATGCTGAATTTTCTAAAAAGTGCATTTAGTGTTGATAAATTTAATTGTTCATGTTCAATCATAATTGTTTTATCTTTTAAATCAAAAGGTGTAACAATATCTTGTTTAGTTACAAAAACTAAAGCTGAACGTTTAAAATAATTTGCTATGAGTTTTAAAGAATCTTTTAACTCTTCAAAATTTAACACAGAAAAGTCATAAATTGAAAAAGTAGACTTACCACTTTTTAAATCTTCTACAATATTAATACCATGATTAAACTCTTTTATTTCTACAGATAATCCTGCATCTTCATAAAAGCCTTTCTCTTTTGCGGCAATAAACCCTGCAAATTCAAATTGGTATTTCCAATTTAATTGAATAGATACCTCTTTTAGCTCCTCTGTTTGAGAGGCATAAGAAAAAATAGTAAAACTAATAATTAATAAAAAGTATCTAAATATATTCAAAAAAAAATCCTATCATTTATCTTATATTATCTAAAAGATTATTAAACTAATCATACTTTCTTTTATAACGTTTTAGCATTGTTTCATTTCCTAAAAGTCCACCTTGATGTATATATAAATATGTAAAATCTTCATTATAAACTTTTTCTAAAGACAGAAAACCTAAAGGATCATATAATAAATCAAACTCCATTTTAGAATCATTTTTAACTTTTTCCCATGTTTCATAAAACTCTTTATAAAGTTTTCCAAAATGATATTTCTTGCCCATATCAATAATTGTAGGATGGTATTTTTCATCTTTTTCTAGATGTAAAAATTGTTTTTTTAAATAATCATTTCCACCAACACATGCTACAGTTAATACTTCAAACTTAAGATTTTTTTGTAAAAAAAGTGCTGTCGTTCCAGTACCACTTGGAAGAACTATTTTTAAGTTTTTTATACTATTTTCTATAGCCCAATCATTTATCTCTTTTGCTAATATTTTTATACCATATTCTGCTTCTTTTACTCTTCCACCCTCTTCTATAAATAGTGTTTTTTCATCTAATATACTTTCAATATATTTATGTATATCTTCACAATCTTTTTCTATGATGTTTGCACCATTTTCAAGGGCATATTTATAATTACCTTCTTGATTCTCTTTTAAATATGAACTTATATGATTTACATAAAAGTCTAACTTTAGCTTTTTTATTTTTGCTAATACAGATAAGGAGTATAAAGAGTTTGCTTGAGCAGAACCGTAACTAACTATTTTTTCAATATTTTCAATATGATTTTCTAAAAAGTAATAAAACTTTCTGGCTTTATTACCAGAAAACTCTTTATCTAGCAAGTCATCTCTTTTTACAAAAATCTCTTTTTTATTAAATATAATTTTTTCTATTGGTGAGTTTATATAATTCATTAAGATTATTATACTAAAATTACACGAAACATAAAGAATAAAGAGAGTTATATATGGATTTATTAGATTATATTGAAAAAGGTGGAGTGATTGTTTATATCTTGATTTTTTTAAATTTTATTGGATTTACAATTATTCTTTGGAAATTTTTTACAATTCCTAGAAAAAATTCTATGTTAAAAAAAATAAAAAGTAAGATTGATTTAACACACTTAAAAACCTTAGAGATTCAAATAGAATATGAAGTAAAAAAATTGGAATCTGGACTTACTTATATAAAAAATATTGCTTCTGTTGCACCGTTACTTGGACTTCTAGGAACAGTTTATGGAGTATATAAAGCTTTTGAAGAGATTACTCAAAAAGGTTTAGGAGACCCTACAATATTTTCAGGGGGAATTTCTATTGCACTTATTACTACAATTGCAGGGCTTATTGTTGCAATTCCACATTTAATTGCATACAACTATTTTATTTCAGTAATTGACTCAATTGAACTAAAAGCAAAAAAAGAGTTCTTAAACTAATGAAACGAAGAGAATATATAGGATTAGATTTAACTCCTGTAATTGATGTGGTATTTATATTACTAATATTTTTTATAGTAACGTCTGTATTTAAAAAAGATGAATTAGCTTTAATGCTAAATTTACCTGAAGCAGATGCAAAAGCCATAGAGATAAAAGATGAACAAGTTTTTATTGAATTAAATGAAAATAAAATTGCAATAAAAGGTTTAGAAGTAAACTTCATCTCTTTAGAAGAAAACTTAAAACTTATAAAAGATAAAAAAAGTGCAATAATAGTAAAAATAGATAAAGATACTAAATATGAGAGGATAACAAAAGTTTTAGATTTACTTCAAAAATATAATTTAAATAATCTAGCTTTAGTAACTAGTGAAAAAAATAAAAACTAAGCAAAAGCCTAGTTTTTATTTAAAGAACAAAGATCAGAATAAGCTGTTTCAAGTCTTGCTATCATAGATTCTTGTCCAGCTCTTAACCATTTTCTTGGATCATAATAAGATTTATTAGGTTTATCTTCACCCTCTGGGTTTCCAATTTGACCTTGTAAATAATCATGGTTTTTAGATACAAAACCTCTAACACCATCCCAGAATGCCCATTGTGTATCAGTATCAATATTCATTTTAACTACACCATAAGTTAAAGCTTCTCTTATCTCTTCTAAAGCAGAACCTGAACCACCATGGAATACAAAACTAACAGGTTTATCTACAGTTTTATGTTTCTCTTCAATATACTTTTGAGAGTTGTTTAAAATAACTGGACTTAATACAACATTACCTGGTTTATATACTCCGTGTACATTTCCAAAAGAAGCTGCAATAGTAAAATTTGGACCAACTTCACTTAGTTTTTCAAAAGCATAACAAACCTCTTCTGGTTGTGTATACAATAAAGAGTTATCTACATCTGTATTATCAACTCCATCTTCTTCACCACCAGTGATACCAAGTTCAATCTCAATTAACATATCGATTTCACTCATTGTTTTAAAATAATCAACACAAGTTGAAACATTTTCTTCTAAAGATTCTTCAGATAAATCTAACATATGAGAAGTAAATAAAGGTTTACCAGTTTGTTCAAAGTGTTTTTTACCAGCATCTAATAAACCATCAATCCATGGAAGCAATTTTCTTGCTGCATGGTCAGTATGTAAAATAACTGGAATACCATAAGCTTCTGCCATAGTGTGTACATGTTGAGCACCACTAATTCCACCTAAGATTGCTGCATCATCAGTTTTTAACCCTTTTCCTGCAAAAAACTGTGCTCCACCATTTGAAAACTGAATTATAATTGGTGATTTAACTTTTGCCGCAACTTCTAAAACAGCATTTACTGAATCAGAACCTACAACATTAACTGCTGGTATTGCAAAATTGTTCTCTTTTGCATAATCAAAAACTTTTTTTGCTTCACTACCACTTAAAACACCTGGTTTTACTATATCTAATATAGACATATAAATACTCCTAATATTATTTAATTACGATTTTTGCTTTGCTTTTTAACTCATCAACTTGAGCTTTTATTATGTTTTGAAATTTTTCTTGAAATACCATTTGTTTGATTTTTGCTTTTACATCATCAAAACTTAAAGTTTTAGGTGCTTCTTTACCTTCAAGATAAATTACATGATACCCATATTGAGTTTTAACTGGTGCTTTTGTATATGTATTTGCTTTTAAAGCTTTTGCAGCTTTTGAAAACTCTGGTACCATTTGATTCTCAGGGAATTTACCAAGATAACCACCTTTTGGACCACTAGGACCAACTGATTTTTCTTTTGCAAGTTTAACAAATTCATCTTTTTTATTTGATGCTTTGTCTAAAGTTTTAATAATATCTTTTGCTTCTTTTTCAGTTTTAGTTAAAATGTGTCTTGCTTCTAAAGTAGCAGGAACTTTAAACTTGTCTTTGTTTTTATTATAAAAATCTTTAGCATCATTATCAGTGATTTTTATTTTTTTTGATTCATTTTGCATCCAAACTTCTAATGCTAACTCTTTTTCAACTTTTGCTAAAGCTTCTTTATATTTAGCATCAGATTTAACACCACTTTTTAAAGCTTTATCTGTTAAAAGTTTTTTCTCAACAATTTGTTCTAAAACTTTGTTTTTCGTCTTTTTTGGTAATTTATCAAAATCAACTTTTGCGTTTCTAATAACTGAGTTAATATCATCACTTGTGATTTTTTCACCATTTACAGAACCATAATCAGCAGCATTCAAAGATAGAGTTGAAAGTGCTAATGTTGCTATTAAACTTGTAACAATTTTTTTACTTTTAATCATAATCATTATATTCCTTAAATTTTTAGTAATTTTTATTCTATCTTTTTTTTACTAATAGAAAGTTAACTAGTAATTATTTTTTATTTTTTTATTGTTCATATTAAGATTTCTTTAACATAGTTAAAATAAAGATTTAATTTTAAAATTAATTTTATTCTGAAACTTAGCTAAAATTTCATAATTTTAAAAATTTTCTTTTACTAAATTGTACAAAAAATTAATAAATTTTAAAATTTAGCTTAAAAGACCTTTAAATTTTACTATATTTATGATATAATTCCGTCAAAAATTAAACTTAACTTAAAATTAAGCTAACGTAAAATAAGGGAAATCTATATGAGAATATTAATTATTGAAGATGAAATTACACTAAATAGAACTTTACAAGAAGGTCTTACAGATTTTGGTTATCAAGTTGATGCAGCTGAAAACTATAAAGATGCAGAATATTTCATCGATATTAGAAATTATGATTTAGTATTAACAGATTGGATGTTACCAGATGGTGATGGGATTGAACTTTGTAAAATAGTAAAAAATAGAAGTTCAAGAACTGCTGTAGTTATTCTATCAGCTAGAGATGATAAAGATTCTGAAATCGAAGCTTTAAAAGCTGGTGCAGATGATTATATTAAAAAACCATTTGATTTTGACATTCTATTAGCTAGAATTGAAGCAAGATTAAGATTCGGTGGAACAAATGTAATTGAGATTGAACAATTATCAATTAACCCTGATGAAGAAAAAATTGAATTCAATGGTGAAGAGATTGAATTAAAAGGTAAACCTTTTGAAGTATTAACTCACCTTGCTAGACACAGAGATCAAATTGTTTCAAAAGAACAATTATTAGATGCTATCTGGGAAGAACCAGAATTAGTAACTCCAAACGTAATTGAAGTTGCAATAAATCAAATTAGACAAAAAATGGATAAACCATTAAATATCTCAACTATTGAGACTATTAGAAGAAGAGGATACAGATTCTGCTATCCTGATTCAAACGAAGAAGCATAATTAAAGATTAATAATGCGTGTGAAGAGCATATACAAACAGTTTCATCAAAAGCTTGTACTTGCTACTTCACTTCTGATCCTAATACTTTCAGCTATATTTTATGGCTACACAAAATCAACTATTTTTGACGAAATTCAAGACTCTTTATACAAAGATGCACAATTAATTTATAAAATCAGTAAATCAACAAATGTAGATACAAAAAATTTTAATATTATTACTCACAGTGGAATCAATGTTGATATTGTAAAACTTGAACATGTACCACAAACTGCATATACAACATTTAAAGTAAACGATAATCACTATATGCAAATTTTATATCTATTTGACCCTAAAAAAGGGGAATATATTAAGATTATAAAAAATATAAATTCATCACTTGATATGTTGAATAAAATATTTAATAATCTACTTTTAATATCTTTAGGTGGATTATTGATGGTTGTATTTTATGCTTTTACTGTATCAAAAACTTTACTGAAACCAATTATTCAAATAACAAATAAATTATCAAATATGGATGAAAATTATCTAACACAAATAAAAAAAGATAATCTTCCAATTGAGTTTCATCCTTTAGCAAATTCTATTAATTCACTTACTTCTAGAATTGAATCAAATATTAGATTCAAAAAAGAGCTTTTTATAGGTGTTGCCCATGAGCTAAAAACTCCTCTCGCTGTTATGAAGTTAAAAAATGAAGTAACTCTGATGAAGCCAAGAGAAGCAGAAAAATATCAAGAAACTATGAAACTTACAGTTGAACAAATAAATGATATGAATAAAATGATTAGTTCAATACTTGATATAGGTAGAGCTGAAGGTGCACAATTTGAAAAACCTGAAGAGATTGATTTAGTTCAATACCTTCAAAGAAAAACAAATGATTATAGAATGTTAAGTGCAAAAAAACAAATAATTTTGACATTCTTTTCAAATGTAAATCACCATGAAGTTTATTTACAACCAACACTTATAAATCAAATAATTCAAAACTTTGTTCAAAATGCTATAAAATTCACGCCAGATGACAAATCTATTGCTATTAGATTAAATAAAACAAAAAAAGAAACAACTATTAGCATAACAGATGATGGGGAAGGTATTGATGAATCAATTGACCTTTTTGCTCCATTTAAAAGAATGGGGAAAGAAAGTGGTGCAGGATTAGGATTATTTTTAGCTAAAAATGCCGCTGATGCTTTAGGTGCTACAATCTCACTAAAAAATAGAACTGATGGGAAAACAGGTTGTGTGGCAACAATAGTATTGCCAAACAAACCTCATACTAAAAAAGACTAAGAATAAATCTCTCTGTGTTCAATCTTTGTACATTTGTTTTGTACAACTTTCATACCAGCCTCTTTTGCTTTTTTTGCTGCTTCATTGTTTACTAAACCTAATTGTGTCCAAACTGTATCAACATCACCTCTTTCAATAGCAGCATCAACAACTAAACCAATAACATCAGGTTTTCTAAAAATATCAACCATATCAACTTTAAAAGGAATCTCTTTTAAACTTCTATAAACTTTTTCACCTAAAATCTCATCCTCTTTAGGATAAACAGGAACTATTTTAAACCCAGCATTTTTAAGATACTTTCCAACCATATTGCTAGCTTTACTCTCATTTGGAGAAAGTCCAATAATAGCTATAGTTTTTGTGTTATCAAATATCTCTTTTAATTCATCTTTATTACTGTTTATAGATGGAAATTCACACTCCATTTATTTCTCCTTAGTAGTTTTAACAATGATTATAACAAAATAGGATAAAAAGTTTGTCAAAGGAAGAGAGGTAACTTCTAAATATCTTTTGAGAAGTTACTATTATTATTTATTTTTAGTAGAAAGGTAAAAAGATAAGCTTTCTAATTGTTTGTCATTGATTTCTGTTTTTCTAAAAAAGGGCATACTAAATCTTCCATTTCTAACCACATAATCAACAAATCCAGCATCCAAATCTTTTCTTTGTTCAAGAACAGGAGAGATACCTGTATCTTTATATACAATCCCTAATGCATCAGTTGCAGGCATTCCTATACCATGACAATGCACGCACCATTTATCAAATACTTGTTTTCCTTCTTTAAATTTTGAAGAATCATTTGCATATAGTGAACTAGCTAAGATGGTTGCTAGTATTAATAAAATTTTCATATTTTTAAGCATTTTTATCTCCTCTTAATCTTTTAGGCCAAATTCCCCCTCTACCTGGAGCTAGTATTCCATTTGGATCAATAGTATCTTTTAACTCTTCTGCAAATCTTTTTAATATATGATTATTAAAACTATACACATTAGATACTGCATCTTGGAAAGGTGGTGCAGCTCTATAATCACCCCAACCATGTTTTGCTGCAACTTTAACCATAGTATTATATACTTTTCTCATTTGTGCATTTTTCTCTTTATCATCCCTTGAATTTGCAAATCCAATCATAAAACAAAAGGCTCTATACATCCAAGTTCTTGGGTGAGAAAATGGTGTAATCATAGATTCCATTCCTAATTCATGGAAAGTATCAATATATATTTCTTGACATTTTAATAACTCAGCTCCATCCCTTGGAATAATAGGAGAGAACCATACATGTCCATCTTTTGGTCCAAAGTTTTCACCTCTAGTACTTAACCAAAAAATTTCAAGATTTGGGATACCTAGTGTAACTTTATGTTTAACTGCTTTTTTCTGCTCATCAGATAAAGGTAAAGCATAATCCTCTTCAACTTCTACTTTTGCACCCTCTATTGCACTTGAAAATCTATCTCTTATGTATCTAATATTTGCTTCAACTGCTTCTTTATTTCCATATAAAGGAATATCTATTTTCCAATATGGAATTTTGTTTCTAAGTGCATAATCTTGAATTTTATCAATATCTGGTTTCCCATTTTTAGATGTTAAATATAATTTTAATTCAGGATTCATTGGTTTTCCATATTCAGGATTTAATGGACTTCTATATAAAGGCCAACCAATAATTGATGAATCTTCTAAATAATTCATAATCTCAACAAGAGGAATTAAATCATCTCTTTTAGGTACTGTTAATACAGCTAAAGAGTAATGCTCAGGTTTTGGCATCATCCAAAATCCCATTTTTGTTACAATCCCAAAATTTGATTGAGAGAAAAGTCCATCAACATATGGTCCATAACCATATTTATTCTCTGCAAAAGTTTTTGCTCCAGGAAGTGCTCCCATACCAGTTCTCATTAGTTCACCATTTGCTAAAACAACTTCCATACCACAGTGTGCCCCAAAGTGATCTCTATATTGTCCATGCATATATCCCCATCCATGATCAAGTGAGTTCCCAACAGGACTTCCCCAACCTGGATCTGGCATATCCATCATCACATTTAGATTGTTTTTTTCACAATATTCATAAAGATCAAAATATGATACACCTGGTTCTAAAATACAGTAGTTTCTTTTATCATTTACTTCAATAATTTTATTCATTCTTTTTAAATCAACTACCACATCACCTCTGTTGTTTGGTGCAGAAGATCCATAACCTAAATTTTTACCTGTAGAAATTGGGAAAAGTGGTAATCCATATTTGTTTGCAATTTTTACAATCTCTTGTACCTCATCTACTTCTTTAGGTGCAATAGCTAAAGATGGGATTGGTTCTTCTGGTTCATCCCAATATGGAGAATATGCATCTCTATATAAGTGTAAATCATCTTTAGTTTTAAAAACCCATTGTTTACCTGTAACTTTTTCAAGCTCTTTTACTGCTTGTAAAAAATCTCCTTGGCTAACGCCATTTGGTAATATTATCTCTTCATTTTTAGACATATAAATCTCCTTTAGCTAACTTTTCTTGGTGCAATTATCCAAGAATATAATATTTGATTTTTTTCATTTTTATTGTTATTTGTAGATATTTTAGTTTTAGAATCAATTCTTTCATACTCATAATTATTGATTTTTAAAGCTAATGCATCTGTCCAATCATATTTATCTAGATTTTTTTTAATCTTGTCGATTTCAACTTTTGAAGCTTGTAATTCATGATTGATATTGTTATTGGCTATATTATGTTCGGCATTGAAATACATAAGCATACCTTTGTCAAAGGCAAGTCTTTCTAATACAAACATTGTTTCATAAGTTGTTAATCCCGCTATAGCTGTATTTTTATTTTTACCCCATGTTGGACTGATTACTTCACTCCACATTTGAGATATATCTTTATTTATTTCATAAGTTTTAGTTCCCAAAGCTTTCATTTTTTGTGCGAACTCTTCACTTTTTTCTATTCCTTTATCAAAAATTACATAGTCTAAGTCAATATTTTTTTGTTTTTTATCTGACAAAATTAGACTAGATAAAGGATTACTATAGGCACTTGATGCCAAAATAGTTGCTCCTAAACTTGTACTTTTTAAAAAAGAGCGTCTAGAAAGTCTATCCATTTTATCTCCTTTCATACTTATCTTGAAAAGAATTGTAAATAAAAAAAATCTCAAAAAAATCTCATTTGTTTTTTTTAGTATCTAATTGAAAAAAGAATATAATAATTTTCTGGAATAACAATATTGAGGAAACAATGTTTAATGACATTTTAAAAGTAATTGCTAAAATACCTAACGAAAAGAAAGCAAAACTATACTCTTTTTCATTTTTAATTATTGGAATCTTTGGAATTGTTCTTGTAAATAAAGTTTCAATGTTTATTATTCAACAAACAGATAATAATCAAGATACAAAATTACCTTTATTTATAGGAATAACATTTTTTATAGTTACAAGTGTTTTTTTATATTTCTTTTTAAGAAGTATTGCAAAAATAGAAAAAGAGGCAAAAGAGAAACTAATACTCTTTCAAAAAAAAGAGAGTGAAAATCTTAAACTTATTAATTTTGTACTTGATAATACAGCTGATGCAATATATTGGTTTAAATTTGATGGGAAAATTGTATACGTAAATAATAGATTATGTAAAGTTTTGGGATATACAAAAGAAGAGTTGCTAAATGAACATATTATAAAAATTGATAAAAAGTTCCATGAAGTTGAAAAAATCATTATACAGAAGAAAAAGCAATTTAACTATTTTGAATCAGAACTAACTACAAAAGATGGGAAATCTTTTCCTTGTCTAATAGCTGCAAACTATTTTTCTGCAAATGGAAAAGAAGAGTTTATTTGTGCTTTTGCAAGGGATATTACTGAACAAAAAAGAAAAGAACAAATAATCAAAAGCTCATTGGAAGAAAAAGAGATTTTAATTAAAGAGATTCATCATAGAGTTAAAAACAATCTGCAAGTTTTATCCTCTTTGCTTTCTATGCAAAAACGAAGAGAAAAAAATGATGTAATTAATACTCAACTTGATAAAACAAGAAGTAGAATTTATGCAATTGCACTAGTTCATGAGATAATCTATCAAGGGGATGATTTAAGATTTATAAATATGGAACAATATTTGCAAAAATTAACTCTTGCTATGAAAGATATTTATAATCTCGAAGATAGCTTTGAGATTAATATAGATGTACAAGAGAATATTAATTTATGTCTAAATAACTCGGTTCTTACAGCATTGGTAATCCATGAACTACTTTTAAACAGCATTAAACATGCTTTTAAAGATAAAAATGATGGCAAAATTGATATTTTTATTTTTCAAAATGACAAACAAATAACATTTGGTGTAAAAGATAATGGCGTTGGTTGTGATGTAGAGAAACTAAAAAATAATAATTCTTTGGGTTGGCAACTAATAGAATCAATAGTTGAGTTTCAACTTGAGGGTGAGTTAGAGATTAAAAATGAAAATGGACTTTCATGTAGTATCACTTATGAAATATCAGAAGAAGAGGATTAATGAAGAAAAACATATTAGTTGTTGAAGATGAGATTGTAACGGCAATGGATATAAAAGAAGCCCTTTTAGAGTTTGGTTTCAATGTAATTGGTGTTGCTACAAATATAAAAAAAGCTTTAAAACTATTAGAAGAAAACAGTTGTGATTTAGCACTTTTGGATATCACTTTAAAAAATGGTGATGATGGAATTACATTAAGTGAAACAATAACAAAAAACTATGATATACCTTTTGTTTTTTTAACTGCAAATGATAAATATACAACAATTGAACGTGCAATTAAAAATGAACCTTATGGATATATAATAAAACCCTTTAAAGATGCCGAACTAAAAGCAACTGTTGAGTTGGCTTTGAAAAAATTTTCAGATAAAAAAGAGTTAACTACAAAACTAGAAGATAGTCAAAAACATTATGTGGCACTTGAAAAAAATATAAAAGAGAATAGTGAAAGCTCACAAAAAAGATTTAAAACACTAAAATTTGGTTATGTTTTTGATAAAGAGAATAGAAAACTATTTTTAGAAGATGCAGAGATAAATCTAAATCAAAAAGAGATAAAACTTTTTGAAATACTTATAAAAAATGAAAATTGTGTTGTTGCAAATGATGCAATAGAAGATTACTTGTATGATGGAGAATTAGTTGGAGAAGGTGCACTAAGAGGGGTTTTATTTAGATTAAGACAAAAAATCAATAAAAACTTAATAAGCAATCACTCTAAAATGGGATATAAAATAGAAACAAAAACAGTTTGAAATATAATTACTTATTTATATTTATAAGCAATCTAATCCCTTCATAAGGAATGGTTTCAATAATTTTATATTCGAATTTAGTTCTTAATCTCCAAATAAGTGTTCTTACTGAACTATCTGAGATAACATTGCCTTCCCATATTTCATTCTCTATTTGCTTATATGAAACAATTTGCTCTTTTGCTTTAATAAGCATAAACAAAAGTTCTGTTTCTTGGTATCCTAATTTTATAAAAGTGTTATTGAAGTATAATTTTTTTGTGTCTTGATTAAAGGAATAGTTATAGCCTAAATCTACATTTAAAATAGGCTTTTCTACAATATCTTTATTTAGTTTACTCATTACTATTTTTATAGTTGATTGTAAACTAGCTTTATTAAAGGGTTTTATTTCATAAGCCAAAGGGTATGTTTCAATAGCCCTATCAATTGTAGCATCATCATTAAAGGCTGTAAGATAAATTACACTAGTTTCACCTATTTTATACATATCTTTTACAGTAGTGATTCCATCTCTATCACCTTGTATTTTTATATCCATAATTACGATTTCAGGTAAGTATTCTTCAAACTTTTTAACAGCTTCTTCATTTGATTTAGCAATTCCTACTACATCTAAGCCCAGTGCTAAAACAATTTGTTTTATCTCCATTGCAGTTATTGCTTGATCTTCTACAATTAGTATTTTGTATTTTGTATTCATTTTAATACCAGGTTATTGTTATATGAGTACCATTATTGTTTATTATTTCAATATTTCCTTTTAAATAAAGTTCCACTAAAGAACGCATTAAATCCATTCCAAAAGACTCTTTTGCATTTTTGGGAAATCCAATTCCATTATCTATTACCTCTAATATCTTTTTATCTTTTTCTTCATGAAATTTTATAAAAATTTCACCTTCATCTAGAGTAAATGCATGTTTAATACAATTTGTTACTAACTCATTTATTATAAGTCCACAATAAAGAACCTCTTCAGTTTTTAAATAAGATTTAATATCATAATTAACAATAATATCTTCACTGTATGTAGTTTCTTTTATCCCATTCACAATAGAAATAAAATATTCAGTAGGACTTATAAAAGATAAATCTTCATGACTACTATACAACAATTGATGAACTTCACTCATTGCATTTAGTCTATTTTGTATACTAATAAGCATTTCTGACATCTTAGGATCTTTTATACTGTCTTTTTGTAATCGTATAAGAGAAATAATTGTTTGCATATTATTTTTAACCCTATGATTAAGCTCTTTTAATAAAAACTCTTTATCTTGAAGAGCAGATTGTAGCTTTTCTGTTTTTTCATCTACCATAGATTTTAATCTTATGGTTTCATTTTCTTGATATTTGATTAGTGAAAGTTGAACTTTATTTTTTTCAAGCTCTAATATTTTAATTCTATCAGCCAAGGCAATTGAGAAAATCAATCCTTCTAAGACTAAAAATAATTCTACCATATAAGGAATATCATTATAGATATTATATACACCTGCACTTGCTAGATACATACTTATCATTGAGCAAAAGAAGATAATCCAACCCAATAGTAAAAAGTAACTTTGTCTGTTTCTTTTTAATACACTATATAAAGTTAGCAACAATACTAACAAAAGTAAAAGAGCAGAAAAAATATTTCTAATCCAACCTTGCTCTTGTAGATACACAATTAAAAATATGATTAAAGGGTATAGATAAAGATAAACTCTTAAATATTTGTATAGAGTAGGATGATTCTCTTTTGTATTTGTAAAAGAAATAGTAAATAAAGAAAAGAAAAAAATTGGTATTGCAACAATTAATGAGGCACCTTTTATAATAGATTCAACTAATACCGGGTCTTGAATAAAAAGTGTAGAATACCCTGTATAAAAAAATTGATGTAAAGATATACCCAATATATAAAATACATAAAATAGATAACTAGATGACTTAACAATAAAATAAATAACCAGATTATATGCAGCTAATATAAACATCGCCGTAAAGAAAAAAACTAAGATATTTTGTCTATAAACCTCTTTTTCAAAAAAACTTTTTAAATCATACAATTTATAGTTAACAATCAATGTAGTTATCTTAGATGATAACTGTAAATAGTATGTTTTATATTCTTTTTCTTTTAGATTTATAATAAATACTGGTTCTAAGGTATTTCTATCAGGACTAATTTGAAATAAACCTTCATGTAAGACCTTACCATCATAATAAAAATTTATATGCGTTGTAAGGGAACTTTCATATTCTAATATTCTTTTTTGAATTTCATCAGATGTGTTTATAAGTGTAAGTTTTATCCAAACTGTAAAATTTGGCGAATATCCAAAAGATTTAGGTTTTGAGTTATCGATTCTTTTAAACTCTTTGTTTTTTATAGTTTCAATCGTCTCACTATTTGTGTTATCTATATAAATATAACTAGATGACATCAAGTCATCACTTGTTTTATTTATATCAATTAATTTATTTGCAAATATGGAGGAAGAAAGAGTTAGTATAAAGATAAGAATATATTTTATTTTTTTATGCAAAATCATAATCACTTTCTAAGAATTGTAATTATTTTATTATATCCCTGCTTAAATTAAAAGATTTGACTCTATTTTTGACACCTATTTTTGATAATTGGAAACATTTTAAAAAAAGGAAAGAAAATGGTATATATTAACAAAAACATAACTGTACAAAAGCTAGAGGAATTGTATAAACAACAAAACGATTTTAAAAATTTTGATAAAACTTTTTTATTTGAAAAGTTTATTGATATTGTTTTATCTTTTAATAAAAAGATAAATTTTGAATCAAACTATACTAACTTGAAAAAAGTTAATAGTGCTGAGGAGTTAGTTAAAATCTTTCAATTAAGAAGTGAAATATATGGAAACTTAGGTTATCAAAATGAGTTTCCAAATTATCTTCCAAATATGAATTTTGACTTTTATGATGAAACAGCTGCAATCATATATACAGAAGATAATAATGAAATCACATCAACTTGTAGATTAATATTTGATTCAGACAAGCATTTACCAATTGAAGAAAAATTGGATCTATCTGATATTAGAATCAAGTTTCCAAAACTAAGTGAAATTTCACGACTAATGGTAAAAAAAGAAAACAAAGGTTTAAGTTTAGATTTTAAATACTTGATGGCAGGAATGTATTATCTAAAAACCCAAAATGGTTTAGATGCATCTGCCTCTGTATTTTTAAAAGAACATTTCAAACTTTATGAAAAACTTGGTGGGTTTAATATAGAAAGAAGTTTAGAATCCTATGGCCATCTTGATAAACCTTTTGTAATTTCATCCTGGAATCCAGCAAATGTTTCAAGATTTTTCAAAAAAGCTTTTTTGAAAATTAGTTAAATTAAATCTAAGAGCATAATAAATATGCTCTTAGACTAATAGTTTATTGATACATAAAAACTCATATTAAACTCATTATCATCACTTAAAAAATTGTTTTTATGATAGATTATATATGAGGGTTTAGTTGTTGTTTCATATTCGCTATTAATAAGCCATTCATGATAAACCCAATTCATAAACTTTAAAATATCCCCTTGATGTCCTTGAACATCAAACTTAGCATATACTCCACTTGATATTTTAAACTTAGGCACTCTTTGAGATAAGGTCTCTTCTTTTTCATCTGTTTGTATACAAGCTATATATTGACACTCATTAAGTGGTGTAATTACAGGATTGTCGTGTAACAAAGCAATTTGTTTATACTCTTTTATATCATTGTTTAAAATAAGGGTTTGAAGTTTTTGCCAAGTCTCTCTAATATTTATGTTATAACCTTTATTTCTAATATAATAACTTTTTATCTCTGGCATCTTTACAATTGTAGGAACAAGTCTTGAAAAATCTGCTTTTGAGTTCATAGCTTTTTTTGACTGTTTCATAATCTCATTAGAGTAACTTTTATATCCACCTTTTCTCCACTGCTTTGGTGACATATCAAATCTTTTTGTAAAAGCTTTGATAAAAGAGGAATGGGAACTATATCCACAAAGATTTGCAATATTTGAAATAGTTGAATATCTATTTGTTAGAAGTAAATTTGCAGCTTTTTGCAATCTAATTGATTTTATACTCTCATAAATATTTTTTCCAAAAGCTTCTTTAAAAACCCTATGCATATGAAACTTACTTATATCTAAATCATAACTTAACTCTTCAAGGTCGATATGAGTGTCGATATGGGTGTACACATAATACATTATTGCATTTGCAATTTTATCTCTTTTTTCTAGTGTTTCTTTTTTCATTTTACTAGTTTATCAAAAACAGAATAAATTTTAAGCACAAATAGACAATTATTTAAACATAAAACAACAATAAATTTAGCAAAAAAGATAAAGAATTTTTCTTTTTTAAATTCTACAATAGAGAAAACAAAAAAGGTTTATTATGAATAAGATATCAAAAGTATTAATAGCAAATAGAGGTGAGATTGCTCTTAGAATAATAAGAGCCTGTAAAGAATTAGATATAACAAGTGTAGCTATCTTCTCTGAGATAGATGTAGAGGGTTTATGGGTTAGAAAAGCTGATGAATGTTATCCAATTATGGGGGATGTTATACAAGCATATTTAAATTTTGAAACCATAATTAATATTGCAAAAAAAGCAAACTGTGATGCAATTCATCCAGGATATGGTTTTTTAAGTGAAAATGCTGACTTTGCAAAAGCTTGTGAAGAAGCAGGAATAATTTTTATAGGTCCAAAACCAGAACATATTGCTCTATTTGGAGATAAGATGGCTTCAAAAGTAGCTATGAAAAAAGTTGGTGTTCCTATATTAGAAGGTACAAATGAACCAGTTGAGGATAAAAAAGAAGCTAAAAATATAGCTGCTAAGATTGGATTTCCTATTATTATCAAAGCTGCCTTTGGTGGTGGAGGTAGAGGTATGAGAATAGTAAGAAAGGAAAAAGAGTTTGATGCTATGTTTGACAGTGCCACAAATGAAGCTTTAAAATTCTTTGGAAATGGTCAAGTATTTATTGAAAAATATGTGGAAAACCCAAGACATATTGAGGTTCAGATTATTGCAGATAAATATGGAAATGTAGTTCACCTAGGTGAGAGGGATTGTTCAATCCAAAGAAGACACCAAAAAGTTATAGAGATATCTCCATCTCCAAGATTAAATCAAGAGGTTAGAAAAGAGTTATATAGAATCTCAACAAAAGCAATGTTCAAATTAGGTTATGAAAGTGTAGGTACAGTTGAGTTTTTAGTTGATGAAGAGGATAATATCTATTTTATTGAGATGAATACTAGAGTTCAAGTAGAACACCCTGTTACAGAGATTACAAGTGGAATTGATATTATTCAAAGAATGATAGAGATTGCAGATGGTGACAAGATGAAATATATGCAAGAGGAGATAAATTTTAGAGGTTACGCAATTGAGTTTAGAATCAACGCAGAAAACCCACAAAAAAATTTTATGCCATCATCTGGAACAATTGAAAAATACCTAACTCCAAATGGACCTGGAGTAAGACTTGATTCTGCTGCTTATACAGGATATAAGGTTCCTGCAAATTATGATTCTATGATAGGGAAACTTATTGTATGGGCTTTAGATTGGGATGGAACTGTAAAAAAAGCAAGACGGGCTTTAGATGAGTTTGTATTAGAAGGATTTCCTACAAATATTGAACTTCACAGAGAAATAGTAAGAGACGAAGACTTTATAGAAGGAAAACTAAACACAAGTTATTTAGATAAAAAAATGGATAAATTTACCCTAAGTGCAAAAGACCACTTACAAGATGAAGAGAAAAAAATCTCTAAAATAATGCAATTTATAAACACAATAAAAAATAAAAAAGTAAATGTGAGAAATTAATATGACAATTGAAGATTTAAAAATAGGAAATAAACTATTTAGAGATACAAAATTTAAAGAATATAAAAATGACTTTGAGACATTAGTTGAAAAGGGTCAAACTCCAGAGATTCTTTTTATTGGTTGTAGTGATAGTAGAGTTGTACCTGATTTAATAATCTCATCAAAACCAGGAGATATGTTCATCATAAGAAATGCAGGTAACTTTGTACCTCCCTATAAAGATGACAACGATTACCATGGTACAACTGCAACCATAGAGTTTGCAGTTTCTGTTTTAAATGTAAAACATATTATTATATGTGGACACTCAAATTGTGGTGCTTGTAGATCTTTATATATGGATTTAGAAAATAATAACTCTTTAGTTCACATGAAAAAATGGTTACAATTAGGTATGAAAGCCAAAGAAGAGGTATTAAGAAAGTTTGACTTCTTTGAAGATGAAGAAAGAATCTACAGAGCAACTGAAAAAATCTCTGTTATTCATCAACTTGAAAACCTTTTAACTTTTCCAGAAATCAAAAAAAGAATAAAAGAGGGAAAATTAAATATTCATGGATGGCACTACAAAATAGAAGATGGAACCATTGAATATTATGACAATAAGAAAAAAAGATTTGAGAATTTATGCTAAGGAATCAAGTTTTCTTTGCATAAATGATTTTACAACATCATAATCGATTGTTTCTTTAAAATCATCAAATCTACAACCAGAAGCATTTGGGTGACCTCCCCCATCTGCTAACTCTTGAGCAATTAAAGAAACATTTACTTTCCCATCTGCTCTAAAAGAGGTATTTCCTTTTCTACTAATATCAATAAAGAAATCATAATCTTCATTTGCTACTAAAAAAGCATTTGCAGGAATAGAAATAGACCCCAAAGTATAAGTTAAAAGACCTTTGTGCCCTTTGTAAGTTACTGTTAGTTTCTCTTTTAAATCTTCTAAAGATTTTACAAGATATTTAGCACTTAGATTATCTATTGTATCATCGTGTTCATCTTGCTTTAAAAACTCTTTTTTCATAAAATGAATTTCATTGTCAAGCTTTATATGCGCATTTTCTTCATTTAAAAATTTTGCTGACTCTTTTAATAGATATAATCTAAAGTCTCTATTTAAATCAGGGAATAGAATATTATTTATCTCTCTTACTCTACTAACCATCGATAATAATACTTTTCCAAATTCAAAACCATCAGTTTCTATATCAACCCAAATATCAATAGCATTTATACAAAAAACTAAAGGTTCAAGCCATTTTTTTGTTTCTTCATCAAAGCCATTTAGTGTTTCATTTACATAAGCATATGTGATTTTTGCAGCACATCTTGATGTATCTAAATAATACCATTCATAATCATCAGCACTTTTTTGCCCTGTTGCATGGTGGTCAAGAAGTTGTAGTTTTATATTAAATCCATCTTCGTTTAGTTTATTTATAGATTTATTTAAATCTTTTGATTCTTGTATAGTTAGATTTAAATCAGTAATTAAAAAAAGAATCTCTTCATCTTTATAAGCTTCAATATCTTGAAGCATTTTTTTTATATTTAATTTAACTTCAATACCATAATTGGCATTGTAATAAAATCCCTTTTTAAAATACTCTTTTGTTATAAGTTGACAACTATATCCATCTAAGTCTGTATGAGATAAATGAAAAAGAATCATAAAGCAATATCCTTTAGAGTCAGTTCCTCTAAAAAGACATTTATTCTACTTTGAAGATTGTTTAATACTGGCCATAAACTACATGCATTTGCCAAATCTGATGGACAAGAAGAAACTGATGGTGAACATTCAAATACTGAAGGTATTTTTTCTTCTGCTACTGTAGTTATTTCTAAAATTGTAATCTCATCATAAGGTTTTTTAAGGACAAATCCACCATTAACTCCCCTATGAGACAATACAATATCATTTTTAGCTAGATTTTGCATGATTTTTGCAAGAAAAGATTTAGGAATATTTAGTTCACGCGATAATACATCAACATTTTTAGGTGCATCACTTTTTGCAATTGATATTAATGATAATAAAGCATATTCACTTTTTTTTGTAAGTAACATAAATTTCCTAACTTTTGTTTTTTTCTATTTTACACGAACAATTATTAAATTTGATTATTTTTGTAAACTAATTTGATTCTTTATTAAAAAAAAAGGTTGCAAGACTACTTGCAACCTTTTTTCAAGTAACTAAATAAAATAATTATTTAGCTCTAATTCCTAAATCTGCAACTAATGTAGTAAATCTAGCGTAATCAGTTTTTCTTAAGTATGCTAAAAGTCTTTTTCTTTTACCAACCATTTTTAAAAGACCTAATCTTGACGAGTGATCTTTTTTATTAGTTTTTAAATGCTCTGTTAAAACTCTAATTTGCTCTGTTAATACTGCAATTTGAACTTCTGCAGAACCTGTGTCTTTTTCATCTCTTCTGTATTTTGCAATAATACTTGCTTTTACTTCCTGATCTAAAGCCATCATTGACCTCCTAATAGGTATAATTAATCTCACTAAAATTAAGTGGACGCGAATTTTATACTAATTTATATTAATTTTAGTTTAAGGAATATTATTAAGGATATATGATGGATGAAAAAATTATTGATTTTGAAAATATTTATGTAAGTTATAATGTTAAACCAGTATTAGAAAATATCAATTTACAAATAAAATTAGGTGAGCATTGGGCTATTCTAGGTCAAAATGGAAGTGGTAAATCTACACTTATTAAACTTATCTCAAATGACTTATACCCAAATACTAAATATAAATTCAAAAAAGAACTTTTTGGACAAAAAATATGGAGTATTTTTGAATTAAAGAAAAACTTAGGAATTATCACAAATGATTTACACAACTACTTTAGTGAACATGGCAATTACCTAAGTGCATATGAGGTTGTATTAAGTGGATATTACAGTTCAATTGGTATTTTTAAACACCAAGATTTTACAGAAGAACAATACAAAAGAGCTTTAGAGGTTTTAGAATTTTTAGAGATTTCAGATATTAAAGATAAAAAAGTTCAACATATGAGTACAGGACAGTTAAGAAGATGTGTAATAGGACGAGCTCTTGTTCATAAACCAAAAGCTTTTATATTAGATGAACCAACTGTTGGACTAGATATAAAAGCACAAGACAGTTTTTTAAAAATCATTAGAAAACTTTCAAAATATTCTTCTATAATACTAGTTACTCATCATTTTGAAGAGGTATTTCCTGAAATAGACAATATTGCACTGGTTTATAATAAAACAATATATAAACAAGGTAAGAAAGATGAGATTTTAAACTCAGAAAATATATCAACAATATTTGATTCTAAAATTGAGCTTGCTTGTGAGAATGATAGGTATTATGTTAAAAATATAAATTAATTATAAGTGAAAAATCATTCATAATAAAAAAATTAATTTTATTTAGAGTTTTATATAGATAAAATATTATATGAAATTAACTACCAAACTATTAGCTTTGCCTATTTTTATTTCAATTATAGTGCCAATGGTATCTTTATTTTTTTTAAAAGATTTACGACAAAACTATGAAGAGTTAGACAAAAATCATAAAATAAAGGTACATAGTGCTTATGAAGTTGAGATAAATATATTAGAAGTTGAAAAATATATTCTTGATATAATCAACAATAATAGTTTAAAAAAACAAATAGATTTTACAAACTTAGAACCATACCAAACTTACAAATTTTATTTAAATCAAATTAAAAACTCATCAAAAGATGAACAAAGTAAAAATAATTTAAAACTCCTCGAATCTTTAACTAATAAATTTATGAATGTAAGTATAGAACTTATAAATCTTACAAATAGACAAAATATTCTTGTTGAGAAGGTAAATGATATTGTAAATCAAACAATTGATTATGAGCTTGATACAAACTTAGAACCAAATGCAAAAAATAAAGATTTATTATCTTTATATGATGAATTAGAAATCAATACTTTTGAATTAATTGCTGCAAAAAGGGGTTATTATGAAAGCAATAATGACTTTTTTAAAGGAAGAATAAAAAGTAGTATTGAGGATTATTATGAAATAAAAAAACAATTAAAGAATATGAAACTATCTGAAAATGAAATAAGCAGTTTAAATATTATTGATACTGCTTTTATAAAACTTGAAAAATATATCTTTGAATTTATTACTCTTACAGATAGAAAAGAGATTTTAATAAAACAAATGTCAACTTTAATAAATAATGATATAGATTCGGTATTAGATAATCACATACAAGCAAGTTTAGCAAAAGAGAATGAAGAATCTTCTAACTATTTCAAAGAGAAAATTAATTTTTTTATATCTTTATCAGTAGTCATTTGGATAGTTTTAATATTAGTATCACTATTTTTATTGAATCCTGTTATTAAATATATTAAGAACTTAACAAAAACACTAAAATCTGGGGATTATAAAGATTTAAACAATATAAAAAAACCAAATGATGAATTAGGTTTCTTAACAAATGTAATACAAGAACAATATAACGCCCTAATTGAAAGTAAAAATGAACTATTTTTTAAAAAAGAGCAAATTGAAAAAACAAATAAAAATTTAAAAAAATTTATAAATACTCAAAACAATATAGTATTTTTATCAACAGCTGAAAAAATCACTTATGCAAATAAAAAGTTTTTTGACTTCTTTGGATATAAAAATCTAAAAGAATTTTATAGTATAAACTCTTCAATATGTGAACTATTTATAAATCATGACAAATTCTTTTTCAATAAAGAAAAAAAAGACTATTGGATAGAATCTATAAAAAAAATAGATACGTCTAAAAGAGTAGTTTCTATTATAGGTATAGATTTAAAACCATATATTTTTTCTGTTTCAATAAACAATTTTGATGAAGAGAGTTATATAGTAAGTTTTACAGATATTTCAGAAACAATATTAGAAAATATAAAATTAGAAAACAAAACTTTAATCGATAAACTAACTAAAGCCTACAATAGAGAATATTTTGAACAAAAAATAAATTATTTTATAAATAAATACCAAACAAACGATTCTTATTTAGCAATAGCTATGATAGATATTGATTACTTTAAGAAAGTTAATGATGAATTTGGACATGATATTGGAGATGAAGTTCTAATCCAATTTGTAGAAATAATAAAATCTAACTCTAGAAAAGAGGATATTTTAGTTAGATGGGGTGGAGAAGAGTTTATTTTAATTATAAAAGTTCCCTCTAATGATGCTTTGAAAAAAATATTAGAAAAAATGAGAGTAGCAATAAAAGAAAACTATTTTAAAAAAGTTGGTCAAAAAACTTGTTCAATAGGAGCAACACTTTACAAAGAAAATGAAGATATTTATGATACTGTAAAAAGAGCTGATATAGCAGTGTATGAGGCAAAAAATAAAGGTAGGGATTGTATCATAATACAATAATATTAAATAGGTATAAAAGAAAAAGATGGATTTAGATATAAAAAGAGAAGAGATTAAAAACAGAGCATTTAATGAAAGTTTTGCAATTATTTCATTTAAACTTGATGGAACAATAAAAAATGCCAATGAAAAATTTCTATCCTTATTTGGGTATAAATTAGAAGAGATAAAAAATAAACACCATAAAATACTATGTGATGAAGATTTTACAAACTCTGTAGAGTATAGAAAATTCTGGTATGAATTATCTACAGGAAAATTAAATAGTGGTGAATTTAAAAGAGTAAAAAAAGATGGAACTTCAATATATCTGCAAGCAACATATAAACCTCTAATCAATGACAATGGACAAGTATTTGAAATATTAAAATTTGCCCAAGATATTACTAAAAACAGATTAGAAACTCAAAAATATGAAATACAATTAAAAGCGATAAATAAAGCTCATGCAGTTATTGAATTTGATATGGATGGCAATATATTAAAAGCAAACAAAAATTTTCTAAATGCAATGGGTTACAAATTAGATGAGATAAAAGGTAAGCATCATAAAATTTTTTGTGATAAAGAGTATTCTCAATCAAAAGAATATAAAAACTTTTGGGAAAAGTTAAACAAAGGAAAATTTGATACGGGTAAATATCTAAGAGAGGGTAAAAATGGAAAAAAAGTTTGGATACAAGCAACCTATACACCAATTTTAGATTTAGATAAAAATCCAGTAAAAATAATAAAATTTGCCCAAGATATTACTCAATTTGAAATTGTCAAAAAAGACACCTTAACAGGTCTTTATAACAGAGAAAAGCTTTTGATGGATATAGAACAAAATAAAAAGAACAATTTAGCTGTTATTGATATAAATAGTTTTTTTTATATTAATGATTTTTTCGGAAATGATTTAGCCAATAATTTAATAAAAAAAGCATCAGAAGAGCTTTTAACTTATCTAGTAAAAGATTGTGAACTTTATAAAATAAATATAAATAGATTTGCTCTACTAAATTGCACTTTTTCAAAAGATAAATTTTTAGTATTAGTAAAAGAGATAAATGAGCAACTAAAAAATACTTTAATAGATTTAGGTATAAAAAAAGTTCGTTTAAATAATACTATTGGAATCTCTTTTGAACATAAATCAAAACTTCTTAGTACTGCTGAAATTATAAATAAATATGCAAAAGATAAAAATAAAAGTTTATTAATCTACTCAGAATCTTTTAATATAGAAAAAGAGTTTGAAGATAATCTTTGGTGGACGGAAAAAATAAGAACTGCCTTAGAGGAAGATAGAGTAATAGTTTATTATCAACCAATATTTAATAACTTTTCTAAAAAAATAGAAAAATATGAAGCTTTAGTAAGAATAATAGATACAGATCAAACTATTATTTCACCTTTTCAGTTTTTAGATATTGCAAAAAAATCTAGACAATATATAGAGATTACAAAAAGAGTTATTCAAAAATCATTTGAAAACTTTAAAGAAAAAGAGTTTCAATTTTCTATTAATCTAACTATGGAAGATATTTTAGATGATGAACTACAAGACTATTTATTTTTTAAAATAGAAGAATATAATATTGCAAAAAAACTTGTTGTAGAACTAGTTGAATCTGAAAAAATAACCACTTATGAACCAGTATTTCAATTTATTGATAGATTAAAAGCTCTTGGCTGTGAAATTGCGATTGATGATTTTGGTAGTGGTTATAGCAATTTTGAATATTTAGTAAAGATTGACGCTGATTATGTAAAAATAGATGGTTCAATTATAAAAAGAATTTTGGAAAATACAAACTCCCTTGAAGTTGTAAAATCAATTGTTAGTTTTACTAAAAAAATGGGGATAAAAACAATAGCTGAATTTATTTCAAATAAAGAACTTCTTGAAAAGGTAAATGAGTTAGGAATCGATTACTCACAAGGTTTTTATATAGGAAAACCCCAACAAGACTTACAATAAAAATTTTTAAATTAAAACTTTTCTTGCAAAAAATATAAAAATCTGTTACAATTTTATAAAGTTTAAACTAATCTAAAGAAAAGGAGAGATTATGAGCCAAGTTCCAGAATTAATGAATAACCCTAATAATCCCTCTTTTTATCTTGAAGAATTAGAAATATATAATATAAAAGAAGCAAAAGAGTTGATAGATATTGAAAAACTTTCATTTTCGCTTTTTGCTATTTGGAATTGTGTAACTACAAATCTACAAAGAAGAATTGAATTTTTTGGAATAGAAAACTTTTTAAATCTTTTAAAAAATAAATCCTCATATAATAAAAATGCAAGTACATTAAAACAAAGATGGCTTAATATCGATGAACTAGACTTAATAGAGTATTCAAAAGATTTAAACCTTATAAACAATATTTCATATGAATTAATAAAAGTTTTATTTTGGCTAAAAACAGACGTAAATCAAGATCAAAAAACATCTAAAGAAGAGATATACTCTTTAATCTTTCTTCTTGAAAAAAATCTATTTTGTAATAAATTTAAAAAAGATAAAAGAGAAATCAATAACAATAATAAAACTGCTTTTAATAGAAGAAAAGAGGATAATAAAGAAGAGATAATTTCAACTTCAACTACACATCAAGAATTAGTTTTAAAAAATAGTGTTGAACACTTTAAGAATAATTTAGAGACTAATAATAAAAATGATAAACTTCTAACTGCTTATATATAAAGGTAGTTAATTTATGCAAATTTATGTTTTAGAAAAAGGGTTTACTTATAAACTCTTTATGTTGACAGCGTTTTCTCTTTTTGCTTTGGTTATGTACCAAGGTCATTTAACAGGAGAAACCATATACACAATTTTATTTATCGCTTCAGTTGCTTTATGTTCATTTCAAATAGCCTCATTTATTTATGTTCTTATTGTAAAAAGAACAATACATTTTAATATAAGCCCAAAAGAGGTTTGTTGGGAAATATTTGATAATAAAAAACTTCAGAAAAAAATCTGTATACATAGAAAAGAGATAGAAGAAGTTAAAACTGAAGTTAATTATTTAACAGGAAATATCTATTCAAAATTTACTTTAACATTTGTATTAAAGGATAGTTCAGAAATAGAATTAACAGATGGGATGATTTATGATTTAGGATTAAAAAAAGCTGAACATATGTGTCGGTATTTATTAAACAATAACCTTGGACATGAACAAGATATAAAGTTTACAAAACTTTTAAATGAAGAAAATATTGACACTTTTAAAGAACAAAAGTTTTCTAAAAGTGATGGAGAATTTTATTACATAGGAATTATCTCTAAAAATAAAAAAGAGTTTTTATCCCTTAGATTACAATTAGAATCTTTATATAAAGAGTATAAAATAGTAGAAAAAAATGCAAATAATGAGTATCTTATTAGAAGTGAAAACAACAAACACTCTTATATCTATTTACGTTCAAATGCATTTGGGTATTTTATAGAATTTTATAAAGTAAAAAGAAAAGAAGATTTAAAGATGCTAAAAGAGATGGGAAGGCAAAAGATAGGGTTTTAAATCACCCTCCTGTCTCATAAAAAGCTCTAGCTGAAACTTCTGAATCTTCTGTCCACTTATTTTTTTCTGGTTTATTTGCTAAAACATCTTTTAAAATTGCAACAGCTTTTGGAATATCTTTATTTTTTATTGCTTCTTTGATACTTTGTGCATCCTCATAATATAAACATGGAATTAAAACACCACTTGCAGTTAATCTAATTCTATTACATGTGGCACAAAAATCATCTTTGTGAGGTTCTATAATACCAAATACATATCCATCCTCTAATTTGTATTCTTGAGATGGAGAAGAACCTTCTCTTTCTAGTTTTTCAAAGTTGTAGCTTTTTTTAATAAGCTCTTGTATCTCTTCTGAGTTAAGCCCTTTGGCATATTTACTTGCATGGTCATTTTCCATATATTCGATAAATCTAACTTGATACCCTTTTTCTTTACAGAAATCGATTATATCAACAAGTTCATTATCGTTTATACCTTTCATAGGTACGCAGTTTATTTTTATTTTAAGTCCTGCATCATCTGCTGCTTGGATACCTTTTAATACAGTTTTTAAAACATCTTTTTGTGCAACTTTTGCAGCAACATCAGGCTTTAATGAATCTAAAGATACATTTATTCTTTTTAGTCCAGCATCTGCAAGTTTTTGAGCACTTTTTGGTAAAAGAAATCCATTTGTTGTTAATGCTAAATCAATATCATCTTTATATGTAGAAATCATTTTTATAAAACTATCAAGCCCCTCTCTTAATAAGGGTTCTCCACCAGTTATTCTAACTTTTTTTACACCCTCATCAATTGATACTTTAATAAATTCAAATAACTCTTCATAAGATAATAACTCTTCTCTTGGAACCCAAGAAAATGGTTTTTCTGGCATACAATATTGACATCTAAAATTACATCTTTCAGTAACAGATACTCTTAGATAATCTACTTTTCTGCCATGCCCATCAATCAACATATACTCAACCTTTAAAAAATTTTGTTAGCTTAATATAAAAAAGCTTAAATCACATAAAATTTAACATAATAAATTAAAAGTTAAATTTTGTAAACAAATTAACCCGAAAATTAAAAGTTTTGAAAAATTGTTTAGATATACTTCCAATAAAAAAAGAGAATGCATGGAATCTAAAGTTTATTTGACAGGAGCGGGGCCTGGAGATATAGAACTTCTAACAGTAAAAGCTTTAAAAGTTATACAAACAGCTGATGTAATTATATATGATAAATTAGCCAATCCAGAAATATTAAAAGAAGCAAAAAAAGATGTAGAAACAATTTTTGTAGGAAAAGAGAAAGGTTTTCATAGAGTCCCACAAGATGAAATAAATGAAATAATCTATCAATGTGCACTAAAATATAAAAATGTAGTAAGGCTTAAAGGTGGAGATCCATTTGTTTTTGGAAGAGGTGGAGAGGAAGCTTTATACCTAAAAGAAAGAGGTATTAAATTTGAGATCATTCCAGGTGTAACATCTGCTATTTCAGTGCCTGCTTATGCAGGGATCCCTGTTACAAATAGAGGAATCACACCTTCATTTAGAGTTGTGACGGGACATAGAAAAAGTAGTGAAAATATTGCTGATATAAATTGGAAATCATTTATAGAAGATGAAACTATAGTTTTTCTAATGGGGTTACATAATATTAGTTTAATAGTAACAAAACTATTAGAGGTTGGAAAATCTAAAGATTATCCCTGTGCAATAATCTCAAATGGTACAACAAAAAAACAAAAAGTGATTACAGGAACTCTTAGTGATATTGTGGATAAATCAAAAGATGCTGTTTCACCTTCAATTATTATAATTGGTGAAGTTGTAAACTTGCGAGAGCAATTAAGATGGTTTGATTAGAGTTTAAAACTCTTTTCAAAATACTCAGAAACTTTACCTTTTAGTTCAGACATTCTTTTTTCACCTTTTGGAAGAGTTTTTCTTAACTCTTTCATTCTAGATAAAAATTTATCTATATCATTTGGTAATATTTTTTTCAAATACACTTTTAAATTTTTTGAAAAAGCAGGAGATACACCATTCGTGGATATGGCAAGAGTTAAATCCCCCTCTTTTAAAAAAGTTGGAAAATAAAAATCACAATATTTTTGGAAATCTACACAATTATATAATATATGTGTGCTTCTTGATTCAAAATAGATATTTTCTTGTAATTCAAGATTATTCACTGCACAAATCACCATATCAAAATCTAAAATATCTTTTTTTTCATATTTTCTATTAATTTTTGTCAAATTGTATTTTTTTATTAAAAGATCTATATCTTGTGAAAAATCTTCTGATAATATAGTTATATTTTTAGTAAATTCTAATAAATTATTAATTCTTCTTAAAGCAATATTTCCAGCACCAATAACTAATATTTTTTTATTTTCTAAAGATAAAAATATTGGAAAGTTTGACATTTGTTACCTTTTTGTAAAATACTCAATAATTATAGTTAAATAATTTGTATTTAGGATAAATATTATAAATTGCATATAAATTATACAAATTATTACAAAAAAGTTTCATTTTTTTCCTTTATAATAGTAATTGCTATTCAGTTGCTATATTCAATTTATATAATAGTAGCTCAAACCCAATAAAAGGAAAAAATATGAAATTACTAAAAACTGCCTCTTTAAGTCTTGCAGCTATTGCAATGGCTGCTACGGTATCAATGGCTGATACTTTAGAAACTACAAAGAAAAATGGTGTTCTAAGTTGTGGGCTTAATACTGGTCTACCAGGATTTGCTTCTCCAGATTCAAAAGGTGTTTGGAAAGGTTTAGATGTTGATATGTGTAGAGCTGTTGCTGCTGCTGTATTAGGTGATGCTTCAAAAGTTAAATATGCTCACTTAAATGCAAAAGAGAGATTTACTGCTTTATCAAGTGGTGAAGTTGATGTTTTAGCTAGAAACACTACTTGGACTGCTACAAGAGACACATCTTTAGGTTTAAACTTTACTGGTGTTAACTATTATGATGGTCAAGGTTTTTTAGTAAAAAAAGATTTAGGTGTTAAATCAGCAAAAGAGTTAGATGGTGCAACATTTTGTATCCAAGCTGGTACTACTACTGAGCTTAACTTAACTGACTACTTTAAAGCTAACAAAATGGAATATAAACCTATTACTTATGATACATCAGCACAAACTATTGAAGGTTTCGAAGCTGGTAGATGTGATGCTTTAACTTCTGATGCATCTCAATTATATGGTTTAAGAACTACTTTAAAAGATCCAAATTCTGCAATCGTATTACCTGAAATTATTTCAAAAGAGCCTTTAGGTCCAGTTGTTAGACAAGGTGACGACGTATGGTTTAATATTGTTAAATGGACTCACATTGCAATGTTAAATGCTGAAGAGTTAGGTGTAACTTCTGCAAATGTTGATGAAATGCTAAAATCTCCAAACCCATCAATCAAAAGACTTTTAGGTGAGTCTGGTGATATTGGTAAAAACTTAGGTTTAGATCCTAAATGGGCATATAATATTATCAAACAAGTTGGTAACTATGGTGAAGCATTCGAAAGAAATGTTGGAAAAGAGTCTCCACTTGGTATTGCAAGAGGTTTAAACGCACTATGGAAAGATGGTGGTTTACAATATGGAGCACCAATTAGATAATCTAAATTTATTTAGATTTGATTCAAAAGGGGAAGATTCACTTCCCCTTTTTTTTGTGGGAAGAGTATCTTCCAAACAATTAAAAAACATGATCCTTGTTAAGGATTGTTTTAAGGTTGAAAAATGACAAAGCATAAAAAAAAGCCACAAGCTAATGTAGCTTTTTATAATAACCCTGAAAACAGGGCAATTATTTATCAAATACTAGCCTTAGCTGGTATATTTTTATTTACATATTTTGTTTTAAACAATATGTTTATAAACATTGAAAAACGTGGGATTAATACAGGATTTGACTTTTTAGGTAGTGAGGCAGGATTTGGGATTATTCAATCACTAGTCCATTATGATGAATCAGACTCACATGGAAAAGTTTTTATAGTTGGACTTCTAAATACAATATTAGTATCTGTTATTAGTATCTTTTTTGCTACAATAATCGGTCTTTTAGTTGGAATTGGGAGACTTTCAAAAAACTGGATGATTTCAAAATTATCTATGGTTTATGTAGAAACTTTCAGAAATATTCCTATATTACTACAAATACTTTTTTGGTACAATGTTGTATTGGCCTCACTTCCAAGCCCAAGGCAATCTTTTTCATATTTAGATACAATTTTCTTCAATAATAGAGGACTTTATATTCCAAGTCCAGTTTTAGAAAGTGGATTTATTGCAGTATTTATTGCATTTATCTTAGCTATAGTAGCAGTTGTATTTTTAGCTAAGTGGTCGAAAAAGAGACATGATGAAACAGGTGAAGAGTTTCCTATTGTAACTACTTCTCTTGCTATTTTAATTTTGGCTCCAACGCTTGTATTTTTTGTAAGTGGTATGCCTGCAAGTTTAGATTATCCAGCACTAAAAGGTTTTAACTTTAAAGGTGGTTGGTCACTTATTCCAGAACTACTTGCATTATCTTTTGCACTTAGTATTTATACAGCTACATATATAGCCGAAGCTGTAAGAGCTGGTATTGAATCTGTGCCAAAAGGGCAAAAAGAAGCAGCTCACTCTTTAGGATTAAAAGATCACGTAATCTTAAAAAAAGTTGTTTTACCTCAAGCTCTTAGAGTTATTATTCCTCCTGTGATTAATCAATACTTAAACCTAACAAAGAACTCATCTCTTGCAACTGCAATTGGATATCCAGAACTTGTAACTCTTTTTGCTGGTACTTCTTTAAATGTTGTTGGACAAGCAATTGAGATTATATTGATGACAATGGCTGTATATTTAACATTAAGTATTATTATCTCTATTCTTATGAACTATATTAATTCTAAAATGCAAATAAAGGAGAGATAATGGCAATTTATGAGAAAAAACAAGCTAGACCTGCTCCTTCTGGAACAAAAGGTTTTGGACATTGGTTAAGGGAAAATCTATTTTCTGATGTTACAAGTACAATTCTTACTTTAGTATCATTATATATACTTTATCTTATCTTACCGCCATTATTAAACTGGTTAATCTTTGATGCTACATGGAGTGGAACAAAAGAAGAGATCACAGGTGATGGAGCTAGATGGATATTTATTTATGAAAAGTTTAATCAATTTATATATGGTTTTTATCCACACGCTGAACAATGGAGACCAAATTTAATTCTTATTTTGTTTATTATAAGTATTGTAATATTTAAAAAAGTTCCTACAAAAGTAAAATTTGCAATTATTGCACTATTTCCAATAGTATCATTTTTCCTTCTTTATGGAGGGTTTGGTTTAGATATAGTTCCTACAACAAAATGGGGTGGTTTATTACTTACTATTGTTGTAGCATCTGTTGGTATTGTTGCATCTTTTCCAATAGGGGTTTTATTTGCTTTAGGTAGACAATCTAGAATGCCTATTATTAGAACAATTTCAATAATGTATATTGAGTTTATTAGAGGGGTACCATTAATTACACTTTTATTTATGTCATCAGTAATTTTACCTTTATTTTTCCCAGAAGGGATGGATTTTGATAAACTACTAAGAGCATTAATTGGTATTACTCTTTTCCAAGCTGCATATATTGCAGAAGTAGTAAGAGGTGGATTACAAGCGATTCCTAAAGGTCAGTATGAAGCAGCTGATTCAATGGCTTTAACATATTGGCAATCAATGGGATTAATTATTTTACCACAAGCACTTAAAATATCAATTCCAAACATAGTTGGTGCTTTTATTTCATTATTTAAAGATACTACACTAGTATTGATTATTGGATTATTTGACCTTCTTGCAATGGTTACATTAACAACAACTGATGCAAACTGGTTAGGATTTGAAACTGAGGGTTATGTATTTATAACCTTTATATACTGGGTAATTTGTTTTAGCATGTCAAAATATGCAAAATCAATTGAAGATAAATTTAATACAAACCATAGATAATAGGAAAAAGAATGAGTAATATAGATTATATGATTGAGATGAATCAACTTAACAAATGGTACGGGGATTTCCACGTACTAAAAGACGTAAATTTAAAAGTAAAAAAAGGTGAAAGAGTTGTAATTTGTGGTCCTTCAGGTTCAGGTAAATCTACAACAATTAGATGTATTAACAGACTTGAACCTTTTCAAGAGGGTGAGATTTATGTAAAAGGTTTACAACTAACTGAAGATGTAAAAAGGATTAGAGAGGTTAGAAAACATGTTGGTATGGTTTTCCAACACTTCAATCTTTTTCCACACCTTTCAATCTTAGAAAACTTAGTACTTGCTCCAACTTGGGTTTCTAAAAAACCTAGAAAAGAAGCAGTTGAAACAGCAATGCACTATTTAGAAAGAGTTAAAATTGCTGAGCAAGCTCATAAATATCCAAATCAATTATCTGGTGGACAACAACAAAGGGTTGCTATTGCTAGATGTCTATGTAGTAATCCAGATATTATGCTATTTGATGAACCAACAGCAGCACTAGACCCAGAAATGATTGGTGAAGTTCTAGATGTTATGACAGAACTAGCTGAAGATGGTATTACAATGGTTTGTGTAACACATGAGATGGGATTTGCAAAAAAAGTTGCAGATAGAGTTATCTTTATGGATGCAGGTCAAATTGTTGAAGAGAATACTCCTGTTGAATTCTTTGAAAATCCACAATCAGACAGATTAAAAACTTTCTTAGAACAAATCTTAGATCACTAAAAGAGAATTTTCTCTTTTAGTTTCTTTATTAACTAGAAGCTAACCAAACTCCAATACCTATCATAAGTGTTCCGGCAATTTTATTTATTAATCTAACATTTGAACTATCTTGTAAAATTTTTCTAAGTGTACTTCCACCTGAGGCATAAATTATTAAACACAAAAACTCTAAAGATAAAATCATCAATATCAAAATTGGTAATTGAGAAATCATAGGTAAAGAATCATCTATAAAAGGTGGCAAAAGTGCTATAAAAAATGCCCATCCTTTTGGATTAGCAATTGCAGTTACAAAACCTTGCATAGCAAGTGATTTTTTTGAGATATTAAACTCACAACTTTTATCAAGTTTTAAAGCCATCTTACCCTTTGACATCCACATTTGAATACCAAGATAAGCTAAATATGCTCCACCACCATATTTTAAAAAAAGAAATATTGTAGGGTATTTAAGCATAATTGTTGCTACACCAATTACAGAAGAAGTTGCTACTAGCCCTACTCCTATAAGTTCACCATACATCATATAAAATGTTTTTTTTAATCCTATACTCATTCCCATACTAAGAGCAAGAGTCATACACATTCCAGGGGTAATTGATACAAAAAAGAAAGTGGGAATAAAAACTAAAAGTAATGTTATATTTACTAAATCCAAATTCAATCCTTTAAAATTGGATTATATACTAAAAGAGTTAAAAAGGGAAAGAAATTTTTCCCTTTTTATAAAAAATTTAATTTTATTAAAATGTTACTGCTTCAAAAGCTATATCTAAACTTTTTGCAACAGCTTCGTTTGTTAATTTACCATCATAAGTATTAAGACCATTTAATAAGTGTTTATCATCTGCTAATGCTTTTTCTAAACCTTTATTAGCAATATTTAATCCATGTCTTAATGTTGTTGCTGTTAAAGCTAATGTTGAAGTTAAAGAAACAGCTCCTGGCATATTTGCAACACAATAGTGAACCACATCATTTACAACATAAGTTGGATTATCATGATAAGTAGCTTTTGAAGTTTCAAAACATCCACCTTGGTCGATTGCAACATCTACAATTACAGAGTTTTTCTTCATAGTTTTTAAATCTTCTTCTTTTATAAGTTTTGGTGCAGCTGCTCCTGGAATTAAAACTGCTCCAATAACTAAATCAGCCTCTTGAATAGATTTTAGAATATTTGCTCTATTTGAAAATAGTGTATTAACTTGAGAACCAAAAAGATCATCATAAAAAGCAAGTCTTGATGCAGAAATATCAAGTACAGTTACATTTGCTCCTAGTCCAACAGCCATTTTACAAGCATTTAGACCAACAATTCCACCACCAATTATAACTACATTTCCTCTTTGAACTCCTGGAACTCCACCTAAAAGAACCCCTCTTCCACCAAATGGTTTTTCAAGATATTTTGCACCCTCTTGAGCAGCTAGTCTTCCTGCAATTTCACTCATAGGAGTAAGACAAGGTAGTCCTCCTTCAGCACTTGTAATTGTTTCATATGCTACAGCTTTTACTTTTTTTTCTAATAACATTTGCGCTTGTGGTTTATCTGCTGCAATATGTAAATATGTATAAAGGATTTGTCCCTCATGGAAATATTCATACTCTTCTGGCAATGGCTCTTTAACTTTTACAATCATTTCACTCTCATCAAAGATTTTCTTTTTATCTTCTTCAATGATTGCTCCCACAGCTTTATATTCTGCATCTTCAAACCCTGCACCAACACCAGCATCTTTTTCTACATAAACTGTATGTCCGTTTTGTACATAAGCTTCTACGCAACTTGGAGTTAAACCAACTCTATATTCGTGAACTTTAATCTCTTTTATTAAACCTATTTTCATTTAATTTCCTTAAATATTTTAATTTAATTAAATTATATCAGAAGATTTAATTAAAATATGAATATTTTTTAAACAAATTTAAATTTTTTTTGATTTTATTATATTTTTGAGAAAATTGAAGTGAAATTAAATTTCACTTCAATTATTTTATAAAGAATAGTTTTTTAAAGAAGTTAGTTATACAACAAGCTTTGTTATTTAACATCTCATAAGCTTTTTCAATAGATTCAACTCTATTTGCACTAAAAAGTAAAACTGCCACATTTAATTTAACAATTTTCATCAACTCAGCACTTGGATTATTTATAATAGATAAGTTCTCTTCTAAGGTAATATTTTCATAAGTATTTGTATAGTTTATCCCTAAATCTTTTAGTTTTATACTTTTTTCAACAATCTCTCCATCAACATTTACCCAGTATTTAAAATCATTAAACACTTCACAAGCCCCTTCACTACCTTTTATAATAAGTAAATTTTCATAATTGCTTGAAAAAAGTTTTTTATACTTTTCAACATATGGTCTATGAAATGCTGATGTAATAGCATATTTAGAACTTGCAGGATTTAATAGTTTTTCTACTGTATTAAAAATTGTTCTCATATAAAGTTTTTTTCTTAAATATGTTAATTCTGATAACTCTTTAAAATAGTTAGCTCTATCAAAAAAATGTATTTTTTCATCTAGTTCAACGGCATTTGCAACATCTTTTACAGTTAATCCAGCTTTTGCTGGTTGAAGCTTATCACCGCTTATAACTATTTCAAAAGGTTCAATCTCTTTATTTCTATTAAAAAAGTCTTTTAATACACTTGCATATAAAGGGAAAAGATATGGTTGATTTGTTTTCCCATCATAAGAGTATCCAAGCTCTACAGACTCAGGAATAGATTCTCTTTTTATATATTTATCAAAAGTTTCTAAACACCCTTTTAGTTCATCATCAGATTCAAGCTTAACCCTTAAAAGCATTAAAAAAGCTGCTGATTGCTCACTTTCACACTTCTTTTCTAAAATTGCTTCAATAGCTTCTTTTATCTCTTCTTTTGTTAAGTCTCTATTTGATTTAGGTCCAGTTCCAACTGCTTTTATATATTTAAAAAAATTCATTACGTATCCCATTAAAAAGTTTTTTTATATTATCACAAAATATACACAAAAATATAGTAAAATGAAGTATGAAAAATATAATTTTACTAATTTTACTATCTTCAATCCAACTATTTGCTTTTAAAAGTGATGTAAAACAAATTTTTGCATTTACTATTTATGATGAAAAAGGTCATGGAGAAAATATTCAAAATATAAGAAAAACTGTAAATGACTATAATGGAATCTGCTTTACAAAAATATTTTTAAGGGGAAGTAATTTAAATATTAAACCAAAAGTAATGATAGGAAATTCAAAGGGTAAATATGTTGATTCAGAACCTGTTTACAAAAATAAAATAATGATTGGCAAAATTATGACTTATAGACATTTAGGTGTAGAAGAGGGACTACTTAAAATTATTTTTAGAAAAAAACTATATGATGCAAGAGTATATGTTAAATAATTTATAGTTAAATTTTATCAGATTTTATTTATTTTCATTATGTTAAAATTGCATTCATTTTAAATAAAAGTTACTATATGCATAATAATCAAAATATTTCTGAAACTTTTCTAAAAAATGCAAGTGAATTATCTGCTTTATATGTAGAAGATAATCTTGATGTTGCTAAAGTTGTTCAGAAACTCCTAAAACTATTTTTATCTAAAATTGATCATGTATCAAATGGAGAAGAAGCCCTATCTAAATTTAAATCAAAAAGTTATGATTTAATATTAACTGATATAAGTATGCCAAAAATGAATGGTATTGAGTTAATTGAAAAAGTTAGAGAATTTGATCCCCATATTCCCATTATTGTTGTATCAGCTCATGGGGAACAAGAATATATGTTTAAAGCAATTCAAGCTGGAATTGATGGATTTATATTAAAACCCTTAGAACCTGAACAGTTCAAAAAAGTTCTTTTTAAAGCAGTTGAAAAAACTCTTATTTATAAAGAACATAATAAAAATTTATCAATATTAAAACAATATCAAGATATTACCAATAAAAGTTCGATTATTTCTAAAACAGATCCTAGTGGTATTATAACTTTTGTAAATGAAAACTTTTTAAAAGTATCTGAATACGCTGAAGAAGAGCTAATAGGAAGATCCCATGCTTTAATAAGACATCCAGATAACTCAAAAGAGTTTTTTAAAGATTTATGGTACACAATTAGTAGAAAAAAAGAGTCTTGGGAAGGGGTTATTAAAAACCTATCAAAAACTGGAAAACCCTATTATGTAAAAACGGTAATAAAACCACTTCTAGATGAAAAAGGAAATGTATTAGAGTATATTGCACTAAGAAACGATATTAGTGAAATTATGAGTGAAAAGAAACAACTTATAAGTTCGCTTGAATCAAATAACAACTCAATATTGATTATGATTCAAATAGAAAACTTTGATATTTTAGATAAGTTTTATGATACAAAAACTGTAGAAAAAATCGAACATATATATGGAACTACTCTTTTAAATCATATGCCCCATAACCAAACATTTAAAAAAATATATACATTAGGTGATGGTTGTTTTGCTATTTCTGAAGATTATGACAAAATAATTGCTGAATACCCTGAACTTGATGTGGAAAAACAATTACATAAATTTATAAAAAACACTAGAAATAGTACTATAAAACTTGAAAATATAGATTATGATATCTCTGTAGTAGTAAGTTATAGTATTGGAACAAAAAACTTATATGAAAATGTAAAATATGGGATAGAAAAAGCTATAGATGAGAATAAAAATTTAATTTTTGCAAACAATTTGATGAAAGAAGCTCAAATAACTGCAAAAAACAATATTGAAACAATTCAAATGGTAAAAAAAGCGTTAGATGACTCTAAAATAATATCTTTTTTCCAGCCTATAATTGATAATAGTACAAAAAAAGTTATCAAATATGAATCTCTAGTTAGGCTTATAAATGAAAATGATGAAGTTATTTCACCTTACTTTTTCCTTGATGTTTCAAAAAAAGGAAGTTATTACACAAAGATTACAAATCGTGTAATTGAAAACTCTTTTTTAATCCTAGATCATATAAAAGACAATGTTAGTATAAATATTTCGGTACTAGATATTGAAAATGATGCGATTAGAGAAAAACTTATAACTTTAGTAACTAAACCTCAATATAAAGGTAGAGTTACTTTTGAACTATTAGAAGATGAACATATTAAAGATTATCAAAAAGTAAGAGAATTTATTAGATTAGTTAAAGATGTGGGTAATGCAAAAATTGCAATTGATGACTTTGGTAGTGGATATTCAAACTTTGAAAGACTTTTAGTATACTCACCAGATATTTTAAAAATAGATGGAAGTCTTATAAAAAATATTGAAAATGATGAATTTAGTAGAAATCTAGTTGAAACAATTGTTGTGTTTGCCAAAAAACAAGGTATTAAAACTATTGCTGAATTTGTTGAAAATGAGAATATCTATAATATTTTAACTGCCCTTGGAGTTGATTACTCACAAGGTTACTATTTTGGTAAACCTGAGAAATTAATATAAGAGAGATTCTCTTATATTAATTATGAAATTGTATTAGTATTAACTTTTGTTTTTAAATTATTCTCTCTAGTTTGATCTAAACTATATGTTGTTGAATCATAATTATCAACATAATACCATGTTGTATTAACCTCTTCTTTTGTAAAAGATACAACCATAAAACCTCTTTGATTTAAATTAGCATATTTTAAATCGTCAACCAAAAATGTTAACGCAGCTTCAAAACTTTGTGCAGCAGCTAAAGAAGATAAGCCTGCATAATCTTCCATCCCTGGTGATGTTACTGATGTTACGGCATACTCAACTCCAACTAAATCACCAGATTGATCTTTGATTTCATTTGCCCAAGAGTTATGTGTATCACCTGCTAATACTACAAGATTTTTACCTAAAGCTTTTGATGTACCAAGTATCACTTCCCTTTCATAAAAATACCCATCCCAAGCATCTAAGTTATATGGTATAGTTGTCTCGATTCTCGCTATTTCTTCTACTGTTAAGCTTGGATCACTCTGTAATATTCTTGTTTTAATAGCAATCAATTCAGTTATTGTTGTATTCAAATTGTTTAATATTACAAGTTTTTCAGCATCAGAAATATCTGAATCTAACTGTGCAATCATAGTTAATAATTCAGCCGGTAGAAACATTTTTCCCATTAATACTTGTTGCCCTAATACCTGCCATGTTGCTGTAGAATTTGATAAACTATTTTGTAGCCAAGCTAACTGTTCACTTCCCAACATTGTTCTTGAAGAATCTATTAAATCTTGTGTAAATGTTGTAGAATCAAAGTTTGCAAGATTGTCAAAATAATCTGAATAGCTTAATTGTTTATCTCTTCCTAAAACTCTTGTATCTAACATATAAAGATTTACAAGATTACCAAATTCAAAATTTCTATATATAATTTCATTATTATTATCTTCAAAAGGTCTTATAGGTAACCATTCAAAATATGCTTGTAGTGCATGCTCTTTTCTTAAATCAAATTCCCCTTCACTTGAATCATGATTTTCAGCACCATCTTTATAAGTATCATTCGCAATCTCATGATCATCCCAAACAGTAATAACTGGCAAGTTTTGATGTAAAGCTAATGACCCAATATCTGTTCTATATAAAGCATATCTTTTTCTATAATCTTCTAATGTTAAAAGTTCAGTATTGTTGTCACTTGGAAGTTCTCTTCCAATTGCAATTGCATTTTTTGTTGCATAAGCTGGTGTAACACCATCATCATTTTCATACATACCATATTCATAAATATAGTCACCTAAATGTAAAGCTACATCTAACTGCATTTTAGAAGCTTCCATATATGCATTAAAATATCCATTTGGATAATTAGAGCATGAGAAAACTGCCATTTTTACTTCACTAGGATTACTTGAAATTGTTTTTGTTTTTCCTATAATAGATGTTTTTTCATTCGATTTAAATCTATAGTAATAAATTTTATTCTCTTCTAAATCTTGTAAATCAATCTTTACTGTATAATCTCTTTCTTTTTTAGTTGTAATATTTCCTGATCTTACTATTGTCGTAAAATCTTCATCTTCTGAAACTTGATAAAATAAATTCACAGTATCTATATCACTTAAAGGAGTAATTCTAGTCCATAGAATAACACTGTTTGTTGTAGGATCACCACTTGCTACACCATGATTAAATTCTACATCAATTGTATTCCAAAAGTCTAAAGAGAAAGCTGTATCATCTCCTCCCCCTGAGCAACCTGTTATTGCTGTAGAAACTATGAGTGTACTTGCAGTTAATGCAGAAATTCTTAAAAAGTCTCTTCTTGTAATCTTCGCCATCTATCCACCTTTTTAAATTTGAGGTAGTTTAATAGTATTTGATTACAAAAAGATAACAATTTTATGAATTACATATATTTTTCTAAAACCTCTGGAATTTTAACACTTCCGTCTGCTTGTTGATAGTTTTCCATAATAGCTAATAAAGTTCTTCCAACTGCTAATGATGAACCATTTAAAGTATGAGCTAAGATGTTTTTCTTACCATCTTTATATCTAATTTTTGCTCTTCTTGCTTGAAAATCTCTTGTATTTGAAATAGATGAGATTTCTCTAAATTTTCCTTGTCCAGGAAGCCAAACTTCAAGGTCAATAGTTTTAGTAGCACTAAATCCTAAATCTCCAGTACAAAGCATAACTTTTTGATGAGCTAAACCTAAAGAAGTTAATAAATCACTTGCACAAGATACCATTTTTTCAAATACCTCATCAGATTCTTCTTGTTTAGTAATAGCTACCATCTCAACTTTATCAAATTGGTGTTGTCTAATAAGTCCTCTTGTATCTCTTCCCGCACTTCCTGCTTCTTTTCTAAAACAAGGAGTATAAGATGTTAACATTAAAGGTAATTCATCAACTGCTATGATTTCATCATTATATAGATTTGTTAATTGAACCTCAGCTGTTGGTATAAGATATAAATCTTCACCCTCTATTTTAAATAAATCCTCTTCAAATTTTGGAAGTTGTCCAGTTCCTTGAAGTGTATTAGTATTTGCCATAAATGGAACATACCACTCTTCAAAACCTCTGCTTCTATTAAAATCCAGCATATAGTTTATAAGTGCTCGCTCAAGTCTTGCACCTTGACCTCTAATAGCGGAAAATCTTGATTTGGCTAATTTAACACCTCTTTCAAAATCTAACCAACCATTGTCTAAATCCCAATGCTCTTTTGGTTCAAAATCAAAAGATGGTTTTTCACCAATTGTTTCTAATACAACATTTTCATCTTCATCTTTTCCAACAGGAACAATCTCATCAGGAATATTTGGAACACCTAAAACTATTGAAGATAGATTCTCTTCTAAAACTCTAACCTCTTCTTCTAAAGCCTGTTTTTTTGATTTTAATTCATTAATTTCAGCTTGTAAAGGTGCAATATCTAACTTCTCTTTTTTATATCTTCCAAACTCTTTTGAAAGCTTATTTTGTGAAGCAGTTACATCTTCCATCTCTTGTCTTTTAATTTTTGTTTCTTCTGACAAGCTTTTTAAATTGTCTAAAACTTCACTATCAACACCCTTTTTTACCAATGAAGCAGCTACATTTTCAAAATCTCTTTGTAGTAGTTTTATATCAATCATATTACTCTTTCTTAAATTTTTTTGCCATTATATCTAATTTTTTACATAATAAGTTAAATCAACTCTCAATCATTTTGCTTCTTGTCATGAACTATGTTAAATTAAGAACTCTTTTACAGACAAATGATTACAATTATCAAAATTAAATTAGGTAGTATTTTGATTAAAAAAATAAATAATATATATAATGAATTATCCAAACCACAACTAAACAGTAAAAAAATTGGTTTATTTATAACACTCTGTTCTATTTTTGGAGGTCTACTAGTTGCATATTTAGCTATGTCTCTACTCACATTTATAATTCCAGGGACAATAGGTGAAGCAATATTAATTCCTCTTTTATTAAATACTTTAGCTTGGGCAATCAGTGCACTTTGGATCGCATTGTCACCATCTAAAATTATTGCTTTAAAAAGAACTTTTTTCCCTATATTATTATTTTCAATTGCTATTATAATACTTTATACAAGGTAGATGATGAACAATAACTTAACAAAAAGAGAACATAATAAATTATTAAAACAAAAGCTACAAAGAGTACATGCTACAACAGGAATTAGTTTTTCTTTAATCATGTATATCGCACTATTTTTTGGAATATTTGCAATTTTATTACCATTTATTCAAATCTGGGAAAAACCATCTAGACATTTCAAAACTCCTGATATTACAGCTATAAATTATTCTTCTATGATTGATCCTGTTATATCAAATCCAGATTTTCCTAAAAACAATATAATTATTACTCTGCCTGGTTTCCAACATGATCCTGCACTTAAAATTTCACATCAATTTGTTGAACCAATTATCTTTAACCCAAATACTTTACAAAAAGTTGAAAATGAAGGAGATAAATCTAAGCTAGCAGAATTTTTAAACAAAATGCACTATGGAGGACCTTTAAAACAATTTGGTTATATGATATTTGGTTTTATGGCTGTAGCTGTAATGTTTTTGGTTATAGGTGGATTAATACAAGTTATATTAATAAAATATAAAGACAATGGGAAAAACAATCAAAGCAAATTTTCAAAATGGCATAGAAAAATTTTTACTTGGTTATTTGCGCCTTTTATTATTATTACATTAACTGGTGCACTTATGAATATTGGTTATTCAGGCTCTATACCAATGACATATTTAAAATCAAAAGGGGAATCTTTTGAAACTTGGAAATATGTAGGTCCCATACTATACCCACCAATAAAACATATAGAAAAGACAAATAATCAAGTGCAAATGTTGCCTATTAATGAATTAATAAAAAAAGCACAAAAAATCAATCCACAAATAGATTTTGAAAAACTTACATTAATCAATTGGAAAGATGAAACTGCAATTGTAAAACTTGAAGGCTATAATCCATATATGCCTTTTTTAAATGGAATTACAAACAAACCAAGTGTAACTCTTAGTGGAAAAGATGGTACTTTAATTGAGGATAGAAGAGTATTAGATAAACACTGGTCTGGATTAGTATACGACACAATGTTTTTCCTACACTTATTATTTGGTGTTGATACAGTAACAAGACTTTTGATTGCTTTACTTATGATAGCAGCAACTTTTGCATTAGGTTTTGGTGTATTATTATACTTAGAAAAAAAGGCTAGAAAATTTCCTAAAAAAATTCCTGTATATAATTGGATGGGGAAATTATCCTTAGCAGTTATGATTGGTGTAATTCCTGCAACTGGTCTTATATTCCTTCTTCAATGGCTATTACCATATAATATAGAGGATAGATTCCTCTTACAAAAAGGAATATTCTTTGTATTCTGGATTGCTACATTGATGTGGTCATTTTATAGAATAGAATCATACAAAGCTGCAAAAGAGTTTCTAGCTATAGCTTCAGTATTTTTTATTATGGCACCACTTATTCATTTTTATAATAGTGGATTTTCACCAATTAAATTGTTTAAAGAGGATATGACTGAAATACTTAGTGTAGATATTGGATTATTTACTTTTGGCATAATTTTATTTTATATCTGTAAAAAACTTCCAGCAAATAGAAACCAAGCTCAAAGATTTTGGAAAAATAAACTTTAAAGGAATACTTATGAAAAAAATCACATATCTATTTTCAATCTTTATTTTAAGTACTATTCTCAATGCACATACACTATTGATGAATATAATGGATAATGAAGATAATACAATACTTGTTACAGGTGAATTTAGCACCGGAGAGTTTGCAGTTGGTGCAATGGTAAGATTAGAATCATTACTTTCAGGAGAGGTTTTATATAAAAAAAGACTTCCTGATTCAAGTGAATTAATAATTGAAATACCTAAAGAACCTTATCAAATAGTTTTAGATGGTGGCCCTAATCATCAAATTGTTAAAGAGGGTATTGCTCCTATTGAAGGCTTTTCAAAAGAGATTTTAAAAAAAGATAAAAAAACAAACGCCCTTTCTCAACCAAGAGAGCTAACTAAACAATGGAATACCATAACTATAATTCTATTTTTGCTCGCATTTGTACTTTTTTTACTTACAATATATTTTAGTATTAGTAATACAAATAAGATTTTAAGATCAATAAAAGAGTCACACTAAGCTATATCTCGATAGAGATATAATACTCCACTTCAAACTCCTGTTTATCATCTAAAAAATTGCAATTTTTATAAAGAGCAAAAGATGGTTCAGGAGTTGTTTCATATCCACTATTTAATAACCAATTAAAATGTACCCAATTGATAAAATCAAAAAAGTGTTCATATGAACCTTTAAATACAAATTTTGCATAAACTACTTCAGGCATAATAAAATTTGAAAAAGGGAAATCTATACTATCATCTTCAACAATTATTCCTGCTGTATACCTACACTCTTGAAGATTTAAAGTTAAAGGTATATCATGATAATACCCTATTGCTTTATACTCTTTTATATTGTTTTTTAATACACAAAAATTCAACTTTTCCCATATAAATTTTATATCTTCACCATACCCTTTATGTCTAATATAATATACTTTTTCAAACCCTTTTTTTACAATTTTTGGTTCTATATTAAATCTATTTATTACAAGGTTTTCATCTAATATTTTTTTGTAGCCATTATTTCTCCACTCTTTTGGAGACATATTAAATCTTTTTTTAAATACTCTGTTAAATGCCCCATGGGAACTATATCCACACATTTGGGCGATTGAAGTTATTGTTGAGTTTTTATTTGTTAAAAGTAAAATAGATGCTTTTTGTATTCTAATAGTTTTAATTATCTCATATATATTTTGTCCAAACTCTTTTTTAAATACTCTAAGCATATGAAACTTACTAATATCAAAAACTATGCTTAACTCATCTAAATCTAAATTTGTATCAATATGTTTGTATATATAATGCATAATATCATTTGCAATTTGTCTATGTCTATTTTGTGTATCTTTTTTCATATTTATATTATATCTTTTAAAAAATTATTTTAAGCAATAATTACTAACTTATAAAACAATTTTAGGGAAGAATTAAAACTATTAATTTCCTATAATTCCCAAAAAAAAAGGTTATTAATGAATCAATTTAAAAATCTACTTTTTATTACTTTTGGTTCTTTTTGTTTATCATTTTCGGCAGTTTCATTTTTGAATCCAAACTCAATTATCACTGGTGGTGGAGTTGGTATAGCCCAACTTCTTTATGCTATTTTTCCTTCTATTACATTAGGTATTTGGATTGCAATAGTTAGTGTTCCTTTAATATTAATTGGAATGAAATTTTTTGGAAAAGGGTTTGTTATAAAAACCCTTGTTAGTATTGCTTTAATCTCTATTTTTACAGATTTATTAAAAGAGGTATATGTAATACCTGCATCTACCCATGAAACTATTCTAGCTTCTGTATTTGGTGGACTATTAGTTGGTCTTGGGGTTGGTTTTGTTATGTTAGGAAAAGCTTCAACAGGTGGGACTACAATTTTAGCTGAAGTTATAGCAGCAAAAACAAGATTTAAAACTTCAGAGATTTTATTAGTGATTGATGGTTTAATTATGTTTAGTTCAATTTTTGTTTATGGTGATGTTGAAAAAGCTTTATTTAGTATTATTGGTGTATATATCACTTCTAGAATAATTGATATTTTATTATCTGGTAAACCTGCTCAAAAAGCTGTAACTATAGTATCAAATAATATAAATGCGTTATCTTCAAAAATACATAAAAATTTAGGTAAACATGGAACTATTGTAAAAGGTATGAGTTTAAATCAACAAGCAAGTAAAACTCTTATTTTAGTTGTTGTGGATATTTCAAAACTTCAACTTTTAAAAGAGATTATTAATGAACATGATGAAAATGCATTTTTAGTTGTACAAGAAGCATCGGAATTATATGGAAGAGATTACTAAACTTTCACACTAAAACAAGCTCCCATTTTTTTATTTTGAGCCACAAGTTCACCTTTAAAATGGGAGTTTATTATCGTTTTTGACATATATAGCCCTATTCCACTACCGCTATCTTTTGTACTAAAATATGGTTCAAATATTTTATTGATATTTTCCTCTTTTATCCCTCCTGCATTATCACAAACAGTGGTTAAACTCTTGTTATCAATACTATCCACTTTTATGACAATTGTTGGGTTTTTTACTTTATTTAAAACTAATTCATCTTTTGCATTTGTTATTAGATTTAAAATAACTTGAGAGTATTCATTTTTATAAGATTTTATTTTAATATCATTTATAACTAAAAAATCTAATTTTATATCATAAATACCCAATAAAGGTTTCATAATATCTATTGAGTTTTTTACGGCTTGGGAGATATAAAAAAACTCTTTATCTTTTTGTGGTTTATAAAAATCCCTAAAACTATTTATTGTATCAGACATAAAATCAATTTGAGAATTTGATTCCTCAATTTTCTCTTTTAAATACTCCTTATCTATACTTTTATCTTCTAATGAAAGTTGAATATTCATATTTATAAAACCTAAGTGAGTTAAAGGTTGCCTCCACTGATGGGCAATATTGTTTAACATCTCTCCCATTGAGATAAGTTTACTTTTGTGAATTAGTAATTTTTCTTTTTCATTTTGTTCTTCCACTAAATCTTTTAACATAATACCTAAAGCAAAACTAAATATCATAGATTCCAGAGGAGCTGCTATATGTATTGCATAAATACCACTTAAAGGGAACATAAAGTTTTCTATGAAAAATAGAAAACATACCATCATAAACCAGCCAATTGTATATATTATTGCATATCTATTTTTATTGTAAATTGCAATAATACCAGCAACAAAAGGTATAAGAAAGCCTATATAAAAAGAACAATATTTATAAAGAATTGAGTATTTAAAAATAGTAATAGCAAATAAATCTACTAAATTTAAAACTATAAAAATATTTATCAAAAGATTAAATCTTGGCATAATTTTTTTTGTATTTAAAACCTCTTTTGAAAAAAGAAGAGTAAAAAGAAAAGCAGTAGTTTCAAAAAAATCTACAAAAGCTTGTTCAAAATTTGAAATATATGGTTTAAAACTAAAATATGTAAAGCAGATTAAAGATATTAAAACGCATAACTGCATTAAAGAATAATACAAGAAATATTTTCTTCTACTTGAAAAAGATATGATTAGATAATAAAGAAATGCACAAAAAATTATTCCATATGCAATTCCATAAAGTATCCCTTCATTGTAATATATATATTTATATTCAAACTCACTCATAGGTGAGTATCTAAATTCTCCTCTTTTAGGTACTTTATACTTATATTGAAAATATAAAATATTAGGTGTATTTTTATCTAATTTTATAGTTATAGTATTGTTGATTCTGGTATATTTTGTATTTGTATAAACTAAAGAATCCATATCTGAAATCACATTCACATAATAAACACTATTTTCTAAAACCTCTTTTTTTAACACTATTTTTACTGAAAATTGTTTTAGTTTTATATTATTGTATTGTTTATAGTTTGTTTTTGTTAATTGTTTATAGCTTTGCAGATCTTCTGATATGTAAAACTTATCAACAAGTTTGTCGTATAAATTTGAACTATATAAATTTGATAAAAAAATAAAAAAAATAAAAAATATTCGCATCAACTAATCTATCTTGTATCCAATTTTTGAGATGTTTTTTATAATATTTTGAGGCAATTTTTTTCTTAAATCACGAACTAAAAGTCTAATTGCATTTTCTGACATATACTCATCTTTCCATATATAGTTTTGTAATTGATCATAAGATACTGCAGCAGGTGATTTTTCACACAAAAGTTTCAAAAAAAGTTGCTCGTTTCTTGTTAATTTTACAAACTTCTCATCAACTTTTAAGAGTTCTAACTCTTTATCAAAAGTACAATTCTCACATAATATTTTTATATTGCAAGGATTTGTGAAGATTGATTTTGCACAATTCAATAGTAAAGGAAAAATTGTTTCATGTCTTATTGGTTTTGTCAGATATTTTATTAAACCCAAATCAATTGCATCTAAAAGAAATTTAGTATCTGTATATGCAGACAAAACTATAAATTGAGTTTTTTTATCATTTTCTCTAATTTTTCTAACCATATCAAGACCATTTAATTTAGGCATTTTTATATCAGTTATTACAACATGAGGCTTTTCATTATCAATTATTTGCATAGCTTCAAAAGCATTACTAGCTTCTAATACATTATCAAATAATCTATTTAAATAGGAAACGGCATTTTTCCTAATAAACTCTTCATCTTCTACATATAATATTTTTAAATTTTTGTATTCATTTCTTGACATACGAAATTATACAAAACTTTTCTTTAATTTTAATAGTGATTATCATATTTATTAAAGAAAAGAGAAATCTCTTTTCTTTTTAAAATGAATATTTAAGTGTTAACATAGCACTTCTAGGAGTACCATATACCATAGAATTGTTTCCAATCCCTTCATAATATTCTTTGTCAAATAAGTTATCTATATTTAACTGTAGATTTGTATTTTTATTTATTTTGTATGCAAGCATCATATTAGCAATAGTATATGCATCTTGAGTGATTTTTGTTAAACCACTTCCTGTATAATATTTACTTTTGTAGTTTGCCCCAGCACCTATAGTAAAGTTGTTTATTACATATTTTGCAAAAATATTTGCTGTAGTTCTAGATGCTTTAGTATCATATTTGTCCCCATTTGCATCTTTTGCTTCAAAGTTTGAAATCCCAAAATCAATTGTAAAATTATCAGTAACCTGACCTGTAATATCAAGTTCTACACCTTTACTTGTAACACCCTCAGCTTCAATACTTGCAATTGTAGTTGTACCTGGTACAAAAACTCCACTTGGATCATCTTGTGCTACATTATCTTGTTCAATTCTAAAAATTGATAATGATGTATTTATTTTTCCACCTAAGAATTCACTTTTTAAACCAGCTTCATAACTTTTCCCCTCAATTGGATTTAAGTAAGACCCACTACTATCTTTATCATCTTGTGGTTGGAAAATACTTGTATAACTAGTATAAATCGAATGATTTTCATTTAAGTCATAAACTAAACCTACATATGGTGTAATTTCATTTGTAAATTTTCTTGTTTCATTAGCTGGATTATCACTAGTATATTCCCAATAAGAAACTCTAGCACCAGTAATAAGTTTTAAATCTTCAAGTAAAGAAAATTTTCCAGTTAAATATATACCTTTTTGTTCTATCTCTTCAGGTTCTACAATATATGGAATATCAGAAGCAGAAGCTAAAGGAAGTATTGTTTTATATGCATAAAAATTTGGTAATACCGAATAATAGCCATTTGGATAAATTCCATCATATTTTGTAGTTTTATCTAAGTTATATGAAGCCCCAACAATAATTTGTTGTGATAAACCACCAATTTCGAAAGGGATATCAACATTTACATCTAAATTATGAACTTCATTTTGTTGATCAGCTTTCCAATCCATGTAGTTTATACCGCTACCATCAAATCTATTTACAGCTCCTGCAAAATACAATAATGCAGTATCTGAATCTATTTTGTCATAAGAATAAGCAACATTTAAATCAATATCTTTATATAAAGTTTGCTCTAGATTTGCAAAAATAGATTTTGTTTTAACATTCCAATGAGTCCAATCATCTGAAACTGTTTTTGCTCTATCAAAGTTTGCTCTAGTTCCATCACTATAAAAAGCAGGTAATCCACCCCATCTAACTCCATCTCTATCAAGTTTTTGGTAAGCTGCTCCCAATGATAAATATGTTGAATCAGTTAAATCAGCATCTATTACCCCATAAAAAATATCATTTGTTCTTTTATAATTATCCATATAAGAGTCAGCATCTTCATGTTTTACTACAACTCTTCCTCTTACACTACCACTCTCATTTAATTTTGAGCTTACATCAGCACTTACACTATAAGAGTTCCATGATCCAGCTTTAAGTGAAACATCCCCTTTTAACTCTTTACTATCTGCTCTTTTTCTAACAAGATTAATACTCATAGAAGGGTTTCCAGCACCTGTAGTTAAACCATTTGCTCCCCTTACAACTTCAACTCTTTCATACATAGAAAGATCAATATCTCTTGCATTGTAGCTTGAATAACTTGGCATCCCATCAATTTTGAAATAATCAATTACAAAACCTCTGGCACTTGAATTTAATCTCTCATCCCATCTATTTAATGTAACTCCTGTCACTCTTTTTAACATCTCATCATAAGATGTAATACCTAAGTCATCAAGTTTTTGTTTAGTAAAAACACTTACAGATTGAGGTGTATCTCTTAAAGATAAGTCAAGTTTTGTTGATGTATTCATTGAAGCAACAGTATACGATTCCTCTTGTGATTCAGTTGCAAGTACTTCTACACTTCCTAATGAATTTTTCTCAGATTTTTCTTTTGTTTCATCTGCATAAGCATTAGCATACAATGCCAATGCAGTAAAAACTGATATTGCGAACATTTTTTTAGATTTAGTCATAATTCTCCTTTATTGATACTAGTTATCAAAATCTATTAATGCAATTATTTCCGAACTTATCTTACAAAATCTTTATTACTACTTCTATCAAGACAAGTAAAAAATAATATCTGTATGAACTATATTTATGCACATTTTTTTCACATTTTTTTTTAATATACTAATTTATGTCAAAATTAGAATTTATAAATAATCATATGAAAAATACTAAGCTTAAAAAAGAAAAACTACTTATGATTTGTAATTGTTTTGCTGAAGATTTAACTGCAATAGAAACTGCTAAAAAAGTTGGTTTAAGTAGACAAACAATAAATAGCTACTATAAAATTATAAGAACATATCTAATCGACCAGCAAAATATGAGTGATAGCTTATATCTATCTTCTTGCTTAAATGAAGATTCTTTAACAATTAAATATTTTATCTACAATTCTAATCCAATTTTTTATATTCAAGATGGTTCAAGAATCTATTTTATAAATGAAGAAAATAAAATTTTGAATAAACTTAACCAATTTATTAATAATACTTTAAAAGATTTGTTAATAAATCATAAAAGAGCAAATTGTGCAAGAGTACTTTTAAATGCTAACAATAATGAATATTATGTTTCAAGTTTTTTAAAATCTTCAAATGAAGTAGAAACCTTTATTATAAATCGATTAAAAAAATTTAGAGGTATTAATAAAACAAATTATACAACCCATATTAAAGAATCTTTCATAAGACACAACTACACACAAGAATCATTTGTAAATCAACTATCAAACTTCTTTAAGCTCTAAAATATTTATTATTTTTTGTTTTTTTATATTAATGATTGTAAAATCTTTCGATGAATGAAGATTTAAATATAAGCTCTTATGACTTAACTAACTTAGTTGAAAAAAGAATAAGTCCATTTTCTAGAGAAACTATAACCGAAGAGATAAAACCAAAATATGGTGAAGGTTTTTTAGTTTGGCATAACTTAGGTAATGGAATAGCTACTTCAGCAAATAACTATACACTTAATAACAATTATATAATTTCATTAGAATCAAATGTAGCGGGTGCAGTAATTATTTTCAATCTAGGAGAAGATATTACATACAGATTTAAAGATGAAAAAGAATATATACTAAGAAGAAATAGATTTTTTATAGGTTTTTCTTCTAATGAGTTTATTGTTCATATGTTGCTAAATAAAAATCTCAACTATAATACTCTCACAATAGGGATAAAAGAGGAACTATTTTTAAAATTAACAAATAACTTTGAATTACTAAAAAAGAAGATGAATGAAGCAAAGGAAAAGAACTATTCTCTTTTAGAAGGAACAAAAATAGACCCGGAACAACTTGAAATGCTTAGTTCATTCAAAGAAAAAATACTTGATGAAAATTTGTTAAATCAATTATATTTTGAATCTAAAACTACAAATTTAATTCACTATACAATTAATAAACTTCAAAATATAGTCGATACAGGAGATAAATTAGATACAAAAAAAATTGACTACTTAGAAAGAGCAAAACAAATAATATTAACTGAATATAACAAACCTATATCCATAAAAGATATTTCATATAAATCAGCTGTAAATGAATGTTATTTAAAAAAAGATTTTAAATACTATTATGGGATGACTATACACGAAATGTTGCAGAAACATAGACTAGAAATGTCAAAAAAGTTTTTAAAAGATAATTACAGTGTAAAAGAGGTTGCACAAAAAGTTGGATATAAACACATTGGTAACTTTAGCAAATTATTTTTCAAATTTTATGGAATAACTCCAACAAACTACAAAAAAAAGTTTAATAAATAATTTCCTTTTCTTAGATAAAAATTTCCCATTTTTGATATTTTAATATTGATAACAACTATCAATATATGTTAATATTCTTCCCAATAAATTTTGAGGAGAGAAATTAATGAAAGTATCTAAATTTGGAAAAACAATTTCAATTACACTTTCTGCACTACTTACAACTTCACTTTTAGCTGATGAAGTAGAGAGTTCAAATGCAAAAAAACTTAACGATATTACAATTGTAGAAAAAATAGTTGGCAACTATAAAACCGAAGGAAAAGTTGAAATAAACAGAACGAATATTGATTTAGAAGATTCTGCAAAATCTATTCAAGTTTTTAATGAAGATTTTTTATTTGACTACCAACCACAAAACTTAACAAGTATTGTTACTATGTCTTCAAATACTTCATTTAGTGGGGATAATAATGGAAGAAACAATATATATATCATTAGAGGATTTTCTGGGGTTCCTATTTTAAGAGATGGTTTTAATCTAGATAATGCAATCACAAATACTGAAATATTTAATTTTGAAAAAGTAGAAGTTTTAAAAGGTCCTGATTCTTTACAATTTGGAGAATCGCAGCCAGGTGGTTTAATTAATTTAGTAAAAAAGAAACCTATAAAAGAAGATCATGGTGAAATACTGCTTGAAGTTAAATCAAACCCATCATTTAGTCCAAAGATTGATATAGGTGGTTCTATCAATGATAATGGTTCATTAAGATATAGATTAATCTCTTCATATTTACATGAAGAAGATACAAAAGATTTTAATACCGATACAAAAAGAGTTTTTATTGCTCCATCACTTGCTTATGATATAAATGATAATCACACAATTACAATGATGGCAGAATATCTTGATGAGACAACACCTTCTGATTATGGTACTTTTGTAAATAGCCATGGGGATATAGTAGGAGATAAAAATTTAGTTACTTCCAATCCAGATGCAGAATTTGATAAGACTCAAAAAATTATCGGTTTTGATTTAGAAAGTACATTTGATACTTGGAATTCAAACTTTAGATATAGATATATTGATTTAGGAAGAGACAATGATTCAATATATAATGTAAGTAGCTATAATGAAGCAACAAATGAGATATTAAGATATTATGCTACCCAGCATTTTGATTCAGAAGAACATGATGCACAATTTACAATCAATAAAGAGTTTTATTTAGTTGGATTAAGAAATAGAATAAGCTTAGGATTAGATGCAAAAAAATCTGAAACTAAAACAACTGGTGATTTTGATGTTTCAATCCCTTATTATCTAAATGCAAATTATCCAAACTATCTTCCTTTAACTTCATCGTTACAACATCCAAACGCCTTTGAATATGTAAACTCAGATGTTACAACAAAAACATTTGGTGGATTTATTCAAGACCATTTAAATATTACTGATAGTTTAATTTTTAGTGCGGGTTTAAGATATGACAAAGTTAAATCAGAAAATAAAAATAATGTAAGAAACACATATAATGAATATGATACTTCAGCATATACTCCTCAATTTGGTTTAGTATATAAGATTACTCCTCAAACAACTGTATACGCAAACTATTCAAAATCATTTAATCTGCAGCCTGCTTCGTATATAAATGTTGAGGGAGAACTTTTAGATCCAGAAGAGGGAAAAGGGTTTGAGTTAGGACTTAAACAAAAACTTTTTAATGACAATTTTACACTTACAACTGCTTTATTTCAAATTGAAAAAGAAAATGTCGCACAAGCTGATCCTATAAATACTTTATACTATATCTCAAGTGGAAAACAAAAAAGTAAAGGTTTTGAGATGGATTTAAGTGGTGAAATATTACCAGGATGGTCAATTATAGGTTCATACGGATATACAAAAACAAAAGATTTAGACAATGATAATAATCAAATGACAGGTGTTCCAAAACATAGTGCAAATATCTTTACAACATATGATTTAGGAGAGATAGGATTGAAAAATATCTATGTAGGTGCAGGAGCAAGATATATTGGAACAAGATTTGCTGATACAAATAATAATATAAAATTAGATTCATCTATTATTTATAATGCAATGATTGGATATAAAAAAGGTAACTGGAAAGTTAATCTTAACTTTAAAAATATAACTGATGAATTATATGCAGAAACTGCTTCAACAAGTAGAGTTCAAATAGGTGAACCTAGAAGTGCAACCCTTGCGGTTAGTTACTCATTCTAATGGAAGAACTTAAATGAATTCACTTTATAAATATTTATCTACACCTGAATCAAATGGGTCAAAAATAGGATTATTTAGAATTATAACTTCAATATTTGGAGGCTTAATAGTGGCATATCTTGGTATGACACTATTAGCTTTTTTAATCCCAACAGAGATTCAAAAAAGTGCGATTATTTCTATTATGTTTAATACTCTTGCTTGGGCTGGTGTTACTATTTGGATTAGTTTGTCTTTTACAAAATTAGAGGCTCTTTTAAGATTTTTAATCCCCTCTATAATCTTTTCAATATTTTTATATTTTTTATACTAAGGGAAAATAAATGAAAAAATCTCAAGTTTTCAAACAACGACTTTTTAGAATCCATGTAGCTGCTGGTATAACTTTTTCTTTAATAATGTACATATCAATTTTTTTTGGTATTTTCGCTATTACACTTCCTTATATCAAAACTTGGGAAAAACCTTCAAGACATGTTCAAAAAGTTGATATCACAAAAATAGACTATAATTCAATTATAAATGAAACATTTAAAGACCCTACTTTCCCCCAAAATAATGCTTTAATAAATCTACCAGGAAGGATGGGTGACCCACTTGTAAGTGTTTCCCATAGGTTTGTAAAACCTGTAGTATTTGATCCTTCAAGTGGCAAAAAAATTGAAGAAGAGAGTAAAGAAAAATCAGATTTAGCAAACTTTTTAAATGAACTACACTATGGAGCACCACTTAACTTCATTGGTAGACTCTCTTTTGGTTTTGTTGCTGTTGGTACCCTTGTTCTTATAATTACAGGATTGATTCTAATTTATCTATTTAATTTTAATAATAAAGGTAGAAATCAACAGGCTATGTTTTCTAAAATCCATGTAAAAGTTTTTACTTGGCTATTTTTACCTTTTATTCTTATTGTGTTAAGTGGAGCTGTTATGAATGTGGGATTAGTAAGTGCCCAACCAATGTCAATGATGCTTACAAAAGGTGAGGCTAAAGCTATTGATGCAGTAGTTGGGAAAATACTATTTTCCCAAAAAGAGCCCATAAAAAAAGATGGTGAAAAAGCTATTATGCAACCTGTTTCCCAACTACTAATAAAAGCAAAAAGTATTAATCCAGATTTAGAATTCAAACAAATTAAACTAATAAATTGGAATGACAAAACAGCAAGGGTGGAATTAATTGCTTATAATCCATATAAACCTTTTTTAAATGGTGGAATATTTAATCAACCCTCTATAACACTTAGTGCTGTTACATCAAAATTGATAGAAGAAAAAAAAGTTTTAGATAACTCTTGGCCAGTCTTTATAGCTGAATCAATATTCTTTTTACATTTTTTATTTGGTATTGATATTTTTTCTAGATTACTAGTTGCTTTTTCTATGCTTTTATGTTGTGTAGCAATAGGTTTTGGAACAATGCTTTGGCTTGAAAAAAAAGCTAAAAAATTTGATTCTAAAATTAGCTTTTACCATTGGCTTGGTAAATTCTCTTTAGCATCTATGATTGGGGTTATACCAGCAACAGCAATGCTTTTTTTCCTTCAGTGGACTTTACCTTTTAATTTAGAAGAAAGGGTTCTTTGGCAAAAAGGTATTTTTTATAATACTTGGTTATTTACCCTATTTTGGTCTTTTTATAGAATCAACTCTTACCAAGCTGCAAAAGAGTTTTTCCTTATAGGAGGAATAATCTTTATATTATCAGTGATATTCCATAATATTTATTTAGAAATCACACCTTTTACACTTATAAATACTGGATTAACTAATATATTTGGAGTTGATTTTGCACTAGTTTTATTAGGAATTATTCTAATACTTATATCAATACTACTTCCAAAAAATAGAGAAAATGCCAAAACTTTTTGGCCAAATAAAAATCAAGGTTAAATGATGAAAAAACTAAAAAAAATTATCTTAATTTTAATATTGCCTATATATTTATTTTCCCATTCTATAGTTCTTAATTTAATAGATAATGAAGATGGAACAATAACAATAGTAGGTATGTTCAATACAGGAGAAAGTGCCGCAGGAGCTATGGTAAAACTTATTGCAGTTAACTCAAATGAAATTTTATTTCAAAAAAGACTTGACGATAATTCTGAATTAACTGTAAATATTCCAAAAATTCCCTACAAAGTTGTTTTAGATGGGGGAGCAGGACATACTGTATTCAAAGATGGAATTCCACCAAAAGATGGCTTTAAAAAAGTAGAACAAAAAAAAGAAGCTAAACAACCAAGTAGAACCAATATGGAAATTTCCACAAGTAAAGCTACAACTTACTCAATAATCTTGGCATTTGTTCTACTAATAGCAACAATTATAATAAGTATTTTAAATACAAATAGATTGATGAAAGAACTTAAACAAAACAGATAAAGTATCCATATTAAGAGTCATGAACTGTATAAAAAATATATAATCTTTTCATGATTCTTGTCATGTTTTACTTAAAAATAAGTTTTCTTTTATTTAATATTGATTATAATTCTCAAAATATAAACTTGAAGGATTGTTTTAAATGAATTTAAAAAAACTCAGTTTTCTTTTAATTTTCATTAATAGTATTGTTTTTTCAAATGAAATTGAAAAATCTATTAATGTAATTGAAAATACAAATAACAAATTAATCAAATATCAAAATCAAATTGATAAACATGATGAAAAACAGAATAGACTAATTGAAGAGTATCGTTACACTAATGAGCAGATAAAAAGTACTAATAAATACAATAAGCAATTAAGCAATATCATCAGCTCACAAGAAAAAGAACTTAATGACATTGAACAACAAATCAAAGATATAGAAGAAACACAAAAAAATATATATCCTCTAATGAGTGATATGATTAAAAGTCTTAAAAAACTAGTTTCACTTGACACTCCTTTTTTACTTGATGAAAGAAATCAAAGAATTGAAAATCTTGAAAAAACTTTAGATAGAGCAGATATAAAAACAGCTGAAAAGTTTAGAATTATTTTAGAAGCTTTTAAAATAGAATATGACTACGCAAAAAATATTGAGACTTACCAAGAGACTACAGATAATACAACTTTTAACTTTTTAAGAATAGGAAGAGTCGCTTTATATAAACAATCACTAAATGCAAAAGATTATTATACTTGGAACAAAAACTCTAAAACATGGCAAGAGATTGATAATTCAACTGTAAAATCAAATATTAGAAAAGGTATTAAAATAGCAAAAAAACATGAAAATGTTGCCTTTTTACAATTACCATTTAAAACAAAAGAGGAGTTCTAGATGTTAAAAGTATTTATACTATTTTCACTTCTTTTTAGTTCACTTTGTGCAATTAATTTAGATAACTTATTAAATGATATAAAAAAAGATGCCGCAGTTGAGATAAAAGAGGAACAGCAAAGACTTCAAGAGTTTATAAAAAATGAAAAACAGCAACAAGCAGTTTTAAAAGCAGCAAAAGCTGAACTTGCAAAAGAATCAAAAAAAAGTATTCAACTAAAAAATACCTTAGATAAGAATGAAGAGATTCTAAGTCAAAAAGAGGCTCTTCTTTCAGAAAAAACCGGTGATTTAGGGGAGATGTTTGGTAGTGTAAGACAAACCTCAGCAGACTTTTTAACAAACTTTCAAAACTCACTAACAGCATCTCAAAAACCTGAAACAGAAGCTGTTTTTGATAAATTCTCAAACTCAAAAAGACTTCCAAATATTGAAGAGTTAAAATCTCTTTGGCATGGTATGTTAGATGAGATAATTAAAAGTGGAAATGTAGAAAAATATGAAGCTCCTGTTATTTTAAACAATGGAGAAAAACTTACTAAAGAGGTTACAAGAGTTGGATTATTTGCAGCTGTTGCAGATGGTGAGTATTTAAAATATTCAAATGATATGAAATCTTTAGTTGAACTTTCTACTCAACCAGATCTAGATGGTTCTTTATTTGGTAGTGACAATAATATGTTTGTTATTGACCCTACAAGGGGAACTTTATTTGAACTTTTAAATAACCAACCAACCCTAATGCAAAGGATAAAACAAGGTGGAGCAGTAGGATATATTATCATTGCTCTTGGTTTAATAGGTCTTATTTTTGCTTTATATAAAAGTGTATTGTTAAATATCTACTTTAAAAAGATAAAAAAACAGATGAAAGATTTAGCTAATCCTAAAGAGAGTAATCCTTTAGGAAAAGTAATAGGAGTATTTAAAAAATATAAAAACTATGATATCGATGATTTAGAACTAAAACTTGCTGAATCAATACTTCAAGAAACTAATAAAGTAAAAAAAGGTCAAGGGTTTGTAAAGCTTTTATCTGCCGTAACTCCTCTACTTGGATTATTAGGAACAGTAACAGGGATGATTGCAACATTCCAAGCAATCACTCTATTTGGAACAGGTGATCCAAAACTTATGGCAGGAGGTATTTCAACTGCATTGATTACAACTGTTTTAGGTCTAGTTACTGCTATTCCTTTACTTTTTACATATACATATATCTCTTCAAAATCAGAAGCTATTGTTTCTATTTTAGAAGAGCAAAGTATGGGAATGATGGCAGAAAGAATTAAATAGATGTTTGATTTATTTTTTGATGATTTCAACTCTTTCTTTGAAAAAGGTGGAGTTGTACTTTATGTGGTATTTATTATTGCTATTTTTCTTTGGACCTTGATTTTAGATAGATATATCTATTTATATCATGGTTATAAAAAACACAAAGAGTTAATGCTCCTTGAAGTTAAAGAAAAAACTTATGAAGATAAATTTAAAACAGCAATAAAAAATTTCATTGTAGAGGAATCAAAACAAAAACTAAATTTTGGGCTTAGTTTTATAAAAACACTTATTATAGTTTGCCCTTTGGTTGGTTTATTAGGAACTGTTACAGGGATGATTGAGGTTTTTGATGTGATGGCGATACAAGGTACTAGTGATGTAAAATCTATGGCAAATGGAGTTTCCATGGCAACTATTCCAACAATGGCTGGAATGGTAATAGCTCTTAGTGGAATTTTATTTGAAAAAAGACTTGAGCTGTCTATTAAATACCAAATAGAGAAACTAAATATTGATATATCAAAGGTTATATAATGAGACGATTCTCACAAAAAGTAAATAATGAAGATTCTGAAATAAATCTAACTCCAATGTTGGATGTTGTTTTTATTATGCTTATATTTTTTATTGTTACTACATCTTTTGTCAAAGAAGCTGGTATTGAAGTAAATAGACCAAGTGCCGCAACAAGTCAACAAAAAACTGAAGCAAATATATTAATAGCAATAAGAAATAGTAATGAGATTTGGATTGATAAAAGAATGGTTGATGTAAGAGCAGTTAGAGCTAATATAGAGAGACTAAAAGCAACTAACTCACAAAATAGTATTGTAATTCAAGCAGACAAAGAGGCAAAAACAGGAACCTTAGTAAAAGTTATGGATCAAGTTAGACTTGCTGGAATTACAAATATCTCAGTATCTACTTTAAAGAATTAACATGAGACTTCTTTACTCTTTTGGGTTTGCAATATGTATAAGTGTTGGAATCTTTTTTGGAATGCAACAAATGATTGCTGCTGATAATACAGTTCTAGAAAAAAAAGAAAAGCCAATTGTTCTTAATTATTTAAGGGAACAAAAAGACATAAAAGTTCAAAAAGAGAAAAGAATAAAACCAAAAGAGCCAGTAAAAAAAATTGAGCCCAAAAGACTTGATATTGTAAAAACAAAAATGACAAAAATAAATAAAAATATAAAAATCAAACCTTTAAGTGTTGCAAAAAATATTGATATCTCTGCAATATCTTCATTAAATGGAGCTCAAATCTCTGTAGATAGTGGACTGTTTGATGCAAATAATTTACAAACTATCACAAGAGTGAATCCTTTATATCCAAGAAGAGCAAAGGTTAGAAGTAAAGAGGGATATGTCCAATTACAATTTCACATCTCAAAAAATGGTAATGTTTCTGATGTAAAAATTTTAGATTCTAACCCTCAAGGTTTTTTTGAAGACAGTGCAATTACTGCAATCAAAAAATGGAGATTTAAACCCTCTAAAGATGAAAAAGATGCATCTATAAAATTTAATTTTAGGTTGGCAAAATGATAAAAATGATAATCGCTTTATTACTGTGTTTCTCTTTTTTATATACAAAAGAGTCAAAAAGTATGTCTAAAAAAAGTTATAAGATATTAATTGAATCACAAAAATTAATTGAACAAAATAAAAATAAAGAAGCAAAAAGTAAGCTTCAGAATCTTTTAAAAAACACTTTAAATGGATATGAGAAATCTTTTGTATTACAAACTTTAGCAAATATTGCAATCAATTCAAATAATTATACAAATGCAATAAAATACTATAAAGAGATTATCCAACTAAATGCATTGGAACCTAAAACTCTTGATAGTATGAAACTATCTTTGGGAAAAATCTATTTATCAAAAAGTAACTACAAATTATCAATTCAAACCTTAAAACCTTTATTAAAAAGTAGCTTTGTAAACCAAACAGAAGTTAATGAAAGTCTAGCATACGCAAGTTTTTACAATAAAGATTATATAAATAGTATCTCTTATATAAAAAAATCTATTAAAAATGAGAAAAAAGAAAGTTACTATCAAATATTATATTCTTCATATATTGAACTAAAAAACTATAAAGAGTCTATTAATACCCTAAAACAGATGGTTACTATTTGGCATAAAAATGAAAACTATTGGCTTCAATTAGTAGCTCTTTATCAAGAAACTAAAAACCCTAAAAAAGCTTTATCAACTTTCGAATTAGCATATAAAAGGGGTGGAGTTAATATAGAAAAAAATAGTTTATATTTTGTAAATGTATTAATTCAAAACCAATTATATTTAAAAGCTGCCCAAACTCTTGAAAAAGCAATAAATAAAGGATATTTAGTAAACAACAAAAAGAACTTTGAAATTTTAGTCTCTTGCTACAATTATGCAAAACAAAAAAATAAAGTTAAGCAATTACTTACAAATTCAGATTTTGGTAAAGATGCTAAATATCAACTACTTTTAGCAAATATACATTTTAATGAGCAAGAATATAATAAAAGTATAAGAACACTAAAAAAACTTAATACAAAGAGAGCTTCAAAAGAAGAGGGTCAAAAATTCACCTTATTGGCTTTAAGTTTTAATGAATTAGAAGATAAAAAAGAAACAAAAAAATATCTTCAAAAAGCTATAAATAACCCCTATGAGAAGAATAGAGCTCTAAATATCAAAAAAAGTTTGCAAATATAGAAATAAAAACTTTTTTGATATAATCTAACATCTTATAAATTTGAGAGATTCTAATGAAAAAGTTTATTACTCTATTTTTGCCCATTATTGCCACAATATTTTTTGCATTTTATTTTACCGCTCAATTTATACAACCAAGTCCTAAAAAAGAGATTACAATTGCAACAGGTTCTAAAGATGGAAATTATTATAAAACTGCTTTAGAATATAAAAAACTTCTTGAAAAAGATAAAGTAAAAGTAAATATCATAACAAGTGCTGGTTCAATAGAAAATATTGAGCTTCTTAAAGAGAAAAAAGCAGATATAGCTTTTATACAAAATGGTACAACCTTTGATTCAAATATTAAAGATATTAAGTCCCTTGCATCTATATATTATGAGCCACTTTGGGTGTTTTATAAAAATGAGGGTTTTACAATTGATTATATTATTCAATTAATTTCAAAAAAGATCTCAATAGGTAATATGGGCAGTGGCACGAGAGATTTAGCTAACAAAATATTAAACGACAATGGAATTAACAATAACAATGCAGAAATCTTAAATTTAAATAATAAAGAAGCTAGCCTGGCACTAAAAAAAGGTGAAATTGATGCTCTTTTTATAGTTTCATCACATAACTCACCTATAATAAATGACTTATTAGCAGACCCTAAAATAAATCTTTTTAGTTTTAAAAGAGCCAGAGCTTATAGTAGAAAATATACTTTTCTTGAAGCTTTGACTTTATATGAAGGAACTTTAGATTTATATAAAAACCTTCCAGATGATAATGTTAATATCCTTTCTACTACTGCAAATTTAATAGTAAGGGAAGATTTCTCAGAGGAATTAAAAAGATTGGTTCTAAAAAAAGTTGTAGAAGTACATAGTAAAAAAGACCTATTTGCAAAAGCAAATCAATTTCCAAGTTCACATAATATGAAAATAGAACTTGATGAAGAAGCAGATAAATATTTTAAATATGGAGATACTTGGTTAGAAAAAATATTTCCTTATTGGATAGCTTCAAATATAGATAGATTAAAAATACTCTTAATTCCTCTTTTAACACTATTATTTCCTTTATTTAAAGGTGTTTTCCCTTTATATAATTGGACAATGAGATCAAAAATATATAGATGGTATGAAAAGATTAGAGAGATTGATAATGAGATAGATAAAGCAGAGAAACAGACTTTAAACAATTATTTGAAAGATATAGAAAAACTAAGAGAAGAGATAAGTAAAGAAACAAAGGTTCCTTTATCATTTATGGGTGAATATTATAATTTACAATTACATTTAGACCATATAGATTCAAAAATACATAAACAGCTACTTAACTAGCTCTTATTGATAATTTAGATATAATTCCAAAAAATTAATTAAGGGATTTTATTTTGAGAATATTATCAGGAATTCAACCAAGTGGAACAATCCACATTGGTAACTATTTTGGAATGATTAAAAAAATGGTTGAATCGCAAAATGATGGTGATCTTTTTGCATTTATTGCTTCTTATCATGCGTTAACATCTGTAAAAGACAAAGAGATTTTAGAAAAAAATATTTTTGAAGCAGTTGTAAACTTTTTAGCTTTAGGTATGGACCCAGAGAAATCTACATTTTGGGTACAAAGTGATGTTAAAGAGGTTCTTGAATTATACTGGATATTATCAAATCACACTTCAATGGGATTATTAGAAAGAGCCCATTCATATAAAGATAAAACTGCAAAAGGTATCCAAGCAAACCATGGATTGTTTTCATACCCAGTTTTAATGGCTGCAGATATCTTACTATATGATTCAAATATTGTTCCAGTTGGAAAAGATCAAATCCAACATGTGGAGATGACAAGAGATATAGCAACTAGTTTTAACAATGTTTATGGAGATATTCTTGTTATGCCAGAAGCAAAAGTTGATGAAGTGGTTGCAACAGTTCCAGGAACTGATGGAGCTAAAATGTCAAAATCTTATGGAAATACAATTGATATGTTTGGAACAAAAAAAGGTGTTAAAAAACAAGTTATGTCTATTGTAACTGATTCTAAAGAGTTAGATGAAGCTAAAGATTATACTACTTGTAATGTATATAAACTTTGTGAACTATTTATGAGTGAAGATGAACTAAAACAGTTACAACAAAGATATGCAACTCCAGGAGAAGGTTATGGACACTTTAAACTATCTCTTCTTGAGAAAATAAATGAACATTTTGAGCCATTTACTGAAAAAAGAGATTATCTTTTAAATCATCCAGCGGAAGTAAAAGAGATTTTAGATTTTGGTGCTAAAAAAGCTAGAAAAGTGGCTTCTGCTAAAATGGAAGTTATAAGAGCTGCAATAGGACTATAATGATCCCTACAGTATATGATATATCTATTACAAATGTGGTTTCTATTGGGATAGAAAAAACATTAGATGAAGCAGTTGATAAGTTATCAAAAGCTAATTTAAGAACAATAGTTGTAGAAAACAAAAAACAAAACTGCTTTCATATACTAACAACAAGGGAACTACTTCAATTTAAAATTGAAAATATCAATAAAGATACTGCCTTATATAAACTAAATATTCCTAAAGCAAAAGCTTTAGATAAGAATATGAACCTATTAACTGTTTTAAATTATATTGATTTTAGTGATGAATATATGGTAATAACACACAAAGATGAGTTATTAGGTATAGTTTCATATACAGATATTGTAAATAATATTGACCCTCAATTAATTATGGAAAAACAAACTATTTCATCATTAATTCACCAATATAAAGCTATAACTACAAATGAAAACTCTTCAACTTTTGAGGCAATCTCTTTATTAAAAGATAATAGTGCTACAGATGCTATACTTGTTTTAAATAAAGAGTATAAACCAAAAGGTATCTTCACTACTAAAGACTTTATTGATGTTATCCGTTATGATTATGACTTATCAAAACCAATAAAAGATTATATGACAAGTCCCGTTGATACTTTATATGATGACACCACTATTTCAAATGCAATTAACTTTATAAAAAAGAAACACTATAAAAGAATAGTTGTAGTAAATAAAGATGGAAAAATATCTGGAGTTATAACACAAAAAGAGCTTTTAAGAACTTTCTATAATAAGTGGATTGAACTTATAAAAGAGGAAGGTAGTAAAATATCCAAAACAAATGAACACCTTATGCAAATAACCTCTGAGTTGGAAACAAAAGTTGCATTAGACCACTTAACAAAACTATACAATAGAAAAAAATTTGATGAACTATTAGACAGCCATATTGAAGAGTTTTCTAATCTAAAAGATGAAACTTTCTGTATGTTGATACTTGATATAGATGATTTTAAATTATTAAACGATAATCATGGACATCTTTTTGGAGATGAAGTACTTAAAGATATATCAAAAATCTTAACAACAAAATCTAGAGGAAGTGATATAGTTGCTAGATGGGGTGGTGAAGAGTTTGTGGTAATTTTACCAAAAACAAATCTTGAACACGCCACATTTTTTGCAGAAAAAATACGGCAAACAATAGAAAACTTTGATTTTGAAAAGATAAACAAAGTTACCTGCTCTTTAGGACTTGCACAATTCCACAACTCTGATAATAAGATTGAGCTTTTTAAAAGAGCTGATGATGCATTATACAGAGCTAAATCATTAGGTAAAAATAGAGTTGAATTAGAGCACCTATAGTTTCTCTTTTTTAAATGAATAAAAAAGATTTGGTTCACTAACAATATAAAGAGTATCATCTTTATCCATAGTTATCCCCTCAGCTTGAGGTATATTTTTTTTTAGACCTAAAAAACCCTTTTCAAGTTGAATAAAACTTAATTGTGTTCCATTTTGGTCAATCTGTGCAATCATTTTTGACTCATCACTTAAAAACAATAAATCTTCACTTTTTGAATCAAAATATATTCCAGAAAAATCCCCCATAAAATTGTTAAATACAGTTTTTCCATCTCCAAAAGAGATATTCATATTTTTTTTGCTGATAAGATTTTTTATTTTTATTAACTCTGAAGGAAATTTTTCATTTACAATAAATATTACATCATCTTTTTTATTGTATGAAACACCTTCATATCCAAAATTTTCATAGGTATTTATCTTAAGAGTAAATACATCTCTTAGATGAAATATATCTATTTTTTTTGTATCTTTATTTATAGGAAAAGTATAAACTTGTTGATTTTTTTCATCTACAATGGCAAATAGATTATCATACAAATAGCTAATCCCTTCAGTATCACTAAAACCAATTAACTCTATTTTTCTAAGTATTTCACCATCCAGTGTTAACTCATAAATATCTCTTGGACTATTTGTAATTGCAAAAAGAGTATTTGTTTCATTACAATATGTTATTCCAGATAAGTTGTCTTTTATAGATTTAATCTCTTTTGCTTCAATTGAAACTTTGTAATTTGATAACTCTAAAGAAGAGTTTACATTTTTAATATCATTTTTAACACTATTTACTTTAGCATAGACAATATCATTTAAATCTGTAAAAATTATAAGAACATAAATACTTATAGAGATAAGCATTAGTTTACGTAAGTTCATATCAACTACCTAAATATTTTTTATATATTAGTAGAAGATAGTGATATTTTGATTACAAAATTAGATTTTTTTACAAATAAATATTAGTTTGTCTGCTTCTTCATAACCATGAAGATTAAACTCTTTTATCTGCTCAACTTTAAAACCACAAGTTGTCAAAAGGTTTTTAAGATAAGTTATTTCATGAAAATACTGAGTAATACTGTCAGCTTCTTTTTTATATAAGTTATCATCCCTATTAGAGAATAGTACTAAATCAGTTATAAGTTTTTCATCTTCAAATATTGCATCTATTGCAATAAATTTATCTTCTAAATTTATAGTGATACAACCTTGTGCAACTTCACTAAAACCAAAATATGAGTTTACATCAAAAATAAAATATCCATCTTTGTTTAATACTTTATTTGTATCTTGAAAAAAACTTTTTAAAATATCTTTTGGAATATAATTTATCACATCAAAAATAGCTGTAGCACAATCATATTTTTGTGTAACATCTTCTAAAGCAATAGAATCCACATTTGTTAAACCTTTTGCTTTACAAAACTCAATTTGTTGTTTACTTAAATCTATACCAAAACAGTTTTTTTTATTTATTAAAAGATTCTCTAAAAAGTATCCTTGACCACAACCAATATCTAAAATGTTGTCTAAGTTTTTATCCATTACAAAAGATAAAAACTCTTTATGCAGTTCATATACCTCTTCTTGAAAATCTAAAAAAGGCTCTATTTTAGAGTATAAATCTAATCCCATTAAAGTACAGCTTCTAACTTATCTTTTAGATTAAATATTAAATCTTTTTTTGCATAATATGAGTTTTTATTAGCAATTAAATGTGCTGAACTTTCCATAATAGTTGGTCCAACTTCTAGTCCATTTTGTTTCATAGTTGTACCTGTTTCAACAATATCAACAATACAATCAGCAAGATTAACTAAAGGTGCCAATTCAATAGAACCATATAGCTTGATAATCTTTACAGCCATAGCTTTCTCTTCAAAATATCTTTTTGCAATTTTTTCATGTTTAGTTGCAACTGTAATTTGGCTTTTTGTAAAATCTAACTCTTCACCCTTTACAAGACCAAAAGCAACTTTACACTTTCCAAGTTGTAAATCAAGAAGTTTTATAAGGTCATACTCTTTTTCTTCTAAAACATCCAATCCAACTACACCTAAGTCTGCTGCACCATGCATTACATATGTAGGAACATCTTGATTTCTTACATTTAAAAATCTAAATCCACTCTTTTCTAAAATTAGTTTTCTATCTTCAAAAACAAACTTTTCATCAAATGCCTTTTCAAACTTTTCCAAAGTATCTTCTGCAATTCTTCCTTTAGGCAATGCAATTGTTAGCATCAATTATCCCTTTCATATTTTTAAATATTAAATCATCTTTATAGATACAATTATCAAAATATTTACTCAAAGATTCTCCATCTCCGCCTGTAAATATTATCTTTTTCTCTTTAGCTATCTCTTTTATTGGTAAAATTATAGATTGTAAAATAGAATAAGACATTGCATCTTGTGTACAAAGGGGTATTGTATCTAAGTTTACCTTTGTATTAATTTCATAGTCTAGCTTTGAAGATATCTCTTTATATGCTTTTTTTAAACTTGACATTCCAGGTAAAATAAATCCACCTTTATGTTCTGCATTTTCCATTATATCAACTGTAATAGCGCTTCCTGCATCTACTATAACAGCATTTTCTACACCTAAGCATACAACTTTTCTATCTATACCCATTCCTTTATATTCTGTATCAAAATCAAGATATTCTTCAAGATTTATACAATCATTGTGGGTGTTTTCTAACACTTTTGCTGCATTATCATTTACTGAAATATAATAAATTCTTTCTTTAAATTCAGGTAATTTCTCATTTAAATAGTATCTTTTATGAATTCCATCAATCAAAAAATGATAAGTTGTATTACCTATATCACATAAAATCAACTCTTACTCTCCATTTATCATTTTCTAGTAACTTTTTTGCTTTTGAACAAATAGGACTTGAAATTAATAATTCCTTTTTCTTAAAATTGTGTTCTTGATATGAAACTAAATTTTCCAATAACAACATCAAGTCTTCAGCATTTTTCCTAATAAATCTACTTTTACTATCTATTATAAAAATTGCATAATACTCTTTTTGTATTGAAGTTGCGACATATATTTTAATTTTTTTTCTGGATTTCAAATCTTTTGGAGCAATCTCTTCTATCTCTTTAAACAAAATATCTTTCTTATTATAGTAATGAGTTAACTCTTTCAAATATAACCTTTTTAATTAGTTGGTGTATTATATTACAAAATCACTTTAGTTAGATAGATATTTTATCTTAGAAAAAAATAAAATTATTTTTATTAATTCATTATTTAATATTAAGATAATTTATTCTATCATTCTAACACTAAATGTTAAGGTAATTTGTGTCTAAATCTAGATTTAATAAAAAAGAACCCATCTCAAATAAAAAGCTTATATTCCGAATTATATTCATCCTTTTAATAACAAGTATAATATCAATATTTATTTCAAGTATATACATAAAAAGAATTGCATTAAATAATTTAGGTGAAGATGATGCAAAAAAAACAAGTGAGCTTGTGTTTGAAATAATGAATACAAAAATGCAAGAGGGTTGGGGGAAAGAGGATTTAGTACAAATATTAAAAAGGCTTGAACATATTAGAGAAGGTTTAAAAGTACACTCATATAGAAGTAAAAAAGTTGAAGAAATCATGGGTATTCATGAGGAAGATAAACTTACAATAGCAAATGATCCATATATTCAAAAAGCTTTAAAAGGTGATAAACAATTTCTAATTTTAGAAGATGGAAGTATAAGATACCTCTATCCAATGAAAGTTAGACAAGAGTGTATCACTTGCCATTACAATACTAAAGTTGGTGATGTAAATGGGGTATTAGATATTACTTATCCACCAAGTGAAATAAAAATTTCACTTGATATGTTAATCTCATATTTTTTAATATTTTTTGTTTTATTTATACTTGTTTGTTTTATTATTCTCTATTTTGTTATTAATAAAAAAATTATCACACCTGTAAATAGATTTACAAGGGCTATTCATAAAATATCTTTAAATACTGACCTTTCTAAAAGATCAAATGTAAACCCAGGAATAAAAGAGTTACATATTTTAGAAAAACATTTTAATGAACTCTTGGGAAAAATAAAATATTACTATGACATTTTGATTGATAATTTATATACTGATTCTCTTACTAGATTACCAAATTTAGTCAAACTAGAAGAGGATATAAAAAAGAATGAATACAACACCTTAATAATCATTAATATCGATTCTTTTAAAGAGATAAATAATTTTTATGGGGTAAAAGTTGGGGATACAATCTTAAAACAAATTGCTATGTATCTTTATGAAAAAACAAAAAAAGTTCATCAGGTATATAGACTTTATAGTGATGAGTTTGCCATATTAACCCAAGAAAGAATATCAAAAACATATTGTATAAATTTGATAAATTCACTAAATAGTGAGTTTTGTAGATATCAAGATACAGATATTCAAATACAGTCATCTATAGGTGTTGTTTACAATGCAAAAAGTAGAGCCATTGAAAAGGCTACGATAGCACTTAGAACAGCAAAAAAGAACAGAACTTTATATGAAGAGTTTGACAATGCTTTAGAGCTTCAAGAAGAGTATTCTAAACATATTACTTGGAGTTTAAATATAAAAGATTCTTTAGAGAAAGACAATATTGTACCTTATTTCCAACCTATTAAAGATTTAAAAACTGGTGAAATAAAAAAATATGAATGTTTGGCAAGAATGATATTTAAAGATGAAGTTTATGCACCCATTTTATTTTTAAATATTTCAAAAAAAGCAAAATTTTATCCTCAAATAACACAAAGAATGATAAAAAAAGCTTTTGAATATTTTGAAGATAAACCTGATATTACATTTTCTATTAATTACTCTATTGATGATATATTAAATAATGAAACAACAAACTACTTATTTGATATGTTGGATAGATATAATATTGGTTCACAATTAATTATTGAACTTTTAGAGAGTGAAGAGATTCAAGACTTTGAACATGTTAAAATGTTCTCAAAAAAACTAAAAGAGTATGGAGTAGCTTTGGCTATTGATGATTTTGGTTCAGGGTATTCAAATTTTTCTTATATATTAAATTTAAAAGTAGATTTTCTTAAGATTGATAGCTCACTAATAGAAAGTATTGATAGAAGTGAAAATTCTAAAATTATTGTTAAATCAATTGTTGAGTTTGCAAAAAATGTAAAACTAAAAACAATTGCAGAGATGGTTCATAAAAAAGAGATAGAAGATATTTTAAAAGAACTTGGAATCGATTATGTACAAGGTTATTATATTGGCAAACCTAAAAACACTATTTTTTAACCTTTTATACAATTTATTTTATATTTATCTTCGATATAATAAATAAATTATTCAATACAGGATTTTAATGAAATCTTTTTTTAAAGTTGCTTTTCTTCTTTTAATACTTACACATATTTTAAATGCATCTTCAAATAAATATTTTACAGTTTCATATGATCCAGAATATGCACCTTTCTCATATTTAGAAAATGGACACCCAGAAGGTTTATTAATTGATTATTGGAATCTATGGGCAGAAAAAAACAATTATAAAATTAAATTTGTAAATGGAAAACTTTGGGACAATGCAATAGATCTTGCAAAAACAGGAAAAGTTGATTTTTTTCTAGGAACAAACCCTTATGATTCATGGATGCAATCATCATACTCTATTTATAAAACAAGAACTTCACTTTTTATACATAAAGATTTTAGTAAAGATTTCAGTAAGCAAGCTTCTTATCTTATAGGGATTGTAGGGAAAGATCACAAAAGACATATTGACGCTAATTTTCCCTTTTCTCAAACTTTAGTTTATAAAGATTATGATACTTTATTCAATGATTTTTTATCAAAAAAACTTGATTTAATTTTTGATGATAAATTTGCAATTGAATTTTATTCATTAAGAAACAATTTTTTTCATAAACTTAAACCTATAGATTTATTGCAAGAGTATGTTCCTATAAAAGCAATCTCAAAAAATAAAGATTTAATTGATATATTTAATAAAGGTTTTAGAAAATTAACAAATGAAGAATTATATGAAGTTGAGAGTAAATGGGTTCTTAATACAGAACAACAAATTTACAAAAAGAGTTTTTCATTATCTCAAAGAGAAAAAGATTTTCTTAAAAATCATCTTTTTAAAGTTTCAGTTTCAGAGGATTGGAAACCTTTCACTTTTAAAAATAAAAAAGGTGAGCCATCGGGTATGGCTTCTGAAATTTGGGAGATGCTTTCAAGAAGTTTAAATCTTAACTCTGAGTATCTTTTTTCTAATAAATTTACAGAACAATTAGATTTAATTAAAAATAAAAAAGCTGATGTTATTTTTAGTGTAGGAGAAACAAAAGATAGATTGAAATATTCTATTTTTTCTAAACCTTACATTGAATTTCCTTTATCTATTGTTACATTAAAAGATGAAAATTTTATAGAAAGCATAAATTACTTATATGATAAAAAAGTTGCTGTAGGTAAGAATTTTACTGCACATAAACTACTTGAAGAGTATTATCCTGACTTAAAACTAATTACTGTTAAAAATATTGAAGAGGGGCTTGAAAAAGTATCAAACTCTGAAGTTTATGCTTTTGTGGGTATAAAACCAAATCTAATTTACAATATAAACAAATTAAATCTTAATGATTTAAAAATAAGTGGAAATACTGGTCTAACTTATAAAGTTGCTATTATGATAAGGGATGATTATCCATTATTGCAAGAGATATTAAATAAAGCAATCTCTTCTCTTGATCCAAGTGAAGTTTCTCAAATAGCAGGTAAATGGAATAATATTCAATATAAAGAAAATATTGATTACACAGTTTTTTGGATAATACTTTCAGTAGGTTTTGTAGTATTTATTGTACTTATTTACATTAATCAACAAAATATGAATAGAAACAAAACTCTGAAACTACTTGTAAATGAAAGAACAAAAGAGTTAAAAAATCTAAATCAAGAACTTGAAAAAAGAGTTGAACTAAAAACAAAAGAACTAAGTAGAACAAACTATTTATTAGATGAAGCGCAAAAAATAGCAAGATTAGGAAGTTTTAGTTATAACACAAAAACTAAACATCTAGAATGGAGTAATGAACATTTTAAAATTTTTGGACTATATCCAAATGAGATAAAACCCTCAATTACAAAGTTTTTATCTTTTGTACATGAAGAGGAAAAAAGAAAAGTAAAACATCATCTTTATAAAGCAATTAAAAGTGATAAAAGAAAAATCATTGAATTTAGGATATTGTTAAGAGACAATACTTTAAAACATATTCAGCTTACTACAAAGGTTACAAGGTTTGATGCAAATAATAAACCTATTTTTATAGTAGGAACAATATTTGATTTAACAAAAATAAAAGATTTAGAGTTTCAAAAAAGAGAAAAAGATTCAATGTTAGCTCAACAATCAAAAATGGCTGCCTTAGGGGAGATGTTAGAAAATATCGCACACCAATGGAGACAACCTTTATCAGTTATTTCAACTGCTTCAACTGGTTTACAAATACAATTAGAAATGGGAAATGAAATCTCTGAAGAGATGCTTTATAGTAATGTAAAATCTATAAATGAGCACTCTCAATACCTTTCAAAAACAATTGATGATTTTAGAAACTTTTTTAACTCTAAAAAAGAAAAAGAGATTTTCTCTATTAATTCAACTATTGAAAAATCCTTATCTCTTGTTAGTTCAAGAATTAAGAAATGGAATATTGAAGTAGTTAAAGAGCTTAAAACAATAGAGATAGAAACAATTGAGAGTGAACTTATACAAATACTTTTAAATATTTTTAATAATGCAGTTGATGCATTAAATTCAAAGCAATTAGAGAAAAAATTCATATTTATATCAACAATAAAAAGAGATAACTATTTACATATAAAAGTAAAAGATAATGCAGGTGGAATTCCTGAAAAAATACTTGATAAAATTTTTGAACCATATTTTACAACAAAACACAAATCCCAAGGTACAGGTATAGGTTTATATATGTCAAATGAGATTGTAACTAAACACCTAAATGGTTCATTACAAGTAGTAAATAGTTCATATATTTTTAAAGATATTAAGTGTACTGGTGCATTATTTACTATATCAATACCTTTAAAAAAAGAGATAACATGATAAAAAGTATAATCGCCCTTTTTCTACCACTACTATTTATGCAAAATCTGTTTGCAAAAGAAAAAGTAATTGCTAATATTCCAGAAGCTTCTGGGATTTGCTATAGTAATATTTCCGATTCTCTTTTTGTAGTAAATGATGAAGGAACTCTTTATGAACTTACAACAAAAGGAAAGATTTTAAGAGAAAAAAAGCTTGGAAAATATGATTTAGAAGCTGTTGAAGTTGATGAAGAAAATGCCCTACTTCTTTTAATAAATGAAAAAAAAGATTCCATAATAGTTGTAGACAAAAAAAGTTTTGATATTGTAAAAAAAATAAAAATCGATAGAGAATATAAAAAAATAAAGCTCCTAAAAAAAGGTGGAGATGGGATAGAGGGTTTAGCTCTTTATAAAAACAAACTTTATGCTTCAAATCAATCTAAAAAAATGTTTCCAAAAGAAGATTCTTCAGTTATTGTAATCCTTGATTATAAACTAGAAGAAAAAAAATTAAAAATAATAGATATTATAAATCCAGAAATCAAAGATATCTCTGGTCTAACATTTTATAAAGATACTCTTTATATGATAAGTGATAAAAACTCTAAAATTATTAGTTATGATATTAAAAAATCAAAAATAATAGATACAAAAAAATTATCTAAAAAATATGCTCAAGAGGGGATTGCTTTTGATACAAAAGGAAATCTCTACATAGCAGATGATAATGGAAAAATATTAAAAATAAAGAATTTTATAAAATAGATGAATAGATTAACCTACGAACAACAAACAAAAGTAACAAGAACAATCATAAAAGCTGCTGTATTAATGCTTGAATTTGGCGCAGAAAGTAGACTTATAGAAACTATTGCACAAAGATTAGGAAATGCCTTAGGCGTTGATTCTGTTGAAGTTTCATTAATCCCTTCAGCAATTGTTTTAACTACTTTAAGCAATAAACAAACCCAATCAGTTACTACAACTAGAAGAGCCCACCATAAACCAATCAATATGTCTATTGTTTGTGATGTGCAAAAGATGTGTTATAAAGTTGAAAAAGAGAAACTTGATGTTGATTATGTAATAAAAACTATGAAAGAGATAAAACCAAACTATTATAACAGATGGCTAATTGTATTTATGGTTGGTCTTTCTTGTGCTTGTTTTTCATACTTAAATGGTGCAGACTGGCAAGGTTTTGCAACCACTTTTCTAGCTTCTGCTGTAGCAATGTTTGTTAGACAAGAATTAGCAAGAAAAAAATTTGTTTTAATTATAACCTTTGGTATTACTGCTTTTGTTGCCACATTAATTGCTGCACTTGCTCAAATTTTTAATTTAACAAATACCCCTGATATTGTACTATCATCAAGTGTATTACTACTAGCTCCTGGTTTCCCTTTTGTAAACTCTGTATTAGATGCTGTAAAAGGTTACCTTGCTATGGGATGGGGGCGTTGGATGCAAGCTGTTATGCTAACTGCTGCAACATCTGTTGGTATAGTTTTTGCCTTTACAGTTTTAAATCTACAAGGTTGGTAAGATATGGAAATCCTAATTAGCTATTTAATAAGTGCTATTTTTGCTGCCATTCCAGCAGTTGGTTTTGGGATGGTTTTTAATGTTCCCAAAGATACTTTACTAAAATGTGCTTATGGTGGAGCTATAGCTTATTGTTCTAGAAAATTTTTTATTGATTTAAATTTTTCTTTAGAATTATCAACTTTTTTTGCATCAACTTTAGTTGGAATGATTGCTCTTTATTGGTCTAGAAAATATATAGTTCCAAGACCTGTTTATACTATTGCTTCAATTATCCCTTTATTGCCAGGGAAACAAGCCTTTGCAGCAATAATAAATCTAATAACTATGAATGCCCATGGAGTTACACCCGATTTAATAGCCTTATTTATTGATAACTCTTTAAAAACAATTATTGTTCTTGGGGGTATTGGATTTGGACTTGCGTTACCTTCACTTTATTATATAAGATACAATAGACCTATAATCTAGGTTCTTCTTATATTAAAAATAGATTTTATAAAAAAGTACAATATAAAAAGAAAAACTATTGGTACAACTATTGTTTGAAAAATAAAAACAATAATTAAGTCTATAATATACTCACTTGAGTTATCAACAGCATTTGTATACGCATCAATCTTTTTTTCATAATAATTGCTATCAAATTTTTCTATAACTTTTTCTAAAAATGAGTTATTCTCTTTTTGCTTGATTGTATTTTTTGTTACTTCACTTACATTATTTTTTACTTTTACTATATTTTCATTTAACTTTTCAATATTATATTCAGGCTTTACAAAGTAGTTATAAGAGATATCATTTACATAACTTATCATAGGAATTGCAAATCTTAAAAAGAGTAATACAAAAGTTATTTTAAAAAAAAGAGTTCTTAATCCTTCATCTTTTTTAAAGCGTTTAAATAACCAAATATTAAAAGTAAGAACAAAAATAAAAAGAGTTACATTATAAATCTCATTGGTAACAAAACCCAATAATATTTTTTGAATACCAAGAGAGGTTAAACTAGCTAACATAACAAGAGCAAACTGCTCAACTAAATCATTTATGGGATCTAAAACTTCGCCAATTGCTACAACTACAAAAGGTAAATTTAGTTCAGTGCCTTGAGCCAAGGAGATTACAGCGTTTAAAGCTTTTGCACTACCAAAAACAACTACTGCTTGCTTGAAAGACTCATCAACCATTGTTTTTGCAGTTTCATCAATAGTAAAACTTAGTGCAATAAAAAGTGCGATAAAAGAAAAAAATACTAATAATATTTTATTCCAATTATTTAATAAATACTCTCTCATAATCTACACTCTAAACTTAAGTTTATCTCTTCCTTCATTTTTTGCTTCATATAAATACTTATCTGCTCTTTCTAATAAAATATCTAAAGATTTATCTGTAGCTATTTTTTTATCAAAACCTATACTAACACTTACATTAACAGATTTATCATCTACTTTTAAATCTATAGCTTTTATTTTATTTTTTATTGTTTCTAGTTTTGCAATAACATCATCTTGATTATCGCTAACTAAAATTATACTAAACTCTTCTCCACCTAATCTACCAAAAATATCATTTTCATCTAATAAAAGTTCAATAGTTTGTGTAAACTCTTTTAAAACCTCATCACCAATATTGTGTCCATATGTATCATTTATACTTTTGAATCTATCTAAATCTAACATAGCAACATATAAATCATAAGGTTCATCAAGGGAAGCTTCAAATAATTCTATACCTTTTTTAAAATAGCTTCGTCTATTGTCTATCCCTGTTAAATAGTCTTTTTCTGATAGATATTTTAATTTTTTATTTGCTTGTTGTAGTTTTTTTGATTGAATAGCTAGTTTTGCATGGGTTTTAATCATCGAAGCTTGTATCTCTTTTTGTTCAGAAATATCTACTAAAATAGTATATTTTACTGTTCTTCCATCTGGCCAACTAATAAGCTCATCAAAAGCCTGAAACCATTTATCTGTAGCTTCATCAAAAAAACTACTTATTAATTTCTCATTTTTATATTGTCTACTTCTTTGTTTTAAATCAGGAACTTTGCACCAAGAACAAATCTCTTCTTGCCCAAATACTTTTTTCCAACAAAACTCCTCTCTTGGAGCAAATAGACTTTCACTCATCATTTTATTTGCATATACAACTTCATAAGTTTCTACATCAACTGCATATGCAGCAAAGGGAATTACATCTAATAGAGCTTCAAATAATCTATTCTCTTGCATAAGAACTCCTAAAATTCATCATCATCTAACAAATATAAATCTTCTGTTTCATCATCTTTTGAATATTCAGGAAACACTTCTGCAATACTTTGAGATAATTTATCTTCAGTAATTGGTTTTAACATATATCCAACAGCCCCTGCTTGAATAGATTTAATTACCATATCTTCTTGTCCGTGAGATGTAACCATTATAATTTTTGCATCTGGATTATCTTTTATGATATGTTTTACAGCAGTAATCCCATCCATATCTGGCATTGTGA